>JAUILZ010000016.1 GCA_030432755.1 Gammaproteobacteria bacterium | reverse complement strand
TCCTGGCCGATGGGCAACGAGATACAAGACGGCCATCCCGAGTTTACCGCCGACCTGCTGAAAACGCTCGGCTGGTGGGACGATCTCACCGACGACGAGAAGGCCAAGGCCGAGGGCAAGAACTGGAAGACCGACATGTCCGGCGGCATCCAGCGGGTCGCAATCAAGCATGGTTGCGCTCCCTTCGGTAACGCCAAGGCCCGGGCCATCGTCTGGACCTTCCCTGACCGCGTTCCCGTGCACCGCGAACCGCTCTATACCCCGGATCGCGAGCTGGCGGCCAAGTACCCGACCTACGAGGATCGCAAGCGCTTCTACCGCCTACCCACGCGTTACGGATCGATCCAGGCGGAGGATTTCTCTAAGGACTTCCCCATCATCCATACCAGCGGACGGCTGGTGGAATACGAGGGTGGTGGCGAGGAATCCCGATCCAATCCCTGGCTGGCGGAACTGCAGCAGGAGATGTTCGTCGAGATCAATCCCAAGGACGCCAACGACAACGGCGTGAAGGATGGCGACATGGTCTGGGTCGAGAGTCCGGAGGGCTCGAAGATCAAGGTCAAGGCCATGGTGACCAAGCGCGTCGCGCCAGGAGTGGTGTTCACGCCATTCCACTTTGGCGGTCACTACGAGGGCGTGGACCTGGTGGACAAGTATCCCGAGGGGACACAACCTTATGTCCGGGGTGAGGCGGCCAACACCGCGTTCACCTACGGATACGATTCCGTTACCCAGATGCAGGAGACCAAGGTGTCTCTGTGCCGCATCTCAGTCGCTTGAGCCGGAGGATACGATCATGGCAAGAATGAAATTCCTGTGTGACGCCGAACGCTGCATCGAGTGCAACGGCTGTGTAACCGCGTGCAAGAACGAGAACGAGGTGCCCTGGGGCGTGAACCGCCGCCGCGTCATCACCCTGGGTGATGGCGAGGCCGGCGAGAAATCCATCTCCGTCGCCTGCATGCACTGTACCGACGCGCCCTGCGCGGCGGTGTGCCCGGTGGACTGCTTCTACACTACCGACGATGGCGTGGTGCTGCACGACAAGGACCTCTGTATCGGATGCGGCTACTGTTTCTACGCCTGCCCCTTCGGCGCGCCGCAGTATCCGCAGCAGGAGGCCTTCGGCGTGCGCGGCAAGATGGACAAGTGCACCTTCTGCGCCGGCGGGCCGCTTGACGACAACTCGGAGGCCGAACGCGAGAAGTATGGCCGCAACCGGCTCTCGGAAGGCAAGCTGCCGCTATGTGCCGAGATGTGCTCGACCAAGGCCCTGATCGCCGGTGACGGCGACATGGTGGCGGACATCTACCGCGAGCGTATCCTGCGCCGCGGTGGGCGTCCCCAGACCTGGGGCTGGGAAACCGCCTACGGCACAGGTTGATGCCGCGCCGGGGAGGCCGCGTGGCCTCCCCCGGCCGCTACCGGCGATCGCCGCGGGGCGCGACCGTGGCGGGAGTCGCATTCACCCAATCCAGGAAAGCGACATGCGTAGAAAAACAATTCACACCCTGGTCCTGCTGTTCGCCTTCGGCGCGCTATCGGGTTGCTGGGAGTCCACCAACGTGACCTTCCATGAGCCGGGCGTGTATCTCGGACCGTCCGATGACCTGAGCACGGACGAATCCGCCCTGAATGACCGTTTCGCCAACCAGCAGGATCGTTGAACCTACCTACGGGGACAATATGACCATGCCAACAACCGCATCGGGGCAACCCGTCCAACCCGGGAGCCAGTCGACCCGTGCCCGGCGCCGCCGGGCAATGAACTGGTCCATCCTGCTGATTCTCCTCAGCGCCATGATCCTGCCAACCGCGAGCTATCTCGTCACTGGCGGGACGGAGGCATTCGCCCAGGTGGAGGGAGACAATAACCTGCGGGCGAATTTCTGGCGCGCGGTGCGCGACGGCCAGGCCGGCTACAGCGCGGTGAGCGGGCCGGAGTCCGGCGTGTTCATCAACAATGGCGGTCAGAACTGGCGCCAGATGCGCGTCGGGCTGATCGCCAACTACGGTGGCTGGGCAATCGTTGGAGCGCTCTGCCTGGTGGCGGTGTTCTTCCTCATTCGTGGAAGGATCCGGGTCGAAGGCGAGAAGACGGGACTTACCGTGCCGCGCTGGACGACGCTCGAACGATTCATGCACTGGTACACCGCCATCGGTTTCGTCATCCTGGCGATCACCGGCCTCAGCATGCTGTTCGGCCGCGCCGTGCTGATCCCGCTGCTCGGTCCCGAGGGCTTCGCAGCCTGGGCCGCGCTATCGATCAACGTGCACAACTACGTCGGCCCGTTCTTCTCCATCGGTGTGTTTGCGATGCTGCTGTTCTGGGTGAAGAATAACTTCCCCACCGCGGTGGACCTGAAGTGGTTCGCCACCGGCGGCGGCATCATCGGCAAGGGGCATCCCAGCGCCGGCAAGCTCAACGGTGGCGAAAAGGTCTGGTTCTGGATCGTCATCCTGGTGGGCCTGGTCGCGGTCTGCGGTTCCGGCTTCATGTTGATCGGCTGGGCCGCGCAGTGGGGCTTCGGCGACGCCAGCCGTGCCACCATGCAGTGGGCGCACCAGGTTCATGCCATAGCCGCCATCCTGTGGATCGTGGTATTTTTCGGACACGCCTACATCGGCACACTCGGAACGGAGGGCGCTCTGGAGGGCATGACCACCGGCCGGGTGAGCGTCGAATGGGCGAAACAACACCACGATCTGTGGTACGAAGAAGTCAAGGATAAGGCGGGCACACCAGAGGAGAAGAAAGCGGAAACCGCCAACGCCAGCGCATCCACGACCTGACGGACGCCGGCAACTTCTGAAGACCCCTGCCCTGCAGGGGTTTTTTTTCGCGGCTCCAGGTCTTCCCGGATACTGCCTCTGGCATTCAGACAATCCATCGCGGATACTTCACGCGTGCAGGTATTTCCCGCAGAAATCAGGCGCAGCATGCGCAGAAACGGGGTGATGACCACCTGCGTACCGGTGCGCCTGGACGACGGCGACTGGGAGACGGCGGTGTTCTTTGGTCTCGGTGGCCCCGAGTGCAAGGAAGACCGGCGCATTCTCAGGCGCGCGCGCGAGCCGCTGCCGATCTCAATCGAGGCCGACGTGATCGAGCTCGGCGCGGCGGCGGTGGTGATGCTGCGCTTCGAGATCGCGACCCGGCCCGACGACCCGCTGGCGGGTGAAGTCCTGCTCACGCCGGGGGAGGGCGCGGTTCAGTTCAGCACCCTGGAGAACCTCACCCGCCAGGCGACCCTGCGGTTCTTCTTCGGCGACGGCGACTACCGCGTGATCCACACCCAGCAGCTTCGACTCGGCGATCCCGAGCGCGGCGGCTACCGCGAGATCCTGAACGACGCCGTACGTCATGACGCGGTGGTGCGTCTGACGGGACGCTATGACGCGTCGGCTGCGATGCGCGAGGTGACTTCCCACTATGCGACCCATGTGGCGCGCGCTTCGTAAACTGGTCTGCGGACTGCCCCTGCTGGCCCTTGCGCCTGCAGCCACGGCGGACAACGCGGAGTTCTTTCGCGCGGTACGCGCCGGCGACGTGGAACGCGTGGTCGAACTGATCGACCAGGCCGGCGACATCGACCGCCCCGCCCACGGCGGGCGCACCGCGCTCATGCTGGTGGCGCGCGCCGGGCGCTGCGACCAGGTGACGCGCCTGCTGGATCTCGGCGCCAACCCCGATGCCCGTAACGATAACGGCGGCACGCCACTGATGTTCGCCACCGTCAGCGGCGACCTGCGCTGCCTCGACCCGATCCTGGCACGCCATGTCGATGTCAACAGCCGGGGCATCAACGGCTGGGGAGCGTTGATGATCGCCGCCGCTAAAGGCCATGACGACGCCCTCGAACGCCTGATCGCGGCCGGTGCCGACGTCAACGCGCGCGACGTGTACCTCTGGACGCCGCTGCACCGCGCCGCCTACGCGGATCATCCCGGCGTGGTGGAACTTCTCCTCGATACCCCGGGGATCGATATCGACGCGCGCGATGACCGCGGCGCTACCGCGCTTCACCATGCGGCGGCCCGCGGGCACATGGCCATCGCGATCAGCCTGCTCAGGCACGGCGCGCGCATCGACGTGGCGGACACCGAGGGGCGAACCGCGGCCGCGTACGCCGCGGCCCAGGGGCACAGGGAACTGGTGCGGGCCATCGGCTCTGCCGGCAACGAAGTTCACTGACGCTATCATGGTGGCTGTCACGCCCGCATTGCCCGCGGCCTATGACCTGGACGTCCTGGCAGGAGTGCCCTGCCTGCGGGATCACGTTGTCGACCTGGCGCGGTCGGGCGCAGCAGAGGGTTGCATCATGCTGGCGCGCTCGGTTGAGTCGCGCCGGGAATCCGGCGGCGCGCTGGCTTCCGAACCGCCAGGCAACCTGCATGCCGCGCTGGTGCTGGAACCCGAGGGTCCGCCCACGCGTGACGCGGAAATCCTGTTCGTCACCCTGGTCAGCCTGGGCGCGGCCATCGCCACCCATGTCTCGCCGATGACGGCGCTCGGCTACGGCTGGCCCAATATCCTCCACGTTGCCGGCATGCCGCTGGCGGAGGCGTGGCTCGATCGCGGCGTGGATGGCCGGCGCCGCTGGATCACGGTCACGGTATCGGTGAACGTTGCCGCGGCGCCAGATGACGACGGCATCAGTCTCCTGGAGGCCGAGGGCGCCGCGGCGCCGGATATCGATACGCTGTTCGAGACCTGGGCGCGGGAGTTTCTGCGCTGGATCAACGATTGGGACGAGCGTGGCCTGCCCCATGTGCTCGGCGCCTGGCGTCAGCGCGCCGACATCAGCGGACAGCCCGTTGCCATCCGACATCCCGGCGGCGATATCAGCGGCACCGCGGCGGGAGTGGACGACCACGGCCACCTGCTGGTCGATGCCGTGGACGGGCGACGGCATTCCCTCGCACCCGACCTGTTCCTCGACTGGGACGAGTGGCTGGAGGAGAGCGCATGACGGACGCCCGGCCACCTGGCGGAAGCCGGCGCGGTTTCTTCAGAACCTGCCTCGCCACCGCGACGCTGGTGGCCTCCAATCCTTCACTGCTGGCGCGCGCGGCGCCGGTGCGCCACTACAACCGGGTATTGCTGGTGGACGAGAAAGGGGAGCCGATCCGCGCACAGGCGCTGACCGGCGGCGGCGCGTACATCTTTCATTATCCCCATGTCACCACGCCCTGCTTCCTGCTCGATATTGGCCGGCCGCTGGCAGGCGGCAACGCACTCAAAACCGGTGACGGTGAAGCCTACGAGTGGCAGGGCGGTGCGGGTCCCGGGGCCTCCGTCGTCGCCTTTTCCGCGATCTGCGCCCACAAGCTGAGCTATCCCACCCGGACACTGAGCTTTCTCAACTACCGCGCGGAAAGCACCCCGTTCATGAACGGCGAACTGGCGGAGGAAGAACGTAAACAGATCATCTACTGTTGCTCGGAACGCAGCGTCTACGATCCCGCGAGGGGAGCAGAGGTGCTCGGCGGCCCGGCGCGCCAGCCGCTCGCCGCCATCGAACTGGAATACGAGGCGCAAACCGGACGGTTATACGCCGTGGGCACCCGCGGCGGCGAGCTCTACGAGGAATTCTTTCGACGCTTCGGATTCAAGCTGGCGCTGGATCACGGCATCGAGGACGTGCGCGCGCTCGCCGAGGAGCGCGCCGAGGCCGTCGCCCACGAGCGCTATTCCGCCCAGCCGGTCACCTGCTAGATCCAGTCCCGGACAACCCGTGCGTCAGCGAGGAAAGCTGGCAGTCACTCTGGCAGACCGGCCCGGCGCAGCGCCTGAACCCACCGGTTCGCATCCTCGACACGGTGAAATCGCAGCCAGCTGCCGAGCGTGGATTGTGTAAGCTGTGGATTGATTTCGCGCACACGTGTCATGGCCCGCCCGGCTTCCTCGGAGCGATCACTCATCGCCGCGCTGGCTGCGGTGACGGTGGCGCCCAGCAGGAAGTTCGCCCGCGCACGCAGCGCGGCCCCGGCACAGGCGTATGCCTCGTCGTAGTTCCCCTGCAGGAAATGACCTATCGCGATCACTGCCTGCATCGCGAAGTGCTGCGGATCCCGCGGGCTCAATCGCATCGCCTGTGTTGCCTGCTCCACCGCCTGCTCGGGTGCTCCGACCAACGCCTTCGCAAAGCCGCTGCTGTGCCGGACCCAGGCGAGGTTGGGATTGAGGATCAGCGCGCGATCCAGGAAGGCGTCGCCGTCAACCACGTCGCCGAATACCGCGAGCCCGAAGCCGGCGGCGGCCAGCGCGATGGCGTCGTCGCCACCCAACGATGATGCCTTGCGCGCCAGGTCGCTCGCGGATCGGCTTTCCCGGGGGAAATCGCTGATCCAGCCGAACCCGGCGCGTTGGGCATAGGTGCGCGCGCCCATGCCATACGCGGCGGCAAACCCGGGGTCTTTCTCCATTGCCCGCGTGAACATCGCCAGCGCCTCCCGGTTCGCCTCCCTGTTGAAACCGTGAAAAGCCGCCATGCCGCGCAGGAAGAAGTCGTAAGCGTCCAGGTCCCCGGTTGGCTTTGATTTCGCGCGCTCGATCTCCGCCTGCTCCATGTGCGGGGCAATCGACGCCACGACGTTTCGGGTGACCTGGTCCTGCAGGTCGAATATCTCCGCGATCTCGCCGTCGAAGCGGTCCGCCCAGAGATGCGCGCCGTTCGCGGCATTGATGAGCTGCCCGGTTACACGCACTCTGCTGCCCGCCTTGCGCACGCTACCCTCGAGCACGTAGCGCACCCCGAGCTCACGTCCAACCTGTTTGACATCGACCGCCTGGCGTTTGTACGTGAAGCTGGAATTGCGCGCGATCACGAACAGCAACCGGTTGCGTGAGAGCTCGGTGATGATGTCTTCCACCATCCCGTCCGCGAAGTACTCCTGTTCCGGATCCGCGGACAAATTCTGGAACGGCAGCACGGCGATCGAGGGTTTGTCCGGGAGCGCCGGAGCGGCCTCGGGGACCGCGGCGGCGGAAGCGTGCCCGGCGTCTGCGATCCTGTACACGCGCACCGGCGCTGACACGTGCTTGACAGTGTGTTCGCCGAGATCGTGGAATCCCGCCTTGACCCGGTTTCGCACGGCATCATGGACCATTCCCGAGATACAGATTGCGCCGGGTTCGGCAAGCGCCTCGATGCGGGCCGCGATGTTTACGCCTTCGCCGTGGATGTCCTGGCCATCGTCGATGATGTCGCCCAGTCCGATCCCCATGCGAAAACCCAGTGGTCCGGCCCGGAGCAACTCCTGCAGGTTGATGGCGCACTCCACCGCGCTCTGAACGTTGCCGAATTCGGCGAGAAAGCCATCACCCGTATGCTTGACGATAGTTCCGCCAAAGCGAAGGATCGTGGGGTCGATGGCGCCCGAGCGCGCCGTCTTCCACGCCGCTACCGTGCCCGCGGCGTCCTTCTCGATGAGCCTGGTGTAGCCGGCAATATCCGCGATCAGCACGGCTGCCAGCCGGGCCTTTCCGCTCTCTTCATTCATGGCGTGGATCGACTGTACGGTTACCTCGGAAACCGGCGCATGGTTTCCGGCAACTTGCAGTATCCCACCGGAGCAGGCTTCGGGGAACTCCAGCGCTCGCGCGATGCGCCGGAAACCGGTCCGCTCGCCGAAGCTCAGGCGGGCTCGCCGCCCAGCACCTCCCAGAAGTCGGCCCGCAGGTTGTGATGCGGGAACGGTCGGTCCGGCGCAGGCACGCCGAGAAAGCGGCATAGTGGCTCCCAGCCCTCTGCGACGTCGAACACCAACAGCCGATCTGACGCAATCCCCGCCCGGACTGCTTCGCTGTGACGTCGGTAGGCTGCCAGCGCAGTTTCACGATCCTCGATACCTTCGCCGAACGTGGGCCTGCCGGCGAACACCATCCACGCGTCCAGGATGTCCTTCGCCTGTGGCGGAATCGCCATGTCCGGGAAGACGCGGACGAGCTTCGCGATGGATGATGAGAAGCTGGCCCACCACTTCTCCTCCGACCGCACCGTGTGAATCACCCTGGCGTCCGGGAATGCCTCGGCAAGCTCGCGCCAGTAGTGCGCACCCGGCCAATCGACCTGGGCGCTGTAGCCCGAAAATACGGCTTCCCAATCCACAGTCCTGCCCTCGGCCAGCGCCTGCCAGTGCTGTACTTGCTCCGGATGCTCGATGATCTCGTGCATGTGGTGGCAGGGGCCGAATCCAAGTTGCTCGAGCGCGTCCTTGAGGGACTTCGTGCCGGTGCGGCCGAAGCCGGAGCCGATAATCCGCAAAGTCATGTGCCTACTTCCTGCTCGATTGATATTGGTGGACGTGCTTCACCGGGATACGGGCTGGCTCGCTAACTGCCGGGAAAAGCGCGTGGCACTGAAGGGCGTCAGGTCCACGCCAGGCGCGGCGCCGTCGATCAATTCCGCAACCAGGCGGCCGGTGATCCCGGCCAGGGTGAGGCCGATATGGTGATGGCCGAAGGCGAACAATACGTTCGGGTCCACGGGGCTTGGCCCGATCACCGGGAGTGAATCGGGAAAGGTCGGCCGGAAACCGATCCAGGTCTGCGCGGGCTGCTCCTCGAGGTCGAACATCCGCTTGGCGTGGCGGGTGAGGTAGTCGAAGCGCGCGGGTGTCGGTGGGCGGTCGAGGCCGGCGATCTCCACCGTGCCGGCAAATCTCAGCCCTTCGCTCGTGGGGGTGGCGTAGAAGCCTCCCTCGGCCCAGGCCACCGGGCGGCGCAGGAGCGACTGTCTGCCGGCGAACTGCACGTGGTAGCCGCGCTCGGTGTCGAGGGGCAGGGATTCGAGACCCGCGCCGCGGATGCGGCAGGAATGGGCGCCAGCGGTGATTACTACGCGGTCAACGCTGAGGTCCCCGCCGCCCTCCAGGCGTAGTCTGGCCCCGGCCTCCACGGCGGTAACCGCCGCCCGGCGGACATTGCCTCCGGCGGCGGCGAAATGCTCCACGAACCGATCCACCAGTGACTTGGGATTCACGACATGGCGCGCGCCCTGGTATAGCAGGCCGCGGTAGAAGTCGAGCTTCAGCTCCGGTTCCAGGTCGCGCATCTCGCCGCCCTCGAGGATGTCGAAACGGACCCCCTGGGCCTCGCGCTTGCGGTTGGAGGCAAGGGATGACTCAAAGCCGCCGCGGGTGGCGTAGCCGTACAGGCAGCCATTGCGGTCGAAGAGGAAGCCGGAGCCAGTGTCCTCCACCAGGGGATCGAGACCGTGCGAGGTGGCGGACAGAATCGATCCGAGGGCGCCGATGATGTCGTCCACCCGTTTGCGTGAACAGTTGCGCAGGAAGCCCAGCATCCAGGCGGGATGCCTGATCGCGTAACCGGGGTCAAAGGATAGCGGGCTGTCGGCCGACCACAGCAGGCGCGGCAGTTGCCGTGGCAGGGTCGGGCTGTTCACCGGTATGCAGCCGTAGTCGGCGATGGTGCAGGCATTGCCGAACGACGTGCCCATGCCGGGCTCGTCGCGGTCGATCAGGAGAACGTCGTGACCCCGGCGCTGCAGCCAGAGTGCGGTGCAGACGCCAACGATGCCGGCGCCCACCACCGCGATTGAATGCCCCGCCATCAGGACAGGTCGATCGCGTGACGGGATAGGTCCTTGAAGTCGATTACTTCCAGTGCGCCCTGGTGGGTGGCGCGCATCACCACCCGCGGTGCCATGCCCGCCTCGAGCGCCTCCTGCCAGCGCGCCGCGCACAGGCACCAGCGGTCGCCCGGCTTCAGCCCGGGAAAACCGAAGTCCGGGATCGGGGTGGAGAGATCATTGCCACGGGACCTGCTGAACTCGAGGAACTCCGCGGTGACCTCCACGCAGACGGTATGCGAGCCTATGTCCTCCGGCCCGGTCTCGCAGCAGCCATTGCGCACGAAGCCGGTCATCGGGCTGGTGGAACAGACCGCAAGGGGCTCGTCGAGAACACTCTTCTGGTTTTCGGGCCAGGGCATGGACAGTTGGATCCGTGGCTGTAGCAGCGCATTGTAGCTTACGAGTGCCATGATCGTATCGTGCCCGCGCATGTCTGCATCCGGGTGCGAAGTCACGGGCGACCGATCCCGGGGTAGTACATCCGCTTTGTGTGGCCCCGATGCCCGCCAGGCCGTGATCTGGACATTTCCCCATCTCGGGGATAGGGTTTGTAACAAAAACACCAATGACCCGACACTCTCCAGACAACTCCGTACTCTGGCGCAGCTGGCTCGCCTTCACCGCGATCATAGCCATCGTTCTTGTCGTCCTGACGGCGTTGTCGATCCTGCAACACAACGCCATGCTGGCAAGGCTGGTGGAATCCCGCCTCGCGGTAGTGGCGCAGTCCACCGCATCGTCCTTCCGGCCCATCGTGAATCTCGGCCTGCCGATCTCGGCGGTGCGCAATGCCGGAGAGATTCTCAAGCGGGGCCGGGAACTGGATCCGCAGATCACCGCCATACGGGCATTCAACCCGAGCGGCATCATCGTCCAGTCTCTGCCACAAGCGGAAGGAGACAGCGTATCCCGGGAAATTCTCCAGGCCCAGGTGCTTGCCGACGAACCACACTGGAGCCTCGAAACGCCGAACGCGCTGATCAGCGGGTACAGCATCATCAATGCTAGCGGCACGATCGTGGGTGGCATCCAGGTGGAATACCCCGTGGACCGCTACCGGGAAAAATCGGATTCGGTGGCAATGCGGATCATAAAAGTTGCCCTGGTTCTGCTGGCCGCCCTGTCGCTGCTGTCGTGGCTGATTCTTCGCTGGAAGTTGCGAGGCGCGATTCAGGGTGTTTCCGCCGTGGCACTGATTGCCGACAGGCTGAACGCAGGGGAGCCTTTTCCAGAATCGCAACTGGAAGGCGACACCACGAGCGATCCCCGGAGAGGGGTTCTGCGACGGGCGATTATCGAACTCGAATCCAGTCTGCAGGCGGCGGATCGAAGTTACCGGGACGCTCTCGAAGGGCTCGGTGCGTCTGCGGACGAAGGCGGCCAGGCGTCCGGTGCGACAGACTCCAGTGCATTGCTGCACCCGGTGGCCGCGCCGGAATCCTCCATTGCCCGGCACTTCTCGCGCCGGTTGACGCCCTGGATCACGGGAGTGGTTCTGCTGGCTGTCCTGGCGCTTGGCCAGTTCGCCTACCGCGAGGTCGGCCGCTCACTTCAGCCCGAACTGGTGGAACGCACCAGCCTGATAGCCACGGTCGCCAATCGCAACATCCAGCGCGCGGTCAGCTCCGGCGTGCCGCTGGAGAGCCTGGTGGGCGCGGAGAGCTTCTTCCGTGAACTGCTGGACAACTTTCCCGAGATTTCCTATTTCGGCGTGTCCACTGGGCGCATCATCTTCGAGTCGGGCAACCGGCAGTCGTCACCGTTCGCGCCCGCGCGGGCGCGCAAGGACGTGCCCACCTTCGCCATCCATGACGGCGAGCGCCAGATCGGCTACATCATCGTCGACACCAACCCCGCCTATTTCGCCCTGCAGTTCCGCAACGTACTGCTGGACCTGGGGGTCGTGCTGGTGGTGGCGGTGCTGCTGGCATTCGAGATCATGGTGGTGATGCTCAGCTTGTCACTGACCGGGCCGTTCAACCGCCTGCACTATCTCGCCGAAATGCAGGCATCCGGTGACTTTTCCGCGTACCTGGTGGTGCGGGCGCGCAATGTCGGTGATCGCCTGTCGCAGATCCTTTCGGCGAGGGCGCTCCGGCTCCACGCGCTGTACGACCGGGCGATGTCGCGGGGCGAGGCCCGACTTCCGGCAGTCAATCCGGTGCTGGACCGGCTCGCGTCGCCGCCACGCCGGCTGCAGTTCTCCTATCTCAACGACGTGCGGCTGCCACTGTTCCTGTTCGCCGCCGCGGACGAACTGCCCATTTCATTCCTGCCGATATTCACCCGCGCGGCGGACAACCCGCTTGCCGGGCTGGATCCGGGACTGGTCCTGAGCCTGCCACTCGCCGGATACCTGGTCGCCATTGTGCTGCTGTCGCCGTTCGCGCGGCCGATGTCAGAGCGCTTCGGGCATCGCGCGCTGTTTATCTGCGCCGTGGTTCCCGCCATCTTCGCACACCTTGGGCTGTCGGT
Source organism: Gammaproteobacteria bacterium (assembly GCA_030432755.1). Classification (GTDB taxonomy): domain Bacteria; phylum Pseudomonadota; class Gammaproteobacteria; order Arenicellales; family Poriferihabitantaceae; genus VYFG01. The sequence goes on along the minus strand of JAUILZ010000016.1, from coordinate 73,612 downwards.
CTCGACCACCACCGTGGAGATCATCCTGTACCGCACCCTGGTTGGCGCAAGCTACGCCATAGCGACGTTGACCTGCCAGGACTACATCCTGACGGTAGTGCGCAGGGAAAGTCGCAGCCGGGCCCTCGGACTCTTCACCGGTACCATGTTCGGCGGGATATTCGCCGGTACCGCCATCGGCGGCATCCTCGCCGACCGTTTCGGTTTCCAAGTGGTGTTCGTGATCAGCGCCGTGCTGGTGCTGATCGCCGGCCTGCTGATCCTGCGCATGTTGCCGGGGAGATCCCGGCAGGAGTCCACGCCGCCGGTTTTGGCCAGTCCGGGGTTTCCACCCATCCTGGCACCGCTCGGAAACCGCCGTTTCAGACTGTTGGTATTCGGCATCGCGATCCCCGCCAGCGTTCTGCTTCAGGCTTTCATCTCGTTCCTGGTCGCCCTGCAGCTCGATGCCATCGGTGCTTCCGCCGCGGATATCGGGCGGGTACTGATGACCTATTTCCTTGCCATCGCGTTGATCAGTCCGGTGGCGCCGAGACTCTATGACCAGCGCCTGCGACACGAGACCATCGTTCTCGCGGGCGCCTTGATATCCGCTTGCGCGCTGGCGGCGGCGCTCTGGCCGACCTACTGGGCGATGCTGCTCGCGGTTGCCGGCAGCGGCGTTGGCCATGCATTGATGCGTGACCCCCAGGTGGCAATCGCCATGGACATCGCCGAGGAGGACCTGGCGGCCTTCGGGCCCAACGCCGTGCTCGGATCGTTGCGCACGCTGGAACGGGCAGGCAGCATTCTGGGGCTGCTGGCGCTCGCGCTGCTGTCGAGCCAGATTGGTTACCGTGCCACCATCGGCGTGGTTGGCATCTGGGTGCTGGTCGGTGCGGTCGTTTTCATGCCGGGCATGCAGGCCGGGCGGCGGCTGCCGAAGCGCGATTCCGGGGGCTAGTTGACGGTTTCGGCGACCTGCAGGATCTCCACTGAGGGGAAGAGGTCCAGCTTGCGCGCCACCGCCATGTTCACCACGTAGGCAAAATCGGTCATCGGTAGCACGGGCAGATCTCCCGGGACGGCGCCATCCACTAGGATTTTCTTCGCCTGCTCGCCGGCCAGCCTGCCGACATCGCGAAAGCGGGCGGCCACGGACAGGAGGGCGTGCGAATCCCGCACGAAGCGTTCATAGGGACTGAGCACGGGGATGCCGTTGTCCACGGCGGCGGCGGTAAATTCGTCGCGGTTCGTATCGAGAAAGGAACTCGAGCCCACGTAGATGAAGTCTACCCCGGCTGTCGCGAGTTCCTCCACCTTCGGCCTGATCTCGGCAACCCTGACCAGCCCGTCGTTCCCCGGGTCCATCCTGGCGCCGACAAGTTCGAAGTCCATTTCGCCGGCCAGGGACGCGATCTCTTCGAACTTCTGCACAGAGTTTCTTTCGTTGGTGTTGTAAACGATACCCAGGCGCCTGAAGGACGGCAGGACCGTGCGGATGGTGGAGATATTGACGGATTCCGGGACGCGGTTGAACGTGCCCGTGACATTGGGCCTGCCGGTCTTCTCCAGGCTTTCCACGACCCGCGAGCCGACCGGATCCGCGACCACCGTGAACACGTGCGGGATGGTGTTGTTGAATCCCGGGTCGTCCCGGTCGTCCAGGGTGCCGGCGATACCCAGCGTCACGCTGGTTCCGTAGGTCAGGATCAGGTCCGCGTCCATGGACCGGGCTTCCTCCAGGAAAACCGGCAGGCGGGACTTTTCCTGCTCCGCGTCCCGAACCACGACCTCGGCGTCGATGTTCTCTTCCCGCAGGTATTCCTGGAATCCCTCGCAAAGTTCTTCGCAACCGGTCCAGAACACCGCGTAAATGAGTTTGTTGGCCGCGACGGCGCGATCAGTCGCGGCCCAGACGGACAGTAGCAAGAGGAGAAGGCGGGCGAGCAGGTGTTTTCTGCGAAACATTGGTTTCCTCCGGACCTGTTGGTGCAACCACATTATAGAGAGGAGTGCCGGCGCGGGCGAATGGGTCCACGGCAAGGGCCGCCGTCCTGATCGACACCACCGTTCTGACGGGGCGCTCGGCGTGAAGGCCGGCGCCCGGATTCCTCCTTGCGCTAGTGACCGCCAGGCGCGTACTCGAAATCCACGATCACCGGCAGGTGATCGCTGGCCACCTTCGCCACCTGGTGACGGCAGGGGAAGGCGTGAACCAGCTTCAGACCGCCGCGGTAGTAGACGCGGTCGAGGCCGCCCCGGGGCGCGAACGAGGGATAGGTCTTGATGGGGCGGGTGCGAAAGCCGGTCTCATGGTCGGTAGCGCATTTCATCGCCATGCCTTCGACGAACAACGCCCGCAACCGCGACAGCCAGTCGTTGAAATCACCGCCGACGATACACGGCGCATCCGGGGCGATATCGCTGAGTTCCCTGGTACGCATCAGCATCCCAGCCTGGCGCTGGCGCTCGAGCGGCGACAGGCCGAGATGGAGATTGAATACCTCCAGGTCCCATTCCGGAGTCCCGTCGCCGCCGAGCCGGATCGTGGTGTGCTGGCAGCCGCGCCGTTTCTTGTCGCCGATGGTGAGATCGATGTTGCGCTCGCGCGTGATGGGAAATCGACTGAGCGTGGCGTTACCGTAATGGCCTTTCTTCATGCTCACGTTGTATCCTGCCGCGAAATGGGTATACCCCAGCGTTTCAGCCTGCTGTCGCGCCATGTCGACTTCCTTCGATCGCGGCGCCCCCCGGTCCACCTCCTGCAGCAGCACGATATCGGCATCGTGATCGGCCAGCACGCGCATGATCCGCGTCGGCTGAAATCGCCGGTCGAGGCCGATGGCGCGGTGGATGTTGTAGGTGATGATCCGTAATCTCACGGGTGGTGTTCGGCGCTTTCCCTCCGTAGGATAGGTTACCCGATATCAGGACAGAGGGGCAGATCGCGAACCGGTCTATTCTGGACACCCGACAACTCATGCCTGCAAAAGAGAGATTCAATATTTACGTCATCGAGCTCGAACTCGCTGTACTCAAGGTGAAACGCTTCCGCGAAGCTAACCCTGACTACATGGAAGGGAAATCATGCGTGTATGTCGGTATGACATCGAGAACACCGGAGGAACGGTACGAGCAACACAAGAACGGGTACAAGTCGGCACGACTCGTTAAGAAATTTGGGCTTCGACTAAAGCCCAGGCAGTATCGATCACTGAATCCCATGAGCTACGAGGAAGCAAGTCGCATGGAACGGGAAAAAGCGCGCCGCCTGAGAAAACGCGGGTACGGCGTCTGGCAAAACTAGAAGCTCATTGTGCAGGAAAACACTGTTTTATCGGGATTTCAACGCGCCTCGATAGTAACTCCGTCCGCCACCGTATCTCCTGGATGCAGGATGACCCGCTCCCCTTCCTCCAATCCCGCCAGCACCTGCGCATGATCCTCGTTCCATTGCCCGATCTGCACGATCCTTGACCGTGCGGTGCCGTCCGCGGCCACGAATACCGCCCAGTCGCCGTCGCTGCGGAACAGCGCGCCCATGGGTACCCGCAGCGCATCGTCCTCGTTCCAGATCACGATGGCGGCGTGGATGCGGAACTGGTGGCCGAGGCCGGCGGTGTCCTGGTCCGGGGCGAGGTCGATGAGGGTGTTGACCCGCTGTTCCTCGATGCCGAGGGCGGATACCTTCTCGAAACCCACCGGTTCCACCGAGCGCACGACACCTGCCAGCGTGTTCGTGCCGCCCCAGCGCTCGATGCGCACCTGCTGGCCGGTCCTGACCTGCACCGCGTCGGTGGACAGCAGATCGACGACGATCTCGAGGTTGTCCGGGTCGCCGATCTCCAGCAGGTTTTCCCCCGCCGCGACCACGTGTTCGCTCTCGTTGAACACCTGCAGGACGACGCCGTCCGCGGGTGACTTCAGCTCCACGCAGGTGCCGCTGCCCACCGCGGCGCAGAGACCCGGGCGCTCCGGGCCGATGAGGCGCGCGGCAACGGCGTCCACCTGCTGGCGACTGAGTTCGAGTTCCGCCTCCGCGCTGTTGGCAGCCGCTCGCCGGGAGGACAGTTCCAGCTCGGCGTTTTCCAGTTCGCGCTTGGACACCAGGGTGTCGAGCTCCAGCGACTGCATGCGGCGCAGTTCGCTTTCGGCCAGGCGGACGGCGACCCGGGCCTGCGCGAGGCGGGCCTCGGCCACGCGCACCGCGGACTCCGCCGCAGCGAGGTTGGCCTCGAGTTCCTCGCGCTGGCGCGCGTCGAGGAAGGCGGGCAGGGCGGGCTCGATCTCCGCGACCACGGTCACCGCTTCCACGACCTCGTCCCCCACCTCGACGGGGAAGCGCAGCACGTTGCCGGCTACCGGCGCCACCACGAGGTAGGTGTCGCGGATCCGGGTCATGCCCTCCTCGTTGACGGTGACCTCGACCGGGCCGCGGTCGATCACGCCGATGTCCACGCCGACGGGTTTCGGCGCGAGGGCCTGGCGCACGGCCCAGGTCAGGGCGACCAGTAGCAGCAGGTAGATGGCTCGCTTGATCCAGACGAATGCATGCATGGGTTATTCCCGTGTCTTGAGGACTCTGATCAGGTCTAGGTGCCGGATCCGGCGCCAGACGATGGCCCCGGAAAGGATGACGGCCCCGAGCACCACCACGGTGGCGCGGGCGAAGGTTGCGGGTTCCACCAGGAACGGCACCTGGTAGAGCTCGCTCTGCATTCCCCGGGAGGCGAGCCAGGCGAGCCAGTAGCCCACAAGCCAGCCGAGGGGAATGCCGGCGAGGGCGAGGAAGCCCATCTCCTTCAGCAGGATGCGGCTCACCTCCCAGCGCGAGAATCCCAGCACCCGCAGGCTCGCCAGCTCGCGCGCGCGTTCCGAGAGCTGCACCCGGGCGCTGTTGTAGCAGACGCCGAAGGCAATCACGATTCCCAGGGTGCTGAACGTCGTCACCATGATGCCGATGTTCTCGCCGATGGTTTCGCGGAAGCGGTGCATGGCCCGGCGGATCAGGGAGATCGCGTGGATCGACGGCGTCGCCTTGACCTCGCGGTAGAACGCGTCCAGCCGGTTGTCATCCAGCATCAGGTTGACGCCGGAGACCAGCCGGTCCTCGCCGAGGAGCCGGTTGAGGGCGTCGAGGGACATGTAGGCACCGAGGCCGATATAGCCCTGGATCACCTTGCTGATCTTCAGGTCGTGCATTCCCTGTTCCCTGCCCAGGGTCTCCAGGCGCACGGCGTCCCCCGGCCCGGCGTGCAGCACCTCCGCCAGCTTCTGCGAGATGGCTATACCCGTGGGGGGCAGGTCCACGGGTTCGAGGCTGGTATCCAGCACCCGGCTGAGATCGGCCCCGTCAGGCTTGCCCTGGACCGCCACGCGGCGGTGCCGGTGGCCGTGATGCAGGCGGGCTGAGACGGTGCGGAAGGGTTCCGCGCGCAGGACCCCGGGCAGGCGCTGGATGGCATTGACCGCGCGCCAGGTGTTGGGCTCGTGGAAGGAGATGTTGGCGTGCTGGCGCTCGCTCTGGTGGAAGGTGACCTCGATCATCCGGTCCACGCTGTCGAGGCCGAACATCGAGGTGATCATCACCGCCACGGAAAAGCTGACTCCCACCATGGTCAGCAGCGAGCGCGCCGGCGTGCGCAGCAGGTGGCGCGTCACCATCACGGTGGACTCTGAAAACAGTTTCGCCAGCGCCGGCGGCAGGATCCGGCCGCGGCGGAACACCGGCGGCGCGGGCGGCGACATCGCCACCACCGGCTTCAGCCGAACCACCCGCAGCACCGCGCCCAGGGCGCCGCCGGCGGTGGCCGCGACCGCGACGGCGGTGGCGATGAGAAAAACCTCCGGGCTCAGGCGGAAGATCAGGAACGGAAAATGAAAGAACCGGGTGTATAGGGCGGTGAGGCCGTAGCCGAGCCATGCGCCCACCGCGGTGCCGAGGAGGATGCCCAGGGCGGCGATGATCATTACCAGCTTGAGGTAGTGCGCGGCGATGGCCCAGCGGCCGTAACCCACAGCCTTCAGGAGTCCGATCTGCTCCCTTTCCAGGGCGATGAGTCGCGAGAGGATCATGTGCACCAGGAACGCGGTCACCAGCAGGAACACCGGCGGCAGCACCACCATCATGCCCCTCAGCTCGGAGAGCTCGGTGTCGATGAAGGCGTGGGAGGGGTGGTTGTCCCGGCCGTAGGACGCGGTGCCGCCATAGGGCTTCAGCAACCGGTCGACGGCCTCCATGACGGGCGCGGCGTCGGCGCCGTGCTGCAACAGCACGCTCAGCTGGTTGAACGCGCCCTCGAGATCGTAGACGGCTCGTAGTTCGCTGTCCGGCATCCAGAACACGCCGAAGCGACGGTCGTCCGGGATCAGGTCGCCGGGACCGATGGCGTAGATGGTGTCGGGGGACAGCACCACCGCCGAGACCTTCAGTTGCGTACGCCGGCCATTGACCACCGCGGAAACTGTATCCCCCGGTCCGAGGCCGTTGGCATCGGCGAAGGCGGCGTTGATGGCGATCTGGTTGCCACGGCCGGGTTCCGGCAGCTGACCGCGCTTGACATAGACACGGTTGAGACCGCGGCTCGCCGCGTGACCGGCCGTGCCGTCGTCGGGCAGCCCCAGCAGCATGGCGGAGGCGGGTTCGGCGAGGTCAGGCAGGTCGAGGATGGCGGCCCCGCTGACACGGGCATCAGCTGATGAAACACCATCCAGGGCCCGGATCGCGGGCAGCAGGGTCCTTGGCGCTCGGGTGGCCGAGGCAAACACGTGGCCGAAGCGGTGACGCTCATAGTAGGCGCGCAGGGTCTCGTCGAGGGACTGGTACACCCCCATGCTCAGGATCAGCGTGCCCACGCCGGACGCCAGCACCAGGGCGATGGCGATCCCCTGGGCCCAGAGCCTCAGGGCATCGCGCAGCAGCTTGCGATCGAGTACCCGCATCGCTACCAGCTCACCTCGTCGGGCCTGAGGCGGTTGGCATTGACTTCGGCCTCGCCGACCCGGCCGTCGGCGAACAGGAACACGCGGTGAGCGATCTGGCGGATGGACACGTTGTGGGTGATGATGGCGGTGCAGGTGCCGAGTTCCTCGTTGACCCGGGTCAGCGCCTCCAGCACGCGCACCCCGGTATGGCTGTCGAGGGCCCCGGTGGGTTCGTCGCACAGCAGAACCTCGGGGCGCTTGGCGATGGCGCGGGCGATGGCCACGCGCTGCTGCTCGCCGCCGGACAACTGGGCGGGGAAGTGGTCCATTCGATGCTCCAGGCCCACCATGGCGAGGGCCGCCTCCGGCGTCATCGGCTGCCGCGAGATCTCGGTGACCAGGGCGACGTTTTCCCGCGCCGTGAGCCCCGGCATCAGGTTGTAGAACTGGAACACGAAGCCGACGTGGTCGCGGCGGTAGCGGGTGAGACCGCCGTCGTCGAGTCCCCCCAGGCTGCGGCCGCGGAAGCGCACGTCGCCGTCCGTGGGGGAATCGAGCCCGCCGATGATATTGAGCAGGGTGGACTTGCCGCTGCCGGACGGACCCAGCAACACCACCATTTCCCCGGCGTAGAGGTCGAGATCCACGCCGCGCAGCGCGTGCACCGCGACCTCGCCGGTGTGGTACACCCGGGTCACGCCACGCACCTCGAAGATGGTTTCCGCCATGGCGCTCAGGCGACGCGGTAGCCCAGGTGGTCGGGCAGGGTTTGCGCAGCATCGTCCGCCTGGTCGTCGCCGGCGTCGACCGGCATGGTGAATGCCTGCTCGTTCTCGTCCAGTGGTTCGGCGCTGGCGAGCTGGTGCTCGAGGATCGCGAGGTCGGCCTCGGAAGGATCGCCGCCGGCTTGCATCCGCGCGACTATACGCCGTCGCAGCGTGGCCTCGTCCGCGTGCAGGTCGAGGATGTGCAGCGGAACGTCCAGGCGCCGCGCGACGTCGACGAAAAGCGCCCGCTGCCAGCGCTTGAGAAACGTGGCGTCCACGATCACCGCCAGGCCCGCGTCGAGAAGCAGGGTCGCGGCTTCCGCCATACTTTCGTAGGTCAGTCGGCTGGCATCCGCGGTGTACAGGCCGTCCCCGGTCGCGGAACCACTTCGCTCTTCTGCCGCGAGCCCGTATAGACGCTTGCGCTCGACGTCCGAGCGCAGCCGCACCAGTCCACAGGACTCCACCAGGCGGGAGGCCAGCCAGGACTTGCCGCTGCCGGAAAGGCCCCGGGTCAGGATCAGCAGCGGGCGCCGCTCCTCCGCGAGGCGGGCGGCCAGCGCGAGGTGCGCCGCCGCGTCGCGGGCCGCCATCCCCGCTTGTTTGGCGTCGATGCCCTCCTGGGCGCCGCGAATCATCGCCACCTTGGTGCGCACCATGGCGCGATAGACGGCGTAGAAACGCAGCAGCTCCAGCCCGCGGTGGTCTCCCGTCCGTTCGAGGTAGCGGTCCAGCAGGCGCCAGGCCAGGGCGGTCTCGTTGCGCGACAGCAGGTCCATGAACATGAATGCGATCTCGCTGATCACGTCAATGACGCGCAGTGCGTCGTTGAACTCGATGCAGTCGAACACGGTGACTTCGCCGTCCACCACCGCCACGTTGCCGAGGTGGAGGTCGCCGTGGCAGTCGCGGATGAATCCCTCCTGTTTGCGCGCGGCGAAGCGCTCCGCCAGGCGTGCCAGTTCCCTTTCGGTCCAGTCCCTGAGGCGTGCGAGAGTCCGCCTTGTCCCGGCGGATGCCTCCAGGGACCTCGCCTGGTCGAAGTTCTGCAGGGCCCAGCGCGCGACGTCATCGGCGTCGCCGAACGGGGAATTATCCCCGGCGCGTTCCGTGTCCGCGTGGAATGCCGCCACCTGCGCAGCGAGGCTGTCGATATGCTCCGCGGACAGTGCGCCACGCTCCTGCAACCTGTCCAGCAGGCCGCCCTGGTCGAACTGGCGCATGCGCACCAGGTACTCCAGCGCATCCGCCGGTGGTTCGGCGTCGCGGACCGGATCCGGTACCAGGCGGATGTTCCCCGGCTCACCGGTGACCGCCAGCACGTCGAGGTAGAGACCGGGCGCGAGGCGCCGGTTGAGACGGATCTCCTCGTGACAGTAGTGGCGCCGGCGCCGGATGTCGCGGCAATCGACGAAGCCGAGATCCAGCGGTTTCTTGATCTTGAAGGCGTAGGCGCCTGTCAGCAGGACCCAGGATATGTGCGTCTCGATGACCTCGAAACCGCTGACGGGGTGATCATGGAGCGCGGGATCCTGCAGGTCCCGCAGGAGCCGCGTGCTCATGACCGGTCATTGGCGGAGGACCGCCTAATGAGACAGCAACACCGCGACGTCGGCGTACTGCAGCATGTTATAGGTGGCCCCGCCGAGGACGAACTCTCGCAGGCGGCTGTGGCCGTAGGCGCCCATGATCACGAGGTTGGCGCCGTTGTCCTTCGCATGGGCGAGCAGGGTTTCCGTGGTGCTGTTTTTTGATTTCACAGTGGAAGCCTCTGCCTGGACACCATGACGTGCAAGGTACTGGCAGATTTCCGCCCCCGGGACATCGCCGTCATCCTTGCCCGGATCGATGGTGAGCACTGACACGCTGGTCGCCTTTTCCAGCAGCGGCATCGCGTCATTGATTGCCCGTACCGCCTCGCGGCTCCCGTTCCAGGCCACCACCACGCGCTCCCCGAGTCTTCCGGACAGGCCGTCCTTCGGGATCATCACCACCGGCCGCGCGCAACCCATGATGACGCTGTTCTCCACCGCCACGGAATGGGGCGACGGCTTGCTCGCGCGGGCCTGCCCCATGATGACGATGTCGCTGTAACGCGCGCGGTCGATGACCAGGCTCTCGGGATATCCCTTGACCGCGAGCCAGTCATTTGAACAGCCGGCGGCATCCGCGATAGCCTTGAACTCCTTGCCCGCTGCCTCCGCGTCCTTGCGTGCCGCCTCGTCGTGGGCGCGAACGATTTCCTCCGGGATCCGTGACTCGGCGTAGGTCGGAATGCTGACCCGGGGAATGACGTAGAAACCGGTGACATGGGCCCCGTAATCCGCCGCGGTGTCGCAGGCGGTCTGGGCGGTTGCAGCCAGGTTACGCTGGCCATCGAGTGACACAAGGATGTGCTTGATCGACATGTCGTGCTCCTGGAAAGGCGATGGACGTCACTCTGCCACGCAGCCCCCGCCGGTCTGTTGATTCAGATCAATCAGTTGCCGTTTGCGCCATTTCCCGGGTGGTGGCCGCGAGGGTCAATTCGAAACGATTGCCCTCTGTCAAGGCGTCCCGCCTCCCGTGGGCGTACTCCACGATCTCCACCCGTTCGCGGCGGTACAGCAGGATGGTGGTGGCACGCGTGCCATAGGTGTCGCCGCGGATAAAGATCGGTGACAACAGCCGTTCGCGTTCGAGTCCGTAGCCGGTATCGGGCAGCTCGGAATCCGGTGCCGGGGCAGCGTCGAGCATGACCGGAAGCAGCGATTCCGCGAGCAGGGTCTCGTCGCCGCGGACATGGCGCGACAGCTCGGCGACGCCGCGGGACATCTTCGGCCAGGGCTGGTCCATGGGTCCGTTGCTGACGCTGTGGAATCCGTCTCCAAGGGGCCGCGCCTCGGGGTCGTCGTGGCCCCAGGTGAAGAGTCCGTCCCTGTTTCCGTAGACGAGGTTGAACGGGTTGTACTTCCAGTGGTCGCGCGCGAGGAAGCGGTGGTAATCCTCGACGATACCGCCACTGGCGAGAAAGCGGGAAACCAGCTCGCCACGGCTACGGGCATCGGCACGTTGCCCGCCGACGCCGCGGAAATTGGTCACCGCGGCAAAGGCGCCGTTCCGGTGCACACCAAGCCAGGTGCCACCGGCGGTGAGATCACGCCCCGCGAGGATGTCCGGCTCATCCTCCCACCAGTGCATGCCGCGGCTCGGCCGGTCGTGATATTCATCGCGGTTGGCGGCGATGACCAGCGGGTAGTCCCGGTGCCGACGGATGGCAAGGAAGAGGATGCACATGGCGGCACTATAGGTAAGTGGTCGCGACTACGATTGCCGCAACCAGTCCAGCGCCTGTGCCTTGTCCACGAACCCAAAATGCCTGATTTCAGCGCTGACGAAATGTTTCGCCAGTGACTCGGCGACTGCCGCCGCCCTGCTGTCCGTTACCAGCGCAACCTTGCCGATCTTGTGATGATGGTCTTTCACGAATCGCAGGTGTGACAGCAAACCGGAGAAATCCTTCCAGCCCGGAAATGTCTCCGTATAGATCATGATACCGCTCAGGCCGCCGTGTGCCTCGATATAGGGGTCAGCCGCATTGGCAAGTTGTATGAAATCCTCTTCCGAAAGGCTGCCTTCCGGTGATACCACCATAATGCCATCGTGATCCAGAAGTTCATGCTTGATCATGGTTCGTCTCCATGGTAACGGGTTTTAGTAGTCAGTGTTATCTCTTGCAGGCGGTCATGGCGTCACGGTTGGCGGCGATGATCGGCGGATGGTCGGGGAGCCGTTGGATGGCGGGAGGAGGATGCACAAGGCGGCACTATAGCAAAGTAGCCGCGGCGCGTCGTCTCGGGCCGGCGCCCTGCGAATACAGTACACTCGGCCCTCCACCCCAGGTACCCAGTCGTGGAAGTCGGCAAACGCAACACCCTGACGGTCATCAAGTCCGTGCCGCACGGTCTCTATCTCGACGATGGCGACGGTGACGGCATCCTGTTGCCCAGGCGCTATGTCCCCAAAGGACTGGAGCTGGGCGACTCGCTGGAGGTCTTTGTCTACCGCGACTCCGAGGACCGCCTCATCGCCACCACCGAGACGCCGAAGATCATGGTGGGCCAGTGCGCCTACCTGCGCGTGGTGGCGGTGAACAACGTCGGCGCCTTCCTCGACTGGGGTCTGCCCAAGGACCTGCTCGTGCCCTACGGCCAGCAGGCGGAGCGCATGGAGGCGGGCAGGTCCTACGTCGTTACCGCCTACATCGACTCGAACACCAACCGCGTGGTCGCGAGTTCGCGGCTCGGGCGCTGGCTGAAGGAGGAGGGCACGCGGTTCCGCGTCGGCCAGGAGGTGGACCTGCTGATTTCGAATCGCACGGACCTTGGCTGGAAGGCGGTGATCAACCATACCCACGTGGGACTCGTCTTCCATAGCGATGCCGACGACAGCATGTGGCCGGGCCGCCGGATGCGTGGCTATATCAAGCGCGTGCGCACGGAGGATGAGCGTATCGATCTTGCGTTGGCGCCGGATCGCGCCCGCACCCGCCGCAACCTGGAGGAAGAGATCATCGCCCACCTGGAAGTGAACGAAGGCCATGCCGACCTGGGTGACCATACCTCGCCGGCGCAGGTCATGGCGCTGTTCGGCGTCAGCAAGGGCAATTTCAAGAAGGCCCTGGGAGCGCTCTACCGCGCACGCCGTATCGTGATCGCCGATGACGGAATTTCCCTGGAGGCCGGAGGCGGGGTCGAGAATGCGAAGGCGGCACGGGGGAAGGTTGCGAAGCCGGGTGGCAAGCGCCACGTGGGCGCGAAGAAGGAAGGCGCGAACAAGGCCGGGAAAAAGGCCGGGAAAAAGGCAACGACCAGGGGTCGCGGAGAATCGAAGCCCTCGGGACCCGGCGCCCGGCAGGACAAGCCCTTTCGCAAGGATCGCCCGCGAACCGGAAGTGATCGCGACGCCCCGGATCGCGTCGAAGAGAAACCTCGTGGCGCGATCAAGACCGGCAAGGAAAAACTGAAGGACGACAGGCCCGGAAAGGCGAGTCCGCGCAAGCAAGGTCGAGATGGCGAAGAGTTCGCGAGGAGTGGGAAATCGAAGACTACCGCTTCAAAGTCCGCCAAGACCGACAGGTCGTCGCCAAAGGCCGCGCGGCAAAGGACCGGCCCGACAAAGGACGCTCCGGAGAAGTCCGCGGCAAGTAAGAGCCGACCCGCCAGACCGGCAACACGAAAAAGTGGTGCCGGCCGCAGCGCGGGTGACAACGCTCCCGGAAAGGCGAAGCCACGTAGCCGGTCCTGATCCGTGTCCAGGATCCAGTGGTATCCCGGGCACATGCACAAGGCCCAGCGCGAGATGCGCGAGGTCATGCCCGGGGTGGACGTGGTGGTGGAACTGGTGGACGCGCGACTGCCGTTCTCCAGCACCAACCCGGTGCTGGAGGAGATTCGCGGGGAGCGGCCGGTGATCCGCCTGCTCACCAAGCGCGATCTCGCCGACCCGGAGCGCACCACGGAATGGATCGCCTGGTATCGCACGCAGCGAGGTGGCGATGCCCTTGCGGTGTCCATCCACGAACCGGCGGAGATTCGCCGGCTGTCGAAACTGTGCCGGGATTATTATCCCGACCGCCGCGAGCCGGTGGTGGTCATGGTTGCAGGCATCCCCAATGTCGGCAAGTCCTCGGTGATTAACCTGCTCGCGGGCAGGGCGGTGGCGAAGACCGGTAACGAGCCCGCCGTTACCCGCCAGCAGCAACGTATCGCCATCGGCAACGACGTGGTGCTGCTCGACACACCCGGCGTGCTCTGGCCCAACTTGGAGAACGCCATGGGTGGGCTGCGCCTCGCGGCCACCGGCGCGATCCGGGAAACCGCGCTCTCCCACTACGAGGTGGCGCTCTACCTCGCCGGTTTTCTCGCCGACGATCTTCCTGGCCGCCTGTCGAAACGCTACGGGATCGATACCACCGATACTCGCGCGGAGGTGATCGTCGACGCCATCGGCCGTCAGCGCGGCTGCCTGGGTGTGGGCGGGCGGGTGGACACCGATCGTGCCTCGCGCGTGCTGATCAATGATTTCCGCGCAGGCGCCCTCGGCCTGGTCACGCTGGAGACGCCGGCGATGATCGAGGCGGAGATGGCGGTGGTGGAACAGGAACGCGAGGAAAAGGCCGCGCGCAAGGCGGCGCGCAAGGCGCGCAGAAAGGGTGACAAAGCGGAACAGTAGACGTGATCGTCCCGGGGGAAACGGAAGTTGTGGACAGTGGCGTAACTGGATTCCGGCCTATTGCAGCTCGAAATTCCAGCGAAGGCTGGAATCCATCTAATATTGATTTAACCCGCCATATGGACGCCAGCCCCCAGCCTTCGCTGGGGCATGCTTCGCTGGCGTTTCAGTAAATAGTCCGGGCGAAATTCCCACGCCAGGCTCAGGCGGCGCTGGCGAACTCTTCCAGCGCGCCGCGAGTGGAGCGATCGATCAGCTTCGTGATTTCACCCACGTCGGTGGAGCGCTTGACCGCCTGGAACAGCAACTCCGCCTCCGGGTATTGTTTCCGCAGGTAACCGAGCCATTGCTTGGTACGGTTGCCGACGTAGCGGCGAATGCTGGAATCCTGGTGCTGGAAAAACGTTTGCACCTGTTGCGCGACTTCTACCCAGGGCATAGGTTTCCAGGGCGCTCCGGATGGCTCGGTGGCGGCGCGGATCGCGCGCGCCAGGTCCGGCCGCGCAAGCGCGCCGCGGCCCAGCATCAGGTGCTCGCAGCCACTGTCCGCGAGAGCAGCCGTTGCGTGCCCGGGTTTCCAGATCTCGCCGTTCACGACCAGCGGCATGGCAACGCTACCCTGGAGACGACGAACCTCATGCCAGTGCGCCGGCGGGCGATAGCCGTCAGCGCGGGTTCGTGCGTGGATGCACAGTTCGCTCGCGCCGGCGTCCGCGATCCTGTTCGCTACTGCTTCCAGCAGGGACACATCGTCGAAGCCAAGCCGGATCTTTGCGCAGACCGGAATCGAGGAATCCACCGCATCGCGCACAGCGGAGACTATATCGCCGACGCGCTCCGGCTCGCGCAGCAGTACCGAGCCGCCGTCGTGGCGGTTGACCACCTTTGCCGGGCAACCGAAGTTGAGATCAATGCCCGGCGCACCCGCGGCGACGGCATGCACCGCGCTCCGCGCCATGCGTTCGGGATTGCCGCCCAGTAGCTGCACATAGACCGGGACACCACTTTCCGTGCGCCCGCCGGTTTCGAGTTCCGGGGCGAAACGGCGGAACACCTTTGCCGGCACAGGGTGAGTGGTCACACGGATGAATTCGGTGACGCAGCGGTCATAGCCGCCAATGCGGGTCAGCAACTCCCGCATGGTGTGGTCGATGACGCCCTCCATGGGGGCGAGCAGGATGCGCATGGTGTCGCGTCGGGGCAGGGATGGGCGGTGTTTTTAAGGTACCACTCTAGCATGGCATCCCGGCGACGCGGACGGAACGGCAATGCATGCGCCGGGTATGTGTTTTAATGTCAGCTGGTGTATCCGGTGGCATTGCCGGAGACCTGATACAGGCGAGCAGGATGAAGGAATACCATGGTCGGGCAGAACCGCGCCCGGAGGAGCGGCGAACGCGTCCGTGCCCGGCGTCAATCGATGTTGTGCGCGGGCGGTCCACGATGCCCGCGGGGAACGCGGGGTGAGCGGGGATCGGCAACTGCTGGGCGAGTCCTGCGCCCTGCCGCTCAAGGCATTGCGGTTGCAGATTCCGGCGACGCCCGGGGGCGCCGCCATCGGCCTCAGGCTGGTGCGCGACCTGTTGTGGACGCTGGACGAACGGGTGCATCTCGTGGTGGCGGTGCAGCCTGGATCGGATATCCGCGCGCTGCGCGCCCTGCTGGATCACTGGGATCAGCCCGCACGCCGGGTACGCTGGGTGGAGTCGGGAGTGGCGTCGCCGTTCGCCCAGGACAATGCGGTTACGATGGTGGAGCGCGGCGGGGGCCATTGCCTGTTGCTGCCCCGGGATGACCAGCGCATCGGTCTGGGACAGGGGTTGCGCCGCGCGGACCTCGAACGCGGCTACGGGATGACGATCCGTCGCTCACGGTTTTACTTTGAAGGCGGGGAGATCTGCAGGGACGGTGAGCACTGCCTGGTAAGCGCGAATACCGTGGCGCGCAACATGGTGGCCGGCGGGCGCGACGCGGAATCGGTCCTGGCCGGCATGGCGCGCGCGTTTGGCCTGCCGGTGTCGATGCTGGGAGACCTGGACGAGGCCCTGGAGGTTGCCAGGCATGGGCGGAGCGCTCCGCGCAGCGTATCCGGTCGCGGCGCGGCGGAATCCCGGCTCGAATCCGACGTCACTCTGCTCGGCAGGGTGATTCCGGGCGGACCGCCGGTCGCGGCGATCGCTGCGACGGCGGTCAGTCCCGACCTGCTCGACGGCATCCTCGAGAACGCGCAATTGTTCCAGGATCATTTCCTGCCCCCGGGGGAGATGCGCTCGGCCTTTCTCTCCGGCCTGGAGGTCACCATGCGCCGCAGGGAGCCGCGCCTGGCGCATTACCGGAAAACGCTGGCAGGGCTCGGTTATCGGATCGTGGAGATCCCGGATGTCCGGCTCGATCCTGATCTCAATCCGCTCGGCCGGGTGAACTTCACCTTCAACTACGTCAACGTCGTTCCCGCGCGCCAGTGGTACGGCGAGGCGGCCTGCTACTACCTTTCCTGTGGCATGGAACGGGTCGAGGCCGCGGTGCGCGCGACCTACGCCGCCGCGGGATTGCGCGCGATCCCGGTCAACCCCGACTCCGCGGTGAGCGGCAACGAGATCATGCTGCTGGGTGGAGGCCTGCACCGCGCCACCAGCAAACTGGGCTGAACAGCGCGGGCGTCAGGAGCAGTCGCCCCCGGCCCAGGCCCTGAGCACCTGCTTGAACGGTCCGCCATAGGGATGCTGCTTTTCCAGGGAACGGGAAGCATTTTCACCCAGATAGGTCTTCGCCTGTGTGCACAGCGCATCGCGCGTCCACTGGTGGCAATTACTGCATTGCTGGTTTTTCCAGTAGTCCTCGGGGAGACCCTCGATCGGCGGGAACAGCGGGCTCCCCCGGGCCAGTTCCTCGATGCTCCTGCCGTCGATCTCCGTACCCGGCGCACTTACCGGCAACTGGTAGCTGATGGCAACACTCGCCAGGGCGACCGGGGCCGTGGGTTCCGGCGTTGCGGCAGGCGCAGGTTCGGGCTCAGGCGCCGGGGTCGGCGCTCCACCATCCGGGTCAGTGGACTGATTGGCACGCAACGCTTCCACCTCTATTCTCGCCAGCTCGGCGAACACGCCATCCGGATAGGCCTCGAGGTACCTTTCATAGTCCGGGATGGCTCCTGAGGCCTGGGCGGCATCCATGAGCGCCTGCTCGCTCTCGGCGGGGCCAGCGGTATTGCGCGCGGCGGACGATGCTGCCTGCCCCGACGCGGTGGTTGGTGCCGCGGCAATTCCGCTGTCGCTGGCGCTGGCGTCACCGTCCCCGCCTTCCTTTCCAATATCGGCCACCATTTGCGCCAGCAATTCCCGCGCCTCACCCTCGAACGGGCTGTCGGGATGAAGGCGGAGATAGAGCATGATCTGTATCATGTCGCCCGAGTCCCTGGTCGCCTCCCACATCTGTCGCGCCGCCACCAGCTCCGGGTCCACCTTCTCGGGTTCAACGAAGTAGAACTGCTGGACCAGGCTCGATGTGTCCCAGGGCGTCTGCATGCCGCCGGTTTCGTCCAGCACGCGTACGCGCACGTTACGGAACACCTGTTCGAGAGGCGCGCCCTGTACCAGCATCTCTTCCGCCAGGGCGCGGGTAAACGGACTGTTGCCGGTCTCGCCGTCGAGGGCGACGTTCCCCGGCGCGGTGGCATAGGCGAGGAAGGTGCCGGTGGGCGCCTTCATCTCCGCGAGGCCGTTATCGTTGAACTCCGGGATGGCCTCGAAGGGATTGTCGCGACAGGCATCCAGGATCACGATATTGGTCTGGTTGCGCGCGGAAAACATCTGCCTGAGGACGGAACCCGCTTCGACCGCGACCAGGTCCAGGTCCGCGGCATCGTTGAGTGCCGTGTCCACGGGAAGAAGGTAGTTGAAGCCGAAGGACTGCACGCCATGCCCGGCATAGTAGAAAAGGCCGGTGGCGTCCTGTCCGCCGGCGCGCAGCGCGCTGCCGAATTCGGCGACGCCACGCTTCATCGCTACCAGGTCCGCATCGATCAGGCGCGTCACCCGGAAACTGAGGCCCTCCAGGCGGTCGGCGATCAGTGTCGCGTCGGCCTCGGGATTGTCGAGTGCCGCGACCGACTGGTAGGACGAGTTGCCGACCACCAGGGCGATGCGTTCCTGGGCCATGAGCCGCGCTGACCATGCCAGGCTAACCAGCACGAGGGCGGTCAGGGTCATTCGGATTGCTGGCGTCATGCGGCGTCCTCCGCGCCCGTGGAATGACACAGGGCAAGGCCGGACGCGCTTCTCGATACGTCCGTATCCGGCCTGGATCGAGTCGGGTTCCGGGAGTATGCGGCAACCTGTTGTAAACGGGCGCCGCGACCACTTCCCCTGAAGATTCCGTTATTTACTGTATAGTAATGGCATTCTGTCATCCTCCCGGACCGGTTGCAACGTGACGCCGGTCACAGGATCAGCGGGAATAGATCACAGCCGGGAGCCGGGCCTCGTGTTAAAACGAGTGGCAGGGAAGGCGTGGGCGACGGGAATCCGTTCGCGGCGGCGCCGGGGCAACTGGCAAGATGTGCCGGAATGCCTTCAACAATGGAGGAATACAGCCATGACAAGATTCATCCTGTTGTTCGTCCTGGTGTTCGGGTGGTCACCGCTCCAGGCCCAGGATAATCCATTCGACCCGGGCTGGGCGCTCCAGGCGGACGCGTCCACCATACGATTTCAGTCGGTCAAGCAGCAGACCAAGGTGGAATCGAGCACTTTCGCCACCATGAGCGGCTCGGTGGACACCAATGGTCTCGCAACCGTCACCGTACCGCTGGACTCGGTGGATACCGGAATCGACCTGCGCAACGTGCGCATGCGTTTCCTGTTCTTCGAAACGTTTCAGTTTCCCGAGGCGACGATCAGCGTGCAGATGTCTCCAGACCTCCTTGCCGACCTCCCCACGGTGCGTCGCAAGGTCGTCACACTGCCGATGACCATGGACCTCCACGGGATCAGCAAGACCATGGATGTCGAGCTCGCGCTCACCTGGATCAGCAATGACATCGTGTCGGTGACCTCCAGCGCGCCACTCGTGATCGACATAGCCGATTTCACCCTCCTGGCGGGGCTGAAGAAGCTCGAGGAAGCTGCCAACGTCAGCATCCTGCCGTCTACCACGGTGACCTTCGACCTGATGTTCACCCGGGCGGAGGCCGAGGGACCGTCCGAGAGCGTGGCCATGGCCAGCGCCGCCCCGGCGGCGCCCGCGACGACTGCACTGGAAGCCCAGGGTGACTTTTCCGCGGAGGCCTGCATCGGCCGCTTCGAGATCCTCTCGCGCACCGACAACATCTATTTCCGCACCGCCAGCGCCGAGCTCGATCCCGCGAGCCGCGCGATCCTGGACACCATCGTGGACATCATCCGCCGCTGCCCGGGGATGACAATCGAGGTTTCGGGACATACCGATTCCGACGGTGCTACGGAATCCAACCAGGTATTGTCCGAGGCGCGTGCTGGCGCGGTGAAGCAGTATTTCACCGCCACCGCCGGTATCGAGCCGGCGCGCATCGAGACCCGGGGCTACGGCGAATCGCGCCCGGCATTCCCCAACGACAGCGCCGAGAACAAACGACGCAACCGAAGGATAGAGTTTGCAGTACTGGAGTAACGTGTTTTTCGGCTTGTGACCACCATCACGGTGATGTGCGTCGTGCATGACAAGGCGGGGGCAAGGGCGCATTTGACCTGAACCTCACCGGTGCGCAACTTGACGACGTGCGCAAGTGGCGACCTGGCATTGGCGGCCAGGGAGTCAGAGATGTTCTTCGTGATGACAAGCGCGGAATTCGCGTTACCAAGAAGATCGATGGCGGCCGTATCTAACGGTCGTCGCCGGCTAAAGCGGCTACAACCCAATTGACAGCGCCGCCATTAGGCGGCGCTGCCGGACAGATTCCGGGAAGACGTTGTTTCCTACTTGATATCGACGACCACTTTTTCGATCCTGCCAGTGAATCGGAACGGGGTCTTGTAGGATTGGGTCACCGGCTGACCGGTGTCCTCGCCGATGCCGAAGGTGTCGACGCCGAAGCGGGCCGGCACCGTCGCCTCCATGCTGCCCTTGGCGACGGTTTCGCCGTTGACGGCAAGCACTATATCCGCGCCCTTGCCCGCTTCGCCTTTGGCGCCCTTGTACTGAAAATCCACTCTGACTTTGGCCTCACCCGCGGGCAGGGCCTGATTGCCTTGCACCACGGTATGGTCTTCGAAGTAGTTGTATTCGAACACCGGAACGCCGTCTTGCAGGTACAAGGTGATGCCCGAGGAAACGCCGCCGAATCCCATGATGACACCTTCCGTCTCCGCTCCTTCGGTGTGTACCTCGGCGGTCAGGGTCCAGGACTGATTTTTCACCGGCGGGGCGGCCGGTTCGGGTATGCGCACCGCGCCTTCGTAGTAGGTATAGGTCTTCGTCCCGGCCCGGGCTCCCGGCGGCAGGGGCTTCGGTACGATGAGCCGGGCTGATCCGCGGTCGTCCAGCGGAAAGACATCGTACTGGTTGGCTGCTTCGTTGAATTTATCCTTCAGCTCGGCAAGCTTCTCGGGATTGGAGGCCGCCAGGTCGTTGGCTTCCGAGAAGTCATCGGGAAGGTAGTAGAGTTCCCACTGGTCCTGTTCCCAGTTGCCCGGTGCGATATCCATCCGCCAGGGCAGCGTGTGCTGCGCGTTCGCCTTCCAGCCCTCCGAGTACATCGAGCGATTGCTCAGGATTTCGAAGTATTGCTCGTCACGGCCTTCGAATTCCGGGTCGGTGAAGCTCGCCAGGAAACTCTTTCCTTCGAGGGGCTTCTGCGCAATGCCGTTGACCGTTTCCGGCATCTCGAGCCCGGCGGCTTCCAGTATGGTCGGCACGACGTCGATCACGTGCAGGAACGCATCCCGGGGTGCGTCATCGGGTTGGATCTTCGCGGGCCAGGTGATGACCATCGGGTTCCTGGATCCGCCGAGATGCGAAGCGACCTGTTTCACCCATTGAAACGGCGTATTGCCCGCCCAGGCCCAGCCGACGGGGTAGTGCGGCTCCGTTTGCGGCCCGCCCAGCTTGTCGAGATTGGGAAGGATGTCCTCGATTGGCGTCTGTAGCCCGTTAAGGGACCTGATTTCGTTGAGCGTGCCGTCCGGTCCGCCTTCCGAGGAGGCGCCATTGTCGCCCACGATGTAAACCACCATGGTGTTGTCGGCGTCTGGCAGTTCCCGGATGGCGTCGAGTAGTCGGCCGATTTCGTGATCGGTGAAGGCGAAATACCCTGCATAGTTTTCGAACAGGGCGGTGTATAGCTCCTTTTGCTGGTCACTCAGGCTATCCCAGGAAGGCACCCAGTCGGGGCGTGCAGTGAGCCTGGTGTCCGGCGGAATGATTCCCCGCTCGAGTTGGTTCTGGTAGACGATCTCGCGATACTGTTCCCAGCCCATGTCGAACTTGCCCTTGAACCTGTCGCGCCACTCCTGGGTGACGTGATGGGGGGCGTGCATGGCGCCCGGGGCGAAATAGAGAAAGAACGGTTTGTCCGGGGCCACCGACTTGGAGAACTTCATTCTGTGGATCGCCCGGTCCGTCATGTCGGTGACCAGGTGGTAGCCTTCTTCGGGCGACTTGTCGGGTTCGACTGGCACGGTGTTCTCGAAGAGCACCGGGTAGTACTGGTGGGTCTCGCCGGCATTGAAGCCATAGAAGTAATCGAATCCCAGCCCGGTCGGCCAGCGGTCAAAGGGCCCCGCCACGGTGGTCTCCCAGTCCGGGGTGTTGTGATTTTTACCGTACCACCATGTCGCGTAGCCGTTGTCCCTCAGGACTTCGGCAATGGTCGCGGTTTCCCTGGGGATCATCGTGGAGTAGTTCGGAAACCCGGTGGCCCATTCCATCAGGAAGCCGTTGCCCGCGCTGTGGTGATTACGCCCGGTCAGCAGGGCTGCCCGCGTCGGGCCGCAGATGGCAGTGGTATGAAACCGGTTGAAGCTCAGCCCCTCGGAGGCGATCTGGTCGAGGCTGGGCGTGGGAATGAGGCCGCCGAACGTGGAGGTCTGGCCGAAGCCTACGTCATCGAGCATGATGACGACCACGTTGGGCGCGCCTTCCGGTGCGGGGACCGGTTTCGGCCAGTCCTGTTCCGAATCCAGGTAGGTTTCACCGATCGTCCCTTCGAAAGGAGAAAGCTCGATTGGAATATTGGTCCTGTCGGGCCAATCGTCAGCCTGGGCGCAAAACAGGGAGAAGCCAAGGGTGATGGCGATGAATTGGATCGTTCGTTTCATGGTCCTGTTGATCATTTAGTCTGGTTTCAATGTATCGACGCCGGGCTGCCTGCCAATCCAGGGATTTGCCGACGTCGGCTACCGGATCTCAATGGCGACTTGCTCTATCGCGCCGGTGAATCGGAACGGTGGTTGATAGTCCGGGACCACGGGTTGCGCGGTATCCGCGCCGATACCAAAGGTGTCGATCCCGAAACCACCGGGTACCGTGGCTGCCATCTTCTCTTGGGCGACCTGGCTGCCGTCAATCGACAGCGATACGGTTGCCCCGGCGCCGGGCTTGTCGCCACCGTCATAGTCGAAATCGACCATGACGGTGGCGTCACCATTGAGCGGCTCGGTGCCCCTCAGCGTGGTGTAGTCATAGAAATAGTTGTAGGTAAAAACGGGAACACCGGCATCCAGATACAGCGTGATTCCGGCCGACTGCCCTCCAAGGGCCATGACGACGCCCTCGGTCCCGGAACCGTCAGCTGTGATTATGGCCGTCATGGTCCAGGACCGGTTTTTCATCGGCGGCGCGGCCGACTCGGGGATATGCGTCGCGCCTGCGGGATAGATGTATTCGCGTGTGTCCTCCCCGCTGCCCGGCACTCCCGGCTTTGCCACGGACAGGCGCGCCGCGGCGCGGTCATCCAGGGGATAAATGCCGAACTTCTCCGCGGCCTGGTCAAACTTTGCCTTCAATTCGGCCAGTTTCTCCGGGTGCTCGCCGGCAAGATCTACGGCCTCGGAGAAGTCGTCGGGTAGATAGTAGAGCTCCCATTCGTCTTCATCCCAGTTGCCTGGCGCGAGCCGTTGTTCCCAGGGCAACGTATGCTGGGCGTTTGCCTTCCAGCCATCTTCGTAATAGGAGCGGTTGGAAACGACCTCGAAATACTGGGAGTTTCTGCCCGCGAAGCCCGGTTCGGTAAAACTGTCCAGGAAAGACGCCCCTTCCAGCGGCTTCTGCGCGACGCCGTCCACGGTCTCGGGCATCGGCAGGCCCGCGGCGTCCAGCACTGTCGGCATCACGTCGATGACGTGCAGAAAAGCCTCGCGCGGGTCGGCGTCGGGCTCGATGCGCGCCGGCCAGCTCACCACCATCGGGTTGCGACTGCCGCCCAGGTGCGAGGCCACCTGCTTGACCCACTGGAACGGCGCGTTGCCGGCCCAGGCCCAGCCCAGCGGATATTGTGGATCCGTGCCGGGCTGCCCGACCTCGTCGAGATGCGGCAGCAGTTCCTCCAGCGGTGTGTGAATGCCATTCAACGCCGCGATTTCATTGAAGGTTCCGTCCGGGCCACCCGCGGCGGCCGTACCGTTGTCGCCGACGATGTAGATCACCATCGTATTGTCGGCGTCCGGCAGCCGCTTGACCGCGTCGAGCAGGCGGCCGATTTCATGGTCGGTGAAGGCCATGTAGCCCGCGTAGTTCTCCATCAACGTGGTGTAGACCCTGACCTGGGTCTCGCTCAATGTTGCCCACTCGGCGACCCATTCCGGACGCGGCGTGAGCAGGGTTCCCTCGGGAATGATGCCCATCTCGAGCTGGCGCTGGAATACCTTTTCCCGGTAGACCTCCCATCCGTCGTCGAACTGGCCCTTGAACGGTTCGCGCCATTCGGCCGGCGCCTGGTGCGGCGCGTGCATGGCGCCGGGCGCGAAATACATGAAGAACGGCTTTTCGGGCGCAACCGCCTTGGCGACCTCCATGCGCTCGATGGCGCGATCGGTCATGTCCGTCATCAGATGGTAGCCTTCCTCCGGCAGGGCCGGCGGGTCGACGGGCACCGTGTTCTCGAACAGCACCGGGTAGTACTGGTCGGTTTCGCCACCGAGAAAGCCGTAGAAGTATTCAAACCCCAGTCCCGTGGGCCAGCGGTCGTAGGGTCCCGCGATCGTCGATTCCCAGCCGGGCGTGTTGTGGTTCTTGCCATACCACCAGGTCGCGTAGCCGTTGTCTTTCAGCACCTTGCCGATGGTGGCGGTCTCTTTTGGAATCATGGTGGAGTAGCCGGGGTAACCCGTCGCCCACTCCATCAGGAAGCCGTTGGCGACCGAGTGGTGGTTCCGCCCGGTCAGCAGCGCCGCGCGGGTCGGCCCGCAGATCGCGGTCGTGTGAAACCGTGTGTACTTCAGGCCCTCGGCCGCCAGTTGGTCCAGTGAAGGCGTCGGAATCTGCCCGCCGAAGGTGCCTGCCTGGCCGAATCCGACGTCATCCAGCAAGATCAGAACCACATTGGGCGCACCTTCCGGCGCCGAGACGGGCTTTTGCCAGCTGGGCGTTGCATCCTGGTAAGTTTTCCCGATCTGACCTTCAAAGGCGGACAGCGATTCCGGCAGATGGGTTCTGTCGGGCCAGTCCGCCGCCTGGGCGGGCCCGGATAGCAGGCCCAGGATCAGCGCGAAGCCGAGTGTCTGCGGAAGTGTGATTGCATTCGCGAGCTTCATGTCTTGTCCGCGGGACTCACTTCACGGCGTATACCAGATCGGCGACGTGTAGGCGCGCTCCTGTTGCTTGAGTGGCACTTCCTCGGGTAGCTCGAGGTTGTACCGCACGCGGTCATAGGCGGTCCATCGCGGGGTGGGGATCTCGAGTACCCGGGCATAGTAGAAGGCCTTGAGGGCGGGGTCGAAGTCGGGATCGGTCCACACGGTGCCGAGCTCGGAAGCGCCGATGGTGTTGGTCCAGCTCGGGATGCTGAGATCCACCGTGTCACCCACCGGCGGCAGCTTGCCGTTGGCATCCGCTTCGCGGTCGTCGGACCAGGCCACATTATAGACTTTTTCCTGCGGGTTGCCCTCCGCGTCGAGCCATCCCTTGACGACCTGGACGCGGTCGAGATTGGCGCCGGTGGCGTCGCGCAGGGCGTAGACAAGGAAGCTCGGTGCCTTGTCCCCGGAGCGATCGGTGAGGTCCGAGCCCATGGGTACGCCCTTGCTGTAACCAATGCGGGCCAGGTCCCGGTAATGAGCGTCGTTTTCTTCGAAGTCCCAGCCACCGAAGAAACGCACCCGCATGCGCGGCCCGGTGGTGGCGTAGACTTCACGTCGTTCCATGGCGTCGAACAGCGCGCCGCGGGTGTTCTCGGTGGCCCAGATGGCGGTAACCCCCGAGGTGACGTACTGCCAGGTCTCGATCTTCAGGCTGCCGTCCGCGCTGGTGCCGGCCACGTGCAGTTCCCCGTCCTTGATCAGGCGCTCCGGGGAGGGTTCGTAACTGGTGTACTTGCCGAAGAAGTTGTCCTCGTCCTCGCTGGAGAAGCCGACATGGGTGTCAGCGCCACCGACCATGCCAAACTTGAACGGATTCACCCCGATCTGCGATTCCAGCATCAACCCGTTTTTCAGGGCGGTGCGCCCGTAGCTACCCGGTAGCATGTTCTTTTCGACGGCCGCGGAGAAATCGAGGTTGGCCACGTCCCAGGTTTCGAAATCGGCGAACTCGTCGTCGGGAGAAAGCGCGGGATGGGTTTCACCGTCGCCCTTCATCTGGGTGACCTCGTAGATCCGCTCCCACTTCTGCCGGGTTTTCGCATAGTCGGCATCGAACTGGGCACCGTCGTCGAAGTCGTCTGAAAGCGCGAACATCATCCCGTTCGACAGGTTGCCGTTATGGGGAATGGCGAGAACGTCGCCGCCGGTCTTGTCCTCGTAGTTCTGCAGCCACTTCCACAGGTCGCGCGGATTGGGCGAGCCGATGGGCGGGGTGGTGGTGTAGGGCTCCACCTGTCCGGCGCGTTCCGGGCCGTCACGGAAGATCACGTTGCGGTGCAGGTTGTTGCCCGCGACCAGGGAGGTCCACTCGAAGGCGATGAAGGTGGTGAACACGCCGGGTTCGTAGTATTCCTCGGCGGCGCGGACGGTATCGTCCCAGACACGGCGGAAGGACGGGTTGCCGGGCTGGTAGTTCAGCGTCTCGGAGAGTTCGCCCTGGGAAAATTGCGCGATCAGGCGGAACATCGCGTCAGCCGCGGTCTTGCCCCCGGCCGCGAAGTCCTCGTGGAATTGCTTGCCGTCGGGATCGGCCAGGATCTCCGGGGCACCTTTCATGATGTCGATGATCACCCCGAGGCCATCGGAGTGATCGCTGACCAGGTAGAAGTCCAGCGGCGCGCGGATCTTCACCGGCTGCCCGGTGTTGGAAATGATCTGGTCGCCGCGGGCATAGCGGTAGGCGTCGCGCGGCATCAGGGTGGTGCCGGAGCCGCCGGCGTCGGCGGACAGGCCGGTGTGCACGTGGGTGTCGCCGAAATAGACCTCGGTGGGAAAGGCCCGGTCGACGTAGGGAGAATAGGGGCGCCCCTTCAGGGCCTCGGCCTTGACACCGGCGGCGTCCTGACCGAGCGCGGGAAACGCGAGAAGGAAGGCGGTAGTGGATACGATGGTGGCGAGTTTCTTGTTCGTTTTCATCTGTTTCATCCTTAGCAGGTTCGAAGTCAGCACGGCGGGTATTCCAGCCCGGTTCTGCTACGGAATCCCGCTGTGGGCCATGGATGCGCCGGCTGTCGGGACCGGGAAACTGACTGAAGCGGGGTCGCATCCTGTAATGGCGCGCGTTCCATGCCACCAATTCCCGGCTTCTAACGGAACGTTCCGCGTCGAGTTGCCAATACGTGCCTGCTTCTCCATGACACCTTGCGCCACTGCCCATTCATCAAACATTTGAACACGCTGCGACAAGGGATTTCAACATAGCGGATATGCAGTTCGTGCCAACAAGCCGCTGGCGCGGTGACCTGGCGCCGGATAACTACGCGAGACGCGGACACAGTGGCCGGGCCGATCACGGCAAACTCCGGGGTTCCATATCCGGGTCCGGGAACCAGGGGGAAGATACGGGCCGGGCGACCCGATGAGGCTACAATCGGCGCTCCGTCGAATGTCGCCGCGCCGTGTCCGTCAGCCCACCGATATCCCTCTCACCCGATGAAGCCCGCAAGCTCACCCTGCTGAGCCAGGGCGTGCTGACGCCGCGCCGCAACGGACGCGCCATCGACGCCACGCTCGAAGCGATTCGCCATCTCGGTTACGTGCAGATCGACACCATCTCGGTGATCGAGCGCGCCCATCACCACACCCTCTGGATCCGCAATCCACGCTACCGCCAGGCCCATCTCGACCGCCTCGTGGCGGACGGCGAGGTGTTCGAGTACTGGTCCCACGCCGCCGCCTGGCTGCCGATGTCGGATTACCGTTTTGCCTTGCCACGGATGCTCGCGGAACGGAAAGGCCCAGGCCGCTGGTTCAAGCGGGACCAGCGCGTCATCCGGCAGGTGCTGGATCGCCTCCGTGCGGAGGGCCCACTGATGTCGCGTGACTTCGAGGATCCGGATCCGCGCCGGCGCGAGATGTGGGACTGGAAGCCGGCCAAGCGCGCGCTCGAACAGCTCTTTATCGAGGGGCGGATCATGGCGGTGCGGCGCGAGGGATTCAACAAGGTCTACGACCTCACCGAGCGCGTGCTTCCGGCATCCGTGGATACCACGCCGCCGGATGACATGGACTATGCGCGTTACCTGGTGACCTCGTTCCTGCGCGCCCATGGCCTAGGCCGCGTTCCGGAATTCGTTCATCTCAGGAAGGGCATGCGCGGCCCGGTGGAGCAGGTGGTACGAGACATGCTTGCCGATGGAGAACTGATGGAAGCGCGGGTGCGAGACCAGGACTGGCTGATAGTGCCTGGCTCGCTGGAACGGCTGGAGAAGTCCCTGCCCAGGGAGCGCGCGCGGCTGCTGTCGCCGTTCGATAACCTCGTGATCCAGCGGCGTCGCCTCAAGGACCTGTTCGACTTCAATTACCAGATCGAATGCTACGTCCCCGCGCAAAAGCGGGTGCACGGCTACTTCGTGCTCCCCGTGCTGTGGCGCGGCAGACTGGTGGCGCGCACCGATCTGAAGGCGCATCGTGAACAGGGCGTGCTCGCCGTGCGCAGCCTGGCGCTGGAGTCGAACCTGCGTGCGCGGGATCGCTTCGCTATGGCGTTCGCCACGGAACTGTCGTCATTCGCCGCGTTCAACGGATGCGCGGCGGTGAACGTCTCGGAAATCGAAGACCGGCAACTGGCCGCGGCCCTGGCGGAACACCTGGAACACGCCGCGTGATCTCCGAGCGCGCCCAGGGTTATCTCATTACCATGTTCGGGGTACTGGCGATCAGTCCCGACGGCCTGCTGACCCGGTTGATCAGCGCGGACGCGCTTACCATTACCTTCTGGCGTGGCCTGTTTTACGGCCTTATGATGATGCTTTACGTCGCACTCCGCTATCGTGGGCGGTTGTTCGCCTACCTCGGCAAGTTCTCCACCGCGGAGTACGGCATCATGCTCTGCTATGGCCTCGGCAACACCTGCTTCATTTATTCCATTACCCATACCTCGGTGGCGAACACGCTGTTCATGCTCAGCACCACGCCCATCTGGGCCGCGGTGATTGCGTGGTTGTTCCTCTCCGAGCGAGTGCCGGCACGCACCTGGTTCGCCATGGTCATGGTCATTGTCGGCATAGTCGTAATCACCCGCGGGAGCGTCGGTTATACGGGTGCGTGGCTCGGCGATCTCGCCGGCCTGGCCGCGGCGGGCATCCTCGCCACCCAGTTTTCCCTCATCCGCGCGGCGCGCAAGCGCGACGTCCTGCCGGCCCTGGGCCTCGGCGGCATCTTCACCGCCCTGGCGCTGTCGCACTGGGTGGTGCCCGCGGAGACCTCCAACAATGACCTCGCCTGGCTCATGGTCATGGGCCTGGTCATGCTGCCCGTGGCCAACGCGCTCATGTACCTCGGCCCGCGCTACCTGCCGGCGCCCGAGGTAGGGCTCATGATGTTGCTGGAAACCGTGCTCGGGCCAATCTGGGTCTGGCTCGCGGTGGGCGAAAACCCGGGCAGCTATTCGCTCATCGGCGGCGCCATCGTCCTGGTGACCCTGGCAGTGAACACGTTCCTCGGGCTGCGCGAAGAGCGGAACGCCTATGCCGTGACGCTACCGGGGCGCGGAGACCCCGCGACATGACCCGCACCCGTCGTACCGATCTGCTGGATCCCGAGACATTGCAGCGACTCGTCGAGCGTGCCGATGCGCCCGGGCTGCGCGCGCTGGCCATTCATCTCGGTTTGCTGATGGCTTGCGGATTCGGCGCCGCGTTGTTGCCGCAGCCCTTCGCCGCGGTTGCCTGGGCAGGCTATGCGGTGCTGCTGGTCTTTCTCTTCTGCCCGCTGCACGAGGTGATCCACGAAACCGCGTTCGCCAGCCGGGTGCTGAACCGCGTGACGAGCTACTTGTGTGGTCTGGTTCTGTTGTTGCCGCCACGCTATTTCCGCGCGTTTCATCTCGCGCACCATCGCCATACGCAGTTGCCGGAACAGGACCCGGAACTGGCTACGCCAAAGCCCCGCGGGGCCTGGCAATACGCCTGTCATGTGAGCGGGATTCCTTACTGGATCGCCCAGGGACGGGCGCTTGTGCGCAATGCTGCCGGCCGGGTGGAGGACTTCGTCCCGCCATCGCGACGCGGCGATGTGATACTGGAGGCGCGAATCTATCTGCTGGTTTATGTCACGATGCTGCTGGCATCCCTCGCCATGGGGTCGACGCTGCTCTGGTGGTACTGGGTCTTGCCCGTGCTGGCGGCGCAGCCGCTGCTGCGCTGCTTCCTGCTGGCGGAACATACCGGCTGCCCCGAGGTGCCAGACATGTTCGACAACACCCGCACCACGTTCACCAATCCGCTGATGCGCCGGCTCTGCTGGAACATGAACTTCCACACCGCGCATCATGCCTATGCCGGTATTCCGTTCCATCGGCTGGCAGAGGCCAACGCCCGTATTGCGGACAACCTGCGCCACGTGGGCCAGGGCTACCTGCGCGTCAACCGGGAGATTCTGCGTTTTCTTGCCGGGAAAAAGCGAGCCGCGTAACGAGCCCGGGCGCCGTCGCTGACGTCCACGTGGCGGTGTCCCTGGTTGCAAGATGGATTCCAGCTTTCGCTGGAATCTCGATCTGAATCGGCGTTTGCGGACAAAATCGAAACGGCAACAATTGCTGACGCCCGGTTAGAATCGGGCGCCTCCTTTTATACGCCGCGTCGTTCCATGTCCCTCGTCGCCACGCCCAACAGCGACCGCCCGCTGCTGGGCATCCTCCTGATGTGCCTGACCTACCTGATGTTCACGCTGCTGGATTCGAGCGCCAAGTGGCTGGTGGTCGCGGGTTACTCGGCGCTGCAGGTCTCGTTCATTCGCTACGCCGGGCATTTCCTCATCTCGCTCGTGCTCATCGCCCGCGGCGGATTCACGCCCGCCCGGTTTCGTACCGCGCGGCCGGGGCTGGTGATCCTGCGCGGCGTGCTCCTGATGCTGACCACCGTGCTCAATTTCATGGCGCTCCGCTACCTGCCGCTGACGTTGACTTCCACCATCATGTTCTCGGTGCCCATCCTCGTCTGCGCGCTGTCGGGGGTGTTCCTCGGTGAGCGGGTGGGCATCTGGCGCTGGTCCGCCATCATCGCCGGCTTCATCGGCATCCTTATCGCCATCCGGCCGTTCGACGCCGAGTTCCACCCGGCGGTGTTCCTGTCACTTGGCAATGTCACCCTGTTCGCGTTCTATACCCTGCTGACGCGAAAGCTCTCCGGCGTAGTCGCGACCCAGACGATGCAGTTCTACGCCGGCCTGATCGGCACGCTCGGCCTGATGCCGCTGGGCATCTGGCTATGGCAGACCCCGGAGTCGGTGGGACAGTGGCTGGTGTTGCTGCTGACGCCGTTCTTCGGCTGGCTCGGCCACGAATGCATCACCCGCGCCCACGGTTTCGCCGAGGCCAGCATGCTGACTCCGTTCAGCTACAGCTTCATTATCTGGATGACGTGCTCCAGCTACCTGGTGTTCCACCAGCCCCCCGATGGGTGGACCATCGCCGGCGCGGCGGTGGTAATCGTCGCCGGCCTGGTGATCTGGTTCCGTGAGCGGCGCCGGGTGACCGCAGGTTAGGCTCTAGGACAGGAGCGCGCCGCCGTCGACGTCCACCGTGGTGCCGGTGACGAACTCGTTACCGAGCACGAACAGGATGCCCTCGGCCACCTCTTCGGGCTGACCCGCGCGCGGAATCAGGTGACTGCCCGTCATGTTACTGAGGGTCTCCTCGCGCTCCTTGCCACTGACGGGAAACATCGGGGTGTCGATGATGCCCGGTGATACCACGTTGATGCGCTTCGGCGCGATCTCCGGCGCCAGCGCGCGCGCAAACCCCTCCACCGCATTGCCCACCGTGGAAATCGCCAGCATCCCGGGCCTGCACCTGCGCGCGGGCGATCCACTGACGAGAACGACGGCGCCGTCAGCCTTCAGGTGCGGGACACCGGCATGGACCGCATTGGTATAACCCCAGAGCTTTGCGAAGGATCCCTGGAAGGCGTCCAGGTCCATATCGAGAAAGGGACCGCGGGCGCGCGCCCCGCCGGTCGCCGCGCAGACCAGGTAATCGAGCGGTCCATGGCGGTCGAACAGTTCGGCGAGTCCCTTGCGGTCGAGTACGTCGCAGGAATCGACCTGGATGCCGGCGGCATCGCCTTCTATGGCGCCGCGGCGGCTGACCGCGATCACTTCCGCCCCGGCATCCGCGAGCTTGCGCGAGACGGCGAGGCCTATGCCGGAGGTTCCACCGAGGACGAGGGCTTTCTTGTTCTGGAAACGGGACATGGCGTGGACAGGATCACTGAAATGGGCGCCAGATTGTACGCGACATCCCCGGAATGCGCCCCCGGACGGCGCGTGAGCCTGCCGGGCAGGAGCGCCCGGACAGGGCCTGATTCCGGTGCATCCCCGCACCGCGCTGGGGCAAAGTTTTCCTGAGCTG
Source organism: Gammaproteobacteria bacterium (assembly GCA_030432755.1). GTDB lineage: Bacteria > Pseudomonadota > Gammaproteobacteria > Arenicellales > Poriferihabitantaceae > VYFG01. The sequence continues at coordinate 41,606 of JAUILZ010000016.1, read as the reverse complement.
AAATTTCACCGCGGACGCGACGGTGGTAACTGCTTGAAATCAGGAATGAAAGTTTCAGTGCAGGAAATGGCACGAGACTTGCATCTGGTGTCCTGATTCCAACCCCTAGAGATCTGAGGTGTCTACTATGGAGCAACAGCTCGCCGAACTGACAACAAAAATTGCCGAACTGGAGGCTCAGGCCGGGTGGGGAACCACCGTTGCCGTCGAAGCCTTCTACTGGTGGTGTACAGGCCTCATGGTCATCATCCACGCCGGCTTCCTCGCGTACGAGATGGGCGCATCGCGAAAGAAGAACGTGCTCGCCTCCGGCATCAAGAACATCCTCGCCTTCGCTTTCCTCGTGCCGACGTTCTACTTCATCGGCTGGTGGATCTATCTCGCGTTCCCGGGCGGCCTCATCCCGGATCTTGAGGCGGGCGCCGGCGGACTACCCTGGTCCGAGTCCATGGGTCCCAACCTGGCGGACAATGCCAGCGGCATTTTCTGGGCGGCGTTTACCCTGTTCGCGGCGACGACCGCATCCATCTTCTCCGGCGCGGTGATCGAGCGCATCCGGCTGAGTTCTTTCATCATCCTTGCCATCGTTCTCGGTTCCGTCGCCTGGATCCTGGCGGCGGCCTGGGCATGGCATGGCGACGGCTGGCTGCTGACGAAGTTCGGCTGGCATGACTTCGGCGCCGCCGGCTGCGTGCACATGGTGGCGGGCTTCTTCGCCCTCGGCGTGTTGATCAACCTCGGGCCCCGCATCGGCAAGTTCAACGCCGACGGCACACCCAACGACCTCAGCCCGCACAACCTGCCGATGGCCACCATGGGCCTGATGATGATCATCGTTGGATTCTTCGGCTTCCTCGGCGGCTGCATCATCTACAACGGCGGCGACCAGTGGACCACGATCTTCGGCAATCCGGCGACCCTGTCCGCGGTGGCGTTCAACACGCTGATGTGTTTCGCCGGTGGCATCATCATGGCCTGGGTACTGACCCGCGATCCGTTCTGGATGATGTCCGGCGCGCTGGCCGGCATCTTCGGCGCGGCGCCGGGCCTGGACATGTACTACCCGCCACTCGCCTTCCTGCTGGGCATGGGTGGCGCGGCCAGCGCAGTGTTCGCCGCGCGCTTCCTCGAGCGCACGTTGAAGATCGACGACGCGGTGGGCGCGGTGGGCGTCCATGGTTTCGCCGGCCTGTTCGGCGTGCTGGCCTTCGGCATCTTCGCCTCCGGCTACCCCAACGTCGGCGATTACCCGGCGACGTCCTTCATGGGCCAGCTCATCGGCGCGATCGCGATGTTTGCCACCGGCTTCCTGCCGGGTTACCTGATCTCGCTGTTGCTGAAGGGCATGGGCATCCTGCGCATTCCGCGCGAAGCGGAACTGCTGGGCATGGACAAGGCCAAGGTGCCTGTTTCCGCTTACCCCGAGGATCCGCACCACGCGGCTCCCGGCGCGGTCCCGGCCTGATCACTGCATCCTGCAATCCTTAACCAGACAATAGAGAGGTAAACGAGATGGGTTCTCCAATCACCAACTGGGACGGCGCCACCGCCTACTTCACCGGCTTTGGCTCCTCGACGCCCGGCATCATCCTGCTGATCGCGATCGCCGCGGTCGTGGGCGCCATCTTTGTCGGACATCTTCACGAGTCCCACGCCTATTCCAAGGTGAAATAAATTCGGGGCCGACGGCCCCGTGAAGGGACCGGCTGGACTGTAATAAGCGGTCCAGCCGGTTTTTTTTATACCGCGGGCGGCCGGGATTTCCGCCCCAGATCGCCGAGGACCTCGAGCATTCGTCCGGTCACGGTTTCCATCGACTGTTCGCCGTCGATTTCCACCAGCAGGCCCAGGCCGCGGTAGTAGTTGATAAGGGGCGCGGTCTGCGCGTGGTAGGTCTTCAGGCGCGCGCGCACGGTCTCGGGATTGTCGTCGTCGCGCACGTAGAGTTCGCCGCCGCACTTGTCGCACACGCCTTCCGTTTCCGGGGGGTTGAACTCCCGGTGGTAGGGGGTCTGGCACTTGCGGCAGGTCAGCCGGTCGGACAGTCGCTTGACGATGGCATCGTCGCTCACGCGGATGTGCAGTACCGCGGACAGCCGCCGCTCGAGGGTGTTCATGATCTCGGTGAGGGCTTCCGCCTGGGGCGTGGTACGCGGAAAGCCGTCGAGGATGAAGCCACGGTTGTCCTCGATGCGCGACAGCCGGTCCTCGACCATGGCCTCGGTGACATCGTCGGGTACCAGTTCGCCGCGGTCGATATAGGTCTTCGCCAGCTTGCCGAGCTCGGTCTCGCCGCGGATGTTTTCGCGGAACAGGTCGCCGGTGGCGACATGGTCGAGAGCCAGCTCGCGGGTGAGGATTTTCGCCTGCGTGCCCTTGCCGGAACCGGGACCACCGAGCAGGACGATATCCAGCGCGGCGCGCCTGGCCTCGGTGCTGCTGATCGCGGTGACAGTACCCTTGAGGGGCTGGATGTCGCCCAACGCTTCGGCGTTCGCGAATGCCGCGCTGCCGGCCTCGATATCTGCCATGACCTGGTTCAGGGTGGCCGAAATTGCCGCCACGTCACCCACGCCGTCGACGATCACCAGTTTGCCCATCTCCGCGTAGTGATCGAGCAACGGCTCCAGGGTGCGATGGGAGTTGCGGATGCGGGTGAGAACGGTATCCGGGTTGTCATCGTCCCGGGTGTACAGTTCCCCGCGGCAGAGGTCGCAGCGTCCCGCCACCGCGGGCGGCAGGAACTCGAGATGATAGGGTGTCTGGCAGCTGCGGCAGACGATGCGTCCCTGGAGACGGCGGACGACTTCCTCGTCCGGAACCTTGAGGTAGATGACCGCGCGCAGCTCGCGTCCCTGCCTGTTGGAGAGATCATCGAGCAGTTGTGCCTGGAACCGCGTCCTGGGAAAGCCGTCGAACAGGATCTCGCGTCCCGGCATGGCCTTGACCATCCATTCCTCGATCAGCGATCCCACCACCTCGTCCGGCACGAGTTCGCCGCAGTTCATGTACTGGCGGGTGAGGAAGCCGAGCGCGGAGCGTTTTTCGAGGGCGTCGCGGAAGAGGTCGCCGGTGGAGATATGCAGCAGGTTGCCCGTGGCCACCAGGCGCGCCGCCTGGGTTCCCTTGCCTGCACCTGATGGGCCGATCAGGGCAATGGTCATTGATCTGGTTGCGTCCTGAGAAAAGAGACGGAGTTTAATCGCAGAGGCGAAGCCGCCTCCAGTAGCGGTTCGTCGGAATTTTCATGGGCGCAGGGTAGCAGGTTTCCGCTGGTCACGCGCGCCCGGGGCGGGAGAACGGGAGCCTGAGGCACCACCAGAACCGCGTGGGCGAATCACCGGGAAACGCATCCAGACCGATGTGCATCGCCTCGTGCCCGAGGTTTGGCTGATCCGTCCAGGTGCCGAACAGGCGGTCCCAGAGGGTCAGGTTGAAGCCGAAATTGCTGTTGGTTTCACGCGGCAGCGTCGAGTGATGCACCCGGTGAACGTCCGGCGTCACCACCACCCATCGCAGGATCGCGTCGATGCGCGTCGGAATCGCGAGATTGCCGTGATTGAACAGGGCGGTGGAATTGAGGACGATTTCAAACGCCAGGACCACCGGCCAGGTGATCCCCAGTGTCGCGATCAGCGCGAACTTGTAGAGCATCGACAGCAGGATCTCGAGGGGGTGGAAGCGCACTCCGGTGGTGGTGTCGAACTCCGGGTCGCAGTGATGCATCCGGTGCAGGCGCCACAGAAGCGGCACATGGTGGGTGGCGACGTGCTGCAGGTAGATGCCGAGGTCCAGCAACAGGAACCCGGCGACAAACTCCAGCGCCGGCGGAATGTCGAGGTGATTGAAAAGCCCCCAACCACGCTCCGTGGCAAGACCCGCCATCCCGAGAGCGCTCAGTGGAAGTACCAGCCACAGGAGCGTCACCGATGCGATGACCATGCCGAGGTTGGTCGCCCGCCGATGCCAGCCGGGGCGCGCGAGAGGACGCCGAGGCCGCCAGGCCTGCAATAACAGCATGAGCGCCAGCAAGCCAGCGAAGATCAACGCGCGCAGCAGGTCATGGTCCGGGAGAGTCACGAAGTACAGGACGCCCGGGGGCGCCGCTGGGTTCCATCCCGGCCTGCCGGTCTCGCCGGCCGGCGCGCCGCGGTTCGGCGTGCCTGTCGCCGGTTGCCTTACAGCTCGATGGCGCCGAGATCGAGCCCCATTTCCCGGGCGCAGCGGCGCGCGTCCTGGTAGCCGGCATCGGCGTGACGCATCACGCCTGTGGCCGGGTCGTTCCAAAGCACCCGGGCGATGCGCCGGTCCGCGGCCTCGCTGCCGTCGCAGACGATGACCACGCCGCTGTGCTGCGAATAGCCCATGCCGACGCCGCCGCCGTGGTGCAGCGACACCCAGGTGGCGCCACCGGCGGTGTTGAGGAGGGCGTTCAGCAAGGGCCAGTCGGACACCGCGTCGGAGCCATCGATCATCGACTCGGTCTCGCGATTGGGGCTCGCCACCGAGCCGGAATCGAGATGGTCGCGGCCAATGACGACGGGCGCCGAGAGTTCGCCGCTCCGCACCATCTCGTTGAACGCGAGGCCCAGCCGGTGGCGGATGCCGAGGCCGACCCAGCAGATGCGCGCGGGCAGTCCCTGGAACCGAATCCGTTCGCGCGCCATGTCGAGCCAGTTGTGCAGGTGCGGGTCGTCCGGCACCAGTTCCTTCACCTTTGCGTCGGTGCGATAGATGTCCTCGGGATCGCCGGACAGCGCCACCCAGCGGAACGGCCCCACGCCGCGGCAGAACAGCGGGCGCACGTAGGCGGGGACGAAGCCGGGGAAGTCGAAGGCGTTTTCCACCCCGTCGTTGCGCGCTTCCTGGCGGATGTTGTTGCCGTAGTCCACGGTGGGAATGCCCTGGCCGTGGAACGTGAGCATGGCGCGCACGTGATCGGCCATGGAGTGGCGTGCCGCCGCCGCTACCCGGGCCGGGTTCTCTTTTCGCTCCCGTTGCCACTGCGCCAGCGTCCAGCCCGCGGGCAGGTAACCGTTGACCGGGTCGTGGGCCGAGGTCTGGTCGGTGACGAGATCCGGCTTGACCCCGCGCCGCACCAGCTCGGGCAGGATTTCCGCGCTGTTACCGAGGAGACCGACGGACAGCGCCTCGCCTTGTTCGCAGGCGTCGCGGATCATCGCGAGGGCCTCGTCCAGGTTGGCTGCGCGCTTGTCGAGATAACCGGTGCGCAGGCGGAAATCGATGCGCGTGTCGTCGCATTCGATGCACAGGATGCTGTAGCCCGCCATGGTCGCCGCCAGGGGCTGCGCGCCGCCCATGCCGCCGAGCCCCGCGGTCAGGATCCAGCGCCCTCGGGTGTCGCCAGCGTAGTGCTGGCGCCCGGCTTCGACGAAGGTCTCGTAGGTGCCCTGGACGATGCCCTGGCTGCCGATGTAGATCCACGACCCGGCGGTCATCTGGCCGTACATCATCAGGCCCTTGCGATCGAGTTCGTTGAAGTGCTCCCAGGTTGCCCAGGCCGGAACCAGGTTGGAGTTCGCGATCAGCACCCGGGGGGCATCGGCATGGGTCTCGAACACCCCCACCGGCTTGCCGGACTGCACCAGCAGGGTCTGCGTATCGCCGAGTTTGCGCAGGCAGTCGAGAATCCTGTCGTAGCTTTCCCAGTCCCGCGCCGCGCGGCCGATGCCGCCGTAGACGATGAGTTCCGCGGGATTCTCCGCCACCTCGGGGTCCAGGTTGTTCTGCAGCATGCGGTAGGGCGCCTCGGTGAGCCAGCTCCTGCAGGAGAGCGTGTTGCCGAGGGGTGCGCGGATCACGCGCTCGGGATCGATTCGGGTTCGTGCCATGTCAGGACTCGCGAATGGTGAACTGGTCTGTGCGATAGCGCGCCGCGAGGGCGTGACGATCGCCGGGATAGGTGAGGGTTGCGCTGGTGACCACGCGGCCGTCTTTCCAGGTGCGCCGGCGGAGCTCGAGGCAGGGGCTGGCGGGCGTCATGCCGAGAGAGCGCGCGCTGCGCTCGTCCGGCAGGATCGCGCGCACGACGTGCTCCATCTCGTCCGGCGTGATCTGCTCCACGAGGTAGGCGGTGGGGGTTCCTGCACGAAAGTCCTGGTCGATGAATCCCGGCACCAGGTCGGGGCTGACCAGGCGATCCTCGAGCTGGATCGGGACGCCATCCTGGGAATGCACGGCGCGCAGGTGATACAGGGTCGCGCCGCGTGTTACCTCCATCTGCATCGCGCGTTCGGCACTGGCGCTCAGGCGCTTCAGAGACAATACCCGGCAACTGTGCTCGGAACCCGCGGCGCGGATTTCGCGCGCGATATCCTCGAGCGTGATCAGGCTGGCGTGGCGTGTCGGCGGCGCGACGAATGTGCCGAGTCCGTGGACCCGGTCGAGGACGCCTTCCTGGGTGAGTTCCCTGAGCGCCCGGTGGACGGTCATGCGGCTTACCCCGAGGCTCTCCACGAGAGAATTCTCCGACGGCACCCGCTCGCCGGGCTGCCATTGTCCGCACTTGATACGTGTACGGATGTCGCGCTTGATCTGGCGGTAGAGCGGTAGCGCGGTGTCCTTGTCGAGGCGCTCGAGGGTGGCGTCCATCACGCGGCCTCCCCGCGCCAGCGCCACTGGCCACCCTGGAATACCCCGGCGCAGGGATTGAAGCCGATACGATAGCTGAGTTCCGAAGGGTGCTCGCAGTCCCAGAGCGCGAATTCCGCGGCCTTGCCCGGCATGATCGATCCGATCCGGTCCGCCAGGCCAAGCGCCCGGGCGGCCTGGATGGTGAAACCCGCGAGCGCTTCCAGCGGCGTCATCCTGAACAACGTGCAGCCCATGTTCATGATCGCCAGCGGCGAGAAGATGGGCGAGCTCCCGGGATTGGCGTCGGTGGCAAGCGCCATGGGTACTCCATGGGCGCGCAGCGCCTCCACGGGAGGAAGCTGCGACTCGCGCAGCACGTAGAAGGCGCCGGGCAGCAGGACCGCCACGGCGCCTGCGCGCGCCAGGAGCGGAGCCTCATCGGCGCGCAGGTACTCGAGATGATCCACCGACAGCGCGCCGAGGCCGGCACTCATCGCCGCGCCGCCGAGCCAGGAAAGTTGCTCCGCGTGACACTTGACCGGCAGGCCAAGCGACCGGGCGCGCTCGAAAACCCGCCGGACCTGGGGCACGCTGAACGCGATGCCCTCGCAGAATGCGTCCACGGCGTCCACGACGCCGGCTTCCACAGCGGCGGGCATCATGTCGTCGCAGACATGTTCGATGTAGTCGTCTGCACAGTCGGCGAATTCCGGGGGCAGGGCATGGGCGCCGAGGAAAGTGCGCTGGCAGCGGACACCCGCTTCGGCGCAGAGCGCACCCGCCGCCTGCAGCATGCGGATTTCCGCGTCCCGTTCGAGCCCGTAGCCTGACTTGATCTCGATGCTGGTCACGCCCTCGGCGCGCAGCGCCTCCAGCCGGGGACGGGCGAGGCGCGCCAGTTCGTCCACGCTCGCTTCGCGTGTGGCGCGCACGGTGGACATGATGCCGCCGCCGGCGCGCGCGATCTCGGCGTAGCTTAAGCCTTCCAGACGTTGCTCGAATTCCCGCGCCCGGTTTCCCGCGTATACCAGGTGGGTATGGCAGTCGATCAGCCCGGGGGTGAGCAGGCGGCCACCGAGATCGACAGGTTCCGCATCGCGATACTCTGGCGGCAGGTCAGCGAATGCGCCCACCCAGGCGATGTCTTCGCCCGTCACCACCACCGCGCCGTTTTCCAGCAGCCCATAGCCGGTGGTATCCGCCAGGCAGGCAACGGACAGGTTATGGAGAACTTGTCTATACATGTATCAGGTATGCTATGCTGCCACGATCCTGCTTGCAACCCCGTTAATGTCCCGGATCCGAAATCTCTGGTCTCCCGCGGTGCTGACCGAAAGCGGCTGGCTGGGCAACGTACGCATCGACGTCGATGACGCGGGGAGTATCAGCGCCCTGGTGCCCGACACCGCGAGCGCGGACCTGCCCCATGGATCCGAATGCCTTCGCGGCGCGCTGTTACCGGGCATACCCAACCTGCATTCACACGCCCACCAGCGGGCCATGGCGGGACTCGGCGAGCGCGCCACTGGCGACGGCGACAGCTTCTGGACCTGGCGCACGACGATGTACCGCATGCTGTCGCGGATCGAGCCGGACCAGCTCCACGCCATTGCGCGCCTCCTGTACATGGAGATGCTGGAGGCGGGCTATACCCATGTCGCCGAGTTCCAGTATCTGCATCACGACAGGGCCGGTCAGCCCTATGCCAACAGGGCGGAGATGACGCTGCAGTGTGCGCGCGCTGCGGACGAGGTCGGCATCGGCTTTACCGCCATGCCGGTGCTCTACCGTTACGGCGGGTTTGGCGCCGCGCCAGCGGGCGGGGAGCAGAAGCGATTCCTCAACGACGCCGACGGCTTTCTCTCGATCGTTTCCTCGCTCGCGGAATCCCTCGTACCCGGCCAGTTGCTCGGCGTCGCGCCGCATTCGCTGCGCGCGGTGGATCGTTCGCTGCTGCAATCGGTCCTCGACGCGGCCCCGGCGGACTGCCCGGTGCACATTCACATCGCCGAGCAGGTCCGCGAGGTGGACGACTGCGCGGCATGGAGCGGGCTCAGGCCCGTGGCCTGGCTGTACGCGCATTTCGCTCCCGACGCGCGCTGGTGCCTGGTGCATGCCACCCATGTCGACGGCAGCGAGGTTCGCGCGGTCGCGGAATCCGGCGCGGTAGTCGGCCTGTGCCCCACCACCGAGGCCAATCTCGGCGACGGCCTGTTTCCGGCAGGCGAATTCCTCGTCAGGGGAGGCACCATCGGCATCGGCTCCGACAGCCAGATCTCGGTAAGCCCGGTGGAGGAACTGCGCTGGCTGGAATACGGCCAGCGACTCCAGGGCCTTGCGCGAAACTGTCTCGCGGACGCCGCGGCGGACGGTCATACCGGCGAATCGCTGCTACGCCGTGCCGCGGAGGGTGGCGCGAGAGCTTGCGGCATCAACGGTGGCGCGATAGCGGTGGGACAGCGTGCCGACATGGTAGAGATCGACACGGATCACCCGCGCCTCCACGCCCGCGCGGGCGGCAGCCTCGCAGATAGCTGGGTATTCTCCGGCAACGAGCCGATGGTTCGCAGCGTCTACGCAGGTGGCCGACGCGTGGTGGAGGATGGCCGTCACCCGCGACGGGAGAGCATCATCAACGAATTTCGCAGGACCATAGATCAACTGTCGACATGACCCAGCAACCGACCCTGAAACTCGTTCCCGGCACGCTCGACCTGCCATCCCTGGTGACCTGCTATCGCGGTGGCATTGGAATGGTGGAACTGGATCCGGCATCGCGTTCCGCGGTGGATGCGGCTTCGGATATCGTCACGCGCGCCGCGGCAGGCGACGCGGCGGTGTACGGCGTCAACACCGGATTCGGCAAGCTCGCCAGTACCCGCATCGACGCCGCCGACACCGCCGCCCTGCAACGCAACCTGATCCGCTCCCATTGTTGCGGCGTGGGTGATCCACTGCCGGACCCGGTGGTGCGCCTGGTCATGCTGCTCAAGGCGAATTCCCTCGCGCGCGGTGCCTCGGGCGTGCGCTGGCGGGTGATCAGCCAGATCACGGACATGCTGAATGCCGGCCTGTTGCCGCTGATCCCTGGCCAGGGTTCCGTGGGCGCCTCCGGCGATCTCGCGCCGCTCGCGCATTTGACCGCGGCGATGATGGGGGAGGGCCGTATCCGGGTGCATGGAGAGACGCTGGACGCGTCCGATGCCTTGGCCCGTGCTGGCCTGGAGCCGGTAGAACTCGGTCCCAAGGAAGGCCTTGGCCTGATCAACGGCACGCAGGTGTCCAATGCACTCGCCCTTGCGGGGCTGTTCGACGCCTGGCGCCTGGCGTGCAATGCGCTGGTGACCGGCGCTCTGTCGAGCGACGCATTGATGGCCTCAACCGCGCCGTTTCACGAGGCGATCCATGCGCTCCGGGGGCATCTCGGCCAGATGGACGCAGCGCGCGCGCTGCGCAACCTGTTGCAGGGATCGGAGATACGTGAGTCGCATCGTGACAACGATACGCGGGTGCAGGATCCCTACTGCCTGCGCTGCCAGCCCCAGGTCATGGGCGCCTGCCTGGACCAGTTGCGTCATGCCGGCCATACACTGGAGATCGAGGCCAACGCGGTAACCGACAATCCGCTCGTGATCAGCGAGTCCGGAGAGATCCTGTCCGGCGGTAACTTCCACGCCGAACCGGTGGCCTTCGCCGCCGACCAGGTGGCCCTCGCGGTGGCGGAGATCGGCGCCATCACCGAACGGCGCATCGCCACCCTGGTGGATCCCGCGCTCAACTACGGCCTGCCCGCCTTCCTGTCGCCGAAACCGGGCCTCAACTCCGGCTTCATGGTGGCGGAGATCACCGCAGCCGCGCTGATGGCGGAGAACCGTCAGAAGGCGATGCCCTGCTCCGTGGATTCCACACCTACCAGCGCCAACCAGGAGGACCACGTCTCCATGGCCTGCCACGGCGCCCGCCGGCTCGTGGACATGAACCGCAACCTGGCGCAGATCGTCGGCATCGAGCTGGTGGTGGGGGCCCAGGGTGTGGGCTTTCGCGCGCCGCTCAGGACCAGCCCGGTGCTGGAAGGTGTTATCCAGGCACTGAGAAGCCACGTCCCCGCGCTGGAAGACGACCGCTACCTTGCCGACGAGCTGGCGCTCGCGCGGGAACTGGTGGGGGCGGAACTCGTGGAAGAGGAATCAGTCCAACTACCAGCACTGTAATTGGTTGCCGAGTCGGCGCGACCTGCCGCCTCGTCGCCGCGTGCTACACTGAAATCCGGTCGCCGGCCGCGCGGTCGGCGGATGGAACAACTCTCACGATGGAGTAATGGAAATGCAACTCAAGAACACCCTCCTGGCGCTACTGATCTTCGCGCCATCCCTGGCGCTGGCAGGAAATTGCCCCAACCTGATCTCGGAAATCGACGAGAAACTCGCCAGCATGCCCGATCTCAGCGAAGATACGCGGGAAAGCATCGTCGAACTGCGTGACCAGGGCGAGGCGATGCACCAGTCCGGCGATCACGGGGAATCCGTGAAGCTGCTGGAACAGGCGCTGGACATGCTGAACGCGGCGTCCTGACCTGAACGCGTAGCCCGACCGGGGATGCCCGGCCGGGCTACGACCGACTGCCGTTTCTATGCGGCAGCGCGCGCGGCGTGTTGCCGATCTCGGCCACGCCGGTTGCCGTTGTTTCCGCCGTTAGCGCCACCGTTCCGCGGTCCACCATGACGGGCGCCGTTGTTGCGCGCACCATTGCTCCGATTGCCGTTGCCACGGGAGTCAGCGCTCCGGGTGTCATCGCTTCGGCGATTGCCGTTGCGCGAATCCTGCCCCTGGCCGCTATTACTGCGACCATTGCCATTGGCGGATGCGCCATGTCCCTTGCCGCCATTGCGTGACCGCTCCAGGTGTCGTTGTCCTGGCTTCCCGGTAGCGCGTTTGCCCGAACTCGTGCGGGCATCGGCGTCCACCAGCGATTGCGGGGGGGTATAGTCTTCAACCGCCGTGCGCGGGAGTGACTGTCGCAGCAACCGCTCGATGTCGCGCAGGTAGCCGATCTCCTCGCCGTCCACCAGGGAGATCGCCTCTCCCTCGCGGCCGGCGCGGGCGGTACGACCGATACGGTGGACATAGTCCTCCGGCACGTTGGGCAACTCGTAGTTGACCACGTGGGGAAGGGCGCTGATGTCGAGTCCGCGGGCGGCGATGTCGGTGGCCACCAGCACGCGGACATCGCCGGACTTGAAGCCTTTCAACGCGCGCGTGCGCGCGCCCTGGCTCTTGTTGCCATGGATGGCGGCGCTGGCCAGTCCATCCTTTTCGAGCTGGGTCGCGAGCTTGTTCGCGCCGTGCTTGGTGCGGGTGAACACCAGCACCTGGCGCCAGTCGCCGCGGCCGATCATCTGGCTGAGGAACTCCCGCTTGCGCGACTTTTCCACCAGGTGGATTGTCTGTCGGACGCGGTCGGCGGTAGCGTTCTGGGCCGCGACCTCGACGATCGCCGGGTTCTCGAGGAGGCCCGTGGCGAGCTTGCGAATTTCATTCGAAAAGGTGGCGGAGAAGAGCAGCGTCTGGCGCTCCGAGGCCGGTGGCAGCGCGGCGATCACCTTGCGGATGTCGCGGATAAAGCCCATGTCGAGCATCCGGTCCGCCTCGTCCAGCACCAGGACCTCGACCTTCGACAGGTCCACGGTGCCCTGGGAGAGGTGATCGAGCAGGCGGCCAGGGGTGGCCACCAGGACGTCCACGCCGCGACGCAGGGCCGCGATCTGGGGATTGATCTTGACGCCACCGAAGATCACCGCGGAACGCAGCGGCAGGTGCTTGCCATAGGCGCGCATGCAGTCCGCCACCTGGGCGGCGAGTTCGCGGGTGGGTGTCAGAACCAGCGCGCGCACGCCGCGGGTTCTGATCTTTTCGGGGCCGCAGTACAGCCTGTGCAGGATGGGCAGGGTAAAGCCCGCGGTCTTGCCGGTGCCGGTCTGGGCGGCGCCCATCACGTCACGGCCTTCGAGCACTGCCGGAATGGCCTGGGCCTGGATCGGGGTGGGCTCGGAATAGCCCTGGGCGTGCACGGCACGCAGCAGTTCGGCCGACAGGCCGAGATCATCAAAAGACATTTATTACTTCAGTATTGGAGATTGCCCTCGCGCGCACACCTTGGCGGGCGCGGGAGACGGTACGGGCGGGATAAAAAGAACCGGGTCGATTGGGCGGTCTCCCGGGAGGGAGCCGGCAGCCATGCTGCCCGGTGGCGTCTACGGTGTGATCCGGCTGCCTGCCGTTATCACCGCGGACCCACACCGGCGGCGGGTCCCTGGACGCGGCGCGAAGTGTAACGGATCGGGCGCCGGAAGGATAGTGCGCGGGCTGTGGAATATTGCACAGAACCAAATCGGGCGATGGTCTACGGTCATGCTCAGGGAGGCGCCACTTCCCCGCTGCAGGAAGTAGCGCATGAAATACACGAACCAGGTCAACGGAAGGAATCAATCATGGCAAAGCATCCCTGTCACCACGGCGTTTCCAGCGGTCGTGGCTGTTCACACATCGGACTCGGTCATTTCGGCCGCCTGTTCGAGGATCTCGATCCCCTGTACGTGTCGGATGAGGTCCTCGCTGCCCTCGGCCGGGCCGGCGGACTGATGGATACCACCGGGCGACCGGTGGACAGCGATATCCCCGCCGGCTACACGTTCTTCGCCCAGTTCGTCGACCACGACATCACCCTCGACACCCGCTCGGGTCTCAACACCGACTGGGTGCAGGATCCGGGCAAGCTGCCCAACATGCGCTCCGCGAGCCTCGATCTCGACTGCGTCTACGGTTTCGGACCGGAAGCCTCGCCCCATCTCTACGATGGCAACAGTGGCAGGCTGATCACCGGCAACGACACCAATGCCAACGATCTCGCCCGTGCCCATGATGGCACCGCGCTGATCGGCGACCCGCGCAACGACGAGAACATCTTCATCGCGCAGCTGCAGCTCATGTTCCTGCGGATGCACAACAAGCTCATCGACCGCGGCATGCATTTCGAGGAAGCGCAGAAGGAGTGTCGCTACCACTACCAGTACATCGTCCTGCACGACTTTCTCCAGCGTGTCTGTGATCCCGCGGTGTTCCGCTTCGCCGTCGAACGGCTCTATGCCCACCATTTCCCGCTCAAGTACGCGCCGGACGAGCATGGCAAGTTGTTCATGCCGGTGGAGTTCAGCGTCGCGGCCTACCGCTTCGGTCATTCCATGGTGCGCTCGCGTTACCGGGCGAACGGGCGCGCAAACAATATCGAGCTGTTCGACGCACGTTTCGGCACCGAGGGTTTCAGCGCGGTTCCCCCGTCATTGACCGTGGACTGGCGCTACCTGCTCGACATGGACGGGCGCATCAATTTCACCCGCAGCCGCAAGATCGACGAGAGACTCGCCACGGAGCTCAACGATCTGCCGGTAGTCAGCGATCCCAATCCGCTCAACCGCTCCCTGGCGTTCCGCAACCTCGTTCGCGGCCGTAGTCTCGGCCTGCCGGAAGGACGCGCGGTGGCCGCGCGCCTCGCGGACTGCGGTTACCCGGTCAACCCGTCGGTGGACCTCAAGCTGGCGCAGATGTCGGGCTGGCGCGCGTTGGCCGCGGACGTACGCCGCGAGTTGTCAGAGGCGAGCCCGCTGTTCTTCTACATCCTGCGGGAGTCCGCGGCCGGCGAACGCCTCGGACCCACCGGCAGCGCCATCCTGATGGAGGTGTTCGGCGGTATGCTGCGCTACTGTGGTACATCCTACCTGAAGGATCCGTCATGGTCCCCCGATCCCGAGCTTGCCATCGCCGATCGGCGAGAGGGCTTCCGCCTGACGCTTGCGGATGTCGCGCGTTTCGTCGCTGCTCCGTAGTGCGGAACGCGGATCAGGGTTCGATCCCGGACTCCGGGGTGGTGGAACTGGTGGAATTGTTGTCCGGATCCCCCGCATGTTCGCGCAGGTAGCGGAACAACTGCCGCGCCGAGCGTGGCGGGGCGGACTTCCCTGCCTCCTTGCGCGAACCGCGAACAAGCGCGCGCAGATGCTGGCGATCCAGGTCGAGTTCGGAAACCAGCCTCTCCGCCAGTTCTTCGTCGCCCGCGATCAGGGCGTCCCGCCAGGACTCGATACGGTGGAAATGCTCGTTGGCGCGTGCGGCGGGCTGGCGCAGTTGCGCGAGGGCAGCGCGGGCCTCTTCCACCGGCTCATCCGCCATGCGTTTGCTGACGTAACCAATCTGGCGCTTGCGCGCGCCCATCTTCATGCCACGGGCGGCTCGGATCTCGGCGAGTATTGCCAGGGAGAGCGGCAATCGCCCGAGTTCCGCGTCGGAGGCGCCCACCAGTTCGCGGACGAATTCCTGCACGGCCCGTTGCTCGCGCTTGCGATGGGACTTGCTCGGGGCCGCGAACTCGGTTGGCTCGTTCACTTGCCCGCGGCGCGGCGACGCGCCGGCAGTCGTTCCAGCACCGCCAGCTTCTGTTTCCGGGTCATGATCATCCAGTCGCGGATTTCGTCGATGTCGCGGAAGCAGCCGATGCAATAGGGCTCGCCATCGAAGCGGCATACCGACAGGCAGGGCGAGGGCACCGAGTTGTCGATCATCAGCGGTCGCCGCGGACGCCTGCGGCGGCGCTCGCGGCGATCAGACGCGGGCGGATCGGTTTCGCGGGATTCGTCCATGGCGTTACTTGTTGCGCAGTTCCATCGGCAGGTGGAAGCGGTTGGTCTGGCGAGTCTCGATACCCACGGAGGCGAGGTAGGTGGAGAACACCGCGAGGTCGACGCCGCTGACCGGGTTGAGCGCGATCGCCGAGTCGTCCTTCAGCACCAGGTGATAGAGCGGGCGTTCATCCGCGCGGCTCGCCCGCGCACCCCGATCGAGG
Source organism: Gammaproteobacteria bacterium (assembly GCA_030432755.1). Taxonomy (GTDB): domain Bacteria; phylum Pseudomonadota; class Gammaproteobacteria; order Arenicellales; family Poriferihabitantaceae; genus VYFG01. Next base: position 26,119 of record JAUILZ010000016.1, on the reverse strand, counting down.
TAGTCCACCGCGTCCAGGGGGACGGTGAACGACGGGTCCACCGCCTCGTTGGGTGATTGCCAGTCGATGTGGCTGTCATCGACGACGATGCGCCATTCACCCTCGCTGCGGCCGAGTTGCCAGGACTGGAAGACGAACCAGCCACCGGCGGCTAGAAGTGCAATGCCGCCCAACAACATGACCCTGCGTTTGCCGCGCGCGAGGATGAACGCGATCCAGGCCACGCCGAGGCCGCCCACGAGGAAGCCCCAGAGCATCTGCTGGCGAGCCACGCTGACGGCGCTGCTGATGTATTCGAAGGACATGTCAGGGAAATTCGGCTGGACCCGGTCGCCTGCCCGGGAGTCGTCCGGACAGCGCGGTCATTATACGTTTCCGGGCATCCACCGTCTGCCCGGCGATCACCGCTCAGGCGTCTGGCCTGCCGAACAGAGACTCCAGCAGGCCGTGGAACCAGCGCCCCTGGACTTCGTCATGCAGAGCGAACAGGCGATCCTGTTCGGCCATCTCCTGCGCGCCGGGCACGCCGTGCATGGCCCATTCCGCCTGCTGCCAGCGGCGGAAGATGCGCGCGTCGATCTCCGGGTGGAATTGCAGCCCGTAGACGTTGTCGCGGTAGCGGAAGGCCTGGTTCGGAAAGCGCTCGCTGCCGGCGAGGTGCACCGCATCCCGGGGAATCTCGAATTCCTCGTAATGGGCTTCCGTGGCGTGAAAGACTTCCGGAATCCAGCCCGCGCCTGCCTCGGTGGCAGTCAGCGGGTAGCAGCCGAACTCGCATTCCCTGGGCAGACGTGGGGCGACCTTCGCGCCCAGGATATGCGCCAGCATCTGACCGCCGAGGCAGAGTCCCAGGATGGGCAGGTCGCGCTCGAGGCAATCCTCGATCCAGCGGAATTCGTCGCGAAGGTACGGGTAATCAGCGATTTCCCCCACGTTCTGCGAGCCGCCGTAGATGACGCAGCCCACGACCTCGGGTCCAACCGCGCCGAGATCATCTCCGAGAAACGGGCAGACCAGCCGGCGTTCGAATCCGAGTTCTCCGAGATGGGTCCAGGCGCGGTCGTCCATGGGGTTTTCGTGGTGATCGATACAGACGATCACCGGTTTCTGTGCGGGCACGGTGTTCATGCGCTCCGGGCCTCGCGGATCTTTTCCCAGGCCTTGCGGATTTCCGCGGTTTTCTCGTTGGCCAGGCGGATCATTTCTTCCGGCAATCCCTTTGAAACCAGCCTGTCGGGGTGATGCTGGCCGAGTAGCCGCCTGTAAGCTTTTTTCACCTCGGGCATGGGAGTGTCCGCTGATACGCCGAGCACCGCGTAGGCGTCTTCGAGGTCAAACCTGTCCGGATCCGCGTGCACGTGGCCGGCGCCGCGCACCAGTTCGATGATCCGCGCCAGTTCCTCGCGGTCGAAACCCAGCATTTCCGCGAGGCGCGCCAGCAGGCGGTTTTCCGCCGGATCGAGGCGTTGGTCGGCGAACGCGGCCTGCACCTGGATTTCCATGAACATCCGCAGAAGGGTGCTGCGGCGATGGCATTCGTGGCGGAACTGGTCCACCACCGCGGTGAAGTCGAAATCCGCCTCCTTGCCCTGGTTGAACAGCGAGCGCGCCAGCTTGCGCTGCTCGGGGGGAAGCCGCATCTCGTCCATCAGTGTGTTGGCGAGCGAGATCTCGTCCCGCGTTACCTGGCCGTCCGCCTTGGCGAGGTGGCCCATGACCGAGAATGTGGCGGCGAAGAACGCTGCCTGTACGCGTTCCTGGTCACCGGGCAGGGCGCGCGGGCGCCCACCACCGCTATCGTCGAAGCGGTGGCCGAAATAGGTGCCCAGCAACGCCCCCAGGGGGCCTCCCAGGAGGAAGCCCAGCGTGCCGCCGATCAGTTTGCCCCACCAGCTCATGAAAAAGTCACCTTTGCCTCGAATGCGGCGGATTGTACAGGCGCACGCGCCCGGGTCGAACCGGGGGCCGCCGAATTTCCATGGCAGGCCAACAAACGGTTGAAATTTGGCGCGTTTCCCCCATGAAATGGCGTCCCATTTGTTGTATCATCGCGGCCGCTTTTTTGAGGGCTCCCGACAGGATGATCGAAGGCGTCGCGAGACGCTTTTTCTGGCCCGCACCCCCATTACTGACCGGCTACCGTCATGACAGACCTATCCAAATATCGCAATATCGGTATTTTCGCCCACGTGGACGCGGGCAAGACCACCACCACCGAGCGCATCCTCAGCCTGACCGGGAAGATTCACCGGATCGGCGAGGTACATGACGGCGAGGCCACCACCGACTTCATGGACCAGGAGCGTGAGCGCGGCATCACCATCCAGTCAGCGGCCACGAGCTGCTTCTGGGACGATCATCGTTTCAACATCATCGACACCCCCGGCCACGTCGACTTCACCATCGAGGTCTACCGTTCCCTCAAGGTGCTGGACGGAGGCATCGGCGTGTTCTGCGGGTCCGGCGGCGTGGAGCCGCAGTCGGAGACCAACTGGCGCTATGCCAACGACTCCGAAGTGGCGCGCATCATCTTCGTCAACAAGCTCGACCGCATGGGCGCGGACTTCTATCGCGTGGTGGACCAGGTGGAGAACATCCTCGCCGCCAATGCACTCGTCATGGTGCTGCCGATCGGCATCGAGGACGACTTCAGGGGCGTGGTCGACCTGCTGACGCGCAAGGCCTGGATCTGGGACGAATCCGGCGACCCCACCAAGTACCACATCGAGGACGTGCCCGCGGACATGGTTGACCAGGTCGAGAAGTATCGCGAGAAACTCATCGAAACCGCGGTGGAGCAGGACGATGACGCGATGGAGAAATACCTCGAGGGCGAGGAGCCGGATATGGACACCATCAAGGCCTGTATCCGCAAGGGCACCATCAACCTGGACTTCTTCCCCACCTACTGTGGCTCCGCGTTCAAGAACAAGGGCGTGCAGCTGGTGCTGAATGCCGTCATCGACTATCTCCCTAGCCCCACCGAGGTGAAACCTCAACCCGAGGTCGATCTCGAGGGCAATGAAACCGGACAGTTCGCGATCGTTGATCCGAACCGGCCGCTGCGCGCGCTCGCGTTCAAGATCATGGACGACCGATACGGCGCGCTGACCTTTATTCGCATCTATTCCGGCAAGATCGCCAAGGGCGACAACGTGCTCAATACCTTCACCGGCAAGACCGAGCGCATCGGCCGGATCGTGGAGATGCACGCCGAGTCGCGCAACGAGCTGAATGCCGCCCAGGCGGGCGACATCGTCGCCGTGCTCGGCATGAAGAACGTGCAGACCGGGCATACCCTCGCGGACGAGAAGAACCCGGCGACCCTGGAACCGATGGTGTTCCCGGATCCCGTGATCTCCATGGCGGTGGCGCCCAAGGACAAGAGCGGCTCGGAAAAAATGGGCATCGCCCTCGGCAAGATGGTAGCGGAAGACCCGTCGTTCCGCGTCGAGACCGACGAGGACAGCGGCGAGACCATCCTCAAGGGCATGGGCGAACTGCACCTCGACATCAAGGTCGACATCCTGCGCCGCACCCATAACGTGGACGTCACCGTGGGCAAGCCCCAGGTGGCCTACCGCGAAACCATCACCCAGCGGGTGGAGGACAGCTACACCCACAAGAAGCAGACCGGTGGTTCAGGCCAGTTCGGCAAGATCGACTACGTCATCGAGCCCGGCGAGTCCAACAGCGGCTACCAGTTCGAGTCCAAGGTCACCGGCGGCAACGTGCCGCGGGAATTCTGGCCCGCTATCGACAAGGGCTTCCGCGACATGATGGAAGAGGGCGTGCTGGCCGGCTATCCCTGCCTGGACGTCAAGGTGTCCCTGATGGACGGCGCGTTCCACGCGGTGGACTCCTCCGCCGTGGCATTCGAGATCGCCGCCAAGGCGGCCTATCGCCAGAGCATGCCCAAGGCCGGCCCGCAACTGCTCGAGCCGATCATGAAGGTGGACGTGTTCACCCCGGATGATCACGTGGGCGACGTCATCGGCGACCTCAACCGCCGCCGCGGCATGATCAAGTCACAGGATTCCGGCCCCACCGGCGTCCGCGTCAAGGCGGACGTGCCGCTGGGCGAGATGTTCGGCTACATCGGCGACCTGCGCACCATGACCTCCGGCCGTGGCCAGTTCTCCATGGAGTTCGATCACTATGCCCACTGCCCGAAGAACATCGCCGACGTGGTGATTGCCGAGGCGAAGGAGAGGAAGGCGAAGAAGTAACGTCTTCGTTTACCATCGAGAAAAACCCCGGCTTCGTCCGGGGTTTTTTATGTCCGCGGATGCGCCTCGTCGTCCGCGTGCAATCGCTCCCGGTTGGCGACCACGTATTGATCGATGGGCAGGCTGACGTCATCCCTTGTGAGCCGGTCGAGCGGTATCCAGCGAAAACCGAGGATGCCATCCTCCGGGTCGGGGCTTTCAGGCAGGGGAATGGTTTCCGTGGGCGCATATCCGACCGCCGCCACGCGGTAGTAAATGCTGATGATCTGCTCCTCCTCGCGGAAGGCCGAGGGCTGGAAGAAACCGGTGGTATAGACATGTCCCGTGATGCGCACGGTGATACCGGTCTCTTCGAGAAATTCCCGCACCAGGCAATCTTCCGGTCCCTCGCCCAGTTCCAGTCCGCCGCCGGGAAACTTGGTGATGTGGCGACCCTTTACGATCTCGTCCACCAGCAGCACATTGCCTGCGCGGATCAGCAGGCCGTATACGCGGACGTTGAACCGCTCGAGCATTATCCGTTCGCTGATGCGGAGTGCTTTGCTGCAATCATCAGGTTCCCGGGGGAAAGTATTCCAGCGATTTCGCGAACGCCTGGTGGCCGATCCTGTAGCCCATCTTGCGCCCGGGGATATCGTCCCCGGTAGGGTGGATGCCACCGTAGATGCGCGACAGGCTGCATTCGTCCGCGGCGTCCTGGTAGGTGGCCCATTGCAGCTGCATCGGCCGGGACGGGCCGCGTTCGAACACCAGGTAATCATTGGCTGGGATGCGGAAAATGCCCAGGCCGCCGGGAAAGAATTTCGAACCCGTCAGCAGGGTCAGCGTTTCCGCCGCGGCGCGGCTGTATGTGCTGTGGCCCGAGACGTAGCCGGCGAAGGGCGGGGTGACGAAATTGGGGCGCTGGTAGGGCCACCAGTCGCCGCAGAGCATCCAGCCGACGCCGGCGACGTCCTGCTTCGGATCGGGTACGAAGTCGGGGCCGCGCCAGGCGCGGATCGCGATCTCGCCCAGGTTCGCCCCGTTCTCCCCAGCCAGGTGGTGATGCCGCCCGCCACTGGCGGCGGTATCCGGGGTGATGAGCTCGATTACGCCGGGATTCAGGTTGATTCCGTCGGGATGGTAGCTGGCAAGGCCGGGATCGGAGGACTGGCCCTGGTCGCAGAGAAAGCGGACTGCCGAGATCGGGCGTGCGGAGTCGTACCAGCCCTTGATGCTCCAGGCGGCGATGGCGGCGTCGTGCATTGCCCCGCCCAGCGCGAGATAGGTATGCAGATCCCAGGAAAGGCGATCGAGCTCCGGCCCCTGGCCGCCGATGCGCAGCGCGAGCGAGGGTTGGTCGGAGACGATATTGAGCATGGTGAACCAGTGCCCCGGCGGGGTCTCGGAACTCGGGCCGTCGGCCCAGAACTCGGCCAGCACCCGGTAGTAGTCGCCGGCGGGCACGACCTGGGGTTCGTAGGGCTGGCCGGTCACCGGATTCACATCGTAGCCGTTGCCGTCATTGGTGCCCAGCGTGTTGTTGCCGATGCTTGCCGGGCTGATGTCGATCATGTCCCCCCTCGACGCATCGAGCAGCCCACTCCACTCCACCACCTGCTCGAAGCCGGCCTTGAACAGACGGCGGGACGCGTCGTCCCCGCCGATCCGCGGTGGTGGGCCGGGATCGAAGTACACCCGCCAGTCACGCCCGCCCCGCTGGTACACGGTGGCGTCGGCGTCGCTGAGGGAATACGGCTTGACGTCGCCCCATTCGGGTCCCACGAAGGGCGGATAGTTGGGCTCGAGCTGCCCCGACTGGCCGACGAAGTTGGGCAGATGCAACTGCTGCCAGCGATCCGGGTCGACGATTTCCGGGTTGCCGGTGCCATGCGGATCCATGCGCGGGTTGACCGGCTCGTAGTAGCGGTTGGCGTAACCGGCTTCCTCGTTGGCGCCGTCGGCGAGTCCATGGGCGATCACCGATCGGGCCACCCGGTTACCGAGCGCGGCCGGCGTGTCGCCCTCGGTGGTGGTGACCTCTACATCGTAGCCCAGTTCCGCCATTTTGCGCCTGAGCGCCGTATCGGTCTGGGCTGCGTTGGGCGAAAGCTTGAAGCGCCATTGCAGCAGGCGGTAGGCTGCATAGCTGATGGTCTCGTGGCGCGCCGCCGGGGTGTCCGGAATTGCGGCGCGTTCCTGGTGAATGACCTGGCGGGCTTCAGGCTCGAAGGCCGCCCAGGAATCCCACATCACCACCGCGGTATGGAACAGGTTGCGTGCATGCACCGTGGGCCGCGCCGAATCGATACGGATGGCCGAGAGCAATTGCTCGTTCCAGGTGCGGGCGATGGAATGTCCGGGTTTCGCTTGCGCCTGCCCCCATGACGCTTCGATCGCACCCAGGTTGACAAGTATCGCGAGCAGGACGGAGACTGTGGAAAACAGCCGCTTGGGCATGAGGAGATAGTAGTTCAGGGAGCCGGACACATATTGTAGTGTATCGATCATGGCCGTCATGTTGCGAAAGACCATCGAGACGCCGGTAGGCCGGATGATGCTGGTGCAGGAAGGAGAGCGGCTCACCCGGCTACGCTGGAGCGACGCCCTCGCAAACGACGGCTCGCCACTGCTGGACGAGGCGACGCGGCAGATTGCGGCTTACTTCGACGGCGAACTCATGGTCTTCGAGCTGCCCCTGGCCTTCCATTGCAGCGCCTTCCAGGAGGCCGCCTGCGGCGTGATGGCGGACATTCCCTACGGCGAGACCATCACCTACGGCGAGATGGCGAGGCGTCTCGACTCCTCGGCCCAGGCCGCGGGGGCCGCCTGCGGCGGCAATCCCTTTCCTCTTATCATCCCCTGCCACCGGGTACTCGGCGCCGACGGCATCGGCGGCTATTCCGGCGAGGGCGGCATCGAGACCAAGATCGCGCTCCTGAAACGCGAGGGCGGTTTCCCTTGGCTCGTCTGATCCTTACGGTACTTCTGATGTTTGCCGTGCCGGTTTTCGGCGCGGAGCAGTTGCCGTTTTCCGCCGGCGTGGGCACGGTGCGCGAGGAGGGTTTCTGCGACCGCGTGCCGCGGGATCGGCTCTGCGGCCATCTGCCCCACGACATCACCGACTTCCGCACTTCCCGGGTATACGTCCTCGTCGAGGGCAGCGCCCAGGATCCGTTCGACCGTTTCGCCTGGCGCACCTTCGTCGCCCTCAACTGGCCGCTTGGCGCGGACCCGTCGGACCCCGCCGCCATCGCGGACGATGCGGCGCCAAGAACCTGGCAAAACTACCCGGGCCAGGCCGAGGCATTCGGTGGGCCGGGGGAATCGGCCTGCGCGGCGGTGGCGGGAGGCGACGATGTGCTTCGCCTCGATAGCTGGCTCCAGGCCGGGGGATACCCGCTGGTGGATCGCCGCGGCAACTACCTCCTGTACGACGTGCGCATCAATCCCGTGATGGCCGGCTACATTCGCGACGAGGGTCTCGACACGCTCGCGGGTCAGCATACGTTTTTTGCCAGCGGGAACGACGTGGCGTTCCCCATGGGGCGTTACGACAACGCGGAGACCCGGTTCGGTGGCGACGCGGGGTCCATCGCGATCAAGTCTTCCTGGCGCGTGTTGCCGGACGGTGAGGAGGGGGCAACACTCTTTACCCGCGATGCCCTGGTATCCATCCCCGCGGCCAGCGACCTCGCGGGCGAGGCTCGCTGCCTGATGTTGAGAGTCGGCCTCGTGGGCATGCACGTGGTACGCCGGATCGAAAGCGCCACTGGCGAGCACTGGATCTGGGCGACGTTCGAGCACAGGGAAAATGCGCCCATGGCTTCCGCCGCGCGGGGTCCCAATGCGATCTTCGGAAGTGATCTGTTTCCCGAAGGTTGCCGCACGGGCGATGACGGCGCCGGTTACGCCCTGTTTGACGCCGACTGCCCGCATTGCCTGACCAACCAGCCCCCCGCCGGCAGCCCGGCGGACTGGAAATGGGCGCGGGGGGCGCCGTTTGCCCGCTATCCCGGCGGTGCCCCGGTGCCACCCGCGCAGGTGGCTCGCTGCTGGCACCCGGCGGTGAGCACGGCGGCGATGAACCGCGAGTGGCAGGATCGCCTGGCGGGTACAGTCTGGCAGCACTACGCGCTCTCCACCGTGCAGTGGAAAGGTGCCGCGGAAGACGCGCTGTTCCCCGCCGGCGAGGTGCCGCGTTACCAGACCAATACCACAATGGAAACCTATATCCAGGCCGATGCCTCGGGAAGCTGCCTCGGCTGCCACGTTGGTGCCACCAGCGCCAGCGGCCATCCCTCGAATTCGAGCTTCGTTCTCCAGCAGGCGCTGCGCGCGGTTGAATAGCCCTCCCTGGATGGCCCGCCCGTCAGGGTTCGGATGACAATTCGTTCATGTTGGGCCTTGACCCGGAATTTTCATCGCCCGCCACGGTCCATGAAAATGGAGCCAGCAGGTTATCGGCGTCCCAAGGCGTCCCTCCACCGGGGCGGCGCGGTGACGCTCCCGGGGGAGGCCCGCCGCGCGGGTCCGGTGATCGCTGGTATCCACCAGCCTCTCGCTGATTGTGATCATGCCGGGTCCAGGGACCCGGCTTTTTTTTGGCCTGGTTTCGGCTGGTGGAATATGCTGGCTAGGCGCTTGAGACGCCCAGCTTCTTCGCCAGTGGTCCGATGGTGAGACCTTGTACCACGATGGAGAAGATGACGATCATGTAGGTCACGACGAGAAACACGTCCCTTGCCACGCCCTGGGGCAAGGACAGCGCCAGCGCCACGGAGATGCCGCCTCGGAGTCCGCCCCAGGCCAGGATCTTGACCATGTGCGGGCTCTCGGGTTGCAGGCCGAGCCGGCGTAGCAAGGTGACCGGCGTGCCCACCGCGAGGAACCGACCCAGCAATACCAGGGGAATGGCGAGCGCGCCCGCGAGCAGATAGCGGCCTTCGAAGTCGAGGATCAGTATCTCGAGGCCGATGAGGACGAACAGGATGACGTTCAGGATCTCGTCCAGCAGTTCCCAGAAATTGTCGAGGTGCTCCCGGGTATGGGTGGACATCGCGTACTGCCGGCCCCGGTTGCCGATCAGCAGGCCAGCCACCACCACCGCGATGGGGCCGGAGGAATGCAGGTGCATGGCGAGGGTATAGCCGCCCATCACCAGCCCCAGGGTCAGCAGGATCTCCACCTGGTAGTTGTCTACACTTTTCAGAAGGTGGATGCCGAGCGAGCCCAGGACCAGGCCGAACACGATGCCGCCAACCGCTTCCTGTACGAACAGCAGGGTGGCGCTGCCGAGGGTGATCTGTTCGGGTTGGGTCACGAGACCAAGCAGTACCACGAACACCACCACGCCGACGCCGTCGTTGAACAGTGATTCACCGGCGATCTTGGTCTCCAGGCTTCGGGCGATACCGGCCTTCTTCAGCGTCGCCATCACCGCGATGGGGTCGGTGGGAGAAATCAACGCACCGAACAACAGGCAGTAGAGGTAACCGATGTCGATTCCGAGCAGTTGCAGCAGGCCGAATGCGAAGGTGCCGACGATTAACGTGGACAGGCAGACGCCGATGGTGGCGAGTATGCCGACGGTGAGCTTGGTGTCCGCGAGGTCCGAGGTGTTGACGTGCAGCGCGCCGGCGAACAGGAGGAAGCACAGCATGCCATCCATCAGCGTCTCGTTGAAGTCGACGTTCTGCAGCATCGCCTCTGCCTGGTCGCGCACACCGACGATGCCGAGGACATCGAGCACGATCATCACCAGAGAGCAGACCAGGGCGATCAGCATCACGCCGATGGTGGTGGGCAGGCCGATGAAGCGGAAATTGATGTAGGCGAATGCCGCCGACAGCGTCAATATGATGGCGAGCAGGTTGACCAGTTCCATCCAGCGGTGATCCTCAGAAAGCAGGGGGCATTCTACCCGACAGGCCCAAGCCCGGATATTTCACCAGCATCCCGGATGCTGACGCAGGACAGGGGCGTCTGGGCGCCGCGCTGGAGCGAACCCCATAGCCGTAGCTATGGGGTGAGTGAAGCGCAAGTCCAGGCGTTCCTGAACCAGTCAGGGCCGGGATAGAAACCAGGCCCGATTTGGTCAGTGACCTGGCCTTTGGTGCGCCGCGCAGGAAATCTTCCAGCTCTTCAATCAAACTGCAACCGGGCCTGGTTTCGGCTGGTGGAATATTCGGGCTAAAAAAAGGGCCGGACGGCGCCGGCCCTTTCATGGCGTGTCCCGGCGACTGCCGGGGATGGCTCAGGCCACCAGCAGCCGGTTCACCCTGGCGACATAGGCCGCTGGATCCTTCAGTGTCGCGCCTTCGGCAAGTACCGCCTGGTCGAGCAGCACCCAGGCCCAGTCCGACACGGTGTCTGCATCCACGGAGATGCGCCGCAGGATCTGGTGGTCGGGGTTGATCTCCAGGATCGGTTTGGCTTCCGGCGCATCCTGGCCCATGGCCTTGAGGATGCGTTCCATGTTGCCGCCGAGGTCGTACTGGTCCGCCACCAGGCAGGCGGGGGAATCCACCAGCCGGTCCGAGAGGCGCACGTCCTTGACCCGTTCCCCGAGCACCTCGCGGAACTTCTCCACCAGGGGCGTCAGCGCCTCTTTCGCCTTGTCATCCTCGGCCCTGTCTTCTCCGTCGCCCTTTTTCAGTTCATCGAGGTCGAGGTCGCCGCGGGCGATGGACTTGAGCGGCTTGTCGTCGAAATTCGACAGGTGGTTGACCACCCACTCGTCCACCGGGTCCGAGAGCAACAGCACCTCGATATCGTTCTTGCGGAACACTTCGAGGTGGGGCGAGGACTTCGCCGCGGCATGGCTTTCGGCGGTGACGTAATAGATCGCCTTCTGCTGCTCGCCCATGCGGCCGACGTAGTCTTCCAGCGACACGGTCTGGGCGTCGCCGTCGCCGCGGGTGGAGGCGAACCGCACAAGCCGCGAGAGAGCGTCCTGGTTGTCCGGATCCTCGACGAGGCCCTCCTTCAGTACCTTGCCGTATTCCTTCCACAGGGACTGGTACTTGTCGGCGTCCTTCGCGGCGATCTTTTTCAGTTCCCCGAGAATCTTCTTCACCGAGGCAGCCCGGATCTTGTCGATTTCCTTGTTCTGCTGCAGAAATTCCCGCGAAACGTTGAGCGGCAGGTCGGCGGAGTCGACCAGGCCGCGCACGAAACGCAGGTAGTTGGGCATGATCTGCTTCGCATCGTCGGCGATGAAGATCCGGCGCACGTAGAGCTTGATGCCGTGGCGCTGCTCGCGGTCCCAGAGATCGTAGGGCGCGCGCGAGGGGATGTAGAACAGGGAGATGTATTCCATCTTGCCCTCGACACGGTTGTGAAGTGTCAGTGCGGGGGGCTCGGGATCGTAGGTGAGCGAGGTATAGAAGGCCTGGTGCTCCTCATCGGTGACCTCGCTCTTCGGCCGTGCCCAGAGCGCCGACCCCTTGTTTACGGTCTCGTACTCCGGAGTCTGGCCCTTGATGACCTTGCCCTTGTCGTCCCGCTCGGGCTCCTTGAGCATGCGGATGGGCAGGGAGATATGGTCAGAGTAACGGGAGATGATGCCGCGCACCCGGTGGGGCTCGAGGAATTCCTTCGCCTCCTTCTGCAGGGTGAGGATGACCTCGGTGCCGCGCTCGGGGCGGTCCACGGTCTCAATGGTGTACTCGCCGCTGCCGTCAGAGGTCCAGCGCACCCCGGAAGAAGCCGGCTCGCCCGCCTTGCGGGTGAGGAGGGTCACGTCCTTCGCCACGAGGAAGCTGGAGTAGAAGCCGACGCCGAACTGGCCGATCAGGGAGGTGTCGCTGTTTTCCCCCTGCTGGATCTGCTCGAGGAAACGCCGGGTGCCGGAGCGGGCGATGGTGCCGATGTTCTCCATGACTTCGTCATGGGTCATGCCGATGCCGTTGTCACGGATGGTGACGGTTTTCTTCTTCTCGTCGATATCCACCTCGATGGCCAGCGCCTCGTCGTCCTCCAGTAGCGCCTTGTCCGTGAGGGAGAGGAAACGGAGCTTGTCGCAGGCGTCCGAGGCGTTCGAAATCAGTTCCCGCAGAAAGATTTCCCGGTTGGAATAGAGGGAGTGGATCATCAGGTGCAGCAGTTGCTGGACCTCTGCCTGGAAGGCGTGTTTTTCCACGGTGGTCTGCTTGCTCATCGACTGGCTCCGGAGGCGTCATTCAGGTCTGCGGTTGATGGGGATGGATTCCCGCCATTTCAAGCACTTGGCGGGCAAATTCCCCGGTGTTTCGGGCGCTGTCGCGGCATTGACGCCAGAGGGCAATATCCGTATAGTTCGCCGCCCTTGACCCGAGGCCCCCGGGGGCGTAGCGTATTTGCCCGGCCCGGTGGCGGCATCGGGGAATTCGTGGCAACCCGGGGTATAGCGCAGCCTGGTAGCGCGCCTGCTTTGGGAGCAGGATGTCGGGAGTTCAAATCTCTCTACCCCGACCAGTTTCAGTGTTTTATCCATTGCGCCCGTAGCTCAACTGGATAGAGCAACGGCCTTTGAGCTCCGGCCCCGCCGGCGGAACCCGTCACCTTGCGGGAACCCCGGCTGGCAGCCGGGTCGAGGAGCCGCCGGCGGGAAATGAACCGTCGGCGTGGAGGGCACTGTATCGGTGAAACCTTAACGCGTGCTGGCGATGGCAATACCGAGGAAACCGCGGCTTCAGGTAAGGCGCGGGATCCGTAGAGACTATACGTGCCCCACCTGCGACGGTGAAGATATAGTCCAGACCACAAACCATTTCGTGATCGCCGGACCGGGCCAAACCGGGACGGTGAGCGGCGATCTGGGCGGTGAAAGCCGTAGTTGGTAAGCTAAGCCGTAGGTTACAGGTTCGAGTCCTGTCGGGCGCGCCAGTTTCCGGGGACCCGGAGCGGGCGAACAATTTGTTTGTTTGTGTATGGTGAGCGTAGCTCAGTTGGTAGAGCCCCGGGTTGTGATCCCGGTGGTCGTGGGTTCGAGCCCCATCGCTCACCCCAGCACAACTCCCGCCGGTGCGCGGTCCGGCGAAGCCGGCGCCCGTCACGATGCGAAAGTGGCGGAATTGGTAGACGCGCTGGATTTAGGTTCCAGTGGGGCAACCCGTGAGAGTTCGAGTCTCTCCTTTCGCACCACTTCCCCGGCAGCGTGGCGCCCCGCGAAGGGGGCGCTGCTGGCCGGCTACCCGGTTCGCCTTGCGCGGGCGCGCCGGGACGTTTCAATTTCCAGAGGACATCACAGCAATGCAAGTCACGGTTGAGGAAACCGGCGCCATCGAGCGCAAACTGAAGATATCCGTTCCCTCGGACGAGGTTGGCGCCGAGGTGACGAAACGACTGAAGAACGTCTCCCGCCAGGCGCGCATCCCGGGCTTCCGTCCCGGCAAGGCGCCGATGAACGTGATCCAGAAACGCTTTTCCGGCCAGGTCACCAACGAGGTGATTTCCGACAAGATCCAGGCCAGTTACCAGGAGGCGCTGACGGAGAGCCAGATTACCGCCGCGGGGCTGGTATCCATCGAGCCGACACCCTGGGAGAATGGCAAGGATCTCGAATATGTCGCCACCGTGGACGTGTTCCCGGAGATTCCCTCGCCCAGCCTGGAGGGGGTGGAAATCGAAAAGCCGGTCTGCAGCGTGGGCGACGAGGAAGTCGAGCGCACCATCGAAGACCTGCGCAAGCGGAACGCCACCTTCAGTGAGAAGGATGGCGGGGCGGAAGCCGGCGACCGGGTGACCATCGACTTCGATGGCCGCATCGACGGTGAATCCTTCGCCGGTGGTACCGCCACCGATTTTCCCTTCGTCATCGGCGAGGGGCAGATGCTGGAGGAATTTGACGAGGGCATTCGAGGCGCAAGCGCCGGCGAAACGCGCCAGGTGGCTTTCACCTTTCCGGAGGACTATCACGGCAAGGACGTGGCCGGCAAGGACGTGGCCTTCGAGGTCACCGTGAAGAAGGTGGAGAAGGCGGAACTGCCCGAGATCAACGACGCCTTCGCCGAGGATCTCGGCATCGCCGAGGGCGGGGTGGAGAAGATGCGCGAGGAAATCCGCGCCAGCCTGGAGCGCGAACTGGGGAATCGGCTGCGCTCCACCCTGCGCGAGCGGGTCATGGACGCGCTCCTTGCCGCCAACGGCATCGAGGTGCCACGCACCCTGGTGGAGGAGGAAATCGACCGCGCGGTGGAGTCTGTCACGCGCCAGCTTTCCGCCCAGGGAATACCCGCCGAGGGCATCGACCGCAACAATTACGCCGACGAGGCGCGCAAGCGCGTCGCCCTGGGCCTGATTGCGCGCGAAGTGATCGAAAAGAGCGGGATCAAGGTCGACGGCGCCCGGGTGCGCGAGCGGGTCGAGGAGATGGCCCAGGGCTACGATGACGCCGAGGCCTTCGTGAACTACTATTATGCCGATCCCCAGCGTCTCCAGCAGGTCGAGGCGGCGGTACTTGAAGAGCAGGTCGTGACCACCATGTTGGAAACGGCGACCGTCCGGGAGGTCAGCGTGAACTTCCGGGATTTCATGAATCCCAACCCCGCCTGACGCCAGCCCCGGCCGGCGCCCCGCAACGATCCTGAGGTAACGCAGCAATGAGCCAATCCGCCGCAAACGAGTACGCCGAGCGGGCACTGGGACTGGTCCCCATGGTGGTGGAAACCACCGGCCGCGGGGAGCGGGCCTATGACATCTACTCGCGCCTGCTGAAGGAGCGGGTGATCTTTCTCGTTGGCCAGGTCGAGGACCAGATGGCCAACCTGATCGTGGCGCAGCTCCTGTTCCTCGAATCGGAGAACCCGGAAAAGGATATCTCCCTGTACATCAACAGCCCGGGTGGGGTCGTGACCTCCGGTCTCGCGATCTACGACACTATGCAGTTTATCCGCCCCAACGTGAGCACCGTCTGCGTCGGCCAGGCCGCCAGCATGGGCGCGATCATCCTCGCCGGCGGGCATCCCGGGAAGCGCCACGCTCTTCCGCATTCGCGGGTGATGATCCACCAGCCGCTGGGCGGATCCCAGGGCCAGGCCACCGATATCGAGATTCACACCCGGGAAATCCTCGGCACCCGCGATCGGTTGAACCGGATCCTGTCCGAGCACACCGGCAAGCCGATCGACGTGATCAGGGAGGACACCGACCGCGACAACTTCATGAACGCGGAGGCCGCCCGGGAATACGGTATCATCGACTCCGTCCTGTCGAAGCGTGGCTGATCCGCGCGCGGTCGGACGGAATTCCAGGCCGCCCGGGGAGGCGGCATCCGCGGGGCCTTTTTCCGCCACGGCGCGGGTTTTTCCTCTATACTTCCGGTAACGGGGAAACTTCCGCCCGAGAACAACCGGTAGGCATGTCTGACGAGAAATCATCAAAGGGAGAAAAGCTCCTTTACTGTTCCTTTTGCGGCAAGAGCCAGCACGAAGTCCGTAAGCTCATTGCCGGTCCCTCGGTATTCATCTGCGATGAATGCGTCGACCTTTGCAACGAGATAATCCGCGAGGAAACCTCCTCCGAGGTCACGCCGGAAAGCAAGTCCGGCAAGTTCCCCACTCCCCAGGAAATTCACGCGATCCTCGATGACTATGTCATCGGTCAGCAGCGCGCCAAGAAGACGCTCTCCGTAGCGGTATACAACCACTACAAGCGGATCGAGAACGAGGAGTCGGTCTCCGAGGTCGAGATCTCCAAGAGCAACATACTGCTCATTGGCCCCACCGGTTCCGGCAAGACCCTGCTGGCGGAAACCCTCGCGCGCCAGCTCAACGTGCCGTTCACCATTGCCGACGCCACCACCCTCACCGAGGCGGGTTATGTCGGCGAGGACGTCGAGAACATCATCCAGAAGCTGCTCCAGACCTGCGACTACGAAATCGAGCGGGCGCAGATCGGCATCGTCTACATCGACGAGATCGACAAGATCTCGCGCAAGTCGGACAACCCGTCGATCACCCGGGACGTCTCCGGGGAAGGGGTGCAGCAGGCCCTGCTCAAGCTGATCGAGGGTACCGTGGCGTCCATTCCACCCCAGGGCGGGCGCAAGCATCCGCAGCAGGAGTTCCTCCAGGTCAACACCCGCAACATCCTGTTCATCTGTGGCGGCGCCTTTGCCGGCATGGAAAAGGTGATCCAGGAGCGGACGGAGAAATCCGGCATCGGTTTCGGCGCGGACATCAAGGAGAAGTCGGCGGACGAGCGCGCCAGCGAACTCCTGCAGCAGCTCGAGCCCGAGGACCTGATCAAGTACGGCCTGATCCCGGAGTTCATCGGCCGCCTGCCGGTGGTCGCCACCCTCGAGGAGCTCGACGAGACGGCACTGATTCGCATCCTTACGGAGCCCAAGAACGCGCTCACCAAGCAATACCACAAGCTGTTCAAGCTCGAGGGCGTGAGCCTCGAATTCCGCGAGGACGCGCTCCGCCAGGTGGCGCTCAAGGCCATGGACCGCAAGGCCGGCGCCCGCGGGCTGCGCTCTATCCTGGAAAATGCCCTGCTCGAGACGATGTACGAGCTACCTTCTATCGAGGGGGTGAAGAAGGTGATCGTGGACGGTTCCGTGATCACCGAAGGCGCCCGCCCACTATACGTTTACGAGGAGGAAGGGGAGCGCGCCGCGGCGAGCTCCTGAGTTCTCCCTTTACCTGCGCCGGCTCCGCCGGTAGCCGGATATCGTCGCCGCCCCGGCGCCAGTCCGGGCCAAAACGCGGCCCTCGCCGAATTGGCGCTTGCAAACGGTACAGGCCACCCGCATTATTGTCAGGAACCGCCCCGCGTGTTCCCCGGAAAGCCGGTACCGCCCGCCGCCCGCGAACCCGCGTGGCCAAACAGACATAGTGTCTCCAACAGACAAGCCGTGAATCCAGCATGAGTGTCCCTCTCATCCAACTGCCGCTGCTGCCCCTGCGCGACGTGGTGGTGTTTCCGCACATGGTCATTCCCCTGTTCGTGGGCAGGGCCCGTTCCATCCGCGCCCTCGAAATGGCGATGGAGAGCGACAAGAATATTCTCCTCTCCGCGCAGCGGGATGCCTCCCAGGACAACCCCGATCCAGAGGACATCTACCAGATGGGCACCATCGCGACCATCCTGCAGATGCTCAAGATGCCGGACGGCACCGTCAAGGTTCTGGTGGAAGGAACCCAACGAGCGCGGATTCACAGCTTCGGCATCGACCCGGACAACGACGAGGAGGCCGTCGTCTGCGAGGCCGAGGCGATCGACGACACCGACGAGCAGGGTCGCGAGCTCGAGGTCATGGCAGGTACCGTGGTGTCGGAGTTCGAAAAGTACGTCAAGCTCAACGCCAAGATCCCGCCCGAGATCCTGACCTCTCTCACCGGTATCGACGATGCCGGCCGCATCGGCGACACCATCGCCGCGCATCTCAACCTGAAGAACGAGGAGAAGCAGAAGATCCTCGAACTGCTCACCGTGGCGGAACGCCTCGAGCATATTCTCGGCGTCATGGATTCCGAGATTGACCTGCTGGAAGTGGAAAAGCGCATCCGCAACCGGGTCAAGAAGCAGATGGAGAAGAGCCAGCGCGAGTACTACCTCAACGAACAGATGAAGGCCATCCAGAAGGAACTGGGTGACATGGACGAGGTGCCGAACGAGACCGACGACCTCGCGCGCAAGATCGAGGAAGCGGGGATGTCGGAGGAGGCCAGCGAAAAGGCCGAGAGCGAGCTACGCAAGCTGAAGATGATGTCGCCGATGTCGGCCGAAGCCACCGTGGTGCGCAACTACATTGAGTGGCTCATCTCCCTGCCGTGGAAGAAACATTCACGCATCTCGCGCAACCTCGCCAAGGCCGAGAAGATTCTCGACGACGATCACTATGGCCTCGAGAAGGTCAAGGAACGCATCCTCGAATACCTCGCCGTGCAACAACGGGTGAAGAAGTCCAAGGCGGCGATCCTCTGCCTGGTGGGCCCTCCCGGGGTGGGCAAGACCTCCCTCGGCCAGTCCATCGCGCGCGCCACCAACCGCAAGTTCATCCGCATGTCCCTCGGCGGGGTGCGTGACGAGGCGGAGATCCGCGGCCATCGCCGGACCTATATCGGATCGATGCCCGGCAAGATCATCCAGAACCTGTCCAAGGTGAAGACCGGCAATCCACTGTTTATGCTCGACGAGGTGGACAAGATGTCCATGGACTTCCGTGGAGATCCGTCCTCCGCCCTGCTCGAGGTGCTGGACCCGGAACAGAATCACAGCTTCGGCGATCATTACCTCGAGGTCGACTACGACCTCTCCGACGTGATGTTCATCGCCACCGCGAACACCCTCAATATCCCGGGTCCCCTGCTGGACAGGATGGAGGTGATCCGTATCTCCGGCTATACCGAACAGGAGAAGGTAGAGATCGCGCATCGCTACCTGATGCCGAAGCAGATCAAGAACAACGGCCTGAAGGCGAAGGAGATCACCATCGAGGACTCGGTGATCAACGACATCATCGCCTACTACACCCGAGAGGCCGGTGTGCGTAGCCTGGAGCGGGAGATCTCCAAGATCTGCCGCAAGGTGGTGAAGGAGCTGCTGCTCGACAAGTCGCTGAAGCATGTCGACGTGACCTCGGAGAACCTGGACCAGTACCTGGGCGTGCGCAAGTTCCGCAAGAGCGGCATCGAGGAAGACAACAAGATCGGACAGGTTACCGGTCTTGCGTGGACCGAAGTTGGCGGTGAGCTGCTTACCATCGAAACCGTGGTCATGCCTGGCAAGGGCAAGCACGTGTTCACCGGCAAGCTTGGTGACGTGATGCAGGAATCCATTACCGCGGCCATCAGCGTGGTGCGCAGCCGTTCGCGTCAGTGGGGCATCGATCCGGATTTCCACCAGAAGCAAGACGTGCACATCCACGTGCCCGAGGGTGCGACGCCCAAGGATGGACCCAGTGCCGGTATCGGTATGTGTACCGCGATCATCTCCGCGCTGACCGGCATTCCGGTGCGTTCGGATGTCGCCATGACGGGTGAGATCACGCTGCGTGGCGAGGTGTTGCCCATCGGTGGACTCAAGGAGAAACTGCTCGCGGCGCATCGCGCCGGGGTCAAGCTGGTGCTGATCCCGAACGACAATACGCGCGACCTCGAGGAGATTCCCGACAACATCAAGGCGGAGATCGAGATCAAGCCGGTCAAGTGGATCGACGAGGTGGTCGAACTGACCCTTGAACGGCTGCCAGCGCCCACCGCTGACGAGGAACCGGGAGCCGCGGAAACTGCTGGCAAGGGCCAGGGCAAGGACGAGACGACGTCCGGCGTTACCGCGCATTGAGCGACTGTTGCGTCTCCGCAAGGTGACGCCCGTGGTCCATTGAGATCAGTGACATAGGGAAGACTGTGCATGCGGATTGTTCCGCAGGCGCCATTCGGCGCGATGGCTGGAAGCACAGTAACCCCCGGAAATGCAAGGCTTTCAGCGGACAAAGTGTTATTGCAATGCCGTCGCGAGTTTGATTATGATCCCTCGGACCCGGCCGGATATCCCCCGGTTTCCAGGGCCGGTTCGCAGGGTACGGCTCCTGTCCACTGTCCGTTTCCTGCGTTACAAAATTCATTCCAGATTCACCGCGATCGGGGTCCGCGGGCCGTGCACTGCGCGGAAATTTCCAATCACAATCATCAGTGAAAACAATTCGAGGAATTACAGATTATGAATAAAGCAGAATTGATCGATGCCGTCGCCGCAAGCGCCAACCTGACCAAGACGGATGCCGGTAATGCCGTTGACGCGGTGTTTGAATCCATCGGCAAGGCACTGGCTGGAGGGGATGCAGTATCTCTCGTCGGCTTTGGCACGTTCTCCGTGAGCGATCGCGCCGCACGTTCCGGACGCAACCCGCGCACCGGCGAAACCATCAGTATCGCAGCCACCCGCGTACCGAAATTTAAGGCTGGCAAAGGCCTGAAAGATAACGTAAACTAGCGCGCCTTTCCCGGGCGCTTAGCTCAGCTGGGAGAGCATCGCCCTTACAAGGCGAGGGTCGCAGGTTCGATCCCTGCAGCGCCCACCATCCGCAGGAGCGGTAGTTCAGTTGGTTAGAATACCGGCCTGTCACGCCGGGGGTCGCGGGTTCGAGTCCCGTCCGCTCCGCCACTATCCGATGACGCGAGACTTGGATCAGTCCGGTCTCGCGTATTCGTTTCTGCAGAACCAATCTCAATAAAGCCTGCGCTTGGTGATACTTCGTTGAATCTGGCTTCAAAATGCTCATGTACTATTTGTACACTGCGCTTTTTCCGCCAGATTCACCTCGTCTCACCTGCGCTCGGCTGTTTTTGAGACCGGTTGTAACTACTCCACTATCTGCTTTTTCTGTCAGGCTGCTGGATACGACCTGGCGGCTGGATAGGCTAGAATTCGCACCTCGATTTTCGTTCGCGCTTTACCATGCTTACCGCAATCAGAGAAGGATCCAAAGGCTGGATTTCCGGCATCATCATCGGCCTTATCGTGCTCACCTTCGCGCTCTGGGGGATCAGTTCCTATCTCGAGGGTGGCGGCGAGGTGCCGGTGGCCACGGTCAATGGAGAGGCCATCGATCTTTACACCTACCAGAACGAACTGTCCCGCCAGCGCCAGGCGCTGACCAGCCAGTTCGGCGGCAGCGTCACTGCCGACATGCTGGAAAGCCTGGGTATCCAGCAGCGCGTGCTGGACAACCTGATCGACAATCGACTCCTGGGTGAATACACCCGGGAAAACAACTACCGGATTTCCGACGAACAGCTGGCGCGGCGCATCCGCGAGAACGAACTCTTTCTTACCGACGGGCAGTTTGATTCCGCATTGTACGAACGCCTCCTCGCAGCCAATGGCATGACGCCCCAGGGTTACGAGGCCGCGGAACGCCAGAGCGGTATCAACCAGCAACTCGCCGGCGCGATCGCGGATTCGGCCTTTGCCACGGAGGCCGAGATGGCACGTCTGCTGACCCTGCAGGAACAGACGCGTGACGCGCAGTATGCCGTGATACCCGGTGACCTGTACGTCGAGGAGTTTGAAGTGACCGACGCGGAAGCCCGGGCGCGTTACGACGAAAACATAGATAACTACCAGAGCCCCGCGCGCATGCGGGTTGCCTACATAGACCTCAGCGTGGACAACATCGCGGCCGGCATCACCCCCTCCGAGGACGAGATCAACCAGACCTACGAACGCATCAAGGGCCGCCTGAAAACCGCTGAGGTTCGCAAGGCGAGCCATATCCTGTTCAACGTCTCCCCGGATGCGGACGAGGCCACCCGTGCGGCGGCGATGGCGGAAGCCGAGGCGGTGCTTGCCGAAGCCCGGGCCGGTGCGGATTTCGCCGAGCTTGCAGGGGAACATTCCGACGACCCGGGTTCCGCCGCCAATGGCGGGGATCTCGGCGTCATCAATCGCGGGCAGATGGTGCAACCCTTCGAGGACGCGGTGTTCGAGATGACGCTGGACGAAATTCGTGGACCCGTGGAAACCCAGTTTGGCTACCACCTGATCAAGCTCACCGAGTTGCAGGGGGAAAGGCAGCAGACCCTGGAGCAGGCGCGTGAAGAGGTGATCGCCGAGGCCCGTAACGCGGCCGCGGAGGCGCAGTTTTCCGACCTGGTGGAACCATTCCAGAACCTGATCTTCGAGCAGCCTGACAGCCTCGTTCCAGCGGCGGATGAGACCGGTCTCAGCGTGCAGGAAAGCGACTGGTTCAATGCCGATGAAGGCGAAGGGATCGCAATGGAAGCGGCGGTTCGCGAAGCCGCCTTCGGCGAGGACGTGCTCGAGGACAATCTCAACAGCCAGGCCATCGAACTCGGCTTCGATCGACTGGTGGCATTGCGCAAACTGGAATATGAAGCCGCGGCGCCACGTCCGTTCGAGGATGTAGGCGAGGAAATCATCGCCGAGATCCGCCACGAGCGCTCGGTGGAGAAGGTGGCCGAGACCGCCGCCAATGCCGTCGAGGGCCTGACACACGAGGCGTCCTGGGACATCATGCTGGCAAAGAACGAGTGGCGCGCCGAGACCCTGCCCGAGCGCAGGGACCGGGTACCTCCGCGTCTGGGCCTGCTGGCAGAGAAGGTGTTCGCTGAACCTGTGCCGGCGGAAGGCCAGCCCATCTATGGCCACGTGGCGCTGGAAAACGGCGACGCGGCGGTTTACGCGCTCACCGGTGTAACGCCCGGCAATCCGGCTTCCGCGGATGATGCGGCGCGCACCCGGCTGGAGCAGCAGATCACCCGCCGTGACGGTGAAACCGTCTACCGCGATTTCATCGCCTGGCTACGCGACAACGCCGAGATCGTGATCCACGAAGAGCAGTTATAGTCCGGGCTGATCAGCCTGCGCGAGTCTGTATGGATCCTGGCCCCAGCCTTCGCTGGGGTATACCTGCGCTGGGATTACTACACATGGCAACGACAAGTTTGAAACGCCAGCGAAAGCTGGCGTCCATGTCATGCCTGGTCGCATAGTCTCCAGCAAAGGGTTTCGCCGGCGCGTAGTGGAACGATTTCCGCCATGCCTCCCTGCGCAGAATCCTTCTCTTCCACCGGATAATTCGCCGGCACTTCCCACTCCACCTGTTCAAGAGTGACCTGCCCACTGTTGCGCGGCAAGCGGTAGAAGTCCGCGCCGTGGTGCGAGGCGAAACCTTCCAGCTTGTCCAGCGCCTGCATGCTTTCAAATACTTCGGCATAGAGTTCCAGCGCGCCGTGGGCGGTGTAGATGCCGGCGCAGCCACAACTGTGCTCCTTGCGCCCGCGCAGGTGCGGCGCGCTGTCGGTGCCGAGGAAGAAGGAGGACTCGCCGCTCACCGCTGCCTGCAGCAGAGCTTCCTGGTGTTGGCGACGTTTCAGTATCGGGAGGCAGTAGTAATGCGGCCGGATGCCGCGGCGGAACAGGTCGTTGCGGCTGAACAGCAGGTGATGCGCTGTGAGGGTGGCGGCCACGTTGTCCCCGGACCCGCGCACGAAGTCGATGCCGTCGCGGGTGGTGACATGCTCGAGCACGATGCGGAGCTCAGGCAGGTCCCGGCGAAGCGGCGCGAGCACCTGCTCGATGAAAACCGCCTCGCGATCGAACACGTCGACGTGATCGTCGGTGACCTCGCCATGAACCTGCAACACCACCCCCTGGTCGGCCATGGCCTCGAGTACCGTCATCACCCGGGCGATGTTGGTCACACCCGCGTCCGAATTGGTGGTGGCGCCCGCCGGGTAGAGTTTGAAGCCGGCGACATGGGGTGACTCCGCCGCGGCACGCACCGAGTCGATCGAGGTGTTGTCCGTGAGGTACAGCGACATCACCGGGTCGAATCCGGTGTCCGCGGGGAGGCAGTCCAGTATGCGTTGGCGATAGGCGAGCGCCATGGTGGTGTCGGTCACCGGTGGCGCCAGGTTCGGCATCACGAGGGCGCGGCGAAACTGCGCCGCGGTATGGCCGACAACCGCCTGCAACATCGCGCCATCGCGCAGGTGCAGGTGCCAGTCGTCCGGCGTGGTGATGGAGATCGATGCGGCCATCGGCGGAGTATAACCAGCCAGCCTGGCCGCTACAGCATGTCCATCGGATCGATATCAAGCGACCAGCGCACATCCTTTCCGGCGCGTTCCGATTCCACCGCCCGAGCCCAGTCGGAGAGCAACCTGTGCAGGCTGCCGCGATGCGCTGAACGCACTAGCATCTGGAAGCGGAACCGGCCGGCGAGTTTCTCCATCGGCGACGGCACCGGCGGGAGGATCTCGACGTCATCGATACCCTCCGTGCGCTGAAGCGTCAGCCCCAGTCGTTCCGCCTTGCCGAGGAAGTCGAGGGCGGCGCGGGGGTCGACCGCCTCCGCGCGAAAAAGCACGAAGTGCGCGAACGGCGGATATTCCGCCTGCTCCCGTTGCGTGAGTTCACGCGCGGCGAAGGCGGAATAGTCGTGCGCCGCGAGCAACCGGATACAGGGGTGGTCAGGATGCGCGGTCTGCACCAGCACCTCGCCCGGCAGATCTGCGCGCCCCGCCCGTCCCGCCACCTGCAGGAGCTGCTGGAACAGGGCTTCGGGTCCACGAAAGTCAACGCTGTACAACCCCTGGTCCGCGCTTACCACGCAGACCAGGCTCACGCGGCCGAAGTCGTGTCCCTTGGTGATGAGCTGGGTGCCGATCACGATGTCCACCTCGCCGTCGCGGATCTGCTCGAGCTTGCGGTATAACTTGCGCGGGGTGTTGGCCTCGTCGCGGTCCAGGCGGCAGAGGCGCGCCGCGGGGAAACGGCCCAGCAGCGCCTGCTCGAGACGCTGGGTTCCTGCGCCGCCGAGAAAGAGGGTGGTGTCGCACTGCGGGCAACGCGGATCCGCCGGCTCCACCCGGCCGCAGTGATGGCAGCGAAACTGTTCCCGGCGCTTGTGATATACGAGACGCGCGGCACAGTGTTCGCAGACGGCCTGCCAGCCACACTGGTAGCAGTGCACTACCGGGGCATAGCCGCGCCGGTTGACATAGACGATGACCTGCTCCCCGCGGTCCAGCCGTTCGGCGATGGCATCCAGCGCGGGTGCGCTGAGTCCGTTGACCGGTGGGTGGATGCCGGTGTCCACGATGCGGATGGCGGGCAACCGGGCGGCGCCGTGGCGCTGGTGCAGTGTCAGCAGGCGATGCCTGCCGGCGTGCACGTTACGCAGGGATTCCAGTGAAGGGGTGGCGGATCCCAGCACCACGGGGACGCCTTCCAGGCTGGCGCGCTTGATGGCGAGATTGCGCGCGTGATAACGCAGGCCGTCCTGTTGCTTGTAGGACGCGTCGTGCTCCTCGTCCACCACGATGAGTCCGGGGTTTTTCAGCGGCGTAAACACCGCAGAGCGCGTGCCGAGCACCGCGGCGATGCGGCCCTCGCGGGCGAGCCACCAGGTCTCATAGCGCTCGCGATCGGTCATTCCGGAATGCAGGCTGCGCACGCCGTCGCCCAGCACCCGGCGGACCCGCGCCACCAGTTGCGGGGTGAGCGAAATCTCGGGCACCAGGAAGAGCACCTGTCCGCCCCGGGCAATGCATTCGCGCGCGGCGGCTAGATAGACCTCGGTCTTGCCGCTGCCGGTTATGCCCTGGAGCAGGAATGAGCTGAATGTCCCGAGACTGGAGATGACCTGGCCGGCAGCCTCGTCCTGTTCCGGGCTCAACCGGATGGCGCCATCCGCGGGCAAAGGGCCCGCGGACGGCAGACCTTCGCCGGACTCGACGAACCCGCGCTCGACGAGCGCATTGAGCACGTGGCGACCGCATCCAGACCGTTCCGCGAGGACATCCCAGGTATGCCAGTGCAAATCGTCGAAGCAGTTGAAAAGCGCCTGCTGCCGGGGCGCACGCGACAGTGCGGTGACCTGTTCCGGGTCAGGATTCGGACACGCCCGATAGCGGGGTACCCCGCGGGGCGGAGCGAGCGGGTTGTCCTGGCGCAGCAATATCGGCAGGCCAGTGGCCAGTGCCTCCCCGGGCGGATGGTGCTGATAGTCCGCCACCCAGCGCAGCATATCCAGCACCGGCCCTGACAACGCGGGTACTTCCGGGTCCAGTACTTCGAGAATGGAGCGCAATTTTCGTTCAGACTCGCCAGGCTCACTCGACAGGACCACGCCCACCAGGCGTCGCTTGCCGAAAGGGACCAGTACCCGGGTGCCGGGAGATAGCGGTCCCGCCCAGTGATAGTCGAACAACCGCCGTAGCGGGACGGGCACCGCGACCTGGTGGGTCGATTCAGATGGTCTGCTCACCTCAAAGACCGAGTTTACACACAGGTTCTGTGGATAACTCTGTGCATAACGGGGTGAAACAGGGCTCCGGATGCAACAGGGACAGGAAATGCCGCAAGTTGATTAAAAAATGGACAGGTTTGTAATTATCTTTAAAATACAGAAAGTTATGGCGCAAGATTTAATTTATTCACGATGAAATTCA
>JAUILZ010000057.1 GCA_030432755.1 Gammaproteobacteria bacterium | reverse complement strand
AAGGAAAAGCCGAACACCGCGCCCTTCGACTTCTGCAGCTCGTACACCGGGCGCTTGCCGATGGGCCGGCCCGCGGGGCGCTCCTCGTTGGGGAAGTGGATGCTGAAGCGCGTGCCGTAGGTCTCGAGGGCCTTGGCCTTGGCGTAGTTGGCGTCCGCCCAGCTGCCGTAGCGGGTGACATCCCAGGGGAACATGTCGAGTTCCGGCTCGCCGGTTACGATCCACTGCGCCAGCGTCAGGCCGAGGCCCGCGCTCTGGCTGAAGCCGGGAATGATGCCGTTGCAGCACCAGTAATTCTCTAGGTCGCGCACCGGACCAAGCAGCGCGGAGGAATCCGGGGTCCAGATCATGGGCCCGTTGATCACCTGCTTGACCCCGGCTTCCGCCAGCGCCGGCACGCGCTCGCAGGCGCGCATGTAGTTGTCGGCGATGCGGTCCAGGTCTTCTGGCAGGAGGTCGTGACCAAAGTCCAGCGGGGTGCCGTTCTCCGCCCAGAAGCGGCCGTCCTTTTCATAGGCGCCCACCAGCAGGCCCTTGCCCTCCTGGCGCATGTAGTACTCCATGTCCCGGTCCGCCACGGAAGGCAGTTCACGGTCGATGGCGGCGATCTCGGGGATGGTCTCGGTGACCAGGTACTGGTGCTCCATGGTCATGAGGGGCAGGTAGAGCCCCGCCAGCGCGGCCACCTCGCGGCCCCAGAGACCCGCGGCATTGACCACGTGCTCGGCATGGATGGTGCCGTTCGGGGTGACCACGTCCCAGCTGTGGTCGGGACGCTGATTGGTCTCGATCACTGGAGTGAAGCGATGGATCTCCGCGCCGCGTTTGCGCGCTCCCTGGGCATAGGCATGGGTGACGCCGGAGGGGTCCACGTGCCCCGCCAGCGGCTCGAACATCGCGCAGCGCACGTTGTCGAGATTGAGCAGAGGGTGCAGTTCCAGCGCCTGTTCCTTCGAGATCTCGTAGAAGTCGGCGTCAAAGGCATGGGCCTTGGCGGCCTGGATGCGAAGCTGGTGTTCGCGGTCCGGGGTGCAGGCAAGGTAGATGGAACCGGCGTGGTGCACGCCGCAGGACTGGCCGGTCTCCTTCTCCAGTTCCTCGTACACCTTCATGGTGTAGTACTGCAGCCGCGAGATGTTGTTGTTGTCGTGCAGGCCGTGGGTATTGGCGGCCGCATGCCAGGTGGAACCGGAGGTCAACTCGTTGCGCTCGAGCAGGACCACGTCACTCCAGCCCAGCCGGGTGAGATGGTAGAGAATGCTGCAGCCCACCAGGCCACCGCCTATGACCACAACCTGGGCCTGGGTTTTCATCGTCGGGAACTCCCTGGGCCGCGCCGTGGCGGCCTGTCTGGATTGTCCGGGCAGCTGCCCGGGGCTGGTCAATTCTTGACCGGGCCTGCGCGTATCGATTCCACGTATTCGACAATCCGTTCTGCGGCAACGACCAGCCGCTCGGCGGGCGCGCAGAGGCTGATGCGCAGCAGGCCCGCGCCACTGGCGCCGAATCCGTCGCAGGGCAATACCGCGACGTCGTGCCTGTCCAGCAGGCCGTCGGCAAAGGCGAAACCGTCCACCGGAAGTTCGCGGATATCGAGCACCACGAACATCCCGCCCTCGGCGCTGAACACCCCGATACCGGGCGTACCGGCGAGCGCATCGACGAACACCCGGCGGCGCTCGTCCATCGCCGCGCCGACGGTGGCGGCGGTTTCCCGGTCTTTCTCGAGGGCGACGACCGCGGCATCCTGGATGAACGACGGCAGGCCGTAGGACATGCACATCGACAGGTTATAGAGATGGCCGACCAGTTCTTTCGGCCCCACAGCCCAACCCATGCGCCAGCCCGTCATCCGGTGGGACTTGGACAGGCTCGAAATGGTGATACAGACCGGTGCCGCGCGCTCCAGCGAGGCCGGACTGAAGCGGCTCGTGGCGGGCAGGATCTCCTGGTAGACCTCGTCGCTGATGAGCCAGATGTCCTTCGCCAGGCAGAGATCCACCACCGCCTCGAACTGCGCCCGGGTGTAGACCGCGCCGGTAGGATTGTTGGGCGAATTGAGGACGATCGCCCGGGTGCGCGGTGTGACCGCGGCGGCAATGGCGTCCGGGTCGATGCGGAAGCTGTTCTCCGCGGTGACGGGCACTCCCACCAGGCGCGCACCCGAAGCCGTCACGGTGGCCGGATAGGTGGTGTAGTAAGGCTCCGACAGGATCACCTCGTCGCCGTGATCGAGTACGCACTGGCACACCGCGAACAGCGCGTTCTGGGCGCCGGCGAATACGATGCAGTTATCCGCCCCCACGGTTTGGCCGGTCAGTTCACGGTGACGCCGCGCGATGGCGGCGCGCAGGGACGGGATGCCCGCCACCGCGCTGTAGTGGTGGCGCCCTTGCCGCAGGCTGTCCACCGCGGCGTCGACGATGAGAGGCGGAGTCTGCTCATCGGTCTCCTGGCCCACGCTGAGCAGGATGATGTCTTCCCCGGCCTCGAGCCGCGCCATGCCGCGATAATGCACGTCCCAGACATCCACGCTGTCTCCCGCGATGCGTTCGGTTACACTTGAAAATTTCATGGGGGATGAACCTTTGTTGGATGTATGGGACCAAGTGGGATGCAGCGCCAACAGATAGACGATGCCGGGGGGACTATACCGTTGAAAGCAGCTACTTCAAACCTGGCGGAACGCGAACCGGCCGCCGGTATCGCGGCGCTGATCGAGCGCGCCAACGAAGTCATCCTCGGCAAGGATCACGTCGTCCGGCTCTC
>JAUILZ010000050.1 GCA_030432755.1 Gammaproteobacteria bacterium | reverse complement strand
GATGCAGACCCGCGGCGACGTCCGCCCGGACCACCTGGAAAGCTGGGAGACCGCGCTCTATGCGCTGAACGACGCCGCGCTCTATGTCGAGGCGCTTCCATGAGCGGAGCCTTGAACGAACAGGCGCACGCCGACATCCCGGTACTCGCCATCGTCGGCCATCCCAACAAGGGCAAGAGCAGCATCGTCTCGACCCTCGCCCAGGACACCTCGGTGCGCATCTCCCCGCTGTCCGGCACCACCGCGCACAGCCGTGTGTTCCCGATCCGCGTCGATGGTGAGGAACTCTGCCGGCTGGTGGACACCCCCGGTTTCCAGCGGCCGCGTGCGGCGATGGACTGGATGCAGCGCCAGTCCCGCTCCGCGGCGGATCACCAGGACACGGTGCGTCGCTTCGTCGATAAACACCGCGATG
The DNA here is from genome assembly GCA_030432755.1 of Gammaproteobacteria bacterium. GTDB lineage: Bacteria > Pseudomonadota > Gammaproteobacteria > Arenicellales > Poriferihabitantaceae > VYFG01. Next base: position 14,686 of record JAUILZ010000050.1, on the reverse strand, counting down.
ACCCGCGCTTCGCCGCGGAATGCGATCTCCTCGTGCCAATTCTTGACGGCGCCGGCATCCTCTACGTCATCGACGGCTCGGTGCCCTACGGCCCGGACTACGACGCCGAGATGGAGATACTCCGCTGGACCGGCGGACCCAGCATGGCGCTCATCAATCGCATCGGCGAAGACGACCACGTCGAAAGCTGGCGCCCGCCACTGTCGCAGTACTTCCGCATCGTGCGCGAGTTCCACGCGCTCAACGAACCGTTCGAACGCCAGGTCCAGCTCCTGACAGGCTTTGCGGAGCTTCGTGAAAGCTGGCGCGAGCCACTCGGCCGAGCTGCCGACAGCCTGGTGGCAAGGCGCAAGCAGCAGATCGACCAGGCAACCAGCCGTATCGTCGAATTGCTGGCGTCCATGCTCGGCGCAAGCGAGACCCTGCCCCTCGCGGCACGTGACGATCGTGCCGGCATGGCGAAGGGCGTGAAGCGTCTCGAAGCGCGGCTTGGCGAACTGGAGCAGGACGAGCGACGTGATGTCGAGCGGCTGTTCAACCACGCCGCAATCGAACGCGACGAGACAGGATTGCCGGCCATGGATGACGACCTGTTCGCCGAGGAGAGCTGGCAACTTTTCGGTCTCAGCCGGGACCAGGTACTGGCCATGGGCGCGGTGGGCGGCGCCGCCACCGGCGCATTGGTGGACGTCGGCACCGGCGGCCTGTCGATGTTTCTCGGCAGCGGACTCGGCGCGGTGCTCGGCGCCGCGGGAGCCTGGTTCGGCAGCCGCCAGCTCGTCGGTACGCGGGTGATGGGCTTGCCCCTTGGCGGCCACGCGGTAGTGGTGGGCCCGGTGACCAATATCCACTTTCCCTGGGTGATTCTCGGCCGCGCGGTGACCCATCTGCGCCTGGTCAGCCACCGCAATCACGCCATACGGGACCGTTTGCGCGTGGAGCACGGTGCGGGCAAGAGCCCGGTGGACGATCTCGAACAGGGGAAGCGACGCGAACTGCAGGGGATCTTCAACCACCTGTCCCGCGGCCGGAGCATCACCACCGCGGAACGCCGCGTCCTCGAAGAGGCGATCGCCGGCCTCGTGGAGGCACCGGCGGCAGAAGCCTCAGAAAGCCAGTAGCTCGGTATCGATGTCGGAGCTGCTCTTCTTCGGCCCCTGGGGTCCTTCTAGCTTGATCTTGAGGCGCAGGTTGTTTTCCGATTCGGCGTTACGGATCGCCTCCTCGGCGGTGATCAGGTCCTGGCAGTAGAGCTCAAACAGCGACTGGTCGAAGGACTGCAGGCCGAGTTCACGCGAGCGCTCGATGACGTCGAGGATCTTGTGGATCTCGCCGCGCTGGATGATGTCGGCGATGAGCGGGGTATTGAGCATCACCTCCACCGCGGCCACGCGGCCCTGGCCATCGGCGGTAGGAATCAGGCGTTGCGACACCAGCGCATGCAGGTTCATGGAAAGGTCCATGAGTAGCTGGGCCTTGCGCCCCTCGGGAAAGAAATTGATGATCCTGTCGAGGGCCTGGTAGGTATTGTTCGCGTGTAGCGTCGCCATGCACAGGTGACCCGTTTCCGCGAACACGATGGCGTTGTGCATGGTGTCGGCGTCGCGTATTTCGCCGATCTGGATCACGTCCGGTGCCTGGCGCATGGAGTTCTTGAGCGCGATGGAAAACGACTCGGTATCGATTCCCACCTCGCGCTGGGTGATCAGCGACTTGCGATGTGGGTGGAGGAACTCGATCGGGTCCTCGATGGTGATGATGTGATCGTGGGAGCGGGAATTTCGGTGACCGATCATCGCCGCCTGGGTGGTGCTCTTGCCGGTGCCGGTGCCGCCCACCATGATGACCAGGCCGCGTTTCTGCATCGCGATCTTTGGCAGGATGCTCGGCAGGCGCAGTTCCTCGAAGGTGGGAATGCGGATGTTGATCTTGCGCATCACCACGCCGACATTCCCGCGCTGGACGAATACGTTGACGCGGAAGCGGCCGATCTTGGGCGGGTGGATAGCGAAGTTGCATTCCTTGCTCGCCTCGAATCCGCGGCGCTGCTCCTCGTTCATGATCGCGTAGGCGAACTCCCGCGTATCGTCGTGGTTCAGCACCTCGGTATTCACCGCACGGATCGAACCGTTCACCTTCACGCTCACCGGCGCGCCGGTGGTGATGAACACGTCCGACGCATCGAGCCGGACCATGAGTTCGAGCATATCGACGAGATCAATCATAGCGTTTCCCCTGTCACTGGATAATGTGGTCGCGCACGCTTCAGTTGCCGGCCTTCATCATGGAATCGATTTTCTGCTTGTCAATCGCGCGTTCGCGAACCACGTCCATGCTGATCTGGCGGCGGCGCACCAGGTCGAGCAGGCACTGGTCCATGGTCTGCATGCCGCGGTCATGACTGGTCTGCATCACGGAGTACATCTGCGGCACCTTGTTCTCGCGGATCAGGTTGCGGATCGCGGGGGTGCCGATCATGATCTCCCAGGCCGCCACCCGGCCACCTTCCGGTTTCGGCAGCAGCGTCTGCGAGATGATCGCCTCGATGGATTCCGAGAGCATCGAGCGGATCATGTCCTTTTCGTTGCCGGGAAACACGTCGATGATCCGGTCCACGGACTTGGCCGCGGAGGTGGTGTGCAGCGTGGCCAGCACGAGGTGCCCGGTTTCTGCGGCGGTGAGCGCCAGGCGAATGGTCTCGATGTCGCGCATCTCCCCCACCAGGATGACATCCGGGTCCTCCCGCAGTGCCGAACGCAGCGCCGCGGTGAAACTGTGGGTATGCTCGTGCAACTCGCGCTGGTTGATGACGCAGTTCTTCGAGGTATGCACGAACTCGATCGGATCCTCGATGGTGAGGATATGCGCACGCTTGTTCTCGTTGATGTGGTTCACCATCCCCGCGAGGGTGGTGGACTTGCCCGACCCGGTGGGTCCCGTCACCAGCACCAGCCCCTTGGGTTTCATCGACAGCGAGGAGAAGATCGTCGGTGCGTTCAGGTCATCCAGCGTCAGGATGATGTTGGGGATCGCCCGGAACACCGCCGAGGGGCCGTTCAACTGGTTGAAGGCATTCACCCGGAATCGCGCCACGTTGGGCAGGCTCACCGAGAAGTCGGTCTCGAGATGCTCCTCGAACGACTTGCGCTGGCTGTCGTTCATCAGGTCGTAGAGCATCGCATGCACGACCTCGCTGCTGAACGGATCCACGTTGATGCGCTTGATGTCGCCATCGATACGAATCAACGGCGGCAGACCCGATGACAGGTGCAGGTCGGAGGCGCGGCTCTTCACCGCGAACGTCAGTAATTCAGACAGCTCCACTGAAAATCCCCCTATGCTTTCAGGTTTGAATTGTTCTCGCCGGCAGTGCGACTACCCGCGCAAACATGCCCGCTCCCCGTTATCATACAAATACCGGGGACAAAAATATATAATTCAGCGACATAGCGAGCCTATCTCGGGCAAGTATAACCCCTATCTCCATGATTTTGCGCCCCTTCCCGGGAAACCGGTCCGACTCCCTTGTCTGAGCTCGAACGAAATCTCGAGCGGATACGCGCGCGCATCAACGAGAGCTGCGCCAGGTATGGCCGCGATGCCGGCTCGGTGCGCCTGGTCGCGGTGGGCAAGAAGCATCCGGTGGAGAGCATCGCCGCGCTGGCCGCCGCGGGACAGCGGGATTTCGGCGAGAACTATCTCCAGGAGGCGGCGGAGAAAATCGACTGGTGCCGGACCAACGTTGCCGCGGCGGACCTGAAGTGGCATTTCATCGGCCACATCCAGAGCCGCAAATGCGCGGATATCGCCGCCGCGTTTCACTGGGTTCACACGGTGGATTCGCTCAAGGTGGCGAACCGCCTCGATCGTTTCCGCGAGGGTGAGCCGCTCAACGTGCTGATCCAGGTAAATATCGACGACGAGGGCAGCAAGTCCGGGGTGCAGGTGGACGATCTGCCGGAGCTGGCGCGGGCGGTGGCGAAGCTGCCCAACCTCCGCCTGCGCGGCCTGATGATCATCCCCAGGCCCGAGGAAGAAATGTATCGCCAGCGCGCGACGTTTCGCCGCTGCCGCGAATTGCTAGAGGTGCTCAATCGAAACGGACTGGAACTCGATCAACTTTCCATGGGAATGACCGCGGACATGGAAGCCGCCATTGCCGAGGGCGCTACCATGGTACGCATCGGCACCGCACTGTTCGGCGCGCGTCCGATCTGATAGAACGCATAACGATCAACCAGCCTGTCTCATGCCTGACTCCCCCGACAAGACCATCGCCTTTATCGGCGGCGGCAACATGGCCGCCAGCATCATCGGCGGCCTGCTCGCCTCCGGCTGGCCGGCGAACGCCATTCGCGTGGCGGATCCCTCGGCCGAGCGGCGCGCGTTCCTCGAGTCCGAGCACGGCATCACCTGTTTTACCGACAACGGTGAATGCATCAGCGACGCCGGCAGCGTGGTCCTCGCGGTGAAGCCCCAGGTACTGCGCGACGTCGTCGCTCCCCTGTCCGGGCAACTCGGCGAGCAGCAACCACTTCTGATTTCCATCGTCGCCGGCATCCGCAGCGCGGACGTGCTCGGCTGGATCGGCGCCGAACTGCCCTACGTGCGCGTAATGCCGAATACCCCGGCACTGGTGAATCGCGGGGTCTCCGGGCTTTGGGCAAACGAACATACGGGTGAGGAGCAGCGCGCGCGGGCGGAAGAGACCATGCGCGCCGTGGGTGCGGTGGTCTGGGTTGATGACGAGGCGGGCATCGACGCGGTGACCGGCGTCTCCGGCAGTGGGCCGGCCTACTTCTTCAAGGTCATGGAACTGATGATCGACGCCGCCGAGTCACATGGCCTCGCGCCAGGAGCCGCGCGTACCCTGGTAGTGGAGACCGCCCTCGGCGCCGCCACCCTCATGGGCGCCAGCGAACTGTCTCCCGCGGAACTCAGGCGCCAGGTCACCTCCCCCGGCGGTACCACCGAGGCCGGGATGAGGCAGATGGAGGCCGCGGGTATCGACGCCGCGGTGCGAGGCGGGGTGGACGCCGCGGTGCGGCGCTCCACGCAACTGTCCGACGAATTCGGAGGCCGATAATGCCCTACGTCCAGGATGCCCTCGGCATGATCGTGGAAGTGCTGCTGGGCCTGTTTCTCGTCGCGGTGATCCTGCGATTCCTGTTCCAGCTCCTGCGGGTGGATTTTCGCAACCCGGTCGCGGGCGCCATCGTCCGCGTCACCAACCCCCCGCTCAAGATACTGCGGCGATTCATCCCGGGCCTCTACGGCATCGACCTCGCCTCGGTGGTACTGATCCTGCTGGTGGCCGCGCTCAAGACCTTTCTCCTGCTGTCCATCGCCGGCTACCAGGCGAATCCGGGCGGACTGTTCGTCTACGGTCTCGCCGAGGCGCTCAACATCACCTGCTGGATCCTGCTCATCGCGATCTTCGGTGCCGCGATCCTGAGCTGGATCGCGCCACACAGTCATCACCCGGCTGCGCGCCTGCTGTACGGTATCAGCGACCCGGTGCTGCGCCCGTTCCGCCGCCTGGTTCCGAATCTCGGCGGGCTCGATATCTCCCCCATCTTCGCCATCCTCGCCATCAACCTGGCGCAGCGGCTGGTGGTCAACCCGCTGTTCGACTGGAGCCGGACGCTGGTCTGATCGCGGGCGGCGCGTCGATATCCAGACGCCGCGCCGCCAGCATCACGAGTGCGATGACCGGCACCCCGAGAAGCGCGGTGAAAAGAAAGAAGCCCGGATAGCCAAGATTGTCCACCATGCCGCCGGAGTATCCGCCCATCACCTTGGGCAGGAGCGTCATCAGCGACGAGAAGATCGCGTACTGCACCGCGGTGAAACGAATGTTGGTGAGCGCGGAGAGGAATGCGACGAAGGCGGTGCTGGCTAAGCCACCGGAGAGATTGTCGGCGCCGATCACCACGTAGAGAAGCGGCAGGCTGTGACCGGTCTCCGCCAGCAACATGAACAGCAGGTTGGTAGCAGCGGACAGCAGCGCGCCGAGCAACAGGATGCGCAGGACACCGAAGCGAAAGGCAAGGAACCCGCCACCGAAGCCACCGATGATGGTCATCGCGAGGCCGAAACTCTTCGACACCACCGCGACCTCGGACTTGGTAAAGCCCAGGTCGTAGTAAAACACGTTGGCGATCACGCCGAGGACGATGTCCGAGATACGGTAGAGGCCAATGAGCGCGAGCACCAGCCAGGCGGTGGTCGCGCCGTGGCGCTGGAAGAATTCACGCAGGGGATCGACGTATGCGCGGCCCGCCACCTCCAGCGGCACCAGTCCGACGACCGCCAGCAGGCGCGCCACCAGCCAGCCCGCGACGACACCCGCGCCAAGGCGCACCGACTCCACCACCAGGCCCGCGAGGGCGGCATTGCCCAGGATACCGGTCAGCGCGGCGCGCCCGGTAACAGCATGTCCTTGCGAGAGAATGTAGCAGCCGATAAAACCGAGTGCGCAGGCGACGAACAGCAGCAACAGCCGGGGATCACTGCTGGCGTCCCCCCGCCCCCCGTTACCGCGTTTCGGCTCTCGTACCCTGAGCGTGGTGATGACGCCCACCAGCATGAACGCGGCCATGACCTGGTAGGTGATGCGCCAGGCATCGTGGTCATAGTTACCGGCGCTGGTGCCGAGATGATCGGCGAGAAGCAGCGCACCTGCCCCGGCCACCAGCATCGCGATGCGGTAGCCGGCGATATAGGTGGATGACAACATCGCCTGCAGCCGCGGCGCGGCGGACTCGATGCGAAACGCGTCGATGACGATATCCTGGGTCGCGGAGGAGAATCCCAGCAGTACCGCCGCGAGGGCGAGCCAGCGCAGTGACGCCTCCCCTTCCCCGGGGTCGATGGACGCCATCCAGCACATTGCCACCACGATCATGCACTGGGAAAACAACAGCCAGGCGCGCCGCCGGCCGAGACGCCGGGTGAGCAACGGCAAGGCGAGCCGGTCCACCAGCGGCGCCCAGACGAACTTGAAGGAATAGCCGAGCGCGGCCCAGCTAAAGAGGGTTACCACGCTGCGCTCCACCCCGGCCTCGCGCAGCCACAGGGACAGCGTGCCGAAGATGAGCAGCAGCGGCAATCCGGCGGAAAAGCCCAGCAGCAGCATTACCCAGACGCGGTGGTCGGCGAGCAGCGCCAGCATCTCCCGGGTGCGTGATTCCATTACCGCGACTCCCCCGGTATCATCGCCCCGGTTCTCCCGCGCAATCGCCGGGCCTGGCGCGACTTATCCGTTCCACCACTGCTTCCATGTCCGAACAACAACAGGATTTCATCGGCCTGTGCCTCGAGCACCGGATACTCACCTTCGGCGAGTTCACCCTCAAGTCCGGCCGCGTCAGCCCCTATTTCTTCAACGCGGGACTGTTCAACGACGGCTTCCTCCTCGGCAGGCTGGCGAGCCACTACGCGGCGCTCCTGGCGCGGATATATGGCCACGAGCGGCCGTTCATGTTGTACGGCCCCGCCTACAAGGGCATTCCGCTCGCCGCCGCCTGCGCCATCCGGCTTGCCGACGAGCATGACCTGTCGGTCCCCTGGGCGTTCAACCGCAAGGAAGCCAAGGATCATGGCGAGGGGGGAAACATCGTCGGCGCCGCGCTCTCCGGTGACGTGGTGATCATCGACGACGTCATCACCGCGGGCACTTCGGTGGGGGAGTCCATGGAGATCATCCGATCCGCGGGCGCCAATCCGCTCGCGGTGGTGATCGCCCTCGACCGCGAAGAGGTGGCGGGTGACGGTGGTCAATCTGCCGTGCAGGCGGTGGAAGCGCAGTACGGAATACCGGTTCACGCGATCATCCGCCTGTCCGACCTGGAATCCCGACTCGCCACGATGCCGGAGCTCGGGGAACATGCCCGCGCGGTGGAGGCCTACCGCGCGCGCTATGGCATCGCGCGCTGATAATCACCCGCCCGGACTGCCCCGCATCACGCGATAGTCGGGTTGATCGATGCTGCCGGGGATCGTGCCGTAACCCATTTGCCGGCCACCGGCCTCCACCCACGCATGGGCCGACAGGCCTGGCGCGGCCCGGCCTGACACATCGGGCTCCACCGCATTGCCCGGCGCGACGCCGATGCGCAGCACCGCGCCGAGCCCGTGGCGGCGCAGCAGGTCACGCAGCGTGAGCGCACGCAGCAGGCAGTTGCCGCGCATGAAGTGGTAGCGCTCGGCGCGATGCACCGCGCGCTCGCACGCGGTCATCTCGGCGGTCCGTTCTTCTGCCGGCAGTGAATCCGGCACGTTGGTCTCAGCCGCAATGCCTTCAGGCAGCCTGCCGAGCCGACGTCGCGCCCACCAGTACAGCATCAGCCGCCAGGCCTCCAGGAAGCGCGCAATCTCGCCAGCATCCATCTGGCGAAAGCGGGCGACATGCGTGCCGACGGATTGACTGGACCGAGCCATGACCCTCACTGCGAATCGATGTACGCCTGGGCCTCGGCGTTGTCGTTATCCGCGGCGGACTGGATCCAGTAGAAACCCAGCGCCTTGTTCGGGTCCGGGCTTTCGTTCATGTGGTAGAGGCCGAGGCGGTACTGCGCATCGCCCTGGTTCTGCTGTGCTGCGCGGTCATACCAGGTGAGCGCGCGGTCGAAATCCTTCGCCACGCCGAGCCCCAGTTCATACAGCCGCGCCACCTGGAACTGCGAATCCGCGTGACCGTCGCGCGCGAGGGGCTCCCAGTAGCCGAACGCCTGGGCGTAGTCGGATGCATCCATCGCCTGCAGCCCGAGCTTGTAGAGCCCGTACTCGTCGATCAGGGGAATGGAACGGTTGCTGTCGCTACGCACCTGCTGGAGAGTGTCCGGCGTAAGTTCCTGGTACATCGGCGCGAACAGCGTCAGCAGGAATGATGATGCGTCCTCGTTTCCATTGGATCGCGCCAGCCGGAACCAGTGCATCGCCCGCGCCTGGTCCTTGACCACGCCGTCGCCACCCCAGAGCAATGCGCCGAGGTTGTACTGTGCCACGGCGTGACCCTGTTCCGCCGCCAGTTGCCACCAGCGCATCGCCTGGGCCGGATCGCGCGCGACCCCGCGGCCAGTGTAGTAGGCAAGGCCCAGGTTGTACTGCGCCGAGGTAAAGCCCGCATCCGCGGCCCGCCGATAGTATTCCACCGCGGCGGCTTCATCGCGTTCGGTGCCTATGCCGCGCATGTGCATCACCCCGAGGGCGAACTGCGCCTCCGCGTTGCCGGCAAGGGCGGGATCGGACCACGCGGCGAGGGCTGCGGCATGATCCCCCGCGGCGTAGGCCGCGAGACCCGTGTCATAGTCCGCGCGCGCTGCCCTGGCGGACGCGAGTGAGAGCGCCAGCAGCAATGCAAGCGTGGCGGGTATCACGCGGGATGACAGCATATCGAGGATCACCGGCAGCGCGCCGGACTATAGACGGATTACAACGCGTCGTCGTTGATCTCGCCGGTGCGGATGCGCACCGCTTTCTGGAGATCGTAGATGAATATCTTGCCGTCCCCGACCTTGCCGGTCTGGGCCGCCTGGACGATGGCTTCCACCACCTGGTCCGCGCGGGATTCCTCCACCGCGACCTCCAGCTTGACCTTGGGGACGAAATCCACCACGTATTCGGCGCCGCGATACAGCTCGGTGTGCCCCTTCTGGCGTCCGAAACCCTTGACCTCGGTCACCGTCATGCCCTGTACGCCGATCTCGCCGAGGGCGTCGCGAACGTCGTCCAGCTTGAACGGCTTGATGATGGCGGTGACCAGTTTCATGGATGCGGGCCGTGGGTGAAACGCGCGGAATTATACGCCAGATGCAGACAGCCGGAGAAACTCGGCTCCTGGCAACGGCATGCGACAACGTGGCAACGGCGTCATTACTTCACCTTAACATTCCAATAATTCGAATGCGACTACAATACCGCCCTGCCCCCAGTCCCAGGAACCGCGTCATGTCCGCACCGCGAACCGCCTTCGGCGGAGCTACCATATCGGCTACCGTTAATCACCCCGCGCGACGGCTCCGCGGACGCCCGCGAGGCACATGGCGCGGGGCTGGCATTGTGCTGGCGCTGGCGGTCACCGCGGGTTGTGGCAACGAAGCGGAGCAGCAGGCGATGCCGGAGGCACCGCCACCCTCCGTGCTGGCGGTTGCGGCCGAAATACGCCCCGTAGGCGACGAGGCCCAGTTCGTCGGCCGCGTCACCGCCGTCAACCGGGTGGAACTGCGCGCACGGGTGGAGGGCTATCTCAAGGAGCGCCACTTCACCGAAGGGCAGGAAGTAGCGGTGGGCGACCTGCTGTTCACCATCGAGCCGGATCGCTACGAGGCGGTGGTACGTCAGCGCGAGGCCGACCTCGAGAAAGCACGCGCGGACGAGCAGAATGCCAGCGCCCAGCTGCTCCGGCGCGAAGAACTGTCGCAGAAAGACTTTGTCTCCAAATCGGAGGTGGATGAACTGCGCGCGGCGAAGGCAATCGCCACGGCGGGTATTTCCCAGGCCGAGGCGGCGCTTGCCGCGGCGCAACTCGACCTCGATTACACCCGTATCTCTGCGCCCATCACGGGCCGCATCGGCCTCGCGAGCTTCAACGTTGGCAACCTCGTGGGGCCGTCCTCGGGCGCGCTCGCCACCATCGTCAGCGGTGATCCCATCTATGTCCACTTCCCGCTGTCTCACCGCGAACTGCTGAACGCGCGACGTGATATCGAGGAGAGCGGCGGAACGCCGAACGAAGTAGTAGTCGACGCGCGCCTCGCGGATGGCGCCCTGTACAAGCACGAGGGCAGGATCGACTTCGTCGACGTCACTACCGACCCTGGCACTGATACGGTTACCGTGCGGGCGGAATTTCCCAACCCGGACGGCATCCTGGTGGATGGCCAGTACGTTGGCGTGGTGGTTCGGGAGAGCGAACCACAGGAGTCGGTGGTCGTGCCGCAGTCAGCCTTGCAGGTAGACCAGCAGGGCATCTACATACTCATTGTCGACGCGGAACAGAAGGCCCAGGTGCGTCGCATCGAGATCGGCCAGCAGCTTGCCAACCAGGCGGTGGTCACGAGCGGGCTCGAGGCAGGGGAACTGGTCATCTCCCAGGGCATACAGAAAGTCCGCCCGGGGATGCCGGTCACTGTCACGCCGGAGGGTGAGGCCGGCGGGGGAGCGGCACAATGATCTCGGATGTCTTTATCGACCGGCCGAGGCTGGCGGCTGTCATCTCGGTGGTCATCACAATCGCCGGGCTGATTGCCATTACCCGCATTCCCGTCGCGCAGTTCCCGGACATCGTCCCGCCCCAGGTTTCGGTGACAGCGAGCTACCCGGGGGCCAGTGCGGCAGTGGTCGAGGCCACCGTGGCGCAGCTGGTGGAGTCCCGTGTCAACGGCGTCGACAACATGCTCTACATGAAGTCGAGCAGCGCCAACGACGGCAGCTACAGCCTGAACGTGAGCTTCGCCATCGGCACCGACCCGGACATCAACACCGTCAACGTGCAGAACCGGGTCAACCTCGCAGAGCCCGGTCTGCCGGAGGAAGTGAAACGCCAGGGCCTGACCGTGCGCAAGCGCTCCACCGCCATGCTCCAGGTGGTATCGCTGTTCTCACCCGGTGGTAGCTACGATTCATTGTTCCTCAGCAACTACGCCACCATCAACCTGGTGGACACGCTCTCGCGGGTCAACGGCGTGGGCGAGGTGGGGCAGTTCGGCGCACTGCCCTACAGCATGCGCATCTGGCTCGACTCGGAGCGACTTACGGCACTCGGGCTGACGCCCGCGGACGTCATTGCCGCGATCCGCGACCAGAACATCCAGGCCGCCGTGGGACGCATCGGCGCGCAGCCGATGACGCCGGACAACCAGTTCCAGATCACCCTCCAGACCAAGGGCAGGCTGTCAGAGGTCGCCGAATTCGAGGAGATCATGGTGCGTGCCAATGCCGACGGCTCCAAGGTACGTGTGCGTGACCTCGGGCGGGTGGAACTCGGCTCCAGCCAGTCGGATTCCATCAGCCGTCTGAACGGCGCCCCCACCACCGGTCTCGGTATCTACCTTGCACCCGGTGCCAACGCCGTGGCGGTGGCAGAAGGCGTGCGCCAGGCCATGGAATCGCTGGCGGAATCGTTCCCCGACGACCTCGAGTACGCGGTGATCTACGACACCACGGAATTCGTCCTCGCCAGCCTGGAAAAGGTGATCCATACGTTGCTGGAAGCCTTTGCCCTCGTGATCCTCGTGGTGTTCCTGTTTCTCGGCAGCTGGCGTGCAACCCTGATCCCCCTGGTGGCGGTGCCGGTCGCGCTGATCGGCACCTTCGCCTGCCTGCTGGCGCTGGGTTACTCCGCCAACACCATCTCGTTGCTGGCGGTGGTGCTGTCCATCGGCATCGTCGTGGATGACGCCATCGTGGTGGTGGAGAACGTCGAGCGCATCATGGAGGAGGAAGGCCTTGGGCCGCGGGAGGCGTCGAAGAAGGCCATGGCGCAGATCACAGGTCCGATCATCGCCATCACCCTGGTGCTGCTCTCGGTGTTTTTACCGGTGGCGTTCATTCCCGGCATTACCGGCGAACTGTTCCGCCAGTTCGCCGTGGTGGTGGCCTGCTCGATGCTGATTTCCGCGATCAACGCGCTCACCCTGTCGCCGGCTCTCTGCGCGATCCTGCTTCGCCCCCACGAGGGACGCCGCGGCCTCATGCGTCACGTGATGCGCGGCATCGACGGTATTCGCGACGGTTATGCGGGCATCGTCGCGCGCCTGGTACGGGTCTCCCTGCTGGTGGTGGTGGCGATCGCGGGCGTGGGCCTCGCCACAGGCTGGCTGTTCCAGGTCACTCCCACCGGGCTTTTGCCCGACGAAGACCAGGGCGCGTTCATGGCCGAGATCCAGCTGCCCCAGGGCGCCTCGCTGTCACGCACTCTCGAGGTCACAAAACAGGTAGAGGACATCCTCCAGCAGGACCCGGCGATGGAGTATGTCCTGACGGTGCCGGGATTCAGCCTGCTGGACGGCGCGGTGTCTTCCAATTCCGCCTTCGTGCTCTGCCGCCTGAAATCTTTCGACGAGCGCACGGCGCCGGAGATGTCCGTAAAAGCGACAGTGGGACGGGTTGCAGCGCTCACCGCCGGCATCCCGGAGGCTCTGGTGATGCCGTTCATCCCGCCGCCCATCATCGGCCTGGGTAGCGGCGGCGGCTTCGAGTACCAACTCGAGGACCGCATGGGCCAGACCCCCAACGAACTGGCTTCCGCGATGCGCGGGCTGGTATTCGCCGCCAACCAGGATCCGGCGTTGAGCCAGGTATTCTCCATGTGGGCGACGAACAATCCCCAGGTGTTCCTCAACATCGACCGGGAGAAGGCGCGGACCCTCGGCGTCGACCTGCAGGACGTGTTCACCGCGTTGCAGTCGACGCTGGGCGGATACTACGTCAACGACTTCAACAAGTTCGGTCGCACCTGGCAGGTACAGATCCAGGGCGAGGAGGCGGACCGCAAGCAGTTCGACGATGTCTACCGCATCCACGTGCGCAACGATCGCGGCGAGATGGTGCCTGTGCGGGCGTTGATGGAGCCGGAGCTGATACTCGGACCGCAGATCCTGCAACGCTACAACAACTACCGCAGCGTCACCATCCAGGGCGGCCCGTCACCCGGGAACAGTTCCGGCGACGCGATCGCCGCGATGGAAAAATTGTCGGAGACCACCCTGCCCCAGGGCTACGGCTATTCCTGGACAGGCACCGCCTTCCAGGAAAAGGAGGCCGGCGGTCAGACCATCATCGTGCTCGCCCTCGCCGTGCTGTTCGCCTATCTCTTCCTGGTAGGCCTGTATGAAAGCTGGTCGATGCCCGCCGCCGTGCTGTTGTCCGTCACCGTGGGGGTGTTCGGCGCCCTTGCCGCGCTCCTGTTCACTGGCCTGTCCAACGACCTTTACGCCCAGGTGGGCATCGTCGTACTCATCGGCCTCGCGAGCAAGAACGCGATACTGATCATCGAGTTCTCCATGGAGGAACGCGCCGCTGGCCGATCGGTACTGGACGCCGCCGTCAACGGCGCGCGCCTGCGCATTCGCGCGGTCCTGATGACCAGCTTCGCCTTCATCCTCGGCCTGGTGCCACTGATTACCTCCACCGGCGCCGGCCAGGGCAGCCAGCGCGGCGTCGGCACCGCGGTGTTCGGCGGCATGCTGGCGGCGTCGATCATCGGCATCTTCCTCATCCCGATGCTTTACGTGGTGTTCCAGCGGTTGCGGGAGAAGATACATGGTGACAAGTGGGTGGCGAAGGAACAGGAGAGTTCGCGGGCTGGCTAGCGCTAGCAGCACACGGCATCGAAATCCCGGCGAGCCACACATGCGCCGAAATCCCGGCGAAAGCCGGGATCCATGCCTGACCGGAGTGCGCGCTCGCTACATGGACGCCGGCTTTCGCCGGCGTTTCGTATTGAACCGCCGCGTTCGCACGAAGCCAGGGCCCACCGTAATCCCAGCGAAGGCTCACTACTGTCCGGAATAATTTTCGGGTAGTCGCGGGAAGCCCCGGCTGGCGTCAGTTTGCGCCGATTCACCGGGTTGGGGACATGTTTTGGAGAAGGGGCGGGAAAGTGTTGCAGTGCCGAGGTTTTATCTCTAAAACCGGAAGTGCGTTTCAACCTTTTCGGACACTGCAACATGCATAGTAGAAC
>JAUILZ010000056.1 GCA_030432755.1 Gammaproteobacteria bacterium | reverse complement strand
GTCGAAATCCCCGGCGGCGTCCTGGTGGTCGCGAACCTGTTGCTCCTCGGCGCGAATCCAGAGGGTCGCCCCGCGGCGCTGCCAGGCAGGATGACCGGGTTGCCAGTCGAGACCCAGACCCCATGTCCGGGTTTCTTCATCGAGGAAGTCGTCATCGGTGGTGTTGCGGTTCAAACTGGCGTCGACCAGCAGGCTCAGGCGTCCCGGCAGGATGCCGATTTCCGCGTTCAGCATGAACAGGTCGGTGTCCAGCACCGGCAGGCCCGGGCCGCTGTCGAATCGGTCCTGCTGCCATTGGCCGAAGAGGAACAGCCGCTCTCCCGGAATCCAGTGGAATCCCGCGGACTGGCTGCGCGAACCCGCCGCATTGCTGCCGGACAACAGGTTTTCCTCGTCCCCCTGGGCAAAGCCGAGGTTGACGCCCCAGCGATCGTGCTGGAGGGAAAGATCGGCGTGGTAATAGGGCGTTTCGCTGTCGATGATCGTTTCCCCGCCCCCACCCAGCAGATCGAGCAGGGGGTCCGGGGGCGCCTCGCCGGTGGTGCGTGTGCGGCGGACGCCGGCGGTGATGGCTGGGCGGCCGTACCAGGGAAGCGCCTCTTCCGTACGTAGCGGCGACCAGGACACCAGGAATTCCCGGATCCGGTTTTCCAGCCCGGGGAGTTCGGCATCCCCGTCCACGTTGTCGTTCTCGCGCGCGAACTGCGCGCGCAGCGTCCACGCGCCCGCGTCCAGGCCGGCGAAGACGCGGCGCATCTCGCGATCGTTGGGCAGGGTGGGATTGGCGAGACTGCGGAAGTCGCGGCCCACCTGCTGGTACTCGGCGCCGAGGGAAACGGATCGCTCGCCCGTGGCATCGCGCCAGGGAATCACCTCGGCGAGCAGACTGGTGGCGTCGTCGCTACGTTCTTCATCCACCCCGTCGCTCGCATCCGCGTCGAAATTCGAGCGCGCGATCTCGCCGCGCAACCTGAAGCGGTCATCCGCGAGGCGACTTTCCACAGCGAGGGCGATGCCATCGCCGCTGCCCGGCGGTCCCTCCCCGCCGATGCCGATACCGTCGCTGGCGCTGCCCTCCCCGCGCAGCCCCATGACCTGGAAGGAGAGCCGCTCCGGATTCGTGGAAAAGGGATGCAGCGAAGCCATGGCGCCAAGTACGCGGTTGGCGTCGTCGCCAACGCCGAGGCCATTGTTCCAGCCGAGTATGGGTTCGGTGCGGAAGGCAAACACCGAGCCCTGCAGGCGGCCATCCCCGGCATTCCCGTTCACGGAGGCTCCTCGGCGATTGAAATCCGACATCAGCAGGCTGCCACCGTCCAGGGCGTGATGCCCTACGAGCGCCTCCAGTCCGGGCCGGTCACCACGAAACAGGTACTCCCCGAGCTCGATGTCGTGACGCGCCTCGAGGGCGAAAGCATCGTCGAGCTCTTCCGTGGCCAGTTCCGCCGCGATTTCGTCATGGTCTGTCTGCAGTAGCAGATCGCCATTGGCCGCGAGTTGCCAGCTACCCGCCCGACCGCTGGCGTCGAGGCTCGCGCTGCCATCCGCCACCAGCCGGTCGCCGTCGTAGTCCGGATCGTCAGAGTCCAGCCGATAGCCGACCTCGATGTTTGTCGGAAGGCGCGCGCCGGCAAGCGAGAATCCGCGGGACCCGGCTACCAGGAAGCGCCAGGATCCGCGTTCGATGATTTCGCCGTCCGCCGAATACACCAGCAGCCTGAGGTCATGCGGACCCTCGGCCAGGGGCTCCGGCGGCGCCAGCGTGAGCGTGGTGCGGGCGGCGCCGTGATCCACTTCCAGGATGGCGCTGTGATCGAGTCCGTCGATCTCGAGCGCCAGGCTGTCCAGTTCCGCCGGCGGTAGCGCGGCATCAATAACGATCTCCAGTGGCGCATCGGCGGCGCGCACGTCGCCGGTCACGGGAGTGAACTCGGGGTGCCAGACAGACTGCGCCAGTGCACGGGGTGTCGCCACCAGCAGGCAGAGCAGTGCCAGGCAAACTGATACAGGCCAGCCTATCGAGGCGCCTACACTCCGACCCCGATAATGGGAATATCCACGAGACAGCATGTCACTGCCAGTCTCTCGGCCAGGACGGTTTTCCTCTTCTCATTTTCATCTCCCGCTCCTTACATCCGGTAAGCCCGGAATTATCCGGTTCCATCGCGTTCCGGGGCAATGCCAATGTGAACTGGTTCACAGACTGACGATTTCGCTGAACCCCGGTTCGCCGGTCGTCGACTACGGGGCAATGGATCAACCGATCCGCATTTCATTCACCTGAAAGAGGCACGACCATGAAACGTTCACTTTTTATCATACTACTGGGGCTCACCCTGACCGCCTGTGGCGGCGGTGACAGCGAAACCTCCGAAGCGCCCAATCCGCCGGCGCCACAGAATAGTGGCAACGGCAATGGAAACGGCAGTGGCGGCAATGCGCCGCAGAACCCGGCGCTGAGCCTGTCATGCAAACCTTCGCCCCACCTGGGTACCGTGGAGCCTGGCGAGCAGGCGACCGCAACCTTCCAGTTCAGCCAGAGCTATAACGGCGCGGGCTCGCTGCTCTATGGCGTGCAGGGAGAGATGGCCAACCAGGAAAACACCTTCATCAACGGCAACCAGCTTGTTGTTACCCGCACGGTGCCGTCAGAAGGCAAGTACAGCATCCGCCTCAACGTCAACGGAACCGACCTGACAGCCGTCTGCACCTGGACCATCGCCCAGCAAATGGAGCTGGCCATCTGATCCGGAGATGACCGGGGGATTGTGACGCCGCATTCGCGGCGTCTTTTTTTTTGAACCGTCCGCGATGAAGCGCCGACCCAA
>JAUILZ010000015.1 GCA_030432755.1 Gammaproteobacteria bacterium | reverse complement strand
CTCCCGAGTCGTGGTTGCACACCTCGGGAAGTTTGCACAGCCTCAGTTGGGGGGACACCTTAAAATGATGAAAATCGGACTTTAAGGGATGTTGCTAACACTGATGACGGCGGCGAGACTGCAAGGAATCCCGGCGCGTAAGCAGTGGCGCGCCGGAAAGTCGGGGGACCGGCCCGAAGGGTTGCGCAATCATTTGCAACGCGAGTTTAAGGCGGCGGCACCGGACAGGAAGTGGGTGACGGATATTACCTATATCCGGACCGGAGAGGGATGGTTGTATCTGTCGGCGGTTATCGATCTGTACTCAAAGATGGTAATTGGGTGGTCGATGAGTCAGACCATGGACAGGCATCTCGTCATTCAGGCGGTGGTCGTGGCATTGTGGCAGAAACAACACACCCAGCCCGTGATATTACATTCTGACCGGGGATCGCAGTTCACCAGTCACGAGTATCAGCTGTTCCTGAAAGACGATAATATCGTGAGCAGTATGAGTGGCGTAGGCAGTTGCTATGACAATGCAGTAGCGGAAAGCTTCTTTGGATATTTAAAGCGTGAACGGGTCAATCGCCGTCGATATCAGACCCGATCCGAGGCCAGAACCGATGTGTTTGATTACATCAAACGGCTATATAATCCATTGAAGAAAAGAAAGACGAATGATCAGCCCGAAACCAACCTAAATGTGCTTAATTAAGTGCCGGGGGAAACAGGATAGAACTAAATTTGAGCAACTTGTTATAAGACATTTACAGTTTAACCTCGAAATAATTAAGCGCAGAAACCATAGCGAAATAACTTAGTATTGTTGCTACAACAGATACAGAAAGACTTGGATAAAACCCCCAGCCAAACTTTAGCAATAAGGGCAGCAGGACAAACAAAACTAACGTAGGCAATACAAACCAGAAAATACTGGTAGATAATGCGGAAACTTTCTCAATATCTTTGGTGTCGACGTAAAGCCAGAGCATAGCCAATACCGATACAATCGGAACCGATGCCAGAACAGCCGCAATTAGGGAGCTACGCTTAGATACCTCAGAGATAGCGACTATGAGAATTGTTGTGATTACTATTTTTAACACATAGTACATGTCGATTTCCGTAACTTACTGATTCCAATATTTTATCCTGCGGCTATCAAGTGCTGCTTCTGTGAACGCGCGCATGCGCGATAACCTGTTAAGTGGTTTCTCCGTATTCTATTAGATGTAACCATATCGTATTGAATACTAATAGAAAAATATACCTAGCTCCAATAAACGCGCGTTCTCGCTTTTGAAATGGTGAAGTATTTTGTCTAATTTTTACCATTTTACTATTTAATCAATATTCATGAGATTATCTTGAGGAGCTGTCCAATTCAGAATATCTAGTTCCAACTGGTGCTCTTGCAAGGTACTCTACGTTTGTTTCGGACATTACCGAGCCATTCAATAGGCGCTGTTAGTGATACAGGTCATACAGTTTGGCCATGATATCGATAGCTCGCAGTTGCTCCCTCACTGTTGTAGCTTGTTCATAAGTTTTCAAAGCGGACTGAGCCATATACGCTTTGCTAATCCCAGCTTCTATCCGCATGGCCTCCCGCTGATCCTTGATCGCCTTCTGGACATCTGGACATCTGGACGTTTGAGTAGATTACATGCACGTACAGCGGCGCCTTTCCTGTATCCAGCCTTCCTGGCCGCCGCCGCACCGTTGCCGCACTGGATATAATGTTCGATAAAACTTTGCTGTAGTTCGGTTAGTCTAGCCATTAAACAATTTTACTGGCTTTCTCCCTACTAGCTAACCGTCAGAAGATCGTTGATGGGCCATTGATGCGGCTGATTAGTTGGCGCTCTAGATTTTTGCTTGCCTGCAAATTCAGGCGTTCGCGAACTAGAGAAAGATGTCCGCTATTTGCCCTTTACTGACAGTTCTGATCTTTTAGTTTTTCAGGAGATCTTTGATCGCAGATATTTAGCCAGCACAACAGGACAGTTTTGAGACATCTTTGTCAAACGTTTGGGCAGCCAGTTTCAACCCTTCTACGGTAGTCAAATACGGAAATATCATGTTCCCCAAGTCATCTACCGTCATGCCGGTTTTGATTGCAATCGCCGCAGTTTGAATGCTGTCCGCCCCTTCTGGAGCTAGAATGTGTGCACCAAGCAAAACGCGTGTTTTTGCATCAGCTACTAATTTAATTAATCCGCGCGTATTTCGAGCAGCTAAAGCGCGAGGAACATGCTCCAAACTAATCGTAGAAGTGATAACACTATGTCCTGCCGCTTTTGCTTCTGCTTCGGTAAGACCAACGGTGGCTACTTGAGGATCAGTAAAAACCACTTCCGGCATGACAGTATTATCGTATTTCCTTGAATCACCATTGAGTGCATTTTCAGCCGCTACTTTAGCTCCATAGGCGGCCATATAGACAAACATATCCTGACCGCTCACATCCCCAGCCGCGTAAACACCTGGTCGAGATGTTCGCATTCGATCATCAATTTTAATTCCCCCATTCGGTAATCTTTCAACACCTACAGCGTCTGCTCCTAATCTATCGGAATTGGCTCTTCGCCCTGTCGCGATTAACACCTGTTCGGCTCGTAATTCATTCCTAGCACTATTGTTCTCATAAGAAAGACAGATTTCACCATCATGGGAAATCGATTTATAAATACTCCCGCACTGAATCTTAATGCCTTCGGCGACTAAAGCAGTTTCCAGAACCTCACTTACTTCCGGTTCCCCGGTCGGTAACAATCGAGAGCGGCAAAGGATTGTGATCTCTGTCCCCATCCGCGAAAACATTTGACCCAATTCACAACCGATCACACCGCCGCCAATAACGATCATCGAGGCCGGTATGTGGTCTAGTTCTAAAGCTGTAGTACTGGTTAGGTAAGGAACACTTTCGATTCCTTTAATCAGAGGTGTTGTGGCATGGCTACCAGTAGTAATTATAGTTTTTTCCGCCTTGATATATTTGCCGTCTACCATCACTCCGCCTTCGGCTAATGTGGCTTTTCCTTCCATGTACGTGACGGAATCATACGAGGCTAGTACATCAATGTATTTAGCATTTCGGAGGTTCTCTACTAATTGATCTTTATCCGCCATCACCGACGACCAATTGTTTACCGATGCCGAGCACTCAATACCGTTAAATCGATGGGCTGCTCTGGAATGATGAAGCGTTTCGGCTGCTCTGATCATTGTTTTAGATGGGACGCAGCCCACATTAACGCAAGTGCCGCCAATCGTGTCATATCCGATAAGAGCCACCGTTGCCCCTTGTTCAGCAGCGGTGATGGCGGCGGAGAACCCAGCTGATCCTGCGCCAATTACGGCTAGGTCATAGTTGTATTCGGTGGGCATAGTAATGGGATTAATTTCGTTGTTTTTTCCAAAGGGCATAAAGTGTAATGCTCACGAAAACAGCTAAGGCTGGAAGTAGAATCAGGTCTAGGTATCCAACCAGCGCTGATAATCCTACCGCCCCAAATAAAACTACGAGCACTGGAGTAAAACAGCACAATGCTGCTAGAACCGTGCCAATTATCCCCGTTTTCAGTATCGTGCTGTTTCTCATCATTTTGATTCGCGTCAATTAACTCCTTTAATTGAAGAGGGAAACCCCGCGTTGCCAGTTGCTTTGGTGAGTGTCGCAATGTTGGTTTGAGTATCGTCAAAGATAACAGTGGCTTCGCGTGTATCTAATGCAACATCGACATGTATTACGCCGTCAATCTTCGTCAGTGATTTTTTCACCTGATACGGACAGGACGCGCACGTCATGTCCTCTACTTCTAAAATTGCTGTTTTTTCTTCAGCGTTAACGGTCAGTGTTGTAAGCAATAAGATCACAGCGAGAAATATTTGTTGAATAGTATTCATCATATTGAATCAGTGAATTACGGTAAATACGGAATAACAATAGGAAACCATAAAGAAAATGTGGCCGTGACCAGCACCAGCACCACACCCGACCACAACGCTATCCTGACGATGTTGCCACCTAGCGGCCGAGAGCATACTTTTCCCTCAGCACATGATCTACGGGGCGTCCAGTAAACCTGATAAAACCCGTAGCCAATCGCTAGTACAGATGAAGCTAGTAAATAGGGTTGATAGGGAGACAGCGACCTGAGATTTGCCATCCAAGCACCACTAATGCCTAACATGGTCAGGACAAGAGGTAAAATACAGCACGTAGTTGCGCCCAGAGCAGTTAGAATACCGCCAGCAGCCAGCCATCTAGGAGATAACTTTGATTCTTCGTCATTCGCTATTGGTGTAGCTGTCATCGTTAGATTTTGCTTGTGTGTTGTATTTTGTTTATAGTAATACCTGTAGCGACTACAGATGCAAGCGAGTTTTTTTATGGACAATAACACCTCGGATTGCCTGATTGGAGAAGCCTCTAAACGCTCAGGGGTTCAAATAGAAACCATCCGTTATTACGAACGGATTGGCATCATGCCGAAGCCAGATAGATCCTCAAGCGGACAACGGAGATATAACGGAAAACAACTTCAACGACTTTCGTTTATTAAACGATGCCGAGAGTTGGGTTTTAGCTTGAATGAAGTGCGAGATATGTTTAGCCTAATAGATGGGGGCGATCAAACGTGTAGCGAGGTCCACTCATTGACGATCAATCACCTGAAAGGAATTCGTAAAAAGATCGCCGACATGCGAAAGATAGAGCGGGTATTGAAAGAAATGTCCAATCAATGTTCTCAAGGGAGTGTTCCTGGTTGTCCGATAATAGAAACGTTGTTTGGTAGGCAGTGAGAGGCAATATTCTTTCGCTTACCAATTCTTAATTCGGGAGTCTGTAAATTTGACCATCCATAGTATTCAATAATTTGTATTTGCTTATTAAATAGATAAGCCAGTCAAAGATAGAGTTAGCCAATGATTCGACATTCAGGTTTGTTGTTGGTTGACCTGTGACGCACGATTGTCGAGTACTTGAATAAATTCTTACTCGTTTTGGGGTGGCGCTGGAGAATAAAGTTAAAGCTTGACGCATTGACTACAAAGTACCTCGATCGCTGTAATCTTCGAGAAATCTTACGTCGAGTAAAAACCATTGACCGTACCCCTGTAATCCGAGCTATGTGGAGTGTGGGAATTCCCTATAATGTTGACCGTGGGAGGTCCCGATTTGAAGAGAAAGCCGATATACGGAAGAGCAAAATATTTCGATCCTGTAAGAGCACGGGACCGGCGCCTCAGTACCCGATCTGTCCCGACAGTATGGCGTGTCGGAGCACAAAATCTGCCGCTTGATGTCGCAATTCGGTGGAACGGAGGTCAGCGAGGCTAAGCGCCTGCGGGAGCTGGAGAGCGAGAACGCGAAGCCGAGCTCGACAAGGCCGCCCTCAAGGCACTTGTTCGGGGGAACTGGTGACGGCCGCGCAACGGCGACGGGTCGTGGATCACCCTAAGTATCGCCGTGTCAGCGAATGCAGGGCCTATCGTCTGACGGGCATCAGCCGGTCTGTTGCCTGGTGCCCATTGAAGGGCCGCGATGATGCTGAACTGAGAGAGCGCCTCAAGACCCTGGCGGAACGGTATCCCCGCTACGGGTATTCGACGCTGCATGCATGCTACAGCGTGAGGGCTTGGTCCAGAATCCTAAGCGAACCTACAGAATTACCGGGAGGAAGTGCTGCAGGTCCGCACAAAACAACGAAAGAAACTAATTCGGCCTCGGATACCGATGCTGGTGCCTGACCAGGTTAACGAACGCTGGTCGATGGACATTGTCAGTGACCAGTTGCCAATGGCCGTCGCATCCGTGTGCTCAAAGTCGTGGATGACTTCTCGCGTGATTGTGTCCTGCAAATTGTTGACATCTAAATCTTTGGGCAGTGTCTGGCGCGAGTGCTCTGTCACCTGACGGGACACCGACCCTGACCGAAAATCATCTTCTGCGAAAACGGATCGGAGCTGACAAGCAAGGCGATGTTCTTCTGGTTTCAGGAATCTGGTGTGAGACTACACTTCATCCAGCCGGGAAGATCGACTCAAAAAGCGTTTGTTGAAAGCTTCAATGGAAAGTTCCGAGCCTATTGCCTGGACCCGCACTGGTTCGCCAGTCTGGGCTACGCCCGGACAACGATTGATCAATGGAAAGACTACTACAACAACGCCAGGCCGCATCGATCACTGTGAAAGATTCCACCTCCTGTTTGTGCAAAAGTAGCTGCCTGATATGTTGAATATTCCACATTCCGCCATGCTCGAGTTCCGGGGTGCGGTCACCAAATATATAGGGAGATTTCTGAAAAATGATTGCTTCAAGATTATTTTTGATCACATTCAGGGGGTGGCTGATCTGATAGTTCTTCGAGTGCCTGACGAATTATTTGATACGACGACCAAAGAAACAGCGCGGACATCACGCCTGCCACCAAAATGTCTGGATATGCGGTCTTTGATGCCCAAACTCCACTAGCGGCTAGAATTACAGCGAGATTGCCGATGGCATCGTTACGACTACATAGCCATACTGATCTTATATTGGCGTCTCCATCTCTATATTTCAGCAACAACAGCACACTTGTAAGATTTGCAGCGAGTGCTAGCATCCCAATTAGCCCCATCGCTTCTGCCTGTGGTGATCCCAAATAGAACGTATGATAAACGGTAGATCCAAAGACCCATAAACCCATCCCGGCGAGACTTATGCCTTTCAGTAAAGCGGCCCTGGCGCGCCATGCCAGCGGCATACCAATAACCATCAGAGTGATCGAATAGGTTACGGTGTCTCCGAGGAAATCAAGCGCGTCTGCCTTTAAAGCCTGTGATTCGGCCAGGTGTCCACCGATCATTTCCACCAGGAACATGACGCCATTTATGGCAATTACCAACCACATGGCACGTTTGAACGCAGTGGACGTCCCATCAAAGGATGAATTGTTGCTGCAGCTACAGCCCGGCATAGACCTATTCAATTAGGATGACAAATTTTAGTATACAATCTATAGTTGCTATAGATTCAAGTCCTATAACGTAGATATTCTGGTGACGCTAATTTTCAGATTATGAACACAGAAACCATGACCATTGGTCGCCTGGCACGCGAGACAGGATGTAAGGTGCCGACTATCCGATACTACGAAAAAATTGGCCTTCTACCTGAGCCGTCTCGATCTGCCGGAAACACCCGGCTATATGGTGTTGGACAAATGGAGCGGTTAGCATTTATTCAGCATAGTCGTGAACTAGGGTTTCCTCAAACGGCAATCCGTGAACTACTTGAGCTGTTTGATCAACCTGACAACTCTTGCGTAGTCGCAACCCGGATATCGCAAAAGCATCTGGACGACGTTAATCAAAAAATTGTACGTTTATCTGCCTTGAAAGAAGAACTGGAACACATGATCGCGGCGTGTGCTGGTGGCAAGGTAGCGAACTGCCAACTCATCGAGAAACTGGCGGACCACACTCATGAGCATTGCCTGAATCCCAGCCACGTTGAATCATAAGCAAAGATCCTATGCTAGGAAGGGCAATCAAATACGTTCCTGATTCTTATTGTTTCTGAATGTTGACCATCTATTATCTATCAGCCATTTGATGGAATTCGATCCTACTATCATCTGCTAGAAAACATGATGCATAGGTCGATAGAAAACATTAGAAATCGATTATTTACAGTTTGCTAGTGGGTTCTACCCCGATTTTACAGACACATCTGAAAAGACCGACAATGGCCTGGGAGTAATGTCATGCAGAATGATCGATCGCTGCCGCGATGAATCTCCGATTCGCTTGAGGTGTCGTTATCTGAACGTTTCCGCCAGTGGTTTCTATGGATGGAAAGGGCTCCCACTGGCCACCCGGAGCCGCCAAAATCAGACGCCGTTGGGGAAGATACGACAGATCCACGCAGACAGTGACGAGATCTTTGGCTCTCCCCGTATTTTTGATGCGCTGCGCTACCGGGGGAAATCCTGCGGAAGGAATCGGGTCGCCCGCCTGATGCGGCTGGACGGCTTACAGGGAATCCCACAGGTTAGGAAATGGCGGAAGAAAGTCTAAGCGCCCCGCCCCAATGGTGTAGAGAACCACCTGAAGCGGGACTTCGATGCTGCACAACGAAACACCAGGTGGGCCACTGATTTCACGTATATCCGGACTGCAGAGAACTGGCTCTACCTGTCTGTCGTGATGGGTTTGTATTCCCGGAAGATCGTCGGCTGGTCGTGAGCGATCGCCAGGATCGGCAGCTGGTGCTCCAAGCTGTACTGATGGCTGTTTGGCAAAGGAAGGGGAAGCTTCCGGTCGTTCTGCACTTAGACCGTGGCACGCAATTTACCAGTGAAGAATATCAGCTGTTCCTGGAAGACCACGGCCTGACTTGCAGCGTGAGTGTGGTCGTGAGTTGTGGAGACAATGCCGCTCTTGAAGGGTTCTTTGGCCAGCTCAAGCGGGAGCGCGTCAACCGCCGTCACTATCTGACCAGGCAGGAGGCAAGAACCGATATATTTGATTATATTGAACGATTCTACAGTCCGCTGAAACAGCGAAAACTCGAGGAGCGAATCAACAGGAAATCGCTCTTAACTCATCCGTCTGTGAAAATGGGGTAGAACCCCGCTGGAATGCGAGCTGATCGACCGGCGTCGCTTCAAGGCGCAGGCAGAACCCCGGATGGCAATCTTCGACTACATTGAGGGATGGTACAACCCGCACCACCGTCACTCGGCGCTGGGTACCTGTTACTGATGAATTATGAGAGGATGTTCTTTGTCCAAATGGCCGCTTGAAATTTAAGCGATCAACCATCTACTAAAGCGGGACAATTCCTGTGAAGACAATATCTCAAATCAAGATTGACATAGTTCACTTTCCTATACCGGAAGCTGGATAGCGATCGATAGCGGGGGGGGGCTGATTGGGGGGCCATAACTTCCTACTCTTAATTAAATTATTGATTTTTATATTAAAAACAATACATCATGGCGGAGAGTGAGGGATTCGAACCCCCGGACCTGTTACAGTCAACGGTTTTCAAGACCGCCGCATTCGACCACTCTGCCAACTCTCCGATGGTCTGTGACACTCTACCCGGATTCAGCCAGGGAGGAAACCGGAACCCCCGAATGCGGCTTTTTCCGCCGCATTACTCGGGACCTCCTGTCCCTCGCCCTCGCGGGCTCGCTTCGCTCGTGAAGGATCGCTCCCGGCGATCCTTTCGACCACTCTGCCAACTCTCCGATGGTCAATCACCAGTCCGCGGATTATAGCCAAGGCGAAACACCGTCGCCAGATTTGCCGTGGATTCAGCCGTCCTGACCATTCCGGAACATACGCGTTGCGCTGAACTTGTTGCGCTTGCCGGCGTGCGCCATGGTTTTTTCGGCCGCCAGGGTGGTGTATCTGGTGGCCTCTACGAGTCACTCAACTGCAGTTTCACCGCGAACGACGTGCCGGAATCAGTGCGCGAGAACCGCGAGCGGGTGGCGAGTGCGCTGGGTGGCGACGTGCTGGTCACGAACCGCCAGGTTCATGGTCGTTCGGTGCGAGTGGTGGGCGAATCCACCAATCCGGAGGCAGTGGCGGAGGCCGACGGGCTGGTGACACGAACTCCCGGCATTTGCATCGGCGCTCTCGGCGCGGACTGCGCCCCGGTGTTGTTCGCCGCTCCCGGCATCGTCGGCGTGGCCCATGCCGGCTGGCAGGGGGCGCTGGCGGGTGTTACTGACGCGGTGATCGAGACCATGGGAGGACTGGGCGCCGACCGAAACTCCATCGTGGCCGCCATCGGACCCGCTATACAGCTCGCGAGTTACGAGGTTGGCGAAGCCTTCCGCGATCGGCTGTTGGCAGACTCGCCGGTGGACGCCGAAGACTGCTTTCAGCGCCATCCGCAATCGGGCAACGTGCATTTCAACCTGCCGGGCTACATCGAACTCCGCTTGCGCCGGGCAAGCATTAGCATGGTATCGCGCAGTGAAGCCGATACTTACGCGGATGAATCGAAATACTTCAGCTACCGCCGCACCTGCCATCGAGGCGAGCTGGACTACGGTCGCCAGGTGGGCGCAATCTGCCTTGTGTCGCAGGGCTGAGTGATGACTACGACGGAGCAGCGCAACATCGTGGTGGTGGGTGGCGGCGCCGGTGGCCTCGAACTGGTCACCAGGCTGGGTGACCGCTTCCGCAAGCGCGATGACATCCAGGTCACTCTGGTGGATCGCAATCACTCCCACCTGTGGAAGCCGCTGCTGCACGAGGTCGCCGCGGGCACCCTCAATTCCAGCGACGACGAGTTGAGCTACCTCGCGCAGTCGCACTGGCATCACTTCCGCTTCCGCCTTGGCGCATTGAAATCCGTCGACCGCCGCGCGCGCACGCTGACCATCGCTGCCTCCATGGCGGAGGACGGGACCGAGTATCTCCCCGAGCGGGTCCTGTCCTGGGATATCCTGGTGATCGCCATTGGCAGCGTGAGCAACGATTTCGGCGTGCCCGGGGTGGCGGAGCATTGCTACTTCCTCGACAGCCGCGAGCAGGCGGACCGTTTCCATCGCCACCTGGTGCAGCGCTGCTACGCCGCCAACGCCTCCACAGGATCGCTGAGTCCCGGCCAGTTGCACATCGCAATCGCCGGGGCCGGGGCCACCGGGGTGGAGCTGGCGGCGGAACTGGATCACTCCATTCACGCGCTGGTGGATTTCGGTCTCGACCAGCTCGACCTCGCGCGGGACCTGAAGATTCATCTCATCGAGGGTGCCGACCGTATTCTCCCGGGGCTCAACGAGAAGGTGTCGGAAACCACTGCCGCGGTCCTTGACGAGATCGGGATCGTCACGCATACCGGTGCGCGGGTGGTAAGCGCCGATCCTTCGGGCTTCCACCTCGCCGGTGGCGAGAGCATCCCGGCGGAGATGAAGGTATGGGCAGCCGGGGTCAGGGGGCCGGCGGTGCTGTCGAATCTGGACGGGCTGGAGCAGGGCAGGGGTGGGCAACTGGTGGTGGACGAGACCCTGGCGACGACGCGCGATCCGGATATTTTCGCCATCGGCGACTGCGCAGCCTGCCGGTTGTCGGACACCGAGCTGGTGCCACCGCGCGCACAGGCAGCGCACCAGCAGGCGCGCGTACTGGCGAAGACCATCGAGCGGCGAATCGCGGGCAAGCCGGCGCTACCATTTCACTATCGTGACTTCGGCTCGCTGATCAACCTCAGCGAGCGCAGCGCCATTGGGCGGCTCATGGGCAACGTCTTCGGTCACGAGACCGGCAGCGTCTCCATCGAGGGCAAGCTCGCGCGACTGGCCTATCTTTCGCTCTACAAGTCCCACCAGGTGAGCGTGCAGGGCGTGGTGCGAACAACACTGCTGACGCTGGCCAACTTCCTCACGCGACGTTCAAGGCCGAGGCTCAAGCTGCACTGAGCGTCACGGTCAGGACTCCAGTTCCTCCCAGCGCGCATAGCAGGCCTCCAGTTCCTTCGACACCTTGTCCAGTTCTCGCAGCGTGGCTTCCACGCTGGATTGATCTCCCCGGTAGAAGTCCGTCGCCGAAACGGTTCCCGTGAGTTCGGCCTGGCGGGATTCGAGTGTCTCGATCCTTGCAGGCAGGGTCTTGAGTTCCTGTTGCTCGCGGAAGCCGGGTTTCTTGCGCGGCTTTGACGGAGAGGTGGGTGGCGTCCCGGTGAAACCCGACACAGCGGAGGCGGCCGGTTCCTTCCTCGTGGGCGCAGTCAGTTGATCGGCAGGCGCGGGACGCTGCCGCTCCCAGTCGCTGTAACCACCAACGTATTCTTCGATGCCGCCGTCCCCCTCGAGCACCAGGGTGCTGGTGACGACGTTATCCATGAACTGGCGGTCGTGGCTGACCAACAGCAGGGTGCCGTTGTAGTCGAGCAGCAACTCCTCCAGCAGTTCCAGCGTTTCGATATCGAGGTCGTTGGTGGGCTCGTCCATCACGAGAACATTTGCCGGCCGGCAAAACAACCGTGCCAGCAGGACCCGCGCTCGCTCACCACCCGACAGGCTGCGCACCGGGGAACGCGCCCGGGCGGGGGTGAAGAGAAAGTCCGAAAGGTAGGAAATGACATGGCGTTCGCGCCCGCCCACGGTGACGTGATCGCGTCCCTCGCCGATGGCGTCCACCACGCTCGCGTCGGCATCGAGCTGGCTGCGATGCTGGTCGAACCAGGCGACCTGGAGGTTGTGTCCCTGGCGGATCGTGCCGGCGCGCGGTTTCAATTCACCCAGCAGTAGCCGGATCAACGTGGTCTTGCCGGCGCCGTTGGGACCGATGAGGCCAATCCGGTCGCCACGCAGGATGCGGGTGGAGAAACTCCGTGCGATGATCTTTTCCCCGTAGCCAAATTCGACATCGCTGGCCTCGAATACCAGCTTGCCGCTCGCGTCCCCCTGCTCGAGGCGCATCTTCGCAGTACCCGGCTTCTCCCGACGCTTCGCACGGTCGACGCGCATCTGCTTGAGCGCGCGCACGCGACCCTCGTTGCGGGTGCGCCGCGCCTGGATCCCCTGGCGGATCCAGGCCTCCTCCTGGGCCAGGCGGCGGTCGAACTCCGCCTGCTGGCGCGCTTCCTGCTCCAGGAATGCCGCCTTGCGCCGCAGGTAATCCGCATAGCTTCCGGGCCAGGCCGCCAGCTTTCCGCGGTCGAGGTCGACGATGCGATTCGCCACGCGCTGGAGGAAGGCGCGATCGTGGGTGACGAACAGCACCGCGCCAGGAAACTGCAGCACCTGGTTCTCGAGCCATTCGATGGCTTCCACGTCGAGGTGGTTGGTGGGTTCATCGAGCAGCAGGACGTCCGGTTCCGTGACCAGCGCCCGCGCGAGCGATACGCGCCGCTGCCAGCCCCCGGAGAGCGAAGCCGCCTGATCCTCGGCGGCGAGACCCAGTCGGGAAAGCACCTTCTCTACACGTTGCTGCAGACGCCAGCCGTCGCTTGCGTCCAGTTTTTGCTGCAGCGTCGCCATCCGCCGCATGGCCCCTGCCGCGCCACCGGCGCTTTCCTCCACGGCGTGCTGGTAGTCGGCGAGCCAGCCACCGATCTCGCCGAGACCACCGGCGACGGCGTCGTAAACCGTGTCATTGTCGCTCGGAGTCCAGCGCTGCTCGAGCATCGCCACAGTCACTCCCGGGGCGGCCTGGCATTCACCGGTGTCTGGCGCGAGTTTGCCGGCCACTACCCGCAGCAGCGTCGATTTGCCCTCGCCATTGCGGCCGAGCAGGCCCGCGCGCTCGCCGCTTTCCAGGACGAGGTCCGCCCGGTCGAGCAGTTGCTTGTCGCCGAACGCGACGGAGACGTCTTTGAGGGTTACAAGGGGCATGGCCGGTAGCGCCGCGGAAAATCGCGGGGCCGGATTCTAACCCGGTTGCCCGGGATCGGCCGAGACGGTTTACACTTGTACGACACAACGACGCCCCAGGGAGATCGATCATGTACAGGTTCTTGATTACGTCGGCGGCAGTGTTTCTGGCGGGCTGCGCCCATCACCAGGAGTACCATGCCAACCAAATGAGCGAGGCAGGGATCACCAGCGAGTCGCTGGCCCACGTGCCATCCGGCCCCTGGCCCGCCGGCGATGAACTCGGCATGGCGAACACGCTGGGCAACGGCACGTGGGCGCGCTGCGGCTACTACCTGTCCCAACCTGGAGCGAAAGCCTACGAGCTGTCCCACGTTCGTTCGAATACGATGCCGCTGTCGCCCTTCGGCCGGCCGCTGGCGTACGAGTTCACGCCATCCGTTTCGATCCCTGGCACTCGCCATGTCTTCAATGGCGAGCAGGTAACCGGCGGGGAACCAGGCGCCCAGGGCACGCAGATGGATGCGCTCGGCCACTTCGCCTACTACGACGAGGCCTGGAACGGTGAGGGCGAGGCGCCGGTCAACGACGCGAAATACTACGGCGGCTACACACAGGGCGATGTCAAACCGACGGCGGATTCGCCGCTGCTGAAACTCGGCATCGACAAGGTGCCGCCCATCATCACTTCCGCCGTGCTGCTGGATGCCAGGAGCTATCTCGGCGGCGGCGAAGGAATGATGCCCGGGGCGATGGTTTCTGCCGCGGACATCGAGGCGATGCTCGCTGCCCAGGGCCTCGAGTCCCGTGGCATCCTGCCGGGAGACGTGGTCTATATCTATACCGGCTGGAGCGATAACTGGCAGGATCCGGACACGGAAAAGACCTACTACACCATGGGTCCCGGCCTGGCCGCGGATGCGGCGGACTATCTCGCCGAGCGCAACGTGGTGCTGGTCGCGCTGGACAACCCCTTCACCGACCCGGTGGCGGAAGGGCAACTGGCGATGCAGGCCATGCCACCCCAGGGCATGGACCAGGGGCTGCCGTTCATCATCCACCACGCCAACCTCGCCGTCCACGGCATCCACCAGATTCAGAACGCGGCGTTGTCGGACCTGGCCGGGGACCGCGTATGGACTTCCTGCACCATGATCCTGCCACTCAGGTCGCAGGGGCATGCGGGTTCGCCGGTGAGGCCGGTCGCGATCGGGGTGCCACACCGGGGGTGATCATTCATACGGCTGTTCCTTCGTGACCAGCCGGATGCAACCCAGTGAGATGGATGCCAGCTTTCGCTGGCATTTCTGAGTTGTATGCTGGCGCCAAGTGTGTACGAAATCCCGGCGAAAGCTGGGATCCATTTCACAATCTGCAAATCCGTCACTTGGACGTCAGCCCCCGGTCTTCGCTGAGGCTTGCTTGGATGGCGTTTCGATTCGAAATCCAGGCGCGCGAAGCGACACGCCGCGTGGCCGACATGGATTCGGCGCGCGCCTTGCCCGTATAATCGCGCTCCCGCCGGCGGGACCCCGGCGGTCGCAAGCCCTCATCTCCCCGCAATACCTCCCGTGAGCAGCTCCACCAACGAGATCCTCCAGCGGCGCACGTTCGCCATCATCTCCCACCCCGACGCCGGCAAGACCACGCTCACCGAGCGGCTTTTGCAGTACGGTGGCGCGATCCAGCAAGCGGGCACGGTGAAGGCGCGCAAGAGCGACCGCCACGCGGTGTCGGACTGGATGGAGCTGGAGAAGCAGCGCGGTATCTCGGTGACCTCGTCGGTGATGCAGTTTCCCTACCGGGACCGCGTGGTGAACCTGCTCGACACCCCGGGCCACGCCGACTTCTCCGAGGACACCTATCGCACCCTCACCGCGGTGGACTCCGCGCTGATGGTGATCGACATCGCCCGTGGCGTCGAGGAACGCACCGTGAAACTGATGGAGGTCTGCCGCCTGCGCGACACGCCCATCATGACCTTCGTCAACAAGCTCGACCGCGAGGGGCGCGATCCCATCGAGATCCTGGACGAGGTCGAGGAAGTGCTGAAGATCGAATGCGCGCCCATGAGCTGGCCCATCGGCATGGGCAAGGGCTTTGTCGGCGTGTACCGGCTATACGACGATACCGCACACCTGTTCGCCGGCCGTGGGGGGCGGGACAAGGACCAGTTCATCCAGGGTCTCGACAACCCGGAGCTGGACGCCGCCATCGGCAATGCAGCGGGTTCCCTGCGCGAGGAACTGGAGCTGGTCCAGGGCGCGAGCGCGACGTTCGATACGGCGGAATACCTTGCCGGGCGCCAGACCCCGGTGTTCTTCGGCTCGGCCCTGAACCGCCTCGGTACCGACGAACTGATGGACAACTTCGTCGAGTACGCGCCGTCTCCGTTACCCCGGGCCACGGAAACGCGGGAGGTGGAGCCTACCGAAGACAAGTTCACCGGCTTCGTGTTCAAGATCCAGGCCAACATGGATCCCGCCCACCATGACCGCGTGGCGTTTCTGCGCATCACCTCGGGGCACTACGCCAAGGGAATGAAGGTCCGCCACGTGCGCGCCGGAAAAACCATCACCGTGCACAATGCGCATACATTTCTTGCCTCGCGGCGGGACCAGGCCGAGGAAGCCTGGGCGGGAGACATACTCGGCCTCCACAACCACGGCACGATCCAGATCGGTGACACGTTCACCGAGGGAGAGGATCTCAAGTTCACCGGCATACCGAACTTCGCCCCGGAACTCTTTCGCCGGGTGCGGCTGAAGGACCCCCTCAAGGCCAAGGCCCTGCAGAAGGGCCTGATACAGCTCAGCGAGGAGGGCGCCACCCAGGTATTCCGTCCGCTGATCAATAACGACATGATCCTCGGCGCCGTGGGCGTACTGCAGTTCGACGTGGTGGCGCATCGCCTGAAGCACGAGTACAACGTCGACTGTGCGTTCGAGGCGGTGCAGGTTTCCACCGCGCGCTGGCTCACGTTTCCCGACGACAGGATGGAAGCGGATTTCCGCCGCAAGAACGAGCAGTACCTCGCTCTCGATGGCCACGACACCCTGGCCTACGTCGCCCCCAACCGCGCGAACCTGCAGCTTGCGGTGGAGCGCTGGCCGGACGTGAAATTCCGCGCAACGCGGGAATTCTGAGGATTGATCTCCGGGCAGGAGTCGTCTTGCTGTCGATGCGGGGTCGTCTCCCCGCACCTTTGCGGGGCGATCTCCGCAGCAGTTTTCCGAGGGCTGATCCAGGCCGGGCAGGGTGGTTCCTGCGTTTCCGTCCGCGCGGGCGCGATATTGTTATCATCACGAATTATCAATTTAAAACAATATGTTATGAGATGGAAATTCGTGGAGAAAGTGAGCTCAATGGTCCCAAAGTTGTAATCATCCGGTCATGTTGTTGCGTTGTAATGGGGTAAACCCGCAGATATAATCCTGCAAAATTTATGGCGAAAACCGGATGTTTTTGCCATACGCCGCAAAACGGAAAAAGGACGCACCAGTGAGGTGCAGGATTTTCCGTAAACAACAAGATCCGCCATGAAAACGAGCTTAACCACAGTCTCGCTGGCTGCGCTTTTGTCCACTATTTTCGCGCTGCCGACCTGGGCCGAGGACTTCGAGGCAATCGTAGACGCCACGTTTGATCCCGTATTCGAGGCCCGCCTCGATCTCGATGCCGATCCTCCTTGGGCGCCGGACTTCTCCCGACCCACGTTTGGCCAGGAACTCGGATGCCTGGCGATGAATATCTACCACGAGGGCCGCGGCGAACCACCCAGGGGGCGCGCCGCCATCGCCTCGGTCACCATGAACCGTGTACGCAGCGAGCGCTATCCCGACACTGTCTGCGAGGTGGTCTGGCAGGACAGGCAGTTCAGCTGGACCACGGTGGCGCCCCGCCACCACGTGATCAGCGATTCCGATTCCTGGGAGCAGGCGCTGGTGGTGGCCCGGTTGTTCCTCAGCGGGGCGCAGATTTCCCTGGTGGGAGACGCGACCCACTACCATTCCATCAAGGTCCAGCCGCACTGGCAGGACGAGTCCAAGCTGGTGGCGCAACTCGGGGAACACGTCTTCTACGCATTGTAGGATAATGGGCGGTTTCCATCTCCGGAAGCCGTTTCCCAGCCCCCGATGTCCCTGATCGCGGTCGCCCAGACCACATCCACCGACGACATTCCGCAGAACCTCGAGACCACCGCCGCATTGGCCGGCGAGGCGGTTTCCGCGGGCGCATCCGCGCTCTTCCTGCCGGAATGCTTCGCCCTCATGCAGACCAGCCGGCGGCAGCTCCGCGAGAGCGCGGAAACACCCGGTGACGGCCCCATTCAGTCCCGCCTGGCGGCGCTCGCGAAGGAAACCGGGATGACTATTTTCGCCGGCTCGCTGCCCGTGCGCAGCGACGATCCGGACCGGGTCTACAACACCAGCATGGTGTTCGGTCCCGACGGCTTTTGCCTCGCGCGCTACGACAAGATCCACCTGTTCGACGTCCAGCTCGAAAACGGCGAGCAGTACCTCGAATCGGCCTACACCATGCCCGGCGACACGCCGGTGGTGGTGGACACCGATCTCGGCGCGGTGGGGCTTACCGTCTGCTATGACGTCCGCTTCCCGGAGCTTTACCGGGTGCTGGCGGAGCGCGGCGCGGAAATCCTGCTGGTGCCGTCGGCGTTTTCCCCCACCACCGGCCCGGCGCACTGGGAACCATTGCTGAAGGCGCGGGCGATCGAAAACTTCTGCTGGGTGATCGCGGCGGCGCAGACCGGCAAGCATCCGAGCGGCCGCTCGACCTGGGGCCACAGCCTGGTGGTGGACCCCTGGGGGCGGGTGGTGGCGGAGCGGGCGCACGAGACGGGCCTTTTTTTGGCGGAAATCGACCGCAATGAAACAATGAAGGCGCGGCGCCAGATGCCGAGTCTCGAACACCGCCGGGTTCGCTGCTGACAGGAAGTCACGCGCACCCCGCACAAACTCATTCCCGACCCGATTCATGTCTGAACTGATACAAATGGCCCAGCAATCGCTGTGGCAACCCACCGGCCTCGTTGAGCAGGACATCTCGCGCACGCTCGGCAAGGTCATGGTCCCCGGCGTGGACTACGCCGACCTCTATTTCCAGTACGCGCGCCATGAGTCCTGGTCCCTCGACGAGGGTACGGTGAAATCCGGCAGCTACAGCATCGACCAGGGCGTCGGGGTGCGCGCGGTGGCTGGGGAGAAGGCCGGCTTCGCCTACTCCGACGAGATCACCGGCCAGGCGTTACTGGACGCCGCGGGCGCAGCGCGTTCCATCGCCCTCGGTAGCGGCAGCAGGAACGCCATCGCGGTTCAGCGCAATGACGGCCTCACGCCGCTCTACGCCCCGCTGGACCCACTCGGCACGCTGACCGAGAAGGAAAAGGTGGAACTGCTGCGCGGCGCCGAGTCGGTGGCGCGCGCGGAGGATCCGCGGGTGGTGCAGGTGATGGTGAGCCTGGCGGGTGTCCATGACACCGTGCTGGTGGCGCGCTCCGACGGTGTGCTGGCGGCCGACGTGCGCCCGCTGGTGCGGATGAACGTCACCGTGATCGCGGAGCAGAACGGCCGCCGCGAACAGGGCTCCGCGGGCGGCGGCGGGCGCGTCGCGATGGACTGGTTCGGCGAGGAGGGCCGCGCCGCGGACTATGCGCGCGAGGCGGTACGCCAGGCGCTGGTCAATCTCGAGGCCGGTGACGCGCCGGCGGGGGAGATGACAGTGGTGCTCGGCCCGGGCTGGCCCGGTATCCTGCTCCACGAAGCCATCGGCCACGGCCTCGAGGGGGATTTCAACCGCAAGGGCACGTCTGCATTCAGCGGCCGCATCGGCGAGCGCGTGGCCTCGGAGCAGTGCACCGTGGTGGACGACGCCACTATTCCGAACCGGCGCGGCTCGATGACCATCGATGACGAGGGCGAGCCCGGGCAGAACACCGTCCTGATCGAGAACGGCGTCCTCAAGAGCTACATGCAGGACCAGATGAATGCCCGCCTGATGAAGATGAAACCTACCGGCAACGGCCGGCGGGAATCCTACGCCCACCTGCCCATGCCGCGCATGACCAATACCTACATGCTCGCCGGCAAGCACGACCCGGGCGAGATCATCGCCTCGGTGGACAGGGGGCTTTACGCAGTGAATTTCGGCGGTGGCCAGGTGGACATCACTTCCGGCAAGTTCGTGTTCTCCGCCTCCGAGGCCTACCGCATCGAGAACGGCAGGATCACGCAGCCGGTGAAGGGCGCCACCCTGATCGGCAACGGACCGGACGTGCTGACCCGTGTATCCATGGTGGGCAACGACCTCGAACTGGATACCGGCGTCGGCGTCTGCGGCAAGGAGGGCCAGAGCGTGCCCGTGGGCGTGGGCCAGCCCACCCTGCGGATAGACGGACTCACCGTGGGCGGGGTGGCGGTCGGATGACGGCGAACGCGACGATGACACGACCCGGGGCGTGGCAGCCGGTCCCCGTGGACGACCGCGAATCCAATCTGCTGGCGGTGGCGGAACTGGCCCTGGCCCATGGCAAGTCGATCGGGGCGAGCGCGGCGGAAGCTTCCCTCGGCAATGACAGGGGGATCTCCGTCACGGTGCGCAATGGCGAGGTCGAGACGGTGGAGCATCACCGCGACAAGAGCCTCGGCGTCACCCTGTACTTCGGCCAGCGCAGTGGCAATGCCAGCACCACGGACTTCTCCGCGGACGCGGTGCGCGCCTGCGTGGAGGCCGCGGGGCGGATCGCGCGCTATACCGAGGAGGATCCCTTCAGCGGGCTGGCGGATCCCGACAGGCTGGCTCGCGAACTGCCCGACCTGGATCTGAATCACCCCTGGGACGTTTCCATGGAGGAGGCCATCGACCTGGCGCAGCGTTGCGAGCAGGCGGCGCTCGACTCGGACGCGCGCATCTCCAATACCGAGGGCGGCTCCCTGTCGAGCCACCACGGCAGTGACCTGTACGTCAACAGCAACGGTTTCCAGGGGTTGTCACGCAGCAGCCGCCACGGCTATTCCTGCTCGGTGATCGCCGGACAGGGCGATGCCATGCAGCGTGACTACTGGTACGATTCCCGCCGCGACCGCAACGAGCTGGTGAGTCCTGAGGCGGTGGGCACCGAGGCCGCGCGCCGCACCCTGCGCCGACTCGGCGCGCGCAAGGCGCGCACCATGACCTGCCCGGTGATCTTCGAGTCATCCGTGGCTTCGAGCCTGCTGTCGCACCTGGTCTCCGCCATCAGCGGCACCAGCCTGTACCGCAAGTCCTCGTTCCTGGTCGACAGCCTCGGCAAGCAACTGTTTCCCGGTAACATCCATATCCACGAACAGCCGCTGTTGCGCGGCGCGGCAGGCAGCGCCAGCTTCGACAACGAGGGCGTGGCTACACAAACCCGGGACATCGTTGCCGGCGGCATACTCGAGGGCTACCTGCTCGGCAGCTACTCCGCGCGCAAGCTCGGCATGGAGACCACCGGCAATGCCGGCGGGGTGCACAACCTCACCATCGATCCCACCATGGACGATGGCCTGGAAGAACTTGTGCGCGAGGTCGGCAATGGCCTGCTGGTCACCGAACTCATTGGCTACGGGATCAACAACGTCACCGGTGACTATTCCCGCGGCGCGTTCGGCTTCCTGGTGGAGAACGGCGAGATCGCCGCGCCGGTGCAGGAAATGACGATTGCTGGTAATCTGCGGGACATGTTCATGGGGCTGGAAGCAGTGGGGGCTGATGTGGATACCCGGCGTAACATGCGCACCGGATCGATCCTGGTTGGCAAGATGACGGT
Source organism: Gammaproteobacteria bacterium (assembly GCA_030432755.1). GTDB lineage: Bacteria > Pseudomonadota > Gammaproteobacteria > Arenicellales > Poriferihabitantaceae > VYFG01. The sequence continues at coordinate 77,559 of JAUILZ010000015.1, read as the reverse complement.
GGCGGGGGAATGACCCGCGCCCGCGCGATGATGGCGCCGGCGCTCGGCTGTGCGCTGGTAGTTCTCGCGCTCGGCATGGCATCGTTGCAGGCGCAGGGTCAGGCGGTCAGCAACGCGCCGGTCATTGACGGTGACCCGGCGAACCCGCCGATGAAGCTCGGCCGCGAAGAGGTGGTCGCGATCATATCGAGCGAGGTGCAACTTGCGCCGGGTATAGGACTTCGCAACCTGCGCCTGGGCGAGCCCCTGCAGCAGGTGCTGGATCGACTCGGGCCACCCAGCCGGATCGAGAAAACCGGGCTCTTCAAACACTGGAGTACCCTCCATTACACGCTCGACTCCGGCGCAGAGCTCGCGGTCATTGGCCGGAAATCGGTGGAACGGATCCAGGTGCGCGGCAATTCCTCGCAGCTCGTGCGCACGGTCCAGGGCGCGCGCTTCGGCATGGAGCCACCGCTGATTCGCCGGATCTATCGCGAGCCCTCCCGCACCCGGAGCGATCGCATGGAATACACCCACCTGGGCATTGATTTCGAGTTTGAATCGGACAGGGTCGCACAGATCGAACTCTATCCGCGCAAGCGCTGAGTTCTCGCGCCGGTTCTGACCGGCGCGTCAGCCGCGAATCAGGAGGGGTTCGAGTTCCGTCAGTGCGCGGCGGTAGACGGCGCGCTTGAAATCCACGATCTGCTGCACCGGGCGCCAGTAGTCGACCCATTTCCAGTGGTCGAATTCCGGGTTCGACGAGGCATCGAGGCGCACGTTGGTCTCCTCCGCCAGCAGGTGGAACAGGAACCAGCGCTGCTTCTGCCCGCGGAAGCCGCGGCTGCGGCGGAAATAATTGGTTTTCGGCGCGTAGGGGACATCGTAGCGGAGCCACTTGTCGGTACAGCCGAGGAGGTGCACGTCTTCGGGGTTCAGGCCGATCTCCTCGTACAGTTCGCGGTAGGCCGCGTCGCGCGCGGATTCGCTGGGCTCGATGCCACCCTGGGGAAACTGCCAGCCGTCGTGGCGGATGCGCCGCGCCCAGAGCACCTGGGCCTGGTCATTGCAGACGATGATACCGACGTTTTTCCTGTATCCATCGCGGTCCAGTCGGTATTTTTCGTCTTGTCGGGCCATGGGCTTATCCTATGGCGCACGCTGCGATATTACAAGACGATGACATCCCGGATGGAATTCCGGAACGGGCTTCGGGCGGGTCCCGACGGTGCTATCAGGACGTCGTGGGACTCTGCCGTTCGGCGCAGTGCGCGCGCGCGAATTCGAGGAATTCCTCCATCGCGCGAAGGCGGAATTTCTGCCGCTGGTGGACGATGGAAAAAGAGCGCCGGATAGGGGGCGAGAGCGGGATTGCCGCAAGGGTGCCGAGGGCGAGTTCCTTCTCCACGGTGGCCACCGACAGGATGGAGACCCCGAGGCCCGCGGTGACCGCGCTCTTGATGGATTCCGGGCTGCCGAATTCCATGATGATGTTCAGGCTGTCGGGCTCCACCTTGCGCTTCTCGAGGTAATTTTCCACCACCTCGCGGGTGCCGGAACCCTCCTCGCGGCTGATGAAGGGATATTCGAGCACCTGCGGGATCGCTACCTTTTTCTTTTCCGCCAGCGGGTGGTTCACCGGGCAGACGGTGACCAGCTCGTCGTTCCAGATCACCTCCTTTACCAGGTTCTTGTTGTTCACCGGCCCCTCTACGATCCCGATGTCGATCTCGTTGTTTTCCACCATGTGGATGATGCCGTTGGTATTGGCCACGTGGAGGCGGATGCGGACGTCCGGAAAGCTGCCCCGGAAGGTGCCGATGATCCCGGGAATGAAGTACTCGCCAATGGTGGTGCTGGCGCCGATGAGGAGCGGGCCCTGGATGTCGCCGGTCAGGGTGCGGACCTCGTTGTCCATCTCGTTGGTGAGCGAGATGATGCGGTCGGCATAGCCCTTCACCAGATCGCCCGCCTCCGTGAGGGTGATGCGGTTGTGGGTGCGGTCGAAGAGCCGCGTGTTGAAGTACTCCTCGAGCTGGCGGATCTGGAAGGTGACCGCGGGCTGGGTCATGTGCAGCGCTTCCGCTGCCTTGGTGAAGCTCAGCAGGCGGGCAACGGTGGCGAAGACCTGGAGCCGGCGATCGGCCACGGGCGGTTACTTGAGCAGCCCGGAAAGGCGCAGGTTCATGTCGGTCCGGCTGGTGGCGAAATCGAGCGCGGTGTCGCGGTCGATGCGGCCGTCGCGGACGAGCTGGGCGAGATGGGAGTCGAAGCTCATTACCCCCTTGGTGACCTGGTCGCCCTGCATCAGGCTGGCGATGTCGTGGATCCGCGCCGAATCCAGCATCAGCTCCCGAATCCGAGCCGAAACCACCATGTACTCGCAGGCCAGCACCCGCCCGGTGCCGCCCTTGGCGGGAACCAGGCGCTGGGCAACCACCGCGCGCAGGTTCTGCGACATCTTCACGCGCACGGTGTGCTGCTTCTCCGATGGAAAGGTCGCGACGATACGGGTGATGGTGTCCGGCGCGGTGGGCGCGTGGGTGGTGGCGAACACCAGGTGGCCGGTCTCCGCGGCGATGAGTGCGTTTTCGATCGTCTCGGGGTCGCGCAGGTCCGAGATCAGGATCACATCGGGGTCCTGGCGCATAGCGCCGACCACGGCGCGGCTGAAGGTGGTGGCGTCGATGCCGATGTCGCGCTGGGAAACCAGCGACTTCTTGTTCTTGAAGATGAACTCGATGGGGTCCTCTATCGTGAGGATATGCTTCTGGTACTTGGCGTTGATGTCATCGACGATCGCCGCCAGGGTGGTGGACTTGCCGTTGCTGGTGGCACCCGAGACGAGGATCAGGCCTCGCGGCACGTCGGACAGCTGTTGCACAACGGAAGGCAGGCCTAGCTCGTCCAGCGTCGGAACCTTCGAGCCGATGATCCGGTTGGCCATGGCGAGCTTGCCGCGCTCCATGAAAATGTTGATCCGGAGCACGCCGAGATCCTCGTATTCCACCGCGGTGTCCACCTGGCGGTTGCGCTCCAGTTCCTCCTTCTGGTCGTCCCGCAGCATCTGGTCCACGGTGGTTTGCAGCAATTCCCGCGAGACCACCTTTTCCGTGGTCAGCGGAAACAGGCGGCCGTCCACCCGCAGCACCGGTTTCTGGTCGGTGTGGATGTGGATATCCGATGCGTTCAGCTTGATCGCCAGCTCAAAGGTTTCACGTACGGGATTGCGCATCGGCCAATGGTGGTTATTGTGAGCGGCGGGGCGCCGCTTCCGGTTTCCTGGAAATGGCGGCCAGACCCCTACCCCCTCCCGCGGGATTGCAGACCGCGGGCTGGACGCCATAACATGTTGTTACAAAGTGATATTAACGTAACGGTCCGCCCCGTGCCAGCGCCGGGCCAGCTCCCGGGGGGTGGTTGATTTTTGCGCCACCGGTGGCATTATTCAATTTGAGAAACGGGCGATGCGGGAACCAGAAGCCGCGCCGCCTGTCCACTACTGCAACACCCTTCGAAAGATTACGAGGAATTCGATCCATGGCAAGACTTGAACAGGCTGTCGTCCGCACCGGCGGTCACAGCGTCGAAATCAACAAGGTGCTGAAAAACACCTACATGCTGCTCGCGCTGACCCTGCTGTTCAGCGCGGCGACGGCTGGTCTGGCGATGGTGATGAACATGCCCCACCTCGGCATCATCCCCACCCTGATCGGCTATTTCGCCCTGCTGTTCCTGGTAGCAAAGTTCCGCAACTCGTCCCTCGGGATCGTGTTCGTGTTCCTGTTTACAGGTTTCATGGGGCTGACCCTGGGGCCGATACTCAATCTCTACGTCACCAGCGTCGCCAATGGCCCGCAGCTCGTGATGATGGCCCTCGGCGGCACCGGCGTCATCTTCCTCGGCCTGTCCGCCTACGCGGTGGTATCGCGCAAGGACTTCACGTTCCTCGGCGGCATGCTGTTCGTCGGTATCCTGGTGGCCTTCGTCGCCGGCCTGGTGGCGATCCTGTTCTCCATCCCGGCGCTGTCGCTGGCGGTATCCGCGATGTTCGTGCTGCTGATGTCGGCCCTGATCCTGTTCCAGACCAGCGCCATCATCCACGGCGGGGAAACCAACTACGTCATGGCCACGCTCACGCTGTACATGACGATCTACAACCTGTTTACCAGCCTGCTGCACCTGTTCGGCGTGTTCGGCGACGAGTAGGTATAACCAGGCAAGGCCGCGCCGCTGGGCGCGGCCGCCCGGACCAACCGCCCGTCGGGGTACCGGCGGGCGGTTTTTTTCGTCCGGGTCCGGCGACCCTGGCGTCAGCGGAGGGGGTACGCCGGGTATCAGCGTTCGCGGATGGAGGGTCCCGGAACCGGGGGAAATCCGGAGGCGCGGTGATAGGCCAGCAGGGTGAGCATCCCGGTCTCGACGAAATGTATCTTCTCGGCAGACTGCGACGGGCGTGCGTAGATCATGGAATCGAATCCGTCCTGGGCCACAACCTCGTAGGGGTAGAACAGGGCCATGCCGTAACGCGTGCGTTCCTGGCTCGTGTGCACCAGGGCATAGCGCGCTTTTGAGCCCGCCTCCACGGTCACGAGAATGCGAAGCAGTTTCGGACCGATGAAAGGATTACGCAGCTCAGCCTCGAGGTCGTCGTATACCGCCACCGGTTCGAGCTGGGCGTCCAGCAGGGTAACCATCGGGAAAAGCGCCTCCTGGAAGAAGTCGAGGCGCGGGATATTCACCACGCTGTCCACCTGAAGCACGTACTCGTCGTCGATGACGGGCAGTTGCACTGCCTTGGCGAAGCTCTTTCCCGAGCGAAACTCGATGACCGGGTCGTCCTCGTCCACCACCAGGGTGACGTAGCGGTTCACCGGCAGTGGATGCACCTCCATACCGCGTACCGGCTCACAGCAGGGATGTTGTTCGAGGCTTCGCCGCGGTTCCACCGGTTCGCCGAGGGCGGAATGGTCAAAACGGATGCAGCCACCCGCCAGCGGAAACAGCAAGGCAACGGAGCAGGCGCGAAGTATATTGCGCACGGTGATCATGCCGGAAGTCTAGCTTTTTCGGCGTCCCGAGCAAAGACGGTGCCGTGCCGGGACCCTGACCATGGGCTACAATGCGGGCACTACTCACGACACGAAAGCCCGACCAATGAAAGCGATGATTCTCGCCGCGGGAAAAGGAACCCGCGTGCGCCCGCTTACCTATGAATTGCCCAAGCCGATGATCCCGGTGGTAGGCAAACCGGTCATGGAATACCTGATCGAGCAACTCGCCGGCCACGGTTTCACAGACATCATGGTCAACGTGAGCCACCTCCCGGAGCCCATTGAAAGGTACTTCGGCGATGGCCGCCGCTGGGGCGTCAACATCGGTTATTCCTTCGAGGGCCATATCGACGACGGTGAGCTCCTGGGCGTGCCCCTGGGATCCGCCGGCGGGATCAAGCGCATCCAGGAGTTCGGCGGTTTTTTCGATGACACCTTCCTCGTGGTCTGCGGCGATGCAATCATCGACCTGGATCTCACTGCCGCGTTGCGCAAGCACTGGCAGTCCGGCGCCCGCGCGAGCATCGTGGTGAAGCGGGTGGCGCGGGAATCGGTGCCGAACTACGGCGTGGTGGTCTGCGGAGCCGATGGCGCGGTGACCTCGTTCCAGGAAAAACCCAGCGTGGAGGAAGCGCGTTCCACCCTGGTGAACACCGGCATCTACCTGTTCGAGCCGGAGATCATCGACCGCATACCCGCGGGTACCGTCTACGACATCGGCGGCGAACTGCTGCCGTCGCTGATCGAGGATGGAGTGCCGTTCGGCGCCATCGAGCTGCCGTTCCACTGGGTCGACATCGGTCGCATGAACGACTACTGGGAGGCCAACCAGCAGCTCATGCGAGGCACGCTGCGCGGCATCGAGATGCCGGGCAGGGAAGTGTTGCCCCAGGTCTGGACCGGGCTCAACGTCAACGTCGACTGGGACGACGTCCTCATCGAGGGGCCGGTCTACATCGGTTCCAACTCCCGCATCGAGGCGGGCTGCGAAATCCAGGGACCGTCCTGGATTTCTCACGGCTGCCATCTCCAGGGCGGCGCCAAGGTGCATCGCAGTATGCTGTTCGAGCATACGCTGATGCGCAGCCATGGCGCGGTTTTCGAGGCGGTGGTGTTCGGCCGTTACTGCGTCGACAAGGAAGGAAACCCGGTGCAGGGCCACGAATCGGGCCTCGACTGGGTCGGAGACGCCAGGGACCGGCGTCTGAAGCACGCCGTGGGAAGCATCTGATCCGCGCGCAGGACTTTAAAAACCCGCCCGACGACCCCATCGGAAAGAGGATTTTTGTATAATCCGCGGGCTTTTTTTGCCCCGCCAACCTGTTTTCAAGGGACTACAAACGATGCCTTTCTACGAGTACCAGTGCACCGCCTGCGGACACCGCGTCGAGGCGTTACAGAAAATCTCTGATGATCCACTGGTGTACTGCCCCGAGTGCAATGCCGCGGCCCTGAAAAAGCTGATTTCCGCCGCCGGTTTCCGTCTCAAGGGTACCGGCTGGTACGAGACCGATTTCAAGAATAGCGGCAGGAAAAAGGCGGACGGTCAGTCCGGCGGAGAGAAGACGGATGGCGGTAAATCCGGGGAAACCACTGCTGCAACCGGCAAGACCGAAAGCGGCAAATCCGAAGGCACGAAGTCCGACTCCGGCAAGACTTCCGGCGGTGGCTCCGGCAAGTCAACCGGCTCCGGCGGCTCAGGCGAAAGCCAGGCGGCCTGAACCGGGCGACATCACCCGGGCCTCACCGGCCCCGATTTCCAGCACACCAAGCCATGCGTACACACCTCTGCGGCCAGGTCGGTGAAGCCGACATCGACGACACCATCACCCTCAATGGCTGGGTGCTAAACCGGCGCGATCATGGCGGGGTGATCTTCATCGACCTGCGCGATCGAAGTGGTCGCGTGCAGGTGGTGGCCGATCCTGATTTCCCCGCCCCGTTCGCCGTGGCCGACGGCGCGCGCAACGAATTCGTCCTCGAGGTGGTCGGCAAGGTGCGCCGCCGTCCGGCGGGCACCGAGAATGCCGATCTCGCCACCGGCCTGGTCGAGGTGCTGGCCGACGAGATTCGCGTACTCGCTGCAGCAGAGCCGCTGCCCTTCCAGATGGATGACGAGGAGATCGGCGAGCAGGTGCGGCTGCGTTACCGTTACCTTGATCTCAGGCGCGCACCGATGCAGCACACGCTGCGAATGCGTCACCGCGTGGTGAGCGCGCTCAGGGCTTACCTCAACGAGCGCGATTTCGTCGACGTCGAGACCCCGGTGCTGACCCGCTCCACCCCGGAGGGCGCGCGCGACTACCTGGTGCCGAGCCGCACCCATCCGGGCGAGTTCTTCGCCCTGCCGCAATCGCCGCAGCTGTTCAAGCAACTTCTCATGGTGGCGGGCATCGAGCGCTACTACCAGGTGGCGCGCTGCTTCCGCGACGAGGACCTGCGCGCCGATCGCCAGCCCGAGTTCACCCAGCTCGACATCGAGATGTCATTCCTCGACGAGAACGGCGTCATGGGCCTCATGGAAGACATGATCCGCAGCCTGTTCCGCGAGGTGCTCGACGTTGAATTGCCGAATCCACTGCTGCGGATGAGCTACCGCGAGGCGATGCTTCGCTATGGCATCGATCGCCCGGACCTGCGCATCCCCATGGAACTGACCGAGCTCACCGATCTCATGGGAGCGGTGGAGTTCAAGGTGTTTTCCGGCCCCGCCAACGACCCCGCGGGCCGGGTGGCGGCGCTGCGCGTCCCCGGCGGAAACGATCTCTCCCGCGCCCAGATCGACGGCTACACCGAGTTCGTCAAGCAGTATGGCGCGAAGGGCCTCGCCTACATCAAGGTGAATGACGCCGCCGCTGGTCGTGACGGACTCCAGTCGCCGATTCTCAAGTTCCTGCCGGACGAGGTGCTCACGGCGGTGATGGAACGCTGTGGCGCCAAAACCGGCGACGTGGTGTTCTTCGGCGCCGACAGCGCGCGCATCGTCAACGACGCCCTCGGCGCGCTCAGGCTGCGCATTGGCCGTGACCTCGACATGGTGGAAGCCGGCTGGAAACCGCTCTGGGTGGTGGATTTTCCGCTGGTGGACTGGAATCCGGAGGAGAAGCGCTGGGACGCGCTGCATCATCCCTTCACCGCGCCGCGCGAAAAGGACGAGGCGCTGCTGGACAGTGATCCCGGCCAGGTACTGTCGCGCGCCTATGACCTGGTGCTCAACGGCACCGAGCTCGGCGGCGGATCGATCCGTATTCATCGCAGCGACCTGCAGCAGAAAGTACTCGGCGTGCTCGGCATCGGCGAGGACGAGGCGCGCGCCAAGTTCGGCTTCCTCCTCGACGCCCTGCGCTACGGCGCGCCCCCTCATGGTGGCATCGCCTTCGGCATCGACCGCCTGGTGGCGATGATCTGCGGGGTGGATTCCATCCGCGACGTGATCGCGTTTCCGAAGACCCAGAAAGCCTCCTGCCTGCTGACCGAGGCGCCGAGCGAGGTGGACTCCCGCCAGCTACGCGAACTCGCCTTGCAGGTGCGCAAACCCCGCGCGGAATAGGCTTTCGGCTCCCGCCGTGGGGCCGAAAATGCTACACTTCGCAGCGGTTCCAGCGTCGTCAATGGCTGCATCAAGGCGGCGCAATCCCCACAATAGAGTTCAGCAATTCCCAGTCCCCCATGGCAGGTCACAGCAAGTGGGCCAATATCAAGTTCCGCAAGGCCGCCCAGGATGCCAAGCGGGGCAAGGTATTCACCAAGCTGATCAAGGAAATTACCGTTTCCGCGCGTATCGGCGGTAGCGACGCCGACGCCAATCCCCGCCTGCGCACCGCCATCGACAAGGCGCTCGCGGCCAACATGACCCGCGACACCATCGAGCGCGCGGTGAAGCGTGGCGCGGGCGAAGTGGACGGAGCCGATTACGAGGACATCCGCTACGAGGGATACGGACCGGGCGGCGTCGCGGTGCTGGTGGAAACCTCCACCGACAATCGCAACCGCACCGTGGGCGAGGTGCGCCACGCGTTCACCAAGCACGGCGGCAATCTCGGCACCGACGGCTCCGTGGCCTACCTGTTCACCCGCCTGGGCTCCATCGTGTTTTCCGATGGCCAGGACGAGGAGCGGATAATGGAAATCGCCCTCGACGCAGGCGCGGAGGACATCGAGAGCGAGGATGGCGTGACCGAGGTCACCACCACGCCGGATATCTTCCACGACGTCGAACAGGCGTTCCGCGACGCCGGACTGACGCCCGACATGGCGGAGATCATCCAGCGCCCCTCCAGCGAGACCGAGCTGGCGGGTGAGGACGCGGACAGGGTGATGAAGCTCATCGGCGCCCTGGAAGACCTGGACGACGTGCAGGACGTGTTCACCAACGCCAGCTTTACCGGCGCCTGATGCGGGTACTGGGCATCGACCCCGGTTCCCGCGTTACCGGTGTCGGCATAGTAGCCTCCACCGGAGACAGACTCACCGCCCTGCACAGCGAAACCATCCGCCTCGGCGGTGGACCATTGCCCGATCGCCTGGGCGCCATTCACCGGCGCATCGCCGAACTCGTGGCGGAGTTCGAGCCCGATCTCGTCGCGGTGGAACAGGTCTTCGTCTCCAACAATCCCCGTTCCGCGCTGGTGCTCGGCCAGGCGCGCGGCAGCGCCATCAGCGCCGCGGTGACCAGCGGCTGCGCGGTGCAGGAATACAGCGCGCGCGAGATCAAGCAGGCGGTGGTGGGTACCGGCGGCGCGGGCAAGGAACAGGTACAGCACATGGTGCGGGTGTTGCTGGGTCTGCGCGCCGCGCCGGCCCAGGACGCCGCCGACGCCCTGGCCTGCGCGATCTGTCATATCCATTCCGCGGCGGTCGCAGGTCGCCTGCAGCGGGCGGCAACGCGATGATCGGACACCTGCGCGGCACCCTCATCGAGAAGCTGCCACCGTTCCTGCTGCTGGACGTCAATGGCGTCGGTTATGAACTGGAGGCGCCGATGACCACGTTCTACGATCTTCCCGATGAGCGCGAGGATGTCTCCCTCTACACGCACCTGGTGGTGCGCGAGGATGCCCAGCTCCTGTTCGGCTTTTCCGATCGCCCGCAGCGCGAGCTGTTTCGCAGCCTCCTCAAGATCAACGGCGTGGGGCCGCGAGTCGCGCTCGCGATCCTCTCGACGCTGAGCGCGGTGCAGTTCGTCCAGTGCGTACAGCGCCAGGACGCGCTTACCCTCACCACGGTTCCGGGCATCGGCAAGAAGACCGCGGAACGTATGCTGCTCGACATGCGTGACCGGGTGGCAGACCTCGCCGGATCCGGCGTGGCAGGCGGAGCTATGCCGGGTGGCGCTGATTCGCACAATCCCGAGGACGACGCCCTCGGCGCGCTGTTGGCCCTGGGCTACCGCCAGCAGGACGCGACCCGCGCGGTGCGCCAGGTGGCGGAGGAGGCTAACGGTCGCGAAGACCTTATCCGTCTCGCGCTGCAGCTTTTGAGCAAACGTTAAGCACGGGTCATGCGCGACAGCAATCCGCTACTTTCCCCCGACGCCGGCGACGACAGTCCGCGGGAGCAACAGATCGACCGCAGCCTGCGGCCCTCCCGGCTGGAGGATTTCATCGGCCAGCCGCGCGCGCGGGACCAGCTCGAGATCTTCATTCATGCCGCCCGCGGCCGCGGCGAGGCGCTCGACCACGTGCTGGTGTTCGGCCCGCCGGGGCTCGGCAAGACCACCCTGGCGAACATCATCGCCACCGAGATGGAGACCCGGCTGCGCCAGACCTCGGGCCCGGTGCTGGAAAAGGCGGGCGACCTTGCCGCCATCCTCACGAATCTCGAGCCGAATGACGTGCTGTTCATCGACGAGATCCACCGCATGAGCCCGGCGATCGAGGAGATCCTATACCCCGCGATGGAGGACTACCAGCTCGACATCATGATCGGCGAGGGGCCGGCGGCAAGATCCATCAAGCTCGAACTGCCGCCGTTCACCCTGGTGGGCGCCACCACCCGCGCGGGGCTGCTGACCTCGCCGCTGCGTGACCGTTTCGGCATTGTCCAGCGGCTGCAGTTCTACGATGTCGAGGAGCTCGGCCGTATCGTCGAACGCTCTGCCCGGCTCCTTGGCCTGTCCTTTGACGCCGGCGGCGTGGAAGCGATCGCGGCGCGCGCGCGGGGTACGCCGCGCATCGCCAACCGCCTGCTGCGGCGGGTTCGGGACTACGCCGAGGTTCGATCCAATGGCTTCATAGACCGTGCCGTCGCGGACGCCGCGCTCGACATGCTGGAGGTGGACCGCTTCGGCCTTGATTCCCTCGACCGCAGCCTGCTGCTCGCCATCATGACCCGCTTCGACGGCGGCCCGGTGGGCATCGACAGCATCTCCGCCGCCATCAGCGAGGAACGTGGCACCATCGAGGACGTGGTGGAACCCTATCTCATCCAGCAGGGCTTCCTCATGCGCACACCGCGCGGCCGCATGGCAACCAGCAACGCCTGGCGTCACCTCGGCGTGGAAATGCCGCGCGCCGTCGCCGAGCGGCAACAGGAATTGATACCGGACGACGATACGGCGTCCTGAAGCGATGACCATGGACCATCGTTCAGCAACGATTCATCCATCGGCCTTAGAGTGCCGTGGGGACGCGGGCTGATGTTCAGCCTGCCCCTGGTGATCAACTACGAGGATACAGACGCTGCCGGCGTGGTGTACTACGCCAACTACCTCGCCTACATGGAACGTGCACGCAATGCCTGCCTGCGTGCGGCAGGCTTCCCCCTGGCCAGGGTGCGCGACGAGGATGGCATCGTGTTCGTGGTGGCCGAGGCGAAGCTGCGTTACCGTCAGCCCGCCCGCCTGGACGACGAGATTGCGGTCACCCTCGGCGTGCAGAACATACGTGGCGCGTCGATGACTTTCATCCAGAATGTCCTGCGCGGCGATGACCTCCTGGTGGAGGGCACGGTGCGCCTGGCGACGCTCAGCAGCGACACGTTTTCACCCTGCAGAATGCCAGACAAAATACGCCATGCGCTCGAGCAGCACCGGCTAGAATAGCGCTGCCGCGCGGGGAGCCACAGTTTCCACCAACCGATCGCCCGATCCAGTAACGCAGACCCACAATCCATGCCTACCCCGATACCCGCCGCGCAGGATGGCGGACTTTCCGTGCTCCACCTGATCACCGGCGCGAGCTGGCTGGTACAGGCGGTGATGCTGATCCTGCTGCTCGCCTCCGTGGTGTCCTGGTTCATGATCGATCGCAAGCGCAGCACGTTCAAGCGCTATACCCGTACCGCCGACGAGTTCGAGGACGGCTTCTGGTCCGGCGGCGAGATGAGCCGGATCTACCACCAGTGGAATGATGAGCGCAACGCGGAAGGCATCGCGAATATCTTCATCGCCGGTTACCGCGAGTACAACCGCCTGGTGCAAAAGGCCAATGTCAGCCGTTCGGAGATGGTGGACGGCGTGCACCGCTCCATGCGCGTGGCCCTGAGCCGGGAGATCGACCACCTCGAAACCAATCTCTCGTTCCTCGCCACCGTCGGTTCCATCAGCCCCTATGTGGGCCTGTTCGGTACGGTGTGGGGCATCATGAACTCCTTCCTCCATCTCGGAAACCAGCAGCAGGTCACCATCGCCACCGTCGCTCCCGGCATCGCGGAGGCGCTGATCGCCACCGCGATGGGTCTCTTCGCCGCGATCCCCGCGGTGGTGGCGTACAACCGGTTCGCCCATATTGCGGAGAAACTCACCACCCGTTACGAGGTGTTCATGGAGGAGTTCGTGAGCATCGTCAACCGCCAGGACGTCGTAAGACAGATCCCATGAGCCAGACTCGCTACGGCCGCAAGAAGCGCCTCATGGGCGAGATCAACGTCGTGCCGTACATCGACGTCATGCTGGTGTTGCTGGTGATCTTCATGGTCACCGCGCCGCTACTCAGCACCGGGGTGAAGGTCAACCTGCCGGAGACGGACGCGGAGGCCATTCCCAACGAGGACGAGGAACCGTTCGTGGTCACGGTGGACATCGACGGCAACCTGTATCTCAATGACAACGAGGAAGCCGTGGTATCGGCGGACGAGGTGCAGCGCCAGGCGATGGCGGTGCTGGCGCGCAATCCCGCGTTGCCGTTCATGGTGCGTGGCGACACCGAGGCCAACTACGGTTACGTGGTGGAGGCCATGGTGCTGCTGCAGAAGGCCGGGGTTGAAACCGTCGGCCTGGTTACGGAGACGCCAGGCACTTGATCCGGGAACGTCTGCGACAGTTCGGCAACTGGACCCGGGCGGCGCTGTTCACGCTCATCGTCCACGGCGCGATCATCTATCTCGTCGTGTTCGGCATCAGCTTCAGCCAGGAAGCGCTCAAGCCCGCGGGTGTGCCGGTGCAGGCCATGGTGATCAACCAGGCCGACATCGACCGCGCGAAAGCGGAAAAGGTCGAGAAGCTCGAGGAACTGGAACGCCAGCGCGAGGAAGAAGAGAAGAAGCGCCTGGAAGAGGAGCGGAAACGCGAGGAGGAAGAGAAAAAGCGCCAGGAGGAAGAGCAGAAGCAGCAGGAAGAAGCGGAGCGCCAGGAGCAGCTGCGCAAGAAACGCGAGTCCATCCTCAGCAACTGCGAGAAGCTGGTGCGCGAGGAAGAGGAATCCGGCACGGTGAATCACGATCTCGATGGTCTCTGCGACGAGGAACGCGAGCGGCTGAAGGCGCAGCGCGAGGCCGAGAAACGCAAGCAGGCCGAGGCGGAGCAGAAGAAACAGGCGGAGGAGAAGAAGCGCGAGGAGGAAGCGGAGAAGAAACGCCAGGCCGAGGCCGAGCAGAAGCGCAAGGCGGAGGAAGAGAGGAAGCGCAAGGAAGAGGAGGAGCGAAAGCGCAGGGCCGAGGAGGAGAAGAAGCGCCAGGAAGCGGCGGAGAGGAAACGCCGCGAAGAGGAAGAGCGGCGCAAGGCCGAGGAACAACGCCGCCGCGAGGCGGAGGAAAGGCGTGCCGCCGAGCAGGCGCTGCAGGCGCGCCTGGCCGCCGAGACCCAGCAGGCCGCCGCCAATGCATTGAGCGCGGCCGCGGGACGGATCAAGGCCGCCATCGAGAACAACTGGCGCCGCCCGGGCACCAGCCGCCAGGGCCTCGAAGCGCTGCTTCTGCTACGCGTGGGACGCAACGGCGAGGTGCTGAGCGTCAGCATCCGGCGCAGCAGCGGCGACCCGTTTTTCGACCAGTCCGCGGAGGTCGCGGTGCGCAAGGCGTCGCCTTTGCCAATCCCGACGGAACCGCAGTATTATGAACATATCAAAGAGTTCCAGATTGAATTCAGACCGGATGACTAAGGTGTTTTTGACAGCCAGACGACGCGCGCGAAACCGTGTATTCCTGTTCGCGATCCTGCTGCTATTGCCCGTGCGGGCCCTCGCGGTACTCACCATCGAGGTCAACAAGGGGGTGGAGGCCGGTATTCCCATCGCGATCGTTCCCTTCGAGCAGCAGGGCATTACGGGGCTGGCCAATGCCCCGGCGGATGTCATCGAATCCGATCTCGGCCTGAGCGGCAAGTTCGACACCATCCCGCGGGACGTGTTTCTGAGCCAGCCATCGGATCTCAACTCGGTCCAGTACAAGGACTGGCGCCTTGTGAAGGCCGAGGCGCTGGTGGTTGGCAAGGTCATCAGCATCGGCAATGGCCAGTACGAGGTACGATTTCGCCTGATCGACGTATTTCGTGAGCGCCAGATCGCGGGGCAGAAGTTCATCGTGCCGGAAAATCGCATGCGCAAGGTGGCGCACCAGATCAGCGACATCATCTACCAGCAACTCACCGGCAAACCGGGCGCATTCGATACCAAGATCGCCTACGTCACCGTGGAAGGCGCCGACCCCGACCGCCGCTTCATGCTGCAGATCGCGGATTCCGACGGCTACGATCCGAAGACGGTGCTCCAGTCCGCCGAACCGATCCTGTCCCCGGCGTGGTCTCCCGACGGTAACTCGTTGAGCTACGTCTCGTTCGAGAAGAAGCGCTCCATGATCTACATGCAGAATGTCTGGAGCGGCGAGCGCAAGCTGATCTCGGAACACCAGGGCATCAACAGCGCCCCGGCCTGGTCGCCGGACGGGCGCCAGATCGCGTTGACGCTTTCCAAGGACGGCAATCCCGATATCTACGTCTACAACGTGGACAACGGCAGCCTGCGCCGCATGACCACGCATCCGGCCATCGACACCGAGCCCGCCTGGTCGCCGGACGGCAGGACGCTCGTGTTCGCCTCCGGTCGCGCCGGCGCGCCGCAGATCTACGAGATGGCCGTGGCCGGCGGGGAACCGCGCCGCCTGACTTTCAACGGCTCCTACAATGCCGGGCCTTCCTACTCCCCGGATGGCAAGCGTATCGTCCTTATCACCGATCAGGGCAGCGGTTTCAGAGTTGGGATATACTCGACCGAGGATCGCACCGTTACCGAATTGACCGACACATTTCAGGACGAGTCGCCGACATTTGCACCGAACGGCGAGATGATCATGTATGCCACCCAGCGTGGTGGCCGAAGCCTGCTTGCCGCCGTATCTCCCGACGGTTCCGTGCAGCAGACCTTGAAATTCCAACAGGGCTCCGTGCGGGAGCCTGCGTGGTCCCCATTCAATCGCAAACTGTAGAGGCAACTATGCGTAAAATACTTTCCACCCTCCTGATCGTCAGCATCGGCCTGGTCATCAGCGGATGCGGCGGCCGCAAGGCCGTGGACAAGGATATCGAGGTCGAGACGGTCGACGGCACCGCCGGCGTCAGCACCTCGGGACTGGCAGGCGGGGATACCCTGAGCAGCGGCCTGGGCGACGACGCTTCCACCAGGGGGCTCGACGGCTCCGCCGGATTCGGCAGCGAGGACCTGCTGGGCAAGCGCGTGGTCTACTTTGAATACAACAGCAGTCTGCTGACCCTCGAAGGGGAGTCCGTGGTCCAGGCCCATGCGCAGTACCTGAGCGGAAACCCCGGAGTGCAGATCATTCTCGAAGGTCATGCCGACGAACGCGGCACGCGGGAATACAACCTGGCGCTGGGCGAGGACCGCGCCAAGTCGGTGGCAAACGTGATGGAGGCGCTGGGCGTCGGCTCCAGCCGTATCCAGATCGTATCCTACGGTGAGGAGCGCCCCGTGGCCCTCGGCTATGACGAGGCGGCGTTCGCGCTCAATCGGCGGGTGGAAATCCTGTACCAGTAAGCGTGTTGAACCGGGCGCCGACAACTGCTGCCGGCGTCCGCAGCGCTCCTTCCGCACAGCCGGCCCGTATACGTGCCAGGGGAGTTCTGCCGCCACGTAACGAGAAATATCGACCCATTCGAAGTCATGCGTAGAAGCCCGTACAAAACGGTTGAATCCTCTCTTCGCTCAATGCGTCCTGCGCTACTGAGCATGGCGGCGTTGCTCGTGCTGCAGGGCTGCGCTTCCCCGGGGCCCGGCCCGCAGGTGGTGGAGCCCGGGGGTTCCACGACTCCCTCGCCGTCTCCGCAATCCGTCGAGATGGTGCGGGCGCTGAATGAACTGAACGCGCTCAAGGAGGAATTGAAGCTGCTGCGCAACCGCGTCGAGGAAATCCAGTTCAGCCAGGAAAACGCCGACCGGCGCCAGCAGGACCTGTTTCAGGACGTGGACCGGCGGCTGACGGGCCTCGAGCGAAGCGAACAGGATATCCTGGCGCGTCTCGAGGGCGCTCCCGCCGGCGCCTTGCCTGGTGAGACAACATCCTCCGAAAACCCGCTGGCGGAACCCGGTGTCGAAGCAACCGGGCAGACTGGTAGCGGCGTCGCTCCGTCCACCATCGGTAGCGGGACGGTGGAGACAAACCAGCCTCCCGGTTCATCCGTGGGCCAGGTCAACACGGTGACGGTGGGTAATTCACGCGCCATCAGCGATGGTCAGCAGGCGGGCGACGGTACCAGCAGCGTTTCCCTGAGTGAGCAGGATGCCTACGATGCGGCCTTCGAGTCCCTCAAGCAGAGCCGCTACCAGGACGCCATCCAGCAATTCCAGGCTCTCGTGAATACCTGGCCGCAGAGCGAGCTCGCAGACGACTCACTCTACTGGATGTCCGAAGCGAACTACGTGAACCGCGAATTCGAGGCCGCGCTCAACGGTTTCAGGGACCTGGTGCAACGTTACCCGGACAGCTCCCGGCTGCCGGAAGCGATGCTGAAGGTGGGCTATATCCAGTATGACATCGGCGCCTATGACCAGGCGGCGAAGACATTCGAGGACATACTCGCGCGCTTCCCCGGCCACCAGGTGACGGTGTCCGCGGAAACCCGGCTGCGCCGGATCAAGCAGACCATCCAGTAAGGCCGACGGCGACTTCATACCCGGGCGACATACTCGCCCGTAAGCTAGCGCTTGTCGTTTGCGAGTTTGACACTTCAGGGGCATACCGGGATAATCCGGCCTCCCCGCTCCGAGGGGCGTTAGCTCAGTCGGTAGAGCAGTTGACTTTTAATCAATTGGTCGCAGGTTCGAATCCTGCACGCCCCACCATCCCGCCTTGTTTACAGCCCCGGACGACACCGTGTCGACGATGACGACGCTGTGTCGATGATGCAGTGACAATGGGCGTGTGGGCGACGCTCCAGGAGTCTTTTCAGACCCGGTTTCCCGTCGCGAACAGTAAGGCCAACCACGCCAATGGTGGCCGGGAAGAGCGGGGACGCCCCGGTCAGTGCCGGGCCGTGGCTGGAATGCCGGCTCCGGAGAGCCGGCGATCCGGAGAGGGGTTCCTCAGGAAGCCATGTCCTTGAGGTTTTTCAGCGGCAGGATCTTGACCCTGCGGCTGGCGGGCTTGGCCGCGATGTCCATGGTTTCACCGGGACGGAACGGATTCGGAACGCCCTTGCGCGCCTTGGTGGCCGGCTTCTTGACCACGGAAATCTTGAACATGCCGGGCAGCTTGAAAACACCGCAGGAACGCGGCTTGACATGCGCCTGGATCAGATCGCCCAGGGAGTTCAGGACCGCATTGACGTCCTTGCGGGTGAGACCGGTCTCGTCGGACAGGGTGTTGACGATCTGGGACTTTGAAAGAGGGTCTTGATAGGTTTTTTTCATTGCAGCATTGATGGAACGGTTGATTGGGCTTCGCAAAATCCCGGCGATTTTATCAGTATCCAGACGAAAAAAACCTGTAAATCACGGGTTTTTTATCGCTCGTGTCAGGAAATGCCGCAAATGACAGTGTTTCGCGCACCATCGATATGGAGGACAATACCCGGCAAGCGCGAAACCGGCTCCATACCGGTTCGCATGCGGTTCATAACTTGCTTCACGAGCCATTTCCGACGCGGCAATCCACATTCCCCGATGAGCCAGCTTTCCGACCTGCGTGAACTCCGAAATGCCTTCGGCACGTTCATGACCGGGGTTACCGTGGTCACCACGCGCGAGGCCGGAGGCACGCCCCGTGGTTTCACCGCGAATTCCTTTACCTCGGTGTCTCTTGATCCACCGATGCTGTCCATCTGTATCGGCAAGTCGGCGGACAGCATAGAAGTGTTTCGCCAGGCCGAGGGCTTTGCGATCAACGTGCTCGCCGAACACCAGGTGGAGACCTCGAGCCTGTTCGCGTCCAAACGCCCGGACAAGTTCGAGGTAACGCCCTGGCGTGATGGCCCCAACGGGCATCCCGTGCTGGACGGTGTCTGCGCCTGGTTTGAATGCAGTGTGGAGCAGCGGCTCGATGCGGGTGACCACATCCTCATGATTGGCCGTGTCCGCGGCTACGACTACAATGACCAGAACGGTCTCGGCTACGTTCGCGGAGGTTATGTCACGCTCGGCCTGGAACAGGCCGCGGTCAGCGCAGCGGGACAGGCCTCGCGTGTCGTGGTGGGGGCGCTGGTGGCCTGCAACGGGAGAATCCTGCTCCAGCGTCCGCAGACGGGTGGTGGCCTGCAACCGGTGGCGAGCGGTCTGCGCCAGGAGCACGGCAGCATCGTGCGGTTGCGGGAAATCCTCAAGGGACTCGATATCGGCGCAGTGATCGCATCGCTCTACGCGGTGTTCGAGAACGATGAAACGGGCCGGCAGTATATCTATTATCGAGCACTCGCTGATCACGAGGGCGACCTGGATGCGGATTTCTACTATCCCGATGACGTGCCCTGGGACGACGTGGAAAGCGAGGCCATCCGCGTCATGTTGCGACGTTACATCGACGAGTCCCGGGACATGCGCTATGGCATCTACTTCGGCAATCAGCGCAACGGAAAAGTCATGTTGCGAAATGGCGACTAGCGCCGGCGGATTACCGTGGTGATGAAAAAATATCAGCAGTTTATCGATGGCGTTTGGTGTGATGCTTCCGACGGAGGTACGTTGACCACGGTCAATCCCGCCAACGAGGAGATCTGGGCGGAGTTCCCGGCGGCCACCGAGGCGGATGTCAATCGCGCGGTGGCGGCGGCGCGCCGTGCGCTGTATGCCGGCCCCTGGGCGTCGATGACCGCCACTGCCCGTGGCCGCCTGCTGCGTCGACTGGCGGATCTGGTGCGGGAGCATGCGGCCCACCTGGGCGAGATCGAGACCATCGACAGCGGCAAGCTGGCCCGCGAAACCCGCAGCCAGACCGCCTACGTCGGCGACTACTACGAGTACTACGCCGGGCTCGCGGACAAGATCGAGGGCAAGACATTACCCATCGACAAGCCGGACATGCATGTCTATACCACCCGCGTACCCATCGGCGTGGTGGCGGCAGTAGTGCCCTGGAACGCGCAGATGTTCCTCAGCGCCACCAAGCTGGGTCCGGCGCTGGCGGCGGGCAACACGGTAGTGCTCAAGGCCTCCGAAGAGGCGCCGGCAACGATGTACGAGTTCGCCCGGCTGGTGGAAGAAGCCGGCTTTCCGCCAGGGGTGGTCAACGTCATCAGCGGTCGCGGCGAGCCCTGCGGCCGCGCCCTCACCGCGCATCCGGATGTCGCCCGGGTCGCGTTCACCGGTGGCCCGGAAACCGCGGCCCGGGTGATCACCAACACCGCGAACAACTTTGCCGTGGTGTCCCTCGAACTGGGAGGCAAGTCGCCGATCCTGGTGTTCGACGACGCGGACATCGAGGGCGCGGTGAACGGCATCATCGCCGGCAACTTTGGCGCATCGGGGCAGAGCTGCGTCGCCGGATCACGGGTGTTCATCCAGGCCGGCATCTACGACGAGATACTCGCGGAGCTGGAACGCCGCGCGGGACAAATCGTGGTTGGCGATCCGCTCGACGATGCCACCCAGGTGGGACCACTGGCGACCAGTGCGCAGGTCGAGCGAATCACCTCGGCGATGACCAGCGTCGTCAGCGAAGGCGCGGCGATCCGTCACGGCGGCGCCCGCCCACCGCAGTTTGAGCGCGGCTACTACTTCCAGCCCACCATCGTGGAATGTCCCGACCAGGGAGTGACCACGGTGCGCAAGGAAATGTTCGGCCCGGTGATGAGCACGCTGCGCTTCGCCACCGAGGAAGAGGGCATTGCACTTGCAAATGACAGCCGATTCGGTCTTGGCGCCGGGGTGTTTACCGGCAACGTGGCGCGCGCCCACCGGGTGAGCGCGAAAATCCGCTCCGGCATCGTCTGGGTAAACACCTATCGCGCGATTTCCCCCATCGCGCCGTTCGGCGGTTTCGGCATGAGCGGCTACGGCCGCGAAGCCGGCGTCGACAGCATCGAGGATTACACCCGCAGTAAGACCACCTGGATCAACCTGTCCGCCGAACCCATGGCGAATCCCTTCGTCATGCGTTGACCGGCCCGGAGCTCTCCACCCAGTAGACGGTCGCGCCAACCACGCCCACGGGCATCGCGAGGAAGTTGAGCCCGGGCACCAGGGTCATGCCGAGCAGAGCGCCGCCGAGCCCCAGCGCCGCGCCGCGATCCCTCCGCAGGCGCCTGCGTACATCGGCAAAGTACAGGTCGTGGTTGCCCATCGGATAGTCGGCGTAATTCACCGCCATCATCCACGCACCGAACAGGAACCAAGCCGCCGGCGCGACGACGTTCACACCAGGCACCAGGGTCACGATGATTAGCGGTATCAGCCAGAGCAGCTGGTAAAGCAGCTTCCTGATCTCGCTTGCAATCGTCCGGGCGGCGATGGCCGGTAGCCGCGCGAAGGGCTGCCCTGGCGGCGCCGGCTCGTCACGCAACAGGGATTCCACCCGCTCCGCCAGCAACGAATTGAACGGCGCCGCGATCAGGTTGGCGAGCAATGTAAAGCCGTAGTACACCGCGAGCACCAGCACCACGATCACCAGCGGCAGCAGAAGCCAGGCGATCCAGTCGAGCCAGTCCGGCATCCAGCCGGCGAACCACTGTCGCCCGTCATGGAAGCGCAGCCAGATGTAACGGATCGCGATGGAGAACAGCACGCTGTTGACGAGCAGCGGCACGAGCACGAATACGCGAATACCCGGACGCCAGAGGAGCCCCAGGGCGCGCCGGACGCAGGTGAGCCCGTAGAACACGCGATCGATCATGCCATCCTCCTGGCGGAGACTCCGTCAGACCGGCTTGCCGTCATCAGTCAGCTTGTAGGACGACCTTCTCCGAGGCCTTGATGGATTCCATGGACACCATTGTTGTGAATTTCGCCACGTTGCCGGAGGCAAAGAACAGTTCCCGGGTCAGGCGCTCGTACTCGGCCATGTCGGCGACGTTGAACACGAGGATGAAATCCGCCTCGCCGGTAACGTAGTGACAGTGCTGTACCTGTTCGCAGTCGCGGAAACTCTCACGCAGCGCGTCGAGATCCTCCATGCGCTCGCTGTGCGCCATGACCTGGACGATGATGGTCAGCGGTCGCCCGAGCGCGGCCGCGTTCAGTACGCTGGCATCCCGGCGAATGACCCCCTGCTGGCGCAGCTTCTGCAGTCGCCTGGTAACAGCGGGGGTCGACAGGCCCACTGCCTCCGCGATTTTTCGGTGCGGGAGGAGGTTGTTCTCCTGCACGAGGGCGAGGATGCGATAGTCGAGGCGATCGAGCGGATTGCTGGAATCGATGGGCATCATGCACTATTTTTGCAGCGTCATGACCAAATTTAAACACAAGCATCGTCCAAATAACACTAACATTGCTCCAAAACCGGTTACCATGAATACTCCATGTTGATTCTCCCGGAAATCGTCGATCGCAACGTGCTCGACGCCGCGGTGGCGCATGCGCGCGGACAGGGCGTCCGTCTGCCCACGTTTGCCCAGTTGGCCTCGCCATCTACGATTCCCGCTGCGACACGCGCGGCGCTCGGCGGCGTGCCGGCGGAGGATGCCCATCCGCTCAACCTGTTTCGCATCCACTGGTACAACGAGGCGGGCGGCGGTGTGACGTCCGCGCCGGCCTGGTTCGAGATACCGTCCGCGCTCAGCGGGGTGGCCGCGCGGATCGTGGTCATGCCGGGTGATGGCTTCCCCATGATCGCGGCGCACAAGGTCCTGGCGGCCTATGCCTGCCTGGTGACGCGGCTGGTGACCGGGCGCTTCGATCCCGCTGCGCATCGCGCCGTCTGGCCGTCCACCGGCAATTACTGCCGCGGCGGGGTGGCGATCTCGCGTATCCTCGGCTGCCGCGGGGTCGCGGTGCTGCCGGAACAGATGAGTCGCGAACGCTACCAGTGGCTGGAGGAATGGACGCTGCATCCGGAGGAGGACATCGTCCGTACAACCGGCTCTGAGAGCAACGTGCGCGAGATCTACGAGGCCTGCGACGCCATTGCCCGGGATCCGGCGAGCGTGGTGCTGAACCAGTTCAATGAATTCGCCAACTACCTCTGCCATCGCCAGGTCACGGGTCCCGCCGTCCAGGCGCTGTACGGGGACCTGGCGCGGCCGGGGGACAACCTGTTCGCCTTCGTCACGGGCACCGGCTCGGCGGGCACCATCGCCGCGGGCGATCACCTGAAACGCGAACTGGGCGCGCGCATCGTCGCCATGGAACCGGTGGAATGTCCGACGCTGCTCGTCAACGGCTACGGCGAGCACAACATCCAGGGCATCGGCGACAAGCATGTCCCGCTGATCCACAACGTGATGAACATGGACGCGGTGGTTGGGGTATCGGACAGCGTGCCGGAGCTGATGAACCTCCTGTTCAACACGGGCGAAGGGCAGGGCTTTCTCGCCCGCCGTGCCGGCGTGGAAGCGAATCTGCTGAAGAAATTTTCCCACGTCGGCCTGTCCGGACTCGCGAATGTCCAGGCGGCGATCAAGCTGGCGCGTTATCACGATCTCGACGAGCACGATGTCATCATCTGCATGGCCACCGACGGCGCGTCGATGTATGCGAGCGAGATGGAAGAATCCAGGCAGGCGTACTTCGGCGGGGATTTCGGCGCGGCCGAAGCAGCGGAAGTTTTCGGCCGGTGCCTCACCGGCTGCGAGCCCTCATACCTGCTGGAATGCACCCACCGCGAACGCCAGCGGATCTTCAATCTCGGCTACTACACCTGGGTGGAACAGCGCGGCGTGGCGCTCGCGGAATTCGACGCGCGCAAGCGCCAGGGATTCTGGGACAACATCGCCGACAGCATGGCGGAGTGGGACGAGCTGATCGTCGCGTTCAACGAGGAAGTTGGCCTGGGCGAAGTCGGTTAGGCGTGATCCAACACCTGGCTGGCTGCGGAATGTGACATAGATTCCAGCTTTCGCTGGAATTTCCTTCAATGAAACATCGGCGAGGGTCTATGCTGTCGCCGGATCCAGCCCGGCGAGAACGCCGTCAGTGTCATCCAGCGCGCAGAATTCCCCGTGCAGGCTGGCCAGGTTCACCTGGTGTACGACTTCGGCGGGCCAGGCCACGCCATCCGGACCGGTATGCCCGAAGGCCGCGGTAGCGTCAGTGACGAGGGTGACGTCAAAGCCGAGATTCGCCGCCATGCGCACGCTGGTGGAGACACAGTGATCGGTGGTCAGGCCCACCACCACCAGTCGCGCGAGATCTCTCTCGCGCAGCCAGTCCTCGAGCCCGGTGCCGATAAAGGCGCTGTTCACGGTCTTGGCGAACAGCGGCTCCGTTTGGAGGGGCGATGCCTCCGGCTTGATCGCATTGCCAGGCTGTTCGGGACGCAGCAGCGAGCCTGGCTCCGTGGAGTCGTGACGGACATGTACCACCGGTAAAGACCGCGCGCGCCATTCCGCGAGCAGGCGGGCGATGTTGGCTTCCGCGCCGGGATTGTTACGCGCGCCGTGGGACGGGTCGTCGAGTCCCTGCTGGACGTCGATCACCAGCAGAGCCGGTGGGCTCGTCACCGCGTCCTCAACGCTCGGGAATCAGCCCCCGCGGGGCGAAGCGCATCACCAGCAGCAGCAGCGCGCCCATGAGGATCAGCCGCGTATAGGCGGCGCCGGCAATGAGGTGGCCCTTGAGCCAGGAATCGTCGCCCATGAACAGCGTGATGGCGTGCATGAACCAGTTGCCGAGTGGCTCGGCCTGGATCCAGAGAAACCAGATCACGAAGCCGCCCAGCATCGCGCCCCAGTTATTGCCCGAGCCGCCGATGATCACCATTACCCAGATGAGGAAGGTGAAGCGCAACGGGATGTAGCTGGTGGGCGTGAGCTGCCCGTCCAGCGTGGTGAGCATGGCGCCGGCAATACCGCACACCGCGCAGCCGAGAACGAACACCTGCAGGTGACGCGCCTTGACGTCCTTGCCCATGGCGCTGGCGGCGTCACGGTTGTCGCGAATGGCGCGCATCATGCGTCCCCAGGGCGACTTCAGTGCGCGTTCCGAGAGCCACATGATGATCGCCAGCACGGCGACGAACAGCACGAGATAACAGAGCTTCACCACCACGCTCGCCGCGTCGGCGACCTCACCGAAACGCGATGCGAATGCGGCGAAGTCGGCGCTCGCGATGAGGTCCACCTCGTAGGGAACCGGGCGCGGAAGTCCGGTAACGTTCTTCACTCCCCGGGTGAGCCATTCCTCGTACTTCAACACCGCGAGGATGATCTCCGAGATGCCCAGGGTGGCGATGGCGAGGTAGTCGGCGCGCAGGCCCAGAGTGATCTTGCCGATGAGCCAGCCGGCGCCTGCGGCGATGGCGCCACCCACCACCCAGGAAAGGACGATGGGCAGGTTGAAGCCGCCGAGATAGCCGGTGTGGGCGGGATTGATTGCCTCGATCCGGTCCACGGCCGGGGCATACACGAGGCGGATCAGCACCACGCCCACCAGGATCACCGCAAGCGTTGCCCAGAAACGAAACACCCGCGGCACGTTGTTGCGGACGAAGATCACCGCGGCTACGAGGATCAGAAGGCCCAGTAAAGACAGGCCGATTCCGACGCCGCCCACCGCCCAGGCCTCCGCCACCGGGGGCATGGAGATCAGCACCGCGGCGAGGCCGCCGAGGGCGGTAAAGCCCATGACGCCGACGTTGAACAGGCCGGCATAGCCCCACTGGATATTCACCCCGAGGGACATGATGGCCGAGATCAGGCACAGGTTGAGGATGCCGAGGGCGACGTTCCAGCTCTGGCCAAAGCCCACCGCGATTAGCAGGAGAAAGAAAATCCCGAAGTAGAGAGCGCCGCGCTGGCTCATATCACTTTCCCGCGGATGATGCCGGTGGGCCTGACCAGCAACACCGCCACCAGGATGATGAACGACACCGCGAACTTGTAGTCCGTGGAAAGGAACTGCATCAGCCCCTCCGGCGCCCAGCCCTCGGGGCCGAGATAGGCGAGGAATTTCTTGTAGGCATAGGTGATCGTCACCTCGGAATAGGCCACCACGAAGCCGCCCAGGATCGCGCCCACGGGCTGGCCGATACCGCCGAGGATCGCGGCGGCGAAGATCGGCAACAGGATCTGCTGGAAGATGAAGGGCTTGTAGGTCTTGTCGAGGCCGTACAGCGTGCCCGCGATAGTGGCGAGGATGGCGGTGATGATCCAGGCCATGCGCACCACCTTATCGGGATCGATGCCTGACAGCAGGGCGAGATCCTCGTTGTCGGAGTAGGCGCGCATCGCCTTGCCCGAGCGGGTGCGCTGGAGGAACCAGAACAGCACCGCCATCACCGCCAGTGCGACGATGATGGTGATCACCTGGGTCACGCGGATCGCGAGGCCCTCCTCGAGCCCGGTCAGTTCCTTGAAATCCCGCGCGGTGATGATGAAGCGCGCACCATCGGCGAAGCTCTGGTCGTCCGGGCCGATGATCACGCGGATGAGGCCCGCCATGACGAACATCACGCCTACCGAGGCGATGGCGTAGATGATCGGGTCGGATTTTTTCACCCGGTAGAAGCGGAACACGTAGCGGTCGGTGAGAAGCGCGAACACCACGGTCACCGCGATGCCGAAGGGCAGGGCGAGGAGCGCGGTGGGCAGCGGGCCGAGGGAAACCCCCATGTCCTGCAATGCCCAGGTGGCGAGGATCACCGCCATGGTGCCGAACGACATCAGCTCGCCGTGGGCAAAGTTGGCGAAGCGCAGGATGCCGAAAATCAGGGTGACGCCGAGCGCGCCGAGCGCGAGCTGGGCGCCATAGGCGGTGGCCGGCACGAAGACGTAGTTGGCGAACAGGACGAGGGCGTTCAGGATGTCCATTCAGCCTCCAAGGAACGAGCGGCGGACCTCGGGATTGGCGAGCAGCGCCTTGCCGGTGTCGGTGAATCGGTTTTCCCCGTTGACCAGGACGAAGCCGTGGTCCGCGATTTCCAGCGCCTGGCGCGCGTTCTGCTCCACCATCAGGATGGCGATGCCGGTGCGCGCGATTTCCAGGATGCGGTCGAACAGCTCGTCCATGACGATGGGGGATACGCCGGCGGTGGGTTCGTCCAGCATGAGCAACCGGGGCCGGGTCATCAGCGCGCGGCCCACGGCGACCTGCTGGCGCTGACCGCCGGACAGTTCTCCCGCGGGTTGGTTTCGCTTGTCGCGCAGCACCGGGAACAGGTCGTAGACCTGTCCGAGGGTGTCCTGGAAATCGTCGTCGCGGATGAAGGCGCCCATTTCCAGGTTTTCCTCCACCGTCATTGAGACGAAGATGTTGCGTACCTGGGGCACGAATCCCATGCCGACGCGCACGCGTTCCTGGGGCGCCATGTCGGTGATGTCCTGGCCATCCAGCAGTACCGCACCCTCGCGCAGGTTGAGCATGCCGAATACCGCCTTCATCGCGGTGGACTTGCCCGCGCCGTTGGGCCCCACCACCACGGCGATCTCGCCCTTTTCCACGGTGATGGTGCAGTCCTTGATGATGTCGGCGCCGCGGCCATATCCGCCCGTCATGTGGCTGGCGTCGAGAAAGCTCATTCCTCGCCCCGCGCCTTGTGTTTGCGGCCGGTACCGAGATAGGCCTCGATCACTTCCTCGTTGGCCTTGATTTCGTCCACCGTGCCCTGGGCGAGCAGCCTGCCCTCCGCCATGCAGATCACCGGGTCGCACATGCGGCCGATGAAATCCATGTCGTGTTCGATCATGCAGAAGGTATAGCCGCGTTCCTGGTTGAGGCGCTGGATGGAGGTGCCGATGGTGTTCAGCAGTGTCCGGTTGACGCCCGCGCCGACCTCGTCGAGGAAGACGATCTTGGCGTCCACCATCATGGTGCGGCCGAGCTCGAGAAGCTTTTTCTGTCCACCCGAGAGGTTGCCCGCGAGCTCGTTCTCCAGGTGGGATATCTCAAGGAATTCGATCACCTCGCGCGCTTTTTCGCGCACCCGGTCCTCGACCTCGCGCACGCGGTCGTTGTGAAACCAGGCCTGCCAGAGGCGCTCCCCCGGCTGGTCTCCCGGCACCACCATGAGGTTCTCCAGCACAGTGAGGGTGGAGAATTCATGCGCGATCTGGAACGTGCGCAGCAGCCCCTTGGCGAATAGCTGGTGGGGTTCGAGTCCGGTGATGTCCTCGCCGTCCAGGGTGACGCTGCCCGAGGTCGGTTTCAGTACCCCGGCGATGACGTTGAAGAGGGTGGTCTTGCCGGCGCCGTTGGGTCCGATGAGTCCGGTGATGGAACCCTGGTCGATGGTGAGCGACGTGCCATCCACCGCGCGGATACCACCGAAATGCATGTGGATGTCGGAAACACTGATCACGAGTCAGCCGGGGGTCTTGTCGCTACAACGCTGTAACCAGTTCCAACGAAACAGGCGGCCAGGACTACGCCCTGGCCGCCTGTGGGTTCCGTGTACCGTGGTTCCGGACTAGTGGTAGGTCACGGTTTCGAACTTGCCGCCCTTGACCTCTACCTCGCGGTAGGAGCCAGAGGCCTCGCCGGAGCCGATCAGCTCCACCGCGGTGCCACCGACATAGTCGATCTCGCCGCCGTCGGCGAGGATCTGCAGCGCCTTGGCGAGCTCACCGGGGAAGATCTGCTCGCCCGGGGCGTTGGCGACCTTCTCGACATGGCTCTTGAAATCCTCGCTCTTGGTGGAGCCTGCGGATTGCATTGCCAGCAGGATCAGCGCGGAGGCGTCGTAGGCTTCCGGTACGTAGGGGTCGGTGCCGTTGAAACCCTTGCCCTCTGCGACATCGGTCATCATCGCCGCGCCCGGGCTGTCGGTGCCGGGCACCGTGCCGAAGGAGCCGTCGATGGCGTCGCCGAAGTTGTCGGTCAGGGAATCGCCCACCATGCCGTCAGGCAGCATGAAGGTATCGAAGGCGCCGCTGTCCAGGGATGCCTGGATCATGCCCTTGCCACCCTGGTCGAGATAGCCCGCGACCACCAGCACCTCGCCACCGGCAGCCGCCAGTGCGCCGACTTCCGCGGAGTAGTCCGCCTTGCCATCCTCGTGCGCGGCGACCGCTGTCACGCTGCCACCGGACGCCTCGTAGGCGGCCTGGAAGGCGTCGGCAAGGCCCTTGCCGTAGTCGTTGTTGGTGTGGGTCAGCGCTACCGACTTCACCCCGCGGTTGTTGAGCACGTTGGCCATGATCTCACCCTGGCGGGCATCGGACGGCGCGGTGCGGAAGAACAGGCCGTTGTCCTCGATGGTGGACAGTGCCGGCGAGGTGGCGGACGGCGAGATCATCACGATGCCGTTCGGTACCGCGACGTTGTTGACAACCGCGGTGGTGGCGCCGGAACAGGTGGCGCCATTGATGGCGGCCACGCCCTCGGAGGTAATCAGGCGCTCGGCCGCGGCGGTGGCGGCGGCGGCGTCGATACAGGTACTGTCACCGCGTACCGAGACGACGGTCATGCCGCCGAGAAACAGGCCGCTGTCGGAGACTTCCTGGATTGCGAGATCACCGCCCATGGCCATTGGGCCGACCAGGGATTCCGTGGGACCGGTGAAGCCCTGTAGCATGCCGATCTTGACCTCCTCGGCAGCCGCGGTGGTGGAAACGATCGCGGCGGCGATCGTTGCAACGATACGTTTTTTCATGGTTTCCTCTTTCGTTTTCTTGGGGAAGTGGGGGTATCGGGCGCATGCGCGCCGAATCGTAGTCAACTGTACCAGAATCGGACATTAGCCAACAATAAGCGCTCCTGCGCATCGTCCGCGCAATCACCCCCTCTGCAGTCTTCTCACCAGGCTACGCGCGGGATGTACGGCGTGAAGGAGCATTGCCTGTAACGGCGGCGGCTCTTCGCCCGCGAGCGATGCCAGCAATTCACCCCCGAGCGCGGCATTGGTCATGCCGCGCGAACCCCAGGCGGCGGAAAGGAACAGTCCGGGAGGATAGGCCGGGTCGTCTTCGTTGCGCGTGTAGCGGCGCCGATGCATGTGTGGATATTCCGCCGCGAGGCGTTCCGGGTTCGCCAGCGCGCCCACCAGCGGCAGCCGGTTCTCGCTGGTCATGCGCACCGCGCTGTGCGCGGTGGACGCCACAGCGCCTTCGGCAAGCAGGGGGAGGTGGGTCCTCAGGGTCTCGAGGTTCTCACGGTCAGCCGACTCGTTGGCTTCGCCGTTGGCCTCGTCACGCTGAAACGTCGACCCGACAATATGGAAGCCGCCGTCTCCCGGGACAACGGTACCCGCGTGGCGGATGACGCAGCGCAGGTCATGGCGCATCGATTCGGCATGCAGTCGCGAGGACTGACCGGCCACCGGGGTAAACGGGATCCAGCGCGTGACAGGCCAGCCCATCGCGCGCCCGCTGGCGACTACGAGAACCGGCGCGGCGCCCAGTTCGTCTCCAGGCGCATCCAGCGCGCGCCAGATGCCGTCTGCATGCTCCAGGTCATTGACGTTGGCTCCTGTTTCCAGCGTGATTCCGTCCGCGGCCATCAGGCGCTTGACCCAGGCCCCGGGGTTGACCCAGCCAGCCGACGGATAAAACAGACCACCCTGGTCAACGTGAATGCCTGCCAACTCGCTCGCTTCTTCCGGGTTCACTGCCCGTACCAGGGTCGAAGGCAGTCCCCGGGCCGCGATTCGCGCGGCTCGATCCGCGCGTTCAGCGTTCATCGACAGTTCGAGCACCCCGCAACGGCAGTGAAACTCTCTGCCGGGATCGAGCATATCCAGCTGTCGCAACAGGTACTCAAAACACTGCAACGAAAACTGTTCCTCGGCGGACTGCCGGGCGGTAAGGAAAGGCGAAAACACGGCGCGCGGGCTGCCGCTCGCCTCCATTGCGGGTGCTGAATGACGTTCCAGAACCTTCACCGACCAGCCTCGGTACGCGAGATGCCAGGCCGCCTGGGCGCCCGCGATACCGGCGCCGATGACCAGGGCGCTGCGTTCGCCGCCTGCCTCCGGCGGCAGCGCGTACCAGGGAGCCCGTGGCCGGTACCGAGGCTCGCGCTCCATGACACCACGACACATTTCCCGCTTGCGGCCGAAACCCGGAGTCTTTTGCACCGCGAATCCCTGGGCAGCGAGGCCGCGACGTACCGAGCCCGCCGAGGTAAACGTGGCGAACGTCGTGCCGGGCCGGCTCAGGCGCGCGATTTCTCGCAGCACCGCCTCGTTCCACAACTCCGGATTTTTCGCCGGCGCAAAGCCATCGAGAAACCAGGCGTCCATCGGTGCGGTCATGCCGCGCAGCATGTCCAGCGCCTCGCCGTGGCACAGGGTGAGGACGACACGGCCCTGTTCGAGGAACAGGCGGTGAAAGCCGGGCGACGGTTGTCCGAGCCTGGAGCAAAGCTCGCGAGACAGCAGCTCCAGTTCGGGAAACGCCGCGTGGCAGCGGCCCAGGATTTCCGGATCCAGCGGGTAGCGTTCGAGCGAAAGGTAGTGAAGGCGCGCATCGGGGCGCGCCGTATCGCGCCAGGCGCGCCAGGCGACAAGGAAGTTGAGCCCGGTGCCAAAGCCGGTTTCGCCGATCAAAAACCGGTCGGTATCGGTCCAGCGGGCCGGCAGGTCGTTACCCGCGAGGAAGACATGGGCCGATTCGGTGGCGCCGTCCTCGCTGGAGTAGTAGACGTCGCCGAAGCGCGTGGAATACGGTGTGCCGTCGCGGAAATCGAGAGTCATTGCGGATCATGGTGCGACGCGGGAGCGCGCATCCAGCCCGATCAGTAGATCTGTCCCGCGAAGGCACGGGCGATCTGCGCCTGGCCATTGTCATTGGGATGCAGGCCATCGCCGATATCCGCGAGGCTGACCACCTGGTCGACGCGCGCGATGCGAGCGCCGCTGATGCCTGCAATCCCGCCACTGATGGCGGAGGCGTTGTCGTTTTGCGCGGGGTCCCGGCTGATGGGAGGCAGTGTGCCGATGACCGGGACCACGCCCGCGTCGCGCGCCACCCCGGTAACCTTGCGCAGTGCGTCGACGGCCCCGCTGACGCCGCCGCCCGCACCCGCAGCATTGTTGGTGCCAAGCAGCACCACGAGATACATGGGGCGCAGGCGTTCGATGAGCGATGGTGCCTTGCTGATGCCTGCCTCCGCGCTGATGCCCGGGGTGCTGGCGTTGACGACCTCGATACCGGTGAGTCCCTGGAGAATGGCGGGGAAGTTGCTGCTGGCTCCCGTACCTGCGCCAATGCTGTCACCGATCACCACGATGCGGCGTTTCAACTCGAGTGGCTCTTCGGTTTCTTCAGCGACTTCATCCGCGGGTACCGCTTCAGTCGCGGGTGCCTCACCGGCACCGGATTCAGCATTGTCGCTGGAGCCGCCACCACAGCCAGCGAGCAACAGAAAAATCGCCAGGCCGAGGAGTCTGGGCAGGGCTTTCACGGATCCGATCACCACGATTTTTCGCTTGAGTATAAACACTCCCCAGGCGCCGGCGAAACCGGCCTGGAATTATTCCTCACCCAGCTTCCCCGCGCCTTGCAACCGCTCGAGAGAACGCGAGGCGATCAACTGGTCGTGGTCGATGTCGATGGTATCCAGTATTTCGCCGGTTTCCCGGTCGAGCACCAGGCTGAGCACGTCGTAGCGGCAGTAGAGCGGTAGCGCGCTCACCTGGTCCGCGCCGCGATCGATTTTTTCAAGGAAACGGTCCACGATCGGCCGCAGCGTCGGCGTGACCCGGGCAACGCGATCGAGATCGTACCCCTCGGCGACGATACGCATCCGGTTGTCGAAGGTGAGCGGCTCAAAGCGCTCGCCGCGCTTGAACAGCGGCTTGCCGCCCATGGTGGAGAACACGTATGCGGCGCGCTCGCCGGGATCGTCCGGTAGCCGGACATAGGCCATGGGGGGATGATCCTTCTGTAATTCGGCGAGCACTTCGGGTTCCACTTCGGATTCCCGGATCTGGGTTTCGGTCATGGAGATGAAGCGGTTGTCGGCGAAGGTGATCATGCGCGTGCGCTGGTCCGCCACCACCCAGGCGCCGGCGCACAGCGCGCTGAACTGTATGACGGCGATCACCACGAGGTCACGGCGCAACCGGTCCATGCCCTTGCCCGGGTTGTAGATCGCGAGGGTGAGCAACGGCCCGAGCACGATATCCACGCCAACCATGATCCGTACCCCCTGCCAACCGCCATCGGCGGCGAAGAAGGGCGGCGGGTACCAGATCGTGACCACGACATAGAGGATGGCGGCGAGGATCACCAGGCTGATGACGAGGTGGATCAGGAATGCCTTGAGTCGCAGTTTCATCTCGGTTGGACGGGTGTGTCAGGATGCAGTATCGAAACCGTTCAGGAGCGCGAGCTTCTGCCGGTGTCCGAGCTTGCGGAGCCGGTATTCGCGCCGACTGGCCTCGGCCCGATCGGCAGCCGATTCCACCCAGCCCAGCGTCACCGGCCGGCGCGCCCGCGTGTATCGCGCGCCGCGGTTGCCATGATTGTGCTCGCCGAGCCGGCGCTCGATGTCGGTGGTGATGCCGGTGTAGAGCGAGCCGTCAGCGCAGCGCAGGATGTAGACGTACCAGGACGTCATTCCTTTGCCGCCACTGGCCGCAGGGGTCGCCGGCACTTGCGACAGTGGTAGCTCGCCTTGCCACGCCGGATTCGGTTGTGGCGGATACTGGACAGCCGGTGCTGCATGCAGCCGCAGGCATAGGCGTGCTCGCGCATGCGTCTCCTGGGCAGGTCGGCCACGTCTTCCGGACGATAGCCGCAGGTCACCCGCGGGGCGACGCCAAAGGCCTGCATTACGGCGCGCCATTCGGGTCCGTGGGGTTTGGTGCGACGGCGGTGCAGACGGCTGACGACGTAATGCGCGACTTCATGCGGTACCGTCTCCGCGAGGTTGTCGGCGTACCAGCGGGCGAACACCCAGGGGTTGTAACGAATCTCCGGATTGCCGTGGCGAACGCGGAACATGCCCGCGGCGCGGCCCTTGAGATCGAAGCGCACCGTCACCGGCGGCAGACGCAACCCGAACAGCGTTTCGGCGCGCACGATGAAGGCATCGGTGGCCTGTTCCACTTCACGTTGCCTGTCGGCATTGAGCATGGTTGGAGCCGTGTCCGGCCCCGCGGTTGAAGCTGTCAACGGGTTTTCCACTACAATACGCGCCTTCCGGAATCATTGTAAACGAAAGCAGAAGCGCCGAATGGCAGATTTCAAACCGGGGCAGCGATGGATCAACGATGCCCAGCTGAGCATGGGCCTCGGCACCGTCCTCAGCACCGATTTTCGCACCGTGACGATCATATTCATGGCCACGGGTGAAACTTTCGTCTATGCCAAGGAATCGGTTCCACTGACCCGGGTACGCTTCTCCCCCGGCGATCACATCATCACCCAGGAAGGCGATGCCATGGAAGTGGAGGCGGTGGCGGAGGAGGCCGGCCTCTACACCTACGCCGCGCGTATCCCCGGTGGCGAGCTGGAGAGCGTACCGGAGAGTCGGCTCAACAACCACATCGAGCTCAGCCGGCCCACCGAGCGATTGTTCAACGGCCAGGTGGACCGCGAGTCCTGGTTCGACCTGCGCTACCAGACCCGCCTCCTGTCCGCCGCGATGGCGGAGGATCCGCTGCGCGGACTCATCGGCGGCAGGGTGAGCCTGATCCCGCACCAGCTCTATATCGCCAACGAGGTCGCCAACCGCTACGCCCCCAGGGTGCTGCTCGCGGACGAGGTGGGCCTCGGCAAGACCATCGAGGCGGGGATGATCATCCATCACCAGCTCGTCACCGAACGTGCCCGGCGGGTGCTGATCGTGGTGCCGGAGAGCCTCGTGCACCAGTGGCTGGTGGAGATGCTGCGCCGCTTCAACCTGCATTTTCGCATCTTCGACAGCGAGCGCATGGAGGCCCATGCCGAGGTGGGCGAATTCGACGACGAGGAAACCGTTGCCGCGATCCGGGCGGAGAACCCGTTTCTCAGCACCCAGCTCGTGCTGACCAGCCTCGAATTCCTGTGTTCGGATCCGGCCACCTATAAGAAGTGCTGTGACGCGGAATGGGACCTGCTGGTGGTGGACGAGGCGCATCACCTGGAATGGTCGAAGGACGACCCGGGATTCGAGTACCAGCTCGTGGAAAACCTCGCGCGGCGGATCCCGGGCATCCTGTTACTCACCGCGACCCCGGAACAGCTCGGACGCTCGGGCCATTTCGCCCGCCTGCGATTACTCGACCCCGACCGCTTCCCTAACTACGACCGCTTCCTCGCCGAGGAGGCGGACTACGAACCCATCGCGCGTTCGGTGGACGCCATCCTGGGTGCGAGCGGCGCGGTAAACGGGGGCGCCCTGGACGAAGTGCGGCGACGGCTCGGCGCCGGGTACGATGCTGACATCGATCTTCTCGGGCGTTCCGGGATGGCGGCGGAGGATCGCGCCGAGGCCCGCGAGAGAGTGCTCGAGGCGCTGGTGGATCGCCACGGCACCGGGCGAGTGCTTTTTCGCAACACCCGCGCCGCGGTAAAGGGCTTCCCGGGACGCGAGGTGCATCATTATCCGCTGTCTCTGCCGGAGGCCTATGCCACCGCGTTCGAGGAAATTGCCGGTGGTGAACTCTCGGAGATGCAGCTCCTGCTCTGCCCGGAACTGCTCTACCAGGTGATCTCCGATTCGCCGCCCTGGACCGAGGTGGACCCCCGCGTGGCAAATCTAGCGGACATCCTCCAGCGTCACCGGCGCGAGAAGATCCTGGTCATCGCCGCGAGCGCGGAAACCGTGCTCGACCTGGCGGACTGGCTGCGCGTCAGCCGCGGCATCAACGCCGCGGTGTTCCACGAGGGTATGAGCCTGCTGGAACGCGACCGCGCCGCGGCCTACTTCGCCGATCACGCGGCGGGCACCCAGGTGCTGATCTGTTCCGAGATCGGCAGCGAGGGGCGCAACTTCCAGTTCGCCCATCACCTGGTGCTGTTCGACCTGCCGCTCAACCCCGACCTGCTCGAGCAGCGCATCGGCCGCCTCGACCGTATCGGCCAGGCGCAGACGATTCACCTGCACGTGATGTTCATGCAGGACACCGCCCAGGAGGTGATGTACCACTGGTACCACGAGGGGCTGGACGCCTTCACCCGCACCTGTCCCGTGGGTCACGCGGTATATGGTCGGGTGAAGGAGGAGCTCACCCGCGTTCTGCATGACCCCGCGCGGCGTTACGCCGGCCTGGTGGCGGAAAGCGCGGCCCATTACCGTGAACTCACCGACGCCCTGCAGCAGGGCAGGGACCGCCTGCTGGAGTACAACTCCTGCCGTCCGGCGGAAGCGGAGCACCTGCGCCAGCTCGCGCTCTCCCATGACCGCAACAGCACCCTCCAGGGATACATGGAAACCGTGTTCGACTGCTTCGGCGTGGACTGCGAGATCCATTCCGAGGGCTGCTTCGCGGTCAATCCCGGCTCGCACATGACGATGCCGCTGCCCGCGCTGCCGGACGACGGTATGACGGTGACCTACGACCGCGCCACCGCGCTCAGCTTCGAGGACGTCAGTTACCTGACCTGGGATCATCCGCTGGTGACGGGGGTGATGGACGTGCTCCTCGGTGGCGAACTCGGCAACACCTCGGTGATCGCGGCGCCGGTGGAGGGCGTCAATCGTGGCACGA
The DNA here is from genome assembly GCA_030432755.1 of Gammaproteobacteria bacterium. Taxonomy (GTDB): domain Bacteria; phylum Pseudomonadota; class Gammaproteobacteria; order Arenicellales; family Poriferihabitantaceae; genus VYFG01. The sequence goes on along the minus strand of JAUILZ010000015.1, from coordinate 41,200 downwards.
TCCTGCTGGAAGCACTGTTCGTTCTCGAATCCGCGTCAGATGCGAAAGTGCAGAGCAGCCGCTACCTCGCGCCCACGACCATCCGCACCTTCATCGACCAGACCGGCAAGCGTCACGACCGGCTCCCGAGCCACCGGACGCTGGATCATCCGGGCGAGCCGCTCAGGCCCGAGTTCGTGCGCCGGATCCTGACAACGCGCTACACCCTGCTGCGCAAGATGGTAACGGCGAGCGAGACGCTGGCGAAGCGCCTGGCGCCGGACATCCTCGAGCGCGCGGTGGAGCGCGGCCGCGCGGTGCTGGAGCGCGAGATCAGTCGGCTGGAAAGCCTGGGCGAGGTCAACGCCAACGTGCGCGACGAGGAGCTGGCGCACCTGCGGGGCGAGCTCGAACGCCTGACCGGGCGCCTCGCGGCTTCCGGCCTCCGGCTGGACGCGCTGCGCGTGATCATCGCCACCTAAGGCGGCCCGTCCATGGACCCGGTCCTCGCCTTCCTTGGCCTGACGCCGGAGGAGATGCTCGACGCGGTGGAAGCCCACGGCGTTGAATGCGACGGTCGCTTCCTGGTGCTCAACAGCTATGAAAACCGGGTATACCGTGTCGGCGTGGAAGATGGCGAGCCCATCGTGGCGAAGTTCTACCGCCCGGCTCGATGGACGGACGAGGCGATCCTCGAGGAGCACCGGTTCACACTGGATCTCGCCGAGCAGGAGATTCCCGTGGTGGCGCCGCTCGTCGATGAAAGCGGAGATTCATTGCATCACGCTGGCCCATACCGTTTCGCGCTCTATCCCTGCCGCGGCGGACGCGCCATGGAGCCGGACAATCCCGCGCAACTGGAAATGCTGGGGCGTTTCATCGGCCGCATCCATGCAGCAGGCGGCGGTGTTCCGTACCAGCATCGCCCTGCCGTCGACGTCGATACCTGCCTCCGCCAGCCCGCAGCGTGGTTGCGAGAGAAGGGCTTCATCGCGCCGCACCTTGAATCGCGATGGGATGCATTGCTGAAAGACCTGGCCCGGGTCGCGGAGGACTGCTGGCAGCGCGCGGGCGACGTTCGCCGAATCCGCCTGCACGGCGACATGCATCTCGGCAACATTCTCTGGACCGAAAACGGTCCGCATATCGTCGACTTCGATGACGCGCGCAACGGCCCCGCGATCCATGACCTGTGGATGTTCCTTTCCGGCGACGGCGACTACCTCGAGGCGCGCCTCGACGACCTGTTGCGTGGCTATACCCAGTTCCACGACTTCAACTACGCCGAGGTGCAACTGGTAGAGGTGATGCGCACGCTGCGCATGGTCCACCACGCGGGCTGGCTCGCCTCGCGCTGGCAGGATCCCGCCTTCCCGCAGGCATTTCCCTGGTTCGACAGCGAACGCTACTGGGAGCAGTTGCTGGAGGATCTCGCGGACCAGCGTGACCGGATGATGGAGGCCTTTAACGCATGAGCGATACCTTACCCGCCATTCGCGCGCAACTCGAATCCAGCGGCCTGCCGTTCGAGGTCTGGCCCTGCGATCCGGAGATGGCCGACACGGCGCAGTTCTGCGCGCATTACGACGTGCCGCCGGAGAATTCCGCCAATGCCATCCTGGTGCGCTCGAAGACCGGCGAGCCAGCCTATGCTCTCTGCGTCCTCCTCGCCACCCACCGGCTGGACGTGAATCACACCGTGCGGCGCAAGCTCGGCGCGCGCAAGGTGTCCTTCGCCGACGCGGAGGAGACCCGCGAGATCACCGGCATGGAGATCGGCGGAGTCACCCCGCTGGCGCTACCGCCGGACCTGCCGGTCTGGGTGGATGCGGCGGTGATGGGTTGTGACTACGTGATTCTCGGCGGCGGCAATCGCGCCTCCAAGCTCAAGGTGTCGCCGGCGCTGTTCGAGCGCCTTCCCGGCGCGGAAGTCATCGAGGGACTTGCCAGCGCGCGCGACTGAACGCGGAGGGGTTACCGCCGGGCTACGCGTGTCCGCCGCCAAGCTGCCAGGATTCCCTGGGAAAATAACGTACCCCGTCGGCGCCGCTCTTCGATTCCATCAGCACGAAGCGTTCGCAGCGGAGCCTGATGCCCGGTGGCCGCAGCGGTGGCGTGGCGGGCTCGCGCACCTTGCGCAGCAGGGTGAGATGGGGCTGGTAGGGCCGTCGTTCGACGTTGATCCCGGCACGGCGGGAGATCCGCACCAGGGTGTCGGCGAGTCCGGCGAGCGCGTCAGGCACCCGCGTCGGGCCGATCCAGAACACCTTCGGCCGCGGAAAGTAACCCGGCGAATCCAGCAACAGGTCGAAAGGCGCGGAGCGGATCCGGTCCGCCGCCGTCACCACGGCATCTACCTGGGCAGTGTCCAGGTTGCCGAGGAAACACAGGGTGATGTGGAAGTTCTCCGCCACCACCGGCCGACCCTCGCACAGCAGGTTGTTACGGCGCCAGTGCGCGGCCTCGGACCGCGCCTCGCCGTCGAGAGGCAGGGCGAAGAATGCACGCATGATCAGGTCGAGTCAGGCGAGTTCCACCATCCCGCCGGGGGTTTCGATGGTCGCCACCAGGCGGGCGTCCGCCGTGTCGTCCACTCCCACGATCGATACCGCGTCCGCGGCACCGATGCTGTCCAGCACGCCGCGCAGCCAATCCGGGTAGGGATGGTACAGGCACAGCCCGCGCAGGCGACATCCGAGGTCCGCCATTCGCCCGGCGGGATGGAAATCCATCTGCCACTGGATGCAAAGGGGGAAGAATCCACCGGCGCCGAGGCGGCCGTCGTCCGGCAACGCGACCTTCCAGCGCAGGTCGTCCCGCTCTGCCGAGATGATTTCCCCCACCGCGATGTTGGACGCAGATACCATGGCCGCCAGGTCGGTGGTGTTCACCGCCCAGGTCAGGAGGCGAGGCGCGCCCGCGAGGGTGCGAATTACCGAAGGGTCGTCGAGGCCGAACCAGCGTGGCCGGGTCGGCGGCGTCATCTCCGGACTGACCGCGATGATCTCGAGATAGTTGTCGCCACCGAGGGACATGACGCGGTTGTGGGTGCCCATCATCTCGTGGCGGCCACCCTCCGGTACCGTGACGCCGAGATGGCTGCGTACGTACTCTGCGCCCTCATCGAGGCTGGCGGCGGCAACGACGAGATGATCGAGGCGGGTGGTGAACATGGCGTCAGTATAACGCGCCCATATTGCAACCGATGGTCATCGGCCTGTGCGCAACAATGCAAAACCCCGTATCCTCACGCTTTGTCTCTCGGTATCGACGATTTGAAACGGCTCATCATCATTGCCGGGCTGCTGCTCGCCTTCGCGGCGACGCCCGCGGCATGGTCGCAGGAAAATGCCGCCCCTACTGGCGCGGCATCTCTCAGGACGCTCATGGAACGTGGCGACCATACCGCCGCTCTAGCGATGGTGGACGAGGGGCTCCGGCGCAACCCCGGCGATATCCCGCTGATGCGGATGCGTGGCTACCTGCTGGTGACCCTCGACCGCCTCGACGATGCGGAGTCGCACTACCGCGCCATGGCGGGAAACCAGCCGGACAGTCCGGAGCCGGGCAATGATCTCGCCATCGTGTACCGCAACCAGGGCCGCCTTTACGACGCGCTGCTGGAACTGGAGGCGGTACTGAAGGCCCACCCCGGCTTTGCCCAGGCCTATGAGAACCTTGTGATCATTTGCGCCCGAGCGGAGGGCAGGGCGCGCGTGAGCCCGGAGGCCGCGGACTTCTGCCGCGACTTTGATCACGAAGCGGCGAAGCAAAGGATCCAGGATATCCGTGATGCCGAACCACGCACGGTCGATCGCGACGGCGCGCTGGAAGTGCTCGCGCTCAAGCCGGCGGAGGTTTCGAGCACTCCCCTGGATGAGACGGAAGACGACCCGCCCGACACAGGCCGGTTGGAGCGCGAGATCGAGGATCTCGCCAGGGAATACGACCAGTACCGCAGGCGCATGGAGGCCTCGCTCAAGGAGGCCAGTGCCGCGCGCGACGCGGCCAGGGCCGAAACCGCGGCACTGCAGGAAGCCAACGCCGAACTCGACCGCGCGCTGGCGGCGATGGAGGAGCGCGCGCAGGATGCCGAACGTCGCCTGGAAACTGTCACGGAGAAGAAGCCGGATTCCATCGACCCGACCAACCAGTAGTTGGCCTGCATCTACACGCCGGGTAAGGACAGGGCGCCCCTCAGGAATCCAGCCGGCGTGTTAGCCCGAATATTTCATCAGCATCCCGGATGCTGACGCAGGACAGGGGCGGCTGGGCGCCGCGCTGGAGCGAACTTCATAGCCGTAGCTATGGAGTGAGTGAAGCGCAAGTCCAGGCGTTTCTGGCCCAGTCAGGGCCGGGATAGATATCGGGCCCAATCCAGACTGCGACCGGGGTCTCGATGCCTTGCGCAATAATTTGTCGAGATCTTTGATCAGATTGCAACCGGGCCCGATTTCGGCTGGTGAATTATTCGGGCTAGTTCGATGAAATCGCGGGCGACGTAGCTATAGGCGTTCTCGGCCACCAGGTTGAAGTCCTGCTCCGGCCCGTATTCCGTGGGCCGCGGGACGAAGGCGGTGGCGAATCCCAGTGCGCCTGCGGCGACGAGGTCGCCGTTATGCGCCGCCACCATGCAGCATTCCGCGGGCTCCAGCCCGAGGAGGCGCGCCGATTCGAGATAGGCCTCCGGCTGTGGCTTGTAGTGACGAGTCACTTCCGCTCCCAGCACCATGTCCCAGGGCAAGCCGGCATGCTTTGCCATGTTGACGATCAGCGCCACGTTGCCGTTGGAGCAGGTGGCGATGATGTGCCTGGACTTCATCCGCCGCAGGCCCTCCACCGCGTCGGGCCAGGGACGCAGCCGATGCCAGGCGCGGTTGAAGTGATCGCGCGCGGCTTCATCGAGATCGGCGATGCCGAACTCCTTCAGCAGCTTGTCCAGGCTCTCACGGTGCAGCACGTCCAGCACCGTCCAGGGTCGTGCACCCGAGCGCACCTGCTCCATCGCCGGCTGGTACATCGCGCGCCAGCGGTCGGCGAACCGGTCCCATTCCACGAAGATGCCGTGGCGTGCGCCCAGCGCCTCGCCTTCCGCGATGATGGAGGTACGCCAGTCGACCACGGTGCCGAAGACATCGAACAGGAGGGCGCGGATTGGGATCACGACGCCCCCGGTGCGTGGCGGTGTGGGGGCAGGGTGGCCATCAGCCGAGCTGTTCCAGCAACCGTCCCAGCGTGCCGAGGATCAGTTCCAGGTCCTCGGGCCGGGAAATCCGGTGACCTGCGTCCTTCAGCAGGGTGAGGCGCACGTCGTCGTGGGCGATTTTCTGCATGAGCCTGAGGCTGGTTTCCCAGGGCACGTCGGGATCGTCCAGGCTGTGCAGCAGGCGCACCGGGCACTGGATTGGAATAGCGCCGTGCAACAGCAGGTGATCCCGGCCTTCCTCGATCAGGTCGCGGGTGATGATCGAGGGTTCCTCGTCGTAGGCCGACGGCAGGGAGATGCGGCCCTCCCGCTTGAGGATCGACTGCTGGTTGGCGGACAGTCCGTCCCAGAGAAGATCCTCGGTGAAATCGGGGGCGCTCGCAATGCCCGCCAGGCCGGCGACCCGCTCCGGCCGCGCGAGCGTCGCCAGCAGGGAGATCCATCCGCCCATGGAAGAGCCGACCAGCACCAGCGGCCCCGACGTGAGTTCGTCGATGGCGGCGAGGGTGTCCGCGAGCCACTGGCCGATGGTGGCCTTGGTGAATTCCCCGTCCGATTCGCCATGGCCGGAATAGTCGAAGCGAAGATACGACTGTCCGCGTTTGCGGCACCAGGCGTCCAGCGTCATCGCCTTGGTGCCGCTCATGTCGGAGCGGAATCCGCCACAGAAGACGACCGTGGGCGATGCGCCCTGCAGGCGATGGGCGCGGATGATACGGCCGTCGATATTGACCTGGCACTGGGAGGAAGCGGGCACGGGTGGGGGCTCCGGTCACAAGGGGGTGGTACCCATTGTATCCCGCATCGCGCAGGGTACGCCTCCTGTTGGGCTTGTCCGGCCACCGGCCCTCGGACGTGCCGCTCTCGTCTGAGGGCTAGAATAGTACGGTCACAGGCTTCGGCGATCGAACGGTCGTACCATCCCCGAGCTGGCCATCGCTATTGTTGCCCCAGCACATCACGCTGCGGTCGGAGAGGAGTGCGCAGGCGTGGTTGAGGCCGGTGTTCAGGTGCTCGACCGTGCCGTAGAGGCCGAAAACGTAGAAGTAGGGGATGCGGGTCGTCGGCCCGGAGCGGTAGGTGCTCGTGCCGAGTTCACCGTACAGGTTGCTGCCCCAGCATTGGGCGAAGCCATTCCGCAGGTTGGCGCAGGTGTGGAAACGTCCACCGTGTATGCCTTCGACCTGGCCAAGCCCGGGAACAAGTACCGGCCGTGGCGCCGTGCTGTCGGACGAACCGAGCCCCAGTTGCCCTGACGAATTCCAGCCCCAGCACATGGCGCTGCCACCGGCCACCGCCGCACAGGTGTGGCTGTAGCCTGCGGAGACGCTGAGAACGGCGTTCGTGATCGCGTGCGGCACGCTGGTATCGACGGTCAGGCCGTCTCCGACCTGGCCTGTATTGTTGCGACCCCAACAGTGCAAGATGCCGTTGTATCCGCCCGGGGAGTCGCTGTTTCGTGCGATCGCGCAGGTGTGATTCCAGCTGGTGTGGATCGCATATATCCCCTGGAGATCAACCACGGTGCGGGGCTCACGGGAGTCGGTGTTCGTGCCGTCGCCGAGTTGACCGTATTGGTTCCGGCCCCAGCACCTTACCTCTTCACCCCGGATCAGGGCGCAGGTATGGCCTTCCCCGGCGGTGACCGATACGGCGTCCTCAATGCCTGAAACCGTGACGGGCTCCAGCGCATGTTCCACATCGGCGCCAAGCTGCCCGTACTGGTTGCTGCCCCAGCACTGTACGAGTCCGGTTTCGAGCACCGCGCAGGTATGGTGGTAACCGGCCGACAGGTCGATGGCCGAGCTGATGCCGCTCACCTCCACCGGACGGGAGCGGGAAGCCGTGCTGCCGTTGCCGAGCTGACCCCGGCTGTTGTCGCCCCAGCACTTGATCTGTCCTCCGAACAACAGCGCGCAGCTGTGGTCCGTGCCCAGTTCCAGCGCGCGAACCACGTCGTCGGTGAAGAGGTCATCGGGATCGAATTCCGGAAACTGTCCCTCGAACTGCGGGTCGTGACCAGGGTCAGGATCGAACTGCGGTTCGAGATCGATATCCTGGGCGATTGCCTCCTGCCCGCAGAGCAACAGGGCGATGGCCAGGGATACGATCCTGGCAGCATGGGCGTCGGAGAGGGGTCGGGTGGGGCACATGGCTCTGTTCCTCGGGAATCTCTTTCATGCTGGTTACCCTATCCGGAGGATGTCCACGCCACCGTGAACTGCGTCACAATTGTCCTGTGATCTCCGTCACGTCAACGGTTGCGGACGCGGCGCGACCCCCACCACATCGCCGGCTCATGGACACCCGGGGTGGCACGAAGTGACCCGGGCGACGACCCTGGCAAGGCGGCTCCGAGTCGAGCCCAGGAAAATGAAACGGCCCCGAAACCGAAGCCGCGGGGCCGCTATTTAAGAGAGCCGATCGAACTCAACCGTCGCTGGTGCCTTCGCTCGCCCCGTCTTCCCCGTCGGTCTCCGCTTCGGTGGCAGCACCGCTATCGTCGGGCGCCTCCGGAGCTGCGGTACCAGCTGCGTCGCTGTCACCCGGCGCGGAGCCGTACATGCCGGCGTATTTGCCCATGATCCCGTTGTACCAGACCTCGTAGGTCCTGGGATCCATCACACCGGTCATCATGTTCATGTAGGCCTGGGGCGAGAACCAGTTGGCCGGATTCATCATGGCCATGAACGGAGCCATACCATGCTGGTAGCGGGCGATGTCATTGCCATCGTGACACTGGGCGCAGGAAGCCATGGGGTTGTACATCATGTCGACCGGGTTGGTCATCATGCTGTTCATCAGATTGGTCATGACCTGGGGATCCATGGCGTTCTGCATGGAGTGGGCGAAGCTGTTCTGCTGGGCCATGGCCGTGGGCGTGGCCAGGGCCAGGGCAAGCAGCGCCGCCTCGCGTGAGATCCTCATGAAGGAACCCCGCTCACTGGTTGGCGCTGCCGGCTGCCGGAACTCCGGCCTGGGAATGCCCCATCTGCATCATGGCATTCAGACCCTGGGTATAGGTTGCCGGGTTCATCCATGCCATGTAGGCCGCGGGATTCATGAATTGCATGTACGCCATGGGGTTCATCATCTGCATGTACATCGCCGGGTTCATCATCGCCATCATGTTGTTGGGATTCATCATCGCCATGTAGGTGTTGGGGTTCATGAACTGCATGTACATGTTGGGATTGATCCAGTTACCCGGGGTCATCATCCACTGGTACGGGTTGCCGCCCATTCCGCCCATGACACCGATCGGGGCGCCGTATCCCGGCATTCCACCGGTCATGCCCATCATGTTCATCCAGCTGTTCGGGTCAAACATGTTGGTCATGTTGGTGCTGGCGTTGTTTCCCGGCTGCTGGGCGCCCGCGGTTGCCATGTGCAACATGGACAGAATCAGTACTGCGACGATCATTCTCAATTTGCGCATGGGAATCACTCCTGTTTTTACTGTTGGTGGGCACATAACCGAAAGTGCCAATATTACAGAAACGGGTCTCCACGCGGGATATGCTGCAGGAGATACGGCGTGCACCCCATCGGAGTTACAGGCCCGGGTCGGCAACGGGCCGCGTGGCGGAAATGAAACTCCGGTGCCGGGACACGATCCAGGCCCCGCGCAAGGTCACCCGGCCGGTTGCCGGGCATGGACTTCGTCCACAGACGGTGAGGCCTTCGGCCAGCGGCAAAATCAGCCAGTAATCGCCCGCTTCCCGGAGCAGCGTCTCCCGGTGCGATGCGAGGTGCCCGCCAGATAGGGGGCGAAGAAAGCGTTTCCGATGTTGCCTTACCCGGGCCAGAGGGCGGTCTGGGGATGAAACTGCGACCAGGAGAACCAGAATGCCTGGTGACTGCCGAGATCGGAGCCATCGACATCAACGGCCTTGATGCCGCCCGCATCGAGTACGAGGTGGACGTTTTCATAGGTGATCGCATCGCCTCTTGTTAACGCCAGCAATGCCGCGCTGCGCTGAAACGCCACCGGCTTTCCGGAGGCCGTGACAACACCAATGATATCCTCGTGAACAGGCAATCGCGGATCGACGTCGCCGATCGGAAAGATCGGGCCGTCAGCATCTCTTCCATTGCGGAAATCGAAGTCGCGACCGAGGGCCAGAGCCTCGACCAGCACCGTTGTCTCGGGATGCGTTTTCCTCCACGTTCCCCAGTCGGTGGTGACGACGCTGGCCTGCACCAGTTGCAGGTTCTTCTCCGCCAGTGGTCCGGTCACCGCCTTGCCCAGGAACGTATCGAACACCGACCAGGTATTGATGTCGTACATCACCTTGTTGGAACGGATCAGCAGTCCCGATGTGCGCAGTACCGGCCGGTCGATGCCCACGGGTAACTGATCGGTGAACCAGGCCTGGGCCGAACCGCACAACGTGCAATAGGGAATTCCCAGGTGCCGTCCGCCCAACGTGTCGTTGACCATCTCGCGCACTTCCATGATGCGACGCGGATAGGCGCGGTACTCACCGTTGACCTCGATACCGAATACGATGTCCCCGTCCTCGAGCCAGGTCGCGTCCTGCGCATTGCTTACCTCGGGATTGTCCGCCGCGGGAATGCAGTTGCAGGGTTCGTCGGTCGCGTCGTAGGCGCGATCGTCGATCAGAACGCCGCCCCAGGACACGTGTCTCCAGTCGATATCGCCTTCGACAAATAACTTGTCCCAGCCCGGAAACACGCTGGTGAAGATGGCGCGTTTCGCCGGCAGATAGTCAGGCGGCGCCGGGATGTTCCACGCAATGAGATGGTCGGTGACATCACCCCAGTAGTTATTGCCTTGCGGCTCTGTTCCCAGCAACCGCGATGCCGATATCGCCAGTACTGCCTGCAATTCTTGCCAGGGAACGAAGCGCATCATGTCGCTGATGATCCAGGCAATTCGTGGATCCCCTGACCTTGAGATTTCATCCAGGGCCTCTGCCTGTTCTTTCCCCCATTTCGATTGAGCCATGCTGTCGACAAAGGCTGCCTGCACGGCGGACTGTAACTGCACCGAGAGCGGACCTGTCGGCACCTCGGGTGGATTGCCGAATTCCTCGATGACGTACCCAGGCAGCGAAGCCTGCTGCTGAGCACGCGGTGAATCGAACCAGAACAGGGATATGGCGATCAACGACGCAAGCAGGAAACCACGGAAGTGAGATCCGCTTGCCACTGCCATTGGAGCTGCCGGATAAGAAGTGGGACTGGCCATGTCTGATTAAGGACACGATGGCAACCACAAAGTTTCCCGCCATCCCGTGTGCTCACGGCGGGCACGACGATGCGACTACGTTACCCGCCAATCACGCTCGTCTCGATGGTTCGCGAGGCCCGGTTCGATCCTTCGGAAATCTCCCCGGGCTCGCCATGCCGGGTGGGACACCCCACCCGCCCCGCGCTGCTTCACTCTATGACGCGGGCATCGATGTGGAGTTCGCCGGTGGTGAAGTTGACGGTGCCGGTGTGCGCCACGACGGTGGCGTTCAGGTGGGCCAGATCGGGTGCCGCCGTCTCGAAAGAGGCGCTGACGTGGATCGTGTAGGGCTCCGTGGGCCATGCGAAACCGGGTTCGACGATGTCGGCCGGAAGAGGGGGGTCGCAATTTACAGGAGGTTTTACCAGCCCGCGCAGTTCGACCGCGACGGTACATCCATTGTCGGTAGTCACTACCTCGCGGGCGGTGACCACCCCGATGCCGTCATGGCGGATCCGGAAATAGTCGACTCCTTTGAGACTTGCGCCGGCGAGTTCGCCTTCGGTGATCGAGCCGGCGAAGTGGCCGTCGAGACGGAAGCCATCAGCGACCGGCCCGATCGGTACGATCTCGGAGAACCGGCCGTCGAAGCGGTATAACAACCGTTGGTCGGCGGATTCCGTTGGAAGCGGTTGGGCTGCAAGGGCGATGTTCATGAGATTTGCCTCTCTGGGTTGGGGTTGGTTGTATTCATGGATATATCGAGCTGTATCCGCGCCGGCACCTCCAGCGGCACCACCAGGTAGCGCAGGAAAAACTGCGTCAGTGGTCCAACCGCGAGCGCGAAGGCCAGGGTGCCGGGACCGGCCATGCCACCGAGCATTACGCCCGCGACCAGAACCGTGACCTCGATCGCAGTACGGACCCGCCGGATCGACCAGCCGGTGCGACGCGCCAGCCCGGTCATCAGCCCGTCGCGGGGCCCGGGGCCGAGTTGGGCGCCGACGTACAGCGCGGTGGCGAAGGCGCACACGACGATGCCGGCCGCGGCGTACGCCACCTGCTGGGGCAGACCGGCCGGGCCCGGAAGGATCGCCATGTTGATATCGGCGAACGGGCCGAGGAGGGCGGCGTTGAGAATCGTCCCGAGTCCCGGCATCTGCCGCAGCGGAATCCACGCCAGCAGCACTCCGAGCGCGGAGACGATCATCAATGCGCCGAAGCTCCACGGCAGGTGCAGGGCGGCGCCGAGGTGAAATACGTCCCACGGGGAGGAGCCGACCGCGCCTTCTACCATCAGGGCGATCGAGGCGCCATAGAGCCATAGCCCGACCAGCAGGCGGGTCGTGCGCTCGGCGAGGCGGCCGGCGCGGAGCTGGGCCAGGGGACTCAGATTCGCCAGTTGGACCGGCAAAGTGGGTGTATTGGATTGGTTCATTGCGCCATGATGTCTAATATTGGCATTGACATAAATATCCAATTTAGAGATAGTGGACTTATGAATATCACCATCGGCGCGGAGCGGCTTGGCCGGCTGGTCGGCGAGTTCGACCGTCGACCAGCCTACCGCGGGCTGTGCGCCGCCCTCCAGGAATTGATCGGCGATGGCCGGATCCCGCTCGGCGCCCGCCTGCCGAGCGAGCGCAGCGTCGCCGAAGCGCTCGGCGTCTCCCGGACCACCGCCACGCGCGCGTATGCCGACCTCATCGAGGCAGGCTTCGCCGAGTCTCGGCGGGGATCGGGCACATTCTCCACCGCTCCGGTGGAGCGGCGACGCGCCCACGACCGGACCCTCCAGCCTGCCGGAACGTCGACCGCCACAGGCAAACTGGTCGACCTGAACATTGCCGCGGGATCGGCGACGCCGGGCGTGGCGGCCGCCTACGAGCGGGCGCTCGCGCGGCTACCCTCTTACCTGGCCGGTGACGGCTACCTGCCGTCGGGCCTACCGGAACTGCAGGCGGCAATCGCCGCCGGTTTCGATGCGCGCGGACTGCGGACTGCCCCCGAGCAGATCGTGATCACCACCGGCGCGCTGTCGGGTCTCGCCGTCGTCGCGCGGGCACTGGCGCGCCCCGGTGACCGGTTGATGATCGAAACCCCGGTATACGCCAACGCGATCGAAGCGCTCCGTATCGGCGGGGCGCGACTCGTGAGCGCGCCACTCGCAGACCCGCTCGGCGGGACGGGGTGGGATCTCGATACCGTCGAGGCGACGTTGCGGCAGACGTCGCCGCACCTCGCCTACCTGATCCCCGACTTCCAGAATCCGACCGGCTTCCTGATGGGCGAGGCCGACCGCGAACGCTATGCCCGCGCGCTGCGGTCCGCGCGCGCCACGGCGATAGTCGACGAGACCCTGCAGGCGACCAATCTCTCCGCGGTGCCGATGCCGGCGCCCTTCGCGTCGTTTGCTCCCGACGCGATCACGGTCGGCAGCGCGTCGAAGATGTTCTGGGGCGGGCTGCGGGTCGGGTGGATCCGGGCTCCCGAGGCGCTCGTCGACCGGATCGTCACGGCCCGGATGGGGCTCGATCTCGGTTCGTCGCTGTTCGACCAGCTGGTGGTGGTCGAGTTGCTGGCGGCCGGCGAACAGGTCCTCTCCGCCCGCCGCGACCTGCTGCGTGACCGGCGCGACGCCCTCGTCGGCGCGCTGGCCGAACACCTGCCGGGATGGCGTTTTCGATTGCCGGGTGGCGGGCTCAGCCTGTGGGTCCGGCTCCCGTCGGGCAGCGCCACCTGGCTCGCTGCCGCCGTTGAGCGCGACGGCATCTCGCTGGCCCCCGGCCCGGTGTTCGCCGTCGAGGGCGGGTCCGACTCGTGGCTGCGGATCCCGTACGCCAAACCGGAGCCCGAACTCGACGACGCGGTCGCCCGAATCGCCCGCCGCTGGTCCACTACCGAAGGCCGGACACAGGGCGAGATCGGTATTCCCAGACTGGTGGTGGGTTGAGAGTTCTTCGGCTCAATCCGTTCTACGCAGAGCGACGACGTACGACAGCCTGAGATTTGCCGAGTCAGTGAGGGGACGCCGCTTCCTCGGGAATGATGGCTTCACCCGTAAGCGTGCATTCCTCCAGGTTGTTGCCCGGACCGGCGCGATCGAGGACGATGAAGTCGCGCCGCCTGCCGGTCACGATCTGGAAGTGATGCCACGTGCCGCGGGCGAAGTTGACGCCCTGGCCGCCGCGGGTGCGGAACAGCAGCAGGTCTTCCGCGTTCACGTTATCACCAGCCGGAGCCACCAGGACAAGAAATGGCTCCGCATCCATCGGGATGAAGGCCTGGCTGCCGAGGGGATGGCGTTCCATTACGGAGACGGTGTGGGGCAGGTGCAGCGGGTCGGTGCGGAACACGCTCACGACCGGATGACCGCCCTCGGCGTCGCAGTCCAGAGTCAGCAGATCATGGAACCGGGTGGTGAGACCCTGGTTGATGGGAATCTGCCGCGCGCCCTCGATGTCGATGACCTCGCCGAAGGTTGCGAAAGCTTCCCGGGTCAGTGGAACCGGCGTCAGGACCCTCACCGTGCCAGGGTGCCGAATAGCCGCAGGCGGCTGATGCCGCCGTCGGGGAAGATGTTCATCCGCACGTGGGATACCGGACCGATGTCGACCACGGTTTTTTCGAAGTGATGCACCTGGTCGGCCTCAAGCTTCGAGCCCGGCAGCAGCATCGGCCAGTCCTCGCTCTGGCGCGGCAGGCTTTCCACCGAGGCAGCGCGCAGCATCGCCCCGCGGAGTTCGCAGCGGTCCGGGTAGTTGCCCTTGAAATGGGCGGTGTCGATTTCGACCTGGCGGATATGTCCGGGATGGGCGAGGGCGATGATCGCCCAGTCGTGGCCGGGCTCGCGCCGCCGCCGGGTCTCCCAGCCGTCTCCCATATCGCGTCCGCGGCCCGGCGCCAGCAGGTTGCGGATATGGCCGTAGTGCTGGTCGTTACAGGTAAGCGCGACGCCCCCGTTGAGCGCCGCGGCGAGGTCCACCAGTTCCGTGTCGCCGATTGCGTCCCAGTCTACCCGCGGTTCGGCATAGACACGGAAGCGGGCAATGCCGCCGTCCGGGTAGATGGCGAGGCGCACGTGGGTGTACACGTTTTCGTCTGTCACGCCGAAGGCATGCTGGCTGTCCCCCTGGAGTTCGCGGCAGGGCAGGATCTCGTGCCACTTGTCATTGTCCCCGGGCTCGCCATTGTCGTGGAAGCAGGCCTCCACCGAGGCCGCCGGGGCGTAGTTGCCGGTAAAGTAATTGGTGTCGATCTCGATGCCGTGGATGATGCCCGGGCGCGCGAGACGCACGATGCACCAGTCATTGCCGGGGCCGCGCCGGCGGCGCGACTCCCAACCGTCCATCCACTTGCCATTGTCGTCGTACTTGCCCTCCTTCCACACCGGCGGCTTTTCCTTGAGCATGCGGTGCATCGGCGCGAAGAAGTCGTCGCTGCAGGCCACCGCGGCGGCGCCGAGACGGGCGGAGGCGAGGTTGACCCAGTGCTGGGAGAAATCGGCTGCGTTGTTATCGTTCATGGTTGTTCCGGGGCCGGGAAATGAGCGCGCCAGTGGTTGGCGATGTCAATGCGTCGCGCGAGCCAGACTAGTTCGTGGCCCTGCACGTAGTCGAGGAACCGGGCCAGGGCGGCGGTGCGTCCGGGGCGTCCGGCGAGACGGCAGTGCAGTCCCACGGACATCATTTTCGGCGACGACTCCCCCTCGGCGTAGAGCATGTCGAAGCTGTCCTTCAGGTATGAGTAGAACTGGTCTCCGCTGTTGAACCCCTGGGCCGTGGCGAAGCGCATGTCGTTGGCATCCAGTGTATAGGGCACGACAAGAAGCGGTTTTGCAAAGTCCGTATCCCAGTAGGGCAGTTCGTCGGCGTAGCTGTCGGCGCAATAGACGAACCCGCCATGCTCCGCGGTGATACGCCGGGAGTTGGGACTGGTGCGTCCCAGATAGAAGCCTTCCGGCGCGCTCCCGGTGACGCGGCCATGGGTCTCGACGGCGCGCTCCAGGTGCGCGATCTCCTCCGCCTCGTCCATGAACTGGTAATCGATCCAGCGCCAGCCGTGGCTGGCGATTTCCCAGTCCGCGGAGAGCATCGCCTCCACCGCGGCAGGATTGCGCTCGAGCGCCATGGCCACGCCGAACACCGTGACGGGGATTCCGCGCCCGGTGAACAGCCGATGCAGACGCCAAAAACCGGCGCGGGAGCCGAACTCGTAAAGCGACTCCATGTTCGCGTGACGCATGCCGGGTATGGCCGCGGCGCCGACGATCTCCGAGAGGAAGGCCTCCGATGCGTCATCGCCGTGCAGGATACTGTTCTCGCCGCCTTCCTCGTAGTTGACGACGAACTGCAGCGCGACGCGCGCGTCGCCCGGCCAGCGGGGATGCGGCGGGCTGGCGCCGTAGCCGGCCATGTCGCGGGGGTAGTCGTTGGTCACGGTTTCTGCGCCTGGATCCATCGGCCCACGGTATCACGCTCCTCGGGCAGCATGCCGGTGAGGTTTCCGATGGGCATGGTATGGGTCACCACGGTGACCTGGTTGATGGCGTCCCGTTGGGCGCGAATCTTGTCCAGGGTGTCGAGTTCTATCCCCTTCGGCGGGGCGGTGAAGCCCGCCTGGCCCGGATTCGCGGCATGACAGGTCGCGCAGCGGCTGGTCATGATCGACAGCATCTCGGCATCGCTCACCCGGGCGCCCCCCGTCACCGGCTTCGGCGCGGTCATGATCATGATGCCCACCATGGCGAGAAAGGCGAGCGGCAGTATCCAGGCCAGCCGGTTGCCGCGGTGGCGGACGTTGAAGTAGTGCCGCACCGCGACGCCGGTCACGGAAAGCAGGACCAGCACCAGCCAGCCGTGGGCATTGCCATAGGTGCTCGGGAAGTGGCTGCTGATCATGGTGAACAGCACCGGCAGCGTCAGGTAGTTGTTGTGCCGCGAACGCAGCAGGCCGTTTTCACCGGTCGCGGGATCGAGAGCGCGGCGCTCCGCGAGCGCAGCCACCATTTCCTTCTGCGCCGGGATGATGACGAAGAATACGTTGGCCACCATCACGGTGCCGATGGCGGCGCCGACATGGATGTAGGCGGCGCGCCCGCTGAGCAGGTTGGCGAGCACGAACGCAAGCAGCGCGAACCATGCGAACACTGCCAGGGCCAGCGCGACCGGCCGCGCGCGCAGGGCGCGACAGAGCGCGTCGTAGACGAACCACGAGCCAAGCACCGCGCCGACGCCGACGGCGATGCCCTGCCACGGTTCCAGCGCCATCACCGCTGGATCGATCAGCCAGGCTCTTGCATTGACGTAGTACACCACCACCAGCAGGCTGAAGCCCGAAAGCCAGGTGGTGTAGGCCTCCCACTTGAACCAGTGCAGCGGCGACGGCAGCGTGTCCGGCCCGGTGGAGAACTTCTTCAGGTGATAGAACCCGCCACCATGCACCGCCCACAGGTTGCCGGCGATGCCGTCCTCTTGCGGCGGGCGACGGTCGAGATTGTTCTCCAGCCAGTTGAAGTAGAACGACGCGCCGATCCATGCCACGCCGACGATGAAGTGGATCCAGCGCAGCAGCAGGTTGAGCCATTCATGGAGATGCGCGTCCATTCGTTCAGACCGGCGCCGGGGTGGGCTCCAGTCCGCAGATCCGGTGCACCATGCTGACGAGGGAGTCCGCGAGCCGGTCGTGGTCCGCGCGACTCAGCCTTCTCTTGCGATAGATGGAACGCACCTGGGCGTCGGACTCCGCGTAATGCTGGGTGGTGGCCCAGATGACGAAGATCAGGTGCCGGGGATCCACCGGCAGGATGCGCTCCTGGCGGATCCACGTCTCGATATCCGCGGCGAGCGCCTCGGCCCATTCGCGGGTCTCGCGCTTCAGCCGCTCGCTCAGGAACGGCCAGCCGTTCAGCACCTCGCGTGCGAAGATGCGCGTCGCCGCCGGGTAGCGGCGCGTCAGCTCCACCTTCATGCGCACGTAGTCCTCGAGCACCGAGGCGGGGTCCGCTTCCGGGTCGATGGGCGCCAGGGCGGCGTTCCACAGGTCCACCACGTTGGACAGTACCGCATCGTAGAGCGCTTCCTTGCTCGCGAAGTAGTAGTGCACGTTGGACTTGGGTACACCGGCGTTGTCGGCGATGCGCTGCATGCGCGCGCCGGCGAAGCCGAGTTGCTCGAATTCCTTTTCCGCGGAACGCAGTATCTGTTCGCGCCGGTGGTTGCCCAGCGTGGTGATCCTGCGTCCGCGGCTGTCCATGGCGGCTGGCGTGTCAGGCGGTGGGATGGAACGGCTTGCCGATGCAGCCCGGGGCGTTGAGCTTGATCTTGTTCTGGTCGCGGGAGATCAGCACCAGCACGACGATGGTCGCGACATAGGGCAGCATGCTCATCACCTGGGGTGGTACGCCCACGCCGATGGCCTGTGCATGTAGCTGGAGGATGGTGATGCCGCCGAACAGGTAGGCGCCGGCGAGCACCCGCCATGGACGCCAGGTGGCGAACACCACCAGCGCCAGCGCGATCCATCCGCGGCCCGCGCTCATGTTCTCGATCCAGAGTGGCGAATAGGCGAGGGAGAGGTAGGCGCCCGCGATGCCCGCCATGGCGCCGCCGAACAGGATGGCGAGGAAGCGGATGCGCAGTACCGGGTAGCCGATGGCATGGGCCGCGTCGTGGGAATTCCCCACCGCGCGCAGGACGAGACCCGGCCGCGTGCGCGCGAGGAACCAGGCCACCAGGGGCACCGCGACGAAAGAACCGTAGACGAGGATGTCGTGGTCGAACAGCAGCGGGCCGAGGAACGGGATCTCCGACAGGAACGGTATCGGCAGCTTCGGCAGGCCGTTATAGGCAACCCCCACGAGCCCCTGGCCGAGGAGCGCGCTGAGGCCGATACCGAAGATGGTGAGCGCGAGACCGGTGGCCACCTGGCTCGACTGGAAGCCGAGCACCAGCACGGCGAAGATCGACGATAGCGCGGCCCCCGCCAGCAGTCCCGCGAGGATCGCGACGCTGGCGCTGCCGGTGGCATGCATGGCGGCGAACGCCACCACCGCGCCCACCAGCATCATGCCCTCGACGCCGAGGTTGAGCACGCCGGATTTCTCCGTCACCATCTCGCCGAGGGCGGCGTAGAGCAGCGGCGTCGCCGCGGTGATGATGGTCAGCAGGGTGGGGAGCAGGGTTTCCATGGTCAGGACGGTTTCACCGCGCTCGCCGAGGCGGGGCGGATGCGGTAGTGGATGAGCACGTCGCAGGCGAGCAGGAAGAACAGCAGCATGCCCTGGAACACCCCGGTTACCGCGAGCGGCAGGTTGAGCGTGATCTGCGCGGACTCGCCGCCGAGATAGGACAAGGCCATCAGCAGGCCCGCGAACAGCACGCCCAGTGGATGCAGCCGGCCGACGAAGGCGACGATGATGGCGGTGAAGCCGTAGCCCGGCGAGATGCTCGGCTGCAACTGGCCGATGGGGCCGGCCACCTCGATCAGACCGGCGAGGCCTGCGGCGCCTCCGCCGAGCAGCAGCGAGAACCAGATCACCCGCCTGACACTGAACCCGGCGTAACGCCCCGCGGCGGGCGCCTCGCCGATGACCTTGACCTGGAAGCCGATGAGGGTGCGCGCGATCAGCACCCAGCCCGCCACCACCACCGCAAGCGCCATCACCGCGCCGAGGTGGAGCCGGGTGCCGCTCAAGATCGTCGGCAGCGTCGCCGAGGCATTGAACACCCGCGACTCGGGGAAGTTGAAGCCGTCCGTATCGCGCCAGGGGCCGTGCACGAGGTAGCTGAGAAACAGCCCGGCGACGTAGGTCAGCATCAGGCTGACCAGGATCTCGTTGGCATTGAAGCGGGTGCGCAGGAACGCGGGGATCGCCGCCCAGGCCATGCCGCCGGCGATGCCACAGAGGATCATGAGGGGCAGGATCCAGAAGCCCTCGATGTCGTGGAACAGGAGCGCGATGCCGCCGCCGCAGATTGCGCCCAGGATGAGCTGCCCCTCGGCGCCGATATTCCAGACGCCGGCGCGGAAGCCGATGGACAGCGCCACCGCAATCAGCACCAGCGGCGTGGCCTTCACCGCGAGTTCCCCCCAGCCGTAGCGCGAGGTCAGCGGCTCGACGAAGAACGCGTACAACGCCCCGGCCGGATCGACCCCCATGAACGCGAACAGGATCACCCCGGACAACAGGGTCAGCGCCAGCGCGATCAGCGGCGACAGCCAGACCATGGCGCGCGAGGGCGAAGGGCGACGGATCAGCTTAAGCAGCATGCACCGCCTCCACCCCGTCGAGTTCCGCCGTGCCCGCCATGAGCAAACCGATCTGTTCCGCGGAGACATCGCCGACGCGATAGGTCGCGGATACCGAGCCGGCGCAGATTGCGGCGATGCGGTGGCTGATGCGCATCAGCTCGTCGAGGTCCTGGGAGATCACCAGCACCGCGGTGCCGCGCGCCGCGAGCGCCCGCAGGGCGTCGTGGATGGTGCGCGCCGCGCCGGCGTCGACGCCCCAGGTGGGCTGGGACACCACCAGCAGTTCCGGGTCCTGGCAGATTTCCCGGCCGACGATGAACTTCTGCAGGTTGCCGCCGGACAGGCTGTCCGCGGGCGCCCGGTTGCCCGATGCCTTGACGCGGAAGCGCTCGACGACGCTGTCCGCGAATCGTCCGCTGGCGCCCCAGTGGATGAAACCGCGGGTGGCGAGCTTCAGTCGCCGGAACGCGGTCAGCAGGCCATTGCCGGTGAGGTCGATTCCCGGCACCGCGCCGTGGCCGAGGCGTTCCTCGGGAATCGTCGCCAGGCCGAGCATGCGCCGGTCATTGGGACCAAGATGGCCACAGTCGTTGCCATCGATACGCACCGCGCCGGGGGTGGCGCGTGTCTCGCCGCTGATCGCCTTGAGCAGTTCGTCCTGGCCATTGCCCGCGACCCCGGCGATGCCGAGGATCTCGCCGCCGCGTACCTGGAGCGAAATGTTGCGCAGCGGGATGCCGAATTCATCCGCCGCGTCCAGCGTGAGATTTTCCAGTGCGAGCCGTGTCTCGCCGGGCACACGCTCACCCGGTTCCGGCTCGGCGGCGAGCGCCGCGCCCATCATCTTCGCCGCGAGGGTGGCGGGGGTTTCCTGGTCCACAGCAACGGAGTCCACCACGCGGCCGCCGCGAAGGATGGTGGCGTGGCTGCAGAGCGCCTTGATCTCGGCCAGCTTGTGGCTGATGTAGAGGATCGACATGCCCTCGTCGGCGAGTTGGCGCAGGGTCTCGAACAGCTGGTCCACCTCCTGGGGCGTCAGCACAGACGTCGGCTCGTCCATCACCAGCAGCGCAGGCTTCAGGAGCAGGCAACGAATGATCTCGATGCGCTGGCGTTCGCCCACCGACAGCGTGTAGACATGCCGGTCCGGGTCCAGCGGCAGGCCGTAGCGGGCGGAAATTTCCGCGATATCGCGTCGCAGGCGGGCGCTGTCCTCGCCGGCGTCCATGCCGAGAATGATGTTCTCGAACACGGTGAGGGAATCGAACAGCGAGAAATGCTGGAACACCATGGCGATGCCAAGATCGCGCGCGAACGCCGGGCTTGGAATCTCGGTGACCTCGCCCTTCCAGAGAATCTCGCCGGCATCCGGCTTGAGAATGCCGTAGATCATCTTCACCAGGGTGGACTTGCCCGCGCCATTTTCACCCAGCAGGGCATGGATCTCGCCGGGAGCGATGGAGAGATCGACCTGGTCGTTGGCGAGTACGCCGGGGAAGGAGCGGGTCATGCCCCGCAGTTCGAGCAGGGGGGCGGTGGCGGGCTCGGGACTGGCGGACATTGTCGTTGTTGTGAAAGCTGACCAGATAGTCAGGGCAATAAAAGTGTAGGGGAATTCCCCGGGGCGTTCAACGACATGGCCTGTTTCCCCCAGGGGTCCAGTCGTGCCGCCTTCGCCCGCCCGGACAGGCTCGGTTACACTCGCCCTCCCTGGATACGCCACCAGACCCGAGCCATGCCCCGTCGCACCTGGATCCGCAATCCCCTCGCGGTGCTCGCCGATCAGCCCGCGTCAGCAGGCGTAGTGGTCGAGGGTGCGCTGATCGCCGAGTTGCTGGCACCTGGCGAGGCGCCAGCTACCGTGGTGGACGACACCATCGATGCCTCGGGCGCGGTGCTGATTCCCGGCCTGGTCAATACCCATCATCATTTCTACCAGACGCTGACGCGCGCCTGTCCCTGCGCTCTCGGCAAGGACCTGTTCCCCTGGCTCCAGGCACTGTACCCGGTCTGGGCGGGTCTCGACCTGGAGATGGTGGAGGTGGCCACGGAACTCGCCTCCGTTGAGCTACTGCTGTCGGGCTGCACCACCAGCACCGATCATCACTACCTGTTTCCCGGCGCCGCGGCGGGAGCCATCGACGTCCAGGCGCGCGCCATCGGCCGCACCGGGCAGCGCGCGGTCCTGACGCGCGGTTCGATGAGCGTGGGCGAGGACCTGGGTGGCCTGCCGCCGGCCAGCGTGGTGGAGGACGAGGACGACATCCTGGCGGACTGCGAGCGGCTGATCGATGCCCTGCACGACCCCTCACCGGGGGCGATGCTGCAGATCGCGCTTGCGCCGTGTTCGCCGTTCAGCGTGTCGCGCGAACTGATGGAGCGCACTGCGGAACTCGCGCGATCCCATCGCGTGCGCCTGCACACTCACCTTGCCGAAACCGCGGACGAGAATGCGTATTGCGAGGAGAAATTCGGGATGCGCCCGCTCCGCTACCTGGAATCCGTCGGCTGGCTCGCCGCCGACGTCTGGCTCGCCCACGGTATCCACTTCAACGAACTGGAGATGGGCATGCTGGGCGGCGCGCGCACCGGCATCAGCCATTGCCCGGCATCCAACATGCTGCTTGCCTCCGGCCATTGCCGGGTGCTCGAACTGGAACGTGCCGGTTGTCCCGTGGGCCTCGGCGTGGACGGCTCGGCGTCCAACGACGCCTCCAACCTGATGCAGGAGGTGCGCCAGGCATTCCTCGTCCAGCGCCACCAGTACGGCGCCGGGGCCGTCAGTCACCTCGATGCGTTGCGCTGGGCCACCCGCGGTTCCGCGCGTTGCCTCGGACGCGGCGACATCGGCGCCATCGCCCCCGGCATGCAGGCCGACCTGGCCCTGTTCCGGCTCGACGAGCCGCGTTTCTCCGGCGCGGGCGATCCGCTGGCGGGCCTGGTGCTCTGCGGCGCCCATCGCGCCGACGCGGTGATGGTCGGTGGCAACTGGCGCGTGCGTGACGGCCGGATGCTGGATATTGACGTCGCTGACCTGATGGCTCGGCACCACGCGCTGGCGGCGAAACTCCAGGCGACCTGATCCGGCTTCCGCTACCAGCGGAAATCCAGAACCGGTCTCAAAGCGCAGGCCATTTTGAGGACGCTTCTAGTCGTCGTCCGGGTGGCCGTATTCACAGAACACCCCGCCGACGAACTTGACCTCGTCGGCGTGGGGGTCGCCGGGAGCAGTGTTCGCTTCCACCTTCTCCCGATATTCCTCCGCGTTGTCCCGCGGCATGTAGCCGAGATGACGCACCCTGTCATTGTCGAAATAGCGCTCGCGGTTGTTGGAGATTCCGTATACCACAGTGTAGCCGAGGCGTTCCGCCAGCAGGCATCGTTCCACCAGTTGCATCAGGTCGTCGAAGCTCAGCCAGGTCGAGAGGTGGCGCCGGGTGGTTGGCTCCGGGAAGCAGGAATTGATCCGAAGCAGGGCGGACTCGATGCCGAACTTGTGGAAGTACATCTTCGCGAGGTCCTCGACGAAGCACTTGGATACCCCGTAGAGCGTATCCGGGCGATGGGGGGTGTCGGTGTCCGCGCCTTCCTCGCAGCGCACGTATCCCACTGCGTGAATGGAACTGGCATAGACCACCCGCCCGATGCCGTGGCGACGCGCCGCCTCGTAGACGTTGTAACCGCCCTTGATGGAAGACTCGAGGATTTCCGCCCAGGGCTTCTCCACTGGCGCGGCTCCAAAGTGCACCACCGCATCGCAGTCTTCGACGACTTTCATGATGGCGTCGAAATCGCCCAGTTCGGCGGGCATGATTTCCTCATGGGGAGCGGCATCTCCCAAGTCGGCGCGATCGGTGAGGCGAATGGTCTTCGCGAGGGGCGCGAGGCCCTTGCGCAGGACGCCGCCGAGGCTGCCGGCCGCGCCGGTGATCAGGAGTCGGTTGAAGCGGGGCATGGTCGGTGTTGGTGGCTGGGCGTGAATGGAGCGCCCGAAGATACCATGCCCGGTACAGGTTCGCCCTGCGGGAGCTCAGCGCACGATAAAGACCGAGATGTCGGTATGCGTGGCGAGGTGACCCGCATTGGAATGGAACAGGTGATCCATGAAACCCGGTACATGGGAAGCCATGACCACCAGGTCCACGCCCATTTCCTCGCCCGCCTTTTTGAGCGCGTCGTCGAGTTCCACGGCGGGATCGTTGCAGTGGACCACGTGATCCTGCAGCGGGTAGTCATACTTGCCGGACTGCTCCGCGACATAGGCCTTCAGCTTGTCTGCATATTCCGCGGGAGTGTGCGCCACGGCTCCCGGTGCGGAGGAGGTCACACCGACGAGGTGGACATTGGCGCCATGGAGCTTTCCGAGCCCGGCGGCGGTACCGACCGCCTTGTCGAGCCGATCAGCATGGGCGAGATCGACGGGGACCATGATGGTTTTGTACATGGAAATATCCTGTTGAATTATCTTGGAAACCCTCACGACCGAGGGTAACGGCTCCCTTGAGTGAGGTCAAATCGCGGCGGGACTCCCACCGGGACACGCAGCCGAAGCGGGTTTCACTGTCGGCATTCAGGTATATTGTCGGCTGAACCTTGTTACCTGGATTGGGCCCTGTGCATTGCCAACCTGTCTGCTCCACGACGATCCCGAACCACGTCCGAATCGTGATCTTGCTGTTGTTAGCCGTCGGCCTGTCCGCCTGTGCGTCGATACGACTGGCCACATATCCGAGCGATTTCGTCTACCTGGAGCGATCGGAGATCACGAGTGACATGCAGCGCATGGCGGTGGAGATCGATCGCCTGGACCGCCTTCTCCAGGGAGAGGCCGCGCTGGACGTACCCGACCGCCAGGACCGGGTGCTGGCATCGCTCGAGGAGATCGGGCGCGTTGCCGATCGCCTGGGGGGCGGATCCGCTGGCAGCAACCATCCCCTGATCGACAACAACATCGACGGTTTTCGCGACCAGGTGCGCCTGGCGCGGCGGTATGCGGCCGCCGATCCGCCGGTCTACTATCCCGCCGGCCGCCTCGCGGGACAGTGTCTCGCCTGCCACGTCCAGCGCTGAGCTCCGGCTGCGGGGACCCGCGTACCCCGACTCAGACGGCGTCGCCCAGCGACGCGGCGACCCGGTCGAATGCTCCGATCATATCCGCGGTCAGGGCATCGTTTAACGGTTCCGGTTGCGACGACAGGCGCGCGATGACCACCTGGCGCGCCGGGTTGATGTACAGGAGCTGTCCGTGGATGCCGCGGGCATGCAGGCAATTGTCCGCGTTGCCGGCCTGGTACCACTGGTTGCGATAGCGACCGTCCGGCAGCTTGTGACGATAATTGCCTCGTAACCAGGCATCGCGGCTACCGCCGGACCAGGTATCCACGATCCAGGACTCCGGGATTACCTGGCGGCTGCCACTGGCGCCATGTTCCAGCACCAGTTGGCCCAGCCGGGCGAGGTCCCGCAGGGTGACGCAGATACCGCCCGCTGCCCGACCCGATCCCTCCCGGTCCACGGTCAGGTCGCCATTATCCGAGGCCCCCATGGGTTGCCAGAGAAGGTGTGAGAAGGCCTCCGCCAATGGCATGGCCGCGGCGTGCTCGATCACCAGGCCGAGCATGTCGCTGTTCGGGGAGCGATAGAGAAAGCTTTCCCCGTGGCCTTCTCCGGTGCCCTTCAGCGTGCGCAGAAAGCCTTCCAGAGCCGGGCCGGGATGACGCTGGTCCACCGGGTTCCAGCCCGTGGCGTGGCGATAGCGCACGTATTCGCTCAGTGGGTCGGTATAGTTCTCCTCGAAGGCCAGCGAGACGGTCATGTCGAGAAGGTGCCGCAACGTGCAGTTGGCATACACGCTGTCCCCGAACCCGTTGACGTAGCGCGTGACCGGCTGATCCGGGTCGATCCCTCCCCCGCCAGCAAGGATTCCTGCCAAAAGACCGGTCAGGGACTTGCTCACGGAAAACAGGATATGGGGCAGGGATGCATTGAACCAGGGCGCCGACCACTCGCCCACGGGGCGTCCGTGGTGCAGCACCCGGAGGCCGTCGCAGTCTCCCCGCTGGAGCAGGTTTGCCAGCGGCACCGCTCCCGACGCGGTCTTGCAGGGGAGGGAGAAGAGCCCGTCGTCCGCGACGCACGCCGGTGGCGTATTGGCCGGCCGGTCCGCCTTGATCTGTGCCGTGGGCATAATCCAGCGCACGTGCTGGAACGACCAGCGGCTGTGGGGATGGTCGCGCCAGTTGCCGATCCCCACGCCAGTTCCAGTCCCGCTCATGCGCCGCGTTCCCCCGTGATCGATTGCCTGACCGCGCACTATAACCGGGATTGCGTCGCTTCCCGACTCGCCACAAACCCGACGGGGATGCCGCGCTGCACCGCATCGTGCTTGTCCGTGTGTCCCGGGGGCGATAGAATTTTGACCAAACAGTCAGGATTTGACGGACGCCGGTGATTCGCTTTCTGCTCAACGACCGGGAGATTACGCTAACGGATTTTGCTCCGCGGACCACGGTGCTCGACTGGTTGCGGCTTGAGCGCGGTCTGCGTGGCACCAAGGAAGGTTGCGCGTCGGGTGACTGCGGCGCGTGCACCGTGGTGATTGCCGAACCCGCGGAGGATGGCCTCGCGTATCGATCCGCCAACAGTTGCATCACCTTTCTCGGTGCGCTCCACGGGCGTCAGCTCATCACGGTGGAGCATCTCGCCGAGGGCGAAACGCTGCACCCCGTGCAGCAGGCGATGGTGGACTACCATGGTTCGCAGTGCGGGTACTGCACGCCTGGCTTCGTGATGTCACTGTTTGCCCTGTCGCGGCAGCCGGCCGAGGATTCGGAGGGCCGAGCGCTCGAGGCCGTGCATGAACATCTTGGTGGCAACCTGTGCCGCTGCACCGGCTATCGCCCGATCATCGACGCGGCGCTGTCCGTCACCGGCAGCATGGTGCCCGATCGCTTCCGCCGGAACGAGGGGAAAACCCGGGAAGTGCTCATGGCAATGGTCGCCGACGATCCGCTTTCAACGGACGTGGACGGCTTCCTGATTCCCGATAGCGTTGCCGCGCTGTCCGAAATGTTCGCCGATCATCCCGAGGCGCGACTCCTCGGCGGCGGCACCGACCTCGCGCTCGAGGTGACCCAGCAACTGCGTGACCTGGACCACATCATACTCGTCACCCGCGTTGCGGAACTCACGCGCGTGACGCAGTCCGTCGATGCGCTCGAGATCGGCGCCGCGGTGTCCCTGCAGGATTGCCGCGCGCTGTTTGCGAACCACTATCCACCCGTCGATAACCTGCTCGGGCGTTTCGGCTCGCGCCAGGTGAGGAACCCGGGCACCATCGGCGGCAATATCGCCAATGCCTCTCCCATCGGTGACCTGCCGCCGGTTTTGCTGGCGCTGGGTGCGTCGCTGACGCTGCAGCATCGTGACCGGCTGCGAGAGATTCCACTGGGGGATTTCTTCCTCGACTACCGCAAGACCGCGCTTGCACCGGGCGAATTCATTCGCAGCGTGCGCGTGCCACTGCCGAAGGCCAGTGAATTCTTCCGCGTGTACAAGGTGAGCAAGCGCCTCGACGACGATATCTCCGCCGTCTGCCTCGCGATCTGGCTGCAGTTCGACGGCGTTGGTGAAAACGCCACGATTGTCGATGCACGTATCGGCGTGGGCGGCATGGCGGCGATGCCACGACGCGCCCCCGGATGCGAGGCGGCACTGCGTGGGCGCGTGTTCAACGACGGCGCGCTGGCCGCGGCCGCGGCTGCCATCGATGGCGACTTCACTCCCATAGATGATGCACGCGCCAGCGCGGACTACAGACGAAAGGTGACGCGCAACCTGTTCACCCGCTGCCTGCTGGAGTACCGCCAGCCGGAAGCCCCGTTGCAGGTAACCGATGTCCATTGAAACCAGCAAGGTCGGTTTGCCGCTGGCGCACGACAGCGCCCGCGGCCACGTTACCGGAGCGGCGGCGTACGTCGACGACCGCGTACCCCTGGAAGGCCAGTTCCATGCGTGTATCGGCGGCAGCGCGGTGACCCGCGGGCGGGTGACGCGCATGGACCTCACGCGGGTTCGCGCCGCCGCTGGCGTGGTGGACGTGATCACCGCGGATGACATCCCGGGCGTCCTCGATATCGGCCCGGTGTTTCCCGGCGATCCGCTGCTGGTCGCGGACGAGATCGAGTATCGCGGCCAGCCACTGTTCGCGGTGCTGGCGACCAGCCACGAGCTTGCCCGGCGCGCGGTATTGCTGGCGGACATTGAATATGAAACGCTGGAGCCGGTGCTTGACCTGCGCCAGGCCATGGATGCCCGTTACTACGTGCGACCGCCCCATCGCATGCAACGTGGTGACGCCCACGCGGCGCTGGAGAAAGCCACGCGACGTTTCGAGGGCGAACTCAGCGTGGGCGGCCAGGAACACTTCTACCTCGAGGGCCAGGCTTCCCTCGCCATTCCCGGCGAGGACGGTAGCATGACCATCTACACCTCGACGCAGAATCCCACCGAGGCGCAGAAGCTGGCGGCGGCGGTGCTGGACGTGCCGATGCACAGGATCGACGTCGTCACACGGCGCATGGGTGGCGGCTTCGGCGGCAAGGAGACCCATGGCTCGCCCTGGTCCTGCATCGCCGCGTTATTCGCCCGTCGCAGCGGGCACCCGGTATCCTGCCGCCTGTCCCGGCGCGACGACATGGTCATGACCGGCAAGCGTCACAACTTTCTCAATCAATACGACGTTGCCCACGATGATGACGGCCGGCTCGAGGCCATCCGTTACCATCTTGCCGGTCAATGCGGTAGTTCACCCGATCTGTCCGACGCCATCGTTGACCGGGCGATGTTCCACTGCGACAACGCCTACTTTATTCCGGACGTGCTTATCGACGGGCTGCGCTGCAAGACGCACACGGTATCCGCCACCGCGTTCCGCGGATTCGGCGGCCCCCAGGGCATGATTGCGATGGAGGCGGTGATGGACGAGATCGCCTTTCGCGCTGGGAAGGATCCGCTCGACGTGCGCCGGCTCAATCTCTACGACACCAACGAGCGCAACGTCACGCCTTACCACCAGAAGATCGAATCCTTCTCCCTGCCGCGGATACTCGACCTGCTCGAGGAAGAGTCGGACTACCGCGCCCGGCGCGCCGCCATCCGCGAGGCCAACGCGTCGAGTCCCGTGCTGAAGCGGGGCATCGCGCTGACGCCGGTGAAATTCGGCATCTCGTTCACCGTGTCACACCTCAACCAGGCCGGCGCGCTGGTGCATGTCTACAGCGACGGCAGCATCCATCTCAACCACGGCGGCACGGAGATGGGCCAGGGCCTGATGACCAAGGTCCGCCAGGTGGTGGCGGAGGAGTTCCAGGTGAGCCCGGAGCGCATCGTGGTATCCGCGACGCGCACCGACAAGGTGCCCAATACCTCGCCCACGGCGGCATCATCCGGCACCGACATCAACGGCATGGCGGCATTGAATGCCGTGCGTACCATCCGCGGGCGAATGGTGGATTTTCTCGCGCGGAAGTACAGCGTGGATGGCGCGGAGATCGTGTTCCAAGACGACCAGGTGCGGGTTGGCGGCGAAATCCTCGACTTTTCCCGGGTGGCGAAGGAGGCCTGGCTCGGCAGGGTCTCGCTGTCCGCCACCGGCTTCTACCGCACGCCGAAGATTCACTACGACCGCGAATCGGCATCAGGGCGACCGTTTTTCTATTTCGCCAACGGCGCCGCGGTGTCCGAGGTGGTGATCGATACCCTCACCGGCGAGTCGCGCGTGCTGCGCGTCGACATCCTCCACGACGTCGGCCGTTCCATCAATCCCGCCATCGACATCGGCCAGGTCGAGGGAGGCTTCATCCAGGGCCTCGGCTGGCTCACCTGCGAGGAACTGAAATGGGACGCCTCTGGCCGGCTGCTCACTGACGGCCCGGCGACCTACAAGATCCCCGCGATCTCCGACACGCCACCGGTATTCAACACGCGACTGCTGGAAGCGGCCGACAACGACGAGGAGACGATCTTCCGCTCCAAGGCGGTGGGCGAGCCTCCGCTGATGCTGGCGATCTCGGCCTGGTGCGCGATACGCGACGCGGTGTCCGCGGTATCCGGTTACCGGGAACTTCCCGTATTGAACGCACCCGCCACGCCCGAGGAAATACTGCGCGCGGTGGAAAGCATACGGGGGATGTCATGAAGTGGCTCGAAGCCGCCACGCGACTGACCGCATCGGGGGAAGGCTACGTGTTGGTGACCGTGCTTGGCGTACGCGGCTCGGCGCCGAGGGATGCCCAGGCGAAGATGGTCGTCACCCGTGAGCACGGCTTCGATACCATCGGCGGCGGCAATCTCGAGCACCGCGCCACCGGGCATGCACGCCGGCTCCTGGAGGCGGGAGCGGCGGGCAACGAACAACATGCCTATACGCTGGGCAAGGACATGTCGCAGTGCTGCGGTGGCAAGGTGGAGTTGCTCTACGAATGTTTTCCGGCCACCGGTTTCCATGTCGCGCTGTTCGGCGCCGGCCATGTCGGCGCGGCGCTGGTGCGCATTCTCGTGGAGTTGCCCTGCCGCATAGCCTGGCATGACAGCCGCATCGAATTGCTCGAGCGCGCGCACGCGGAACTGGGGGAGCCAGTGAGCGTGCGCACCGTGGTGTCGGAGAACCCCCATTCCGCGGTGGATGCGTTACCCACGGGTGCCTGGTGCGTGGTGATGACGCACAGCCACGACACCGACTTCGAACTCGTGGAAGCCATCCTGTCGCGCCCGGACCTGCCGTTCTGCGGCCTGATTGGATCCGATTCCAAGGCGGCGAGTTTCCGCGGCCGGTTGGCGCGGAAGGGCTTCAGCGAAGCGGAAATCTCGCGCCTGGTCTGTCCCGTGGGTCTCGATCTCGGTGGCGGGAAGTCGCCCATGGAAGTGGCGGTGTCCGTGGCCGCGCAACTGCTGAAGGAGCAATCTGGCGATATTGCAGGACAATCCCGCCTTAGCGTGGTTTCCTGAGGCTCGACGGCAAGCCCGGTTCAACCGGCGCGCCGGTGCGCCACCTCGCCGAGCACCCGGGTTTCCCTGATCGCGCGGTCATCCCCCAGCATCTCCATCACGAAGAGCCGTTCCATGACATCGCGGCAGGCGCGGATGCGGCGTGCGATCAGTGGCGTCGCGTCGTAGTCGAGGACCACGAAGTCCGCCTCCTTGCCCGGCGCGAAGTTGCCGATATGTGCATCGAGTTCGAGGGCGCGCGCGCCGCCGAGGGTGGCGAGGTAAAACGACTGGAGCGGCGCCAGGTTGTTGTCCTGGAGCTGCTGCACCTTGTAGGCCTCGTTGATCACGCGCAGTATCGAGAAGCTGTCGCCGCCGCCGACATCGGTGCCGAGGCCCACGCGCACGCCATGCTCCCGCGCGGCGCGGTAGTCAAAGAGACCGCTGCCGATAAAGAGATTCGACAGCGGGCAATGGGACAGCGCGCTACCGGTTTCCGCCAGCCGCTTCCATTCGGCGGGCGAAAGATGGATTCCGTGGGCCAGCACCGAGCGCCGGCCGAGCAGCCCATGGCGATGATAGACATCCACATAGTCGTTCGCCTCGGGAAACAGTTCCGCCACCCAGCGGCACTCCTCGGGATTCTCCGCAACGTGGGTATGCAGGTGCACCCCGGGATATTCCATCAGCAGGCGCCCGGCCATGGCGAGCTGTTCGCCGGTCGAGGTGGGGGCGAAGCGTGGCGTCACCGCGTAGCCGAGGCGATCCCTGCCATGCCAGCGGCGGATCAGTGCCTCGCTGTCATGGTAGCTGCTCTCCGCGGTGTCGAGCAGTTCCGCCGGCGCATTGCGGTCCATCATCACCTTGCCGCAGATCATGCGCAGGTGACGTTTCTGCGCGGCAGTGAAGAATGCCTCCACCGATTCTGCGTGCACGGTGCCGAACACCAGCGCGGTGGTGGTGCCATTGCGCAGCAGTTCGTCGAGGAAGAATTCCGCGGTGTCCGCCGCGTGGGCAGGATTCCCGAAGCGGGACTCAGCGGGAAAGGTATGTGTCTCCAGCCAGTCGAGCAGGCGGGTGCCGTAACTGGCGATCACCTCGCACTGGGGGTAGTGGACATGAGTATCCACCAGGCCGGGAATGATGAGCGCGTCCCGGTGATGAAGTATTTCGATGCCGGCGGGAACCTGGCTGGCGAGGTCGGCAAAGTCACCCGCTGAGACGACGTGGCCATCCTCCAGAAGCAGCAGGCCATCGGGGTAGTGCCCCACGGCATCAGTCCCTGCCGCGGCCGGGTCGTCCAGGCAATGCAGGATTTCGCCGCGATGGGCTGCCAGGGTCATGACGGGATTATAGGAAGAGGATTGACCAGCTGGTCAAGCTTTCCCATAATGACTTTGCTCCATACCTCTTCTCCTGCGTGACGCCCGACAGCTTCAATCGCCTCGACACGGACACGGCCACCAGTACCATGGCTGGATGCTGCAGCGCCTCGCGCTGGATCGCGCGCATGGTGGATGGCCGTCCATTCGAATCGCTGGATGCGATGCTGGACGCCGCGGAGCGCGCATGGTCAGACATGGAGGAATCTGACTGGCTCGAGGCCTTTGACGGCCATCCGCGGATCGGCGATCCCGACTCACTCAAGGCGCGTTACCGCGCGACCCTGGACACCGCGAGCAACGAACAGTCCGGGACGAAGTCGGCGGATGAAGACACGCTCACGGAACTGGCGCGGC
This sequence comes from Gammaproteobacteria bacterium, assembly GCA_030432755.1. Lineage (GTDB taxonomy): Bacteria > Pseudomonadota > Gammaproteobacteria > Arenicellales > Poriferihabitantaceae > VYFG01. The sequence continues at coordinate 8,841 of JAUILZ010000015.1, read as the reverse complement.
TGAACAAGGAATACTTCGATCGCTTCGGCTTTATCTTCATCATCTTCGCCAGCGGCAAATCCGCGCAGGAAATGCTCGCCGCCCTGCGCCGGCGCATCGAGAACGGGCGAGAGCAGGAACAGGAGACCGCCGCGGCGGAGCAATGGAAGATCATGCGCCTGCGCCTCGAGCGCCTGTTTGGTGATGCAGGCCAGCACACCGGGCACGTTGCAGGGTCAGCCAGTGGAGCTGCAGCATGAGCCAGATCACCACCCATATCCTCGACCAGTCTGCCGGAACTCCCGCCGAAGGCGTCCAGGTTACGCTCTACCGGGGCAGCGGAGACTCGCGCGAGTGGATGGCCGAGGGGACGACGGACAGCGACGGTCGTATCGGCGACCTGGTAGACGATGGCCCCCTGCCCGGCGGCGTCTACAGCATCGCCTTTGGCTGCGGGGATTACTTTCGGCGTCGTGGAATCGAAACATTCTATCCCCATGTCGACATCGTCTTTAACATCGCCGGTGACGGCCAGCACTACCACGTGCCGCTGCTGCTCAGCCCCTGGGGCTATTCCACTTACCGGGGAAGCTGATGCCGCGCTGCACAATCTTGCTAGAATGCGGCGGGTCATAGCCGCTCAATAACCAATCCGACCAGAGATAACCATCATGCACAAAAGAACACTACTCAGGGCTCTCGCAGGAGCCACGCTTTCCGCCGGCCTTGCCTTCGGCGCCGCCCAGGCCCAGGATACCAAGGTGGGTTTTGTCTACGTCGGCCCGGTGGGCGACCACGGCTGGACCTACCGTCATGACATCGCCCGACAGCAGGTGGAAGAGGAACTCGGCGTCGAGACCACCTTCGTCGAGAGCGTTGCGGAGGGTGCGGACGCGGAACGGGTGATCCGCACGCTCGCCACCAGTGGCCACAACATCATCTTCACCACATCGTTCGGCTACATGAATCCCACCCTCAAGGTGGCGGGGCAATTTCCGGACGTGAAGTTCGAGCATGCCACCGGTTACAAGCGGGCCGACAACGTCAGCACCTATTCCGGCCGCTTCTACGAGGGCCGCGCGGTGATCGGCACCATCGCCGGTCACATGACCAAGTCCAACGTGATCGGCTACATCGCCTCATTTCCGATTCCGGAGGTTATCCGCGGCATCAATGCATTCACCATCGCCATGCGCAAGGTCAATCCCGAAGCGACGGTGAAGGTGGTCTGGGTCAACTCCTGGTATGACCCGGGCAAGGAAGGCGATGCCGCCAAGGCACTGATCGACCAGGGCGCCGACATCATCGCCCAGCACACCGATTCGCCGGCGCCGCTGCAGGTGGCCGAGCAGCGCGGGGTGTATGCCTTCGGCCAGGCTTCCGACATGAAGGCGTTCGCGCCCTCCGCGCAGTTGACCGCCATCGTCGACGACTGGGGCCCGTACTACGTCGCCCGCGTCAAGGCGGTGATGGACGGCACCTGGGAATCCATGGACACCTGGGATGGCATCGCCCAGGGCATGGTGGTGATGGCGCCGTACGGTGACGCGGTCCCCGAGGATGTCAGGGCGGCGGCGGACGCGGTATCCGCCGCCATTGCCGACGGCAGCCTGCATCCGTTCCAGGGCCCCATCCGCAACCAGGACGGCGAGGAAGTGGTCGCTGAGGGCGCAGTGCTCGATGACGGCGTGCTGCTCGGCATGAACTATTATGTCGAGGGCGTCGAGGGCAAGATTCCGCAGTAGCCCCGAACGACAGCGCTTCACCGAAAGGGCCTCTTCGGAGGCCCTTTTTACTGGCGCCAGGTATTGCAGATGCCTGTGTTGAGACTCAGATGGTTTCGGCCTCGGCCGCAACCGCCAGCCTGCCGTCCGGATTTGTGGCCCAAAGAGCGTGGCTCCTGGCTGAAGAGCGGAGATGCAGGGTGAATGCACGGTCGGCGAACAACGGGCTCACGGCGCGGAAGCGGAAAGTGCGAATGTTTTCCTGGCCGACCTCTGCCGCCAGCAGGTCCAGCAGCAGGGTGGCGGTGAGGGGGCCGTGGAACACGAGCCCCGGATAGCCTTCCACGTCGCGGCAGTAGTCGATGTCGTAGTGGATGCGGTGGCCGTTGAAGGTGAGCGCGGAATAGCGAAACAACAGCAGGGGCGACGGGGTGACGGTGCGCGTGATGGACGATTCCGTGTCCGCTTCCGGTGGTTCCGGAGGCCGAGCGCCCGGGGCAGGATCCTCGCGGTAGACGATGTCGTGCTCTTCCTCCAGCAGCAGTTCGTCATCCCGCTGATAACGATGCCCCACGGTGACGAAGCAAAGCTTTCCGGACTGCCCGCTCTTTTCTGCAACCCGCAGGATCTCCGAGTCCCGGGTCACGCGGTCCTCGATGCGCAGGGGCCGGTGAAAGGTCAGCCTTGATCCCGCCCACATGCGCCGCGGCAGCGCCACCGGCGGAAGAAAGCCTCCACGTTCGGGGTGGCCGTCGCGGCCGGTCGCGGACAGCCGCGCACCGTCGATAAAGTATAGCCAGTGCCAGGCCGGGGGCAACGGATCACCATGTTCCAGTGTTGCCTCGCGATCCAGGGTGAGCTGCATGAAGCGGGCCGTGCGGGCATCGATGAGATCCTCGCTGCGTTGTTCGCGCCCGATCCAGGCGGAAAGGTTTTCTCCCGCGGACATGTCGTCATTCATCGCTGAACTCCGCGCGGATCCGTTGGCTGTGCTCTCCCGCCGCGGGGACACGCGCGGGCAACGCATCGCCCACCGGGCGCGCCGGGTAGCTGATCGGTGTGCCGCCCGAAGCGATACCCTTGCGCCGAATCAGGCCCGGATGACTGGCAAAGTCCGCCACGGAGTTGACAGCGCCGTAAGCGATATCCGCCGCCCGCAGCCGCTCCGCCATGTCGGAGCGCGTCAGCGTGCGGCTGATGGAAAGAATGCGTTCATCGAGGGCCGGGCGATTGGCCACCCGCCGATCGTTGTCGTTGAAGTCCTCGTGTTCGGCCATCTCCGGCATGCCGAGCACGCCGTCGCAAAAGCGGCGCCATTCGCGCTCGTTCTGGATCGCGATGATCACCAGCTCGCCGTCGCTGCAGGGATAGGCGCCGTAGGGCGCGATGGAAGGGTGGTTCAAACCTGATCGCCGCGGCGCACCCTTGCCGTGTTCATGGTGCAAAAGCGGCACCGTCATCCAGTCTGCGGCGACGCCGAACAGGGAAACCTCCACTGCGCGCCCCTCGCCGGTATGGGCGCGCGCCAGCAGCGCCTCGAGGATGCCCGCGTGGGCGGTCATTCCTGCGCCGATATCGCAGATGGATACACCGATGCGTCCAAGCTCGTTCTCCCCGCCGGAAATGCTGACGAGGCCCGTCTCGCCCTGGACCAGCAGGTCGTAGGCCTTCATCGCGGCGAGTTCCGGGCTGCGACCGTAGCCCGAGATGTTGCAGGTGACGAGACGGGGATGGGCCTCGCGCAGTGCCGCGAGATCGAAGCCGGCGCGTGACAACGCGCCCGGCGCGAGGTTCTGGATGAGCACGTCGGCGCGGGCGATGATCCGGTGGAGGAGCGCCGCGTCCTGTTCGTCCTTGAAGTCGAGCTCGAGGGATTCCTTGCCCTGGTTTAGCCAGAAAAAGTATGAGCTGTCGCCGCCGGCGACGCGGTCATAGCCACGCGCGAAATCGCCGCCCGGTCGTTCGATCTTGATCACCCGCGCGCCGGCTTCCCGCAGGCGCGCGCTGCAGTAGGGCGCTGCCACCGCCTGTTCCACTGACACCACGAGGATGCCTTCCAGCGCGTGGCTCATGGCCGATTGGGCACACATTGCAGGGTCAGGACACGGTTGCGGCAGTCATCGGGCAGGGTGCGCAACGGGAGAGCGGGCATGGAGCAGGAGCGTGATCGAATCGCCCCGATAATAGCCTACCGCGAGCGGGCTGGCGTCATGGCAGGTGCTCCGGCAGAGGGTTCAGCGTGGTTTAGATCCGCCGCTCAATAACACTGAAGAAAATCCGGCGCCTCGTCGTCGGCGTAAGCCCGGGGAATCTGCTCGAACAGACGCACCAGCCAGGGGGTGGAATCGATCTCGGGGCGCGGCCGGGTGCCGGGGGAAGATGGCGTGAACACGGGCACGGGACGGACTGGATCCGCCGTGTCGAGTCCCTGCGGAAAGAAGAGTATCGGGCCGGGTCCCGTGGCACCGCTGTCGCGGCCGCCCCCGCCCGTGGGCGGTGGCGCGGGGGGAAGGCCGCCTTCGCCGGTGTAGTTCACCGCAAATACGTCGCCCACCTGGCCACTGCCGGCCACGGTGCCGATGGGGAAGCCGGGCTGAATCACGACGACGGCGGGATCGATCGAAAGGCTGCCCGCGGTGATCAGGTCGAAGTTGTCTAGTGTCAAGCCGTCAGCAGGCGGCGTGTAGCCGAGCGGAACCACGTTCAGGGTGGGGCCGGCGAGGAACGCGTCTCCAACGACGACGATGGTGTCGTATTGTCCGGCGGCGATGCCGTCGAGTTGCATGTTGAACGTGGCGCCGGTTCCCGCATCGAGATCGCCGCCGATGGTGAGCTGACCCGGTGAAAACCCTGGAGCCACGGTGACTACCTGGAGGTCGACATTGGCGTCGATGACGCCGCCAGTGGTCACGCCGTCACCGATGCCGCCTTCCAGGGCGCCACCGTTGAACTGGAAGGTGGATAGGGTATCGCTCTCGATGTATACGAAGACCTGCTCGATGGGATCCACTGTGAACGCGCCCGCGCGCCCGGTCATCGTGCCCCCGGTGAGCGTGGTGAGGCCACCGGACTGGATGTATTCTCCGCCGGTCTCGGGAGCATTGTTGTTGCTGAAATCGATGTAGCCGATCTCAACGAAACGCAGGTCGCCGGACTGCGCGTCGACCGTGCCCTGGTTGTTCAGGTCGACGCCGCGAAAGGTCGCGGATTCATCACCGGATCCCGCGCGGTTGAAGGTCCCGCCAGCCAGATTGTTGAAATCCCCCGGCGCGATCAGGTTGCCTTCGTTATTGTCGGTGATGGTGATCAGGTCATTGCCGATGGCATTGAAGGTGCCGCTATTGTTGATGTCCTCGCGCGGCGCAATGTTGCCGTCCAGCCAGTTCACCGTGCTGCCGGAAGCGATGTTCCAGGTCTGGCGGACGTGCTTGGTTGCGGGCGTATCCAGCGTGACGGTGCCGCTGGTGGTGAACGCGTCCGAGCCATCGCTGGCGTCGCCCTGGATGAGACCGTCGTTGAACATCAGGTTGTTGGTGATGACCTGTCCGTCACTGGAGATCTGCCCGCCGTCCAGGGTAAGGGTGTCGCTGATGTTGACACTGGAGCTCTCCTGCACCAGTAGATGGCCGTATTCCGCGATGGTCAGGTTGGCGGCCTGTATATCCGAATTCATGCCGCCTCTCAGTTGCGCCCAGCCGGTGCTTTCGCCTTCCAGCAATATCGAATCGTTGACCGTGACGATCAGCCGTTCCCTGGCATTGACCCATGCCTGGGACGAGCCGGAGAGCAGCTCCAGGTTGCTCGCGGTAATGGAGATGTTCTCGTTGACGTCGATGGTGATCTCGTTCGTCGCGGCGTCAAAGACAACATCCCCGCCTGCCGTCAGTGTCAGGTTCTGCAGGCGGTCGAATTCCGAGCCAAATACGCTCGAGCCGGACTCGATGTCGTTGGTAAACACGATATCGTTGGCCGCATCCAGGGTCAGGCTGCCGATCGGCGTCGCGGCGGAGCCGTAAGCTGTCAGGTCGAGCTCCGCGAGCCAGTTGATATTCCCGCTGCCCGCGGCATTGGTGGTTCCGGTGGTGATGAAAACGTCGCCGCCCGACAGCGCCTGGCCGATCTGATCTACCTCGATGCTGGTATCGCCGCTGGAGGTGAATGGACTCGTGAGTGGCGGCAGGGCTGTGGTGTCGGCAACGATATTGATTTCGTCCGGATCGATCAGCCAGGTGCCGCCGCTGCCGGCCGGGGCGCTGACATCCGGGGTACCCTCCACGCGCAGGCTGGCACGGCCGGAAGTTTCAACGAAGCCGCCGTCGCCACCGGCCTTGCCACCACGCGCGGATACCGTGCCGAGGATATTGGCAACCTCGTCTGCGTAAAGGATGACCGTGCCGCCGTCACCCTCCACCAGCGCGTCCGATCGCACCGTGGCTTCCGGCGCGACGTAAAGCGCACGGGCATTGTCGATTTCCGGATCGAGACCCTGCCGGCCGCCGCCGATCAGTACCTCGCCGCCGCCGCCGTGTCCGGAGGCGTCCACCAGGGCGTCATCGAACAGGCCCACCTGCTCTCCCAGCAGCCGGACATTGCCACCGCTGGCGCCGGACTCCTGGTTGACCGCTTCGACCCGGGCGCCGAGTTGCAGCAGGCCCGTGCTGCCCGCGTCCACTTCCACGTCGCCACCAGAGGTGACCACGTCGGCCTGCTGCGCGATGCCATGGGAGAGGAGAGCGTCGGTCGCTGCGCCATCCGTGGCCTCATCGGCAGTGTGAGTAAGTTCTTCGGGGGGGGCATTCAGTCCTTGCGCCGTGCTGTCATTGGTGGGTTCCTCCATGGAGTCGATTTCCCCGGCTTCGTTGCCGACCTGGTCGGGGGGGTGTTCCTCCGCGGGCAACCTTGCGGGTAACAGGCTGGTGTCGATCGCGGCCCTGTAGCCCCCGCCATTGGTGATGATCGGCGCGTTGACCTCGATGTCGCGCCCAGCGCGGATCGACACGCTCAGCTTGCCGGCGATGGACTCGATGGGCGCGTTGATATCGACCCGGTTGTGGGCCACCAGGCTGAGCGCGGCATCGGGGCCGGTGGTCTTGCGGATCGGCGCGCCAACGGTGATGTTGCCCTCGCCGGTCCCGGTCTCCGCGGTGCGCACCTCGACATTGCTGCCGCCGTCCAGGGCGCTGGAGATCGAGGCCGCGCCGGCGCCGTCGATGACGATGTCCTCAGGGTCCAGCAGCCAGGTGCCGGGCGCTCCGCCGGCGGCGCTGACATCCGCCGGCTGGCCCCACGCCAGGTTGCCCCGGCTCGATGTTTCCACCAACCCGCCATTGCCCGACTGCGGGCCGCCACGCGCGGTCAGCCGGCCGAAGCTGCGGGTGCTTCCCTCGGACCAGACGATGATCCTGCCACCATTGCCATTTTCCGTGGCATCGGCGTGAACCACCGAGGGCGTATCCACCTCCACCCGTTGCGCCGCCGGCAATTCGCTACCGCCCTGGAAGGCGCCGCCAATGCGCACGCGGCCGCCGTTGGAGCCACTGGCGTCCACCGACGCGCTCGCCAGGCGGATGTTGTTGCCGAGGACGGTGATATCGCCGCCCGGGGTTCCGGAGCCGCGTGCCGCCACGCTGCCGCTGACCGTGTTGCCGCCGTCGGCGTGGAGGACGATGCGTCCCCTGGCGTCATGGCTTACCCGGTTGGCGGAGATGTTGCCCTGGTTGTTCACCTGGCCCGCGAACACACCCACGGCGCCGTTCTGGGCAATCAGGCTGCCCAGGTTGAGCGCGCGGTTGCCCGGGGCGCTAACGCGATAGGAGATGTTCTCGCTATTGAGCGAAGTCAGCTGCACCTCGCGACCCGCGGCGAGAATGATCTCTCCACCAAGCGCATTGATGGTGCCGTGGTTCTCGACGTTGCCGCCGATGAGGATGACCTCGCCACCGGGGCCGCTGGTGATCGAGCCGTGATTGATGACATTGCCACCGCCGCCGCGGAAATCGTAGTTGCCGGAGAGAAAGTCGGCATCCGCGATGCCCAGCGTGGAGGCGACGAAACCGGCGGTATCGATACGCGCGCCGCCACCGACGACGATGCCATTGGGATTGACCAGGAACACGCGGCCATTGGACTGCAACTGCCCCTGGAGGCTGGACCCGGACAGGCCGGTGACGCGATTCAGCACCGCGGAAGCCGCTGATTGCTGGGCAAAGCTCGTGATCTCGTTCGGCTGGATTGAAAAGCCCTGCCAATTGATGATGGTGCCAGGCGCGTTGGTGATCGTCAGCGTGCTGCCACTGGTGCCAAAACTGGCATTGCCAGCCACCACGGTCGGCCCGTTGGGATTGGCCTGGACCAGGCCGCCGGCGAGGCAGAGACCGGCGATGCCGGCAAGACCCAGGGCGCGGACAAGCAGTCTCCCGCCGTGGCCGGCATGCGGGCATGGATGAATCATTGCGGGATGTTTCATGTCAGGCCTCCGGAATGGCGCAGTATTGCCGTTCTTCATCGAGGTTACGCAGGATATTGAACAGTGTCACGTTCTCACCGGGATTATCGCTCAGGTAATCGTCGCTGAATATGAAATGCGGAACGTCTCCGAGGCAGATGATCTCCCGCTCTGCAACGAGGACCGCCTCCACCGCATCAAGTTCCACCCGTTCTGTTTCGGTGGCAACAAAGATTCCACCTTCAAGCACCGCGGCATAGAGGCCGTGCCGGACTTCAGCCGCCGGCTGGCACTCGATGACGCCGCGGCCACCTGTGCTGTCCGTCTCGCCGAGGCGCACGACCTCCTTGCGCCTGGGGCCGTCCCCACTTCCACCTTCAGAGCCACCGGGTCGGCGCGGGCGATCGCCGAAGTTCATTTCCTCCTCGCGGCAGTCGTCCGCGCACAGGCGTACGATGAAATCGGTACCGCGAATACCGATGGTGGCCACCGTGGTTTCCACACGGAAGGACTCCGGACGCTTCTCGCCGATCTCACCGCTGAGCGCGCGCAGGCCGCCCTTGACGAGATTGAACAGCGCCTCCTCGTTCCCGCTTTCCTCGCTGTAGGCCTGCAGCGTCATCTCGCTTTCCGGCCGCAGCGTGATGCGGCTGCCGTCGTTCATGCGCACCACGACGAAGCTGTCGCTGGCGG
>JAUILZ010000049.1 GCA_030432755.1 Gammaproteobacteria bacterium | reverse complement strand
ATCCACTGGCCCAGGGATACGACTCCGTCGCCCTCGAAGCTGACGTGGAGCTGGGCGGTACCGATCAGAAGTTCAACCTCCTGGTGGGCCGCGAACTGCAGAAACAGATGGGACAGGCCTCCCAGGTGGTAATGACATTGCCTTTGCTGGAGGGCCTCGACGGTGTCAACAAGATGTCAAAGTCTCTCGGCAACTATGTCGGCATTACCGATGCGCCGGAAGAGATGTTTGGCAAGCTGATGAGCATTTCCGATGACCTCATGTGGCGCTATTTCGAGCTCCTCAGCTTCCGTCCACTGACCGAGATCGAGTCGTTGCGAGCGGGCGTGGCGGCGGGTCGCAATCCGCGTGACGTGAAGTTTGAGCTTGCCGGGGAATTGATCGCGCGCTTCCACAGCGCCGCGGATGCCGATCGTGCTCGCCAGGCATTCATCGATCGCTTTCAGAAAGGGGGCGTGCCCGAGGACATGCCCGAGGTGACCCTGACCTCTCAAGCGGAGGGGATTCCACTGGCCAACGTGCTCAACGACGCCGGCTTGGTGACATCGACATCGGAAGCGCATCGCATGATCCGCCAGGGCGCGGTGCGAATCGACGGAGAACGTGTCGCCGATGGGAGACAGGCCCTGGTGCCGGAAAGCGAAGTCGTCATCCAGGTTGGCAAGCGCCGCTGGGCAAGGGTCCGTATCGACTCCGTGGGCGACTGAGCGTATCCGTCCGGGATCATGTACCTGACCCATTGTGAAGTCGTCTGCGCGGGTGGCGAGGGCGGCGCCTTGCTGGACGGACTCGCCGCGCCACCGGCCGGCAGTCTCCACCAGAGGACCGGAATCCTGCGCGAACGGGCGGGACATTTCGGAATAGTGAAAGAGCCGCCTCCGCTTGAGAAAGGGGGCGTCGGACGCACTACCGTGCTGCTTCATCATGTCGCGGACAAACTGTCCATGGCAATCGAGGCGCTGAAGGGTCGCTACGACGCTGACAGGATCGGCGTCATCATAGGCACCACGACCACGGGCATCGACCTGGTCGAATCCGCGTCCAGCATCAACGATGTCGACTACCACGGATGCCAGGAACTCGCGGCAATATCCCGCGACCTGGCGGACTATCTCGGGCTCAAGGGTCCCGACACGGTGGTCTCCACGGCCTGCACCTCGGGCGCCAGGGCGCTTGGCCTGGCGCGGCGCCTGATCGCGGGTGGCTGGCTGGATGCCGCGGTGGCCGGCGGCGCGGAATGCCTGACGCGTATGACCTGCCAGGGCTTCGATGCGCTGGAATCCTACGCCGCGAATCGCTGCCGGCCATTCCAGGCGGTCCGGGACGGGATCAATATCGGCGAGGCGGCGGCGCTGTTCGTGGTGGAGCCGGCAGCGGGTGACGGGACAGCCATCCGACTGTCTGGCTACGGGGAATCCAGCGATGCTTTCCATGAATCGGCACCGGATCCGGAAGGGCGGGGCGCGGAGTCGGCCATTCGTTCGGCGCTGGCGGATGCGAATCTACAGCCCGGCGATATCGACTACGTCAACCTGCATGGCACGGGAACGTCCCTCAATGACCGCATGGAAGCTGGCGTCATGGCGCGCCTGTTCGGTCCGGATGTTCCGCTGAGCGCGACCAAGGCGGTGACCGGTCATACCCTGGGCGCGGCGGGCGCGGTGGAAGCCGCCATCCTCTGGCACCTGCTTGCCCGCGGTGAGACGGCATTGCCGCCCCAGCACGGCGTCGAGAACTACGATCCGGAACTGCCGGCATTGAATATGGTACGGCAGGGAGGCGCGACGGTGGTGCTGCGCCACGCGCTGTCCACTTCGTTTGCCTTTGGCGGGCACAATGTCGCCCTTGTTTTATCGCGGGATGACGGGGGCGCCCGTGCTGCTGCCTGACCGCGATGCGATCGCGGCCTACGTTCCCCATTCCGGGGAAATGCTCCTCATCGACCGGGTACTCTCGCGGGACGAGGAATCCATCGTCTCGGAGGTGGATGTGACGCCGCGGCTACCCGGTGCGAACGATGCCGGCGTTCCGGCCTACATCGGCATCGAACTCATGGCGCAGACGGTTGGCGCCTGGTCGGGTCTCAGGCGGGCAATGCCCGACACGCCGGCGCCCATCGGCTACCTGCTGGGATCGCGTCGGTACCGCGCCACCATAGCCATGTTTCCACTGGGATCGACTCTACGTATTGGTGCGACGCGGGTACTCGAGACCCAGGGACTCGGCAAGTTCGACTGCGTGATCCACCTGCTGGGAGCGCACGCGGAGCCGGGCGAGGTTGCGCGCGGCGGTATCAGCGTCTACTCCGAACCCGAGGCAGATCTCGAGGCGGTAGAATTCCCTGCATGAAAACCGTACTCGTAACCGGATCCAGCCGCGGCATCGGCAGGGGTATCGCGCTGGAGCTCGCGCGACAGGGTTACGGGCTGGTTCTGCACGGGCGCGCGCCGGGGAATGCCCTGGCGGAATCCCTCGAGGCGATCCGCGCCACCGGCGCGCCGTGCCGCAGCGTCACCTTCGACGTTGCCGATCGCGCGGCAACGAGGACGGCATTGCTGGAAGACATGGAAGTCCACGGCGGCTACTACGGTGTCGTGCTCAATGCGGGCGTTACCCGCGACAATGCGTTTCCGTTCCTGGGCGACGACGACTGGGACCAGGTGCTGGGCATCGATCTGCACAGTTTCTATAACGTCCTTAAGCCAGTGGTGGAGCCGATGCTGCTCGCGCGCCAGGGTGGCAGGATCGTCGTCATGTCCTCGGTGGCAGGCATCCTTGGCAATCGCGGCCAGGTCAACTACAGCGCGGCCAAGGCGGGGCTGATCGGCGCCGCGCGCGCGCTCGGCGCCGAATTGGGACGCCGCGGAATCACGGTAAACTGCATCGCCCCCGGCCTCATCGAAACGGACATGAGCGAAAACGCGCCGCGAGAGAAGATCCTCCCGCTGATCCCGATGCGTCGCACTGGCAGTGTCGCGGAGGTCGCCGGCCTGGCGGCATTCCTGATGTCGGACCAGGCTGCCTACATCACCCGCCAGGTCATCGCCGTGGACGGGGGCCTGTCGTGAGCCGGCGCGTCGTGGTGACCGGAATGTCGGGTGTCACGCCGCTCGGCAGCGACTGGGCATCGGTATCGCGCAACATGCGCAGTGGCGTCTCCGGCATCAAGTTCATGGAGGAATGGGCGGATATCGAGGGCCTCAACACCCGTCTCGGCGCCCCGGTAATGTCTTTCGATCTGCCGGCGCGGTTCCGGCGCAAGCAACTGCGTGGCGCCGGCAGGGTGTCGCGCCTGGCATTGTCGGCCACCGAGGCCGCCCTGCTGGATGCAGGCCTCCTCGGGGATGAACGCATCAGCAGCGGCGCTACCGGCGTGGCCTACGGTTCCTCCACGGGTAGCGTGGACGCGGTGAGCGAATTCGGCCAGGTGCTGATATCGCGCACCACCCATGCCCTGAACTCCACCAGCTACGTGCGCATGATGCCGCATACAACCGCGGTGAATATTTCCGTCGTGTACGGCGCCAAGGGCAGGATCATTCCCACGTCATGCGCCTGCACATCCGGCAGCCTGGCCATTGGTTACGCCTACGAGGCCATACGCCACGGCTACCAGGAGATCATGCTCGCCGGCGGCGCGGATGAGCTGGACGCCACCGAGGCAGCGGTTTTCGACACCCTGTATGCAACCTCGCTCATGAACGACACGCCCGGGCGCTCGCCACGGCCGTTTGACCGCGACCGGGACGGGCTCGTCATCGGCGAAGGCGCGGCCACGCTGGTGCTCGAGGAACGCGACGCCGCACTTGCCCGCGGCGCCAGAATCCATGCGGAAATACTCGGCTTCGGCACCAACAGCGACGGCAGCCATGTCACCCAGCCGACGCGCGCCACCATGGAGGTCGCGATGCAGCTCGCGCTCGATGATGCGCGACTGGATCCCGGGGACATCGGCTACGTCTCGGCCCATGCCGCCGCCACTGCCGCAGGTGACAGCGCGGAATCCCATGCCACCGCCAGTGTTCTCGGCAATGCGGTGCCGATCAGTTCCCTCAAGGGATTCTTCGGCCACACCCTGGGCGCCTGCGGCGCAATCGAGGCATGGCTCGCCATCGCGGGTATGAACGAGGGCTGGTTTCCGCACAGCCTCAATCTCGAAAATGTCGACCCAGAATGCGCGCCCATGGACTACGTCAAGGGTGAACCCCGGGATATACGCTGCCAGGTGATCATGAGCAACAATTTTGCGTTTGGCGGTATGAATACATCCCTGATATTTGGTGCCGTGAAAAAATAGTACGGTAATCGGATCCGCGATTTTGACAACCAATCAACTACCTGAAAAGAGAGGACGATCATGAAAGTTTCACCCCATCCGCAGTCAGTCAGGAATTCCGTGCTACGACCCTGCGCCACCGTGGTAGCGGCAATACTGGCTCTTGCGATGATCGGGAGCGCCCATGCGCGCGACGACTCCGCGGAGTATTCCATCGCCGAAGCCATGAATACTTCCACCGCCAAGGCACTGGAAGGTGTCAGTTTTTATTTTGGCGGACAGTCACATCCGGAGGTAAAAAAGCATATCGGCAACTACTCGTCCCGACGCACCACCAACGCATTTGGCAAGTCCGATGCGGATGCCTGCCAGTGGGCATTCCTGTCCGCGATCAAGACGTTTTACGAACGCGCCCAGAAGGAAGGCGGCAATGCCGTGATCAACCTCAAGAGCGTCACCACGGGCGAGACCCACAGCAGCGACACGACCTATGTTTGCCGTGCGGGCAACGTGGTGGCCAAGGTCTACCTGACGGGTGACGTGGTCTCGTTTTGACGCTCACTGGGAGATATGTGCCTGATTTTCGATTCGGTGCCAGCCTGGTCGCGCAACCACTCCCGTACGATGTGTTTCTCTTCACAGCGAACCGGATAGTCCCCGGCGTTCTTTCTGGTGCCGGTTCCAGAGGATGCTGACTCCATTCCAGTGACGGAAACTGTATTTTCAGTTCCCCTATGGTCCGCGCGCGCGGGAGGGATCACGGAGCCTTCTCAGTGGACAATTTGGGCCAGTAGTGGACTGCAGCCGCTGGAAGCGTTATCGCGGCCTGAGTTGCGAACGGTACCAGCCAGGCTGGCGCGCAGGCTGGACACCCTCGGCAAGAATGTCATGGCTGTCGCGGAGGACTGTATCCCGGTGCTGGGAACGGAACCTGCCGTGCTATCGATCTCCCGCCACGGCGACCTGCCTTTCGTCGACGGACTGTTGCAGGCGGTTCGCGACGGAGAGGATATCTCGCCCACGGCCTTTACGTATTCCGTGCACAACCGGCTGTCGAGCGTGGTCAGCATGAACGCTGGATATCACGGCATCAACGGCGCCTCCAGCGCGGTCAGTGACGGGTTTGCGCTGACCCTGGCCGAGGCCACCGCGATCATCGGTTCGGGGGAGGCCGACAGGGTGCTGGTGCTGGCCTATGAGCCCGAGATTCCACCGCAGTATCACGCGATCATCAGCCAACCGTGGACGGCCCATGCCGCTGCGTTCGTCATCGCATCCGCGCGCGTGGGCGACCCGAACTTTCGCCTGGCGATGGACCCTGTTCCGGGTTCCGGTCGGTTGCCGGGTGCAGGCGAACACCCGGGCACCTGCCTGCCATTTCTGCGGGCAATGCTCACAAACCGGGAACAGGCGGATGGGCGCTGGCGTTATGGCCCGACGCGATAGCGCCGGCGGCGACGGATGGCATGCCGAGCGGATCCTGCGACTGGCCTTGACGGCGCTGTTGTACCTCGCTTTCGGCATCGGCGCGCTGGTTAGTGCGATCATGGTTGTCCTGCCGCTGGCGATCTGCAGCCGCGATCAGCAGGATCGTATTCGCAGGGTCCGTGCCGTCAACCGGTTTACATTCAACAGTTTTACCCGCAGTGGAGAAGCCCTGGGGGTATTCGAGTCCCGCTTTGTCAACAGAGCCTTGCTGGAGCAGCCGGGTCAACTGGTCATCGCCAATCATCCGTCATTGCTCGACGTGGTCTACCTCATGGGACGAATTCCCGCGGCCAATTGCGTGGTCAAGAATGCCCTGCTGAGAAACCCGTTTCTCGCGCTACAGGTGAGATTTGCCGGCTACATCCGCAACGACGCCGGTGAGGAAATGCTGGCGCAGTGCCGGGAATGCCTGGAGCGTGGCGAGAGCCTGATCATTTTTCCCGAAGGAACCCGAACGAAGCGCGGCGGGGACAGGCGCTTCCGTCGCGGCGCCGCGTACCTGATGCTGCTCACAGAGGCGCCGGTGCGACCGGTCCACGTGCGCTGCGATCCAGTGGCCCTTGGCAAGCACGACCCGTGGTATCACGTGCCGCCACGCCGGATTTCCTATCGCTTCTCGGTCCTGCCCCTGCTGGATATCGAGGAGTTGCGCGAGAGCACGCGCATCCGCATGCCACTGAAGGGGAGAAGGTTGACCAGGCTGCTGGAGAACTGGTACGACGAGCTGGACACGGCACAAGACGTCTCCGTTTACCCGGCGCCGGCGACTGCCGACTTGCTGGACGCGCCACCGGTACCAAGGGAGCCCCCGGAGTCTGAGGCCAGGCCGGATCGACTGGCTCCCGTGGGGAGCGGGAATCCGTGATAATATCCGGGCGAAACGGTTCGCCAAGAAAGTGAATACCCCGGCAACCGGCCATTCCGCCGGCATCGGTCGAGGTGATGACCAGGGAATGGATACGAAATACTTGTTCGGAGATTCCCCATGTCCGGTGCTACCGAGTCACTGCAGCACGAACTAGCACGCATGATAGTCGAAGTCCTCAACCTGGAGGACATCGACCCCGGTGCCATCGACTTTGACGCGCCGCTTTTTGGCGACGGCCTGGGTCTCGATTCCATCGATGCGCTGGAGATCGGCGCCACCATCAGCAAGCGTTACGGCATCAAGCTCAAATCCCAGAGCGAGGACAACCAGAAGCATTTCAGTTCGATCAGCGCGCTGGCTGCCTTCGTCCATGCTGGCGGAGGTGTCGACGCGCAACAGGGTGGGGCCTGACATGGAGAGGGATGCCATCCTCGATCAGCTGCGCGATCTCCTCGAATCAGAGTTTGACATCGACAGGGAGGACGTGACCAGCGATGCCCTGCTCTACGACGACCTGGACTTCGACAGCATCGACGCCGTGGATATGATGGCATGGATGGTGAAGCTGACCGGCAAACGGATGGACCCGGAGGACTTTCGCAACGTTCGCACCGTGGGGGATGTGGTGGACGAAATTTCCAGGCAGCTTTCCTGAAGGTTATCGGGCAAGGGGCCGCATTGGGTGGCAGGCTGTCTGTTGTTCTGGCGGCGTTGTTTCCCTTCACCCTGTGGCTGGGCGGGTTCTCGCATCCGGGCCTGGTTGCGTTCTACCTTTTCCTGATCGCCGTCTGCAGGTGGCTCGCGTCAGGCAGGAAACTCACCTCCGCAGCGGATGCGATACTTACCCTCGCGCCGGCGGTGATCGCCATCCTCGTGCTTTTGCTTGGCAGTGATATTGGCCTCTACTATCCCGTTCTGATCAGCCTCGGCTTGCTGGCCCTGTTCGGGGCGAGTCTGGGCGCGGACAGGAGCGCAATTCAGGTTATGGCGGAGCGCATGGAAGGCCGGTCGCTGGACACATTGGGAATTCGGTACACCCGCTATCTCACCATGGTCTGGTGTTCGTTTTTTACGTTCAACGCGCTGGTGGCCACCGGATTGACACTATCGGGTGACCTGCGCTGGTGGACGATTTACAACGGCGTGATTTCGTACCTGCTTGTTGCCGTGCTGTTCCTGGGGGAGCGCTTGTTGCGAGACCCGATACGTCGGTCCATGCTGCGCAGGGAGGAACGACAGTCAAATGATTGAGCGACAGCTCTGGGGGCCGCTACTGGCTGCCGGTGGTTCGCGGCCGCTTTGCATCGCTCGTGGCAAGGCGAAGTCCCGCGACGATTTTCGTGCGCATTGCGGGCTCATCAGTCGACTGATCGGCATGGACGGACGGCGCGCCTGGGTGGTCTATGACGCGGACCCGTACCACTTCCTGTGTGCACTGCTCGCGGTGATGGCCGCAGGATGCGAGGCGCGCATTCCGCCAAACGGGCAGGAACAGTCGATCAGGTCGTTGTGCACGGACTCGGTGGGATTCGCGGGTCATCATGATCACCTGGCGGCGGACGTGGATACACAAGCGCTGCTCAAGCCCGGCTCTGGTCAGACCAGTAACGAAGAGATTGTGTTCCCGGCGAGCGAATGGGGAGAGGCCGTTTTCTGCACCTCCGGGTCCACCGGCGCGCCCAAGCAGGTACGCAAGTCCGCATGGCAACTCTGGGCGGAGGCGGAATCATTCCGGAAAAAATGGGATGTCTCCCCGGGGAGCGTGTTTCTCCCCCTGGTGCCACACCAGCACATCTATGGCCTCGCGTTCGGTTACCTGCTGCCTTTGCAGGCGGGGGCCGCGTTCTACACGACGGGCAGTGAAGGCATCCTCGGTGTGGTGGAACCCCTGGAGGGCGTGGCCGATTGCAGCAGCATCGTGGTGGTGACCAGCCCCACGCTCGGCAGACAGGCAACCCGTATTCCATTGCTCGCGGATGACCGCAGCGCGCCTGGCTCGGCTTGCCCGGCGCCTGTCGGGCGTGTGTTCTGCGCCGGTGGGCCGCTGTCGGACGAAGAAGCAAAGGCGATGGAGATCCTGCTCACCTGCCCGGTGACCGAGATTTTTGGCAGTACCGAAACCGGCGCCGTCGCGACCCGGCGACGGGGTGTCACGGGCGGCGCGGAGCTGTCCTGGACGCTGTTACCCGGCCTGGAGGCAACGCTCGGGGATGCGGGTGATGATGCCGTTGGCGCCACGCCTGGCACGGGTGAACTGCTGGTCCGCGGGGGACATGTCTCAATGAACGGCGCGCCAGCCGTGGCGACTGGTGACCGGGTGAGGATTTTCAACGGCGGGGAATTCCAGCTGCTCGGCAGGAGTGACGACCTGCTCAAGGTCGAAGGCAAGCGCGTCTCCGGGGAGCAGGTTGCTGTGTTATTGCGCGAAAGCGGCCTGGTAGACGATGCCGTTGTACTGGCGAACCGCGCGGAAGGCCGGGAGTCCCTGTCCTGTGGCGTGTTGCTGTCCGGGTCCGGCCTGGCCCATTACCGGGACCATGGCAAGATGGCCACGGACACATTGATGCGTCAGCATCTGCGACAGCACCTGGATCCGGTGTTGGTGCCGAAGCGGATTCGCTATCTCGACTCTCTTCCTGTCAATGCACTCGGCAAGGTTTCTAAGCAGGAACTTGAGGTGCTTGTTCTTGGCGATCACGCGCCGACGATGCCATTGTCAAAGTCAGAAGGGTCCGGTACCGATGGATTCCGCCTGCAACTCACCATCCCGGTAAACCTGGCATGTCTCAGGGGGCATTTCGAGCGTCGCCCCATCGTTCCGGGCTTCATGCTGTTGCACTGGGTGCACCTGTTCGCCATGGAACGAACCGGCTACCTGCTGGATTCCGCCGCGATCAACCGGCTCAAGTTCACCCGACCCGTCAGGCCCGGCGACTCCATCGCCCTGGATTGCCGGGTCGTTGGAGAGGGGCTGGAATTCGCCTACCTGGACGACGATGGCGGCCGGGTGGCTTCGGGACAGGTCCCATTGCTCGGTGACGCGCCGGGGGACGGCAATGTTTAAGCCGGCCTTCGTGGTACCGGTATACCAGCATGGAAACACCCTTGCTGGCGTGCTCGATTCCCTGCGCGGAATGCAGCACGAGGTGATTGTCGTCAATGACGGCAGCGACGATTACCATGCAGAGATGATCCGCCAGTCTTGTGAAGCGGTCGGCGTCACGTTGCTCGAGCGGGAGAGCAATGGTGGCAAGGGGGCTGCCGTGATTGACGGCATCCGCCTGGCGAAAGCCCAGGGGTACAGCCATGCCTTTCAGCTGGATGCCGATGGACAGCACGCGGTGGAGAGGGCACGGGAATTCCTTGTTCAGGCTGAACATCACCCGGACGCGATGATCCTGGGATATCCCCGCTATGACTCGACCGTGCCTATCGGGCGCCGTATCGCGCGCTGGTTGACCCATGTCTGGGTGTGGATCAACACGCTGTCGCTGGCGGTGCGCGATTCCATGTGCGGATTTCGCGTCTATCCCGTTGACCCGGCGCTGGCGGTTATCGACGCGGGCGTAAGGAGCAGGCACATGGAGTTCGACACCGAGATCTGCGTTCGCGCTTGCTGGCGCGGGATAAAAATCATCAATCTACCGGTGGAGGTGCATTACCCGAGGGAAGGACATTCCAATTTCGCCATGTGGCGTGACAATGCCCGTATCTCCTGGATGCATACTCGTCTGTTCTTCGGCATGCTGTTGCGTTCCCCGTGTCTGATTCTGCGGCGCCTGCGCGCGTTCGCGCGCGATTGCGCAAGCGGATGAGCCGTGGACACTGGACCGGCCAGCGGGAGCGGGCGAGCGCAGGCGGCATGCGCTTTCTCAGCGCACTCATGCGCCGTATTGGGCCGGGACCGGTCAAGTTGTTGGTCGTGCCGGTAGCGTTTTACTACTACCTGACCAGTACTTCCACGCGGCGTTATTCACGCCAGTATCGTCAGCGCCTCGAAGCGGAAATGGCGCGAAAAGGGGACTCTGCCGCACTTCCTGCCTGGTTCGGTTTTCGCCATGTGCTCGCCTTCGCGCAGTCCATGGTGGACCGTGTGCATGCCTGGAACGCCGGCTCCCAGGGAATGGAATACCGGATCGAAGGCCTGGTGCAGCTCGACAGCGTGCTGGAACGCGAGCGTCCCGGCGCGTTGTTCCTGGTGTGCCATCACGGCAATTTCGATCTCTCGATCGCGCGCAGTGACATGGTTCCGGGCAAACGCTTTCATATTGTCATGAATACCAGCGGTAGCCGTATTTTCAATCAGTTCCGGGACGGCCTCCTGCAGACGGAACGGTTGCGGTTTCTCGAGCCCGGGGAGGTCGATGCCGCGGAAGCCATGGTGCTGGCGGGCGCGGTGGATGACGGCGACATCATCGTTATCGCTGCTGACCGCACGGGCAGCGCGGATGGCGCCAATGCCATCGCCGTGCCGTTTCTTGGTGAGCAGGCGCGATTCCCCATCGGTCCCTGGGTGCTGGCCCATGCTCTCCAGGTACCGGTGTACCTGTTGTTCGCGCGCGTGGAGGGCGGGGCATGTATTGTGCGTTTTGAACACTTCGCGGAGAGGGTGGAGCTGCCACGCGGAGAGCGGCAGGCAGCGATTCAGGCCCTCATGGCCCGTTACGCGACGCGCCTGGAGGAAGAATGCCTGGCGGCGCCGCTCGACTGGTTCAACTTCTACGATTTCTGGCAGGTGTCTGAACCTGACGCCAATCCAACCGGATGAGTTCACGACGTCGAATGGCCGCGATCCTGGCCGCCGCATCGCTGATTGGCCTATCCATGCCGACGCACGCGGAGACCGTCAGTCTTGAAGAACTTCGCCGGCAACTGGCGCCTGGCGAAACTGTCAGTGGCCGATTCGTCCAGTGCAGCATCAATCGCTCGTCGTCGGTGCGCAGCTCGGGCCGATTCAAATTTTCCCCCGGCAAGACTCTGGAGCTCGAGACTTTGAGTCCCGTCCGCCAGTCCAGCACGCTCCATTCGGACGGCAGGAGAACCCGGGCTGCGGCGGGCCGGGAGGACCGCTCCGCTGACCGCTCACCCGTCAACGCGGTGATCATGTCGGTGCTGGGCCTCCGCGAAGAGGATATCCGTCGCTATTTCATCGTGGAAATCAGTGGCTCACCGGATGCGTTCCGTCTGAACCTGGTGCCTCTCCAGCGACTGGAAAACGTGGTCGAGGCCGTCAACGTCCGGGGATCCGGAAACGGCCTCGAGTTATTGCGGGTGGACTTCCCCGGAGACAGGGCGCTTGAGATTCACCTGTTGCTCGATCCTGCTGCTGTAGTTGAACTAGTGCAGTGCCCGTGAAATGAACCGCGGCAGAATCGTCTTGATGGTCACCGGGCTGGCCCTGGTGCTGGTGTTCAGTCGGTTGGCCTGGCTTTCCGGACACGGGGAGATGCAGTTTGAATCCGATATCGAGGCCCTGCTGCCCGTGGCCAATCTGTCACCATGGGTCGATGAACTCGAGCATCGGGTCGGCCAGGAACGGCAGCAGCGACTGATGTTGCTGGTTCGTGGGAAGAGTCCGGATGCGGTGGATCTCGCCACGGACACGCTAGAGGCGTCAATCGGGGATGCGGCGAAGCGGGAGGGGTTCGACATGGCTTTCGCCCATCATCCGGATCCCGGCTCCCTGTTGTCCAGGCTGGATGCCTTGTCCGCCTTCCACGACGTGCTTCTGGGGGATGCTGACGCAGCCCGGTTGCGGGATGACCCCGATTCGCTCCTGCGAGATCGGCTGGAATCCCTCGCGGCGTTTCCACCGACCAACCTGTCCGACCCGATCGACGACCCGTTGGGAACCGTGGAAAGGTTTGTCCTGGAACGAATGACGCGTCCAGGCGCACTGCGTCATGACGGGATGTACCTGCGCGCCGGGGACGAGCCGGGCGTCAACCTGGTAGTGGTGGAGCTGCCGGCGGAGGAGCCGGGCGGAGCCAATGCCCGCAAGGCGATCGCAGGCATCCAGCAGGCCATTGGGCAGATGAGCGCGGGGCGGAACGTTGAAGTGCTCGTCTCCGGTATGCCGCTCCACGCCGTGGAAATGCGCCTGCGCGTGATTTCTGAAATACGCTGGATGGCGGTGCTTGGCCTCGTGATAAGCCTGGGCTGCTTTATCTGGGTAACACGCTCGGCGCGCGCACTCCTGCTTACGGGCTTCACCTTGCTGGTGGCAGGCGCGGCGGGACTCGTCATCGTCCAGGGAACTCTGGGGCTACCGCATCTCGTCGGTCTGGTGATGGCCACCACGGCCATCGGCATCAGTGTCGACTACGCCTTCCACTACTGGGTGCATGCCGGCGCCGGGTATACGGGTGACCAGGTGCGTAAAAACATCGCGCCAGGCGTCAATCTGAGCCTCGTCACGACCCTGCTCGGATTCGGCGCACTGGTACCGCTGGCGGTGCCGACCCTGGCGCAAACCGCCCTGTTCATCGTGGGCGCCCTGTTGGCAACCTGGGTTTGCGTGCAGGTGATCTACCCGGCATGTCATGGGCCCGGGGTGAAGAGGATTCGGGCAGGCAGAACCTGGAGCGGTCCGTCGGTTCGGACGATGCGTATTGCCATTTTCACTGTTATGACTTTTGCGTTGTCGGCTCTTGCTCTTAATTACCAGGTCGATGACCGGCCCGTGCGGCTGGGTAGCCTGGATCCCGCGCAGGTGGCCACGGACCTGGAGCTTGCGGAGACCACGGAACTGTCTGGCGGCGACAGCCTGTACCTTGTAACGGGCGCTGACGCGGAAGACTTGCTCAAGCGGGAGGAATCCCTGCTTGCTGAACTAACTGGACCCGCGATGGCGCAAGTACTTTCAGTGAGTCGCCTCGTGCCATCCGGGGGCGCCCAGTTCGAGAACCACGCCTTGCTCCAGAGTGGTCTCGCGGCCATGGACGCCGAGGCGCGCGCGGCATTCTCGTCTGCTCTGGGCGCTGACGACCTGGAATGGGCCCGGGAGGGCGAAAGGAATCTCGAGCTGTCCTGGGTGCTCGATCAGCCGTGGGCGGAAACGGAGCGATCACTTGTCATATCGTCCGACCCGGAACGCTACGGTTCCGTCATCCATGCCTGGGGCGATGCGCCACGGTTGCTGGGTCAACCCTGCGCCTCCATGGCCGGTTGCGAAAGGGTGTCGTTCCAGGAGCGCGGGGAGCGCGCGTTCGCCAGTCTGCGTAAACAACTCCTGCAGGCGCTTGCCGTTGTGTTGGTGATAATCTCCGTCGTTCTCACGTTTCGCTATCGATCCGGCGCCGTGCGCGTTCTGGCTGTCCCCGTAGTCGCGATTCTCAGTGGACTGGGATTGGTCGCCGGCATGGGCCTTCCAGTCACCGCGTTCTCGCTCGCGGCACTGTTTCCGCTGGTCGGAATGTCGCTGGACTACGCCATATTTCACCGCGAGTGTGGCGCGGACGATGGTCTCACCGCTCGCGCCGTTTCCGCCGCCGCATTGACTACGACATTGTCTTTCGGGGTGCTCTGCCTGAGCTCCCTGCCCGCGGTGCTTTTCTTCGCGCTGCCCGTGGTTGCCGGTATTCCGGCGGCGTGGCTGGCAGTGCAGACGCTGAACCCTCCCAATCGGAATCTCCAACATGGCTGACGCTTTCCCCGCCAGCACCGCCGTCGCCATCATTGGCGCGGGACCCTCGGGCACCGCCATGGCGGCGATGCTGCAATCCGCCGGCATTGAGTGCGCGCTGATCGAGGCGCAGACGTTTCCCCGGTTCAGTATCGGCGAAAGCCTGTTGCCTGAAGCCCTGAACTGCCTCGATGCCGCCGGTCTGCTGGACGCGGTGGAGGCAGCAGGCTTCCAGTACAAGGATGGCGCGCTGTTCGCCACGAATGCAGATCGGTTTGCCTTCGATTTTGGCGACGGCTATACCCCGGGACGGGGTCATGCCTTCCAGGTGCCGCGGGCGGAATTTGATCTGCTGCTGGCGAACGTCTGTGCGTCCCGGGGAGTGCCCATCAGCTACGCCACCCGCGTGCAGGACGTCGAAACGCGCGCCAGGGGATACCGGCTACAGTTGGAGGGGGAGTCCGGCCCCGGAACGCTGGACGCCGGGTATATCGTCGATGCTTCCGGCTTCGGCAGGGTGCTTGCGCGGCTGTTCGGGCTGGACAAGCCTTCCGGAATTGCCGAAAGGGCGTCATTGTTTCGCCACCTGGACCTGGCCCCCGAAACGGGCATGCCGGACAGGAACAAGATCCTGATTGCCCAGGAGGGGCTCGACGCATCGATTTGGTACTGGTTGATCCCGTTTGCCGGCCAGCGCTGCTCCGTGGGGGTTGTGACGGACAAGCTGCCCGCCGGGGTGGCGCCGGAATTCCTGGAGAAGGAATTCAACCGGTTGCTGGGCCGCCAGGACCTGGTGTCAGCCATAACCGCTGGCGCGGAGCCAGCGAGACCGTTGGGTTGCCTGCGCGGATACAGCGCCAGCATTTCACGCCTGTACGGAGACAACTACGTCATCCTCGGCAACGCTGGGGAATTCATCGACCCGATTTTCTCTTCCGGAGTCACCATCGCACTCAAGTCCGCGGTAATGTCGGCTCCCCTGGTCGTGGACAGCGTGCGGAACGGGCGCAGAGTCGACTGGGAATCCGGATTCCAGGCGCCGCTCCTCGCCGGCGTCGACACCTTCAAGGAATACGTGTCGGCCTGGTACCGTGGCATCCTGCCCAGGTTGTTCTTCGCCCCGGAAAAGAACGAGGCGATCTATCGGCAGATCTGCAGCATCCTCGGAGGCTATGTCTGGGACCGCAGCAATCCGTTTACCCGACTGACCGCGGACCGGCTTGGTTCGCTGGAGTCATGGTTATAGTCACCACGAAAGGAGCCGGGGAGCGGAACGTCACCGCCAGGCCCGTTTCTGACATTCACCGGAGGCTCCGAAAATTGATAAAAATGCTTTATATCAATGGCTTGGGTAGGGCCAGCCGCTTTTTGTCAAGAAACTGAAAAAAAAGCCGGAAATGCTGTTGACGGGGGTTTTTGAATCCGTATAATTCGCGCTCCCGGATGACGGCGTCCTGCCGAAATCCCTGATCTTTTACAACCAATCAAACAGATTGTGTGGGCGCTTCGATTCGTCGGGGTCTCTCATCCAGAATGTGAAATTCGGTGCCTAGTGCGCTGAATTTCCAAATAGTATCGTCCTTCGGGACAACCAACTTAACTGGAGAGTTTGATTCTGGCTCAGATTGAACGCTGGCGGTATGCTTAACACATGCAAGTCGAACGGCAGCACGGGAAAGCTTGCTTTCCTGGTGGCGAGTGGCGGACGGGTGAGTAACGCGTAGGAATCTGCCCAACAGCGGGGGACAACTCCGGGAAACCGGAGCTAATACCGCATACGCCCTACGGGGGAAAGGCGGGGATCTCTTCGGAGACCTGTCACTGTTGGATGAGCCTGCGTTGGATTAGCTTGTTGGTGGGGTAATGGCCCACCAAGGCGACGATCCATAGCTGGTCTGAGAG
>JAUILZ010000048.1 GCA_030432755.1 Gammaproteobacteria bacterium | reverse complement strand
ATGGGCAAATCCGCCCAGGTGCCGCTACACGTGTGGCTGCCGGACTCCATGGAGGGCCCGACGCCGATCTCTGCCCTGATCCACGCCGCCACCATGGTCACCGCGGGCATCTTCCTCGTGGCGCGCATGTCGCCGCTGTACGAACTTTCGGAGACCGCTCTCTCGGTGGTGCTGATCATCGGCGCCACCACCGCCATCTTCATGGCGCTCATCGGCCTGGTGCAGAACGACATCAAGCGGGTGGTGGCGTATTCCACCCTGTCCCAGCTCGGCTACATGACCGTGGCCCTCGGCGTCTCCGCCTACGAGGTAGCGATCTTCCACCTCGGCACCCATGCCTTCTTCAAGGCGCTGCTGTTCCTCGGCGCGGGCTCGGTGATCATCGCCATGCACCACGAGCAGGACATGCGCAAGATGGGTGGCCTGCGCGCGATCATGCCGGTCACCTATGTCACCTGCGTCATCGGCTCGCTGGCGCTGGCCGGCATTCCGCCGTTCGCGGGATTCTTCTCCAAGGACGCGATCATCGAGTCGGTGCATTTCAGCAGCATCCCCGGCGCGGGCTATGCCTACATCGCCGTGCTGCTCGGTGTCTTCGTCACCGCGTTCTATTCCTTCCGCCTGCTGTTCATGACCTTCCACGGCAACAACCGCGCGGACGAGCATACCCGCCAGCACCTGCACGAGTCCCCGGGCGTCGTGACCTGGCCGCTGATCCTGCTGGCGATCCCGTCGGTGATCGCGGGCTTCCTGTTCTTCGAGCCGGTGCTGGACGGCAGCTTCTTCGGCGACGCGATCGCCGTGCTGCCGCAGCACGACGTGGTACACACCCTGCACGAGGGCTATCACGGCAAGACCGGCGTCTCGCTGATCTTTGGTGCCATCGTCCACGGCATGATGACGGCCCCCTTCTGGCTCGCCGTGGCCGGGATCGTGTTCGCCTGGTACTGCTACTGCGTCAACACGGCACTGCCGGGACGCATCGCCACCACCTTCGGCGCGGTGACCCGGATCCTCGAGAACAAGTACGGTTTCGACGAGTTCTACCAGAAAGTGTTCGCCAACGGCTCAGTTTCCCTGGGGAACTTCCTGAGTCGCAATGTCGATTCGGGCCTGATCGACGGCACGATCGTCAACGGTACCGCGCGCACCGTGGGGCGACTCGCCGGCCAGTTGCGCACCAGCCAGACCGGCAAGACCTTCCACTATGCCTTCGCCATGATCATCGGCCTGTTCTGCCTGGTGACCTTCTTCGTCTGGCTGCGCTGATAGCAAGATCGCATGACCAAAATCCAGTATTGCTTCGCCCTGCCCCATGCAAAGTAACCTCCTCAGCATCCTGATCTGGCTGCCGATCCTGGCCGGGATCCTGATCCTCTGCACCGGGGGCGACGAACGCGCGCCCGTCGCGCGCAAGCTCGCGCTGGGCTTTTCCATCGCCGTGTTCATCCTCAGCCTGCCGCTCTGGGCCGGCTTCGATAATTCCAGCGCGCTGATGCAGTTCCAGGAACACGGCACCTGGATCGAGACCTTCAACGTCCACTACGCCCTCGGCATCGACGGCATCTCGATGCCGCTGATCCTGCTGACCACCGCGCTCACGGTGATCGTGATCATCGCCGGCTGGGAGGTGATCCAGGAGCGCGTGGCGCAGTACATGGCCGCCTTCATGATCATGGAAGGCATCATGATCGGGGTGTTCGCCGCCCTCGACGCGGTGCTGTTCTACGTGTTCTGGGAGGCGATGCTGATCCCGATGTTCCTCATCATCGGCATCTGGGGCGGTCCCAACCGGATCTACGCCACCATCAAGTTCTTCCTCTACACCCTGCTGGGCTCGCTGCTCATGCTGGTGTCGTTCCTGTATCTCTACAACCAGAGCGGCGGCAGCTTCAGCATCCTCGACTACCACGCGCTGCCGCTGGGGATGACCGCCCAGGTGCTGATCTTCCTCGCCTTCTTCGCCGCCTTCGCGGTGAAGGTGCCGATGTTCCCGGTGCACACCTGGCTGCCCGACGCCCACGTCGAGGCGCCCACCGGCGGTTCGGTGATCCTGGCGGCGATCATGCTGAAGATGGGCGGCTACGGCTTCCTCCGCTTCAACATGCCCATCACCCCGGACGCCAGCCATGAACTGGCCTGGCTGATGATCACCCTGTCGCTGATCGCGGTGGTGTACATCGCGCTGGTGGCGCTGGTGCAGGGCGACATGAAGAAGCTCATCGCCTATTCCTCCATCTCCCACATGGGCTTCGTCACCCTCGGCATGTTCGTGTTCAACAGCCAGGGCGTGGAGGGGGCGATGATGCAGATGATCTCCCACGGCTTCATCTCCGGCGCGCTGTTCCTCTGCGTGGGCGTGCTCTATGACCGCCTGCATTCGCGCGAGATCGCCACCTACGGCGGCGTCGCCACGCCGATGCCGATCTTCGCCGCCTTCGCGGTGCTGTTCGCCATGGCGAACTCCGGCCTGCCGGGTACCTCCGGCTTCGTCGGCGAGTTTCTTGTCATCATGGGCGCGTTCAAGGCCAATGCCTGGTTCGCCATCATCGCCGCGCTGACCCTGATCTTCGGCGCCGCCTACAGCCTGTGGATGGTCAAGCGGGTGATCTACGGCGCGGTGACGAGCGATGCCGTGGCCGCGCTCAAGGACGTCAACTGCCGCGAGATCCTGATCCTCGCCCTGCTGGCCGCGATGGTGCTCTGGGTCGGCGTCTGGCCGAACCCGATCCTCGACGTCATGCACGCCACCATCGACAACCTGCTGCTTCACGTGTCCGTTTCCAAGCTGCCATGAACGCCGTAACCCTGAAGGCCGCCCTGGCCACCCCGGAAATCATCGTCGCATTCATGGCCTGCCTGGTGCTGGTGGCGCCGCTGTACATGAAGAAGGACACCGGCATCCGACTGGCCTATTCACTCGCGGTCGCCACCCTGGTGTTCACCGCGGCCTACATCGCGATGAACGTCTCCGAGGGCGCCTCCGCGGCGCTCAACAACATGTACATCGCGGATCCGATGGCGGACCTGCTGAAGATCGCCATCTGCCTGGTCTCCGCCGGGGTGTTCATATACAGCCGCCGCTACAACCAGGACCGCGACCTCGACCAGCCGGAATACTACGTGCTCGGCCTGTTCGGCGTGGCCGGGATGATGGTGATGTCCTCGGCCAATCACCTGCTCACGCTATACCTCGGCCTCGAGCTGATGTCCCTCAGCCTGTACGCCATGATCGCGTTCTACCGCGACGACCAGCTCGCGGTGGAATCGGCGATGAAGTACTTCGTCCTCGGCGCGCTCGCCTCCAGCATCCTGCTGTACGGCATGTCACTGCTCTACGGTCTCACCGGCTCGCTCGAGCTGGCGACGATCCGCGGCGCGCTCACGGCCGACGAGGGCAACGTGGCGGTGGCGCTGGCGGTGGTGTTCATCGTCGTCGCGTTGGCATTCAAGCTCGGCGCCGTGCCGTTCCACATGTGGGTGCCGGACGTCTACCAGGGCGCCCCCACCTCGACCACGGCCTTCGTCGGCGCCGCGCCCAAGATCGCCGCCTTCGCCATGACCATGCGCCTGCTCGCCGGCGGCCTCGAGGACCTGCACACCATGTGGCAGCAGATGCTGATCATCATCGCCCTGCTCTCGATCATCGCGGGCAACGTGATCGCCATCGCCCAGAGCAATTTGAAGCGCATGCTCGCCTACTCGACGATCTCGCACATGGGATTCTTCCTCTGCGGCATCCTCGCCGGCACGGACGAGGGCTACGGCGCGGCGCTGTTCTACGTCATCGTCTACGCCGTGATGAGCCTGGGCGCATTCGGCATCATCCTGTTCCTCGCCAGCCGCGACAACGAATCCGACCGCCTGGACGACCTCAAGGGGCTCAGCAAGCGCAGCCCCTGGATCGCCTTCCTGCTGCTGATCCTGATGTTCTCCATGGCCGGGGTGCCGCCCACTGCGGGCTTCTTCGCCAAGTTCTCCGTGATCGAGGCGCTGGTGAAGGCCGATCTCGTCTGGGTAGCCGTGGTCGCGGTGCTGTTCGCGGTTGTAGGCGCCTACTACTACCTGCGCATCATCAAGCTGGCCTATTTCGATCCACCGGAAACCGACCTGCCGGTGGCCCCCGCCGCGGGCATGAGCACGGTGCTGACGATCAACGTCCTGATGATCGTCCTGATCCTGCCCTGGATCGGCAGCCTGCTGTCGCTCTGCGCCGAGGTCATTCGCCAGTTCGCGGTTTGATTTCGCCGCGTGTCCCGGACACCGGCGCACACTTGTCACATGGACGCCAGCTTTCGCTGGCGTTTCGAAGCTTGAAATTCCAGCGAGGGTTTACCCCAGCGAAGGCTGGGATCCATGTCAAATTTGCCGACACGGTCATGTCCCGCCACCGTCATTTCGCCATCGCTTCCCCATGCGCTCCCCTTTTAACGGCCCGACACTGCCGCTAGAGTAACGCCGTTCCCAGCGTACTGTCGTCGTGAGCAATAAAATCAACATCGGCATCCTGTTCGGTGGCCGCTCCTGCGAGCACGAGGTCTCGGTGACCTCGGCCCGCTCACTGCTCGAGGCCATCGACCGCGAGCGCTACAACGTCTGCCTGGTGGGCATCGACAAGTCAGGCTACTGGCATGCGGGCCAGGATCTCGACCAGCTTACCCGCGATCGCGAAGTCCGCGCCCTGGCGGCGCCGGAAGCCGCGACCACGGACGAAGGCATCGTCTCCCTCGAAATCCACCACCAGGGCAACCTGGCATCCCCCGGAACCGGCGCCGGCGGCGTTCCCAGGCTGGACGTCATCTTCCCCGTCCTCCACGGCACCTTCGGCGAGGACGGCACCATCCAGGGCGTGTTCGAGATGGCGGGCATCCCTTACGTGGGCTGCGGCGTGGCGGCATCCGCCATCGCCATGGACAAGGCACTGGCGAAGCAGGTGTTCGCCGCCGCCGGCATCCCCCAGGCGCCGTCCCTGGTCCTGCGGCGCGCGGAATGGGACCTCGACCCTGATGCGCAACTCGATCGCGCCATCGACGACTTCGGCTTCCCACAGTTCGTGAAACCGGCAAACCTCGGCTCCAGCGTGGGCGTCGGCAAGGCCCACGACCGGGATGGCCTGGCCGCCTGTATCCGCGAGGCGCTCGCCTACGACAACAAGATCATCATCGAGCGATCCATGGAGAACTGCCAGGAAGTGGAATGCGCGGTGCTGGGCAACGAGGCGCCGGAGGCCTCGGTGGTGGGGGAAATCATCCCCGGCGCCGAGTTCTACGACTACCAGACCAAGTACATCGACGACCGCTCGCGCACCCTGATCCCGGCGGAGATCCCGGCGGACACCGCCGAGCGGGTGCGGGAACTGTCCCTCGCGGCCTTCCGCGCCATCGACGGCAGCGGCCTCGCGCGGGTGGACTTCTTCGTCCATCGCGAGACCCGCGAGGTCTATCTCAACGAGATCAATACCCTGCCGGGATTCACCCCCATCAGCATGTATCCCAAGCTCTGGGCCGCCAGCGGGGTACCCTACCCGGAACTCATCGACCGCCTGGTCGCCCTCGCGTTGGAGCGCCATGCCGCGGGCGCGAGCCTCCGGCGCGCCTTCTGATTCCTGCCTCGACCGGGACGATCCGGCGCGCGGCCCGTGTCCCGGCCATGGACGCAGTTGTGATATAACGCGCGCCCCGCCGTACGCCTGCCGATCCACCGATGAACCTGAATCCCCGGGACCAGACCCTGAAAGGCATCGGCATACTGGTGGTCGCGACGTTCTTCTTCGCCGCCCAGGACGCGATCACCAAGCACCTGGTCCAGTCATTGTCGGTGTTCCAGATCGTCGCCGTGCGGTTCTTCTTCTTCGCCCTCTTCGCCCTGGCTTTCGCCGCGCGCCGTGTGGGTCTCAGGCGCAGTTTCCAGTCCGCCAACTTGCCCCTGCAGGTGGTTCGCGGCCTGCTCATCATGGCGGAGATTTCCCTGTTCGCGCTGACCATCGGCTACATGGGCCTGGCGGAGATGCATGCGCTGTTCGCCTGTTTCCCGCTGGTGATCACCGCGTTGTCCGTACCGCTCCTCGGCGAGTCCGTCGGCTGGCGCCGCTGGCTCGCGGTGGCGATCGGTTTCGTCGGCACCCTGATCATCATCCGCCCGGGCGCCGGCATCTTCAATCCCTGGGCGCTGGGCGCGATCTCCGCCGCGTCGATGTTCGCGGTATACAACATCCTCACCCGCAAGGTGTCACGCGACGACCGTTTCGAAACCTCCCTCGTCTATTTCGGCCTGGTGGGATTCCTCAGTTCCCTGGTGTTCGCGGTATTCGTCTGGAAAACGCCGACTCCCACCGAGTCGTTGCTGCTCCTGGCCATCAGCATCACCGGCATCATCGGCCACCTGAGCCTGATCAAGGCGCTGGAGCTGGTCCCGGCGGTGATCCTCCAGCCATTCAACTACTTCGTCCTCGTCTGGGCCATCATCCTCGGCTTCCTCATCTACGGCGAAGTCCTCGACCCGATCACCCTCGCCGGCGCAGCAATCGTCGTCGGCAGCGGCGTGTTCATCGCTTTCCGGGAACACAAGCGCAAGGTTGCCGATGGATAGATTCTGGACGCCAGCCCCAGCCTTCGCTGGGGTAAACCTACGCTGGCGTTTCGTATGCTCGTAATCCCAGCGAAAGCTGGGATCCATGTCAGATTCCATGAATACACTGGACCCATACACGCATCCCGCCAGATGGACGCCAGCTTTCGCTGGCGTTTCAAGCTAGCAGGAGTCAACTTCTTGTAATCCCAGCGAAAGCTGGGATCCATGCAAAAATAAAGAGCACTCAGTCTAGTTCCCGGTACAAATCTCGCCAATTGGGATTTGTTTCTTCAATTAACTGTACCTTCCAGGCACGTTTCCAAGCCTTCATCCGTAACTCGGTCGCGAACGCACCTTCTAGAGAATCACACAACTGGTACCAGACCAGTCGATGCACCCGGTACTTGCTGGTAAAGCCATCGACCAGGCCTTCCCTGTGCTGCCAGATCCGCTTACGCAGATCAGTTGTCGCGCCGAGGTACAGCGTGCCATTTCGCCCACTCGCGAGGATATATACCGCTGATTGCCGCATTCGGAATCTCCTTTTCCGCTTGAATTCGTACCGGCCACTCGCCCCGATATGCGCCCTATACTACAATGAACATTGCCGCAAAAAGACCGATACCAATGCCCGGTGAGTCCCCGCTGAAGGCGTTTCTCGAGCAGTACCCGGAAACGCGCTACCTCGACGTCTATTATCCCGACCTGTCCTGCGTGTTCCGTGGCAAGCGCTACCCGATTCAGCAGGCGGACAAGCTGTTCAAGAGCGGCCTCATGATCCCCGGCGGCAGTTTCCTCCTGGCCGTGAACGGGGACTGCATGGACCCCGAGGGCATGGGTTTTTCCGACGGTGACCCCGACGAGAACGGCATGCCGCTGGCGAACACGCTGGTGCACTGCCCCTGGGCGCAGGTGCCCACCGGCCAGGTGATGATCAGCCTGCAGAGCCTGGAAGGCGAGCCCTACTATTTCGAGCCGCGCAACGTACTGATCAGGGTACTGGAGCGATTTAAGGAACTGGGACTCCGGCCGGTGGTGGCGTTCGAACTCGAGTTCTACCTGCTGGACCGCGAGCGTTCCCCGGAGGGCCGCATCCAGGTGCCGGTGAGTCCGCTGTCCGGTCAGCGTACCGGCACCACCCAGGTGTACAGCATGGACGACGTGGAGGAGTTCGCCTGCTTCCTCGACGAGGTCACGCGCACCTGCAGTACCCAGGGCGTGGATACCGGCGCCATCTCCGGCGAATACGCCCCCGGGCAGTTCGAGATCAACCTGCAACATACCGACGACCTGCTCGCGGCCGCGGATCACTGCATCATGTTCGAGCGCGCGGTGCTCAACACCGCCCGCCGTCATGGCTACCAGGCGACCTTCATGGCCAAGCCCTGGAAGGAACAATCGGGCAGCGGTCTCCACCTGCATGTCAGCCTGCTGGACGATGACGGAAACAATGTCTTCGACGGCGGTGGGCGCTACGGCGAGCCGGACTGCGGCAGCGATCTGCTTTACCATGCCCTGGGAGGACTGCGGGAAACGATGGCGGACTGCCTGGGCATCTTCGCGCCCAACGTGAACTCCTACCACCGCTTCGTGCCCAACATCTACGTCCCGGTGACGCCAAGCTGGGCGTTCGAAAACCGCTCGGTGGCATTGCGCGTACCGAAGAGTCCCGGGGATGCGCGCCGCATCGAGCATCGCGTCGCCGGCGCGGACGCCAATCCCTATCTCACCCTGGCGGCGGTGCTTGCCGGCATCCATCACGGCATCACCGGCAAGCTGCCCTCGGGGGATCCCGCCACCGGCAATGCCGGCGAGGAGGTGGATCCCGACATGCCCTTCGAGCCCCTGAAGGCCTTCCGCCGCAGCCGTGGCAGCACGTTTCTCAACGATTACTTCGGCGAGCGCTACATGCGCGCCTATACTAGCTGCAAGATCAACGAATACCGCGCCTTTGTCCGGGAGGGACTGGAAGACGTCGCGTGGTACCTGTAGGTACGACATCATGACTCGAGATCCGCGTTACGACATCCTGTTCGAACCGGTACAGATCGGCCCGGTCACGGCGAGGAACCGCTTCTACCAGGTCCCCCACTGCAACGGCATGGGGCATCGCTATCCGCGCGCCATCGCCGAGAGCCGGCGGGTCAAGGCCGAGGGTGGTTGGGGGGTGATCTCCACCGAGGAATGCGAGATCCACCCGACCTCGGACGTCTCGCCCTACGTCGAGGCCAGGATCTGGGACGACAGTGACGTGCGCGCGCTCGCGCTCAGCGTCGATGCGATCCACGCCCACGGTTCGCTGGCGGCGATCGAGCTGGTGCACAACGCGCATCACTCCGGCAACCGCTATAGCCGCCTGCCGGTGATGGGCGTGTCCGACATGGTAGTGGGCAGCTACGACCCAAACCAGGCTTACGCCATGAGCCGGCGCGACATCGCCGCGGTGCGGCGCATGCATGTCGATGCCGCGCGCCGCGCCATGGATGCCGGCTTCGACATCATCTACTGCTACGCCGGTCACGACCTTACCGTGGCGCAGCATTTCATCAGCCGGCGCCACAACCAACGTACCGACGAGTACGGCGGCTCGCTGGAGAACCGCGTGCGCTTCCTGCGCGAGCTCATCGAGGATACCCGCGAGGCCGTGGGCGATCGCTGCGCGGTGGCGGTGCGTTTCGCGGTGGACGAACTGATGGGCGAGGCCGGCATCACCGCTGAGGCCGAGGGCCGCGAGGTGGTGGAGATGCTCGCCGACCTGCCGGACCTGTGGGACGTCAACGTGTCGGACTGGAGCCACGATTCCCTCACCGCGCGATTCGGCGACGAGGGCTCGCAAGTACCCTACATCGAGTTCGTCAAGCAGATCACCGGCAAGCCTGTTGTGGGCGTCGGCCGTTTCACCTCTCCGGACACCATGGTGTCGCTGGTGAAGCGCGGGGTACTCGACATGATCGGCGCGGCGCGTCCTTCCATCGCCGACCCCTGGCTGCCGCGCAAGATCGAGGAAGGCCGGCCGGAGGAAATCCGCGAATGCATCGGCTGCAATATCTGCGTCTCCAGCGACATGGTGATCCACCCGCTGCGCTGCACCCAGAATCCCACCACGGCGGAGGAATACCGCCGTGGCTGGCATCCGGAACGGATTCGCGCGCGCCACGCGGAAGAGAACGTGCTGATCGTCGGCGCCGGTCCGTCGGGCCTGGAGGCCGCGCTTTCTCTCGGCCGCCGCGGCTACGGAGTAACAGTTGCGGATGCCGCCTCCGAAGCCGGAGGCCGTGTGCGGCGCGAAAGCCGCCTACCCGGTCTCGCCACCTGGCAGCGGGTGGCGGACTACCGCATGGGCCGCATCGAGGCGCTCGACAACGTCGACATCTATCTCGAGAGCCCGCTGGACGCGGGCCAGGTGCTGGAATACGCGCGCGAACTGGATGTCTCCGTGGTCGCCATCGCCACCGGCGCCCGCTGGCGCAATGACGGGATCGGGCGCCAGCACTGGGCGCCCATCCCGTCAGATGGCAGCGTATCCGTGCTGACCCCGGACGATCTCATGGACGGCAAACTCCCCGAGGGCAACGTGCTGATCTACGATGACGATCACTACTACCTGGGCGGGGTGCTGGCGGAACGACTCTGCATGGCGGGCTGCAACGTCACCCTCGTGACCCCGGCCGCGGACGTTTCCCACTGGACTCACAACACCCTCGAGCAGGACCATATCGAGCGCCGGCTCTACGGATTGGGTGTTAGAATGCTTCCAAAGCACGAAATCCAGTCGCTCGACGGCGGCGCGGCAGCCCTGCGCCATCTCGGCAGCGATGCGATAACACGGGCGGATTGTGACCACTGCGTGATGGTCACGTCGAGGACGCCCGTAAATGAGCTTTATCACGCTTTGGACGCGATACCCGGGGAGTTAGCCGCAGCGGGTATCCGGCGGGTCGTCAGGGTTGGCGACTGTCTTGCCCCGTCCACCATCGCGGCGGCGGTGTACGAAGGTCACCGCTTTGCGGAAGAGTATGAACTGGAGGAGGACATACACCGCATTCCCTTTACCAGAGAAAACATATTGATCTGAAGGAGTGACACGATAATGAACATGCAAATCGGAGCCAGCGTGCTGTCGCACGTGGGAAAGGGGGTCGCCACGGTGACGCTCAATCGCCCGCAGCTTTACAACACCATCGACGAAAGCATGCGCGCGGACCTGCGCAACATCTTTCATGCCATCCGCAACGAGGAAGACGTGCGCGCGGTGATCCTCACCGGCGCGGGTCAGAACTTCTCCGTCGGTGGCGACCTGAGCGCGCTAGAGGACCTGACGCGGGAGGCCGCGGAAGAGCAGATGGAGGACATCCAGGCCACGGCAATGGCCATCGCCAGCTGCGACCGGCCGGTGATCGCCGCGATCGAGGGCCGCGCCGCGAGCGCCGGGATTGGTCTGGCGCTGTTGTGCGACTGGATCATCGCCGGCAAGGAGGCGCGCTTCACCCTGTCCTACTGCCGCGTCGGCATGGGTCCGGAATGGGGGCTGAGCGCCACGCTGCCGGAACGTGTCGGCCGCTCCCAGGCGCGCCGCCTGATGTGGGACGGCCCCAAGCTCGATGCCCGCGGCGCCCACGATGTTGGGCTGGTGGACGAGGTCTGCCTCCCGGGCCAGGCGATGACGCTGGCGTGGAACATGGCGGATGCCATCGTCGAGAAGCCCCCGCATTCGATGCGCACCGCGAAATGCAGCTACCGCATACCGCTCGAGGATCTCGGCATCGCCCTCGACAACGAGACCCGTAGCCAGACGGAGTGCCTGCTTTCCGAGGATTTCGTCGAGGGCGTCTACGCCGTTCGTTATCGCCAGCGGCCGGATTTCAGCAGGTAAAAACCCTGTAGATGCCGTTGGAGGAAAGCGGGTGGTTACGCACCACCGACGGAGGGGTGGAATACCGCTGGATAGCACCGGCGGCCAACCAGGATAGCGATACCGCACTGGTCCTGCTGCACGAGGGACTCGGCTGCGTCGATCTCTGGCGCGACTTCCCGGACCATCTCGCGCAGCGCACCGGGCACGGCGTGTTCGCCTGGTCGCGCATCGGCTATGGCAGCTCCGATCCCTGCGAACTGCCCCGACCGCTGACCTACATGCACCACGAGGGCCAGCAGAGCCTACCCGAGGTGCTCGCCCAAATCGATGCCGAACACATCGTCCTTGTCGGCCACTCGGACGGCGCCTCCATCGCCGCAATTCACGCGGGAAGCGTGCCGGACCCACGACTTCGCGGCGTGGTGCTGATGGCACCGCATTTCTTCGCCGAGCAGGTTTCCATCGACTCCATCGCCGAAGCGAAAACCGCCTACGACACGGGCAACCTGCGCGAGGGGCTGGCGCGTTATCACGGCGACAACGTAGATGTCGCGTTCCGTGGCTGGAACGATGCCTGGCTCGATCCGGACTTTCGCCACTGGGACCTCACGGAATTTCTGCCACGGATCGCGGTGCCGGTGCTGTTCATCCAGGGACGCGAGGACCAGTATGGGAGCCTGGCACAGCTCGAGGTGTTGAAGGAGCACCTGGTAGTTCCCCTCGAATCTAGGGTGCTTGACGAGTGTCGCCACTCACCGCAGCGCGATCAACAAGGGGCGACACTGGACACCATCTGCCACTTTCTCGAATTGCTTGAATCAGATTGAAGCGCTCACTGGTCGGAACTTCAAATCTGCGGGCACAACCCCGGCATCCACCGCTCCGCATACCTTGCCGGGAAAGCCGGACGCAGCGGCGCGCGTGTGCTTTCGGACGTGATGGCTCCGGCCTTTAGAAGGGCTGACGTGATCCGCCGCGCGGCGCGTTCGCTCATGCCAAGCAGGGTATCCACTTCACCGCGCTCCAGTGAGCCCTGATAGAGGATCGCTTTCAGCACGATATCGGATTTGGGCGGCAGGTTGCCCGCCCGAATCTCTTCCTCCGCCCAGATCGTGATCCGGTCGCGCAGACGGTCTGCCTGCATGAGCATGCTCATGAACTCGACCTGATCGACGCAGACGCGCAAGAAGAACTCGATGAAAGACGCGAGCGCCGCTTCGCTGAGCGTGCCGCGCCCGTCCCTATCGCCGCGCCGATCCCAGTCGCAGGCCTGCAAGTGCGCCTTGTAATCCGCCTCTCGCCGCGCCAGCCCGCGCGCCACCGACCAAAGCCCTCGCGTATCAAGGGATTTGCGCAACATGGCATAGGACATCAGGCGCGCCACGCGCCCGTTGCCATCCATGAAGGGGTGAACCCAAAGTAGACGATGATGCGCGCACGCTGCCGCAAGAATCGAGTCGATCCGTCCGGCGCGCGCGTAGGCCTGGTGCATGCGCTCCAAAAACCGGGGAACAGCTCCCGGGCTTGGTGCAATGAGGCTTCCGACCTGGACATATCGCTCGCGAAACTGACCGGGGACGAGCGGTATCCTTTCCTTCGTCTCCGGGTCATCCACGAAGAGCAAATCCTCCGGCAGCAACTCGCAGAAACGGCGGTGAATCTCGATGATCGAGGCCGGAGCGGTCGGGGGTTCCTCTAACCCGCCGTCATCGATCCACTTCTGGACGGTGATGTGCGCCCTGGCTTCAAGCTGCAGGTCACGCTTCCAGGGGTCGGCGCTGTAGTCACCGGCAAGCGCGCGTTCAATATCAATGGGATGGGTGTTGTGCCCTTCTATCAGGTTCGAGTAGTAGCAGTTCATCGAGCGAACCAGATCGGCCAGCGCCGCTCCGATGGAATCCGGCAGGCCGGCGCGGAAGGCGGCAGATTTTTCGGCCAACTCAAGCGCAAGATCGTTCAGCGCAGCCCGCTGCGGAGCATCTTCGCTGACAATCAGCGGCTCAAACAGATCTATACTTTCACCATCATCGCGCGCCATCTTGTCCCACACTTTGGCCGGTTATTAGGCCATCTTTCTTTCCGTTGTTAAATCAATTATATCATATATTTATATAAGCAGAAGTGCGGTGTTTTCCGGCGATCTGGCCGGTTCTTTGGCCGGTTTCAAGTGATGCGGCTTTCCTTTGAGCCAATCTGGAGCTGACAACCGAGCCTGGCACCGATCATTGGAGTTGACCCGGTTCTGTTTGTTCAGGGGCGTGAGAACCAGCATGGCAACCTGGCTTAGCTCGATGTACTACAAGAGCACTTGGTTGCCACTTGACACTAGGGTCTCGCCAGTGCGGCAACGGCCAGAGCAACGATGAGCGCCAGCGATAGCCTGCGGAGCGCGGTGTTGGACAGGTCGGGGCGGCTCGTGTTGGTGACGACGTTGACTGTCATGGAAAGTGGCCTTGTGGAGTCAGCGTGCCGCAGTTGAGGCGGCTTATCTACTTATCGCACTGTCCAGCCTTTGGAAGCCACATCAATATCGTATCACGCGTGAGTAATGGTTATGAGATGGGTTCTACAGAAGAAACTTAGCGGAAACAGCCCAAACAAAAACACAACCAATAGCAGTTACACACCAACCCAACTTGCCTTTCGCCACCAGAATCAAGCCTACGAGGCTAAATGCCAGGTATGCCGATGTGCAAATCAGGTATCGGCCTTTCGATAAGTAACACCAGCCATGGTTTTCGGTCCCAAACGGGTAGCTATTTGGGTTCGTAACAGCTTGATACAAATCGTTTCCGCAAACGGCAATCAACAAAATACAGAATAGCGCCAGTATACCTCTGATTACTTTCATGATACCGATAGATACTTATTATTCAACTAAGCAAACTAATCCTTAGTAGTCAACTACCAGTCTATCAAGTCTGTCACCAAACGCTCTATAGTGTGCCGCAAATGAGTTCATATTGGTTGTCAGATCTATACAACCAGCTGATCCAGGTTCAGCACCACCATGAATTGAAAAACCGCTCCTTCCAAGCGAATCAGTGCCTGCGTTTGGATGTAACCATATCCGATCCTTACCCCAAGCATGTGTTCCACCAGGCCACTCACCACCAAAACCAAATGGGGCGCCTCAGCGGTTTGCTGATTTTCATATCACTACGAAATTTGATCATATAGGCTCTTGTGCGGTGTACTGCAACTGACGATATGAAAAACCAAAAAAGAACTCCGCACTTAATCTGCCTATTTATGGTTCAGCTAGCTGCATTAGCAGGATGCGCAGGTGGGATTGGGGACATTCAAATATTGTCTTATTCGTTTGTAGACAAAAATGCGCAGGCGGAGCTTGGGGCGATTGTGAGCGTTGAATCTAATGCGAAACCAAGTTCCAAAATTTCCTTATCAGAGTATTTGGCTTCGCAACTTAAAAAAAATCCCAAAAGAACTCAGTTGAATACGGCAGATTTTATAGAGTTTCAAAATTTATTTTATTCAGCGCAGAACACGCGACTTCCAGAAGAAGAATATATATTGAAAGTTATATTTGTAAGTGATGTAAACTTGTCAATGTATAGTATCGATTCAAACAGACCTATCTACGCAACATATTATTCGTGCGAACATTCTAAAGAAATTGTGAAGGAAGGACGATTTTCCGAAAAGGTATTTCACAAAGGCCTAATATTAGGTCCGCAATTTAATATTGAAATTTCTCCTCGTGATGCTGGTATGTTTGAATACTATACATTTATTGAGCCAGAGGGATATTTTAATGGGAAAAGGTATCAATTATTTGGTGATAAGCAGGGGGTGTGCCTAAGACTAGATGCAATCACATTCGGTTACACCTCGACATCCAATGTTGAATACATTTCCACTAGCGATATTGATAAAAATATTTTGCTACAAGCTAGTGTCAGGTGAATACTGTCTCTATACACCTGATGTAACTGTTGATTGCATCGAGGGTTGCATCCGGCTGGTCACGTTGAGGAGTATACCTGCAGTTATTGAGCACGCTATATTCGAGGGAGACGACAAGGTATCCCTGCAGAGTCTCGAGCTGCGCCAGGCTCCCGCACCGGTCCTCGCGTCCCTGTATGAATAGCACCGGCACTGCGATCCGGGTCAAGAATTCCGTAAGGTTCCACTGACGAAAGTCCGGATCGAGCCAGGCATCATTCTAGCCGCGGAATATGACACCAACGTTGTCGCCGTGGAAGCGGGCCAGCCCTTCGCGCAGATTGTCCAAGTCGTAGGCGGTTGCCTCTTCGACGATGGAGTCGATGGAAACCTGCTTGGCGAAGAAACAGGGCGCCATCAGCACCACGCCGCGAAGTCGCGGATTGGCATTCTGCCCACATCGATGGGGGCTTTCTCCGAAATGTGTCACCCGACACCCTGATTCCCGTACTGGGGCGATATCCAGCGGTACGCGGCAAGGCGACATCCAGTATTGCGCACTTTCACCGGACGGCAGCCTGTACAAGCAGGTGGAGACTGGCGGCGCCAGTGGCAGCGTGACCACCCTCTGGGCGGGGGGCATCTATCAGAAGGTCGTCAAGGGCGGGGAGACGACGCACAAGTATCATATTCCCGCGAAGGGCGGCATTGTCGCCGTCATCGACCAGAAATCCGGGGAGGTTCCCAAGACGCACTATATTCACCGGGACTACCTGGATTCCATTGCTGCGATCACCGATATCAATGGCAACGTGGTGGAGCGGTTCCACTATGACGCATTCGGCAAGCGGCGCGTGGCGATCAAGGAGTCCGACAATGGCGTCGCGGGGCCCGAAAACCGGCTGACCGACCGCGGATACACGGGCCACTGTTAGCAACATCCCTTAAAGTCCGATTTTCATCATTTTAAGGTGTCCCCCCAACTGAGGCTGTGCAAACTTCCCGAGGTGTGCAACCACGACTCGGGAGGGTGCGATGCTCAGCCGGGAGGACTTTTTGATGATACAAGATCAACTCAAACGCGGCGTTTATCTGAAGGACATCGCGCACGGTCTTGGGGTGCACCCCAAGACCGTGCGCCGCGCCATCGACCGGGGCGGCCCTCCGTCCGGGCGGCGTCAGCGAGACAAGTTCCGCAAGCTATTACCCTACCAACCCCGCATCGACGCGCTCCTGGCCGAGGGCGTCTGGAACGCGGTGGTGATCCTGCGCGAGATCCAGGCGATTGGCTACTCTGGGGGTGCGACCGTGCTGCGGGAGTACATCAGGCCCAAACGCGCATTGCGACCGTCGCGGGCCACGGTGCGGTTCGAGACCCCACCGGGCCGTCAGCTCC
>JAUILZ010000047.1 GCA_030432755.1 Gammaproteobacteria bacterium | reverse complement strand
ACAACTTGATGCTCCTTACTGGGTTTTAACAGTAAGTGCAACCTTGCCAGATGGAGACGTTCGTTTTAGGGCGCTAGAACAAGATTTTTTAGTTGGATCAGACCCCCTTTTCTGGGTTGTATCTGTGCTTTTTCCCGAATTCTTCGGTTTTGTCGATATCAAAGACTAGATTGATCAGTCTAGTTGCGGGTGCGTAGCGCGCAGTGCCTGTCAAATTGAATAGCCTTCTTGTGAGCATTTTCACCCTGGCGGCTGCCGGATCACTGCTATGCGGTTTGTTGAGTTTGTGCAGTTCATTTTCGATAGCGGCAGTTGCGTCTATATAAATTTCGAGGAGATCAGCCAAGGAGCCTAGGCCTTCGAAACGAGAAATATACTGATGAAATTCGTTGCTCCAAATGTCGCAATCAGGGTCATGATGGCCGGCCAGAAATATGAGGCTTTTTAATGGAGTATGTAGTGGGAGCCCGCTACTCTCACTTGTTTTGATCAATTTTTTGGTCCTTTTTATTTGGGCCTGTGACTCATGTCTGGTTTCATACAGAGGCGGTGTAGGTACGATGTTCGCGCTTAAGGCCAAGGCAACCTGAAATACAAAATCTTTAGGGAATCTAAGCCAATCCTGACCGGGCGGGACGTATTTGCTATCTCTAGGTTTCTCATCCGGAAAATTCTTCTCATGTGCGCGATACAACTTTGCTAGTTCTTTGACGCCGATGTCAGAGCCTAAGCATTCAATTACTCGTTCATAGTGAGGAAAGATCTCAGTCGGCATTCTTGTTTTAGACAACTCCATCACTCCGTTGCGAATTCGTGACGTTAATGGCTCCTTAGTTGTCATTGCTGGCCCTTGTTCTTCTTGATTGGTGTCACGCTCGAATCCTCCGATGTGTTCTGAAATGCCCACATCGACCTTGCTGCCTGCTCCATTGACTCCCGCACGGGATCGAGGCTGAGTCTGGAATAGATTGCGGCGGCCTGCGTAGATTTTTGCCCCAGGCTCTTGGCGATTACCACCAGGCTGGTTTGATTGATGGCCTGCCAGCTTCCCATGGATCGACGTAGATCATGGATTCGCAGCCCTTCGATTCCCGCCCTTGCCAGTATTCGTTCCCATCCATGCTTCGGGTCCGTCATGTGCCCGGATTTGCTGTTGCCACCGAATACCCATTCACATTCCGACTTTTCTTTTCGGGCATTCAGGATCTCCATCGCTGCGGGAATCAACGGGACGGTTACGGGCTCCTGGTTCTTCGTCATTGGGATGCGCCAGACCTTCCGGGAGAGGTCGAGTTCCGCCCATGCCATCGCGAGGACGTTCTGCCGGCGAGCCCCGGTCAGCAGGGATAGCAGCACGTAGTCACGAATATCCTGGTTCTGTTCAGCAGCCAGGGAATTGAAAAACCGGGGCAGCTCCTCCGGGGTAAGGAACCGGTCCCTTGGCGTTTCCTTGAACGGCTCGATGCCCCAGGCAGGGTTTTCGCCTGAATATCGCCGCTCCTTCAACAACCACCCATACAGGGAGCGCAGGAGGCTCACAACCCGGTTGGCGATATAGTGGCCATTGTTGCGGCCGATCCGGCTATGAAGAGCCTTTACATCCGGGTAGCGCAATGAACCGATTTTCTTTCCACCTAGCTGGGTGATTCGGGTGTCGTAGATTCGCTGGTACTCCCTCGCGGTGCTCGCTGCCCGTTTTGCGTGGACGTGCTCATCCATGAAAACAGTAAACGCTTCGTCCAGCGTCAACTCGGCTTTTTTCTCGCGGCGCTCCTGCGCTGGATTTTCTCCGCGAGCAACCCGACTGAGAAAGGTCTGGGCCGCCTTTCTGGCATTTTCCACGGTCAGCGACGGAAACTTGCCCAGGGTCTTATATTCCGGTGTGCCCTCGATCCGGCACCGCACGATGAATGTTTTCGCGCCGGTGTGCGTCACCCTGAGACTGAGGCCTTCTTGTAGCGTGTCGTGATAGGTGGCCCGCTTCCCCGTTTCAGGCAATTCCAACCCCTCGATGATGCGCTTTCCGAATTTCAGATAATTGGGCATTTCCTATCGGGTACACGCCGGGTACACGGGCTGGTTGAATATCCGTTAAATTCTATTAAAGTGATTATACTCCTATGTACATGATTTATAAAGATATGTATACTCTCGTTAATTCCCATTAACCACTCCACCGACAGATTCGTAATCAGTAGGTCGGAGGTTCGATTCCTCTTTCCGGCACCAATTTTTTACGCTCAGGTCCGGCAGTACCGTTAGCAGTTCTGTCCGGGACCACGCCCTGCACTTTTCAATTCCAAGCGGAAAGAATCCATTTCCTGGCCTGTGCGGGTCGTGGCACAGGCTCACCCGTCCAAAATAAAAGAACAGTGGAGGCCGAGAATGAATGAACTGTTCCATTCGCTGAAAGCCACAGACTACGCCGCGGCGTTTGACCGGTTCATGGCTGCGCAGGAAAT
The DNA here is from genome assembly GCA_030432755.1 of Gammaproteobacteria bacterium. Lineage (GTDB taxonomy): Bacteria > Pseudomonadota > Gammaproteobacteria > Arenicellales > Poriferihabitantaceae > VYFG01. Next base: position 14,914 of record JAUILZ010000047.1, on the reverse strand, counting down.
GCCCTGGGTGTTCGCGGCGGCGCTGCTCGCGATACTGGCGCTGTGGCTCTGGCGGAGGGCGAGTCGGCTCGCCGGGGACAATGCCCGGCTGGGGAAGGCATTGGGCGCAAGCGACACGCGGACTGCCGTGCTCGAGGAGCGGCTGGACGCGCAGCAGGAGGTCATGGCGCGGGAGACGGACAACCATCGCCGTCGGGTGGATTCGCTCTCCAACGACATTCTGCGAATGCGCGAGCTGCTGCGACAGGAACGGGAATCCAGGGCGGACCGGGAGAGGGATGCAGCCTCGAAGGAGTCGATGCTGCGCGAACAGGTGCGTTCGGCCAACGACAAGCTCGCCCTGCTGGAGCAGGCGGAGCAGCGCCTCAACGCGAGCTTCGAGAACCTGGCGAACCGCATATTCGACGAAAAGCACGAGAAATTCAACGACGCCAGCCGCCAGGGTGTGGAAACGCTGCTGACGCCGGTGCGCCAGCAGTTGCAGGATTTCAGGAGGCGGGTGGACGAGGTCTACGATCGGGAACACGAGCAGCGCACAACCCTGCGAAGCGAGATCGAACACCTCAGAAACCTGAACCTGCAGATCAGCCAGGACGCGGTGAACCTGGCCAATGCGCTCAAGGGCGACAGCAAGCAACGAGGCAACTGGGGCGAGGTGCAGCTTGAGCGGTTGCTGGAGTCCTCAGGCCTGCACAAGGGGCGGGAATACGATCTGCAGGTGAGCCTGAAGGACACGGACGATAAATTGCGCCAGCCCGATGCGGTGGTGCGGCTGCCGGAAAACAAGGTCGTGATCATCGATTCCAAGGTCGCGCTGGTCGCCTACGAGGCGTACCACGGCGCAGAAGACGACGCGGATCGCGAACGGTTGCTGCGCTCGCATATCGCCGCTCTCAAGACTCACGTGCGCCAGCTCAGCGAGAAGAAATACGACGAACTCGCCGGCATCCGTTCGCTCGACATGGTGATCATGTTCGTCCCCATCGAGCCGGCGCTGCTGTTGGCGCTGGAACACGAGCCCGGTTTGTACAACGAGGCATTCGAGAAGGGTGTGGTGCTGGTGAGCCCGACGCTGCTCCTGACCACGCTCAGGATCATTCACAATATCTGGCGCTACGAGTACCAGAACCGGAACGCCATCGACATCGCCGACGAGGCGGGCAAGCTCTACGACCAGTTCGTGCGTTTCACCGACTCACTGGAAAAGATTGGCGACCAGTTGCGCAAGGCCGGGGAGAGCTATGAAACGGCGCGCAGGCAACTGGTCGACGGCAAGGGAAACCTGGTGCGCAGAACCGAACGGATGAAGGAGTTGGGAGCGAAGGCGAGGAAATCCATGCAGAAGGAGCTGCTGGAGCAGGCCATCGAGAGCGATTCAGAGCATGGCTCCCGGGCTGCCAACGGGCACGCCTCCAGGGGCGGGTTTACCGGCACGGGCCAGTAGCCGGATTACCTGAAGAAGTATGGCGTGGCGGCCAGCACAAACGACTGCTCGTTCTTTCGCAGCGCGCCGTTTCTGCCGTCGATTCGCGCCTGGCGAATTGACGCTACAATAAAGTTATGGGCGACCAGATCCCTGAAAGATTGTTTACCCTTCTGAGCGCCGCCGCGCTGCTGGCCGCGGTGGGCGCGCTCGCATGGTCCGGTTACGAGATCTTTCACCGCCACCTGAGTCCGGCGCAGGCCCAGGAATTCAATTTCGGCGCAGCGGACCAGGCGGTCGCAAGTGAGCGCGTGGGCCTCGACGGGGTCATCAACGCCCACATCTTCGGCGTCGTTCCCCCGAAGCCCCGGCCGGTTGACGAAAGGCCGAAGGTGGTGGAGGCGCCCAAGACCCAGCTCAACCTGCTGTTGACCGGCGTCATCACCTCCCCTGAGCCTGGCGGCGGTATCGCCATGATAGAGATCCAGCGGGGGCAGACCAGCGTTGTACGGGTCGGAGCGAATATCGGCAAGACAGGCGCGAAGCTGGACGCGGTGTATGCCGATCACATCCTGATCGAACGCCAGGGCAACCTGGAGAAGCTGCCCCTGGAGCGCGAGACCCTGGACCTCGTCGCTCTCGCGGACGGCAATGACAACACGATCTCGTCGCTCAACATCAACGTCGCGGAATTCGAGGCCCTCGCCGCGGTGGACCCGTCGGAAACCGACATCAGCCGGTTGCTGCCGCAGCGCCAGATGGCTCCGGAAGCCGTGGAGATGCGGCAGGACGACGACAACCTTGCCCGCGCTCTTGAGGAAGAGCAGCTAAAGCTGCAGGAGCAGATGGAGGAGCAGCAGAAGCAACAGGAGGATGAGCTGGAGCGCCAGATGCAGGAACTGGAACGGCAGCAGGAAATTCAGCAGCAGAACGAGGCCAGCCTGGAGCGTCTCGACGACGCGGGACGCAAGGTCCGGAGTGAAGTGCCAGGCGGTTTGAAGCAGATCTGACTACTGACCTGGTCCGGCAGTCGCGCCGCCGGTCCAGGGCGTGATATCAGAGTTCGATGCTCTCGCCGAAACTCGCCTGGTAGCGCTCCGCGATCTGGTCAAGGCGCGGGCGATGGTTCTGGGTGCCGTGATGCTCGATCTTGATTCCGCCCATGAGCGAGGCGAGTCGTCCAGTGGTCTCCCAGTCGAGCCCCCGGTCGATGCCGTAGAGCAGCCCGGCGCGGAACGCGTCACCGCAGCCCGTGGGATCGTTGATCTCGCGCACCTTGACTGCTGGAATTTGCAGGGATTCCCCTTCGGCGAAGATCTCCGCGCCCGAGCCGCCGCGAGTGACTATCAATGCCTTCACCTGGCTGGCGATGTCCTCGAGGGTCATCCCGGTGCGGTCCACCAGCAGCTTTGACTCGTAGTCGTTGACGCAGACGTAGTCCGCCTGGTCGATGAAGGTCTTCAGTTCGTCGCCACCGAACATCGGCAGCCCCTGGCCGGGGTCGAACACCCAGGGGATGCCCGCGGCGGCGAACTGCGCCGCGTGCTGGATCATCGCGTCGCGACCGTCAGGTGCGACGATGCCCAGGGTGACTCCATCGGCGTCACCGATCTTGTTCTTGTGCGCGTAGTTCATCGCTCCCGGGTGGAAGGCGATGATCTGGTTGTTGTCGGTATCGGTGGTGAGGAAGGCCTGCGCGGTGTAGGTATTCTCCACCTCGGTGATATGGGTGATTTTGATATCACGCTTCTTCAGCCACTTTCGATAGGGTTTGAAGTCCTCTCCCACTGTGCCCATGGGCAGCGGATCACCGCCGAGCAGCTTCAGGTTGTAGGAAATGTTGCCCGAACAGCCGCCGAATTCCCGCCGCATGTCGGGAACGAAAAAGCAGACGTTGAGGATATGTACCTGGTCGGGCAGGATGTGGTTCTTGAACTGGTCCTGGAACACCATGATGGTGTCATAGGCAAAGGAACCGGTGATCAACGTGGACACGGCCGCGGTCTCGGATGGATTGTGGAAAAACTCAGGCGTCGCGGGTCCGGCAGCGCTTGCAGATGCCGTACAGGGTCAGCGCATGATCCTGGATGGTGAAGTCGTGATTGCTGGCAACCTTTTCCTGGAGTTCCTCGATCCTCTGGTCGATAAATTCGATCACCCTTCCGCAGTCCACGCAGACCATGTGGTCGTGGTGATCCTCGTCGTTCAGTTCGAAGACCGCCCGGTCACCCTCGAAGTTGTGCCGGATCACCAGGCCCGCCTCGACGAACTGGGTGAGTACCCGGTAGACCGTGGCGAGGCCGATGCTCTCGTCGTCCTTCAACAGCTCGCGGTAGACATCTTCCGCGGACAGGTGACGCACCTTGCTGGACTCCAGCATGGACAGCACCTTGAGTCTGGGCAAGGTGGTCTTGAGTCCGGCCTGGCGGAGGTCTTCGCTGTGGGTCATGGCGCTGGATAAAAGGAAAAATTATACACCAGCGGTCAATCACCGGTACGCGGATGGCAGACCGTCGGCAGGTCACCCCGGGTACCTATGGCGTATTGTACCAATGCATGTTTCAGCGGCATGACACGGTCGGCGAACTGGAAGCCGGCGGCGCGCAACTGGCGCAGCGGCGCAAGCTCCGATCCGAACACCTCCTTGAAGCCCTGCATGGCGCGGATAGCGATGGCGTTTTCGCCCCGCCGCCAGCGCTCGTAGCGCCTGAGCACTCCGCGCCCGTCAATGGATTTGCCTCCGTCGCGGGCGGTGGCGACCGTCTGTACCAGCGCGCCGGCGTCCTGCATCCCCAGGTTGGCGCCGAGTCCCGCCAGCGGATGTACCGTGTGCGCGGCATCCCCCACGAGGGCGAGGCGGGTCCCGGTGTAGACCGCCGCATGGCGGCTGCCGAGGGGAAAGCGCAGGCGATCGCCGAGCAGTCGGAGGCCGCCCAGTTGATCGCTAAAATGCATCTCGAGGCGTGAGCAGAATTCCCCTGCGTCCAGCGCCAGCAGGTCTTCGTCCTGTTCCCGGTCGCGGGACCAGACCAGCGAGCAGCGGTTGTCCGAAAGCGGAAGCATCGCGATGGGACCTTCCGGGGTGAACACCTGCAGCGCGGCGCCACCGTGATGACGTTCGCATTCCAGCGTGGCGGTGATGGCGTCCTGGCGGAAGTCCTGTGCGTCCATGGGAATACCCGCCAGTGCGCGCAGTGCTGATTGCGCGCCATCGGCAGCTACCACGAGGGTGCTGTGCACGGTTTCCCCATTCTCGAGGGTAAGCGTCGCCTGTCCGTTGTCGTCCCCGTCAAAGCCGGTTACCCGGACATCATGGCGCAGGGTCACGTTGTAATTGTGTCCCAGGCGCTCCGTGAGACAGGTCGCAATCAGCGCGTTCTCGACGATATGGCCGAGGGCGGCAACGCCTTCGTCGGCGGCGTCGAAGGCGATACGCGCCGCGCTGTGGCTGTCCCGGACCCGCATGGCGGTGTACGGCGAGACCCGGCGTTCGGCGATGGCGCGCCAGACGCCCACGTGATCCAGCAGGTTCCTGGTGGACGGGCTGATGGCGCTGACCCGTCCCTCCACCGATGCCGCGTCCCAGTGGGCTGGCGGGCCGGCGTCCAGCAGCAGGACCTGGAAGCCTTCGCGGACGAACAAAGCGGCCGTGGCGAGGCCGATCATGCCGCCGCCGACGATGGTGATGTCGTTATCCTTCACGGGCTCCGGCCTTCGGCCGCCAGTGGCACGCCACGGATCAGCCTGCCGCGGGTATCCGCGAGTCCCATGGAGCGTCGCAACAGGAAGCGCTTCAGCGGTGGTAGCATTTCGATTCCACCCAGGCCAAGGCCGCGAAGCAGGGGCATTGCTGGCAGGGCGGAGCCAAACAATGAAATGAGACCGTGGGTGAACTGGCGCACCATGAAGGTGTCCCGGCGACGGCGTTCATTGTAATCGGCCAAGAGCGACGGCGCGCCGACGTCGTCGCCACTGGCATGGGCAGTGTGCAGCAGTTCCGCTAGCGTCGCCACGTCGCGCAGACCGAGATTGAATCCCTGGCCCGCCACAGGATGAACCGTATGCGCGGCGTTGCCGATCACCACCAGCCGATCCTTTGCCGGGGTATCCAGGTGGCCCCGGGCAAGCGGATAACTGCGCCGCGGCGCCGGGCGGCTGAAGTTTCCCGCGCGGTCACCAAAGGCATCCTGCAGGTGCCCGATAAAGGCATCGTCTCCCATCGCTTCGCGCTCGGCCAGGGTGTCCGGCAACGAGGTCCAGACCACCGCGAGCCGGTTGTCCGCCAGGGGCAGCAACGCGAGCGGGCCTTCCCGGGTAAAGCGCTCCCAGGCGCGGCCATGGTGCGGACGATCCGTGGTGACGATGCTGAGCAGCGCCTGCTGGGCGTAGTCGGTTTTAGCGAGCGTATCCTTGCCCGTGAGGGCGGAGCGCCCACCATCGGCAATCACCGCCAGGGGAGCCGAGAGCTCTGTTTCCCTGCCATCGACCTTGATCCGCAGACGACATGCATCCGTTTTCTGCACGAGATTTTCCGCTTCCGCGGGGCAGAGCAGGGTGATGTTGTCCGCGGCCGACAGCGCACCCATCAGCGCGCCGCCCAGTACCCGGGTGGGCACGACGTAGCCGAGGGCGGGCGTGCCCGCGTGGCGGCAGGACAGATGCGCCACACCGGGGCCGCCGCGATCGGAGACATGGATTTCGCGGATCGCCTCGGCGCCCGCGGCGATGTCTTCCCAGACGCCCATTCCCTGGTAGATGCAGCGCGCGCTCCAGGTAAGCGCCACGGTGCGCTCGTCGTAACTCGGCTGACCGCTGTCATTCAACGGCCAGCGTTCCACCACGGCGATGGACAGGCCGCTCTCGCGCAACGCCACCGCGAGGCTGGCGCCGGCGAGACCACCGCCGACGATGACCAGGTCGAACGATCGGTTGTCCTGTTGCGCGGTCATTGCGTGGGTGTCAATGCCGCATCAAGTGCTCGATATCGTCTATGGACTTGGGCGCCTTGCGGGTGAGCACGTCATGCCCGCCACGGGTGACCAGCACGTCATCCTCGATGCGGATGCCGATGTTGTGCCAGCGCTCGGGCACGTCCTCCGCCGGCGAGATATACAGTCCGGGTTCGACGGTGAGCACCATGCCGGGTTCCAGCAGGCGCCATTGGTCGTCGATCTTGTAGTCCCCCACGTCGTGCACGTCCATGCCGAGCCAGTGCCCGGTGCGGTGCATGTAGAAGCGATGAAAGGCGCGGGTCTCGATGAGTTCCGCCGTGTCACCGCTGAGCAGGCCGATGTCGACAAGTCCGTCGGTCAGTACGCGCACCGCCGCGTCGTGGTAGTCCACCACCGTGCGATCCGGGGCGATGGCTTCCATGGCGGCGGCCTGGGCGGCGAGCACGATCTCGTAGACCGCGCGCTGTTCGCCGCTGAACGTGCCGTTCACCGGGAAGGTGCGGGTGATGTCGGCGGCGTAGCAGTCGAACTCCGCGCCCGCGTCGATCAGCAGCAGGTCGCCGTCGTTGAGCACGCAGTCATTTTCGGTGTAATGCAGGATGCAGGCATTGGCGCCGCCGGCGACGATGGACGGATAGGCGGGCCAGGCGCTGCCGCCGAGGCGGAACTCGCATTCCAGTTCCGCCTGCACCTGGTATTCGAACCGGCCGGGCGCGGTGTGCTGCATCGCGCGGATGTGGGCATCGGCGGAAATGTTGGCCGCCTGGCGCATGAGCTGGACTTCTTCCTTGCGCTTCAGGAGGCGCATTTCGTGTAGCAGGTGGCCGAGGTCGACGATCTCCCCGGGGGCATGCACCCCGGAGCGCTGCCTGTCGCGAATATGGCGCAGGCAGGCGATGATCTCGCTGTCGAATTCCGGATAGCGCCCGACGACGGTGAACACCTTGTCCTTGTTCTCCATGAGCGTGGGCAGGGTGGCCTCGAACTCGTCGATGGGAAACGCCTGGTCCGCCCCGTGGTTCGCCACCGCGCCCTGGATGCCCTGGCGACGCCCGTCCCAGAGTTCCTTGGCCGGATCCTTCTCGCGGCAGAACAGGATGAACTCGCCCTCGGGCCGCCCCGGCACGAGCACCATCACCGCCTCCGGCTCCGGAAAACGGGTGAGGTAGTAGAAGTCGCTGTCCGGCCGGAAAGGGTAGAGCACGTCGCCATTGCGTGGCTGGTGCGGGGCTGTGGGCAGGATCGCGATGCCTTCCCCCATCTGGTGCATGAGGTCCTGGCGGCGGCGTTTGAATACGGCAGTATCCATGGAGTGTGATTGCGAGGGTTGGAGGTTCAGTTGATTTCGTTCGATCCGGACCCGGTGGCGGGCGCCGGCTGTAATTCGTCGTACACCAGTTGCGCCGCGACGCGGAGATATTCCTCCACCTCGGCGAGCGCCTTTTCGCTGCCTTCCGGGTCGTCGCGATCGATTTCCAGGTGGCCGATTTCGCGAATGTCAGCGACGGCTTCGTGCACCGGACCCGAAGAGCCTTCCGGCAGGTTGTCCCCGCCGTGGAAGATCCCCTGGAGAAACCCCTGGCACCAGTCCGAAACGGATTCGGCGCGCTCGGAGAGTGGGGCATCATCCGGTGGCAGCAGCAGGGCAAAGCCGAACCCCGGATCCGTGAGATCCCGGCAGACGAGGCCGTAGAGCCCCTCGATGATGTCGATTTCGGTGCCGTCGCGCAGGTTGAACAGCCAGGCCTGACTACGGATTTCCTCCCCCCGGACTCCCAGGCAGGCCAGCGCGCAGAGCAGGCCATGGGCCTCCGAGGCGCCGCTGTTCCAGGGCGTCAGGCGCAATTTGTGCTCAAGATCGCGGAAGATTGCAGCACGAAAGCCGGAGTTTCCGGAATCTGGCATCATTTCCGCGGAGTCGCCCGGATTGTTGTCGGTTGCGTTCATGGTGTAGATCGAGCCGCCGTTATTTTACCTTGGGATAGCCGTGAAACCGCGGATTTTCAGTGTAGAATCAGGGAAACAAAAGGGGGTTCTAACGACAGAGGAGTGTCCGGGTGGTTACAAACCATCCTGAAATGGGTATGCGTATTGCGACGGGAATGTCAACCAGCATACTTAGAGGTGAAGGTGAATACGATAGAAATAATAGGATTCCTGCTACGGGCAGCACACCTGGTTGGCCTGGCGGGGACGCTCGTCTGCCTGCCCCTGCTTTACTGGCAGGTGCCGCGCGTTTTTCTTCCATCCCTTGGCGGGTGGAGTTCCTTTCGCATCAACAGGCTTCTCGGCCTGCTGCACCGGTTCCTCTGGTTGACCTGGCTGTCCGGCATCGCCCTGCTGATGAGCTCGCTTCCGGCCACCGGTGATCACATGCTGGTGCCCCTGGTTCGCGACAAGATGACGCTGCTGTTTCTGCTGTCATTGTCCGGCATGGGTCTCGACCTCGTATTGCGGCGCGCGTACATGGCGAGCGAAGGCGGCGCCATGTTCGTGCGCGGCGCGCTGGACGGCATCTGGATGCGTTTCGCGCTGGCGCTTTCCATTGCCACGTTCTGCGCCCTGGCCTACATGCTGGTGTCCTGGGTGAGCGGTGACTATGCGCCTGCCATGGCGCAACTGGTGGGCATCGTCGCGGGCAGCCTGCTGTTCGCCACCATGCTGATGCTCAATGACCGCTGGTTGAACGGCAGCACCCGCCTGACCAGGGCGAGGCACGGATAGCCGGCGTGGATACTGACGACATGGACACGAACAGCCAGGGCCGCCCCGCGATCTTCGGCTGGCGCTACGTGCCGCTAGCGGTCCTGGTCCTCGTTGCCGGAGTGACCGCAAGTGGCCAGTTGCTGATCTCGGGTAGCACGGAAGATCGCGTCGCGATGCGTGGAGAGCCCGTGAATGCAGTGGTCTTCGTGCGCCGCGAGCAGCCGTCTGAACCGGCGCGCGAGGTCGTTGCATCCACGACCACACCAGAAGTTCCAGCCGAAGCACCGATTACCGAACCGGTCACGAAACCCGATCCTACGGCCAGGGCGCCGACGATCGCGTCCATTGTCCCCTCTGGCGCCAGCTCCTCGTCCATCGTCGCGCAACCCGATGTCGACAGGACTGCTGATTCGCCGAAGGATGACCAGGAATCGGGCCAGGCGCGAAGTGACCAGGCCGTGGATGCATTGCTCGCGGAGGCCAGCCGCATCGTGGTGGCGCATCTTGGTGACGAACCGTCACCCGGTGAGCCCGTCATCTTCCCGGTGGAGGAAGCTGAGCCCGTCACGGTCGTGCCGGTGGTGCAGCGAGAGGTGGTCGTGTTGCAGCCGGATGATATTCGCAGGACGACGGCGGATGGCAGCAGCACCGTCAAGACCAATCACGGCAGCGTGGTGGAATACTGGAACACCATGCCGCGGGAGCTGGTGGACGCTATCGACGGCGGCGCCACGGTGCGGGTACGTGAACTGGTTGAGGGCGGCATCAACGTCAATGTCTCCGATATCCAGGGTGAAACCGCGCTCATCAAGGCGGCATGGAACAGCAACGCCGGCATGGTACGAGAGCTTCTCGCGCTGGGCGCCGATGTTCGCCTGGCTTCCAACAAGGGTCTGACCGCGCTCTACACCGGTGTGGTCAGTGGTAACCCGGAAGTGGTCCGCCAGTTGCTCGACGCCGGCGCGCCCCCCAACGCGGTGACCGACTTCGGCAAGTCGCCGCTCATGGCCAGCGCATGGAGCAACCTGCCCGAGATTGCGCTCCTGCTGATGCGCCACGGCGCGGAACCCGATCTTCAGGACAGCCAGGGCCGCAGTGCGTTGTTCTACGCACTATGGGATCGCAACGAGTACCTTGCGAAGCTGCTTGTCGCCAACGGCGCGCGACTGAATACAACGGACTACCTGGGACAGAGCGCGGCCGAAATCGCGCGCCTGCGCCGCATCGATCTCGACCAGTATGCCCGCCTCGAGCCGCTGCAGCGTTGAGTGTCAGGTGTCAACCCTGTACATGCCCGGTATATGCCAGAACCGCCAGTTGCTGCCATAATCAACTGCCATGAACCAGGCCCTCGTCCAGGAAACGAAAAGGAAGCGCGCCAGCCAGACGAGTGCCAAGCTCAAGGCAGCGCAGAGCAAGGTATTTCCGGTGGTGTTGCGGATCAAGCAGGAGATCGACTTCTGCTTCAGCTCCTTTTACGGCGACATGCGTTACGACAAGAGGGTGTGCGACCGCGCCTTCGCGAAATGGGTGGAGCGCGGCTATCGCGGCCCGGGCGAACTCAGCGTTTATATCGACATGCTGGTGCCGCACCTGGAGGTGCCCACCCAGCAGGCCATTTTTCGCAATCTCGCCCAGGACTGCATTACCGTGGTCAAGAAGACCCGCAAGTCGGAGAAGAAGCAAGGTTTTCTCTCGCGCTACCGGTTCCAGATACTCGTCAACCTGCTGATCATCCTGCTTCTTGCGGGAATGTTCTATCTCGGTCGGATGACTTCCTGAAAAAACGCGAATGAAAACGCCATTCAATTTTCCCGTTCTCACGCTGCTGTCCGCGGCAGCCCTGTTGCTGTTGCTACTGGGAGTCATGGACGTCGTAGTCGACTGGTTCAACGCCACCGGGATGTCCTTCGGGCTCGTGTTTCTCGTGCTGTACCTGTTCCTCTACTGGTTCGCAACCGAGATTAAGAATGTCTACCTCGAGTGGAAATACCTCGAGGACGATTGAGGACGTTACCTGCATGAATGAGCTGAGCCCGGACGAACCGGGTGCGGACGAGCCTGGTCTGGACGAGCTGGGCCCGGAGACGCTGGCCGCGCAGGCGCTGGGCCAGGAGGATCCCGTGGCCGGGGACCTGGTGCCGCCCATTCACGTCGCCACCACCTTCGCCCGGGGTGAGGATTACTCGCTGCCCGATGGGCGCTCCTATATCCGCGACCATGGCGCCACCCAGGCCCAGGTGGAGGCGCTGTTGTGTCAACTGGAAGGCGGGTTTGAAGCGCTCAGTTTCTCCTCCGGACTGGCAGCCTGCACCGCGCCTTTTCATGCCCTGCATCACGGCGACCACGTGCTGGTGTCCGACACCATCTACCACGGCGTGCTCAGCTGGCTCGAGGCATTCGCCGCTGCGCGCGGGATCGACTATGACCTGTTTCCCGCCGGCGACCTGGTCGCCTTCGGCGCCGCAATCCGTCCCGGTGTGACCCGGCTCGTCTGGCTGGAGACTCCCGCCAACCCGGTCTGGACGGTCACCGATATCGCCGCCTTCTCGGGAGTCGCCCACCAGAATGACGTGCTGGTGGCGGTGGATTCCACCTGCGCCACGCCGGTACTCAGCCGGCCCGTCGAATACGGCGCGGACATCGTCTGCCACTCCGCCACCAAGTATCTCAACGGCCATTCCGACGTGCTTGCCGGCATGCTGGTGGCGGCGCGGGATTCTGCTTTCTGGCAACGCATCCGCGCGCATCGCCTGCTGGCGGGATCGGTACTCGGTTCGATGGAAGCATGGTTATTGATGCGCGGTATGCGCACCCTGTTCCTGCGCGTTCGCCAGCAGAGCGCGTCCGCGCTCGCGCTGGCCGAATTCCTGGCCGCACATCCCGCGGTGGAAAAGGTGCACTATCCCGGGCTGTCTACCGATCCCGGCCACGCAGTGGCGTCGCGGCAGATGTCCGGTGGCTATGGCGGCATGCTTTCCCTGCTGGTGCCGGGCGGGCGCGAGGAAGCCATCGCCGTGGCCTGCCGCGCGCGGGTGTTCAAGCGCGCGACCTCTCTTGGCGGGGTGGAGAGCGTCCTCGAGCACCGCAAGACCAGCGAGTCGGATATCACCAGCACGCCGGAGAACCTGATCCGCGTATCCGTCGGTATCGAGCGGGTGGGAGACCTCATCGGAGACTTCAAACGGATGTTGGCCGGCTGAATCAGCTGCGCCAAATCGTCCCTGAAATCGACCGAGCGCAGGTGAGACAAGGCGAAGCCGGGCTCAAAAGCGCAGTGTACACAGAGTACATGAGCATTTTGAGACCGGATTCAACGCCGGATCACCAAGCGCAGGTCATTTAAGGGACGATTTTATTCCTGTCCCAGGAGATCCTTTCTTGCCTGCTGCAAGTGGTTGGTGATGATATCCGCCGCCAGGGCCTGGTCGCGTTGCCGTATGGCCTCGAACAGGCGGCGGTGATCCTCGTTATAGAAACGGATTCGCTGCGGGGTAAGTACGTGGTGCTTGCGCGCGCTCCACTGGTTGTGTGAGCGAATGTCGTTGATCAGGCGATAGATCCATTCCAGCAGCGGGTTCTGGCAACTGCTCGCCAGCGTCATGTGGAAGGCCTCGTCCGCCGCCGAGAACGCATTGGGATTGTGCTCGGTGTTTTCCGCCTGGCGCAGCGCGTCCTCGATCCGGTTGAGATCGCGATTGCTCGCGTTCAGGATGACCAATCGCACCATGTGGGGCTCGATCGCCATGCGTGTTTCGATGAGTTCCAGCGGACTGGTTTCCTCGGCGATGTCCTCGTGGTCCAGCTCGCTGCGCCAGGTTACGAAGGTCCCGCTGCCAAACTTCTTGCGCACCAGGTTGGCCTGCTCCAGTTGCTCCAGCGCGGCGCGTATCGTGCCCCGTGCCGCCTTGTATTCCAGCGCCAGGTCGCGCTCCGAAGGCAATCGTTCGTTGTAGCTGTACTGGCCGGAAACGATGGATTCGCGGATGCGGTTGAAAATACCGGCCGAGCCGGTGCTGACCTGGGGAGGGCGCTCCATGGTAGCTGGCGTATGGTTCAATTATGGTATAGATTCAGATCATATATTATCCAAACGGGTATTGCAAACTCCCGGGATGTCGGGCTAAATAATCGCAACAGCGGGTGGCGATGCCCATCGGATTCCGCGGTCCGGCCGATCAGGCCGGGGTATGGCGGACCATCTTTATACCAGCTGATCAGCGGGTATCGTTGCCGGGACCCGGTCCCGCGCCGGCGAGAGCCGGAACGCCCCGAAAGCGTTATCCGTCAACCCAGAACCTGATTGGAGAACTTAACTAATGGCAACCACCAAAAAGAAGACAACGAAAAAAACCACCGCGAAACGCAGTACCACCCGGTCACAGAATTCCACCGACCTCGAACGCCACGTCAATGCCCCCGGGCGCGCGGCGATGGTGAAGCAGGTACGGGAGAAGATCAACAAGCTCGGCATCACCTATATCTATTACCAGTTCGTCTCCGTGACCGGCCGTATCGTCGGCAAGGGGATCCCGGCCGATCACTGGGAGCGCAACGCCGAGCGCGGCTTCCAGCTCGTATACGGCTCCACCGCCAACCTGTTCATCGACCGCCACGGTGACTATATCGGCTACGGCCCCGAGGCATCCGAGCTGGTGGGTATTCCCGATCCGGAGACATTCGTCCAGCTGCCCTGGGACAAGCGCGTGGCGCGCGTGTTCTGCACCTGCTTCCGCAACCGCGAGGAGCGCGTCAATCCCGGTGGACACCTGACCTCCGACTGCCGTGGCAACCTGCGCATCATCCACGACGAGTTCCAGGCGAAGCACAAGATGCACCTTCGTGCCGGCACCGAGCCGGAGATGATGTGGCTGAAGAAGGAAGCGGACGGCAACATCGGCGGCGGCGTCACCAAGCCGAACTGTTATCACATCGACCAGTTCGAGGAACTACGCCCCGCGTTCCTCAAGGTCATCGAGTACGCCCAGGCCATGGGTCTCGACATGATCCAGGGCGACCACGAGGACGCGCCCGGGCAACTCGAGCTCAACATCATGTTCGATGACATCCTGAGGAACTCCGATCGCCTCACCACCTATCGCCAGATCTGCGCCCAGGTGGGCCGCGAGCTGGGCCTCCATGCCTGCTTCATGTCGAAGCCCTTCATGGGCGTGTCCGCGTCCGGCTGTCACCACAACCTGTCGCTCTGGTCAGGCGGCAAGGACGTGGTGAACAAACTGCATCACAAGGACCTGCCCGGAATGGAAGGGGCGTTCTCCTACCGTGTGGACGGCAAGAACCATTTCCTGCCGGATCCGAAGATCGACCCGGTAAAGCCGGGCCCCGTGGGCCTGCAGTCCATCGGCGGCGTGATCGAGCACCTCGGCGCGCTCACCGCCATCGGCTCCTCCACCGTGAACTCCTATCGGCGGCTGTGGGATACCGGCTTCTGGGCACCGGTGTTCGCCGACTGGGGCTACCAGAACCGGACCTGCGCCCTGCGCGTATCCGCTCCGGGACGCTTCGAGTACCGCTCGGTGGATTCCATGGTGAATCCGTACCTGATGGGCGCCGCGCTGCTGAAGGCCTTCGACGATGGCATCAGCCGCGACCTGGATCCCGGCGAGGCCGAGGAACGCAACATCTACGTGGCGATGGAAGAGGGCAAGCAGGTCAAGAAGCTGCCGATGAACCTCGGCGAGGCGCTCAATCGCCTGGCGAAGGACGAGGTGATCAAGTCGGCGATGCCGGACGAGATGTACAAGGTCTACCAGCATTACAAGAACGACGAGTGGGAGAAGTTCAACCACACCGTCACCGACTGGGACCTCCG
>JAUILZ010000014.1 GCA_030432755.1 Gammaproteobacteria bacterium | reverse complement strand
CCACTCGGTATCCGGGTACTGCTTCGCATAGTCACGCACCCAGGTGGCGCCGTCCACGGCGATCTGGCGGATCTCGTCCTTCGACATTTTGAACGCCTTTTCCCGCTGCACCCGGCTGGTGGAGTTATAGACGTGGACGATGGCGCGCTTGACCCCCACCAGGGACTCGAACGTGCGCTTGACGAGGTGTTCGCGAGCCTGGGTGAGCACCTGCACGGTGACGTCGTCGGGAATGCGGTTCTCCTCGATCAGCTTGCGGGCGAAGTCGAACTCCACCTGGGCCGCCGAGGGAAAGCCGATCTCGATTTCCTTGAAACCGCAACGCAGCAGCATTTCCCAGAACCGCATTTTCTTCGGGATCGTCATCGGGTCGATGAGCGCCTGGTTGCCGTCGCGCAGGTCCACGCTGCACCAGGTGGGCGCGCGGGTGATGCTGCGGTCCGGCCAGCGGCGGTCCTTCTTCACCGGGCCGAAACGCTCGGTGGGGTACTTGCGGTAATCGAATGTGCTCATGATCGGGTGTAAATCGCGGATTTCTGATTCTGGGGGGCAGTATATCGAGCTGTCGGGAGCATTAGGCACCAAAATCGGACTATTTTCGGGTTTTATTGGTGAAAATAGTTTACAATGTCACCCATAATGGTGAAATACCCTAAATTTACATAATGACGCTGGACGCCACCGATCGCAAGATTCTTCGCCTCCTGCAGCAGGATGCGAGGATCAGCAACCTGGACCTTGCCGCGCAGGTGAACCTGTCCCCCACCCCCTGCGCCCGGCGGGTGCGGCGGCTGGAAGACGAGGGGTACATCATCGGTTCCATGGTCCTGCTCGACCCGGAGAAGCTCGAACTGGCGCTCACGGCCTATATCGGCGTGACCATGGAGCGGCACACCAACGAGCAGTTCGAGCAGTTCGAAAGCCAGGTGGTGCGCTTCCCCGAGGTGGTGGGTTGCAGCGTGGTGACCGGGCGCGCCGAGGACTACCTGCTCAAGGTGGTGGTACGCAGCATGAAGCACTACGAGGAATTCCTGCTGGGACGGCTGAGCCGGTTGCCAGGAGTCACCAATCTGCATTCCAGCTTCGAGCTCAGGAACGTGACGCCGAACAAGGGATTACCTGTGTAGAAAGCGAGCCGGGCCAGGCCCGTGATACCGCGTTACGCCCACGGCGCCGTCGGTATAATCGCCGAAACGCCCTGTTTTCCGAGGTCATGCTACGTCTCTCATCCAGGTCCGCACGCGGACGGACAATAGCCTGTCTGTGGTTGCTGGGCGCGGCCATGCTCCCACCGGCGACGGCGGATGACACTGCCGTAAACCTGGCCGAAATCGCTATCCGGGAGTACGAAGAAGGCGACCGGGAGGGCGCCATTCGCAATCTGTTGAAAATGGCTTACCAGGGCAACGTGGCGGCGCAGTTCAACCTGGGCGTGATCCACGGCTCCAGTGATGAGGAAATAGCCATTCGCGAGTCTCTCTACTGGTTTGATCGTGCGGGTGAGGCGGGAGACCTGGGCGCCCAGTACAACCTCGGCATGATGCTGCTGTATTCGTCCCGATCCGCCGATCAAACGCGTGCTTTTGACTGGCTGGAACGCGCAGCGCAGTCCGGCAACGTGGCGGCGCAGGTCAACCTGGGAATCCTGGGCATTGCGGGCGAGGAGAGGGCGGGAACACCGGAGGATGGGCTGCGCTGGCTCGAGCAGGCGATGGCTGCCGGAAACCCCGAGGCAACGGCGTTGCTGGCTGGCGACGATACGGCGATGGTCGAGGCTGACCCCGGTGCGCTGCGCGCGCGGATGCTGCCCCTCGATCTCGAACTGCGCGCGGACGTCGAACGCGGCTCGAATCTCGTGCAGCGTGACGACGCGCCGGTATATGCCCTTCCGTCCAGTAGGCAGGACCCCCTGCTTGCCCTTGCCGCGGGTAGCCCGGTGGAGGTGATGAGGAGGGAGAACGGCTGGGTCAACGTGCGCATCGAGAACGGTCTTCCCGGCTGGATATCCGCGGATGCCGTGCGGGTATCGGGTCGCGAAGCCGAGGTCCAGACCCTGGAGGCGGGGCTTTACGTGAGGCCCGTCGTGGATCCCGAGGTGTACCGCATCGGCATGGTCAACCGGGGCGAAAAACTGTCGCTGTTGGCGCGAGAGCCCGGCTGGTACCAGGTGAACGCGCCCGCGCGTTTCCTTGGCTGGATGCGCCAGGGAGACGTTGATCTCAGGGTGCGGACCGTGCGCACCGGTATCGTCGCCGGCGCTGGTCCGGTGGCGAACATGCGCGCGTTGCCCGTCAACCCGGAGCCATTACCCGACAGCGCGGGGGCGGTGGAACCGGGAGTGGAAGTACCTCCCTCTCCGACCGGGGAAGCGCTGAAAGCCCCGGCGGACTTGACGGTGTTTGCGGATGCCGGGAACGACGCCCGGTCCCTGGGCAGGCTGGTGGAGGCTGCGGATGTGACGCTGGAAAGCCAGGGCGCGCTGGTTCCGCTGGCGACGGCGTCAGCAGTATATGGCTGGATCCATAATTCGCTGGTCGATACGGACACAGACAACAAGGTGACCCGGAACGGCTCCCGTGTCCGGCTCGACCCGGATACCAGCCTGGACAACATCATCGCAGTCATGAACGAGGGCGACATCGTCGAGATCCTGGATGAATCGGGAAGGTGGCTCCGGATTCATCTTGGTGAGCAGACCGGCTGGGTGTCGCGGGAGGCGCTCAGTCGCTAGACGTTATCCACCCTCCAACGCTCCAGGGCTATTGCCCTGAACAACAGGTTGCGGATGCCCGGTACCCTGCAAGGTATCCCTCGCCGACGCGTCCGCGCTGGCGAGAAAACCGCCGGACTGGCGATTCCACAGGTCGGCATACAGGCCGCCGCTGTCGAGCAGTTCCTGGTGGGTGCCGGTTTCGACGATGCGACCCTGGTCCATGACGATGAGCCGGTCCATCTGTGCGATGGTGGACAGGCGATGGGCGATGGCGATGACGGTCTTGCCGGACATGAGGTCGTAGAGGCTTTCCTGGATCGCGGCCTCGACTTCCGAGTCGAGCGCGCTGGTGGCCTCGTCGAGGATCAGGATGGGCGCATCCTTCAACAGGACGCGAGTGATGGCGATCCGCTGGCGCTGCCCGCCAGACAGTTTCACCCCGCGTTCCCCCACGTGGGCTTCGTAACCCTTGCGGCCGTTCAAGTCCTCGAGACCGAGGATGAAATCATGGGCGCGCGCCTTTTTCGCTGCCGCAATGGCAGCTTCGCCGTCGGACTCCGGTGAGCCATAGCGGATGTTGTCCATCACCGAGCGATGCAGAAGCGAGGTGTCCTGCGTCACCATGCCGATGTTCGCCCGCAGGCTGTCCTGGGAAACGCCTGCAATGTCCTGGCCGTCGATCTCGATGCGTCCGCTCTCGATATCGTAGAAGCGCAGCAGAAGGTTGACGAGGGTGGACTTGCCCGCGCCGGAACGTCCCACCAGCCCGATCTTCTCGCCAGGCGCGACGTCCAGCGAGAAGTCCTCGATGACGCCGCCGGCGCCGGACTCGAGATCCTTGCCGTAATTGAAGTCCACGTTGTGGAACTGGATGTGGCCGCCCTTTACGGTGAGTACGCCGGCGTTGTCACGGTCGGTGATGTCGATATCCCGGGAGATGGTCTCGATGCCGTCCTGCACCACGCCGATGTTCTCGAACAGGCTGGCGATCTCCCACAGGATCCATTGGGACATGCCCTGCATACGCATCACCAGCCCCATGGCGAACGCGATCGCTCCCACGGTGACGGTTTCCTGGTGCCACAGCCAGATCGATGTCGCTCCCACGAGAAACAGCAGCCCGGCGTTGAGCCAGTTGAGCACCACGGTCAGTATCGTCGACAGGCGCATCTGCCGGTACACCGTGTCGAGAAATTCCTCCATGCCCTCGCGCGCATACGCGTCCTCGGCGGCGCCGTGGGCGAACATCTTTACCGTGGTGATGTTGGTATAGCTGTCCACCACGCGTCCGGTGACCATGGATCGCGCCTCCGCCTGTTCCATGGAGATGCGGCGCATGCGTGGAATGAAGTAGCGTAGCGTCAGTACGTACCCCGCCAGCCACAGCAGCATCGGCGCGGTGAGGCGCAGGTCGCTGGTGGCGAACAGGATCATCGCGCTGGTGAAGTACACCACCACGTAGAGCAGCACCTCGGTGACCTTGATCACCGCGTCGCGCACGCCGAGGGAGGTCTGCATCATCTTCGCCGCCACGCGGCCGGCGAAGTCGTTCTGGAAGAACTCGACGCTCTGGCGCAGCAGGTAGCGATGCGCCTGCCAGCGCGTGCGCATGGCGAAATTGCCCAGTAGTCCCTGGTGGACGATGCTCTCGTAGACGAACTTGAGCCCGGGCACCACCAACAGCACCAGCGCGGCGATAGCGATCAGCCGGGTGCGGTAGGTTTCCCAGAAACTGTCCCGGTCCGAAGCGGAGAGCCAGTCCACCAGGTTGCCCACCACCGAAAACAGGTAAACGTCGATCAGCGAGATCAGGATGGCGAACAGCGAGCTGACGAGGATCAGCGGCCAGAACGGCCAGGTGTAGTAACCCACGAACCCCATCAACGTTGCCGGCGGCTTTCCCGGCAGGGAGTCGGGGAAGGGCGGGCAGTAGCTTTCGAGCCAGGTGTTGAATCGGACGAAGCTTCGTTGCAGACCGATCATGCACCGGCCTCGCGCAGGATGGTGATCGGCGGTCGGGCCAGTATCCGCCGGCTGCTCCAGGTGCCGGCAATCCCGATCAACAAAGCAGCCAGCGGGGGCACCATCAACCAGGCCCACCAGGTGGGCTGGTAGTCAAGCTCGAAGACGCGCCGATAGAGGAGTGCAATGACCAGCTCCGATCCCATGACGCCGATCAGTCCCGCGAGGAATCCCATGCTGGCGAATTCGCTCCACTGGTTGATCCGGAGCAGCCGCCTTCCCGCGCCGAGGGTGCGCACCAGCGCGCCCTCCTGGAGGCGTTCGTTCATGCTCGTCTGGATCGCGGACAAGGTCACCACGAAGCCCGCCAGCAGGACGAAGAGAAGGATCGATTCCACCGCGAGCACGACCTGGCCGATGATTGTCTTCACCTGGTTCAGGATGGCGTCCATCTCGAGCACGGTGATCGAGGGAAACGCGCGCATCATATCCACCAGGATCTTCTTTTGCGCGCTGTCGAGGTAGAAGCTGCCGACCCACGTCGTGGGCAGGTCGTCCATCGCCCCGGGATTGAAGATCATGTAGAAGTTGGGATTGAAGTTATCCCATTTCACGGTGCGCAGGCTGGTGACACGCGCGCTCCAGTTGCGATCGCCGGTAAAGAAGGTGAGCTCGTCGCCAGTGGAAATGCCGAGGCGTTCGGCGAGCTCCGCTTCCACGGAGACCATACGCTCATCGGTGGACGTATCGGGCCACCAGCGGCCATCTGTGAGTTCGTTGTCCGCCGGTATGTCCGCCGACCAGGTGAGGTTGAGTTCGCGGTTGATACTCTCGTCATTGCGGTCCTCCTTGCTCACGTGCTCCGTGACAGGGGCGCCGTTGACCCTGATCAGGCGCCCGCGCACCACCGGGTAGAGCGGATCGGCGGGAAGCGCATGGGCGCGCATGAAGTCATCCCATGGACCGGTCTCGTGCTGCTGGATATTGAGCACGAAGTGATTCGGCGCATCCTCCGGGATGGTTTCCTCCCAGGTCGAGATCAGCTCGGTGCGCAGCATCACCACCACCAGCATCGCCATGATGGTGAGGCCGAAGGCCATGGTCTGCGCCACGGCCTCGCGCCGTCTGCGGAGGAAGTTGCGCACCCCGGCGCGAATCACCACCGGCACCCGGGGAAGCAGCCGCGCGAGCAGGCCGAACAGCCCGGCGATGGCGCCGCCCGCGATCAGCAGCACCAGCGCGCTACCGGCGACGATGCCCACGGTGAGAGTCACGTTGCCGGTATACATCCACATCAGGCCGGTCACCAGCAGCACGGTGAGTCCGTAGACCAGGCGAGCCGACAGCGGCAGCGGCGCGAGATCCTTTCTCAGTACCCGTTGCGGCGATACCGCGCGCAACCGCAGGATCGAGGGCAGGGTGAAGCCGAGCAGCACCACGAAGCCGAGAAACATGCCTGACAGCACCGGCTGAAAGCCGAGTCCCGGGATGTTGCCCGGTAACAGGTCGCCCAACGCCGCGAGCAGCCCCGACTGCGCGAGCCAGCCGGCCAGGTTGCCGAGGATGCCCCCGGCCAGCGCGAGCACCAGCAACTGGAACAGGTAGATGGCGAGGATGTCGTTCTGGCTGCAACCCAGGCAGCGCAACAATGCGCTGGTATCGTAGTGACGCTCGCTGTAATGGCGGCCACTGTTGGCGATGGCCACCGCGGCGAGCAGCAGCGCCACCAGGCTCGCGAGCCCGGTGTACTGGCGCGCCTTGTCGAGCGCCTCACTTACCTCGGGCCGGTCCTCGCCGAGGGCAAGGATGCGTTCTCCGGGCTCGAGCGTGGGCTCGAGCCAGCCGCGGAACGATTCCACCGCTTCCGGCGGGCCGGCGAACATGTCGCGATACCATACCCGGCTGCCGGGCTGAATGATGCCGCTGGCGTCCAGGTCCGAGGCGTGCATCATCACCCGCGGGTTGAAGCTGTAAAAGTTGTTGCCGCGATCCGGTTCGTAGGTCAGAACGCGGGTCACCACGAGATCACTTTCACCCACCTGCAGGCTGTCCCCGGCGCCGATCCCGAGCGCGTGGAGGACGCGGGATTCGACCCAGGCCTCGCCGGCTGGTGGGCCCTGATCGGCGACTTCTTCTTCGCCGTACAGCTCCTGGGTTACCCGAAGTCTGCCCTTGAGAGGATAGCCGTCGTCCACGGATTTCACCGCCACCAGCAGCAGTTCGTCGCCAGAGGTCACCACGCTCACGAAGCGAGCGGTTTGCGCAATTTCGAGGCCGAGGCTTGCCGCCTGCGCGCGGATCCCGGGATCGAATGGCCGGCTGCCGGCGAGCACCAGGTCGCCGCCGATGACGTGATGAGCATTGATCTCCATCGATCGGCTGATGCGGTCGGTGAAATGACCGATGGCGGTATGGCTGCCGATGGCAACCACCAGCGCGAGCAGCAGGATGGTGAGTTCGCCGCTGCGCCACTCGCGCCACAGGAGGCGCGGCGCCAGGGCCAGCAGTCTGCTTATCGGCATGACAGTGCGGCTGGTGGAATATTCGGGCTTAGTGGTCGAAGAGCTGGCCCGCGGCCATGTTCACCCGCCGGCCGCAGCGGCCCGCCAGGCGCCCGTCGTGGGTCACCAGTACCAGCGTGGTGCCATGTTCGGCGTTGAGGGAGAACAGCAGGTCCGCGATCCGGCGGCCATTCTCGCTGTCGAGGTTGCCCGTGGGTTCGTCCGCGAACAGGATGTCCGGCCGGGTAACGAAGGCGCGCGCCAGGGCCACCCGCTGCTGCTCACCGCCGGATAGCTGGCGCGGGTAGTGCCCCGTCCGTTCTGCCAGTCCCACGCGATCCAGGATGTCGGCGGCGCGTTCGCGTGCATCCGCGGCGCCCAGGATTTCGAGGGGCAGCCCGGTATTTTCCAGCGCGGTCAGATTGGGCAACAACTGGAATGACTGGAACACGAACCCGACATGCGCGGCGCGCACCGCGGCGCGCTGGTCCTCGTCCATGGCGGTGATGTCGTGGCCCGCGAGCCGGATGCGGCCGCTGCTCGGGCTGTCGAGGCCCGCAAGCAGTCCCAGCAGGGTGGACTTGCCGGAGCCGGAGGCGCCGACCACGGCGAGGGTCTCCGCGGGCTTCACGGCAAGATCGATGTCGCGCAGGATCTGCAGGGTGCCGGCGGCGACCGGCACCTGCTTGCTGATACTGTCGGCCTGGATGGGAAGGAGCGTGTCTTTCATTGCCGGGAAGGGAACCGGGAGTCATCCGGGGTTATTCGGTAAACTCCAGACAATGCGGCCGCGGGGTGCATTTTAAAAGGAAAATGCCGTCAAAAACCCGGTTTCCGCCACCGCGCGTCATCAACGGATGACGCAGACCTGTACGTTCTGGACAAAGACATGATCGACTGGATTGCACGGGCGCGCAAGGGCGCCGCCCGCCGGATTCGCTGGCTGCTGACGCTGGGCCTGCTGGCGACGCCGTTGCCGGTCAGCGCCACCACGATCCTCCTCGTGGGGGACAGCCTGAGCTCCGGCTACGGACTCGGTTCAGAGGGCTGGGCTGCCCTCGCCAACCAGCAATTCGAGGCCGGCGGAAACGATATCCGCATCGTCAATGACAGCATCAGCGGCGACACCACCGCCGGCGGCCTGGCGCGGATCGGCGACGGCATCGCGCGGGTGTCACCGGACTGGGTAATGATCGAGCTTGGCGGCAACGATGGCCTGCGGGGCGTGATGCCGGATGTCATCGCGGGTAACCTGCGGCGCATGATCGACATCGCCCGCGATGCCGGCGCGCAGACACTGCTCCTCGGGATGCGCATACCACCCAACTATGGCGCGGCGTATACCGAGCGTTTCGAACGCGTGTTCGAGGACGTTTCCACGGAGACCGGCACGCCGCTGCTGCCGTTTTTTATCGGCGAACTGGCGCTCGATCCGGCGTACATGCAGTCCGACATGATCCACCCCAACGACGCCGCCCAGCCGCTCATCCGGGACCGGGTCGTGCCGTTCATCCTGGAGCATGTCGACGGCTGACCAAAGCGCCGCTCCCGTACCTTACGCGGGATGTGACTTTCCCCCCTGATCCCGGTATAAAGCGCGCATGAAAATTCTCCTCAGCAATGACGATGGCTACCGCGCGCCGGGCCTCGCCGCGCTGGCGCGGGCGCTGGAGGATATCGCCGAGCTGGTGGTCATGGCGCCGAGCACGGATCGCAGTTGCGCCAGCAGTTCGCTCACCGTGCGCCAGTCCATTGCCGTGCACCGGGTGGCGGAGACCAGCCACGAGAGCTATCACGTCGAGGGGACGCCCGGGGACTGCGTCCATCTCGCGGTCAACGGCGTGCTGGATTCTCGTCCGGACATGGTGGTGTCGGGGATCAACGCGGGCGCAAACCTGGGCGACGACGTCATCTATTCCGGTACCGTGGCCGCGGCCATCGAGGGCCGTTTCCTCGGCCTGCCGGCAATCGCGGTGTCCCTGGTGGGGTATCACCTGACCCACTACGATACCGCCGCCAGGGTGGTCCGTGAGATGCTCGGCACGCTCGCGGTGAACCCCCTGCCAAACGACATCATCCTCAATATCAACGTCCCTGATCTCCCCTACGCGGAATTGAAAGGCGTCTACGCGACCCGCTGCGGCGCCCGCCACCAGTCCCAGCCGGTGGTGACGGGAAGCGACGAGGGCGATACCCGCTATTTCACCATCGGCCCTTCCGGCGCCGAGGCCGATGCCGGCCCGGGCACGGATTTTCACGCGGTGGCGGCAGGCAGGGTCTCGGTGACGCCGCTGCATATCGACATGACCCGGTACAGCCACATGACGGAGGTCGCGCAGTGGGTATCCGGGGTGCGCCTGTGATGAGCGGTGGCGCCATGCGTGATGGCATCGGCATGACATCCCTGCGCACCCGGCGGCGGCTGATCGACCGCCTGCGCGCCAACGGTATTCAATCGGAAAAGGTGCTCTCCGCCCTGGAGTCGACCCCGCGCCACCTGTTCGTCGGTGAAGCCATGGCGCACAAGGCCTACGAGGATACCGCGCTGCCCATCGGTCACCAGCAGACCATCTCCCAGCCCTGGGTGGTGGCGCGCATGACGGAATTGCTGCTCGAGGATGACGATGGCCCGAAAAAGGTACTCGAGGTGGGAACGGGCTGCGGCTACCAGACCGCGATCCTGTCCCAGCTCTCCCGCTGGGTATTTACCATCGAACGTATCGGTGCGCTCCTCGACCAGGCGCGCGAACGCCTGCAGTCCCTGGGCTACCGCAATATCAGCTACCTCCACGGGGACGGCTTTGCCGGCTGGGAGAGCAACCAGCCTTTTGATCGCATCCTGGTGGCGGCGGCGCCGGCGGAAATACCCGCCGCACTGTTGGCGCAGCTGGCCGAGGGCGGGCGCATGGTATTGCCGGTCGGTTCCGGCCACCAGGAGCTGCGCGTGGTGACCCGCGAGGCCCGGGGTTTCCACGAGGAAGTTCGCGAGGCGGTGCGATTCGTTCCCATGTTGAAGGGGCAAAGCTAGCCCCGCCTTCCCGTTGCGCCAGTATGCGGCGCAGTGTCATCCAGCCTGAAGTCATGAAATTTTTCGAACCGCTCTACGACAAGGTGCTGCAGTGGTCCCGCCACCGATACGCGGAGCGATACCTCGCGTTTGTCAGTTTCATCGAATCGTCCTTCTTTCCCATTCCCACGGCGTTCATGCTCGCCCCCATGGTGCTGGCCCAGCGCGACCGCGCCTGGTGGCTCGCGACGCTCGCGACGCTGACCTCGGTGGCCGGCGGCGTGCTTGGCTACGCCATCGGCTACTTCGTCTTCGACCAGGTGGGTCAGGCGATCATCGACCTGTTCGGCAAGGAGGAGGCGTTCCTCGCGGTGAAGGATCGCTTCCTGCGAGACGGCGTATGGATCGTGATCCTTGCCGGGGTGACGCCACTACCCTACAAGCTCTGCACCATTACCTCCGGCCTGCTGGGGCTCGCCCTCGTGCCGTTCATCATTGCCTCTCTGATTGGTCGCGCGGGGCAGTTCTTCATCATCGCCGTGGTGTTGTGGTGGGGAGGACCGAAGATCGAGACCCACCTCCGGCGCTGGATGGAAATCATCGGCTGGGCAGTGATCGTGCTCGCGGTCGTGGCCTACCTCGTGCTGCGTCACTGACCGGGTTGCGCAGTCCGATGCGTCGTCTCCTGATCATCGCTGCCATCTGCCTGCTGTCGTCCTGCGGCGGCGTGGCCAACGCGCCGGTGATCAACAAGTCACCCTATCGGCAGATTCCGCCGGAGCGGATAGTCGCCGCCGGGGACAGCATCTATTCCATTTCCTGGGAATACGGCCTTGACTTCCTCGACATCGCGAAATGGAATGGCCTCAGGGCGCCCTACGATCTGAGCACCGGCCAGAGGATTGGCCTGCGTCCACCCGCGGTGGCGAGTCCGCCGCCTCCGCCGCCATCCGTGGCGGCGGCGCCGCGCCCGGCACCGGCGCCCGCCTCCCCGGAAACCCCGCGACCGGCGGCTTCTCCGGCTCCCGCCCGCTCACCCTCACCAGTTCCGGCCCCGTCTCCCGCGCCTTCCACTGCTCCAGCGCCAGCGGCTACGACTACCGCGGCGGTGGCAGCCGCGCCTGTCGCGCCGTTACCAAACACTCCGCCGAGCGCATGGCTCTGGCCCGCGAAGGGCAGCGTGGTGGCAAAGTTTTCGCGCGACAGTGGCGTCAACGGGATTCGCATCGCCGGGACGGACGGCAGCCCGGTGGTGGCCACCGCCGCGGGGGAAGTGGTATATGTCGGTGAAGGACTGCGCGGCTACGGCAAGCTCATCATTCTCAAGCATACCAATACCTATCTCAGCGCCTATGCCCACAACCGGAATATCCTGGTGGCCGAAGGTGACCGCGTCAAGGCGGGGCAGCAGATCGCGGAAATGGGTAGCAGCGGCGCCGACCGCACCATGCTGCATTTCGAGATCCGGGTACACGGCAAACCCCAGGACCCGCTCAAGTACCTCGACGCATGAGCGCTGATCCCGAACGCATCGACGCCGCGCTTGCTTCCTGGCCACGGGCATCACTGGCTCACCTGCCAACGCCGCTGGATCGACTGGAACGGCTTTCCGCGCGCTATCCAGGGATCACGTTATGGATGAAACGCGATGACTGTACCGGCCTCGCGATGGGCGGCAACAAGGCGCGGCAGCTCGAATTCTACCTCGGTGATGCCCGCGCCCAGGGCTGCGATACCGTGCTCAGCACCGGCGCCGTGCAGTCCAACTACATGCGCACCATCGCCGCTTCGGCGGCGAAACTCGGCATGGAATGTCATATCCAGCTCGAGGACCGGGTGCAGAATGCATCACCCGACTACCGCGAATCAGGCAACGTGTTCCTCGATCGCCTGTTCGGCGCCCATATCCATCACTATCCCGTGGGAGAGGATGAGCAGGGCGCGGATCGCGCCATCAATGCGCTCGCGGAGGATTTGCGCGCGGCCGGCCGGCGTCCCTATGTCGTGCCGCTGGCGCCGGTGGAAAAGCCGAAGGGCGCGCTCGGCTACGTCGCCGCGGCCGCCGAGCTGCTGCGCCAGTGGCAGGCGATGGAGCTTTCGCCAGACCTGGTGGTGGTGGGGTCCGGCAGCGGCCTGACTCACGCCGGCCTGCTCACGGGATTCCGCATTGCGGGCAGCCCGGTGATCGTGCTCGGCGCCTGCGTGCGCCGGGATGCGGGCCAGCAGGCCACGCGGATCCTGGAACACTGCCGCAAGCTGGAACGCATGCTCGGGGTCGGTGTATGCGTCGCCGGGGAAGATGTCCGTGTCAGTGACCGCGCCCTCGCACCCGGCTACGGCAAGGCCTCCGACGCGGTGATGGCCACCATCGCCGATGTCGCGCGCCTGGAAGGCATACTGCTCGACCCGGTGTACTCGGCCAAGGCCGTATCCACGGCGTTGCAATGCCTCGACCTCGGGGAGTACGCCGACTGCGATGACATCGTCCTCGTGCATACCGGTGGCACGCCGGCGCTATTCGCCTATCGCGAGGAGATTCTGTCCTCGGCGCCGTTCAATCTATAATTTCCGATTTCATCGAATCGCTAACCGGAGGAATTTCATGGACTTGCCATCCGCCAACCGTCGCCTGGCCGCGGGCCAGGATCTGTCGCGGGAGGAAATGCAGGATGTAATGAGCCTGATCATGCATGGCGAGGCCACCCCGGCCCAGATCGGCGCCTTCCTCACCGCGCTTACCATCAAGGGCGAGACCGTGGAGGAGATCGTCGGCGCCGCCACCATCATGCGCGACCTCGCCGCCACGGTGGAAACCCGGGCCGAGCGGATCGTGGACACCGTGGGTACCGGCGGAGATGGTGCAAAGTTGTTCAATGTCTCCACCGCCAGCGCGCTGGTGGCAGCTGCGGCGGGCGCGGTAGTGGCAAAGCACGGTAACCGCGCCGCTACCGGCACATCCGGCAGCGCCGATGCGCTCGAGGCCGCGGGCGTCAATATCGCCATCACCCCGGCCCAGGTGGGGCAATGCATCGACGAGGTGGGCATCGGCTTCATGTTCGCGCCCACCCACCACGCCGCCACGCGCCACGCCATCGGCCCGCGGCGCGAGATCGGCATTCGCACCGTGTTCAACCTGCTCGGTCCGCTCACCAATCCCGCGGGCGCCAAATACCAGCTCGTGGGGGTGTTCGACCAACGCTGGCTGGAACCCATCGCGGAGGTGTTCTCCGCGCTCGGCAGCGTGCATACCCTGGTGGTCTGCTCGGACGACGGCACCGACGAAATCTCCCTCGCCTCGCCCACCGCTGTGGCGGAGATGCGAGGCGGCGTGGTCAGCAGTTTCCGCATCGAGCCGGAGGACTTCGGCATTGAAAAACAGCCGCTGGACACCATCACGGTGCGGGACGCCGCCCACAGCCTGGCGCTGATCCGCGAGGCCCTGTCGGGCACCGCCGGACCCGCCTTCGACATGGTGGCGCTCAATGCCGGCGCGACACTGTACGCCGGAGACCTCGCGGACAGCCTCGCCGCGGGCGTCGACAAGGCGCGCGAGGTGATGCGCAGCGGCGACGCGATGGCCAGGCTCGAACGACTCGCCGAATACACCGCCCGATTCAAGGAGGCAAGCTGATGCAGACCATCTTCGTGCAACTGAAATGCGAACTCGGCCGCGCCTACGACGTGGCCGCGGTGCTTGCCGAGCAGGACGGCGTTTCCGAGGTCTATTCAGTTTCCGGGCAGTACGACCTGCTCGCCAAGTGCTATCTCGGTGACGACCAGGACATCGGCCACTTCGTCGCAGCCAGCATCCAGCGCCTCGACGGCGTGCGCGACACCTACACCATCATCACCTTCAACGCCTTTACCTGATCCGGCAACCGCGCCACCGGGCGCGCTACCGCGGCGGGCGGCCTGCCCGCCGGGGGGGATGCCCAGCGTCCGTTCCGATTCGCCATGAACGCAATCAAGCAACTGATCGAACACCGCTCGTTTGACAACGCGATACTCGCGCTGATCATCGTCAACGCCATTACCCTGGGGCTCGAAACCGACGCCGGCATCATGGCGCGTTACGGGGCGCTGCTGACATGGCTCGATCGGATCATCCTCGGCGTGTTTACCATCGAGGTGCTGCTCCGCCTGCTGGTCTATCGCTGGAGTTTCTGGCGCGATCCCTGGCGGATATTCGACTTCCTCATCGTCGCCATCGCGCTTATGCCGGCCACCGGCAACCTGTCGATCCTGCGCGCACTCAGGATATTGCGGGTACTGCGCCTGATCAGCGTGGTGCCCTCGCTCCGGCGCGTCGTTGGCGGTCTGGTGGCGGCGCTGCCTGGCATGGGTTCCATCACCATGCTGCTCGGCCTGGTGTTTTACGTGTTCGCGGTGATGGCCACCGGGCTCTACGGCCAGGCGTTCCCCGACTGGTTCGGCTCCATCGGCGAGTCGGCCTACAGCCTGTTCCAGATCATGACCCTGGAGAGCTGGTCCATGGGCATCGTGCGCCCGGTGATGGAGGAGTTTCCCTGGGCCTGGGTGTTCTTCATCGTCTTCATTCTGTGCACCTCGTTCACCGTGCTCAACCTGTTCATCGGCATCATCGTCTCGGCGATGCAGTCCGAGCACGAGGCGGAGGCCAGCGAGGAACGCGACCAGTTGCACCGCGACCAGCAGGATATCCTCGAGGAACTGCGCGCGATCCGCGCGCGTCTCGATTCACAATCCTGAATTCCGATTCAGGTCAGACGGCCCCAGTGACAGGCCGCGTGCGGCGACCCGGCTGGACGAAGTAGATCCCGGCCAGGACCAGCGCAAGTGCCAGCACGACACGCCATCCAAAGCTCTCGCCGAGTAGCAGGATGCCCCAGAGACTACCGAGTATCGGTATCAGGTAGTTGATCTGGGCGAAGGTCACCGCGCCAAGGCTGCGGATCGTGCGAAAGTAGATCAGGCTCGCCGTCGCGGTATGCACGATCCCGAGGGCGATGATCGACCAGATCGCCGCCATGGATGGCTGCATCTGCACGGGGCTTTCCAGCAGCAGGGCAAGCGGCAGGCAGGTGAGCGCGGCGACGATGCCCACCCCGGTGGCGGCTTCCAGTCCACCCACCATGCCGTGGGTGCGCACGTAGACGGCGCTCAGTGAATAGCACACTGCGCCCCCCAGCACCGCCATCTGCCCCAGCGGATCGCTGCCCAGGGCGCCCAGCGCAGACATTCCCACCAGGGCGACGAGTCCACCGAAACCCAGCAGCACCCCGAACATGCGCCGTCCGCTCATGGGCTCCGAGGGAATGAACAGGTGGGCGAGGACGAAGGTGGATACCGGCATGATTCCCATGAGCACCGCCGCCATGGAACTGGTGACGCTCACCTCGCCGAGGCTGATGAGGCAGAACGGCACGGTATTGCCGAGCAGGCCGATGACGATATAGAGCCGGATCGCCGCGGGAGAACAGTCGATGCGCTTGCCGAATACCCTGAGCAGCACGAGCAACGTGAGCGCAGCGATCAGTAGCCGCGCCGCGGTCAACGTGAACGGGCCGACGGTAGCCACCGCGATCTTGATCAGCAGGAACGAGGTGCTCCAGATGCATGCCAGCAGCGCAAGCAGGGCGTAGTCGACCAGTGGAGCGGATTTCATTGAAGGGAGTCCAGTCGTATATGGCCGAAAGATCTATTGACGGTCTGGATCCTGTAAAACCGGATTCCGCGATCTTTATGTTCGAAATCCCAGCGAAAGCTGGGACCCATATTCAGACCGTTCCCTACGCCCCACACATGGACGCCAGCTTTCGCTGGCGTTTCGAAAACAAAACCGGCACCGACCGGGTTCCCGTTTTTCGGTGGGCAGTCTGTTTGGTAATTCACGGCTCGCGATCCGGGATTGGGAGTAAACTTCGGGCCCCGATTGTAATCGCCCGGACGGGGCCCCACGACATGCGGCTCATCATCGGCAATGCCAACTATTCCACCTGGTCCATGCGGCCCTGGGTGTTCGTTCATCGCCACGACCTGCCGGTGACGGTCGAGTTCCACGACCTGTTCACCGATGACATGTCGGCGGCACTCTCTGACCGGTTCTCCAATGGCAAGGTGCCCGTGCTGGTGGATGACGGCTTCGAGGTCTGGGATTCCCTGGCGGTGCTGGAATACCTGGGAGAGCGTTTCCCTGAAACCGCACCCTGGCCGGCGGACCGGGAGGCACGCGGGGTGGCGCGGGCGGTGAGCGCCGAGATGCATTCCAGTTTCACCGCGATGCGCAACGCGATGCCGATGAACCTGCGGCGCCGCTTTCCCGGGTACCAGCCGGGCGAGGCGGCGCTCGCCGAGGTCGCGCGGATCCAGGCGGTATGGCGTTACTGCCGCGAGCGTTACGGCGCGGACGGTCCGTGGCTGTTCGGCGACTTCAGCATTGCCGACGCCATGTTTGCTCCCGTGGTGATGCGGTTCCGCTCGGTGGAGGTTCCGCTCGACGATCTGTCGACGGCGTACTGCGAAACCATGAATGCTGACCCTTCCGTGCGCGCGTGGATCGCCCTCGGGCTGGCGGAAACCTTCGAGGTTCCCGAGGACGAACTCGATTGGCCCGGTGAAGCGATAACGGCCGTTTAGGGGCCAGGTCCCCGTTCGGCTACAATGCGCCGCTAACCCGCACCATCCCAAACCCCGAGATCTGACCCGTGGCCGGTAATTCATTCGGACAACTGTTCACCCTCACCACCTTTGGCGAGAGCCACGGGCCGGCCATCGGCGGCGTGGTGGACGGCTGCCCGCCGGGTATTTCGCTGGACACGGAGGTCGATCTGCAGCCCGACCTGGACCGGCGCCGCCCCGGGCAGTCGAAGTTCACCACCCAGCGCCGGGAGGCGGATCGGGTGGAGGTCCTGTCCGGCGTGTTCGAGGGCGTTACCACCGGCACCCCCATCGGCCTCCTGATCCACAATACCGACCAGCGCTCGAAGGATTACAGCACCATCCGCGATCGTTTCCGTCCCGGTCACGCGGACTACACCTACCAGAAGAAATACGGTCTTCGCGACTATCGCGGCGGCGGGCGCTCGTCGGCGCGCGAAACCGCCATCCGCGTGGCGGCGGGCGCGATCGCGAAGAAGGTGTTGCGCGAACAGTTCGGGGTGGAGGTCCGCGGCTGCGTCTACCAGGTGGGCGATATAGCAATACCGCCCAGTGACTGGTCGGTGGTCAACGACAATCCGTTCTTCGTCGCCGATACGGCCGCGGTGCCCGATCTCGAGGCGCTGATCCAGCAGGTGCGCAAGGCCGGTGATTCGGTAGGCGCGGGCGTGCTGGTGGAGGCCATCGGCGTGCCCGTGGGCTGGGGCGAGCCGGTGTTCGACCGGCTCGACGCCGACATCGCCGCGGCGATGATGAGCATCAATGCCGCCAAGGGCGTGGAGATCGGCGCCGGGTTCGGATCCATCCGCCAGAGAGGGTCCGAACATCGCGATGAAATCACCCCTACGGGATTCACGGGCAACCAGGCCGGCGGCATCCTCGGTGGCATCTCCAGCGGCCAGGACATCGTGGTGCGCACCGCGTTCAAGCCCACCTCCAGCATCCTGCTGCCGGGGCGCACGGTGAACCTCGAAAACGAGCCGGTGGATGTCAGCACCCCGGGACGTCACGACCCCTGCGTAGGGCTACGCGCGGTTCCCATCGCCGAGGCAATGCTCGCGCTCGTGCTGATGGATCATGCGCTCCGGGACCGCGCGCAGAACGGCGCCAGTCCCGAGCGCTGAAGCGTCGGCGAATACCGCACGGTGTGCCGCCGGAGCGGGCTGGCCGGGGCCGTGCTGTGCTATGATTCCGCCCCTTTCGGCAGCCTCTTTTGCAACGCCAATCCATGGGTAAAACCCTTTACGACAAGCTCTGGGAGCAGCATGTCATCAGCACCGAGGACGATGGCACCTCCCTGATCTACATCGATCGCCACCTGGTGCACGAGGTGACCTCGCCCCAGGCATTCGAGGGATTGCACCTGGCCGGGCGAAAGCCCTGGCGCATCGGCAGCATGGTGGCGGTGCCGGACCACAACATTCCCACCACCACGGACAGCGCCGGAATCGACGATCCCGTCTCGCGCCTCCAGGTGGAAACCCTGGATCAGAACTGCAATCATTTCGGCATCACCGAGTTCGGCATGGGCGATCCGCGCCAGGGCATCGTCCACGTCATCGGCCCGGAGCAGGGGGCCACCCTGCCGGGCATGACCATCGTCTGCGGCGATTCCCATACCTCCACCCACGGCGCGTTTGGCGCCCTCGCCTTCGGCATCGGCACCTCCGAGGTGGAACACGTGATGGCCACCCAGTGCCTGATCCAGCGCAAGTCGAAGAACATGCGCGTACTGGTCAACGGCGCACTGAAGCCGGGCGTTGGCGCCAAGGACGTGGTGCTGGCGGTGATCGGCAAGATCGGCACCGCCGGCGGCACCGGCCACGCGATCGAATTCGCCGGCCCGGTGATCGAGGCGATGAGCATGGAGGCGCGCATGACGGTCTGCAACATGGCCATCGAGGCGGGCGCGCGCTCGGGCATGATCGCGGTGGACCAGGTGACCCTGGACTACCTTGAGGGCAGGCCCTATGCCCCCACCGGTGAACTGTGGGAGAAGGCGGCAGATGCGTGGCGCGAACTGAAAAGCGACGACGACGCGGTGTTTGACCTCGAGGTCGTGCTCGACGGCGCGGACATTCTGCCCCAGGTCACCTGGGGCACGTCGCCGCAGATGGTGACCGACATCGACGGCACGGTGCCGGATCCGGCGGCTTCCGAGGACCCGGTGGCGCGCGAGGGCATCGGCCGGGCGCTTGCCTACATGGGCCTCGAGGCCGGCACCCGCATTCGCGACATCCGCCCGGACCACGTGTTCATCGGTTCCTGCACCAACAGCCGCATCGAGGACCTGCGCGAGGCGGCGGCGGTGGTGCGCGGTCACCACGTCGATCCCGGGATCAAGCTCGCGCTGGTGGTTCCCGGCTCCGGCCTGGTGAAACGCCAGGCTGAGGAAGAGGGGCTGCACCAGGTGTTTATCGATGCGGGATTCGAATGGCGTAACCCGGGCTGTTCCATGTGCCTGGCGATGAACGCCGACCGGCTCGAGCCGGGCGATCGCTGTGCCTCCACCTCGAATCGCAACTTCGAGGGCCGCCAGGGGCAGGGCGGACGCACCCACCTGGTGTCCCCGGCCATCGCGGCGGCGGCCGCCATCGCGGGACATTTCGCCCTGCCGGAGGAACTGTAACCATGGAACCGTTGACCGTACTGGACGGCCTCGTGGTGCCCCTGGACCGCGCCAACGTGGATACCGACGCGATCATCCCGAAGCAGTTTCTCAAGTCCATCAAGCGCTCCGGATTCGGTCCCAACCTGTTCGACGAGTGGCGATATCTCGACCACGGCGAACCGGGAATGGACAATGACAGCCGCCCGCTCAACCCTGATTTCGTTCTCAACCAGGCGCGCTACCAGGGTGCCAGTATCCTGTTGGCGCGGGAGAACTTCGGCTGTGGCTCGTCCCGGGAACACGCCCCCTGGGCATTGATGGATTACGGCATCCGGTGCATCATCGCGCCGAGCTTCGCGGACATCTTCTATAACAACTGTTTTAAAAACGCCATATTACCTGTTGTTTTCAATGATAAAATAGTGGATGATCTGTTTTTCCGGGTTTTTGAGCACCCTGGATACCGGCTGCAGGTTGATTTGCCGGCGCAGACCATCGCGCTGCCGGACGGCCAGCAACTGACCTTTGACGTCGAGCCGTTTCGCAAGCACTGCCTCGTGAACGGACTCGATGACATTGGCCTGACACTGGAAAAAGCCGAGGCAATCAAGCAGTATGAGCAACGCCGAAAAGCTGAAGCACCCTGGTTGTTCAGCTGATCGCTCGCCGGTTCCCGAGGGGGGGACGATGAGCATTAGAATGCGCCATAAGATGAGGGGTATCGACGCTGGTCTGTAAGCACCGGTATCGAAAAGCGGAACTATAACGAGCAGTAGCATTATGTACGACAATCGCTTCCACGCGGCCATTGGCGCCGCCTTCCTGTTGATCGCCGGCTCACTGCCTGGCGCCGCCCATGCGCTGGGTCTGGGGAAACTGAGCGTCGAATCGAATCTCGGCGAGCCGCTCCGGCTGGTAATCGATGTCAATGCGGTGAGCACGGCGGAGGCCGAGTCGCTGGACGTGTCGCTGGCGAGCCGTTCTGATTTCAGCCGCGCCGGGGTGGAATACCCGATCCTCGCCGGGCTGATGAATTTCGAGCTGGTGCCGGCAGGTGGGAACAACTACCAGCTGGTGATCACCACCGAGGACGCGATCAACGAGACCTACATGCACTTCCTGGTCTCCGCGGTATGGTCCGGTGGCAAGGCCCTGCGTGAATACACCGCGCTGCTCGATCCGCCGCTCTATAGCGGCCGGCCCGGCGAGAGCGTGGATCTCGCGGGTGAGTCCGCCGCCGCGTCGGCGCCTGCACCGGAGACGCGCTCGGCGGTAACTACCAGCCCGGCAGCTGCCGGAGACGTGGTGGTAAACCGCGGCGACACACTGTCCCATATCGTGAGCCGCATGGGAATCCCGGCAGACATCGACCGGTTCCAGGCATTCCTCGCGATCTTCCGCGCCAACCCGGAAGCCTTCATCGACAACAACATGAACCTGCTGCGCACCGGCGCGGTGCTGGACATGCCCAGTTTCGATGAAATGGGCGCGGTATCGCGCAGCGAGTCGGTCGCGACCTTCAGC
The DNA here is from genome assembly GCA_030432755.1 of Gammaproteobacteria bacterium. Classification (GTDB taxonomy): domain Bacteria; phylum Pseudomonadota; class Gammaproteobacteria; order Arenicellales; family Poriferihabitantaceae; genus VYFG01. The sequence goes on along the minus strand of JAUILZ010000014.1, from coordinate 92,311 downwards.
GAGCAACTCGCGCGCTTTACCGCCTACCAGAATCGCGTGCGTGAACAGCGCGCGGTCGACTCCAACGAAACCATGGACCGGCTGATTTCCGAGTCCGCGGAACAACCCGCGGCAGAGGAAGCGCCTGCCGCCGCCCCGGTGGAGCCGCAAGCCGAGCCGGAAACACCTTCGGTCGCCGAGCCGGTGGCGGCAGCCCCGGAAACCGTCACCGAATCGGCGCCGGATAGCGCGCCTGCCGCGGCAACCACGGAAACCGCCGAGCCGCGACTGACCATTGGCCAGGGCCAGGAGGAAGGCGCCCCGGATGGTGAAAGCCAGGCCCAGCTCGATGCGCTGCGCGCCCAGCTTGCACAGCTCGACGAAAGCCTGCTGGCGAGTGGCGTGGAGAGCGAGAACGTGCGCCAGAACCTGCAACAGATCCAGAGCCAGGTTGACCGGATCTCCACGCTGATCGAGGTGGAAGACGTGTCCCTGGCCACCGCCCAGAGCCGCGCGATGGATAGCGATGCGCCGGCTGGCGAAAGTGCTGCACAAGTCGCAGAAGCAGAGGCTGAGCCCGAAGCAGATCAGCCCGCGGCAATGGCCGAACCCGCGGAGAACCAGCCTGCAGGCAGCCCGACCACCGACACCGCGGTGGCCGATGCCGCCAGTGACGCTGCCGGCGAGCCGGTCTCGCCCGGTGTGGATCCCGAGGCGAGCGTGGAAACCGAGGTGTCCACCGAGTCCGATGAAATTCTCCTCGCCCAGCAGGCGCCGCCCGCGCCGCCGGCAGGCGCGGCGACCGGCGATGACGCCGGAACGGGATCCGGCGCCGTAACGGATGAGAGCCCGGCAGCCACCCAGGATCCGGCAGCCGACACTCCGTCTCCGACCGCGCAGGATGACACCGGCGCGGAAGCGTCCGCCACTACGGAAACCACCGCGACCGAAACCGGTACCCGCGAGACGACGACAAATACTGCCACGGCCGCCGCCGAACCCGCTGGAGAAGCGTCCGCGACCGAAGACAGCGCGGCGCAGGAAACCGAAACCGCGGCCGCGGAATCCACCGGGGAGGCCGCTGATTCCAGCGAGGCCGCAACCCTGGCCAGCCAGCCGGCCGCTTCGACCCGCACCGTGTCCCAGGGCGGTTTCATGGACTCGGTAAAGGACATCTTCTCCTCGCTGCCGGACTACGGCCTCAAGATCGCCGCGGGACTGCTGGCGCTGCTTGGCGGCCTGTTCCTCTGGCAGCGGCGCAAGTCACGCAAGGAATTCGATGCCAGCATGCTGGACATCGAAACCGAGGAGGTCTCGATGAATTCCGAGACCTCGATCCAGCGCATGAGCGACGCATCCGGCATCGACCTCGCGAGCACCAATGACAGCGCGCTCGAACTGACCATCGGCGGTGGCATGTCCTACCTCAGCGAGGAAGGTATTGCCGGGGTCAACGAGGAAGACAACGAGGTGATCAAGGCGGGCGCGGTGGATCCGCTCGCTGAAGCCGACGTCTATCTTGCCTACGACCGTGACGAGCAGGCCATCCAGGTGTTGAAGGAAGCCTACGCGGACAACCCCGAGCGCGGGGAACTGGCGGAGAAGTTGCTGGAGATCTACCACAAGCAGGATGACCGCCGCGCCTTCGACGCGCTCGCCGGCGAACTGCACCGGCGCACCGATACCACCCGCAATGTCAACTGGGAGCGGGTCATCAGCATGGGCCGCGAGGTCAGCCCGGAGAACCCGCTGTTCATCGGTGATGCGCCGCGTCCCGCCGAGGAATCCTCGTCCTCCCTGGATCTCGATGACGACTTGCTGGACGAGCCGCCGAGCGGCCAGCTCAACCTCGACACCGGCGGGCTCAACCTGACGCCGCTGGAGAGCGAGGAAGACAGCATCAGCAACCTCGAGGTCGACGACCTCGACCTGGTGGAAGACACCCCGGAAGAAGCGGGGCGTGAAGATGACGACGTCGATGCGCCGACCCTGAGCCAGATCATCAGCGAGGAGGACGAGGCGCGCGCCGCCATCGCGAAGGCCGAACTCGAAATTGAGCAGGCCGAAGAAAAGCTCGAGGAGAAGGTGAAAGAGAAGGAAGAGGAGATCGAGGAAGCCCTCGGTATCTCCCTCGACGAACCGGAGGAGGAAGACCGGGTCTCGCTTTCCGGCAGCGATGTCGCGCTCGACCTCGGTGGTGAGGACCAGGAATTCGAACTGATCGAGGCGGAATCACGGCGCGCGGTAGCCGACGAGACGACAGCGAAGGACGACGCCGACGAGGACGACGAGATCGCCGCCTCGCTGGACCAGGATTCCTCCATGTCGGAAATGAGCGAGTCCTCGCTCAGCAAGCTCGAGCCCTATCACGAGTCCGAGACCGCCCTGGAACTGGCGAAGGCCTACCTCGAACTCGGGGAGCAGGAAATTGCCAAGGGCTTTATCGAGGAGGTGCTCAACGAGGGCAGCGAGAAGCAGAAGAAGAAGGCCCGCACCATGATCAAGGATCTCGCGACCTGATCGGCGCCCGCGGGGAGTTACTTCCCGCGCTCCTTCGTTAGCCGCAACGCCGCCTCCGGGCGGCGTTTTGCGTCAGGGCGCGATGACTTCCAGGTCGCGGTAGCGCGCGACCTTGCGCACGTAGATCTCGGCCACCCCGGCGAGGTTGGCGACCTCCTCGTCGCTCAGGCTGCGGACGACCCGGCCGGGCGAGCCCATGATCATCGATCGCGGCGCGAATGTCTTGCCCTCGGTGATCAGGGTATTGGCGCCAATGAGGCAGCTCTCGCCGATCTCGGCGTTATTGAGCACGATGCTGCCGATGCCTATGAGGCTGCCATTGCCGATTCGACAGCCGTGCAGCATCACGCTGTGGCCTACCGTGACGGAGTCACCGATCACCAACGGAACGCCCGGGTCCGTGTGCAGGACCGTGTTGTCCTGGATATTGCTGCGTTTGCCGATGGTGATGGGGGCGTTGTCCCCCCGCGCCACCGCGTTGAACCAGATGCTGGCGTATTCCGCCATGCGCACGGAGCCGATGACATCGGCGCTCGGCGCGACGTAGCAACTCGCGTCGATTTCGGGTTCACGGTCTTCCAGGCGATAGATTGTCATCGTTGCTCCGCTTGTTGCCGCGCTACATCAACAGCGGCCGTTCGTGATCGCGCAGGGCCTCGTGACGTGCGTCACCGAGTTTCGTGAACAGGGCGCTGATGCGCTCCGGTAGGCTCTTGCGGCGGGTGAATTCCACCAGTAGCAGGTCGCGGGTTTCGCGCGCCTGCATCAGGTAGTCGTCGCTGGTGCCGAGGGCGTCGACGAGACCGAGTTCCAGCGCGCGGCTTCCCATCCAGTGCTCGCCGGTTGCGACCCGCTCGAGGTCGAGGTCGGGTCGGCGCCCGGCGATGAATTCCTTGAAGTGCTGGTGGGTTTCCTCGAGTTCCTCCTGCATCTTCGCCCGCGCCTGGTCAGTGTTCTCGCCGAACAGCGTCAGGGTGCGCTTGTACTCGCCCGCCGTCAGTTGCTCGAAGTCGACGTCATGCTTCTTCAGCAACCGGTTGAGATTGGGAATCTGGGCAAGCACGCCGATGGAACCGATGATGCTGAATGGCGCGGCGATGATCCGGTTGGCGACGCAGGCCATCATGTAGCCGCCGCTGGCGGCCACCTTGTCCACCGCCACCGTGAGTGGGATACCGCCGTCGCGCAGGCGCTGCAACTGGCTCGCCGCGAGGCCATAGCCGTGCACCAGGCCACCACCGCTCTCGAGTCGCAGCAGGACCTCGTCCTCGGCGGAGGCATTGGTGAGGATGGCGCTGATCTCGTTTCGCATCGCGTCGGTGGCGCTCGCGCGGATATCGCCGTCGAAATCGATGACGAACAAACGCGGACGTCCATCGCCTTCCCCGGCGCGGGCGCTTTTCTTCGATTCCTTTTTTCGCTGTTTTACTTTTTTCTTCTGCTCCTTCATCCATTGCTTCTGCCCCTCGGGGCCACGGCTCGCGCCCTGGATGGCGGATTCCATGTCCTCGTACTGGCGATTCAGCAGGGTGAGCTGGATCTCGGGTTCACCCTTGCGCTGGCGCATCGCGGCGTTGGCGATCGCGCCGATCACCACCACGACGGCTATGACGATGGTGGCGGCCTTTGCGAGGAACAGGCCGTAGGAAGCGAGAAATTCCATGATGGTCGTTTCGTTTTTCGTGTTTATCCGGCGGCGCCGGCCTTTGCCCAGCTATCGCGCAGGGTAACGATACGGTTGTAAACCGGATGTCCGGGAATGCTGTCGGGATCCTGGCAGAAATAGCCGAGGCGTTCGAACTGGTAGCGCGTGTCCATTGATGCCGCGGCAAGGGAGGCTTCCAGCTTGCAGCCGGTGAGAGTGACCAGCGAGTCGGGGTTCAGCGCCTCGTGAAATTCGCCGTCCTGGTCGGGACGCGGGTTTGCCTCCCGAAACAGCCGGTCGTACAGGCGCACCTCCGCATCCAGCGCGTCCGCGGCATTGACCCAGTGAATGATGCCCTTCACCTTGCGCCCCTCGGGCTGGACGCCATTGCGTGTCTCCGGCAGGTATTCGCAGACGAGGGAGGCGACATTGCCGTCGGCGTCGTTTTCCACCGAGACGCAGCGGATCACAAAGGCGTTGCGCAGCCGCACTTCGCCGCCGGGTGAAAGGCGGAAGAACTTTTTCGGCGGGTCGAGCATGAAGTCGTCGCGCTCGATAAATATCTCCCGGGAAAGGGTTACCTCGCGCGTGCCGAAGCTTTCATCCTTCGGATGATTCGCCACGCTGATGCTTTCTGCGTGATCTTCCGGCAGGTTACTGATCGTCACCCGCAGCGGTTTCAGCACCGCCATGGCGCGTGGCGCAACGGGGTCCAGATCCTCTCGCACGGCGTTTTCCAGCACCAGCATGTCGATCACGTTGTCCTTCTTGGTGATACCCACCGAGGCGATGAAGTTGCGCACCGACGCCGGGGTGAATCCGCGCCGTCGCAGGCCGGACAATGTCGGCATGCGCGGATCGTCCCAACCATCGACCACGCCGCTGCTGATGAGCCGCGTCAGGAGCCGCTTGCTCATCACCGTGTAGCTGAGGTTGAGGCGGGAGAACTCGATCTGGCGCGGCTCCGACGGAGCGGTGACATTGGCGATGAACCAGTCATACAGCGGCCGGTGATCCTCGAATTCCAGCGTGCAGAGCGAATGGGTGACGCCCTCGATGGCGTCGCTGAGCCCGTGGGTGAAGTCGTACATCGGGTAGATGCACCATGCATCGCCGGTGCGCTGGTGGGCGTGATGACGGATGCGGTAGATCACGGGATCGCGCATGTTGATATTGGGCGACGCCATGTCGATCTTCGCCCGCAGAACGCGTTCGCCGTCGCCGAAATCGCCGGCGCGCATGCGCTCGAACTGCTCACGGTTGCTCTCGACGCTGTTGTCGCGGTCGGGGCTGTTGCGTCCCGGTTCGGTCAGGGTACCGCGGTATTCGCGAATCTGTTCCGCGGGCAGGCTGTCGACGTAGGCGAGTCCCCGGTCAATCAGCTCGAGCGCGAAATCATGCAATTGCTCGAAGTAGTCCGAGGCATGGGCCACCGCGCCGATCTCGTAACCGAGCCAGCGCACGTCGCGCTCGATCGCCTCGACGAACTCGGCGTCCTCCTTGACCGGGTTGGTGTCGTCGAATCGCAGGGTGCAGCGGCCACCGTAGTCGCGCGCGATGCCGAAGTTGAGCCAGATCGACTTGGCGTGACCGATGTGGAGGTATCCGTTGGGCTCCGGCGGGAAGCGGGTGACGATTTCGCTGTGCTTGCCGTGATCTATATCGGCGTCGATGATCTGGCGGATGAAATTGCTGCCGGCGGTCTTCTCGGTCATGCCGTGGGGGTCCAAAACGGGGCGTGGAGTATAGCCTAATCGGCTTTGATGTTGCAGCGCGGCGCGCCGCGCCACGCTGCCAGGCAAGGGTTTTCGCGCGCTTCCCGGTTCAGCCCAGCAGGCGTTCCATGGTCCCCGCGTAGCAGCGAACGAGCAGTTCGAGGTCGGCTGTGGAGACGCATTCGTCCACCTGGTGAATGGTGGCGTTGATCGGTCCCAGTTCCACCACCTGGGCGCCGGTCGGTGCGATGAAGCGGCCATCGGACGTGCCCCCGGCGGTGGAGCATTCCGGCTCGATGCCGGTGTGCTCGCGGATGCTGTCCACCACCGCGTCACGTAGCGCCCCGGCGCTGGTCTGGAAGGGTTGCCCGCTGAGGCGCCAGTCGATGTCGTAGGTTAACCCGTGCTGCTCGAGCACCGCCTCCGTCCGCTGACGAAGCGTCGTGTCGTTTACCTCCGGTGAGAAGCGGAAGTTCATTTCCACGACGAGGTCGCCCGGAATCACGTTATGCGCGCCGGTGCCGGCATGAATGTTGGAAATCTGCAGGCTGGTGGGCTGGAAGTCCGCGTTGCCGTGATCCCATTCGATGTTGATCAGTTCCTCCAGCGCTGGCAGCGCCAGGTGCACGGGATTTTTCGCCAGGTGGGGATAGGCGATATGGCCCTGCTTGCCCCTTATCGTGAGGGTGGCACTAAGGGAGCCGCGCCTGCCGACCTTGATCACGTCGCCGATTCGGCCCGTGCTCGACGGTTCGCCAACGACGCAGAGGTCGATCTGCTCGCCGCGTTCGGCGAGCACGTCGAGCACCGCCACGGTGCCGTCCGTCGCCGGCCCTTCCTCGTCACTGGTGATGAGGAGCGCGATGGATCCCCCGTGATCGGGATGCGAGGAAACGAACTGTTCGCAGGCGCAGACGAAGGCGGCTATGCTGCCCTTCATGTCCGCCGCGCCGCGGCCATGGAGCATGCCGTCTTCGATCTCGCCGTCGAATGGCGGATATCGCCAGGCCGATTCCGGGCCGGTGGGAACCACGTCGGTATGCCCGGCGAGCACCAGCAGGGGTGCGCCGTCGCCGCGCCTGATCCAGCTGTTTGTCACGCCGCCGCGGTCGATACGCTCGTGGCGGAATCCGCGGGCCTCGAGGCGGGAGGCGATCAGTTGCTGGCAGCCTTCGTCCGTGGGGGTAATCGACGGTCGGCGGATCAGTTCGCGCGCGAGGGCGACGACCGGGGAGGGTTCGGTGGAACTGGCGGACATGCCGGGGTCGGCTGGTGGAGTGTTCGGGTTAGAATAGGGGCAATCGAATTGTATCAACAGCGGCAGCCCGGAATCAGCCGGCTCGCCGAAAGTACAACCTGCACGATATCGACGTCATGGGCATTGCCGGCGACAACTGGTTCAACTCATCCCTTGGACAGTGGCTCCTGGAAGAGGAATGCCGTCATTGCCGCCGGCTGATTCCCGCCGGCTACTATCCCACCGCGCTCCAGGTCGGCCTGCCGGGCCGCGACTACCTGCGCGACATGGAAGACATCGAGGTGGGCACCCGGTTCATATCACGCGCCAGTGTCGGGGACCAGGCCGGCGCGCCCGCGGAAGCCGATACGGAAGCGACTGTGCTGCCCCGCGCGCGGCACCTGGTGGCGCAACCCGGCGCGCTGCCCTTCGGCGAACGCACCCACAGCCTGATCGTGTTGCCCCACGTGCTGGACTTCTGCGCCGACCCGCATCGCGTGCTCAGGGAGGTCAACCAGGTCCTGATTCCCGAGGGCTGCGTGGTGATCACCGGGTTCAACCGCTTCAGTCTCTGGGGGCTGAACGGCCTGCCCGGAATCCGTTCGCGCGCCAACGTGGAACGGGCGCCGTGGCGCGGCAAGCATTACCGCGCCCGCCGGGTGCAGGACTGGCTCTCGCTGCTTGGCATCGACATTCTCGGCGCCTGCCAGTTTGCTTACCAGCCGCCGATGCAAAGCCCGGTATGGCGCGCGCGCCTGGGCTTTCTCGACCGCATGGGGGATCGCTGGTGGCCCGCGCTCGGCGCGGTGTACATGATCGTCGGCCGCAAGCGTGAGATCGCAGTCGGCACCAGCGGTCACCGGCTCGCCTGGCGGCGCTTCATTCCCGCCATTGCGCGTCCCGGCGTTACCGCCTCCGGCATACCCGCCAGCGCGGCGGCGGGGCGCTCGCACCTGAGACTGGTCGTCAAGAATCCCGCCTGATCGATGTTTCCCGCGCCAGGGTGCCCGCGCCGGTGACGGATGCCGTGGTCATTCACACCGATGGCGCCTGCCGTGGCAATCCCGGCCCCGGCGGATGGGGCGCCGTCCTGGTCGCCGGGCGCCACCGGCGGGAATTGCGTGGTGGCGAGCCGGACACCACCAACAACCGGATGGAGCTGGTGGCCGCCATCGAGGCGCTCGCGTCGCTGAAACGCCGCTGCAGCGTTGCGCTCTACACTGACTCGCAGTATCTCCGCCGCGGGGTTACGGAATGGCTCGCGGGCTGGAAGAAGGCGAACTGGAAAACCGCCGCGCGCAAGGCGGTGAAGAACCGCGACCTGTGGGAACGTCTCGACGCGCTGATCCAGGATCATGACGTGCGCTGGCACTGGGTGAAAGGGCACTCCGGCGATGCCGGCAACGAGCGCGCCGACCAGCTCGCCAACGAGGCCATCGACGAGTTGCTGGCTTCCGCGAGCCGGGCCGTCTGAGCATGCGCCAGATCGTACTGGATACCGAGACCACGGGACTCGAGCCCGCGCAGGGCCACCGGATCATCGAGATCGGCTGTCTCGAACTGGTGAACCGGCGCGTCACCGGAAACAACTTCCACCACTACATCCATCCCGAGCGCGAAATAGACGAGGCCGCGATCGAGGTGCACGGGATCACCCTCGCTTCCCTCGAGGGCAAGCCGCTGTTCGGTGAACTGGCGGAAGACCTGCTGGCCTTTCTCCGTGGCGCGGAGCTGATCATCCACAACGCGCCGTTCGACGTCGCGTTTCTCAACCACGAGTTCGCGCGCGCGGGTCTTGGCGATGGCGTGATCGATGCCCATTGCGAGGTGCTGGATACCCTCGTCATGGCGCGTCACCGTCACCCGGGACAGAAGAACAGCCTCGACGCGCTCTGCCGGCGTTACGGCGTGGACAACAGCCAGCGTCAGCTCCATGGCGCGCTGCTCGACGCCGAGATTCTCGCCGACGTCTATCTCATGATGACCGGCGGCCAGATTTCCCTGCTTGGGGAATCCGAGGACCTGGTTCGACCGGGCGCGAACCGTTCCGGTCGCGCGAACGGATCAGCAGCGGACGATTCCGCGGATGAGGGGGATACGCCTGCGTCCACCGAAGCAGCGTCTGGCCGGGAAAGGGCGGCGCCGACACCGGTGATGCGCGCCAGCGACGAGGAATGCGCGCAACACGAACAATGGCTCGAGCTGCTGGAGCGCGAGGCGCCAGGCAAGGTGATCTGGCGCCAGCTCGAGTCCCGTGACTGAACCGCCCGGGGCCGGGTTCCGCGCGCGTATCCTGTCGGCGCTGCGCGCCACGGAGGCCGAAGACAAGGCCGCGATCATTGCGGAACTGGTGTCTGAAACGGCCGACGAGGATTCCGGCGACGCGCCCTTGTTTACCGCGGGACAATCCTCGGAGGAGGATATCGAACCAGGCCGGCCCGCACGGGTCGAGCTGGTGGATCCACGCGATGTGGGGCGTCGCGGTCTTGGCAGCACGGAAGGCCGCGCCTGCTTTCTCCACGCCATCACCCATATCGAGTTCAACGCCATCAACCTGGCCCTCGATATAGCCTGGCGCTTCGGCGGCATGCCGGCGCGATTCCAGAGAGACTGGCTCGGTGTGGCCGCGGACGAGGCGCGTCATTTCACCCTGCTGAACGAGCGTATGCGGGCGCTGGGCGCCAGCTATGGTGACTATCCGGCCCATGACGGACTCTGGGATATCGCACGCAAGACCCGCCATGATCTGCTGAGCCGGCTGGCGATGGTGCCCTGCGTGATGGAGGCCCGCGGCCTGGATGTCACCCCCGGCATGATCCGCCGCCTGCGCGCCGTGGGTGACGGGGAGAGCGCGGAGTTACTGGAACTGATTTTGCGCGAAGAGGAGTCCCACGTTGCCATCGGCATCAACTGGTACCGCCGGGTCTGCGCGGAGCGCGCGCTCGATCCGCGAGATACGTTCTTCGACCTGTTGTCGCGCTACCTACCCAACAGGGTGCAGGGCCCTCTCAACCTGGAGCAGCGTCGCGCCGCGGGATTCGACGCGGACTGGCTCGAACAGCTCGGCCGGGTGACGGCGGCGCGGACAGGTTGAGTCCTGTCAGGGGAGCACTTTTTTATAGGGTTTGACTTCCACGTCGGCATAAACGCCCGCGGCCACGTAGGGATCCTCATCGGCCCACTGGCGCGCGTCCTCGAGTGACTCGAACTCGGCTATCACCAGGCTACCGGTGAAGCCGGCGGGACCGGGATCCTCGCTATCCACCGCGGGCAGAGGGCCGGCAACGAGTAACCTCCCCTGGTCGACCAGGGCATTGAGACGCGCAAGGTGGGCGGGTCTGGCCTGGAGTCGGGATTCCAGGGAACCTTCGTGATCCCGGGCATAAATAACGTAGAGCATCGGTTCTCCTGGAGTCGGGTGGCGGGCAACGGAAAGCGTGGCAGTTTGCCCGCGTCACCCGATAGCATGGACAAACATTGTAGCAATTCGTCCGCGGTCGAGTGTACATTACCCCGCCATGTGAGGGCGTCCGCTGGCGCCTGCCGCCAGAGAAGCCGGCCGTGCACCGGGACGGCGGTCCTGACAGATCCGAACCGGTAAAGACCCATAGAAAGCAGGAAATACATCGTCGTCGAAGGCCCCATCGGCGTGGGCAAGACCACCCTCGCGCGGCGCATGGCAGGGGCCATCGGCGCCGGCCTTCTGCTCGAGCAACCCGAGGACAATCCGTTCCTCGAGCGTTTCTATCGCGCGCCCGCGCAATACGCCCTCCAGACCCAGCTCTTTTTCCTGTTCCAGCGCGTCAAGCAGCTCAAGGAGTTGCGCCAGGGGGACCTGTTCGCGCCCGTGCGGATCGCGGATTTCATGCTCGAGAAGGATCCGCTGTTCGCTCGCCTGACCCTGGACGAGGACGAGTTGTACCTCTACGAACAGGTGTTCCGCCAGCTCTCGCCCGAGGTGCCACGGCCAGACCTCGTGATCTACCTGCAGGCGCCCATCGACGTGCTGGTGCGCCGCATCCGCCGCCGCGGCATCCTGTTCGAGCGCAACATGGAACGCGGCTACCTCGAAGAGCTTGCGGATGCTTACACCCGATTCTTTCTCGGCTATCACGAGGCGCCTTTGCTCATGGTGAATGCGGAAAATTCCAACTTCCTCGACAACGAAGAGCACTTCAGCCTGCTCATGGAGCAGGTGCAGGGGATTCGTTCCGGCAGGCATTATTTCAACCCGGATTTCTGATCCAGCTTCCAGGCGGGAACAAGCCATGAGCAAACACTCCATCAGCCGCTACCCGGTACCGGCTCTCGATGAACTCGACGCCGATATCCGCGCGCGCATCGAGGATGTGCAGGAAAAGGCCGGGTTCATTCCCAACGTATTTCTCACCCTCGCGCACCGGCCGGCGGAGTTCCGCGCATTCTTCGACTATCACGACGCCCTGATGCTGAAGGACGGTGGCCTCAGCAAGGCGGAGCGGGAAATGATCGTGGTGGCGACGAGCGCGATCAATGACTGCCACTACTGCGTCATCGCCCATGGCGCGATCCTCCGCATCTACGCGAAGGATCCGCTGGTGGCGGACCAGGTGGCGGTGAACTATCGCAAGTCGGATATCACCGACCGGCAGAAGGCGATGCTCGACTTCGCGCTGAAAGTCGCGCGCGAGCCCGGGGCGCTGGGAGAGGAGGACTTTGCCGCGCTCCACGCCCACGGCTTCAGCGACGAGGACGCCTGGGACATCGGCGCCATCGCCGGGTTTTTCGCGCTCTCGAACCGCATGGCGAACCTTGTCGGCATGCGCCCCAACGACGAGTTCTATTCACTCGGTCGCGGGATCTGAACATGGCGCCCGGCGACCACGACGACCTCGAACGCGAGCCATCCCTGCGAACCATCGCGATGCCGGGGGACGCCAATCCATCGGGCGACATCTTCGGCGGCTGGATCATGTCGCAGATGGACCTCGCGGGAGCGATCTTCGCCAGCCACACGGTCAAGGGCAGGCTGGTGACGGTAGGGGTGAATTCCATGACCTTCCACCTGCCGGTCTACGTCGGCGACCAGGTCAGTTGCTACTGCTCGGTGGCGAAGGTGGGACGGACCTCGATCTCGATCCATATCGAGACCTGGGTACGCCGGCGACAGCCGGCGATCGAACGGCTCAAGGTGACCGAGGCCACCTTTACCTACGTCAGCGTTGACGCGGATACGAGACCCGTGCCCGTCGAGCGTTACTGAGCTTCCTGGCTTAATCCACCCGCAAGGGTGCGAACGAATTCGTGCACCCTGGCGGCGATGTCGCCGCCGGACTGCCCGGCGTCGACGCCCGCCTCCACCTGGCTGACGATGGCGGAACCCACCACCACGCCATCGGCCACGCTCGCTACCTCGCGCACCTGGTCGGCGGTCTTGATGCCGAAGCCCACCGCCACCGGCAGGTCGGTATGGCGGCGGATGCGCGCCACCGCGTCGGCCACGGAGGTCTGTTCCGCGGAACGGGTGCCGGTGATGCCGGTGATGGAGACGTAATAGACGAAGCCGGAGCTGTTCTTCAGCACCACGTCGAGGCGCGCATCGTCCGACGTGGGCGTGGTCAGGCGGATCCAGTGTAGCCCCGCGGTGAGGCAGGGATGCGCCATCTCGACGTCTTCCTCCGGCGGCAGGTCGACGATGATCAGGCCGTCGACGCCGATCTCGATGGCGCGGTCGATGAAGGCCTGCACGCCGTAATGGTGGATGGGGTTGTAGTAGCCCATGAGCACGATGGGCGTGTCGTCGTCCCCGGCGCGGAATTTCTCCACCATGGCCAGGGTTTTCTTCAGCGTGATGCCGTTGCCGAGCGCGCGCAGGTTGGCGACCTGGATCGCGGGGCCGTCCGCCATGGGATCGGAGAACGGCATGCCGAGCTCGATGATGTCGGCGCCCGCGGCGGGCAGGCCGTCGAGGATTGCCTGGGCGGTATCGGGATCCGGGTCGCCGGCGGTGACGAAGGTGACCAGCGCGGAGCGCCCGGCGTCGCGGACGCTGGCGAACCGTTCGGCGAGGCGATCGCGGATCACAGCTCCACCCCCAGCGCCTTGGCGACGGTAAACACGTCCTTGTCCCCGCGGCCGCAGAGATTCATGATGATGCTCTGCTTGCGATCCATCTCCGGCGCGATCTTTGCCACGTGGGCGAGGGCATGGGAGGGTTCCAGCGCGGGGATGATGCCCTCGGTGCGGCAGCAGAGCTGGAAGGCCTCGAGCGCCTCGTCGTCTGTTACGGAGACGTATTCCACGCGCCCGGACTCGTGCAACCAGGAATGCTCCGGGCCGATGCCGGGGTAGTCGAGTCCCGCGGAAATGGAATGCGCGTCGCAGATCTGGCCGTCGTCGTCCTGCAGCAGGTAGGTGCGGTTGCCGTGCAGCACGCCGGGATGTCCGCCGGTGAGCGAGGCGGCGTGTTCGCCGGACTCGATGCCGTGGCCCGCGGCCTCCACGCCGATGATCCTTACGCCGGCATCATCGAGAAACGGATGAAACAGGCCGATGGCATTGGAGCCGCCGCCGATACAGGCGGCGATGGCGTCGGGCAGGCGGCCGGTGCGCTCCATGAACTGCTCCCGCGCCTCGCGTCCAATGACGCACTGGAAGTCGCGCACCATCTCGGGGTAGGGATGGGGGCCCGCGGCGGTGCCGATGATGTAGAACGTGTCCTCGACGTTGGCGACCCAGTCGCGCAGGGCGTCGTTCATCGCGTCCTTCAACGTGGCGGTGCCGCTGGTGACCGGCTTGATCTCCGCACCGAGGAGGCGCATGCGGAACACGTTCGGCGCCTGGCGCTCGATGTCCTTCTCGCCCATGTAGACCACGCAGGGCAGGTTGAACAGCGCGCATACCGTGGCGGTGGCGACGCCGTGCTGGCCGGCGCCGGTCTCGGCGATGATACGCGTCTTGCCCATGCGCTTCGCCAGCAGGATCTGGCCGAGGGTGTTATTGATCTTGTGCGCCCCGGTGTGATTGAGTTCGTCACGCTTGAAGTAGATGCGCGCGCCGCCGAGTTCGTCGCTCAGCCGCTCGGCGAGATAGAGCGGACTTGGCCGGCCGACGTAATCCCGTGCGAGGTAGTTGAGTTCGCGCAGGAAGTCGGGATCGTCGCGGTAGCGGTAGTAGGCCTTTTCCACCTCCAGGATCAGTGGCATCAGCGTTTCCGCGACGAAGCGCCCGCCAAAGATGCCGAAATGACCCTCGGCGTCCGGGCCACTGCGATAGGATTCTGGGGCGTTGCTGGTCATGGGAGTGCGACGGTCTGGCTGGGCCGCGGGATTATACCCGCCCGCCGCCATCGTTGACATTGGAACGCGCTCTGCATAGTATGCCGGGCAGCGCCGATTTGAGATTCAGCTTGCGGGCGCTATACAAATTCGGCTAAAGAGAAGCCCGCCAACCTGCTTGACGCCGCTTCCCCAGCCGGCCACAGCGGGTTTTTTAATGCCCGCGCGCCGACACGGCGAATCCCCCGGGGACCGCCACCAGCCGAAGACCCGCAACCTGCTCGAAGGCGGCGATCGTCAGAAACCAGGCAAGAGTCAGCCCATGAGCAAGATCGATCCCGCGGCACTCGCGGATGAACCCCTCGGCCGCGACACCCTCGCGGTACGCGCCGGCCAGGTACGTGGCCCGGAGCGCGAGCACAGCGAGCCCATCTACACCACCTCGAGTTTCGTATTCGAGAATGCTGCCCAGGCCGCGGCGCTGTTCGGCGAAAAGGAAGAGGGCAACATCTATTCGCGCTTCACCAATCCCACGGTGCGCACATTCGAGCAGCGCCTCGGGATGCTCGAGCAGGCGGCCTACTGCGTCGCCACAGCGTCCGGCATGGCGGCGATCACCGGCCTGGTGCTGAGCCTGCTGAAACCCGGCGATCACGTCGTCGTCGCGCGCGAGGTGTTCGGTTCGACGCTGTCCCTGTTCAACCGCATCTTCGGTCGCTTCGGTATCGCGATCACCGCGGCGCCGGTGCGGGAGCTGGACCAGTGGCGCGATGCAATCCGTGACGAGACGCGGCTCCTGTTTATCGAAACGCCGACCAATCCGCTATGCCATATAGCCGATGTGCGCGCCCTGGCCGATCTCGCCCGCGAATCCGGCGCTCGACTGGTGGTGGACAATGCCTTCTGTACCCCCGCACTGCAGCGCCCGCTCATCCTCGGGGCGGACGTGGTGATCCATACCGCCACCAAGTACCTCGACGGCCAGGGCCGCTGCGTCGGCGGCGCCATGGCCACCAATGATGCCGAGGTCCACGATGCCTTCTTCGGCATGATGCGTACCACCGGGCCGAGCATGAGCCCGTTCAATGCCTGGGTGTTTCTCAAGGGGCTCGAAACCCTGTCCCTGCGGATGGCGCGCCACGGCGACAACGCCCTCGCGCTCGCGCGCTGGTTGCGCGAGCACCCCGCGGTGGAGGCGGTATTCCACCCCGGTCTCGAGGATCACCCGGGCCATTCGCTGGCGGCCCGGCAGCAGGACGGCTTTGGCGGCATCGTCTCGTTTCGCGTGCGCGGCGATCGTGCGGAGGCTTGGTCGGTGATCGACGCCACGCGGATGGTCTCCATCACGGGCAACCTGGGCGACACCCGCACCACCATCACCCATCCCGCCACCACCACCCATGCGCGCATCAGCCAGGCCGAGCGCGACCAGGCAGGCATCAGCGACAACCTGGTCAGGATCTCCGCCGGTCTCGAGGACCAGGCGGATATCCAGCGGGACATTGCGAGAGGGCTGGACGCCCTGCTGTAGCGGGATCAACGAAACGCCCCGGCGCCGGAATGCGCCGGGGCGATCGCCTCTACCTCCCCCATGAAAACCGCGTCCGCGGTTATCCGGATGGTCGGGAGGCCGGGGTGTCAGGTTCAGTATTTTTTTCCAGCCTTTCCCGGGTTCCCGGGCCTGGCTGCCAGGCGAACATCTCCATCGGGCTGTGCCCACGGATGGAGCGCCGTCCCAGTGGCTCGAGGACAAATTCCCGCGGCAGTTCGTTTGCCACGTCGGCGCTCACCACGACAGGGCGGTCCACCTCCTTGGAGAGGCCCTCCAGCCGCGCGGCCACGTTCACCACGTCACCGATGGCGGTGTACTCGTGTCGGCCCGCGGAGCCAACGTGGCCCACCACCGCCTCGCCCACGTGGAGGCCGATACCGATATGAACGGGGTCGATACCGTCACGCGCAAGCTCTTCGTTGAACCGCGCGAGACGCGCTAGCATTGCACTGGCGCATTCCATGGCGATACC
This sequence comes from Gammaproteobacteria bacterium, assembly GCA_030432755.1. Taxonomy (GTDB): domain Bacteria; phylum Pseudomonadota; class Gammaproteobacteria; order Arenicellales; family Poriferihabitantaceae; genus VYFG01. Next base: position 75,935 of record JAUILZ010000014.1, on the reverse strand, counting down.
CGCCGGGCTGCCCATGCCATTGGGCGCGCCGAAGAAGGCCATAAGTCCGTCGCCGATGAACTTGTCCAGGGTGCCGCCGCGGTCATGGATGCAGTCCACCATGTGATCGAAGTAACGATTGAGCAGGTCGATCACCAGTTCCGGGCTTTGCTCCTCGCTGCGCTCAGTGAAACTGCGGATGTCGGAGAACAGGATGCACACGCGGCGCAGTTCACCGCCGCGGCGAAATGACAGTCGGCCGTCGAGCAGCGAGTCGAGTACCGGCGGACTGACATAGCCCGAGAACAGGGCGCGCAGGTGGCGGCGCTCGCTCACAGCGCGGCGTGCCTGGTCGAGAGCGCGGCCGCCGGTGGCGATCCACCACGTCACCAGCGGCGCCCCGAGGGGCAGGTAGACGTCCACGCGCAGCAACCAGGTTCCCAGCGCGAGCAGGATCGCACTGCCGGCCAGAGCCAGAACGAGTCGTTGACGGATTCCGCCGGGAAGCCACCACGCACACAGCAGCAGGGCGACCAACACTAGCAATTGCCAGCACGCAAGCTCCCGGATGGTTCGATCCGCTGCGTATCCGCGCAGCGCCTGCAGGTGCGCGACCACGCCCGGCTGGCGAAAGCTGGCCGCGCGCGGATCGGGAGAATCGTCCTCGCCAGCAAACAACTGGACCGGTAGCGGGCGCCGGTCATCCGCCTGGCTGACACTGCCGAGGAACACCACCCGGTCGCGGAATCGCTCGCGCAATGCGTTGCTGTCCCCCTCATCCTGCCAGACGTTGACCCGTTGCATCGGGACGTAGGAGAGCGGCTCGCCGAGGGTGAAGTTGATCAGGCCGTCGCGGGGGTCGTGGCCGAGGATTCCGGCGGCGCGGGCGGCGAGGGCGGGACGGCCTTCGACGCTCGCGCGGTAACGGCGCTGGGCGCCGTCCGCGTCAAGCGGCACCTGGGCATAGCCGAACCGGTCGTCAACGTCGCCCATGCCGGCCAGCAGCGACAGCAATTCGGAGTAGCCGCGCAGGATGCGTTTGCCACCGTCATCCGGGGCCTCGGCGAAGACCAGCGGGACATGAGCTTCATCGAGCGCCAGGATCGCGCCCAGCAGTGCGTCGTCGTGGTAGGGAAGATGCCCCTCGTCCGCGAGCCGGGTCAGGGTTTCTGGTATCGCCTGCATGGGCATCAGCACGTCGAGCACCACCAGGCGGGCGCCGGCCGTCCGCATGGCGTCCAGGAACGTGGCGAGATGCGGATGCCACAGTCCCAGTGGCCATTCGAAGGCGCTGTAGGTGGCCTCATCGATGCCCACCAGCACCGGGTCATCGGCGACGGGGAGCGGTCCGGTGGCGCGCAGCAGGCGGAACTGGGTATCGAGGATTCGATGGTCCAGCAGCGCGCGCGCCGGCAGCCACGCGCACAGGGCGACCACGATGGCCAGTAGCCAGGGCAGCAGATTGCCGCGGCGCGCCGGGGTGTCCCCGGCCGCCACGGGCGTTCCGGTCACCGCACTGGTTCCGTGCGGCTGGAGATGCCGGGGCGAACCGGTTCGAGCGCCTGGCGCGCGGCCTCCGCCTCGAGATGCAGTCCGAGTGCGTCGAGATAGAGCGTGTAGAGCACCCGGTTGGAGACGTCCCCGCGATTGAGCGCGGCGAGGCGGAAAAAGCGCGCCTCGTCGGCGGTGGACGCGGTGGTGAATTCCGCGGTGGCGCCGGCGCTACGGCCATCCACGGCACTCGCGGTCACACTCCAGCGATAATGATTACCGGCCGAGAGTGTCACCTCGGCGGGCAGGTCGAGACCGGCGTCGCCGGTAAAACGGGAGTAGAGTTGCACACCGTTTGCGTTCTCGAGGGAGAACTGGTACTCGTCGAACGGCGCCGTGACCTGCCACTGAAACCGGATGGGCCGGGTGAGCAATATCGTGGTATCCACCGGGCGCAACATTTCCAGTTTAGTGGGCTCCACCTCGAGTCCGCGCATGGCGATGGCGCCGAGATCGCTATCGCCGGCATCCAGGGTAATGCCGATATCGCCGTGATGATGGATCGTTGCCGGTGAATCGCTGCCGCTGGCCGCATCCGCGCTCACATTGATCGTGTTCGGTCCCACGAATCGGTAGTCCGTGCGGCTGGCGGGAAAGTGCAGGGTGATCCTGGCGTCAGCGGAAAGTGATATCTCGGCGCCCGGGGATACTCGCCCGAGAATCCGGAGGTTTTTGTCTCCAGCACCCGCCATCGTGGCCTGGCCCTCGAGATCGGTGATGCGCGCGACGACGCCCTGGCCGGCTGCCAGGGAGACATCGGCGCAGATGAGGACAGCGATCAGTATGGCGCGCGCTACCCGGTTTCCTGCCTGGCGCATGCCGCTCCCGTAGCCCCGTGCTTTGATTCGGTAGAAATCATATCATGTTGATATCATGCCCCTGACCGCCAATGCTGTGACAGAATTCACGTTGTCCGGGAGTCCGCGGGCGTGGCCTGGTCGCCTCCGGAAGTGATTTCCGGGGCCTGGACCCGCCGGTAACGAGGAATGATCGATGATTAGAGCAATCATAGTGGAAGACGAGACGATAGCCCTCGAGGCGCTACGCCAACTCGTCGTGGGCCATCCCGGGGTGGAATTGCTGGGGGATTGCAGCCGCGGTGCGATTGCCGTGGACATGATCCGGCGGGAACGGCCGCAACTGGTGTTCCTGGACATCCAGTTACCGGACATGAACGGATTCGATGTGCTCGAGGCCATCCCCGAGGACGAACGGCCGGCGGTCATCTTCGTCACCGCTCACGACCAGTACGCGATTCGCTCGCTCGAGGTCAGGGACTCGGACTACCTGGTGAAGCCGGTCAGTCGCGAGCGCCTCCAGCGCTCGCTGGACCGGGCGATTGAACGCATCGAGGAATTCGGCTGACGACCCGCCCGGCGGCGCTCGCCGCCGCGCTTCTGCGTTCAGGCGGGCTGCCAGCCCTTGCGCGAATCCGCGAGGGCGAAATGCGCCAGCAACGCGCAGGCCAGGATGATGATCGACGACGCCAGCGCGACGCTGTCGAGGCTCCAGCCGGCATCGAACAGCCAGCCAAGGGCGAAAGGCGACAGCGCCGAGCCGAGCACCATCAACGCGGTGCCCAGGGACTTGATCGCCGCCAGGTGACGGGTGCCGTACAGCTCCGCCCAGAACGGCGCCACCACGGTGGGGCTCCATCCGCTGGTGAAGCCCGTCAGCACGAGAAATACGGGCGCCAGCAGCGTGCTGTCTCCGGTGGACAGGAGGAACAGGCCGAGCCCCAGCGGCAGGCTGAACCAGGGCAGGTGACGCACCGGTCCGAGGCGGTCCACCAGCGGACCGCTGACGATGGTGGAAAGCAATGCCGCCGCGGCATAGATCGCAAACATCGGCCCCCAGTGCGCCAGCTCCCAGCCCTTGGTCTCCACCAGGTGGATCTGGTGAAAGAAGAAACCGGTGAAGAAGATGGAAGGACAGAGCTGGGCCGGCATGTAGAGGTAGAAGCGCGGATCCCGCAGCACCTCCCCGCGGCTCCACTGGCGTTTCATCGGCGCGCCATTGGCGCCCGACCGCGTGCCGGTCTCCATGCGCGCGAGATACGCCGCGTGGCGCCGTCCATGGTCCTTCAGGAGTAATGCGATCAGCGGGACCATGGCGACCAGCGCGAGCGCCAGCAGCAGCCAGCTCCGGCGCCAGCCGTAGAGCGCGATGGCGGCGATGACGAGGGTGGGCAGCACCGCCTCGGCGCAGGCGAAGCCGAGATGACCGATGGCGCTGGCGCGGCCGCGGATCTCCTCGAAGTAACGCACCATGGCGGTGGCGCTGATCAGCGTCATCAACCCCTGGCCGGACTGGCGCAGCAGGAAGATGCCCAGGGTCAGCATGACCACGCCGGTGGACGCGGCCATCCAGGCGCAGCCCAGCGCGAGGACGCAGACCACGGTGATGGAGATGCGGCGCAGCGGTAGCCGATCCACCAGTCGGCCGCTCCAGAGCAGTACGCCGGCGCTCAGCAGGGTGCCGGCGGAGTACAGGCTGCCGAACTGTCCGTGGGAGAGGTCGAAGGCGGCGCGGATCTCGCCGCCGAAGAGGGAAACCAGGTAGGTCTGGCCCGGGCTCGACCAGAAAGTCATGAGCATGCCGAAGACCAGCAGCCGCCAGTCGGCGGCAATGGCGGCCCTCAGCACGATGCGGTCGGCAGCCGGCCCGGCTCGCTCTCAGGCAGGGCCTTCACCAGGGCAGGGCATAGCCCTCGGCATGCTCGAAGCCGCCGCTCGAATCCAGGGTCAGCGCATCCATACGGGCGATCAGCCCGCGCGCGGCGTCGGCCGGCGGGATACCATTGCCGCCGGTCATGTCCGTGGCCACCATGCCGGGATGGAGCAGCGCCACGGCGATGCCCTGGTCCGCGAGATCATGCGCCAGGCTGCGGCCAACCATGTTCGCCCCTGCCTTGGAGATGCGATAGCCGTACATGCCGCCCGAGGAGTTGTCCTCGATGGAACCCATGCGGCTGGTCACTATCCCGACTTTCGAACCCGAATGCAGGTTGCCACGCAGCGCCGCGATCACGCGCAGCGGGCCGAGGGTGTTGATCTCGAACTGGCGCCGGATGCGGTCGAAGTCGAGGTCGTCCAGGCTTTCCCGGGAGAGAACGCCCGCGTTGTGGATCAGCACGTCCAGGGACTGGCCGGACAGGGCGTCCGCGAGCCCTGACACCGACGCATCGTCGGTGACGTCGATACCGGTGATGGACCTCACGCCGAGGTCGGTGAGCGCCGCGGACGGTTCGCGGCAGGTGACGGTCACCGCGTCGCCGCGTTCCGCGAGCTGGCGCGCCAGTTCGAGGCCGATGCCCCGGCTGGCGCCGGTAATCAGTACATTGCGCATGGCTTTGCTGGGGGTTTGGGGGAGGCCGATTCTACGTCAATGGTCGTGCCAGCGCCGATTCCGGCAGGCAGCAATTGACCCGCTGACGCTGTCAATTTATAGTTTGTCGGATCGTCCGACAGGTGAAGTGGTGGAACAGACCATAGAGAAACTCGAGCGCCGCGTGGCCGAGCTGATCAAGCTCGCGGAGTCCATGAATCGCGATAACGAGATATTGCGCAATGATCAGCGCATGTTGCGCCAGGAATTCAAGGCGCTGCAGGAAAAGAACAAGATCGCCCGCGGGCGGGTCGAGCAGATCGTCGCCCGGTTGAAGTCGCTGGAATCCTGATACCGCCGGGTAGCGCCCGGCCAACAACCCGACATTCCATTACATGACAAGCGAGAAACAGGCGGTCAAGGTCAGCATCATGCAGCGCGAGTTCACCATCGCCTGCAAGGAAGAGGAGACCCAGGGGGTGATCGAGGCGGCGGGTTACCTCGACCGCCAGATGCGCACCATCGCCAACAACAACCATGCCCTGGGTGCGGATCGTTGCGCTATCATGGCCGCGCTCAATATCAGCCATGAACTGCTGGAAGCGCGCAAGAGCGTGGGCGAAGGCAGCGAGGTCAGCGACCGGCTGGAAAAGCTGCACGAGAAAATCGACCAGGCGATGGACAACATCCGCCAGGTCGCCCTGTAGAACCGGCCTCAAAAAAGCCTGCGCTTGGTGATACTTCGTTGAAATCCTCATCAAATTGCTCATGTACTTTATGTACACTGCGCATTTGATTCCGATTTCGCCTCGTCTCACCGGCGCTCGGCTGTTTTTGAGACCGGTTGTGGGGCCGTGCGGGTCGAACATATCTTCCATGCGGGTGGAACATATTCCGCGTTAAATTTCAAGATTCAGGCCGCGGCACAACCTCTGGTAGAATTCCCCGCGGCGTTGCCTGCGGTGCTCGAGGCGTTCTCCGAATCCCTTAGAACCTAATTCTTTTTTTCGGGTACTTGCAATGGACGGCGGGCGTGTATGAACACGGCTTTTTGCCGGCGGGAATCCCGAAGCTGTCTTTAGTACCCACTTGGACCATCCGGTTCAAGGTAAAGTGAGCGCACGACACCGGCGGGTAACGCTGCTTTTCGCCCCTCTCCCGTCCGCTGATCCTTGAACGACTCCCTTTCGCAACCGTCTGCCGCCGCGGCGGAGAAAAAGCGCCTGCGCCAGGCATTGCGCGCGGCGCGTCGCGGCCTCGACCGGGACGCGCAAGCTGCCGCTTCCCACGGTTTGCTGGATCAGTTACTGACTCTCGACGCGTTTCGCGCGGCGCGGCGGATTTCCCTGTATCTTGCCAATGACGGCGAAATCGATACCCGCGAAGTGATTCGCTGGTGCCGGGAGAATGATCGCCAGCCCTACCTGCCGGTGATCCAGCGCTCCGGTGGTCGCAACTGGATGCTGTTTGGCGCCCTTGAGGCCGGCATCGAGTTCAAGCCCAACAACCTGGGCATCCCCGAGCCGGTGCTGGATCCCGACGAGATGCTCTCCGCCGAGGAACTCGATCTGGTGCTGGTGCCGCTGGTGGGCTTCGACGCCAGTGGCAACCGTGTCGGCATGGGCGGCGGCTTCTATGACACCACCTTCGCCTTCCTGCGCGAGATGGAAATTCCACGCCCGCTGTTGGTGGGCATCGCCCACGAGGTGCAGCGCGTCGAACGGATCGATGCGGAATCCTGGGACATTCCGCTGCCGCTGGTGGTGACGAACAAACGCGTCTACCGCTTCGATTCATGAATGTCCTGCTGGTGGGAGACGTGGTCGCGCGTCCCGGACGCCGGGTGCTGCGCGAGCGGCTGGCCGATCTGCAGGCGAGCGAAAACATCGATTTCACCGTGGTCAACGTGGAGAACGCGGCCGGGGGATTCGGCATTACCGCAAGCGTCCTCGGCGAGTTCCGCGCTCTGTCCATCGATGTCATGACCACCGGCAATCATGTCTGGGACAAGCGCGAGGCGCTGGGTTTCATCGACGACAACCCGGATCTCCTGCGCCCGCACAACTATCCCGACGACACCCCGGGCTCGGGCTGGATAGTGCGCGAGGCGCCTGGCGGCATTCGCATCGGCGTGCTCAACCTCATGGGCCAGGCCTTCATGCACCCGGTACTGGATTCGCCGTTCACCATGGTGGACCAGGTGCTCGCGGAGCGCTCGGCGGAGGTGGACGTGATCCTGCTGGATTTCCATGCCGAGACCACGAGTGAGAAGATCGCCATGGGCTGGCATCTCGACGGCCGCGTCGCCGCGGTGGTCGGTACCCATACCCACGTGCCCACCGCGGACGAGCGCGTACTTCCCGGCGGCACGGCATACGTCACCGACCTCGGCATGACCGGCTGCTACGATTCCGTGATCGGCAGCGATACCGGCGCAGTGCTCCAACGCATGGTGCAAAAGATGCAGGTGCGGCTCGAGCCGGCCACCGGCCCCGGCAGCCTGTGCGGCGTGGTGGTGGACGTGGATGAATCCGCCGGCCGCGCCCGCTCCATACGAAGAGTGCGCGCGGAACTCGAACAGTAAACCGACGAATAGAAGAGACAGAACCGATGCAGTACTGGCTGATGAAGAGCGAACCCGACGTGTTCTCCATCGACGACCTGAAACGGGTCAAGGTGGAACCCTGGGACGGCATCCGCAACTACCAGGCGCGCAACTTCATGCGTGACGACATGAGAACCGGCGACCAGGTGTTCTTCTATCACAGCAACTGCGATGTGCCCGGCATCGTCGGCATCATGAAGGTGGCGAGCAAGCCCTATGCCGATCCCACCGCGTTCGATCCGAAGAGCAATTACTTCGATCCGAAAAGCGACCCCGATAATCCGCGCTGGATGCTGGTGGACGTGCGCTACGTGAAGAAATTCAAGCGTACGATCAGTCTCGCGGAACTGCGCGAGGATCCCGTACTCGAAGGCATGCGCCTGCTGATGCGTGGTAACCGGCTGTCCGTCATGCCGGTGGAGAAAGCCCACTGGGACCATATTCTGTCCCTCGTCTGACGTCGGCCAACCAGGCCGCAGGAGTATCCATGACCAGTCTCATCCATTTCCCGATTTCCACCATTCCCGCGGCGCTGCGCCGGGCCTTCACCGCGGCGTTTCTCGCCCTGGCCGTCATCGCGTGGTTGCCGGGATCCGTATCAGCACATCAACACAATCCCATGATCAAACTCACTACCAGCAAGGGCGATATCACCCTGGAAATGTACCCCGACCAGGCTCCGGTCACGGTGCAGAACTTCATCGACTATGTTGACGCGGGCTTCTTCGACGGCCTGATCTTCCACAGGGTCATCAACGGTTTCATGATCCAGGGCGGCGGGTTCACCCAGGACATGCAACAGAAGTCAACCAATGACCCCATCGTCAACGAGGCCGACAACGGCCTGAAGAACGAGGTCGGCACCATCGCCATGGCGCGCACGGGCGATCCGCATTCCGCTACCGCGCAGTTCTTCATCAACCTGGAGAACAACGACTTCCTCAACCATACCGGCAAGAACGCCCAGGGCTGGGGCTACGCGGTGTTCGGCAAGGTGACCGAAGGCCAGGACGTGGTTGATGCCATCGGCAACGTCGCCACCGGCCGCATGGGCCCACACGGCGACGTGCCCGTGGAAGCCGTGGTGATCGAGAAGGCGGAAGTCATTTCCCGCTAACCGGAGGTCAATGCCCATGTACAGTTTCCAAACGAAATTTCACGGCAGCTACGAAAAAGCCGTACAGCGGGTGACCGAGGAACTCGCCAGGGAGGGCTTCGGCATCCTGAGCGAGATCGACGTCAAGGCGACCCTGAAGAAGAAGATCGACGTCGACCGGCGTCCCTATGTCATCCTGGGCGCCTGTAATCCCGTCCTCGCGAACCAGGCGCTCGGCGCGGAACCCGATATCGGTGTGCTGCTACCCTGCAACGTCGTGGTGCGCGAGGAGGACGACGAGAGCATCACGGTGGTTTTCATGGACCCCGAGTCGGTACTCCAGTTGGTGGGCCGGGACGAGGTGAAGCCACTGGCGCGCGAGGTCCGCGGCAGGCTCGAGCGGGTGAGGGACGCCCTCGCCGGCTGATCCCCGGCCAGTCGCCCCGGTCTCAGGCCAACAGCGCCTCGATCTCCACGTACAGGCTGCGTGGTATCCGGATTCCCTCGCGCGCGGTCACGGCGCGGCTTTCGTGGCGTCGCTGCCCCGGCAGGCGGGTACCATCCTGCTCGAGGATGGCCTCGAACAGCCTCTCGCCGTGGGCAAGAAACCCCTGTTCGTCGCCGAAGCGCGCCGGATCCATGGCGATCAGCAGTTCACCACCCTTCGGCGGGCCGCCCCGGCCGGCGTCATCCTGTTCCGATTCCACGCTGAGAAAGTCTCCGATCAGCGGCCCCGCGAGCAGCTCGACCATCATCGCCAGCGTCGCTCCCTTGTAGCCGCCGAAGCCCAGCTGGGCGCCGGCGAGCACTACCTCGGGGTCCGTGGTGGTCTCACCGTCGGGTCCGATGCCCGCGGTTTCCGGGACGCTCTTGCCGTCGCGCGCAGCGATCTGGATCTCCCCCCGCGCCATGGCCGACGACGCCTGGTCGAATACCATCGGCGTGCCGCCGGGCCGGGGCCAGCCGAAACCCATAGGGTTGGTGCCGAACAGTGGACGCTTGCCGCCCGCGGGCGCGACGTAGGGGTAGGACGCGGTAAAGGCGAAGGCGCACAACCCCTCGTTCGCCAGGGCCTCCACCTCCGGCCACAGCGCGGCGATATGGAACATGTTGACGAACCCGAGGGCGGCGATCCCCTGGGCGCGCGCGCATTCCACCAGCGGGCCATGCGCCACGCGCTGCCCCAGCGGCGCGAACCCGCCATCGCCATCCACCCGGATCACTCCCGGTGCGAGCTGTTCCACGCTTGGCCGGGCGGCGCCGTTGACGCGTCCGGAACGCACCCCGCCCACGTACCACGGCAGGCGAAAAAGGCCATGGGAATGGCAGTGGTCCGCCTCGGCCTCGATCATGCGGTCCGCGGCGGCGGCGGCATTGTCCTGGTCGCAGCCATTGTGCAGGAGGCAGCGGAGTGCGAGGTCCCGGGCCTCGCCGAGCGTCAGAGATACGGAGTCCATGGGTGGCGCGCTGGTCGGTGAAGAAGGTCACTTTCCCTGATGCCGCGGTGGCGGTCAAGGTCGGACGGCGATCCAGGGATCGATTGTGTATGATCGAACCAGTTTCCGTTCCCGTGTTTCCTCCCGTGCGCAGCGACGCTGCCATCCCCAAGCCCAGGACCCGCGAACTGCTGGCCACCCTCGACCAGTGCATGCGCGAGGATCGCTTTCGCCTGCGGCGCGCGATCCGCAATGCCGGGCAACGCGGCAAACCCCTGGACGCACTGGCCGATCGGATTGCGGCATCGCAAAGGCTCGCCGCGTGGAGATCGGCGAATCGGCCGGCGGTGACGTTTCCCGGGGAACTGCCCATCAGTGCCCATGTCGAAACGCTCGGGGAGATGATCCGCCGCCATCCCGTGCTGGTGGTGCGTGGGGAAACCGGCTCCGGCAAGAGCACCCAGCTACCAAAAGCCTGCCTCGCGGCAGGTTATGGCATCCACGGCATGATCGGCCAGACCCAGCCGAGGCGCATCGCTGCGCGCTCGGTGGCGGAGCGAATCGCCGCGGAAATCGGGTCCCCCATCGGCGAGGCCGTGGGATACCGGGTGCGTTTCAGCGAGCAGGTCAGCGAACGCAATTACATTCGCGTGCTCACCGACGGCATGCTGCTCAACGAGTTCGAGCGTGACCGCCTGCTGGAGCGATACGACGTGCTCATCGTCGACGAGGCCCACGAGCGTTCCCTCAATATCGACTTTCTCCTCGGCCTGTCTCGACGCATCCTGAAGAAGCGACCGGACTTCCGCCTCGTGATCACCTCGGCAACCCTCGACAGCGAGCGTTTCAGCAGCCATTTCGATGATGCGCCGGTGGTCACCGTTTCCGGGCGGCTGTACCCGGTGGAACTGCGCTACCGGCCGATGACGGGTGATGACAACGGCATCGATGCGCTGCCCGCGGCCATCGCCGGCGCGCTCGACGAACTCCATGGAGAGGCGCCGGGCGACACGCTGGTCTTTCTCCCGGGCGAGCGCGAGATCCGCGACACCGCGGAATGGCTGCGGCGGCGCGCCAAACCCGGCCTCGAGGTGCTGCCGCTGTACGCGCGCCTGACGCCCGCGGAGCAGCAACGCATCTTCAGTCCCGGCCAAGCGATCCGCGTCATTCTCGCCACCAACGTCGCCGAGACCTCGCTCACCGTGCCGGGCATCCGCTACGTCATCGACAGCGGGCTCGCGCGGGTGAGTCGATACAGCCCGACCCGCAAGCTACAGCGCCTGCCGCTGGAAAAGATCTCGCGCGCCGCCGCGGACCAGCGCTCTGGCCGCTGCGGGCGGGTGGCCAGCGGGATCTGCATCCGCCTGTACGACGAGGACGACTTCGATAACCGCGCGGAATATACCGACCCGGAGATCCGCCGCACCTCACTTGCCGACGTGATCCTGCGGATGAAGACACTGGGCATCGGAGACATCGAGACCTTTCCTTTCGTCGAAGCCCCCGACCGTCGGCAGATCAACGACGGGCTCCAGCAGCTGGTGGAACTCGGCGCGCTCGACGGCGAGCGCAGTCTCACTGATCTTGGTCGGCGTATCGCGTCCATACCGGTGGACCCGCGCATCGCGCGCATGCTGCTGGCTGCGGAGGGCGCCGGCTGCCTGGACGACGTGGTGGTGATCGCGGCGGCGCTGTCGCTGCCCGATCCGCGCCAGAGTCCGGCGGACCAGTTGCAGAAGTCACGCGAGCGGCACCGCGCATTGAGCAGGGAAACTTCCGACTTTCTCGTCCTGCTGGATATCTGGCGCCAGTTTCGCCGCATCCAGAAAACCGAGTCCAAGCGGCAGTCCTTTCGCTGGTGCGGAGACAACTTTCTCTCGGTGTTCCGGATGCGCGAATGGGGCGCGCTGCAGGCGAACATCCGCCAGTCGCTCCGCCGTCTCGGCTTTCGCGTTGGCGGTGGCTCGGACCCGGACGCCATTCACCGCGCATTATTGACGGGGCTCCTCTGCAATGTCGCCCTCGTCTCCGCGCCCGCTGCGAATGGCGACCGTCGAGGCGGACGCGGCGCAAAGAAATCCAGGGGCGCCACCTATGACGGCACCTTCGGCAAGTCGCTGCGTATCTTCCCCGGCTCCGTTCTCCAGGGCAGCGCGCCGCGCTGGATCATGTGCGCGGAGCTGGTGGAGACCGGCCAGGTCTACGCACGCACCGTGGCGGGCGTGGAAGCGGGCTGGATCGAGGCCGCCGCCGGGCACCTGCTGCAGTACCACTACAGCGATCCCCACTGGGACCCCCGCCAGGAACGGGTGGTGGCGCGGCGCCGCGCCACGCTCTATGGCCTCACCGTCTACAGCGGACGCAAATGCGACTACAGCCGCATCAATCCCGTGGACTGCCGCGCGATCTTTATCCGCGCCGCGCTGGTGGACGGCGCCCTCGACTCGCGCCTCGGGTTCTACAACTACAACCGCGCGCTGGTAGAGGAAATCGAGTCTCTCGAGCACCGTACCCGGCGGCGGGACATCCTCGTCGACGACGCCGAGATCTTCGCCTTCTACGATGAAGTGATTCCCGCCGACATCAACAGCGCGAGCGCGCTGCGCAAGTGGCACCGGACGCTTGGTGAGGACGAGAGGCAGGCGCTTCGCATTCCCAGGGAACGGCTGCTTTTGGGGGATCCCGGGGAAACACTGGAACAGTTTCCCGACAGGATCGACAACAATGGCATCGCGCTGCCGCTGGACTATCTCTACGACCCGTCGTCGGACCAGGACGGTGTCACGGCACGCGTGCGCCTGCCGCTGCTCAACCAGGTGAGCGCGCCGGTGCTCGAGCGACTGGTGCCTGGCCTGCTTGGCGAAAAGCTCGAGGCGCTGACGCGTTCATTGCCCAAGTCACTTCGGCGTAACCTGGTGCCGATACCGGATACGGTGGCGGCCGTGAGGGAACGCGTGGCCACAGACCCGCGGCCACTGCGGGTGGCGCTCGCGGAAGCCATTGCCGAGGTTCGCGGCATCGACGTTTCGCCCGCGGATTTCGACCCCTCGGCGCTGCCCGGTTTTCTGCGCATCGGCATCGCGGTGGTCGGCGAGGACGAGAGGATACTCGGGTACGGCCGCGACCTCGAGGCGCTGCAGTCGGAGTTCGGCGGCCGCGCCCATGCGAGCTTCGTCGACAGCGGTGACGCGAAAATCGAGCGCGACGGCATTACCCGCTGGGATTTCACTGACTTGCCGGAATCGATCCGCGTACGCGTGGGCGAGTACGAGACCGTGGCCTGGCCCGCTCTGGTGGACTGCGAGGACAGCGTCGCCATCGAGGTGTTCGACCGCGAGGAGATCGCACGCATCGCTCATCGCGACGGCGTCCGCCGGTTGCTCTGGCTGACCCTGCCGAACCAGCGCCGGCTGCTGCGCCAGCCATTGCCGGACTGGCAGCGGATCAGCCTGCTCTACGCCGCCGTGGGAGACCTGTCGGCATTGCAGCTCGCGATGTTGCACAAGGCCCAGGATCGGGTGTTCTTCGAAGACGAACCCGTGGTGCGGACGCGCGCGGCGTTCGAGTCGCTGGTGACGCGGCGGGCATCCGAACTGCCGGCGATGCTGGAGACCATCGCGCGCCAGGTGGCGGCAACGCTGGCCGCGCATCACACTGTGCGCACGTGGCTGGGGAAACACTCGGGCGCAATATCCGCGGAGACCCTGGCCGACGTGCGCGAGCAGGTAGGCTGGCTGGTGTACGACGGTTTCGTCGACGATACCCCCGCGCGCTGGCTGGGGGAGTTGGCGCGCTATCTCGAGGGTGTTTCGGTGCGCCTCGAGCAGGCGCGTCTCGACCCGCAGACCGACCTCCAGCGTCTGGCGCGAATCAAGCCCTGGCAACAACGCTTCATGACCGCGGATTATGATTACAGCGAGCCGCTCGTCGCGTTTCGCTGGATGCTGGAGGAGTTCCGCGTCTCGGTGTTCGCCCAGGGTCTCGGCACGTCCGTGCGCGTATCGGACCGGCGCCTGGCGGTTGCCTGGGAAGAAGTCGAAGCGTTCGAGGCACAGCGGCCATTCGTGGAAAATCGGTTATGATCCCGGGCTAACTGCTTGACCCGAATAATTCACCAGCCGAAACCGGGCACAGCAATAACTTTCTGAAAGACCGGAAAATTCATTGAGCAGATTACAAGTGTTCCCATTACAGTATACGTCGAGCCCGGTTTCTATCCCGGCTCTGACTGGTCCAGGAACGCCTGGACTTGCGCTTCACTCACCCCATAGCTACGGCTATGCGGTCCGCTCCAGCGCGGCGCCCAGCCGCCCCTGTCCTGCGTCAGCATCCGGGATGCTGGTGAAATATCCGGGTTAAGGAGAAAGAATCATAGAAATCCTGCTCACCAAGCTGGCGGCCCAGCTGGTCTACCCGGTTGGTCTTTTCAGCCTGCTTGTCGTCCTGTCCCTCCTGATGCGCCTGGGTGGCAGCCGTGTGGTTTCACGCGTCCTGATCTGGTTCGGGATCATCATCATCCTGGTCGCGTCGTTGCCGAAGACCGCCGCCCTCCTGGCGGGCCATCTCGAGCGTCAGTACCCGCCGGTACCCATTGGCGCGCTGCCGAAATCCGACGCCGTGGTGATGCTCGGCGGCGTGCTCGCTTTGCCGCGGGACCCGCGTCCCCGCGCCGAGCTGGTGGACAGCTCCGATCGCCTGCTGCACGCCTCCCGCATCGTCCGCCAGGGCCGCGCCAATCGCCTCTACCTGGTGGGTGGCAATGTCTTCGACGGCTACGTCGGTGGCGGCGAATCGGAGTTTTCCCGCATTTTGTTGCGCGAATGGGGGCTTAGGGATAACCAAATGGCGGTGGGCACCTTGTCGCGCACCACCCACCAGAACGGCATCGAGGCGCGCAACTGGCTATCGGAGCAGGGCCTGATCAACGAGCCGGTGATCCTGGTGACCTCGGCGCTGCACATGCCGCGCGCGGTGGAGACCTTCCGCGCCGCGGGGGTGCGCGTGATTCCGGCGACCACGGACATCCAGGTCACCGCACCCACGGAGCCGGAAATTTTTGCCTACATCCCCTCGGCGGGCGCGCTCGCCCTGACCACCCGGGCCTGGCATGAAATCATCGGCCTGGTTTACTACCGCTGGCGCGGCTGGGCTGTCGAAGACTGATTCCCGCGTCGTTTCGTGGCCCGCCCCGTCGTCCTGCGATAGCGGTGATTCTCGGGTAAAATCGCCCTCCCGCGAAAGGACGACCACCGTGTCACGCAAGCTTTATATCCATACCTTCGGCTGCCAGATGAACGAGTACGACTCGTCGCGCATGGCCGACCTCCTGAACGAGTCTCACGGCTATCGCCGCACAGACGACGTCGAGGATGCCGACATGGTGCTGCTGAATACCTGCTCGGTGCGCGAGAAGGCCCAGGAAAAGGTGTTTTCCACCCTCGGACGCTGGCGCCGGATCAAGCAGCGCCGGGGTAACCTGGTCATCGGCGTGGGCGGCTGCGTCGCGAGCCAGGAGGGACGCATGATCATGGAACGCGCGCCCTACGTCGACATGGTGTTTGGCCCGCAGACCCTGCATCGCCTGCCGCAGATGCTGGACGAGGTGCTCGAGGAGCACCGGGCCTGCGTGGACGTCAGCTTTCCGGAGATCGAGAAATTCGACAACCTGCCGCCGCCGCGCGTGGACGGCGTCAAGGCCTTCGTTTCCATCATGGAGGGCTGCAGCAAGTACTGCTCGTTCTGCGTCGTGCCCTATACCCGGGGCACCGAGTTCAGCCGCCCCTTCGACGATGTGATCGAGGAGGTTGTTGGCCTCGCCGAGCAGGGCGTGCGCGAGATCAACCTGCTCGGGCAGAACGTCAACGGCTATCGCGGTCCGACCCATGACGGGCGGGTGGTGGATTTCGCCGAACTGCTGCACTACGTCGCGGCCGTGGACGGCATCGATCGCCTGCGCTATACCACCTCCCATCCCATCGACTTCACCGACGCTCTGGTGGACGCCTACGCCGCGATCCCGGAACTGGTAAGCCACCTGCACCTGCCGGTGCAGAGCGGCTCGGACCGCATTCTCGCGCTGATGAAGCGCGGCTATACCGCGGAAGAGTATGTCCACTGGATAGAGCGGGTGCGCGCGCATCGTCCCGGGATCTCCTTCTCGTCGGATTTCATCGTTGGCTTCCCGGGTGAGAGCGACGAGGATTTCGAGGCGACGATGAATCTCATCGAGCGCGTGGGTTACGACCACAGTTTCAGTTTCCTCTACAGCCCGCGGCCGGGCACGCCGGCGGAGCAGCTGCCCGACGATGTCGGCGTCGAGACCAAGAAGGCGCGCCTCGCGCGGTTGCAGTCGACGATCCTTGACTCCGCCAACCGCATCAGCGCGTCCATGGTGGGCAATGTGGAAAAGGTGCTGGTGGAAGGTCCGTCGCGCAAGGACCCGGCGCAACAGTCCGGGCGCACGGAGAACAACCGGGTGGTGAACTTCGACGGTGATGCCGGTCTGGTGGGGCAGTTCGTGGACATCCTCATTACCGAGGCATTGCCCAATTCCCTTCGTGGCCGCCTGGTCGGTGACATCCCGGCGACGCCGCGCCAGATCGCAAACTTCTCGCCCACATTGAAATTTGCCTAGTCCGCTAACCTTCGAACTGCACCCGGCAGAAGCCGAGCGCCTGTCCATCCTGTGCGGACAGCAGAACGCCAACCTCGAGCAGATCGAATCCTATCTCGGGGTGAAGATCACCCA
The DNA here is from genome assembly GCA_030432755.1 of Gammaproteobacteria bacterium. GTDB lineage: Bacteria > Pseudomonadota > Gammaproteobacteria > Arenicellales > Poriferihabitantaceae > VYFG01. The sequence goes on along the minus strand of JAUILZ010000014.1, from coordinate 59,193 downwards.
GCGTAACAACGCCTTCAGCATCGTCGGCGGCGCGCATCGCAGCGCGCGCGCGGAATCGGTGATCCGGCGCCTGTTCGAGATGACCGGGGACACCGGCCTTCCGCTCCAGCGCGGCCAGGTGCACCTCGAACTGTCACGCGTCGAGCGCGACGAGGAGGATGGCGCAGAATCCCAAGAGGATGACGACGAGGTGGTGATCCGCCTGCGCAAGCAGGTGATCCGCGGGCAGAATCCGCGCCAGCGCGACTACCTGCGGCGCATCGCCACCCATGACATCAACTTCGGCGTGGGGCCTGCCGGCACCGGAAAGACCTATCTCGCCGTGGCCTGCGCGGTTGCGGCGCTGTCGGACAACGAGATCGAGCGCATCCTGCTGGTGCGGCCGGCGGTGGAGGCGGGGGAGAAGCTCGGCTTCCTGCCCGGCGACATCGGCCAGAAAATCGACCCCTACCTGCGACCCCTGTTCGACGCGCTCTACGAGATGCTGGGATTCGAGCGCGTGGGCAAGCTCATCGCCCGCGGCACCATCGAGCTTGCGCCCCTGGCCTACATGCGCGGACGCACGCTGAACGAGTCCTTCGTCATCCTCGACGAGGCGCAGAACACCACGGTGGAACAGATGAAGATGTTCCTGACCCGTATAGGATTCGGCTCCAAGGCTATCATCACGGGCGATATCACCCAGATCGATCTTCCGCGGGGGCAGTTTTCCGGCCTCAAGCATGCCGCGGGCGTGCTGTCGGAGGTGGAAGGCATCAGCTTTACCCGTTTCCAGCCCCGCGACGTGGTGCGTCATCCGCTGGTGCAACGAATCGTGCAGGCCTACGAGCAGGCGGAAAGCGCGCGCGAAGGGGAAGGCGGCGCGGCCTGAAATGGAAGATCCGGCGCTGGAGCTCCAGCGGGCGACCAGCGCGGACGGTCTACCATCCGACGAATGCTTCCGCCAATGGGTGGAGGCCGTTTGTGCCGCCATATCCACGGATCGGCGCGGTCTCGTCATCCGTCTGGTTGATGACGCGGAAAGCCGGGCGCTGAACAATGACTATAGAGGCAAGGACCGGCCCACCAATGTCCTGTCGTTTCCGTTCGAGCCGATCCCCGGGGTGGAAGCCGATCACCTGGGCGATCTCGTGATCTGCGCGCGCGTGGTCGCCGACGAGTCGCGGGAGCAGGGCAAGCCGGCGGAGGCGCACTGGGCGCACATGGTGGTGCACGGTATGCTGCATCTCTGCGGCTACGACCATGTCGATGATGCCGGGGCGGAAACCATGGAAGCGCTCGAGACCCGGATTCTCGCAGGGCTCGGTTTTCCTGATCCCTACCGGGAGACGGGCGCTTGATCTACCTGCTGGCCCTTTTCGCGGGCGTCCTTTCCGTGGCCGCCTTCGCGCCGCTGGCATGGTGGTGGCTGTTGCCACTGTGCCTCGGCACCCTGTTTCACCTGTGGATGCAGCCCGGCGGGCGGCGCGGGTTCCTGCTCGGTCTCTGCTTCGGATTCGGCCAGTTCGGCGTCGGCGTGTCCTGGGTGTACATCAGCATACATGGGTTCGGCGGCATGCCGCCGGTGCTCGCCGGCCTCTGCGTGTTCGGCCTGGTGCTGATCCTGGCGCTGTTTCCCGCGCTGACCGGGTTGTTGCAGGATCGTTTTCGAAGCTTCCATCCGGCCGCGCGACTGGTCGCGCTGGTTCCGGCCTGCTGGTTGCTGCTCGAGTGGGTCCGGGGCTGGTTGTTCGGCGGCATGCCGTGGCTCAGTACCGGTTACTCCCTCATGGAGACCCCGTTCTCCGGATTCGCGCCGCTGGGCGGGGTTTACCTGGTCGGCCTGCTGACGCTGGCATCGGCGGGGGCACTGGCGCTCGGCCTGGGCCAGCGCGGCAGGGCGCTGGCCTGGCTGTCGTTGCCCGCCGTGTTGTGGATCGCCGGGCTTGGGGTTGATCGTGTCCAGTGGTCCACGCCGACGGGCGCCCCGATACGGGTGGCGGTGATCCAGAACAACGTGCCCCTGCGTGACAAGTGGAACGCGAACATTCGCCCGTCCATCATCAGCGAATACATGGAACGGAGCAGGGAACAGACCGATCGTGACCTGGTGGTATGGCCCGAGAGCGCGATTCCCGGCTACCTGGAAAACCTGCCGCGGGTATTCTGGGAAGCGCTCGCGGTGCATCCCGCGGACTTCGCCTTCGGCGCCCTGCATCGACCGCCGCCGGGCGAGGATTACTACAACACCATCGCGGTGGTGAGCGACGAGCTGCATCTCTACAACAAGCAGCACCTGGTGCCTTTCGGAGAGTACTTCCCGTTCCAGCGACTGCTCGATCCGATCCTGCGTCATCTCACGATGCCCATGGCGGATTTCACCCCCTGGCGGGATCCACAGGAGCCCCTGCCCATGGCGGGACATCGCGCCGCGGCGTCGATCTGCTTCGAAGACGCATTTCCCCATGAATGGCGAAGCCAGGTGGCGGCGGCGGGATTCCTCCTCAACGTGAGCGAGGACATGTGGTTCGGTGATTCCCTCGCGCCGCATCAACGCCTGCAGATGGCGCGCTTTCGCGCGCGCGAGTCGGAGCGGCCGATGGTGCGTTCCTCCAACAACGGGCTTTCGTCGCTGATCGACTGGCGTGGCAACATCACCACGATTGCGCCGCAGTTCGAGAAGGCGGTGGTGCGTGGCGAGATCCAGCCTCGCACAGGAGAGACGCCGTTTATCCGTTGGGGTGACTGGTTGGCGGTGCTGCTCGCCGTGGCGATGTTGCTTGCGGGATTATTGTTCGGCCGCCGCGGAGCGGGCTACAATGCGAGCTGAACAGAACACCCTTGAATTACCGATGCAATCAACCACCGCCGTCGCCCAACGTACCCTCCTGGACACTCTCCTGCAGGAGCGTAGCGTCCTGCAGAACATCCTCCTGGTGGTGGCCGGATCACTGCTCCTGACCCTGTCCGCCAGGATCCAGGTGCCGTTCTACCCGGTGCCGATGACGATGCAGACCCTGGCAGTGATGCTGATCGGTTTCGCCTTTGGCTGGCGCCTCGGGGCGGCCACGGTGCTGTTCTACCTCGCCCAGGGCGCGTTCGGCCTGCCGGTGTTCGCCGGCACCCCGGAAAAAGGCATCGGCATGGCCTACATGCTCGGCACCACGGGCGGCTATCTCATCGGCTTCGTCGTCGCCGCGCTGATCTGCGGCTGGCTCGCGGAACGCGGCTGGGACCGGAGCCCGCTGCTCGTGGCCATCGCCATGGTCATCGGCAACGCAGCCATCTACGCCCTCGGTCTCGCCTGGCTCGGCAGCGTGATCGGCTGGGACAAGCCGCTGGTGGAACTCGGCATGGCGCCTTTCCTCTACGGCGACCTGTTGAAGATCGTTCTCGGCGTTGCGCTGCTGACCGCCGGCTGGAAGTATCTGAAGAGATAACCTTCTGCCGGCTTCCGCGCCGGCCTATTTCACCTTGAAGTCCATCACTCCGTCCCAGTCCGGGCCGGGAGGTGACAGCGCGTAGTCAGCGGCGCGGGCATGGAACGCCGCGAATAGCGCGACTTCCGCTGCCGGTTTCGCGGAAGCCATCGATTCCGCTTCCAGCGCCTCGAAAGCCTCCCGTGCTTTTTCGAACTGGCGCGCGCTCATTGCATCCGCAGCGGCGCGGAAACGTGCGGCCCGTTCGCGTCGCGTGTCCGAAACCTCCCCCTTCCTGCCGAGGGGTGTAAACAGCCGCACCGGTTCCGCCTTGCCCTTGACCCTGACCCGGTCCACTTCCAGCAACTCGAGATGCGGGCAACCGCGCGCGGTGCTCTCGCTCATCAGCACCGGCACCCCGTACTGCGCGGTCAGGCCCTCGATGCGGGAGCCTAGATTCACCGCGTCGCCGAGCACCGTGTACGCCATGCGGAACTCGGAACCCATGTTGCCCACGCTCATGGCTCCGGTGTTCAGCCCGATACCGATGCGCACCACGGGCCAGCCACGCGCGGCGAAGTCGCGGTTGAGCGTTTCGAGTGATTCGATCATCTCCAGCGCCGCGTCCGCCGCGCGCGTGGCGTGATCCTCCTGTTCCACGGGAGCGCCCCAGAACGCCATCATCGCATCACCCATGTACTTGTCGATGGCGCCGCCCTGGCGATGCACGATGGCCGTCATCGGGGTGAGAAAGGCATTCATCAATTGCGACAGTTCCTCCGGCGGCATCGACTCGGAAATGGGGGTGAATCCACGGATATCGGTGAACAACACCGTGAGCTCCCGCTTTTCACTGCGCAATAAATCCTCCACGCTCCGCCCCTGCATCCGTTCGATGATCTGCGGCGGGACGTAGAGGCCGAATGATTGCCTGAGCTGTTTCCTGCTACGCGACTCGACGAAATAGCCGATCACCAGATTGACGAGGTACACCGCCAGGACGGCCGCCAGAACGGGCGCCAGCACGAGGATGAAATCCTGGCGAATCCACAGCCACAGGTTGGCGCCAATGAGCGCCGCGGCCATGGCGAAGCTCACCAGGGTCATCGCGAGCGCCCCAAGCCCGGGAAGCAGCAGGACCAGCGAGAGCGCCACGACTCCCAGCGCCAGGCGTTCGGCGCCCACCGCCCAGCCGGGATGGGCGCGGAAGCCACCGTCCAGCAACCCGGACACCAGGCTCGCATGGATCTCCACCCCGGGAAAAACGGGGTGAATCGGGGTGGCGCGATTGTCCACCAGGCCAGCCGCGGAGGTCCCGAGCAGTGCCACCACCCCGGCCAGCGTGCCGGCCTCGGGGGCTTCGCCGCGTAGAACGTCCACCGCGGAAACCCGGCGGAACAGGCCCGGCGAGGCGCGATAGGGAACCCACACCGAGGCATTCTGGTCGAGGGCAATCCGGTGGGTGCCGAAGTCCAGTGCTTCCAGGCCGGCATAATGTTCACCACCGCCTGCGTCGCGCACCACTCCGATATCGGTGCCGAGCCAGGCGGCAGCAGTCACCAGTGACAATGTCGGATAGAGCGCTCCGTCGTACCTGTTGAGGAGCGGTACGCGGCGAATGATGCCATCGCTGTCGACGCCACCGAGCAGGGAGAAAAAACCGCCGGGTCGGCCCCCCTGCAACAACCCGAGGTTTCCGGTATGGCGGATCGCCGCCGGCGCCCGGGTCAGGGCGGCGATCTCACTCTCGCTGTCGAACAGGGGTGGCGGCAGGGCGCCTACGCTGGCCTGCGCCGGATCCTGGCCGAAGGTGTATCCCATGACCACGGGATATCGGGACAACACCTGTGCGAACCGTACGTCCCTGTCCGGCGATGCGGCGAGTTCCTCAACACCGGGCAATGCTGAGAGGTTCTGGCGGGATCGCAGGTCGCGTAAAGCCGTCAGGGTGGGATCGGTATCCGGCTCCGCGAATACCACGTCGAGTCCCAGGAGGCCGATGTCGTAGTCCGCGAACAGTCGTTCCACGAGTCGCGCGAGCACGTCCCGCTTCCAGGGCCACTGGCCGAGAACCTCGAGGCTCTTCTCGTCTATATCGATGATGACCACCCGCGGATCCAGGCCTTCGGGGGCCGTCAGGCGCAGGCGGGTGTCGTAGAGGCGGTACTCGAACTCCCGCAGCCAGCGGATTTCCAGCATGCCTAGACCGTGCAGCAGTACCGGCAGCACGGCGAGAATTCCGGCAAGATAGCGGGGAAACGCCTTGTTCAACGATGGCCGGCGCGCGGGGAAACGTCAAAGGTAGCACAGGGCAGGGCGCCGCCGCGGGCGTTTCGTGAGGGCAAAAAAAAACCCAGTCCCTGGGTTTTTCAATGATCCGCCGCATAAATCGGAGGTGAAGGAGGTACGGCGGAGCGTGAGTTAATTATAACCATTGGGCGGGGGCTGTCAACCGCCTGTCGCAAAAAAATTACCGCTTGTCGAGCAGGAGAATTTCCCGCGAACGGCGCGGGAAGTGGTCCGGATTTGGGCCATCACCAGCGTGTCGATCGCCAGCGCGGCTGCCAGGAGCTACCGCCGGACCCAACCCTGCCGGGATCCCCGGCAGGATCAGAAGCTCAGCGAGATGTCCCGGTGATGGGAGAGGCAGGATGCCACCGCCTTGGCGCGATGCTGCGGCAGGCGGCTTTGCGAACGCAGCCCGATACTGTCGCGAATTGCGTTGTTGTAGGCATTGAGCGGCGCCAGCAGGGATTCCGCGGCAGCTTCACGCCAGCGCACCTCTTCAGCGAAGAGGCGCACGGCTTCCTGTTGCTGGGCCATGGCCTCGGCGCGATCCGGGGCGTCGCCTTTCAGCGCGCGTCGCGCGCGGGAGAGCGCGGTCTTGATCGCACCGGCGCCCTCGATGTCGGACAGGACGCTCTCTTTCTCCTCGATTTTCGTCATCGCCAGCTCGGCGTCCGGCTCGGCGATGATTTCCGCGACATCATCCACCGCGGCTTCCGCTCCTTTGAGGGCATCGACACTGACGAGCAGGGCGCGCAGGTTCTTCACCGGTTCATAGGCCTCGTCGGTGCCGCGACGATACTTGCCACGGGTGATCTTGTCCGCGGTGGCGAGTTGCTTGTACTCGGCGTGCTGCGCTTCCCACTCGGCCGGGATGCTCGCATTGAGCGCGGCCATCTCGTCCTCCAGGGCATCGATCTGCGCGTTGACTTCGGCGAGCCGGTCCTCCGGTACTTCCTCGAGACGGCTGAGGCGATCGGCGGCCCTTCGCTGCGCCTCCAGTTCTCCCTCGAGGCGGCGCAGTTGAGCCTGTGTACGACGTACGGACTGGTGCAAGGACCGGTAATCTTCCGCGAACGCTGCCAGGGTGGCGCTGGTCTGTTCCACTTCCGCCACGTTGTCGAACGTCGCGGCGGCGGCGTCGAGGCCACCCAGCAGCGATTCGCGGTGTTCCTCGGGGAGTATGGCAAGGTCGAGTTTGCGTACCCTGTCGATGGCCGCCAGCAGGTCGTCACGATTATCCGCGTAATAGGGCAGGAGGTCTTCCTCGATACATTGCTGCAGCCTGGGGTTCACCGGCGGTGGCGCGGTTTCCGCGGTCAGATAGGTTCGACTCGGCATGTAGTTCACCAGGCTCGGGAAGTAACCGGCGATGGCGAGGCCGAGCAACTGGAGCCCGATAAATGCCACCGCGCCCTTGTAGATATGGGTGGTCTTCACCGTGGGCGGCGCCACCCCACGAAGGTAGAACAGCGCGAAGCCGAAGGGCGGCGTCAGAAACGAGGTCTGGATGTTGAGCCCGATCATCACGCCAAGCCAGACCGCGGTGATGTTCGCGCCGGGATCGGAAAGCAGGATGGGCGCGACGATGGGCACCACCACCACCGCGATCTCGATGAAGTCGAGGAAGAAGCCCAGCAGGAAGATCACCAGCATAACCACCAGGAACTGGGTCCAGAAGCCGCCGGGCAGGCCGGTGAGGAAATGCTTCACCAGTTCCTCGCCGCCGAAGGCGCGGAATGCGGAGGTCAGCATCGCGGCGCCGATGAGGATGATGAATACCATGGAGGTGGTTTTGGCGGAATCCACCATGACGCTGACCAGGGTATTGTTGATGCGCCACGTGCGCCAGGTGCTCCATACCAGCGCCACGAGGAACACGAGCACTGCGGCGACCGCCACGAGGATGGCGATGAGGTCGGCGCGCGTGGTGATGTTCTTGATGTTGAGGTCGAAGAACTGCAGTAGCACCAGGATCACCACGATCGAGGCTACGATCATCATGGTCGGCGTGTACTGGTTGCGCTTGCCCTCGGTCAGCCGGTAGCCGCCCATGACGATGGCGCCCACCGCGCCGATGGCGCCGGCCTGGTTGACCGTGGCGATGCCGAGAATGATGGAGCCGAGGACGGCGAAGATCAGCGCGAGCGGCGGCACAAGAGACAGCGTCACCGAGATCGCGAACTTGCGGTCGTACTTGCCCTCGTAGGGCACCGGCGGCGCGGTACCGGGCTTGAGGATGGCCACCGCGAGGATGTAGAGCATGTACAGGCCGACCAGGATCATCCCCGGAATCAGCGCACCCATGAACATGTCGCCGGCGCTGGCGGAAGTGATGTCCAGCTCCGAGGGCATGGAGAACTCGCCGGTGAGTTCCTTGAACTCCGCCTTTCGCAGGGTGCTCGCCTGGTCGGCGGCATTGGCGAGCTGGTCCGCGAGGATGATGAGGACGATCGACGGCGGGATGATCTGCCCCAGGGTGCCCGACGCGCAGATGGTACCCGTGGCGAGGGGTCTCGAGTAATTGTTGCGCAGCATCGCCGGGAGAGAGATCAGGCCCATGGCGATCACGGTGGCGCCGAGGATGCCGGTGGTGGCCGCGAGCAGCGCACCGACGAAGACCACCGAGATACCGAGGCCGCCCGGGATCGGTCCGAACAGTTGCGCCATGGAGACCAGCAGGTCCTCGGCAATGCGCGAACGCTCGAGCATGATTCCCATGAACACGAACAGGGGGATCGCGATCAGTGTGTCGCGCTCCACCTCCCAGTAGAGACTTCGGAAGTTCGTGATCCCCGCGGTGAGCCACTGGGTGGGACCATCCTGGGCGAAGTAGGCCGAGGGATTGTCGGCGAACAGGTAGCCGCTGGCGGCGGCCAGGGCGATGGTGGCGATGGCGGATCCGGGCAGGGCGAAGGCCACGGGAAATCCCGAGCTGAGCGCCACGACCATCAGCAGGATGAGGATGGTGAGGAAGACCAGTTCCATGGATCAGGCCTCCACCGATTCGGCAGCGTCCATCGTATTCGCTGGCGCGTCTGACGCGATATCGCCATCGGCGGTGAAGCGCGCCATGTTGGAGAGGAAGAAACTCACGAACTGGAATGCCATGCTCACGGCGAAGATCAGCAGGTAGGCCGCCATCAGGTACTTGGTATACATGCCGAAGCCGCTCTGCGAAATTTCGAAGCTCAGCAGCGGGCTGACGATGATGCTGCCGCGACTGGCGGTGCCAAGCACCAGGATGGTCCAGCACAGCGGCAGCCCGAGAAGAAGCGATCCCAGGGCATTGGTGACAGCCTTGCCCCGGTCCGAGAAGTTGGCATATAGCACGTCGACCCGTACATGGCCGTCCTCCACCAGGGTGTATGCGCTGGCGAAGAGGAACATCCCCGCGTACCAGAAGCGCACCAGGTCGCCCTGGAAAGCCTGTTCGTAGGAGAATACGAAGCGGGTGATGACGATCAGGAATTCCGCCGCGACGATCATCAGCGCCAGCCAGACGACGGACAGGCTGCGGGTGAACAGCGCGATCACCGCCGCGACGCCCACCAGGGGATAGTGGACCCAGGTGCCGCGAAAGATCGAACGCCCGAGCTGGGTTGTGAGGTGGTCGCCGACGACGGCCTGCAGAAATCCTTCGACGCGGAGAAATGAGATCACGGTATCGGCGAGACCCACCAGGAACACCGCCCAGAAGGCCAGGCGCACCAGGTAGGCAGCCATGGCAGTATATAACGCCGCATCCGCTTCCATTCCACGTTGCGGGCTGCGAATGACAAGCCAGAGGACTGCGAGTATTGCCACCAGGGTAACCAGCAACTGCAGCCAGCCGCCGGCTACGGCGGCGCCTTCCAGCGGCGCGGCGCGGCCATCGCCTGCGAGCACTCCCAGGTGGACGAGGAAAGCGCGCAGGCCCGGGAGTTCGGCCCAGTAGATCAGCAGGTTGTCCAGCAGGAAGAGAACTATCGCGAGAACCGCCAGCGCAGCCAAACCACGCAGGACACGGGGATAGCAGGCGGCTTTTTGCAGCAGGCCGATCAAGGGAGTATTCGTTCGGGAAGCTGGCCGGGATCCCGGTCAGCGAAAATTCGGTAGGCAGGTAAAACGGGAAGCGAAGCCCGAAGGCCCCGCTTCCCGGATGAGGCAGCTTGTACCATCACCGGTGACCCGGCGAGGCACGGCAGTTCCGTCAGGATCAGACGCCGGTAACGCGGTTGCGTTGTTCGAGATAGGCCTGGTCGGAAATTTTCTGCCACGCGCCGATATCGGCACGCGCCTTGAGAAAGCTCTCGTGCACACGGCGAGCCAGGTCGCTGTGTGCCACGGTCTCCGCGAATACCTCGTCCGCCGCTTCGCCGAAGGCATCGTAGGTGTCGTCGGTGAACTGGCGAAGCTCCACGCCCTGCTCGTTGATCAGGCGCGCCAGCGAGGTACCGTTCTTGGCATTGAACTCGGACATCATGACGTCGTTCTCCATGGAGGCCGCTGCTTCCACCATGACCTTGTCGCTTGCGGACAGGCCTTCCCAGAAACTCTTGTTCATGCCCACCGCGAGCATCGAGCCGGGCTCGTGCATGCCGGGGTAGTAGTAGTACTTGGCGGCCTCGTAGAATTTCATCGCGAGGTCGTTCCACGGACCCACCCACTCGGTGGCGTCGATGGCGCCCGAGATCAGGTTCTCGTAGATCTGTCCGCCGGGAAGGGAAACCGGGGAAGCACCCAGCTTGGCGAGTACGTCGCCGCCGAGGCCCGGGATCCGCATCTTGAGGCCCTTGAAGTCGTCCGCGGAATTCATTTCCTTGCGGAACCAGCCACCCATCTGGGAGCCGGTGCTTCCGCACATCAGGTTCTTCAGGCCGTACTCGCCGGCAAGTTCGTCCCACAGTTCCTGGCCGCCGCCGAAGCGGATCCAGGCATTGAGCTCGGTGTAGGTGAGGCCGAACGGCACCGCGGTGAAATAGGCCCATGCCGGGTGCTTGCCTTTCCAGTAGTAGTCCGCCCCGTGGTACATCTGGGCGTTGCCGGAAGCGACTTCGTCAAATGAGTCGAATGCGCCCACGCGCTCGCCGGCGGCAAAGTACTGCACCTGAAAACGGCCGTCGCTGATGGCGCCGAGGCGCTCGGCGAACCGCTGTGCGCCGGTACCGAGCCCGGGGAAGTCGCGCGGCCAGGTGGATACCATGGCGATCTCGATGCGCTCCTGGGCGATGGCCGGGGCCGCAAGCGTGGTTGCGCCGGCGGTTGCTGCCGCCGCTGCGCCGCCTTTCAGTAAGTCACGACGTTTCATGTTGGATTTTCTCCTCTGTATTGGTCGAATGGTTGAGGTAAACGTTTAATTTTGCAGGAAGAGATGCAGGATTAATCGTTATGATTCCGGCTGCCGCGGATCTTCACCGGATCGCGCTGACGCCGAAGTGCGGGATAGTATTACTTATTTGGGAATGGCAGTAAAGCGCGGCAGAAGCTGAAAAACGCGCTGGTACGGGTCGCACCAATCGGGTGCAAGAACGGGTGGATTTTTTCGGGACAGGCCGCTGGAAGCGGGAAGGTAGTGGTTCCTACACCAGGCTGATCAGGAAAATCACGAACAGCACTACCAGCCCCAGCGGCACCAGTACGCCGGTCCAGTCTTTCGGCGCGTCCTGTTTTTCACGTGAGGCGCGAAGCATGGCCGGCCCCTGCCAGAGCAGGAGCAGGACGATGAAGGCGCCGAGGACGACCTGTTCCCAGGTTTCCATGTTCTACTTCTTGCGCCAGTTGCCTCCAACCAGCACGTACTCGCCCTTGCGGGACTTTTCTATCGCCTGCTTGCCCGCCAGGGCTTCCACGTTGCCGAGGGAGGTGCCGCGCTTCGCGGCAATGTCCTGGTAGATCTTGCGCCGCTCCGCGTTGATGCGGTTGACCAGCGCCTTCACTTCCGCTGTGGGGCTGTTCACCGCCTGCAGGTAGCCGCTCGGGGTTTCGCCGACCAGTCCGCGGGACTTGGCCTCGTCGAGGCCGAGGGCCCACGCGGCAGTCGCTACGAGCAGCAACAGGGCGGCCGCGCCGGCGCGCAGGGCCTGGTGGAACGTGGTGTTGCGATGTGTCATGGCGTTCATGGCGAATGCATTGGCGTCTTGGTTCGAGATCACTGACAAAAGGGTTGCGTCAGAACAGGTCGCTGTCTTCACTGAATACCTCCTCCAGGTCCTTCTCCACCTTGACGCGAATCTCGTGTTCGATCTTGACGTTGAGATTGATGGTGATGGGCTCGCTTGGGGTCGCGACCTTGACGGTGGGGGCGCAGCCGGCGAAGCCGGCGACAAGCAGGATGGCGCAGGGAAGCAGGGCGCGAATCGGATGCATTGCGTGTCTCGTGGCGGTCTGGCGTCGTCCAGAGCGAAAGGCGGGATTACTGCGCCCCGGCTTCGTCGGCCCTGTCGTAGTGCTCCTGGATCTCCCGGTCGAGGCTTTCACTCAATCCATCCGAGTAATCCAGGCTCCGCAGTAACGATAGCACATTTTGTTCGCTGTTGATGTTGAGGTGTACCGGCCTGTCGGTGTCCAGCGACGGGCTCCTGCCCTCGATGTGGAGCGCAAGATCCAGCGTGCCGTCGGGGTCGTATCGCACCGTTGTCGTCAGCAAATCGTAGCGAAAGTCCCGCAACGCCTGGATCACCACGTCGGTCAATGGATTGGCGAGAGCAGCCGCCTGTTCGTCACTGACCAGGTAGCTGATATTGCCGCCACCCACGCTGCGCAGCCTGCCGTTGTCAATGCGTATGCCTGCGGCAGTAATCTCTACCGGAAGCCGCCCGCTGATGCGGCCGTCCGCGGAGAGCCCCTCGACGTTCTGGGCTTCAACCACGCGCGCGATGTCGAGATCCTGAACCACCATGTCGAAAGATGTATCGGGGGCGTCCAGGTCGAGACTGAACGGGCCACCGCTGATACGGCCGTCGAAAAGGCCGCCCTGGAACCAGAGAACACGTAGCGAAGCAAAGGTATTCGCGTTGAATTCCGGCACCAGGCTGACGGCGATGTCGCGCAGGGCGACGCCGTACTCCAGCGTCGCGATTTTCAGCCTGGCCGGGCTTGGCGTGGCGAGAGTCGGTAGCAGTTGCCACTGGCCGGAAAGCGCCAGGCCTTCGAAGCGGATGTCGTCAAACAGTCCGACGGCGTCCTGCACGTCGAGCGAGGCGTCGAGCGTCGCGCCATCGTCATTCCAGGAGGCCTCTCCGTTCACGGCGACGCCGCCGGATTCCACGCCGAGGTCAGCGAGCGTACCCGGTGCGAGGCGCAGGACGAGGCGGCGGGCGGTCGCGAGGTCCACCACTTCGCCGCTACGCCAGATCGCGGCCCCGCTCCCGCTTCCGAGGTCATGTTCGCCTTCGAACCGCAACGAAACCGGCTCCGCCGCAAGGAGAGCTTCTCCACTGAAAGACAGTTGCTCTCCCAGCCATGACAGGCGGGCATCCAGCAAATCCAGATCCAGCGGTAGTGGTTCGCCGCCGAGCTCCATTTCCGGGCGCGTGATCGACAACGTGATATCCCCGGCGGCCGGCGCGGCGCGGCTGACCGAGATTTCACCATCGAGGTGGAATCGGGAACCCTCACCATCATCGGCGGTTATATCCACCAGCCAGGCGGAGGTATCCAGCGCGGGACCTTCGGGGGGCAGCCGGATCAGGGCGTCGCTGGTTGCTTCCATTGCCAGGTCGTTGACTGCCCAGCCGTTTGTCAGTTGCAGGGAGCCGAGTCGCACTGAACTCCCGGCGCGAACGGTCACGGTGTCCGAAGCATGATCGAGTGCCGGCGCAAGCGTGAGGTCGGTCGCGCTGAACGTGTTGCCCGCAACGCGGCCAGCGGAGAGCATCGAGTCCGCAGTAAACACCAGCGCACCGGTGGCGGGATCCATCTCGCCGCGAGGCGTGGTCAGCAGCCTCCCGATCTCAAGTTCCCCGGCGTGCAGAAGCCCTGCCTCGAGCCTGACGCCGTCCTCGAGGCGGATACGTTCCGACGCCAGTTCCATCAAGGGCAGGTCCGGCGCCAGCGTGACGGGCAGGACGAGATGCCAGTCCTCGGTTCGCATGCCGCGAGACGACAGGAGCGCGCCCGATAAATCGAGGTCGAGGAGAACGGCGCCGCCTTTCAGTGCGAGCGCGGCATCCAGGTCGATGGCTCCCGCCGGCAGGCCCAATCCATCGGCATGTTCGATGCCGTTTTCAGCGGCGCGTTGCGCCAGGGCGTCGAGGTCTACCTGGCCCGAAACGCCCGGGTCCTCTCCACGCCGCTCCAGGCGCAGCGTCAGTGGAGGCGGAACCGCGTCAACGCGGTCGCGCACTGTCAAAGTGATAATTCCTGGTGATACCGCGGCGATGACCCTGGTGTCATCAAGAGACAGTTCCGCATCGATCTGCCTGTCCACGAGGTCAAGCGCAAGGGACGGTTCGCCCGTCAGTCCGAGGCTGGAAAGGGTATCCACCCGTAACCTTTCGACATCGATTCGCGACAGCGGCGGCCCGGGCAGATCGGCGCCCAGGGCCAGCGCGTCGAGCAGGCCCTGTCGAAGACCGCGCACCGTGAGGGGTGTCGTTTCGGCGTCACCCGACGACAGGGTATCCATGCGCAGCGACGTCACCTTGAGCGCGCGCGGTTCCGGTAGCAGTCCGCTTACTGGCGCCAGGGAGAGTTCAAGGTCATCGCCGACGATTCGATAGGAGCTGCTTCCCGCCTTCATGGTGAACGCAAGCCGTTCCAGCACCAGACGCTCGGTGTCGAAGTGGGCGGGAGTGATCTCGAGATCTTCCAGGTTGCCGACACTGGTGACCCGGGACAACACCCAGGCGGCGATTTCGAGGCGTTGATGCCAGGCAACAAAGAGCAACCCGCCAATAACGAACGGCCACAGCGGGATGAAACGCAGAAAGCCCGGCCGGCTCATGCCGCGGACTGGTAGCGAAACTGGTTCAGGTTGATGCCGAGTTCGATATCGGTGCGCAGTTGAAAGAGCGAGAACCCGAGCCTCGCTTCCTCCGCGCCACTGATAAGCTTGGTGCTGATCTTGCCTGTCATGTCGCGCGCGCCTTCCAGCAGGGAATCCAGGTCCGGGTACTCTTTCACCAGGCGCGCCGCGGTATGCGGGCCCACGCCGCGGATTCCCGGCACGGACTTGCCGGGATCGCCGGTGAGAGCGAAGAAATACGCCAGCATCCCGGGCTCCACGTCAAAGCGCTGGCGGATCATCTCGTGGTCGAGATAACGCTGGCCGAAATGGTCGTATACCGCCACCGCATCGCCCAGCAACTGGCAGTAGTGCCGGTCGGTGGACAGGATGGTGGACTTTCCCCCTGCGCGCGCGATCTTGCTGGCGATGGTGGCGATGATGTCGTCGGCCTCGTAGCCGGGGCGTTCGTAACTGCGCACCCCCACGCCCAGGAAAGCACGCTGGATCGCCGGCAGGCCATCGCGCAGGTCCTCGGGCATTGGCGGGCGGTTCTGCTTGTACCCGGAGTAAAGCCGATGGCGCCAGGTAGGGGCGTCCGATTCAAACACCACCACCACGTGGCTGGGCTGGTGGAAGCGGAGAGCGCGCTCCAGTGACTTCGTGCAGGAGTCGATGACGCGATCCATGAGGGTTTCATCGGCCCCCGGATCCGGCGCGGGCACCGCGGCGTGTATTCTGCGGACGAGGTTAAGTCCGTCGACCAGCAGGGCCTTCATGGCCTGCCACCATTCGTTGGAACACGTGCCGGAGCATGCGAAGCGGGCGGCAGGATGCGCCGGTCGGGAAGGCGCGATGCTCAGTCATGGACCAGGTTGAGGAATTCGGTGCGGGTCCGGTGATCGGTACGGAACGTGCCGAGCATCATCGAGGTCTTCATCACCGAGCTCTGCTTCTCCACGCCGCGCATCATCATGCAGAAATGCTTCGCCTCGATGATCACGCCAACGCCGCGGGCGCCGGTCATGTCTTCCACCGCGCGCGCGATCTGCTTGGTCAGGGTTTCCTGGATCTGCAGACGACGCGCGTACATGTCGGCGATACGCGCGAGCTTGGACAGGCCGATGACCTTGCCCTCCGGGAGATAGGCGATATGGCACTTGCCGACGAAGGGGAGCAGGTGATGCTCGCACATCGAGTACAGCTCGATGTCCTTGACTATCACCATCTCGTCGTTATCCGACTCGAAGATCGCCCCGTTGACCACCTCTTCCAGGCTCTGTTCGTAGCCCTGGGTCAGGTACTGCAATGCCTTCGCCGCGCGCAGCGGGGTATTGGCGAGGCCATCCCGGCTGGCGTCCTCGCCGACCAGGTTGATCAGCGCGGCGTAATGCCGTGCCAGTTCCTCTGGGTCTTTCATGCGTTGGTCAATCGGTTGCGACCGGGCATTGTACCACCCGGCCCTGCGGGCGCATGCGCCTTTTGCGGCGTATCCGGTCGGGTTATCATCCCCCGAGGAATGGCCCCGGTGACCACCGCCGGGGAAAACAAACCCGGAGCCCAATCCCTGTCCAGATGTCAGAAAACACAATGCTGCTGATCGGCGGCCGCGATCAGAAACAGGTCCTGATGAACCCGCGCATGGCGAACCGTCATGGCATGATCGCCGGCGCCACGGGCACCGGCAAGACCATCACCATGCAGATCATGGCAGAGGAATTCTCGCGCGCCGGGGTACCGGTGCTGCTGGCGGACGTGAAGGGCGACGTATCCGGCCTCGCCTGTGCCGCCTCGCCGCATCCCAGGATCGACGAACGCGTGGAAGCCATCGGCATCGACGGTTACCAGATGCAGGCCAGTCCGGTGGTGTTCTGGGATCTATACGGCAAGAAGGGCCACCCGGTGCGCGCTACCGTGAGCGAGCTTGGACCGTTGCTCCTGTCCAGCCTGATGGAGCTCAACGAGACCCAGACCGGGGTGATGTACGCGGCGTTCAAGATCGCCGACGACAACGGCCTGTTGTTGCTCGATCTCGAGGACCTGCAGGCGCTGCTCGGCTGGATGGCGGACAATGCCTCGGAGCTGCGCGGCGAATACGGCAACTTCACCAGCGCGAGCATCGGCGCCATCCAGCGAGACCTGCTGGTGCTGGAGGAGCAGGACGCGGAGGTGTTTCTCGGCGAGCCGGTGTTGCAGCTCGCCGACCTCATGCGCAAGGACTTCTCCGGCCGCGGCATCGTCAACATACTCGACGTCACTACCGTCATCTCCCGGGGCCCACGGCTCTACGCAACCTTCCTGCTGTGGCTGATGTCGGAACTGTTCGAGAACATGCCCGAGGTGGGGGACCCCGACAAGCCGGAGTTCGTGATGTTCTTCGACGAGGCACACCTGCTGTTCGATGACGCGCCGGCGGCGCTGGTGGACAAGATCGAACAGGTGGTGCGGCTGATCCGTTCCAAGGGCGTCGGCGTGTACTTCGTCAGCCAGAGTCCGCTGGACATTCCCGAGTCCGTGCTCGGCCAGCTGGGGATGAAGATCCAGCATGCGTTGCGCGCGTTCACTCCCAAGGAACAGAAGGCGGTGAAGGTGGTGGCGGAGAACTTCCGCGCCAATCCCGACATCGATACCGTGAGCGTGATCACCGAGCTGGGCGTCGGCGAGGCCCTGGTGTCCGTGCTCGACGAGGAGGGAGTACCAACCCCGGTGGAGCAGGTGCTGGTGCGTCCGCCGGAATCCCGCATCGGACCGGCTACTGACGCCGAGCGCGCGGAGATGATCCAGCGCTCCCCCATCGGCACGCGCTACGACGAGACGCTCAATCGCGAGTCGGCGATGGAGATCCTGAAGCAGCGCGCGGAGGAACAGGCGCGCCTGGCGGAAGAGCAGGCCGCCCGCGAGGAACGGGAGAAGGCGGAGAAGGCAGGTCAGAAGGGCGATCCGACCCCCTATCGCCGGAGTGGCGGGTCCAGCCGCCGGCAGACCTCCGCGGAGGCGATGGTTACCAGCCTCGCGCGCAGCTTTGGCACACAACTCGGCCGCGCGTTGTCCCGCGGCATCCTGGGTTCATTCAAGCGTGGCCGCTAGCGCGAAGCCAGCGAGCGCGTTCTGACATGAGCGCGGACGACCGGCCCCTGTCGCTGGAGACCCGCGTGGTGCACGCGGGGGAACCGGAACCGCGTATCGGCGGCGCGCTGGTGACGCCGGTGTTCCAGTCTTCTACCTACGTCGACGATGGCAGCCGTGAGTACCACGACCTGCCGTATCTTCGGCTCAACAACTCCCCCAATCACGCGACATTGCATCGCAAGCTCGCCGACCTGGAAGGGGCGGAGAGCGCGCTGGTCACCTCGAGCGGCATGGGGGCGATCTCCACCGCGCTCTTTGGTACGTTGCGCGCCGGCGATCACGTGCTGGCACAGGAGGGGCTGTATGGCGGCACCCATACGCTGTTCGCCCATGACCTGCCCGCGCTGGGCATCAGTCACGACTTCGTCGACTTGCGGGATCCCGATAGCTGGCGCGCCAGGTTGCGCCCGGAGACCCGGGCGTTCTACGTCGAGACGATCACCAACCCTTTGCTCACCGTGGGCGACCTGCCGGCGGTGGTGGCGTTCTGTCGCTCCCACGGACTGCTGGGCATGATCGACAACACCCTCGCGACGCCGGTGAACTGCAATCCACTGGCGATCGGCTTCGACCTGGTGGTGCACAGCGCCACCAAGTACCTCAATGGCCACAGCGATATCGTCGCCGGGGTGATCGCGGGCAGCGCGGAGATGATTCTGGCCTGCAAGCGAAAGCTCGATCATCTCGGCGCGACCCTGGATCCCCATGCCTGTTTCCTGCTCCAGCGCGGCATTCGTACGCTAGCGCTCAGGGTCGAGCGACAGAATGCCAACGCGTTGACCCTGGCGACGATGCTCTCCACTCACCCCGCGGTGTCCCGGGTCAATTATCCCGGCCTCGATACCCATCCTGACCATGAGCGCGCCTCGGCGTTTCTGCGTGGGTTCGGTGGCCTGCTGAGTTTCGACCATGCCGCCGGCGCCGAAGGCGCGCGCCGCACCGTGGAAGCATTGACCATCGCCACCGGCGCGGTGAGCCTCGGCGGAGTGGAAACCCTGGTAACGCTGCCCGCGGAAACCTCCCATGCCGGACTGAGCGTGGCGGAGCGACGCAAGATTGGCATCGGTGATGGGCTGGTGCGGGTGGCGGTGGGCATCGAGGGCGCCAACGACCTGTGCGCGGACTTTGCCAGCGCCCTGGATGGGAGCGTCGCGACTTGAGCACGGTGCTGGGAAGCGGCCCCGTCCGCAAGATGCGTACCATGCTGGAGTCGCCGGTGCGTTATGCACTGCCCATGGGCGACGCGGTGGTAGAGATGAACCCGCTCATCGGCAGTGAGATCACGCTCGATTTCAGTGGCAGGATTCTCTGCGTCAACTGCGGGCGCGAGACGAAGAAGAGCTTCAACCAGGGCTATTGCTTTCCCTGTTTCAAGACCCTCGCCGAATGCGACATGTGCATCATGCGTCCCGAGACCTGCCATCACCATCTCGGCACCTGCCGCGACCCCGCCTGGGCGGAGAATCACTGCATGCAGCGGCATATCGTCTATATCGCGAATTCCTCCGGTCTCAAGGTCGGCATTACCCGCGGCAACCAGGTGCCCACCCGCTGGATCGACCAGGGCGCGAGCCAGGCGGTTCCGGTGTTCCGGGTGCAGAACCGGTTTCACTCGGGGCTGATAGAGGACGCAGTGAAGAAGCATGTCAGTGATCGCACTGACTGGCGGCGCATGCTGAAGGGCAGCTCGCCGCTGGACGACATGGCAGAGCGCGCCGGTGCGATACTCGATGCCGCGCGCCCGGACCTCGAGGCACTGGCCGAGCGCCACGACTTTCTCGAATGGGAGTCACTGGACGAGCAGGTGGTGGAGATCGAGTACCCGGTGGAGGAGTGGCCGGCAAAGGTCTCCAGCCTGAATTTCGACAAGACCCCGGAACTGCGCGGCAGGCTGCAGGGGATCAAGGGGCAATACCTGATCCTGGACAGCGGCGTCGTCAACATGCGCAAGTTCGGCGGCTACGAAATCGCGTTGCGGGCCTGATCACCGGCGTGACGATCCCGGAAAAGTATGAAAAACATGCAACTCGCGACGGACCTGGCGGAGAGTTTGCCGGCGACGATCCGGTTCGGCGCATTCTCTCTCGATACGCGCAAGCATGAACTGTCCTGCGAGGGTGAGCGCGTGCCGCTCGAGCGCCAGGTCTATCAATTGCTCCTGTTGCTGGTCGCGCACCGCGAGCGGGCGGTGTCGAAAGAGGAGATCATCGACAGGATCTGGCGTGGCAGGGTGGTGTCGGATTCCGCGGTCTCGAGCCGTGTCAAGTCGCTCAGGCGCGCGCTCGCCGACGACGGCAATACCCAGCACACCATACGCACCGTCTATGGCCATGGATTCCGCTTCGTTGCCGAGGTGCTGGATGACGAGCCCGCGGCTGCGCCGGCAATCACGGCGCTCCCCGCAATGGATGACATCGCCACGCAGGCCGCCGCGAAGCCCCGCGGAAAACCCTCCATTGCGATCCTGCCGCTGCAGCTCGTCGGCACGCCCGGTGAACATGTCGCCATCGCCGACGCCATCCCGCACGACCTGATCAGCTCGGTCGCACGCCTGCAGTGGTTGCGCGTCATCGCTCGCGGCTCGTCCTTCAGGTTTCGTTCCGGAGAACACCCAACAGCGGAGATCGCCAGCGCGCTGGACGTTCACTACTGCCTCTCCGGGGTGGTGGAGATCTCCGGCAGCTATCTCGCCATCGTGATCGAACTCGAGGATGCGCGCGACCAGAGGGTGGTGTGGAGCGAGACCTTCAAGGGGGCTCTGGACAACGTGCACGGCTTCCGCCAGGAAATCGTCAACAGCATTGTCTCCAACCTGGAGCTACAGATTTCCCAGAACGAGGCCAGTCTCGCGCGGGTGACCGCGCCGGACCGGCTCGACGCGTGGTCCCTGTATCACCTCGGCCTGCAGCACCTCATGCGCTTCAATCGTGAAGACAACCTGCGCGCCGGGGAGATCTTTACCCGCGTGCGGGAAATGGCGCCGGAGTTTGCCCGCGGTCACGCGGCCATGTCCTGCGCCCATTTCCAGAACGCGTTCCTGCGTTACACCGGGGATCGGGACGGCGAGATACAACGGGCGACTCAACTGGCCCGGGTGGCAGTTGACCTCGACCCCCTGGATCCGTTCGCGAATTTTTCACTGGGGCGCTCGCGCGTGCTCCACCGTGACCTGGAGGGCGCCAAGGTGCTGCTGGATCGCGCCATCGAGCTCAGCCCGAACTATGCACAGGGCATCTACTCCCGCGCCTTCACCGGGGTGCTGGCATGCCAGCCCGGGGACGCGATCCGTTTCAGTGACGATGCGATGAACCTGAGTCCGCTGGATCCGCTGCTCTACGCGATGCGCTGTACGCAGGCGTTTGCGTACATGATGCAGGGCGATATCGAAAGCGCTGTTCGCTGGGCGGAGAAGGGGGCACGCTCACCAGGAGCCCATGTCATCATATACGCTGCCGCGCTGCTGATGAACATTCTCCATGGTGACCGGAAGCAGGTAGCTTACTGGGACCAGCTGATCCGTGCCACCGGCGTACAGATGAACGCGGACTTCTTCCTCCAGGCTCTTCCATTCCAGGATCCCGCGGTGCGCCGGATAGTGATCTCGGCATTCGAAAGTCACGGGTACTAGCCTGACTTGTCTCCGGGATCGGTTTTCGCGCTGGATCCGGTTTCCGCCGGCGGGTGCAGGCCGGAGCGCACGTGGATGTCCATCTGCGGGAAGGCGATCTCGATGCCGTTCTCGCGGAACTTGCGATCGATGATGAAGTGCAGGTTGCTGCGCACGTCGAGCACCCGCCAGATGTCATAGATGTAGGCGCGCAGCTCGAACATGAGGGCGCTGTCACCGAAGCTGTGGAAGATGATCTTGGTGGGCAACAGCGGGCGGTTCTTGATGATGTCCGGCACCTCCGCGGCGGCTTCCTCGAGGAGTTTCTTCACCAGTTCGGTGTCACTGCCGTAGGCCACCCCCACGCGGACGATCACCCGCCCGTGCTTGTCGCGCAGGGTCCAGTTGGTGACCTGGGTGGAGATCAGCTCTGAATTGGGCACGATGACATCGGAGCGGTCGAAGGTCTGTACCTCGGTGGAGCGCACGCTGATCTTCTTCACGAATCCCTCGGTGCTGCCGGTGACGATCCAGTCGCCCGTACGGATCGGGCGCTCGAACAGCAGGATGATGCCCGAGACGAAGTTGTTGACGATGTTCTGCAGGCCGAAACCGATGCCCAGCGACAGCGCGCCCGCGACGATGGCGAGATTGTCGAAGCTCACCCCGGCGATGGAAAGGCCGACGATGACGGCGATCACGAAGCCGACATAACCGGTGATGGTGACCAGCGCCTCGCGCGCGCCGATGTCCATGCGCGAGCGCACCAGGTACTTGCGATCCAGGGAGTCCTTGAACCAGCGAACCAGCATCAGCAGCAACGCGAACACCAGGATGCCAACCAGCACATCGGACGGGACGATCTGCGTGTCGCCGAAACGGAAGCCGTTGCGCGCGAGGGAAATCAGCGAGGTCAGGGTGGAATCCGGCGCGCCCCAGGCCTTCAGCAATGCCAACGCGAGCAGGATCCAGATCGCCGCCACGGACAGCAGGCGCAGCCAGAGAAGCCCGGGTACCGGCTCATCTTCCTCCACCGAGAAGAAATTACGGAAGCGCAGTTGCCAGGATTTCTTGCCGTTGTCGAGGCCATCGTAGAAATCCCGCAATATTCTCTCCAGCAGGTAGTACGCCGCCAGCAGGCAGGCCGTCATCACGAGGCCGCCCCAGAGGAAACGCGACATGGAGCGGAATCCGGCGAGCTCCAGCAGCAGGCTGACGGCCAGCAGGATGGCGCTCGCCACGCGAATGAGATTGGCGACCCGCGGCAGCCGTGGAAACCGGTTGAGGAACAGGGCGAATTCCAGCAGCGACAGGATGGTGGCCGAAGCCACCAGGTTGCGCATCAGCGACTGCGCATCCCCCTGATCCTGCAGCGGCCCGAGGATCATCAGCTTCTGGATCCAGATGAACAGCAACGTGACGATGACGACCAGTCTCACATACAGGCCGCGCGCCGGTATCTCCGAACCCAGCTCCGCGTGCGCGTACATCCTGGCCCGGCGTACCACGATGCGCACCAGGATCAGGGTGAGCAGGTAGCCGAGCAACAACATCAGGATGCGTCCTGGCGGCGATAACAGGAATGCCATGCCCTCGGCAATAGCCAGGTAACCCAGGAGCAACACGATGGGCAATAGAAGCGGCGCTCTTTTCTGTACCAGGTAGCCGAAGCCCAGGTAGGTCTGGAGGGAGAGTGGCTGCTCCGGTGACAGATCCGGCATGCGCGCGCGACGTCTGACCAGGAAGCCGATGAGAATTCCGGCTACCAGCAGGATGGCCATGTCGCGTACGTGATGCATGCCGCTGGCGCGCGTCAGCAGGCCGAAGAACTGTTCCAGCCGGCCCTTCTGGTAGGCGGCGAGCTCCGGCAGACCATGGGTCAGGTTATGGACCACCGAGTTATCGCGCCGGTTGAGTTGTTCGCGCTTGTATTCCGCCTCGAGCCGGGTGAGCCGGGCCTGTAGCTGGCTCGCGCGCTCGAGCAGAAGTTTGCATTCCGCCAGGGAGGCTTTCAGTCGCTCGATCTGCACGCTGACCGCCTGCTCCTCGGGAGATTTCTGCTCCTTGGCGGCGAGCTGGTCGATGAAGTCCTGGCCCAGGTTCTGGGTGATGGACGCGACTTCCCGCTCACGCGCAGTCACGCAATGGCTTATCTCGGCGCGTTGATCTTCCACCTGTGCGATGGCGACGTCGAGCCAGTCCTGGCCGCGGAAATTCGCTATGGAGGACTGGAAGTCGATTGCGTCCAGGAGCTGGCGCGTAACCTCTGTACTGAAGCCGCTGGCAGACAGGCCGGAAATCTGTGCGTGGGCGGCAGGCGACAGGAACAAGGCCAGCAGCAGGGCGAGAAGAAACGGCCTTCGCATCACTTCCCCGGCGACAGCCAGCCCTTGCGGCGAAACAGGTAGATGATGCCACCCGCGATGCAGGCCATCACCCCCAGCAGCATGAAGTAACCGTAGTGCCAGCCGAGTTCCGGCATGTGGCCAAAGTTCATGCCGTAGATGCCCACCATCAGGCTGAGCGGCAGGAACACCACCGTCACCAGGGTGAGGGTCTTCATGATGTTGTTGAGGTTATGCGCCGATACTGAGGTATAACCAGTGATCAGGTCCACCGCGAGTTCCTGGAACAGGTCGAGGAACGTGGTGAGCCGATCGACATGATCCCAGACATCGCGAAACCCGGGAAGGTCTCGCTTGTCCATCAGGCCACCGGCGTGATGATCGCGAATGTAGTCCTGGATCTCGTCGAACAGGTCACGGTGATAGGTGAAGATGCGGCGCAGTTTCTTCAGCCGGGTGTTGATCTCCACCAGTTCCTCCAGTGAGCGGTCCCCCCGCTCGCCGAAGATGGCGTCCTCGAGTTCGTCCAGGCGCTGCTCCTGGGCGGTGATGATCGGCGTATAGCGGTCGATGATGTTGCGGCAGAGACGGTGGCACAGCGTGGACGAAGAGAGTCCCCGCGTGCGAGGCGCCGTATCGACCTCGTTCCATAGCCGATCCGTGCTGACAGAGACGCCGTCGTGCTGGCTGATGAAGAACCGCCGCCCGAAGACGATCGAGATTTTCAGCGTGCGGTAATCGAGCGACGCCGTTTCCGCCGACAACCCGGTCATGATCACGAATACGTGGTCGTCGAACAGTTCCACCTTGGGCGGATGACGGTCGCGCTGGATGTCCGACACGGTAAACGGGTCCAGGCCGAACACCTCGCGCAGAAGCGCCTTGTCCGCCTCGTCCAGCAGCCCCTGGAAATCCGCCCACAGGATCGAGCCGGATTCCGCCTGCCAGCGCGCCACCAGTTCCTGGCCACCACGAATGACATCACGCGTGGCGGGATCCAGCAGCATGAACCGCGAGGCGCTCACCGCCTACAGGGTACCCCGCACCGCCCGGGTGGCGATCTGCGAATAGGCCGCGGCATCGTGCACGATCGGGTTGGTGCCGGCGGACGGGTCCGCCACCGCCATCTCGCCGATCTCCCCGAGCCTGTCCTCGCCGATGCCGAGGGCGGAAAGGTTATTGGGAATGCCAACTTCGTTACGCAGTTCCAGCACCCAGTCGAGGAATCCGTCAAAGGTCGGGGGAAGCTCCAGGTAACGCGCAAGCCGCGCGATGCGTTCGCTGATGACCTCGCGATTGGCCACCAGCACGTAGGGCATCAGCACCGCGTTCAGGGTGCCGTGATGGGCGTCGTAGACCGCGCCCAGGGGATGCGCGAGGGCATGCATGCCGCCGAGCCCGCGCTGGAACGCGGTGGCGCCCATGGTGGAGGCCACCAGCATCTGCCGCCGGGCCTCGATGTCGCTGCCCTTCGCCACCGCGGTCGGGAGATGTTCCTTGATCAGCCGGATCCCCTCGATGGAAACTCCCTCCGCCAGCGGGTGGTACATCGGCGAGCAATAGGCCTCGAGGTTATGCGACAGCGCGTCCATGCCGGTGGCGGCGGTCAGCACCGCGGGAAGGCCCACGGTGAGTTCCGGGTCGAGGATCACGCAACCAGGCATCATCAGCGGATGGAAGATGAGCACCTTGCGCTCCTCGTCCTCCTTGACGATCACCGATACGCGACCGACTTCGGACCCGGTGCCCGCGGTGGTGGGGATGGCGATGATGGGAACGATTTTTTCGGGGTCCGCGTTGAGCCAGTTGTCGCCGACATCCTCCAGGTCCCACAGGCTGCAGGACTGGTTCGCCGCCACCGCCACCGCCTTGCCGGCATCGAGGCCGCTGCCGCCGCCAAGGGCGATCACGCCGTCGTGGCCTCCCTCGCGAAACACCGCGATACCCGCGGCGACATTGGCCCCCGTGGGGTTTGGCTTGACGTCGCTGAACAGGCCGATGCGCAGACCGTCGGCGCGCGCCGCTTCGAGGATATTCTCCGTCATGGGTAGTTTCGCGAGGCCTGGATCGGTGACCAGCAAGGGTGCGGACATATCTCGTTCCCTGCATATCTGCGCAATTTCGGAGACCCGGCCCTCGCCGGCGCGGATGGTGGTGGGATAGTTCCAGTTGACGTTCATTCGGTTGGGGAAGGTAAAGCGTGTTGAGTCGGTTGGTCGCGGGGTCCGGACGGAATCCGGCGGGAAAACGCGGCGGCGGATCGGTCCCGCCGACAGCAAATATTATACTGGTGTCCGCTACCGGATAAGTCATTGACCGGCGATGCCAGGCCGGACGTGAAACCGGTGGTGGCGGGAATAGCGGATTACCGGGTTTACCGGGCGGATCGGTAAGGAGTTGGACCGGAACCGGCCCATGGATTTGCCGTTGGCCGGAAATCCGGCGAGGCTGTCGATCGAGGGAATACGCGCGAGGGGAGGGGCGAAGGCGCCGGCGTCACGGAAACCCGCGACGCAAACGACCGCGCGGCCACCGGATAACCCGGTGGCCGCGCGGTCAGTTTTCTCAGCGGTCGATGACCACCTCCAGGTAATCGGAGGGAACCACCATGGTGCCGTCCTCGGCGACGTTGAGTTCGTCGATGAGACCGAGGATGTCCTCGCGCAGCCCCTCGGCGTTTTCCGCGTCCAGCGCCTCGAAGGCTTTCAGCACCGGGCCATAGTAGGTGCCGAACACGTCGAGCCAGTGCTGCGGCGAGTGATAGCGGAAGTTGAACACCTTGCGCACGCTGCGCACGCCGCGGGTGGCGGGGCCGAAGTTGGCCTCGAGAAACGCCTCGTCACCCCAGTTGGCGGGGGAGCTGACGCCCGCCGGGGGCGGCAGGCGCTTGCCGATGGTGCGGAACAGCCGGCCGATGAAGCTGTCGGGGGTCCAGTTCGCCATGCCGATGCGACCACCGGGACGGCAGACCCGCAGCAGTTCCCGGGCGACCTGGGCCTGGTCGGGAGCGAACATGACGCCGAACGTGGAGACCACGTTGTCGAAGCTGGCATCCCCGAAGGGCAGCGCCTCGGCATCGGCCTGGCGGAATTCCACCGCCAGGCCGTCGGCCTCGGCGCGTCGACGCGAGTTCTCCAGCAGGGATTCGACATAGTCGGTGGATACCACGTGGCAGAAGCGGCGCGCGGCGGCGAGGGTCACGTTGCCGTTGCCGGCAGCGACGTCGAGCACGCTCTGTCCGGCGCGCAGGTCCATTGCCTCGCACAGTTCCTCCCCGCTGATCTGCAGGGTCACGCCCACCCGGGCGTAGTCGCCGGATCCCCAGGCGACCTGTTGCTTGGCCTTGATGGCGGTGTAGTTCGGCGCGTTCGCGATGACCGGTTTGGTAGCGATATTCATTGTGTAATCTCCATCTGATCAAGTTTGTATGAAATCAGCCGGCTGCGGGATGCCGCCGGTGCTGATGGAGGGAATGATAGGTATCCGGCGCGTGCGGAACTTGCAGGTTATCTGGAGATTGCTTGGAGAATTGTGCGGGAATACTCAGAGACCAACGGTTTTCGCAGTGATGGCGCCGAGTCGCTTGCCGAGGACGTAGTTCACCTCCGCGGGGGTCAGGTCCGGCTTGATCCGGCGGGCCTCGGCAAGGGCCAGTCGCGCCTGCGCGCGGTCGCCGCGGCAGACTTCCACGCCCGCGAGGACCACCCTGGGAATGTAGAGCAGGTCGTCGCGCTGGCAGGCCAGGAGCGCCTCGCCGGCGGCGGTCTCGAGGTCTTCCTTGTGCATGTAACCGAGTGAAAGCAAGGAGCCCCACAATGACAACCACTTGTTGAGCGGGCTGATGGCCATGCCGTGGCGCAGGTGCCGGATCGCCTCGTCGAGGTTGCCGTCGAGCAGGCAGGCCGAACCCAGGGCGGACCAGGCCTGGGCATTGACCGGGTTGAGTTCCACCGCGTTGCGCAGGATCGGCAGCGAGCGCTGGACCTGGCCGACATCCGCGAGGGCACAGCCGGTAAAGCCGAGTACGGTGGAATTCATCCCGTCCAGTTGCATTGCATGTTCCGCCATGGTCAGCGCCTGGTGTTCGAATTCGGCCTCGCGCAGGATGCCGACGCGGTAACCAAGCGCGTACATCAGGGAGAGGAACGCCGGCGCCTCGGACAGGTCCGGGTCGAGATCGCAGCTTTCCCGCAGGGTATCTATGGTGGTGTTGAAGGTGTCCCGGTTCCAGCCGCGGCGCGAGAGGATGCCGCTCGCCTCGAGGTAGCGGAGCGCAGCCGTGGGACGGCCATCGCCGGAACGTACCGCCTCGACGATGGCGCCGAGCAACTGGGACTCCAGCCGGCTCACCAGCGCATGCACCAGCCGCTCCAGCCATTTCGGTTCGCCAGGGTTTGCCTCGAGCGTGGTGGCCCAGATCTGGAAACCGCTGCGGGCATTGACCAACTGTGCGTTGCAGCGAATGCTGCCTCCCGCGGCATGCAGGCGGCCGTCAAGTATGAAATGCACGCCGGTTGCCTCGTAGAGCGCACGCGGGGTGATGTCCCTCCCGGGACCGTCATCGCCGTCCGCGCCCGTGCGAATGGCAAGCAACGGTACCCGGGTCAATATGGCCCCCAGTTCCGCGGCCAGGATTTCCCCGGTGTGCGCGGGCAGCGCGTCATCCGCCAGGGTGCGAAACGGCAAAAGCAGAAGCGAGGGATTGACGACCGGGGACGCGTCGTCCTGCGCCTGGGTTGGCATGCCCTGGTCCTCGCCGACCTCGGCGTCGAAACGAAAACCCCTTCCGCGCACCGTCTGGATATATCGTTGCGCGCCGCCACTGTCGCCAAGGGCCTGGCGCGCGCTCTTTATCCGGCTCGAGATGGTGGCGTCGGAAACCACACGCCCGTTCCATACCGACTGCATCAGTTCGTCCATGCTGAATACCTGGCCAGGGTGGCGAACGAAGTGGAGCAGCAGGTCGAATACCATGGGTTCCACCGTCACGGGCTCTCCCTGCCGCGTCAACCGGTATTGCGTGGCGTCCAGAACGATGTCGTCGAAACGATATTGCACAGTTTTTAGTCTTCTTATCCGTGTCTACGGGATTTCAACCGGTTGTCGCTGGAAAACGTGCATGTTACCGATACGGCGTCTTCGATGGCAATCAATCTCCAATGAATCTCCATGCTGTCTCCAAGTTCCGTGTCCGTGGCACGGGCACACTGCGCTCCGTCATCAACGAGCCCAGACGGTTACAACGGAGAGCAAACCATGAACCTGAAGCACCCACGCGCCCGGGATAGTGTCGCAAACCCATCGGGTATCCACGGCACATTGCCGGAAGCCCCGCGTCCCGATCACGAACGGGGTCTGTGTGGTTCGCTTGCCAGCGTTTCCAGGAGCAGCCCGAATCCGCCATCACAATTTTTTAGCCGTCGCGAACGCAGCGCTTTCAGGTACCAGACGAGCCCGGTGCGGCGCTCCGAGTTCCTGCAAAGTGCGGTGTCGCCGGAGGCTTTCGAATCCGGTCTTGCTGCACTTCCGGTTTCCGGCATGGAACGCTACGCCGGGCGCCTGGTGGAGTACATGCTGCCCACACGGCTGGGTAGGCTGGTGATTTCCGCCGGAGACATCGGCGGGGGACTTCTCGGTGTTGCCGTGGATTACTGGGGCGACTGCGAGCGGGAATGGGATCAACTGGCCCGCTGGGTGCGCCAGGTTGCGCTGCCCAGGACCGCATTCGCGGGCGATCCGCTCTGAGTTCCGCCATTCGCACCGCAACGGCATCTGTCATTTGGCCAGGAATTTACAGGTTGGTTGCCCGTCGTGGTTGCAGGAGCAGCAAGTTGCGCTGCTGGTCGATGACGAAATGAAAGCGGCCGAGGAAGTTCATTCCCAGCAGGCCATCGGCGGGCAGGTCGCCGGCCCCGAGGCTGACCACCTCCAGACCCGGGACTCGCTGCCCGCCGACCGCCAGGGACGGCATCGCCAGCAGGGTGGAGGGAACCGCCCCGCCGGCGGTTTCGATCAGGATCCGGCGCCCTGCACTGACATCCACGCCGAAACGGCGCAGGGTGCTCTCCCTGAGCGCGGTAACCGAAGCGCCGGTGTCGATGAGCAGCCTCAGATCGTGGACATCGTTGAGCGTCGCCCCCACGATGAACTGTGATCCAGTGGCTTCCAGCGCGACCGCGTCGTAGTCAGCGAGATCGACGCGGGCAAGTAGTTCGCGCTGCAATCGTTCAGTGCGCTCGCCGAATTCGGGGTCATAAAGCAGGAAGTTCAGCATCTCCATGGCGCCCTGGTGTTCGCCAGTGGAAATGAGGGATTCCGCCAGCGACAGGCGCCAATCCTGCTGCGCCGGGAAATGCGTTACCAGC
This sequence comes from Gammaproteobacteria bacterium, assembly GCA_030432755.1. Taxonomy (GTDB): domain Bacteria; phylum Pseudomonadota; class Gammaproteobacteria; order Arenicellales; family Poriferihabitantaceae; genus VYFG01. The sequence goes on along the minus strand of JAUILZ010000014.1, from coordinate 29,137 downwards.
AGGCGGTAGAAGTCCCGTCTCACGCCGGGCTCCGCACCGCTGGACAGCCTGCCGTCGATACCCCGCACCAGTCGCCGGACGCGCTCGAGCGCTGCGTCCTGCGCTACGGGGTTTGCGAGATGGCCCTGTAATTCCGCCAGCGTCTCCGCCGCGGCGATGTATTCGCCATCTTCCGCGAGCAAACCAGCCAGGGCGAAGGCGGCGTCGATGTCGTCGGGCGCTTCGAGCAACCACTGCGTCAGCCATTGGCGGGCCTCGAGAGGATCCAGGTCACTGCCAGCGATCGCAACGACGAGATCGCTGCAGGCCTCCCGGTCCGCCGGGTTGCTCACCCCTTCAAGGCATTGGCGTGCACGTTCACGTGGATCGATGGAGTCGTCGATCGTTTCATTCGAGCGTTCCGGCTCCGGCGGCCGGGCTGACTCGCCTGTCGCGGAGGCTGGCAGTTCCGTCTCGTTTGCGGTCACCTCGCGCGTGGTCGTCACGGCCGCGGGCGCGGCAGGCTCAACCGGCGTCAGGCCGCGCTCTTCTTCAGGAAAGACATGCCGTGGTAATTCAATTCCTGGTTGAACAGGCGCATCGTACCGATCGTTCAGCCACCAGCCAATAGCGATGCCGGCAATCAGAACCCCCAGTCCCCGAAGCAGTGCGTTCACCGTTCCTGCGGAAACGCGCAGCGCATGGTGGTGCCCTTGCCGGCCTCGCTGGTGATCTCGAGTTTGCCTTCATGGGCTTCGACGATCACCTTGCACAGGTACAGCCCCAGCCCGTAGCCACCGGTCTTGCGCTGGCGCGAGGGGTCGGCACGGTAGAAGGGTTCGGTGAGATGGGGCAACTGGTCGGCATCGATGCCCGCGCCGCTGTCGGTGACGTAGATGCAGGCAAGCCCGGGCTCCGCGGCCACGGAGATCGTCGGCTTGCGTTCCGGGTCGATGCTGTGACGGACAGCATTCTGCAGCAGGTTGCGCAGCAGGAGCTTGATCCGCGCCGCGTCGAACTGTCCTTCCACCGGCGCGAGGTCCATGATCTCGACCCGGCGCGGAAACTCGTGCGCGACCATATCCTTGACGAGTTCGTCCAGGCGCAGCATTTCACGGTTCAGGCTGACGTGGCGCGAATTGAGACGTTCGCTTTCCAGCAGTTCGGTGATCATCTGCTCCATGGCGATGATCTCCTGCTCCACCTCGCGGCGCGAGTCGGAGTCTTCCATGAGCGCGAGATGCACCCGGCTGCGGGTGAGCGGGCTGCGCAGCTCGTGGCTGATGCCAAGTAGTAACTGGCGCTTGGCCTCGAGCATCTTGTTGATGTCGTCCGCCATGGCGTTGACGTTGTCCGCGAGTTCGCCGAACTCGTCGTCACGGCGTCTCGGGATGCGGTAATCGAGATGCCCGCTGCCGATCACGGCGACTCCTTCCTGGATGTCCTCGATGGGTCGGAACAGCATCCTGGTGACGAAGAAGATCAGCACCAGGATGCCGACGATGGACCAGAGCACGAGCCAGTTGTATGGGCCACCGGTGTACGCACCGCGGGGCGGGGCGACCTGGAAGAAAAGATCCGTGTCGCCAACCCGTGAGTACAGCACCAGGGACTCGTCATGGTCGCGTACCAGGTATCGTCGGTAACGGCCGAATGCCGAACTGGACTGCGCGCTCGCGGGCACCAGCGCATCCCGGTCCGGCAAGCGCGCCCCGGTTGTCCAGTCGCCCTCGGGTCCATAGGCATGGATCGCCACGGGTGTGCCGCGGGTTATCTCGACCGCCCGGTCGTAATCCGGCGGCACGCCGACCTGGTTCTCCATGAGCGAGACGTAGTGCACCATGAGCGGCCACACCGTGTTTCGCAGGTGGCTCGAATACCCCTTGCCCACCACCACGCCCACCAGCAACAGCAGCACCGCGCCGGCGACGATGAACAGCAGCAGCAGGCGCGCGGATAGTGAGCGGGTGAGCTCCTTCAGCACGACAGTTCAGTCTTCGGAGGGATCGCCGCCATCTTCCGCCGGGGCGACGAACCGGTAACCGGCGCCGCGCACGGTACGGATGTAATCCGTCGGCTTCAGTTTCTGTCGCAGGCGGCTGATCTGGATATCCACCGCGCGCGAGACGAGTTCCAGCTCCGTGCCACGCAGGAAGCTGAAGATGTCGTCGCGTGAGAAATCCTTGCCGGGAGAAGAGGCGAGCATCAGCAGCAGGCGGTATTCGCGGTCGCTCAGGTTGACCACCTCGCCGCCGACCCGTACCTGCTCCAGGGTCTTGTCGATGGCCAGGTCGCGGAATCGCAGGCGATTGCCCGCGAAGCCGGGACTGTCACTGCGCCGGAGGATGTTCTGGATACGCATCACCAGTTCCCTGGGTTCGAAGGGTTTGGCGATGTAGTCGTCGGCGCCGGTTTCCAGGCCCACGAGGCGGTCGTTGACCTCCCCGCGCGCGGACAGCATGACCACGGGTATGTTGCTGCTGCGGCGTATCTGGCGGCACACCGAGAAGCCGTCCTGGCCCGGCAGCATGACGTCGAGGATCACGAGATCGATATCGCCCTCGTGCAGGAGATCCAGCCCGGCTTGCGGATCGGTGGCATTGATCAGTTCCAGGTTGTGCCGGCGCAAAAAATTACCCAGCGGCGCCGCCAGGCGCTCGTCGTCGTCGATGAGCAGGATGCGCGGCATGCCCGCGATCAGTCGTCGCCATTCTTGCGCCGGTAGGCGCAGAACCATCCCTCGTTCTTTCCACCTTCGTAGAATGGTCCCTCCGCCAGCGCGATACACTCGATCACGCCGTCCCCCATCAGGCGCGCGAACATGGCGTCGAAACCGCGCTCGTGCCAGAGATCGAAATGCACCGTGCAGGAGAAGATGCCCCCTGGCCGCAACACGCGGAAGATTTCCGGCAACGGCTCCGGGCCGACATGGCCATGGGTGAAAGTGCCCGACGAGATCACGCCGTCATAGCTGGCGTCGTCGAGGGCGAGAGGCTGGTTCAGGTCTCCGACCATCAGGCGGCGGTAGATATCACGGCTCCGCGCCACTGCGATCATCTCGCCCGAGATATCCACGCCATCGAGTACGCTGAACCCCAGGCGGCTTGCTTCCTGGCCGGTCAGGCCGGTACCGCAGCCGACATCCAGGACCTCCGCCGTCCGGGTATCGAGGTGGGCCGCCAGCAGTCGGGCGACGTCCCGTGGGGAACGATAGCCCTCCGCGGCCATTTTCGCATCGTACTCTCCCGCCCACTTGCGATAGAAAGCGAGGATGCTTTCCTTGTCGTGGAGCCCGTAGGCTTCGGTGACGAAGGCATTGGGGCCGCGGGCATCTTCCGGCTCTTCCGGCATGGCTCGATCCTGGTGAGGGTTCACCGGGATGGTACCGCCTGCGGTCGGTCCGCGAAAGCGCGGCGCCGGGTCAACCTTTCGCCGGCGCGCGCATCACCATGGCGACGCCGAAGACGCAAAGGCCGATACCGCCGATGGCGATCATCGACAGCTGCTCGTCGAACAGCAGCCAGGCCTCCACCGCGACGAAGGGGGGAACGAGGTAGAACAGGCTCGCCACCCGGCCGGCTTCGCCGTGGCGAATGAGCCACATGAGCAGCAGCACAGCGCCGAGTGACAGCACCAGCACCAGCCATCCCAGGGCAAAAATGAAGCGCGGAGTCCAGAGGATGTCGCGCTGCTCGAAGGCGAAGGCCATCGCCCAGTAGAACAGCCCGGCGGCGACGTACTGTACGAACACCCCGGCGAGCAGGTCGAAGCCGGTGCCGTGGCGCTTCTGGTAGATCGTGCCGACGGAGATCGCGATCAGCGAGGCGACGCAGAACAGCAGCCCCGCGCCATTGACACCGTCGATGCCGATGCCGCGGTCGCCGATCACCACCAGGATGCCGGCGAAGCCCACCAGGGTGCCAATGAGTTTGACTGGCCCCAGGCGTTCCCCCAGCCATACCGCGGACAGCAATACCGTGACCAGCGGCTGCAGTCCCACTACAACCGCGCTCAGGCCCGAATCCACGCCGCGGTATATGGCGGAGAAGACCCCGCCAAGGTAGATCCCGTGAATCAGGATGCCGACCACTGAAATGTGCAGGTAGTCGACGACGCGCTTCGGCCAGGAAACGCGGAAAAAGGGAATCAGGATGCCCACCGCCGTCACCGCCAGCAGCATGCGCACGCCGAGGAACGTGAATGGCTCCGCCGCCGGCAGGCCGAACTTTGCGCCGACGAATCCGGTGCTCCAGAGGGCGACGAAGAGCAGCGGAATGAAATAGCGCGACAGCATGGACGGGGTGGATACCGGAGGCGGCCCGGAAGCGTAAGTCAAATATGCCTGGTTACCAAGAGTGTGGCATTGCCCACGGACGCTGGAGAATGAAATGACGGGTAATCCGTCACACAACCTTCGCCTGGACCGGGCGTTAGTCATCCCGGAAGCCAATGCGGCGGTCGCAGCGTGACAAATTCACGAAAAAGTCGTGATCCAGCGCACAGCAACCGAACGCGGCGGCAGAGACAATACCAGGCAGATGAGGATACGACCATGCACAGACTACAGACACTCAAATCGGTACCCTTCGAAGGCGGACAGATGCACTTCGTACGCTTGCCCGGCGACCTGAGCGCACCGGCATGGCTGATGGCGGCCCAGGTGGAACTGGATGGCAAGCGGGTTTTCGTGCGCATGATCGAGGATGCCCGGCGCACCGCCACGGGCACCGAAGGCCGCACCGTGGGTCTCGTCGTATCACCCGTTTACTGATACCCGTCCCGACAGGGGGGCGGCGCGAATGCTGCGCTGCCGCATTACCGACCCGTAACACGACAGTCGTTGACGCAATTCCGCCGCCAGTGATAACGTCCCGGCACCAAAAGCAATAAGCACCATATGGAGACCGAGCGCCCCTCCCTGGAGGGGCGTTTCTCGTTCGGCCTGTGCTATCTTCGCGCCATGGACGCTGCACTCTCTGACTTCATTCTTGACCTCCCGAAGGTCGAACTGCACTGCCATATCGAGGGCACCTTCGAGCCCGAACTGATGTTCAGCCTCGCCGAACGGAACGGCGTGCAACTGCCCTATCCATCGGTGGAGAAGCTGCGTACCGCCTATGACTTCTCGCGCCTGCAGGACTTCCTCGATATCTACTACGAGGGCATGAACGTCCTGCGCACGGAGCAGGACTTCTACGATCTCACCCTGGCCTACCTGGAGCGAATCAACGCGCAGAACGTTCGCCATACAGAGATCTTCTTCGATCCCCAGGGGCATGTCAGCCGGGGCATCGCGTTCGACACCGCGTTCATCGGCATCACTTCCGCGCTGGATCACGCCGAACGCGAGTTCGGCATCAGTTCAGAACTCATCATGTGCTTCCTGCGGCACCTCGACGAGGAGGACGCGTTCCGCACCCTCGACCAGGCCGAGTCGTTCCGCCACCGCATCCGCGCGGTAGGCCTCGATTCCGGCGAGCGCGGCAATCCGCCGGAGAAATTCACCCGGGTGTTCGCCGAGGCCGCGGCGCGCGGCTACCTGCGCGTCGCCCATGCGGGGGAGGAAGGCCCGCCGGCCTATATCGTCGGCGCGCTAGACAGCCTCGGGGTGGACCGTATCGACCATGGCAACAGTTGCCTCGAGGACGAGGAACTCGTGCGCCGGCTGGTGCGTGAGCAGGTACCGATGACGGTTTGCCCGCTGTCCAACGTACGCCTCTGCGGGGTCCCGAGCATCGACCATCACCCGCTCAAAAAGATGCTCGACCTCGGCCTCAAGGTGACCATCAACTCGGATGATCCGGCCTACTTCGGTGGCTACATGAACGAGAACATGGAGGCGGTCACCACGGCCCTCGGCCTCGACCGCCGCCACCTGGTCACCCTCACCCGCAACGCCATCGACGCCGCGTTCGCGCCCGAACCCCGCCGCCAGGCGCTGCACGAGGAACTCGACCTCTTCGTCGCCACCCGGAATGACTGATGATCACGGGCGGATAAGCTGCCCCAACTGCGGTCAGGTAATCGACGTCAACGATATCCTCGCGCACCAGATCGAGGATCGCCTGCGCCGCCAGGTGGCGGCGGAGCGCCAGCAGGAAGCGGAGGCCCTCAAGGCGCGGATGGCGGAACTCGGCGCGCAGCAACAGTCTCTCGAGGAAGCCCGCGCCCGACAGGCGGAGGAGACCCGCGTGGCCATCGAGGAAGGACTTCGCCAGCGCGAGAAATCGCTTCGCGAGCAGCTTCGCGCGAGCCTCGAATCAGAGCAGTCCGAGCGCCTCGACAGCCTGCAGAAGGAGCTCGGCGAGAAGAACGAGAAGCTGAAGGAATATCACCGCGCGCAGGCGGAGGTGGAGCGGCTGAAGCGTGAGAAGGATGAACTCCGGGATGCGATCCTTGCCGAGGCGGAGCGCAAGCTGAACCAGGACCTGGCCGTGGAGCGGGAAAAGATCCGCCGCGGGGTAGAGGAAAAAACCCGTCTCGACCTCGCGGAACGCGACAAGACAATCGCCGACCTCGGCCAGCAATTGCGCGATGCCCAGCGGCGTGCCGAGCAGGGCTCGATGCAGCTCCAGGGCGAGGTCCAGGAGCTTGCCATCGAGGAATGGCTCGCGGCGCAGTTCCCCCTCGACACCATAGAGGAAATCCGCAAGGGTGCGCGTGGTGCGGACTGCATCCAGACCATCCACACCCGCAGCCGGCGAAACTGCGGCACGATCTACTACGAGAGCAAGCGCGCCAAGGCGTATCAGCCCGGTTGGCTGGAGAAATTCCGCGCAGACATCCGTGAGCGCGGCGCCGACGTCGGCGTGCTGGTGACCCAGGCGATGCCCGCAGACATGGAGCGCATGGGCCTCCGCGACGGTGTCTGGATCTGCAACGTGGAGGAGTTTCGGGGGCTGTCCCTGGTACTGCGCGACGCCGCGATTCGCCTGAGCGACGCGGTGGGGGCGCGCGAGAACCGTGGCGACAAGATGGGCATGCTGTACGACTATCTCACCGGCAACGAATTTCGCCAGCAGGTCGAAGGTATCGTCGAGGGCTTCACCCAGATGCAGACTGACCTCGAGTCGGAGAAGCGCTCCATGCAGATGATCTGGAAGAAACGCGAGAAACAGATCGAGAAGGTGTTACTCAATACCAACCAGATGGTTGGCTCGGTGCGCGGCATCGCGGGCAATGCGATTCCGTCGGTGCAGTTGCTTGAACTGGGTGGCGTCGACGAGGAGGAATCGTGACTCGTCCCATCGACCCACGGTCGGGTTGGTTGACCGCGATTCAGTCCAGGGCGACAGAAAGCCTGTGGAGAAAGGCGTTCTGAACGAACGGATCATCCACCGCGCGCAACCCTGCGCGCTCCTCCGCGGGATAGAAACGCCGCCGAAGGTCAGAGGAAACCGGACCGGTATCCAGGGTACTGCAATGGATTGACGGATGTTCCCGGGTCAGCGTATTGCACAGGTTCTCGCGGGCGGCAAGCGCGGCGCCCAGTGGGCCCCAGTTGGCGGCCCCGCTGCGGCCGCAGGGCAGGGTGAGGAAGATCGCCGCGGCACGCTCTGTTACCTGCAGCAAAGGCAACAGCCCGCGCAGCAACAGCATCGGCTGGTGAACGATCGAGTGGAAGCAGGACTGCCAAGTTTCCGGACTGCTGTTGACCAGCGGCGAAAGCGGCGCCGCCGGCAGATCGACATGTACGAGACCGTGGATCACTGTCACCGCATCCGCCAGGCCCTCCGCAAGCGCATCGAAATGAGCGCTTTCCGCCTTGTCCAGGTCCATCGCGATGAGTAGCGGTTCGGGGCCGTCGTTGGCGACGATGTCATCGTAGAGCGGCGCCAGCAGGCGTTCCTTGCGGGTGGGAAGGAGCAGGGTGGCGCCATGCCCGGCGAGGCAACGCGCGAGCGCGTGGCCGAGGTCCGTATGCGCGCCGACAAGCAACAGGTTACGGTGTTGCAGCAGGTCCGGCGCGGGATCGAAATCTGCCGGAACGGCCTCGGGACAACACATGGCGGGGGCTGAACTGGACTGGATGGGCAATTCCAAATACTATCATGGCGAGGAAAGCCGAAACTGGCCAATGCATACAACAATTATTATTTCCGATGACCACCCGCTTTTCCGCCAGGCCCTCCGCTCCGCCGTAACCCCGCTCTTCAGTGGCGCGCGCATCGTCGAAGTGGAAACCCTTGCGGCGACCCTGGAGGCGGTGGAACAGAACGAGGTGGACCTGTTGCTGCTCGACCTGCGCATGAGTGACAGCCAGGGCCTCGCCGGGCTGATGATCATCAAGGGCAGCTATCCCGAAATTCCCGTGATCGTGGTGAGCGCGAGCGAGGGGGCGGAAACCGTGCGCGCGGCGATCCAGGCGGGCGCGTCGGGTTATATCTCCAAGTCGTCGTCTCCCGAGGGCATCCGCGAGGCCATCGAGCGGGTCAAGAACGGGGAAACCGCGATTCCGGAAAACGCCCTGTCCGAAATCTCCGAGAACGAGCAAAAGGAACTCGAGGCGATCGAGAACATCACCCTGCTGACGCCGACCCAGCTCAAGGTGCTGGTGAAGATGACCGACGGCCTGCTCAACAAGCAGATCGCCTGGGAGATGGATATCTCAGAGGCCACGGTGAAGTCCCATGTCACCGCCATCTTCCGCAAGCTCAAGGTGCGCACCCGAACCCAGGCGGTGGTGCTCGCCAAGCAGCTCGATTTCGTGCTTTCCGACAGCGGCGCCTGACCGCGTCCCTCTGCCTCGGGCGTTCAGCGGACAGTCAATTTCGTCAGGGTCTGACGAGCACTTGGGGGCGGTTCCCGTCCAGGTCGAGGTTGAAGCCGTAACGGATCATGTCCGCCCGATGTACGGTGCGGCCGCTGAGGACGCGGTTGCCCGCGGCGTCGCGATACGTCATGCGCCGTTCGAGCACCGCATCTTGCGGCATGAGCCACAGTAATGTGGCAAGTGCTTCTCCGGCTGTCCCGGCGCCGATGGTCCACCGCACCTGGCCCAGACTGGTTGCCCTGCGAAGGCGCTCGGCGATGGAATCCCGGGCATTGCCGGCGTGAAACTTTGCTTTTCTGGCAAGCGATCCAGATAGCAACCGCTCGTCCACTGCCACCGGCGAGGACCCCACCGACCTTGTTCGAACGATCCACAGGATCTCCTCGTCCTCGGCGAGATCGAGCTGCGCTGCCTCTACCGGTTCGGGAGTGCGAAACTCGAATGTCAGTACGCGCACTTCCTGGGTGACCCCGATGTCAGCGTACTGGCCGGCGATGTCGAGCTCGCGGTCAAGCCGCTCGACGAATACCCGCTCGGTGACGAAGGTGCCCTGCCCGGAATGACGCCTGAGCAGACCTTCCTCCACGAGCCCGGCGATGGCCTGGCGCACGGTCATTCTACTGACGCCGTAGCGATCCGCCAGCGCGTTGTCGCCGTGAAATCGTTCCGCGGGATCCGGCCAGCGCAGGATCTCCGATAACAGGTCAAGGCGGATCTGCATGAACAGCGGGATCGGCGATTCCGGGTCGAGAGGACGGGTCACTCCACGCATGACGGCGGTTGGGCTACAGGGGTATTGCGAAGGAAAATTACAGAATGTATAGTCTACTATACATTTAGCCTGAACCGGCTACTCTCACTTACCGATACCGCCAAGCCCGCGCGAGGAGTCACAATGGAAGCATCCATGCTGGAGGAAACCATCCAGAATCCCAATCCCTATCCCATTGTCGCCGAACCGCACTATGAAGATGTCTGGCACCTGTGCCAGCAGGCCCGCGACCTTGCCTGGGATCCGGCGCGGGACATCGACTGGGAGAAGCTGAAGGAGGAACTGGCCGAACTGCCCGCCGAAGTGCGCGAAGCCGGCGCCGAGTGGTGGTCGCTGCGTGCCTGGATGGAACACGGCGCCACGCCCTACGGCGCCGAACGCTTTCGCCAGGCGGTGTTCGAGCACCTGCCGTTCGAGATCAAGCAGCATGTCGCGAACTTCATCATGGAAGAGTTGCGTCACCACGAGGCGTCCTTCCGCATCGCCGACGTGCTCGGCGGTTACCAGCCGCAACCACGCAGCGACTACTTCAAGCTGGTGATCCCGAAGTTCCACGATGAGAAGGACGAGCGCCAGATGTCCTTCTACGCCGGCATGGCGGTAAACACGCTGTTCGAGCAGTTGTCCGGGGAATTGCTGACCGCGCGTTACCGCAATGCCCGCTACGAGGGCATCCGCGAGTCGTGCAAGCTAATTCTTCGCGACGAGGCGCGCCACATCCAGTTTGGTCGCATCCTCATGCGCCGCTTCTTCGAGAGCCTGTCGATGGAGGAAAAAGAGATGCTGGGTACGAAGTTCGCAAAGAAGCTGCGAGGCAGCCTGCTCAATGGCGTCTACTCGGTGGTGAACCTGTCCGCCGACGAGCGCAAGCGTTCCGGCCGTGCCCGCGCGCTCGCAGCGGAGTACGGTCTCGGCGCGACCCACCCGGACGAGGAGGTGGATATTATCGCCTCGGCACTGGCGCAGATTCGCGAGGACGTGGCGCCCTTCGACGTGCCAATCCCGCGCATCCCGGAAGTGGAAGGGGAGGTCGACGCGCCGGAGTGGCGCGCGATGGCATAGTCCTTGCCGGCCTGGCCGTGCCCGGTTACATCGATGCGCGCTTCAGTCTACGTGCGCGGCCTGCACCTCTACTTCGACCTTCATTTCCGGCCTGACCAGGCCTTTCACGTAGACCAGCGTGGAGGCGGGACGGTGCTCGCCGAGCGCCTGCGTGCGCGCGGCGCCGTAGGCGGCAAGATCTTCCTCATCGACCAGGTAGGCAGTCATCCTGACGATGTCACTGATGCCCATGCCGGCGCTCTTCAGGATGCGCTCGATGTTCCGCCAGATGATCGTCGACTGGCTGGCGGCATCCGGTGGCAGGCTGCCGTCGAGATCGATGCCAACCTGGCCGGACACGGTAAGCCAGCGTGCCCCTGGTGGAATTTCGATACCGTGGCTGTACGCGGAAACCGGTGAGGGAACATTATCGGGGTTGTGCGTCTTCATGGTTGGTAACGATCTGGTGTTCAGGAGATTGCCAGTTGTGGTTGGGCGCCGCCCGTCGGGGTTCGCATCGCCTCGACGATATCGCGCAACTCGTTCGCTTCGGGCAGGCGAGGGTTGACGCGCACCTGTCCGCTTTTCATGGCTCCGGCGGCCACCGCATCCCGACCGGCATCGTCGCCGACCCAGTCATCGAGGCTGAGGTCCAGACCGACCTCCAAGCGCAGCCGCGACAGCGCGGCAGCGGCGGTATCGCCGCCGAAGATTTGCGCGATCTCGTCTCCCTTGTTTCCCAGCGTCGGCTGGTTGAAGGCCATCGTCCAGGGCAGGGCGAGAGCGTTGGCGAGCCCATGGGGTACGTGGTTGAGTGCGCCCAGCGCGCCCGCAATGGCATGGGCCAGGCCGAGATGTGCGCTGTTGAAGGCGATGCCCGCCTGCATGGAGCCCACCAGGCAGGCAGCTCGCGCATCGAGATTGTCCGGTTCCCGGAAGGCCACCGGCAGGCCCCTGGCAAGCAGTTGCATTGCGGAGCGGGCATAGGGGTCGGTCATTGGGCCGGATACTTTCGAGGTGAACGCTTCCACCGCGTGGGTCACGGCATCGTAACCGGACGCGGCGGTGACGCTGGCCGGCGCGGTGACCGACAGTTCCGGGTCGAGCAGCGCCAGACGCGCACTCATCTCCGGCGAGCGAAGCACCATCTTGTAGTCGGTACCGGTCTTCGCGACGATGGCCGACTCGGAGACCTCGCTACCGGTACCCGCGGTAGTCGGTACGCAGACGAAGAATGAGGGGTGGGGCAGCATGTAGACACCCATCGGCCCGACGATGTCGTCGATGGGTCCGGGATTGCTTGCCGCCATACGAGCGGCCTTGGCGGTATCCATCGCCGAGCCACCGCCGATGGCGATGACGAGGTCCGCGTTGCTGTCGACCAGCGCGGCACGCGCATCCTCCACCGTGTCGGTGTCCGGCTCATGACGCGGGATTCCGTGAAAGCGGGGGGCGAACCCTGCCAACAGTTCTTCCAGCCGTTGGTGCAAATCACCGCCGAGAAAGAACTCGTCGAGAATGACCAGCGCGCGATGTCGCTTCTCCTGCCGAGCGACATCCGGCAGTTGCGCAAGGCAGCCATTGCCAAAGACCACGCGATGGGTGGCGTGGGAAAAGGAAAAAGGAGTAGGGGTGTTCATGTTATGGCGGTCTATGTCAGGTCGACGATCACGGATTTGGATTGTAGGTAGCCATCCAGCCCTTCACTGCCCAGCTCGCGTCCGTAGCCACTTTGCTTGTAGCCACCGAAAGGTGTCTCCAGACCGACCACGGCCGGCGTGTTGACGCTCACCGTGCCGGCTTCGATGGCGGCGGCAACGCGGTGGGCGCGGCCGACGTCCCGTGTCCACACACTGGCGGCGAGCCCATAGTCGCTGTCGTTGGCCACGGCAATGGCCTCTTCCTCGTCGGTGACACGGATCACCGCCAGCACCGGGCCGAAGATCTCCTCGCGGGCGAAAGCCATGTCATTGCGGGCGCGATCGAACACCGTGGCCTCGACGAACGGGCCGGCTTGGTCGGCCGCACGGCCGCCGCAGATGCGTTCCGCGCCCTCCGTGGTAGCCTGCTCGCAATAGTTGAGGATTCTTTGTTGCGCGTACCTGTCGATGACCGGCCCGAGCTGTGTGTCTGGATCGAGAACGTCGCCGATCTTCAGCGATTTCGCCGCGCGCGCGATCTTTTCCACCAGTTCGTCGGCAATCGCCTCGGTGACGATACACCTTGTCCGCGCGGCGCATTTCTGCCCGGCGTGACCGAAGACGCCGGCTGCGGTGCCCGCTGCAGCGCGGTCAATATCGGCATCGTCGAATACCAGGTTCGGTGACTTGCCGCCCAGCTCCAGAGTAATCCGCTTGATGCCGTCCGCCGCCGCGTGTGCGACCTCCCGCCCCACTTCCGTGGAACCGGTGAAACTGACCTTGGCGACGTCCACGTGACGAGCCAGGTGCGTGCCGACTTCGCCCCCCGCACCGGGAACCACATTGAGCACGCCAGCAGGCAGTCCGGCGGTGGTTGCAAGTTCGGCGAACAACAGCGCCGTCAGTGGCGTGGCACTCGCAGGCTTTACCACGACCACGTTACCGGCAGCGAGTGCCGGCGCTACCTTCCACAACATCAGCAGTAGCGGAAAGTTCCAGGGCACGATGGCGGCGCAGACGCCCAACGGCTCGCGGCGCACGTATCGGTGTTGCTGGTCGGCGGACGCTACCAGCCTGCCGTCGATGCGATCCGCGAAACCGGCGTACCAGCGCAGCACGCCGATCGACGCGAGGATATCGATGCGCGCGTCGGTGACTGGCTTGCCGGCATGCACGGCTTCCAGCGCGATCCAGCGATCGGCGTCAGCTTCCAGCGCCGCGGCCATGTCGTTCAGGATACGCGCGCGCCATGCCGGCGACGTGGCACGCCAGGTCGGGAAGGCACGGGCAGCACTGCTGACGGCGTCGTCCACGACGGTGGTGTCAGCGGCGCCGACTTCCGCCAGCGGGTCGTCGTTCACCTTGCCGAGTACCGGCAGGGTACGGGGCGCGGCATGATAGCCGCCATCGATGAACAGGCTGCCGGCAGCGTAGCGATCGATCAGTGGCGAGAAGACGGACCGGTCAATGAGCATGGAGAAACAAGTTGTTCGGGAATTACAGTTGGCCGCGCGTTATCCGGTCGATCAGTTGCCGCACTACGGGTAGTGGTCGGCAGTCCCCGAGCATGTCGAGGGCAGCTTCGCGATGGGCGCGGTTGGTTGAAAGGCTTTCCCGATCGAGGCCGGGATAGCCCTGCTGGTTCAGCGCGTCGATGACCATCTGCAGGATTTCCTCTTCCATCGAATCCTCGAAGGAGAACTCGATTTCCGGGAAGTCGCCGCCGAGGTCCGGTGGTGGATGCGTGGAGTTGTTCATGCGGGACACAGGGTAACGAGCGGGCCGGTGGCTATCGTCAGCCACCGGCCCCGACACTTACTCGATCTCGACGATCGCCTCGATGCGCTCCATGCCGCCAACGTTATCGGCGTAGGTCGGCCAGAATGATGCCATCGCGTCCTGCCAGGCTGCCAGGTCCGGTTGCACGACCTCGGCGCCGGCCGCCACGGTCTTCGCCAGCGAGGCATCCTGTTCGGCCGCGGCGAGCCCGTTGAAGTATGGGATGGCCTCGTCGGCTGCTTCCTGCATGATAACCTGCTGCTCGGCACTGAGGCCGTCCCAGAATGGCTTGCTCAAGTACATGACGCCGAGCGACCAGATATGGTTTGTTTCGGTAATATACGGCACCACCTCGTAGAGTTTCAGCGCATCGTAACCCGACTTGGTCATGTCCATGTAATCCACCACCCCGGTTTGCAGCGCATTGTAGGCCTCGGTGATCGGCACCGGTGTCGGGTTGGCGCCAAGAGATCCCCAGAGATCGATGTGCAGCGGACTTTGCAGCACGCGCATCTTCTTGCCCTGTACATCCGCTGGCGCGCGGATCGGTTCCTTGCTGATGACATGTCGCGAGCCGTAGACGATGAATCCGAGAACCTTGAAGCCCTGTGCCTCGTAGAGCGCCTTGTACTCGTCGCCGATTGGTCCCGCCATGGTCTTGCTGATGTGATCCATGTCGCGGAACATGAAGGGCATGTCGAACAACGCGCCTTCGGGTACCCAGGTGGTCAGGTTGGCAAGGGTGGACAAGGCGCCCTGGATCGAGCCGAGACGAATTCCCTCGGTGGTTTCCTTCTCGCCGCCAAGGGCACCGTCGGTGACGACCTTGACGTCGAATTGCCCGGGAAGATTTTCCTCAACGATGTCGCGGAACTTGTACCAGATTTTCGATTGTGGCTTTTCCGGACCGTAGATCACGGATACGGTCAGAGTCTTTGGCGTCTGTGCTGATGCCTGACCGGTGGCGATGATTCCCAGCGCCGCAATCGCGGCCAGCGCTGAGGGCTTTAACCAGTTGAACTTCTTCACTCTCACGGTTCTTACCTCACTATGACGGATGTACGATGAACGGGAAACCTGCCTGATAGCGGTCAGCGACCGCTGATCAACCAGCCAAGCCCAAGGGAAACTGCAGGTACGTAGGTGATGATCATCAATGCTGTAAACAGCGCCGCCAGCAGCGGCACCATGGCGCGGAACACCTCGTGTACCGGGGTGCGGGAAATCGTTCCAGTGATAAAGGCCAGCATTCCCACCGGTGGCGTCAGCCCACCGAGCATCAGGTTGACTACGATTACGATACCAAAGTGGACCGGGTCGATACCGAGGCTGGTGACTAGCGGCATCAGCAACGGAGTCAGGATCAGGATGGCGGCGCCGATATCCAGGAACATGCCAAAAAGAAGCATCAGCAGGTTGACCAGCAGCAGTACCAGGATCGGGTTGTCCGAAAGGGTCGCGACGGTGACGGTGAGCAGTTGCGGGATCTGCTCGGTGACCAGCACGAAGGCGAACGGCGCGGCGGCGCCGATCAACAGGCCGACCATGGCCGCTTCCACGGCCGCACCACGGAGCGTGCTCCACAACTCGCGCATGCCATAGCTGCGGTAGACGAACATGCCCAGAACCCAGCCATAGACCACTGCCAGCACTCCGGCCTCGGTCGGTGTGACGACGCCGAAGCGGATGCCGCCAAGTATCAGTACCGCAAGCCCCAGCACCGGCAGCGCGTGGCCGAAGGCGCGCCAGCGCTCGCCCGTACCGGCTCGTTCATTGGCCGTGCCGAATCCCTTGATGCGGGCAATGAAATACACGCAGATCATCAACGAGAAAATCATCAGCAGGCCCGGGACGACACCGGCCAACCACAGACTTCCTACTGACAGATTGGCGGCGGCGGCGAGTATCAGCAGGGCGATTGACGGCGGGATCACGTTTGGAACTGTCGCTGAGGCAGCCGTGATCGCGCAGGAAAATGCTGGCGAGTAACCGTGCTTGACCATCTGTGGCACCAGCAGCTTGGTGCCCAGCGCGGCTTCCGAATAGCTGGAGCCGGAAATACCCGCGTACAGGCCGCTCGACACCACGTTGACCTGGGCGAAACCGCCGCGCATGTGACCAACCAGCTTGAAGGCAAAATCCATCAGGCGGTGGGTCAGGCCCCCGGCATTCATCAGTGCCCCGGCGGTAATGAAAAACGGGATCGCCAGCAGAAGAAACTTGGTGGCGCCGTTGACCATGTTCTGCACCACCGCGGCCGGTGGCAGCAACCCGCCGGCCAGGTTGGCGACGAACGCGGCGAATATCATCGCGAAAGCCACCGGCGAACCCAGCATCATGGCGACGATGAACGACGCGGCCATGACCAACCCGGGATCCCACCCGGCGATGGACACCCATCCCAGGCGGTTGACAATGAAGTACAGCCCTACGCCCAGCAAGATGGCGAGCGGTCCCCGCCACGGTTCACGCCCCTCGTCGATACCACGCAGCGCCAGGTACACCAGGCCGAGTACGCAGGCGACAGGAATCAGCGAGAATTTTACCCAGGTCGGCAGGCCAAGGGCGTAGTTCACCCCGCCAACCATTTCGATGATGGTCATGCCGCCAAACAGCAACATGATGGTCGTATAGGCGATGATGATGTCGCTGGCCAGTTCAGCGACTGTGCGTGCCCGTGTCGGTAGCCTGTCGACGAACAGGCCGATAGACAGGTGCATGCGTGTGCGATGCGCCAGGGGCACGGCAAGGAAGATGACCGCGACAAACAACCACTGCGCCGCGTCCGCCGCCCAGGTGATCGAATTGTTGAAACCGTAGCGGCCGACGACATTGGTGAACACGATAACGATCAGTGCTATCAGCGCCAGGGTGACGGCGCCGCCGATGAGTTCGTCGAGCAGGCCGAGGCAACGTTGCACCAGGCCCCGCAGCCCGCTCGCGCGGGGTCCGTCAGGTGCGATGCCGAGACGGGGTTCAGCGACCGACCGCATAGCCGATGCCTCCACGTGGATTGGCCGCCGCGCGGATGCGGCCATCCGGTTCCCGTGCGATCGCGGTCAGTCGGCCCTCTGACCACGGTCCGTTCTCCTCGACGGCGTGTCCGCGACGCTTCAGGTCCTGGATGACTGTCTCGCCGAAGCGGCTTTCCACCACCAGCTTTCCGGGAGACGCGTGACGCGGGTAAAAGGAATTGGGCCAGTGCTCTGAATGGAATGCCGGCGCTTCTATCGCCTCCTGCAGGCCCGTCCCGTGCAACAGGTGGCGCAGCAGGAAGGTGACCTGCCACTGGTCCTGCTGGTCGCCGCCCGGCGTACCACAGGCGAGGTAGCCGCGATCCTCTTCATCCAACACCAGCGTTGGCGTCAGCGTGGTGCGTGGCCTGAGGCCCGGTGCCAGCCGCGATGGCAAGGCATCGTCGAGCCAGGTCATCTGCGCGCGGGTACCGAGCGGAAATCCGAGTTCCGGGATTACTGGAGAGGATTGCAGCCAGCCACCGGACGGCGTCGCCGATACCATGTTGCCGGCGTCGTCGACGACGTCAATGTGGCAGGTATCACCGGCCACGCTGGCCAGGTAGCCAGGACTGGAGATTTCTCCCACCGTGGGCTCTCCGCCACCGTAGGCGGACAAGAGACCGTTCTCGCGTACGCGATCCGTAGCGGCCTTGTAGTCGAATGCCACCGGTTCTGCGCCCGCCGCGCCGGGACGCCAGCGGTTGTCGGCCATTTCGCCGATCAGCTCGCGGCGTTCACGGTTGTAGGCATCCGACAACAGGTGATCCATGGGAACGTTACTGCCAGCGGGATCGCCGTACCACGCCTCGCGGTCGGCGAACGCCAGCTTCATCGCCTCGGTGATACGGTGGACGAATTCCGCACCGCCCGGATCCAGCGCGGATATTTCGCCGGCATCGAGCAGCGCCAGTGTCTGCAACAGTGCCGGGCCCTGGCTCCAGGCGGCGCACTTGGCTACCGTCCAGCCGGCATAGTGAAGGCATTGCGGCGCTTCCACTGTCGCTGACCAGCCGCTGATGTCATCACCTGTCAGCAGGGCGGAATGTTCACGACCGGTGACGTCCATCGCCGTCGCCGCGCGGCAGAAGCGATCGATAGCATCAGCCACGAAACCGTTCGACCATGCGCGGCGGACGGCCTCGATGCGTTGTACCCGGTTTCCGCCGGCCTGTGAGGCGGCTCGGGTGAGGCGGCTCAGGGTGGCAGCCAGCGATGGATTCCGCAGTAGTGTGTCGCAGGCCGGAATGTCGTTGTGGTGCAGGAAGCAAGCCGCGGAATCAGGCCAGTAACGACGGAACAGGCCAGCGGCGGCGGCAAGTGTTTCGTGTAGTCGTGGGCTCACGGGCACACCATGTCCTGCGTAGTGCATGGCGCATTCAAGAACCTCGACGACATCCAGTCGACCGTAATCGCGTAGTACCAGCATCCAGGCGTCGAAGGCGCCGGGGACCACTGCCGGCAGCAGGCCGGTGCCGGGCACCAAGTCGAGATTCAACGCACGGAAGCGATCGATGGTAGCCGCTACCGGGACCGGTCCCTGGCCGCAGACCGACAGAGCGCCGGGCTCACCAGCGCGGTGCAGGAGAATAGCTACATCACCCGCCGGACCGTTGAGATGGGGAGCCACCACCTGCAGCACGAAACCGCCGGCAACCGCCGCATCGAAGGCATTACCACCGCGCTCCAGCACGCGCATGGCGCAGGAACTGGCAATCCAGTGCGATGAGGAAACGGCGCCGAACGTACCGACGATTTCCGGCCGCGTGAGCTGCATTCGACCTGTCCCGTCCCGGTGAAGAGTTAATTGATGCAAACCAATAAGGAATATTGGTTTGCATATTAGGAACCATTATAGGCACAGTGGGAAAGGGGAGTCAAACGGGTCCGATGGAGGACGTTCCCGTAAAGGGTTCTATCCGACCAGGAGGTTACCCTTGACCCGGGAAAGGTGTTCGACGATGGCCTGGCGGGCCTGTTCGGCATCGCGCGAGCATAGCGCCTCGACGATGCGCTCGTGATCGGCCTGGTAGGCGAGTCGCCGGTCGTCGGTGAGACCACGACGCCTGAGCGCACCCCATTCGTCAGATCTGCGAATGCGATGCATGCCCTCGACGATGCCGATCAGGTACTGGTTCTTGCTGGCGCGGGCGATGGCGCGGTGGAACCGGTTGTCCCATTGCTCGAATTCGGCCATGGATCGTGCTTCACCCCCGCGCATGACCAACGTGCGGATAGTGTCGAGTTCCGCGCTCGAGGCGCGCGCCACAACCAGCCGGGCGAGCAGTGGCTCGATCAGCAGTCGAGCCTCCATCATTTCCTCGGGATTCACCACGCTGGCGTCGACGTCGGTGCGCGGACTGGCGGCAAGGTTGTCGGCAACGAAAGTGCCACGGCCGACGTGGCGAACAATCAGGCCACGGCTCTCGAGGTTGCCGAGGACCCGGCGCACGGTATTGCGGCCGACACTGTAGCGGCGCGCGAGCTCGCGTTCCGTGGGCAGGCGGGCGCCCGCCTGCCAGGCTCCCGTATCCAGTTTCTCCTGTAGCGCGTGTAGTAGAAGCTCTGCGCTCATGGTATGTTCTGAAGGTCCCTGTGGATTGTTTATTGTAGAACCAATGCGGAACCAATATACCAGAACTTTGCGCCGATTGGTAGGGCCCAGGGCCGCTAACCGGAGAAAGCGCGCGTGAGTGACCAATCCTCCTTGCCGCCAACCGTGACCGACGAAGAGAACATCTTCGAAAGGAATCTGCCGCGCCGCGCCGCCAACCATGCGGTGCTGACGCCGCTGTCCTTTCTGCGGCGTTCCGCCGCGGTCTACCCGGACAAGATCGCGGTCATCCATGGTGAGCAACACTTCAGCTACGCGGACTTCTACCGGCGCTGCCGGGCGCTGGCCTCGGCGCTTACCGCCGCCGGTGTCGGTCCGGGCGAGACGGTCTCGGTGCTCGCGCCCAACGTACCGCCCCTGCTGGAGGCGCATTACGGCGTGCCCATGGCCGGGGCGGTGCTCAACGCCATCAATTCCCGGCTCGACGCCGCCACCATCGGTTTCATACTCGGCCACGCGCAGGCGAAGGTCTTGATCGTCGACTCGGCCTGGCTGGACGTGGTGCGCGAAGTGATGGAAGGCAACGACTTCGGTGCGCGCGTGGTGGTCTACCACGACCCGGGCGCGGAGGCGGACGGCGGTACTCCGGCGGGCAACGCGAAGATGCCGGGTAGTGCGACGGATTACGAAGACTTCCTTGCCAGTGGCGACCCGGACCAGCCATGGCAACCCCCGGCGGACGAGTGGCTGGCGATCAGCCTGAACTACACCTCGGGAACCACCGGCAATCCCAAGGGGGTGGTGTACAGCCATCGCGGCGCCTGCCTCAACGCCCTCGGTAACGTGATGACCTTCGGCCTCGACGCGCGCACGGTGTACCTGTGGACGTTGCCGATGTTTCACTGCAATGGCTGGACCTATACCTGGGCGGTCACCGCTGTTGGTGGCACCCATGTCTGCCTGCGCAAGGTGGAGCGCGAGCAGGTATTCGCGAAGATTCGCGAGCACGGCGTGACCCACATGTGCGGCGCGCCGATCATCCTCAACATGCTGGCGAGAGGCGAGGGAGATGACGCTCCGTTAGAGCACACGGTGGAGGTGGCCACCGGCGGGGCGGCGCCGCCGACGACGGTGATCCGCGCGCTGGAACGACTGGGATTCCGGGTGACCCACCTCTACGGCCTGACCGAGACTTATGGTCCGGCCACGGTCTGCGTGTGGCAGCCGTCCTGGGATGACCTCGATCCGGAACAGCGCGGCATCCACATGGCGCGCCAGGGAGTGAATCACGTGACCGCCGACGAGGCCATCGTCGCCGACCCGGAAACGCAGGTTCCGGTACCCCGCGACGGCGCTACCATGGGCGAGATACTGCTGCGCGGCAACACGGTGATGAAGGGCTACCTGAAGAACCCGGCGGCCACCGACGAGGCGTTGCACGGCGGCTGGTTTCGCACCGGCGATCTCGCGGTATGGCATGAAGACGGTTACATCGAGATCAAGGACCGTTCCAAGGACATCATCATTTCCGGTGGCGAGAATATCTCGAGCCTGGAGGTCGAGGAGGTGCTCTATGCCCACCCGGCGGTGCTCGAGGCCGCGGTGGTGGCGCGCCCCGACGACAAGTGGGGGGAAACGCCCTGCGCCTTCGTCGCCCTGCGCGCCGGCGCGAAAGCCAGTGACGAGGAGATCATCGACTGGTGCCGTGAACGCATGGCGCGTTTCAAGGCGCCCCGGGCGGTGGTCTTCGGCGAGTTACCGAAAACCTCCACCGGCAAGATCCAGAAGCACGTGTTGCGCGAGGAGGCGAAAAAGCTCGCGTAAGCGAGTCGGGCTAGGCGGTGCTCGAGCCGGCAGCCCAATGCACCGATGGCAGCGATTTTTCATCCGCCTCCGCCTGCACCAGTATCCTGCCCGCTATGGCGCGCCGCAGCAGGGTGCGTAGCGACGCCGGGTCCACCGGCTTGGCGAGGAAATAAAATCCCGCGGCGCGTACCCGTCCGCGGACGGTGGGATCCTGTTCCGCGGAAATCATGATGCCGTGGAAATCCTCTTCCGCACTGCCCGCGCGCGCTTCCTCGAGAAAATCGAGACCGGATTCCGGCCCGTCGAGGCTGTAGTCGGCGATCACCACCTCGCGGTCGCCACGCGCCAGGCCCTCGCGCGCGGCGCCGATGTCCCGGCAGGCCACCACGTCGCATCCCCAGCGAACGAGCAGGTCGCGCATCGCGTCCAGAACCTCCGGGGCATTTTCCAGGCACAGCACCCGCAGGCCGTCGAGCCGGCCTCCCGGGGTCCAGGTGCGCGGGGCGGGGCGGCTGACCGCCTCCAGCTTGCGCGCGGGAACCGAGATGCTGAAGCGGCTGCCCCGACCGAAATCCGAGCGCACGTCCACCGGGTGATCGAGTATCTGCGACAGCCGGCGGGTGATCGCGAGGCCAAGCCCGAGGCCCTTGTCGTCGCTGTCGCCAGCGCTGTCCCGGACGCGCTGGAATTCCTGGAAAATGCGCTCAAGATCCTTCTCCTGGATGCCCACGCCGGTGTCATAGACCGCGATCTCCATCCGTTCCCCGCGACGGCGGCAGCCCACCAGGATACGTCCCCTGCTGGTATAGCGAATCGCATTCACCATCAGGTTCTGCACCATGGACCGGAGCAGCCGGCGATCGCTGTGCACACCCGCATGGCAGGGCCGCACCACCAGTTCGAGCCCCTTGCGATTGGCCAACGGGCCGAGTTCCAGCGCCAGTTCCTCGAGCACGTCGTTGACGTCGAAGGTGGAGAACTCCGGTGCGATGCTGCCGGCGTCGAGCTTGGAGATGTCGAGCAGGGCGCGCAGCAACCGGTCAGCGCTCACCAGTGAACGGTCCACCCTACCCGTGAGTTCCTCGACCCCCGTGTCGGTCCGGTCGCAGTGCTCGCGAATACTCTGGTTGAAAAGGCGCGCGGCATTGATGGGTTGCAGCAGGTCGTGGCTCGCGGCGGCGAGGAAGCGGGTCTTGCCCTCGGTGACCTCGCGCAACTGGCGATTGAGTTGTTCGAGATCCCGGGTGCGTTCCATGACGCGGTTCTCGAGGTCCTCGTTGACCTTGCGCAGCAGTTCCTCCGCGTTCACCGCATCGGTAATGTCGGTATAGCTGGTAACGAATCCGCCACCCGGCATGGGATTGCCCTGGGAGCGGATGTGGCGGCCATTGGGGCGCCGACGTTCCTCGTTGTAGGGTTCACCGGTGCGGTAGCAGGTCATCCGCCGGCCCACCTGGTGTTCGCGCTGCGCGTCGCCGTACTCGCCGCGACCGGCGTTGTAACGCAGCACCTCTTCCACCGGCATGCCGACATAGAGGAAGTCCTTGGGAAACTCGAACAACTCTAGGTAACGCGAGTTCCAGGCCACCAGCTTCTGCTGGCGGTCGATCACGCTGATCCCCTGGCTGATGTTCTCGAACCCGGACTGCAGCAGCTCACGGTTGAAGGTGATCGCCTGGGAGGTTTCGTCCATCAACACCACCAGGTCTTCCGCGCTGATGTCCTCGCCGAGCAGTGTCTTCGCCACCACGTGGCGCGCGGACGAGGCGCCGATAACGCTGGCGATGGAACGCTCGATCCGCTGCACCAGCTCGCGCGTCACCTTGCTGTCGGGGGGATAGCCATCCGCGGGCGCATCGGGATGGTCGAACACGCGGTTCGAGGCCTCCTCGCCGAGAATGCTCTGGCAGAGGGTGCGCGCATCGCGCACGCTGGCGTAGCTGCTGTCGCTGCGCGGCAGGGTGATCGCATTGTCCAGCGGACTGGTGTGAAGGAAGATGCTGGCCTGGATCTTGTCCAGCAGGGAAGGCTGGAAGCGGATGGAACCGATCAGCAAGCCGCCGATGTTGAACACCATGCTCCAGAACACGCCATGGGTGAGCGGTGACAGGCCATCGAGCCCGAACAGGTGATGCGGGTGCAGCCAGTCGGTACCGCCAAACAGGCGCTCGATCTGGAGGTGGCCGAGCAGGGTGGGCATGAGCAGGCAGTAGGTCCAGACCAGCAGACCGAGTGACAGCCCGGTCACCGCGCCGCGCCGGTTGGCGCCGCCCCAGTAAAGCCCCACCAGAGCGGCGGGCGCGACCTGCATGATCGCGGCGAAGGAGACGAGGCCGATGTTTGCCAGCCCCTGGGTGGTATCCGACAGCCGGTAATAGCCGTAGGAAAACAGGATGATGAGGATGATCGCGATCCGCCGGATGGTGAGGATGATCCGGTTCAGGTTGGGTCGCTGGAGAATCGACAGTCGCCGGATATGGATCAGCATCGGCATCACGATGTCGTTGCAGACCATGGTGCTGAGGCTGATGGCTGCGACGATGACCATGCCGGTGGCCGCGGAGATGCCACCGATGAAGCCCACGGTGACGAGCCAGTGATTGCCGTTGGACAGGGGCAGGTTGAGCACGAACAGGTCGGCATTGCTGCCACCGGGAAGCAGGTAGTTGCCGGCGATGGCGATGGGCACCACGGCGATGCTCACCAGCAGCAGGTAGGCCGGCAACATCCAGCGCGCGCTGCGTATCTGGCGATGACTGTCGGCCTCCACCACGGTGACGTGGAACTGCCGCGGCAGGAACAGGATGGCTCCCATGCTGAGCAGCATGCGGGTGATGAAATCGTATGATGATCCCGGCGCGCGGACGTCCTGGGCCGGGGAACGCAGTTCCATCCACTGGATGTTGGCGGGACCGCCGTCCGCCAGCAGCAGGCGGGCGCAGAAGACGCCCACGAGAAGGATCGCGATCAGTTTCACCACCGATTCAAAGGCGATGGCCTGGATCATGCCGCGATGGTGCTCGGTGGCATTGAGATGGCGGGTGCCGAAGAGGATGGTGAACACCGCGAGCATGATGGCGCTGTAGAACGCGGTATCCGCAAGCACATTGGTCCCACCCAGGCCGACGCCGGTGAGGGTTTCCGAGGTGATGGTATTGAACGCCATGGCGATGGCGTGCAGTTGGAGCGAGATATAGGGCAGGGAGCCGAGCACCGCGATGCCGGTGACGAGGACCGCTACCGCGCGGCTCTTGCCGTAGCGCGAGGAGATGAAATCGGATACGGACGTGATGCTCTGCTGCTTGCTGATCAGGATCACCCGCTGGATCATGCGCGAGCCGAACAGGAACAGCAGGATCGGCCCGAGATAGATGGCGAAGAAATCCCAGCCGCGCGAAGAGGCCGTGCCCACCGCGCCAAAAAAAGTCCAGGATGAACAGTAGACCGCGAGGGACAGGCTGTAGACCAGCGCGGACTTGGTAGGAATGTGATGCGGTTCCTGCCGGTCGCCACGCCAGGCGATGAAAAACAGAAGGCTGACGTAGAGCAGGCCCGACAGCGCAAGCACCTCGGGCGAAATGATGTTCATGGAAACCGGCAATCGCAACGACCGATCAACAGTTTAGCAGCTTTTCCTCCGCGTCAATGTCTGTATACTCTGCCCCACGCATCCCCAATGAGATTCTGCGACATGAATCCCAATACCATATTCAACAAAACCAGGAAGGGTATGCTGGAAATCCGGGACCGCACCGGGGGGCTCAGCATGCTGGAACGGAGACTATTGATCCTGGTGGATGGCAAGCGCAGTGCCGGAGACATCTGGAAGATCACCAAGGTTGCCGATTACGAGCACATGCTCCAGCGACTGGAAGATGCCGGCTACATCGCCCCGGGTAGTGGTGGTGGCTCCACGGCCAGTGCAAGACAACGTGGGGTTGGTGGCGGTGCTGCGCGACCGGCCGCTACGCGGCGTGAACCGGCGCCGGCCGCCAGTGGCGCCGGGGAACCATCTGATCCGCGGGGCTTCATGTTGCATACGCTGAAGACCATGGCGAGCCCGATCCAGTACCGGCGACTGGGCGGCAAGATCGAGGAAGCACCGAACCGCAGCGCGCTGCGCGACCTGGTCGATCCGTGGTACCAGGCCCTGTCCGAGAACCCGGCCAACCTGACCCGCGTGGACAGCGTGCGCAACGAACTTTTGGACATGTTCTGACTCCCCGCGGTTCGCAGCAGCATGCAGATAGCCACGGACGCGGTGGTGTCGTTTCACTACCAGGTGTACGAGGACGACACCCTTCTTGAAGCCTCCCCCGCGGATGGGCCAGGCGTCCTCTACCTGCACGGGCGTGGCGATATCCCGTCCGGACTCGAGGAGGCCATGGAAGGGCGCTCCGCCGGTGACCGGTTCGAGGTCACACTGCCACCGGAAAAGGCCTACGGACCGAGGCGCGAGATTCCCCTGGAACGGGTGCCGGTGAAGTACGTCCTTACGAAAGGCCGTTTCCGGCCGGGCGACGTCGTCCAGGTCAATACGAGCCACGGTCCGCGGGAGGTGGTGGTGCGCAAGGTGGGGCGTTTCAATCTCGACGTTGACAGCAACCATCCGCTGGCCGGCCGCACCCTGCGTTTCGTCGTTGATATCGGCGACGTACGCGCGGCCACCGCGGAGGAAATCGCCCATGGTCATGCTCACGGAGCAGGCGGCCACCATCACTGACGCGCGCGTGGTCCTGGAGCTGCCGAGCCGGGGCTTCCCCGAGGAAGAGTTCCAGCAGCGCCTGGCGAAATTCCAGCAAAGCATGGATGCGCTCGGCTGTGACGCGGTGATCCTGACTACCGAGCCGGAGGTGCGCTATTTCAGCGGCTTCCTCACCCAGTTCTGGCAGAGTCCCACGCGGCCCTGGTTCCTGGTCATTCCCGCCGCCGGTAAACCAATCGCGGTGATTCCTGAAATTGGCGCAAGCGGCATGAGGCGCACCTGGATCGAGGACATCCGCACCTGGCCATCTCCGCGGCCGGAGGACGACGGCGTCTCGTTGCTGGTGGAGACCGTGAAGTCATTGCCCCGTCACAACCACCGGATCGGCATGAGCCTTGGACCGGAAAGTCTGGTGCGGATGCCCGCGGAAGCCTTCGCCGCGCTACGGGAGCGACTCGACGCAACATTGGTGGACATCGCGGATACGCTGCAACGTCAGCGAATGGTCAAGTCAGCCAGGGAAGTCGATCGCATCGAGGCCATTTGCCGTATCGCCGGACAGGCATTCGAACACCTGGCGCAACATGCCGCGGCGGGACAGACGGAACGGGAGATCTGCCGCCGGATGCAGCGCGACCTGCTGGATCTTGGCGCCGACGGCTTCCCCTACATGGTGGCGGGTTCCGGGCCGGGGGGATACGACAGCATCATCATGGGTCCCACAGACCGCGTTGTCGAACCGGGTGACCTGTTGATCATCGACACGGGCAGCGTGCGCGACGGCTACTTCTGCGATTTCGACCGCAACTGGGCTTTTGGCCGTGTCGACAACGCCGCACGAGATGCTTACCGCGTGACCTGGGAAGCCACCGAGGCGGGATTCGTCGCCGCCCGGCCGGGCGCCACCACCAGCGACCTGTGGCGCGCCATGCAATCCGTACTGGCGGCAGGAGGCAGCACGGGAAACGATGTCGGCCGCATGGGGCATGGTCTTGGCATGGAACTCACCGAGCGGCCGTCCATTACTTCCAGTGACGAGACCGAGCTGGCCAACGGCATGGTGCTCACCCTGGAGCCCGGCATGACCTTCGCCGCGGGAAGGCAGATGGTACACGAGGAAAACATCGTGATCACCGATCGCGGTGCGCGCTGGTTAACGCCGCGGGCGCCCGAAGCGTTACCGATACTGTAGGCAGGCCGCAATCCTCTCGTCATGGGGAAAATGTTTCTCATCAATGCCCTCCTGACCGTGGGCGCGGTCTGGATTCACTACGAGTTCCTGCGGTTCATGGGGGACCGGCTGCAGCACCTGACACAGAGGCGACGCATCCACCTGCTGATCGCGGTGTTCGGCGCGCTCATCGCGCACGTGATCGAGATCTGGCTCTACGGCCTGGTGATGTATTTCGTGCTCAAGGACAGCGACCTCGGGGCGCTTTCCGGGGCCGATGGCAGCCTCATGGACTGCGTCTACTTCTCCATCAGTAACTACACCAGTCTCGGCATGGGCGACATCCAGCCCCTGGGTGCGCTGCGTTTCATCGCCGGCTTCGAGGCGCTCACGGGCCTCGTGCTGATTACCTGGACGGCGTCCTTCCTGTTCCTGGAGATGCAGAAGATCTGGGCGCGCGACAACCGGTAAGCGCTCAGGCGGGCATCCCGTCCAGCGCCTCCGCCACCCGGTCGCCGAATTCGTCGGTACCGACGAGGGTGACGCCGGCCCCGGGCCGCGAAAGATCCGGGGTGGAATAGCCCGCGGCGAACACGCCCTGCATCGCCTGCCACAGGTTTTCGGCCTCTTTCGTCATGCCGAAACTCATTTCCAGCATCATCGCCACCGAGCCGATCATGGAATAGGGATTGGCGATGTTCTGGCCGGCGATGTCCGGCGCCGATCCGTGGGAGGGTTCGTAGTAGGACTTCTCCGGTCCCACGCAGGCAGACGGCATCAGCCCCAGTGAGCCGAGGATTCCGCCCGCCTGGTCGCTCAGGATGTCGCCGAACAGGTTCTCCATCACCATGACGTCGAAGTCCGTGGGCTTCAAGCATAGGTAGGTGGCGGCGGCGTCGACGAGCACGTGGTGCACTTCCACCTCGGGATACTCAGGCGCCACCTCCTCGACGATCTCCGTCCACAGGACGCTGGACTTGAGCACGTTGCTCTTGTGCACGCTGTGGAGCTTGCGGCGGCGCTTCATCGCCGCCTGGAACGCGACCTCGACGATGCGGCGGATCTGGTTCTCGTCGTAGTCCAGCTGTTCGCGCGCGTAACGCAAGCCCTCGGCATTGATGCCGGCCTCCTTCTCGCCGAAGTAGAGACCGCCCACCAGCTCGCGGATGATCAGGATGTCGATGCCGTCGCCGATGATTTCCGGTTTGAGCGGCGAGAAATGTCCCAGTGATCCCGGCAGGAACACCGGGCGGAAATTGGCGTAGGTATCGTAGCGTCGTCGCATCGCCAGCAGGCCCTTCTCCGCCGACTGGTCGGAGGGAATCTTCTTCGACTCCGCGTGGCTGAGGCCGATGGTACCCTTGAGGATCGCGTCGGCGCCGTCACACAGCGTCTGGGTCTCTTCCGGCCAGCAACTGCCGTGGGAGAACCATGCGCTGGCGCCGAAGGGCGCGGGCGTGAGATCGAAGGACACGTCGTCGTGACGGGAATCCACCAATTGCAGGATCTTGACCGCCTCGGCCATGATTTCCTCGCCAATGCCGTCGCCGGGCAGCAGCGCGATCTTGTATTGCGTCATGTCGGGAGTAAAAGAGTTGGAAGACGCGGTCTCCGTGGCCGCGCTCAATCCCAGTTCGGTTGGCGTTTCTCGATAAAGGCGTCGATCCCCTCGCGCGCCTCGTCCATCATCATGTTGCAGGCCATGGCGTCGGTGGCGCCGGCATAGGCGACCGCCAGGGACTGGTCCAGCTGCCGGTACACCATTTCCTTGCCAAGCTGCACCGCGTGCGCGGGCTTGTCACAGATGCTTTGCGCCAGGGTTGCCACCGTGTCGTCCAGTGTCTCGGCATTGCAGACGCGGTTGACGAGACCATAGTCGAGTGCCGCGTCGGCATCGATAAAG
>JAUILZ010000013.1 GCA_030432755.1 Gammaproteobacteria bacterium | reverse complement strand
GGGCGGCTGCACGCCGGTCACTTCCTGGCATCGCAGGATGGAACCGCTGTCCAGGTTTACCAGTACATCCAGTGTGCACTGGCGGTCGCGCTGGAGCACCATGATTCGCGCCTGGCGTGACATCGGCTGCCCGGACTGGAATTCGCGGACCTCGGACTTGGCCGGCTCCACCAGTGACACGTCGGCGAACAACAGGCGGCCTTCTCCCTCGAGCGCGGCGCGGACGGACCCCACCGCAATCCGGAATTCGGCAGGGGTCAGTGGATCCAGTGGATGCGTGGCGCCGGCCGTGGAAACGCGGGAGGCAGTATCGCTCATCGGGGTCAGCGTGTTGTCACCAGGGCCGATGTTTATAGCACAACGGGCTACGGGGCAGTCGCCGGGCGAACCCATGATAGCGGGAAGTGCCGCTGGACCTGAATGAAAAGGGCGTTTATCCTTGTCAGGGACGGGAGTTGGATCCGGCCCGGTATCCCGAGTTTCATTCCCGGGGCGGCATCCGCAACTCTTGACGCAATGCGCGCCTCGATCCCCCGCAGCCGCCGTGATGGAGGCGTTTGGGCCGCTCCCGGCAAGCAGGCAAACCTTCACGTTTTACCCTGACAACGAGTAGAAGAGCATGAAACAGAAAATCCAATTACCATTTACCCGCAGAAGATTTCTCCAGGGCACGGGCGCTGCCTTCGCCGCAGTCAGTTTTGGCGGCAATCGCGCGTTCGCCCAGGACAAGAAGATCAACGTCTACAACTGGGACACCTATATCGGTGACGAGACGCTGGGTTCCTTCACTGAAAAGACCGGGATCGAGGTGCAGTACGACCTCTACGCGAACCTCGAAGAGATGTTCGCCAAGTTCCAGGCCGGCAACCCGGGATACGACATCATCTTCCCGAGCGACTACATGATCGAGACCATGATCGCCGCCGACATGCTCGAGGAACTCGATCGTTCGCGCATCCCAAACTTCGCCAACATCGACCCGGCATTCCTCGACCCGTCGTTCGACCCCGGCTGCAAGTACAACGCGCCCTATTTCTGGGGCAGCGTGGGCCTGGGCTACCGCAAGTCCAAGGTGGGCGAGGTGGATAGCTGGGGCGCCCTGTTTGACAGCGACAAGCATTCCGGTCGCATGGCCATGCTGGCCGACCAGCGTTTCGTCATGGGCGTCGCGCTGCTCTACCTCGGATTTTCCGCCAATACGACCAACCAGGACGAGATCAACGCGGCCCGCGACCTGCTGATCAAGACCAAGAAACACCTGAAGGGATTCGTTCCGGATTCCGGCCAGGACATGCTGATTTCCGGTGATATCGACCTGGTGATGGAATGGAACGGAGACATCCTCAAGGTCATGGAAGAGGACGACGACCTGACCTATACGATCCCGAAGGAAGGCACCGTGATCTGGGTCGACGGCCTGTCCATTCCCAAGGGCGCGCCCAACGTGGACGCGGCCTACGAGTTCATCAATCACGTGATGGACGCCGAGGTGAATGCCGAGATCGCCAACACGATCCACTATGCGACGACCAACAAGGCGGCGCGGGAGTTCGTATCCCCTGACGACCTGGCGAATCCGGCGATCTACGCCTCCGACGAGGTGGTCGCCAAGAGCGAGGCGCTGGCCGACGTGGGCGATGCCCTGCCGATGTATGACGCGGCGTGGACGGAAATCCAGGCGTCCTGAGTATAGCGCACCTGGACTGGGAGACGGGCGCGTTGACCGACGCGCCCGTTTCTTTTTGTCCGCCAACCGGGTTGAATCGAGAGTACAGGTGAGCAGTGGAAAGCTGGC
This sequence comes from Gammaproteobacteria bacterium, assembly GCA_030432755.1. GTDB lineage: Bacteria > Pseudomonadota > Gammaproteobacteria > Arenicellales > Poriferihabitantaceae > VYFG01. The sequence continues at coordinate 112,012 of JAUILZ010000013.1, read as the reverse complement.
GTAACAATCGCCTGGTTTTCGCGGTGCTGGCATTGCCGCCGACCGCGTGGCTGGTGATCTTTTTCACCGTGCCGCTGATCATCATGTGGGTCTACTCGTTCGCAGAACGCGGGCCCCAGGGACAGATCGAACTGGCGATCAATTTCGCCAACTATGCCCGGGCCATCGAGTGGATCCACCTCGGTATCATCTGGAAATCGATCTGGATCGCGGCGGTCACCACGCTGATCACCTTCCTGATCGGCTTTCCGCTGGCCATGGGTATCGCGTTTGCTCCCGCGCGCTGGAAGAACGTCCTGCTGCTGCTCGTGATCCTGCCTTTCTGGACCAACCTGCTGATCAGGACCTATGCCTGGATCGCGGTGCTGCGAACGCGGGGTTTCCTTAATTTCGGACTCGAATGGGCGCACGAAAAACTCACCATCCTGTTCGGTTTTTTTGGCACCGCGCAGGTCATGGGCGAGTTCCAGCCCCTCGAACTGCTATACAACCAGAAGGCAGTGGTGATCGGGCTCGTGTATGTCTACCTGCCGTTCCTCGTGTTGCCCATCTACGCCACCATCGAGAAACTGGACAAGTCCTACCTGGAAGCCAGCCTCGACCTCGGCGCCGGGCACTGGCGCACCCTGTTTTCCGTTACCATGCCACTGGCGCTGCCCGGCATCATCTCGGGCTGCCTGCTGGCGTTCATCCTCTCCATGGGCACCTTCCTTACACCGGCGCTGCTCGGCGGCACCGACAGCGAGATGATTGGCAACCTGATCGCGCGGCAGTTTTCCTCTTCGCGGGACTGGCCCTTTGGTTCGGCGCTGTCGTTCCTGCTGCTCTACCTGACGTTCATTATCCTGTGGGTGCGCGCCAGCCTGGCGGGGCGCAAGGCGGGTCCGCTCTAGCAATATGGCCAAGGACCGCGCCAATCCGCTCGATTACAGCCGCAAGACCTGGATGCGGCTCTGCATGGGGTTCACCTTCGTGTTCCTGTATTTCCCCATCGTCTCGCTGATCGCATTTTCCTTCAACGACAGCAAGCGTAACATCACCTGGCAGGGCTTCACCCTGCGCTACTACGAGCAGGCGTTCAATAACTCGCAGCTGCACGAGGCGTTCCTGAATTCGCTCATCATCGCGGGGATATCGACCACGGTGTCCACCATACTGGGCGCGATGCTGGGTCTTGCGCTCTATCGATTCCGTTTTCCCGCCCAGGGCCCGTACGAAGGCCTGGTGCACCTGCCCATCGTGATTCCGGAAATCTGCATGGCGGTGGCCATGGTGGCGTTCTTCGCCACGGTGAACATGCCCCTCGGCCTGACCACCATCACCGTGAGCCATATCGCGTTTTCCATCCCCTTCGTCGCGGTGGTGATACGGGCGCGCATGGCGGGTTTCGACCGCTCGCTGGAGGAAGCCTCCCGGGACCTCGGGGCCAGTCAATGGCAGACGTTCTGGAACGTGACCTATCCCTACATGAAGCCCGGCCTGGTAGCGGGGGCGCTGCTGGCATTTACGCTTTCGCTCGATGATTTCGTCATCACGTTCTTCACTTCCGGTCCGGGTTCCACCACGTTCCCGATCAAGATCTATTCCATGGTTCGCTTCTCGGTGACGCCCGAGGTGAACGCCGCTTCCACGGTGCTGATCGTGATCACTCTTGCCCTGACGGTGGCAGCGCTCATCATCCAGTCCCGCTCACAGGGCCCGACCCATGCCTGACAGCAATACCATCATTACCATTCGTAACGTCGTCAAGCGCTTTGGCTCGTCGGTGACCGCTGTCAACGATGTCTCGCTGGATATCCGCCGCGGCGAGTTTTTCGCCCTGCTGGGTCCCTCGGGCTGCGGCAAGACCACGCTGCTGCGGATGCTGGCGGGGTTCGAGTCGCCCTCCGAAGGGGAGATCCTGATCGACGGCGAGGACATGGACGGGGTGGAGCCCAACAAGCGGTCGGTGAACATGGTGTTCCAGTCCTATGCCGTGTTCCCGCACATGACCGTGCACCAGAACGTCGCCTACGGCCTCAAGGTCGCCGGTACACCGAAGGGCGAGATCAACCAGCGGGTTGGCGAAGCACTTGCCCTCGTGCAACTGGAGTCCATGGCGGATCGCAAACCCGACCAGTTGTCCGGAGGCCAGCGGCAGCGGGTGGCGCTGGCCCGGGCGCTGGTGAAGAAGCCCAAGGTGCTGTTGCTGGACGAGCCGCTCTCCGCGCTGGACGCCAAGCTGCGGGAGCAGATGCAACTCGAACTGGTACGCTTGCAGAAATCGGTCGGCATTACTTTCGTGATCGTCACCCACGACCAGAACGAGGCGCTCTCCATGGCGGACCGCATCGCGGTGATGGAACACGGCAACGTGCTGCAACTGGCACCGCCGGCAGAGCTTTACGAATACCCCAACTGCCGTTTCGTGGCGGACTTTATCGGCAAGATGAACCTGTTCGACGGCCAGGTGGTTGGGGCGCGGGATGGCAGGGTGGTGGTTCGGGTAAACGCGCTGTCGGACCGGGTAGGCGACCTTGAATTGCCTTACGACGGCGAGGCCCGGGGCGGGGTGGGCGTCGCGATCCGCCCCGAAAAGCTGCGCCTGTCCTCGAGCGAGCCAGTGGACGAGCCGGTCAGGCTCAGGACCAGGATCATGGAGGTCGTCTACTACGGCGACGAAAACCACGTGTTCCTCGAGGCCGGGGAGGCGAAATTCACCGCCAACCTGCAGAACGTCTCGCGCGGCGCCCATGCGGGTGTCGTCCGGGGCGAGGACGTCTGGATATCCTGGCGTCAGGAAGATACGCTTCTCCTGACATCCTGAGACGAAACGGAGGCAGTCATGAACGACCAGACCGGGTTCAACCAGTGGACAGTGCCGTGGACAACGCCTGAGCTGCCGGAGCTGGATGCGATCCGCGCGGGAGAAATCACGCCCCCTGAATTCGTCATCACGCGGGAACAGGTCGACGCCTACCAGCGCGATGGGGTGCTCTATCTCGAAGGCGCGTTCACCCATTGGGTCGAACCCCTTCGCGCCGGGCTGGAACGCAACCTGGAGAACCCGGGTGCCTATCGGTTTCCCGCGGAAAGTACGTCTAAGGGCGATGCGGGCCGATTTTTCGACAGCTACTGCAACTGGCCGCTGATTCCCGAGTACCTGGACTTCGTGATCCGCTCCGAAGCGGCTTCCCTCGCGGGGCAGGCCATGAACAGCAGAATGGCGCAACTCTTCCACGAGCACACGTTTATCAAGGAACCGGGCACCCAGCGCGCCACCCCCTGGCACCAGGATATCCCGTATTACACCGTGAGCGGTGACCAGGGCGTCTCGGTGTACATTGCCCTGGACGATGCCGACGAGGACACCGCGGTGCGATTCGTGCGTGGCTCACACCGCTGGGGAAAGATCTACTTCCCCAAGGTGTTCCTCGACGGGGCGGACTTCAATACCGGCGAGGAGGGCTATACCGACACCATGCCGGACATCGGGGGCCGCCCTGCCGACTACGACATCGTCAGCAAGCCGCTGAAGGCCGGCGACACGATACTATTCAGCTTCAAGACCGTGCACGGTACCACCGATGCCGAGGTGCGCAAGAGGCGGCGTGCGTTTTCCACCCGCTGGCTGGGCGATGACGCGCGCTATCTCGAAAGACAGGGGGAGGCCTCGCCGCCGTTCCCGGAACCGGTAGGCATGAACACCGGAGACCCGATGCGGGCCGACTGGTTCCCGGTGCTGTGGAGGCGACCGGGAGCCTGTTGAACCGACCGTCCTGACCGAGTTGACGGGGAGGGCAGGGCCGGCACCCTGGAACCTCCAAAAATTCTCTTGCACTCCGTGTAGAAAGGATCATAATCCCGCCTCGAATGCACGGCCCTGTCGGTCGATCGGTCGCTACCGTATCGGTTGCCTCCGGCCGGCATTCAGGTACCCAACCGATCGGAAGGCGTACGCCTGCCAGCCAACGCAAACGGCGGAATGACTTTTCCCGGTGAAGGGGCATGGATTCTCTTTACACTAGTTTGCAGGTGAAGTTACTGCTATGAAAAAATTTTTGGCAATGTTTCTGCTGTCCCTGGCGGGTACCGCCCTGGCCGAAGTCCCGTTCGAGAAAGTCGATACCGACCAGGACGGTAACATTACCCAGGAAGAGCTTCAGACCGCTATCGCGGCAGGTATCGATCGCGACAAGTTTCTTGATGAAATCGACTGGGCGCAAGACGACGGGGACCAGAACGGTTCGCTTTCGCGGATCGAGTATGCCGAGGCCATACAACAGATCAAGGACTGAAGCCGGGCGAGCGTAGCAAATCTGGCGGTTCACCGGCGCGCGGCTGGTTCCCCTGCTTGTCAGGGCCGAATCAGCACCGCGCGGCCGTTTGTATCCACCATCGCGGCGTCTCCGCGGGCGCCCGTGATCGCAGATGCTTGCATCCGGTCCGCTCGTCTCGGCACGCCATCACGCTTAAGGCGAATGCTGGCTGCCGTTGGTTCGGCGTCGATCAGGTCAAATCGCCAGGTCCAGACGCGGCTTCCAGAAAGGGCGGAACAGTTCGATCTTGGGGCAGCGGTCCATCACGACTTTCAGTCCCGCTGATTCTGCCAGGGCCGCCGCCCTGTCGTCATAGACACCGATCTGACCCCAGAGGACCTTCGCGCCGATCGCGATGGCCTCTTCGGCGATGCCGTAAAGCTCTTCCCCGGGACGGAATACCTCGACCATGTCGACTGGTCTATCGATCTCCTCAAGAGATCGATAGACCGGGATGCCGCGAATCTCGGCCAGCTCCGGATTCGGGTTGACTGGCAGCATCTCGTATCCTGTTTCATGGAGCACTCGCAGAACGCCGTAGCTGAACTTGGTCCTGTCGTTGCTTGCGCCTATCATGGCGATGGTCTTCACGGAGCGCAGGATGTCCGCCAGGTACTCCGGCGTGTAGTCGTAGCGACGATCGATAGCGGCTTCGGGCATCTACATATCCTTCGGCGTGGCGATGTCCGCTTTCAGCTCGTGAGGCTCCAGCGGGTCGAGAAAGGGATTGCGATACAGCCTGTCGTGGCTTTCGATGCCGATTTCGAGCGTGCAGTCCGACAGCGGGCGTGCAACACAAAGCAACACGTAGCCGAGACCCAGCTGGCGATTGTTCAGAGCCACCTGCCGGCTCTGATCCACTTCCCCGGCAGTCAGCCTGGCGGCACAGGTGATGCAGCCCCCGTACCGGCAGCCATAGGGCAGGTCGACGCCCTGTTCGCGCAGTGCATCGAGTAGCGGGCGCCCGGCATTCACCGTATAGGTTGCGGCGCCGCGATTGGCAATCGTGATGGTTCGCGTGGCGGTCACAGCCAGATATCGCTCGTGCAATCACCACCCGGATAGCGGGTTTCATGGCAGCGGCTCGGTCCGTTGGGCTCCTTGCCGAAGTCGATGATAAAATCCTCGTTGATCTGCATGCCGCCATTTTCGACGTCACAGTCGATCATGAGCATCACGCCACCCCGGGTCCGGATCTCCGGGTAGAACTGGTTGTCCCAGGTGGAAAACAGCGACGTGGTGACATACAGTCGTTTGCCATCCAGCGATAGCTGGAACATCTGCGGGCCACCCGCGATCCTGGCGCCGTTGACCTCGGGCGCTCTACCCAGCAAGCCGCCCATCCAAACCTGGCCGGTCAGCTTGGGATGGTGCGGATCACTGATGTCATACTGGCGCATGTCGCCATGGAGCCAGTTGTTCAGGTACAGGTAGCGGTCGTCCATCGACACCAGGATTGCCGACATCACGCCGGGAACCGGTATGGGCCACTCCGGATGTGGCTCGTTCTCCACGTCGATGACCTTTTCCCACTCCCAGTTGCCGGATTCGGTCCTCCAGAAATGGATCACGTTGGTGCTGAGCGCGGCGCCGCAGAATCCATGCGTACTGTCCGGGTCATGGAGGAACTTGACCTCGAGGGGGATGAGCCCGTCTTCGCCCAGGTACTTCGTTTCGATCGGTTCGCGCTTTTCGAAATCCCAGAAATGCAGCCGCCGGCCGTATTTCAGGTGTCCGACCTCTTCCAGATCGAAGCCTGGCATGAAGGTATTGGGAGCAGCCCATTCCGAGCTGACCATCACATTGTGGCGTGGCTGGTACCAGAAGTCGTAACTGAACGGGATCTCACCCATCGAGTTTTCCCATCGGCCCACGATCTCGAAATCCCTGTCGAGGTGCAGGTAGCCGCCCGGGGCCTCTCCCCTGGCATCACCCAGGAACGAGATGATGATCTCCGATCCGAGGCAGTGCACCGTGTGGGGTCCCGACAGGTTGGTCCTGGCCCTGATCTCGGCGCCGTCGATCACCCTGTGAAGGCGTGGCGCGCGTGGATCGGTGCCGGTATCCACGATATGGAGATTGTTTGATCGCACGCCGGGAACCACGAGGTAGCGGCGTGACATCGACGCATCGCCATGACACGAAGAACAGGCGTTCCAGCCCATGTGATGCAGTTCGTCCCCGATTCCTGGCATTTCGAGGCGATGTATGACCCGGGAATAGGTTAGGCTGTCCGGGTTAGCGTCCACCGTCGCCAGGTAGTCGGGTTTCTGTATCCCCGTCCCGGTGTAGATCGCGATGGTGTAGAGCAGCTTTTCGCGCGGCGCACGGATTGCCTCCGCCGGACTCGCATAGCCAGGGCCGCAGCAGGTCGACGGGCCGTTATCACTCACCGATCTGCCTCCATTTGGCAGGCCATTCCGATTGTAAACTCTTGCATTTGCTTCATTTTGCCATCCAGAGCGAACCGGAGCCTGATGCACTATATCACCGTTACGCGGATGGCGCTCTGCACCGGTTTCCTGCATCCGTATTTGCCCTTTATTTCATATAGATATATAAACCAATCCATGAGCCTGTCCCTGACATCGGGCTGACGGAGCGGCCTCCGGTCGGCCTCGTGATGATTCAGTTATGGTTGTCGCGACCATAGAAGCCAGGCACCGGCTTGTCATTTTTCTGCTATTGGGCATCCTGGCTGGATATGTTGCGCTGGTCTTTCTGCCGGCAATCAAGAACACCGGGTTCCTTGGCTTCCAGGGAAAAATAGACGGCAGCAACATCAAAGTGCAGTACGTGAAGCGTGGATCTCCCGCGGATCTCGCCGGGATGCGCCACTGGAACAGCATTCTGCGCCTGGACGGATTGACTGCCGAAGAATGGCATTCGCTGTATTCACGAGAGGCGCTGTCGTACCTGGAGCGCCACGGACAATGGCGGGAAAGACCATTCGACGTCGAGATCCAACGTGACGGAGGGTCCCAGACAATCTCGTTTTCCGCCGAGGTCATGGCGCTAGCGGATATGTTGTCGATTTACGGGGCCAGGCTGGTTTTCGGCGCTTTCCTCCTTTTATTGATCATGGTTCTCGCGCTGTTCGGTGCCCGAGACCCTACGGCACTGCTCGCCGCGCTGTTGATGTTGTTCGTACTGCTGTGGCTGTTTTCCGGAGTCCGGTTCTGGCCGATTTTCATGGCGCCCATCGTGCAGCCGTTCGATAATCCGCAATTTCTTGCCGCCGAGATTGGCAATGAACTGGCCCTCCAACTTGCTCCGAGCACCATGATCCTGATCGCCATGGGGTTTCCCAGGCGCCTGGATTTCTACCAGGAAAGACCATGGTTGTGGTTGCCGGTCTATTTCGTTCCTGTCGCCATAGTGGGATGGTGCATTCTCAATGCTGATGGCGCCTGGCAGGACAGGTTCAAGCAGGCCTATGCTCCCAGGGTCTGGCTGAATTCTCTCCAGCTGGTGTTGATTGTTGTGCTCCACTACCAGGGTTTTCGGCAGTGCGACTCTCTTATCCAGAAAACGCGGAGCCGTTGGGTGGTTGGCGCGATGATCATAGCGCTGGGTTTGATCCTCGCATTGTGGAATGTGCCAATGATGCTCGTGGGTCAGCCACTGATATCCAATTTTGACTGGCTTCTCGCGCCCATCGCCCTGATTCCGCTGGCGTTGACCATGGCGATGATCAATCATCGCCTGTTTGGCGTGCGTGGGCTGATCCGGGGCCGGATCGGAATCCTCCGGCGAATGGTGGAGCGGGAGAAGTCCATGGTAGTTGGCAGAGACAGCCGCATTCGTGGCCTTGAGAAAGAGATCGAACTGCTCAAGGGCGAACTGGGTAAATACACGGCTGAAGAAAAAACGGATTTGGCCAGCGCGAACCAGGAAACTTCCCGGATGCAGCAATTGCTCCAACGGTTTCCGGGTCTCTCGCCGATTCGGGAAGAGCGACTGCTGGGGGCCAGCCCGCTATGGGAGGAGGTGTTCGAGCAGATCGCCATGGCTTCGTTGGGCAACACGCCCGTCCTCATCACGGGTGAGTCCGGTACCGGAAAGTCCGATACGGCAAGGGCGATACATGCGCTGGGTGATCGCAGTGGACAGGTCTATCGTGAAATCAGTTGTTCCCAGTTCGAACATTCCGATCCGGCTTTCGCTCTCGGAAAACTGTTCGGAATTGGTGCAGGACACGGGCTACACAATGTACCCCGGGAAGGACAACCAGGCGTGCTGCAGGAGTGTGATGGCGGTACGCTGTTTCTCGACGATTTTGACTGCCTGCCCCGAAACGTCCAGGATCTCCTGCTCTATCCTCTAGAGGGCAAGCCCTGGGAGCCGGGTGTTGGTCGTGGTGCAGCAAGATCGGTCTCGATCAAGTTCATACTTGCGACCAACCGCGATCTTGGCAGCATGATCGACGCGGGCGAGATGCGGGCTGACCTGCCAGCCAGGCTGGGCACCAGGGTTCGCCTGCCACCGCTTCGCGATCGACGCGAGGACATACCCGTACTGTCCGAACACTTCATTGCCGAATGTGTGGAGGAAATTGGTCATGAAATCTCCATGATTTCGCCGCGGGCGCTGCGCATGCTTTGCTCGATGGACTTTGCCACTGGCAATGTTCGGGAACTGAAAAGTGAACTCAGGCGCGCCATTGGCAGGGCCATGCTCGAGAACGACGACATATTGCGCGCCGGATACCTGCGTGATGTTGATTCGGGCGAACATCCCGTGCGGAGAGATCCTGTTCAGCCTCGATCAGCTACCACGAAGGCGCCCGAAGTGTTGAACGAAACCGATCGATCACACTCGTCCCGCGATAGCTGGGAAAAAGAACTGGAGGTGCTCCGGCAAAACGAGTTCAGGATCAAGGACAGCGAGGCCGCGCTCGGCTTCAGCCAGAAGTCCCGCGCCCTTTCCAACCACCTTAGGGGTATCTGTATCAGGGTGCTTGAGGATAATGACTGGGAAGAGGGGGCAGCGGCACGGCAGGTGGCTGGCACCAGTGATCCCAGGATCCTCAACAAGGTGCGCGGGAAAATCAGGCGCTACTGGAAAAACATCGAAGCGAGTGTCGAAAAAGGTGATACGCGTCGGCTGTTCAACAATCTGCCGTCGACTTATCACTCCAGCATGCGTTCCGCCATTGACTACGTAAAAAATCGCGTGCTGCACAGCGCGCCGGATTAGTATTCTGGACACGGTCTAACCAGGCAAGGAGACGCACTCGTCTCACGTTCCGTATTCACCAGCCTGGATTCCAGATTTCCAAATCTCCGGTAATCAGTTATTTATCTCAGCATTCACTGAAATGTCACCGGCGTCGCGTCGGTTGAGTGCCGGCTGGCATATATTGCCACGCGTTCCACCCTGGTCCGGGGATATACGACTCGCCTGCCACACCAAACCGGCACCGATTTCACACGTCACACACGCCTCACAGGTTCACTCATGTTGAGGAATAACTTCCTATATTGCTGATTTTCAGAAGGTCTAACCCCGATTCGGTGGATTGGCACGAATCTTGTATTGGATAGCCTGTGCGACTCATTGCAGCAGAACTGGAGGTTGGACCAAGTGACCGGAAGAAAACCAGGACGACTCCCCCGTCACCCGCTCCTGCCCGATTCTACGGCGCTGCCTGAAAAGCGTTGCCGACTGCGTCAGGGAATTGAGCTTCCCAATCTCCTGTCCCTGTCAAGACTGGTCGTGTTTGTGCCAATGCTCTGGGCGGCGGCACTGTTCGGTCTCCCGACACTCGTCGGCTGGCTCCTGATCCCGACCTTGCTCACCGATGCGCTGGATGGATACCTGGCCCGCCGCCTGGAACAGGTTACATCTCTGGGCGCCAGGCTTGATTCCCTGGCAGACAGCGTACTGCTCGGAAGTAGCGCGATGTGGCTCGCGATGTACGTTCCAGAACTGACCAGCGGACCCTCCGCCATGGTGTTCTTTGTCGTGCTGTCAGTGTGGATTGGGCAAATCATGGTCGGTCTCCTGCGATTCGGGCGATTCGCGAACCTGCATCTCTACTCCCACAAGGTTGCCGCGGTAGCGATCTCCATATTCCTGGTACACACGTTCATCGTTGGGTTCGAACCGGCGCTGTTCTACCTCGCCGCCGGCTCGGCACTACTGTCCTGTGCTGAGGGCATTCTGATTCTGTTGACCCGATCCCGTATCAATGAGCGCATGGGGTCGATTCTGCTCGCAAGTCGTAAGGTGGCGGGCAATGTTGATCGCGTGCGCTCCACGAGGAGGATTTCGAAATGAGCGCCACGATCAACAATGCGACGGTGACGCGAACCGGATTTGGTCTCCTGACCCTGGTCCTGCTCGTGCCACTTGTCAGCGGGTGCTCCCTGAAAAAAATGGCCTTAAATTCCGTCGCGGAATCGCTTGCGAAGTCGGACGGTGCGTATGCCTCCGATCCGGACCCCGAGCTGATCGAAAGCGCCTCTCCCTTCGGTCTCAAGCTGATGGAATCGCTGCTGGTTGAAACGCCGGAAAATCCCCACCTGTTGCTTGCACTGGTCCGCGGCTTTACCCAGTACACCTACGCATACGTCGATAGTCCGGCCGACGAACTTGAACTGCGGGATGTTTCAGCGGCGTATACCCAGCGTGAACGGGCAAAAGCACTTTACTTCCGGGCGCGCGATTACGGAATCCGGGGATTGAATACGATTCATCCTGGATTCGAGGAAGGGCTGCGCAAGGACGCCGTTGCGGCTTGCGCGCGAATCGGCGCCGGAGAGGTGCCCTTGCTCTACTGGAGCGCTGCCGCCTGGGGCGCGGCGACCGCGCTGGGTAAGGACGATCCCGCCCTCCTTGGCGACATCCCGATACTCGAGACCATGGCCGCGCGGGTGCTCGAGCTCGACGAAGAATTTGACAGCGGCGCCGGTCACACGTTGATGATGTCGCTCGTCATGGCGATTCCCGGATCCGGAAAATTAAAGGTAGACGCAGCGGCGAAACACTTCGTGCGGTCCGTGGAGATATCCGGGGGAATGCTGGCCGCACCCTATGTTGCCTATGCCGAGTCGGTGGCGGTGGCCACTGGTGATCGGGAAGGGTACACCGACGTGCTTAACCGGGCGCTGGCGATCCAGGGGGACGCACTTCCCGACTCCCGCCTCTCCAACACGATATTCCAAAGACGCGCCACCTGGCTTCTTGAGCACGTGGATCTCTTTTTCATCCAGTAAGCGAGGAATTTCCAGTGAAAGTCCACAAACGAGTCACAGTCGCCCTGGTCGTACTCTGTTGCGCGATTGCCGCGTCCCGGGCAATCGCCGAGGCACAGTCCAGGATCAAGATCGCAACCCTGGCGCCCCGTGGATCGATGTATCACCGCGTGTTGCAGGAAGTCGGCGAGGCCTGGCGACTGGCGACCGATGGAGAGGCTAGAATGGTGGTCTACCCCGATGGCACGCAGGGTGGTGAACGGGACTTCGTACGCCGCATGCGCATCGGCCAGTTGCACGGTGCATTGATGTCCGCGATCGGGCTTTCCGAACTGGATCCGGGGATCGGTGCGCTACAGAAGATGCCGATGGTTTTCCGATCCTGGGAAGAGGTCGATCATGTCAGCCTCGCGATGCGTCCAGGAATCGAACAACGGCTTGCGCAACGGGGCTACCGGGTGCTGTTCTGGACCGAGGCGGGGTGGGTCAGGTTCTTCACGACCAGGCCCGCCACGCACCCCGACGACTTTCTGGACCGGCGAATCTTCGCCTGGGAAGGCGACCAGGATTTCGTCCAGCTGATGAAGGAAATGGGTTACCACCCGGTCGCGCTGGAAACCGAGGCCATCATACCCGGGTTGCAGACAGGGTTAATCGATACCGTTCCGGTTTCGGCAATCTGGGCGCTCGTCACGCAGATCGACACCCGCACGGGCTACATGCTGGATCTGAAATGGGCGCCGATTGTCGGCGCGTTCGTCGTGCGGGAAGACGCATGGCAGGCGCTGAGTCCGGACGCGCGCTCGGCGATCGCCCGGGCCTCCTCCCAGGCAGGGCAGACGTTGCGTGAATATCAGGTACGCACTGACAGGGAGGCCCTGGATGTCATGGTCGCCCGCGGGTTGACCATCCAGGAACTGGATTCCACCGGGCAGGCGGCCTGGCAATCACTGAGCGAGCGGGCGCTGCCGAAGATCCGCGGCCGACTCGTGCCGGCGGAGGATTTCGACCAGGCGATGGCGTTGCTCGATGACTACCGCAAGCAGCAGAATGTCGACTGAACGCACCATGCCGGCAGTCCGGCATTCCGCCCCGGTTGGGAATGGCGGGTCCTGCCATTGGATCGAGCGCGGACTGCTTTCCCTGGCCCTGGCGCTGATGGTGCTCGTTCCGACGGTGGAGATCCTGCTGCGTGGTACCCGTTTCGGCGGACTGTACCCGGCATCATTGGTCGAGCAACATCTCGGTCTCGTCGTGGCGATGCTGGGCGCGATGGTGGCGTCGAAAGAGAACCGCCTTCTGTCAATGTCGGTGCTACCCGACCTGCTCAGCGGTTGGCCGAAGCACTTGTCGGATTCATTTACCGCGCTGATGGGATCCGCTGTCTCCCTGGTGCTTGCCCTCTCCAGTGCGAGGTTCGTGCTTGCGGAGCGGGAAAGCGGCGCCACCCTGGCATTCACACTGCCAACCTGGTGGATACAGGCGATGATGCCGATAGGCTTCACGGTGATCGCCTGGAGGCTGACGGACAAGTTGCGCTCGTCGGCACCCTTGAGATTCGTTACGTTTGCCGTCGCAGGCCTGCTGGCGGCCACGATGTCCGCCAATGCGACAGGGTTTGACGGCGTCACCCACCTGGCTCTCCTGGCCCTGGGAATGGCCCTGGTCTGCGGTACGCCATTGTTCGCCGTGATCGGCGGAGTCGCACTGGTGCTTTTCTGGGCGGAAGGGATACCCCTGGCCGCGATGTCGATCGACCAGTACCGGATGGTGGTCAATCCGACTTTGCCGGCAATTCCCCTGTTCACACTCGCCGGGTTCTTTCTGTCCGAAAGCAGGGCGCCGGAACGCCTGATTCGTTTCTTCGTGGCGTGCTTTGGCCGGTCACGGTCCAGCGCTTCGGCAGTGGCGGTATTGACGGGCACGTTGATGACCAGTTTCACCGGCGCCTCTGGCGTCACGATCCTGGCCTTGGGGGGGCTCCTCTTACCCATGCTCCTCCGCTGGAACTACCCGCGACGATCCGCCATTGGCGTGACAACCGGCGCGGGGCTGCCCGGGATACTCCTGGCGCCCAGTCTGCCCCTGATTCTTTACGCGGTGATCGCGGAGGTCGGCGTGGAGGAGATGTTTCGCGGTGCATTGCCCGCCGCCTGCCTGATGGCGGCACTCGTCTTTCTCTGGAGCCGGACGCAGGGCAAGGGCGGGAGCGGGGTTGGCCAACCTTTCAGTTGGCGCGAAGTCTGGAGTGCATTTCTCGCGGCAAAGTGGGAATTGGCATTGCCCGTCGTCGCGATAGGGACGTTGTTCAGCGGCCTGGCAACGCCAGTGGAGGCTGCTGCCATCACGGCTTTGTATGCATTCATCGTTGAAGTGATCGTTCACCGTGACATTCGTATTGGCGATGACCTGGTTTCCCTGTTGGCGAAATGCGGCGCGCTGGTCGGCGGCATTCTGCTGATTCTCGGGGTCGCGCTCGGATTGACCAACTACTTGGTCGACGCCCAGGTGCCCGACATGCTCCTGGAATGGGTGCGCGTATCGGTCGATTCCCGTTGGGAATTCCTGCTCTGGCTGAACCTGTTTCTTGTGCTGGCGGGCTGCCTGATGGACGCGTACGCCGCGATCATCATACTGACGCCGATCATCGTACCGCTGGCTCGAATGTACGGAATCGATCCGCTACATCTGGGCGTAATCTTTCTCGCCAACCTCGAACTGGGGTACCTGACTCCACCGGTCGGCATCAACCTTTTCTACGCCGCCTCCAGGTTTGACCAACCCTTGCTCGATGTCAGCCGGTCTGTTGTGTCCCTGATACCGGTGCTTGCGGTCGGCGTTCTGATCATCACGTATTTTCCAGCGCTTTCGAGGTTGTTGCTTTGAATGGATAAAGCCTTGAACACATCTGGATCAAGGCCTGGTTGTAACTAACAGACAGAGGAGAACGAAATGAAACCGATTCACAACTTATTGGCAACAATTCTTACGCTGATTTTGGCAGCATGCGGTGGTGGAGGCAGTAGCTCCGGTGGTGGAAGTAGCGGAGGAATGACCTACAGTGGACCGCTTACCGTCTCAATCAGTGTCGAAGGAGCCGGTCAGCATACGGAAACTTTTCCCATCTATGTCACCGTAGAGGGAAACAGGGTCACCGTCAGTGATGGCGATATCTCTGGCTCGGCGCCATTGGCAGCGGATGGCAAAACTTTCAGGGTTCCAATGTTGGTGAGAGTCTCAGAGGCGGGCGTCACCTGCCGCATCGAAGTCATATTCGACGGCACGATATCAGGAGCGACGGCATCTGGCCCTGTATCCGGCAGTGGAAGATGTACCGGTCCTGGCAGATCCGTTCCGATTTCGGTCTCGGGCAATTTCACCGCGACGGCAGGTGCGGCGAAGGCTTCATTGAATGGCGGGTTCGGCAGCGTCCTGAGGGTCCTGGTGCCATCAGTGCAATAGCTCATTGACACAGGGAGATGCCGAAATGGCAAATCGATGGATGACCAAAATTTTCAGGGCAGGACGACCTGCAGATAAGCGGGTACGAATGATGAATCTGGCCAGCGCGACTGTTCTCATGGCGTTGCTCGCAGGATGTGCAGTAACTTCAACGGTAAAGCAGATCAATCGCCTGGACGCCGTTGAAGGTGATCCGGTGATACTGGTCATGACACCGGACATCAAGTACTACCTGCTTACCACTGGTGGGATTACCCAGCCCCACGCGGAATGGACCGAATCCGCCAGGCATCACTTCAAGATTTCCCTGCGCGACCATGCCAATGAGCATGGAGTCAAGATCAGGTTGATCGATGATTCCAGCAGTCTGGAGGACCACGAAATCTCTTATCAGAAATTGTACTCGGCGGTGGGCGCTACCATCATGTTTCATCAGTTTGGTGCATCCCCCCTGCCTTCCAAAAATGGTGGATTTGACTGGACACTGGGACCTGGGACTCGCGAAATTGCAGAGAAATATGGTGCAGAATACGGCCTGTTTAGCTACTACAGGGATTATCAGGCGTCGGATGGAAGAATGGCGGTCGCGATTCTGGCCGCCATCGCAGGAGTTGGCGTATCGACTGGCTCGCAAGCCGGATTCGCTTCGTTGGTGGACCTGCGAAGCGGCGACATCGTCTGGTTCAACCGGCTTTCTGCCGGATTGGGAGAATTGATGGATCAGGATGGCGCAAGGTTGGTTGTGAAAGATTTGCTCAAGGATCTCCCCGGAACCTGATCGCATCAGGATCATGAAGAAATTCTCACCTGGGCTGGCAATCGTTTTATTGTTTCTGGCAGGCGGTCCGGCGCGTTGCGAGGACGGGGTTACCAGGATCCCTCCAGGATACAAGCCCGAGATGTCTGTTGTCGAAAAGGGCTTGTGGATGGAACTTGAGGAGTACGAAACCAGGGTCAGGAGATCTGCCCTGCTCGTGAAAGACGACGATATCAACCAGTATGTTCAAGAAGCTGCCTGCCGCGTCGCGGGGGAATACTGTGATGATCTGCGCATCTACGTGATTCGAAATCCCGGTTTCAACGCTTCCATGACCGCGAATGGAGTCATGGAGATCTGGACCGGGTTGCTGGTTCGGGTATCCAGCGAAGATGAGCTGGCCGCCGTGCTGGGTCACGAGCTTGCCCACTATACCCAACTGCATACCCTTGAGCGCTTCAGACGGATAAGTCAGAGTATGTCTGCCGGCACCTTGCTTGACCTTGGCATCGAGATTTTGACAGGTGTTCCAATCCCGATTGGTCAGCTCTCGGCAATTGCGAATCTGATGTCATTCAGTCGCGAGCAGGAAAGTGAAGCAGACCTGATGGGTGTCGATTTCATGGCCCGGGCGGGCTATGACCCGGGTGGTGCCGTGCGTGTCTGGAAAACGATCGTTGCAGAGGATTCAAATGCAGCAGTGGAACGTCGAAAGCCCGGCGTTTTTTCAAGGACACACCCTTATTCATCACACAGGATCGCCTCACTGGATACATATATCACGCGGAAATATGTCCGCAAAGCGCCGAAATCGAAAATCCGGAGCAGGCACGTGGAGATTCTCAATCGACACTACATGATGCTGATGGAAGATCAGCTCGATACCAACAGGTTCGGACGTACCGAAGCGATATTGCGAAATCATCAGGCCCTCGGCGTTGATCACAATCAGGTCGAATATTTTCGTGGCGAAATGTACCGGCAGCGGGCTGCGGATGGGGACTTGGAATTGGCCAGGCAGGCATTCGAGCGGGCGACGGGGGGTGAGGCTCCTGTTTCGGATGCCTACATGCAACTGGGCTATATCCATCTCAAGGAAAACGACCTTGGCAAGGCAGCGAGCGATTTTAAAAAGTATCTGGAAGTAAAGCCCGACGCCGATGATCGGGCGATGATCGAATTTTATCTGCAGGAGATAGGACAATGAAATTTAGATTCGTGATATACGCCACGTGGGTACTACTTGGTGGGTGCGTCTCCTATTCTGTGGTAGAACCCGGTACTTCGGAGGTCGGTGGACTCCAACTTCAACCGCGTCATACCTGGAACCAGGCTCCCAGGAGTTCAACTCCGGGCCTGCGCCCGGAATCGAAAGTGTGGACCCGGGACGGAATATTGCTGGATCGAATCATCATCATTCCGTCCGTTTCCCCTGGTGAGTCGTTGTTCGTATTTCGATCGGACGACCAGAAACCGCCGGTGTATCGTGCAGGCATGCTGCCGAATGAAATTG
This sequence comes from Gammaproteobacteria bacterium, assembly GCA_030432755.1. Lineage (GTDB taxonomy): Bacteria > Pseudomonadota > Gammaproteobacteria > Arenicellales > Poriferihabitantaceae > VYFG01. The sequence goes on along the minus strand of JAUILZ010000013.1, from coordinate 94,783 downwards.
AGGAACTGGCCGAGTCATCGATCGTCAAGTTGTTTGGCGAAGGCGATGTAACGGTCGATACGCACAATCTGCGACCGCATCGCTTTGGAGAAGTCGGTGGGTTCCTGTTCGACCTGGAACTGGGATTGTCCGATGGCCCGAACTACCGTGGTGCTACCGGCGCTTTCGTTTCAGAGGACCATCTTTACGTGATCCTCTATCTTGGCGCCGTGCCGTACTACTACGAAAAGCACCTGGATGAAGCCATGGAGATCATAAAGTCTGCAATGCTGGTCAGAGCCTAGACAGGAGCGCAATGCGTAATTTGCCAGGTTGCGGATGTCATTCCGGAACAGACGCTTGTACCGGACATTGACATGCTTCAATAAACACCAGCCAGGCGGAGCCAGGTCAGCTCGGCCTGCACCCCGGGAACCGCCTGCAACACGCCAAGCACGGATGCCAGGACCGCCATTACGGGCGTCACGTAGGCCGAAAACGCAACTATGTGCCTATACCGATTGTCTGGATGAAAGTCCGGAAAACATGGATCCCCGTTATAACTGCCGTTCAATCGGCAGCCAGCCAATGGCTCCCGCCAGACAGCGCTGGTACCAGCGGCTGTCCGGGTCTCTGCCGAAATCCACCTGCAGGTCGTCGGTCTCGATGCGCCAGCGTAACGAGCCGTCCCTGTTCATCAGGACGCGGTAGGCGTTTTGCGGGGAGACCCCTTCGTCCATGTAGTCGATCACCTGCTGCGCCAGCCCCTCGCTCTCGACGTAGATTCCGGCCTCGGTATTGATCCACGACGAGCGCGGATCGAGGTTGAAGCTGCCGATGAAAACGTCCTTGCGGTCAAACACCATGGCCTTGGTGTGCAGCGCCGCCTTCGAGTCGATCGACACCACCTTCTTGTGGACCGGGCCCGGAAACGGCCTGAGCTCGTATAGCTCCACGCCTGCTTCGATCAGCCCGCGGCGGTAGTTGGCGTACCCGGCATGGGCAGCCAGCACGTCGTTCGCTGCCAACGAATTCGTCAACACGCGGACGCGTACTCCGCGCTGCCCCAGGGACTTGGCCTCGGCGATCCCGTTACTGCCGGGGACGAAATAAGCGGATTCGATGAGCAGGTCACTATCGAGTTGGCCGAGTCGATCGAAAAGCGCCCGGTTCATCCGTCCGCCTTCGCCATCGTTGTAGATCGCCGCAGGATCCTCCCAGACGATCCGGCCGGGTGCCCAGACCAGGTCATCGAGTATGGACTCGAGACGCGTGACCAACTCGTGGGTGTCGGCATTGGGGGAAAACGGGTAATCGTCGGATTCGATCCGGCTTCGAATTTCCCTGATCGCAACCTGGTGGTCGTTGAAGCCGTACTTCCGGTCGACCAGTTCGAACACGGGTACAGACCATGGCCCCTCCCAGAAGCGTTCAAACACGTTCGTGGTATCCGTGACGATCCCACCAACACCGACGATATCGAGGTCGCGAAAGTTTGACGCGGAGTGCGCCTGGAAATAGTGCGAGCCGACGTTTCGCCCGCCGACCAGGGACACGATATCGTCCATGATCATCATCTTGTTATGCATGCGATGGTTCACGCGCACCATGTCGGCAACGAAGTCGAAAACGCGCCACCTGCGGTTGGCGAACGGGTTGAAGATGCGGATCTCCGCATTCGGATGCGCGTCCAGGGCGGCGATTCCGGCATCTTGGCCGGACAGGTTGATGTCGTCGAGAAGCACGCGCACGCGCACGCCGCGCTCCGCCGCGCGGATGAGCCGCTCCGCGAGTATTCGGCCGGTGGCATCCGCTTCCCAGATGTAGTACTGCACGTCAAGGCTTTTCTCGGCGAGGTCTGCGAGCGCCACCCGGGCGGCGAGCGCTGGCCGGCCGTAGCGAATGATCGCAAACCCCGACTTGCCCGCATGGCGCTCGGCCCGCCGCGCGATGGCCTCGCCGATGGTGGTCGCCATGTCGCGATCGGGTCCGGACATCCGTGTCCCTTCAGTAGACGCCAGCCAGGTCGAGCCCAGTGAGGACCGCCTGGACCCCAAGCGCCGCCTGCAACACGCCGAGCACGGACGCCAGGACGGCCATGACGGGCGCCAGGTAGACCGATCCCGCGATGCGCTGCGCGTTGAGCATGACGACAAGGTCGAGCAGCATGATGCCCACCAGCATGACCAGGATGGGTGTCAGCGGAACCGATTCGGGCCGGGTCGAAAGCACGAGAACGACCACCGCCACGCCATGGGGTGAAACGACATGGGGGAAGGCCATCCGGAACCCGATGCGCCTGATCGACGCGTCCGGTTGCGCCTGTGCAGGAGATGGCGTGTCGTCGTTTCTGGCAACGGCGTATTGGCTGCGGATTGATTCAATCGCCACCAGGAACAGGATGATGCCGGCGGCCACGAGCAGTGCGCCCGTCGAGATACCCCAGTTGCCGAGAACGCGGACGCCGATGGTCGCGGCGATCAACACAGCGAGCAACGAGATTCCGGTTGCAAACATCGCCACCTTTCGCCGGTCAGGCGCCGCCAGCATGGCCGTATTCCTGGCAAACGGCGCAATGACCGAGTTCGGGCCCAGCGTCAGAAAGAAGAACGTGAAGATCTTGCCGAGTTCGAGTGACAACGATTCACCACCGCTGGCAGCGAGTGCGCCGCTGCAGTAGAGGCAGATCGTGGCGCCTGCCATCAGCCGTATCGCGCGACACCTGTTCGGGACTCGATACTGACGCGACGCGACGCCCCGGTCGAGACCAGGCGGAAGAAAAGTCCTGATGGTCGAACAGTGATGGTGCCGCACGGGCAATGTACTACCTGCTGCCATCCAGAGAATCCCGGATTTCCTTCAGTAAACCGTTCATCTCGGAAAATTCATCGTTGTAGTTGTTGTTTTCCTGGAACTCCTGCATTTTCTCCTCCACGACCTGGGCGTACTCCCCGACAACAGGCAGGTCCACGAGCATGGTCAGAATCCATGCAGCGAGGCCGAGGACCATGGTCATCCCGAGCGTCAGCCCAAGGCCCTTCGCCACGCCGGCCTTGAAATTGGTGAGCAATATCCGTTTTCCGGACTGCAGGTATTCCAGGTATTCCACGACGCCACCCGCCTCAAAGGACTTGATGATTTCCTTGTCTGGCGAGTCTCTTGGCGGTTTTTTCATGGGGACATGCTGGAAACTGAGATCCGGGAGAAACTATAGGGCAGGGTCTCGAAAACATCAAACGGGTGCGCCAGGGTATCCCCGCGCACTTTCTGTTTCCGTGCCGACCTGAGATAATGCCTCGCCATCCATTCGCGGATTGGTACTCGTGCCCCCCCAGTCATTCGTTGACCGCTTTCACGAGGCGGAGCGGCTATGCAATGAAAATCGTCTGGACGAATCGCTACGTCAGTACCAGGCACTACTCGCGGAGCAGCCCGGCCAGCTGGCCGTTCTGAACAACATCGGGCTGGTATATGAAAAGCTGGGAAACTACGAACAATCGGTCGAGTACTATCGCCGCTGCCATGAGAAGCATCCCGAGCAGGTGATCTTTGCGAACAACCTGGCGAATTCCCTGTCTCGCCTTGGCAGGTGGAATGACGCGCTTCCCCTGTTGGAGAAGCTCGTGCAGACAGATTTTGATCACGAGAAAAACGCCGAGAAATACGCGCTCTGCCTCTTCAACGCGCGTTCCAGCGCCGAGACCCGATCGTTTATCGAATCGGTTCTGTCACGCTATCCAGGAAATGCCCGCCTCAAGCGGTTGCTTGGTCGTTCGCTGCTTGCCCTCGATCGGCACGCGGAGGGGCTGCACCACTTGCAGCAGGGCGCCGGCGTGATCGAATTCGACGACACCGGGGTCAGTTACCTGACATGAGACGCCTGGATATCATCGGCGGCCGGGCGCCAAACTTTATCGGCTGCTGGGACCTGGAAGAACCCTCACTGTGTGATGAGATGATTGGGTTCTTTGAGAAACGGCAGGACCTCCAGGGTCCCGGCGCCACGGGAGGTGGAGTCCGCACCGACCACAAGAAATCCACGGACATTTCCATCAACCCCGCCGATATATCCGCTCCGGAATACCGGGTTTTTGCCGACTACTTCGAGCGATTGCACGCATGCTTCCAGGACTACAAGCGCCAGTGGCCATTTCTCGATACCTTTCTCGACCGGGTGCAGATCGGTTCGTTCAACGTACAGCGATACCTGCCCGGCGAACATTTCTCGAACCCCCATTCCGAGCGGACCCGCCTTGCCACGTTACACCGGATCTTTGCCTTTATGACTTATCTCAACGATGTCAGCGAGGGAGGAACCACGGACTTCCTGTACTACGACCTCAAGGTTCGTCCGCAGCAGGGAAAGACACTGATCTGGCCCGCGGAATGGACCCACGTACATAACGGCTCGGTGGTGAAAGCAGGAAAGAAATACATCATCACCGGGTGGATGCATTTCCCTGCCGAATAGCATGCAGGGCCGCCTGGCAATCCGGGTCGCCGGTTGAGTCAGTCCGGGGCGGGCAGGCTGGCGCCCTTGACTACGAACACCGCGTTCAGGGGGATCTCGAAAACCATGGCCACGTCTGCCCTGTGTCTTTCGACGCACTCATCGATGGCTTTTTTCGCGCCCGGAAAGAATGCCGCGTTGTAGTCGTCACAATAGATGATGCCGCCGGGGGAAAGCCTGGGGAAGAAGAAATCGAAGCTGTCCCTGGTCGGTTCATACAGGTCGACGTCGACATTAACAAAGGCGAAGCGGTTGTCTTGGTATTCCGGAAAACGTTCCGGAATCCATCCCTTGTTGAGAGTGTAGAAATCAAATTCGGACAATGCCCGCTTGAGTTGCTCCATCGTTGACGAGAAGTATTCCTTTTCCTCGTTCTCGCGTTCCCTGGAAATCGTATGCTCGCCCCGGTCCTCCGATGTCTTTTCTGAGAGCCCGCCTTCAAACGAATCGAAGATATGAAACTGCCTGGGTCCGCTTGAATATTCGCGGATCAGCTTGCAGGTGATGTAGGCCGACAGTCCCTTCCAGCAGCCGCATTCCGCAAAGTCTCCCGGGACGTCGTTTGCCAGGACCGTGCTGATCAGTTGCTGCAGGGCGTGGTAGCGCAGTTCCCGGACCGTGGTATTGGAGGCCAACATGTCCGTGATCTCCATCGATTCGCGATACAACGCGAACCGTGGATCCCCGTTGACGTAGGGCTCCCATTGGTTCCTGTCCACGTAGGCCAGGGACTTTTCCGGCCGCTTGCCCAGCAGGATATCGTACCCCATCCGGTTGGTCGCGGATTCCAGGGCGGTTCGGATAAGGTTCTTGATTGTCACTTAGATGTCCTCGGCGACCTGTACCCAGAGGCTGGTTTCGAGAGCCTCCGCGCTTAGCGGGCAAAAGAGGGTTTCCAGGTCCGCCGCCATGTTCCTGCGGACGAAGGCATTGGGCATCAAAGTCCTGTAACGTTTACCACCGCCGAGGAGCCCAAGGACCAGCAGCTGCTCATTGTAGGAGCGATTGGCCCAGGTCTGAGGGTATCCATAAGGCAGCAGGATGTCGTGAATGTGAACGAGAACGCCTTCTTTCAGGGTCGGAAGTACCCGGTTGAACAGGTAGTCGACATCCGTGCCAGGCATGGCGACGTGGCTGCCATCGATGAAGAGAATGTCGCCTGGTCCCAGTGAATTGAAGGTTTCCAGAGGAACCTTCTCCACCGTGCGGCGCGTGATGTGTGAACAGATCGCATCAATGTCGCGGCGTGGCTGAGGGTCGATCGAATGCAGGACTGTTCGCAGCTTCGCATCGGTGATGGCCTGCCGGAGAAAGCGGGTTGAGTGGCCGGAGCCTACTTCAATGATGGACCCGGGCTGGAACTTGCGAACCAGGGTATAGGCAACGACCCCGTCGAGTCCGGAGAACCAGTACTGGTTGAACCTCGGTTGGTTGATGTCGTCCGGTGACTCAACCGCGAAATCCCTGAAGCGCGAGTTATACCTCCTGGCCTCTTCTATGAGGTTTGAGAAATCCTCGATTTGCTCCTGCCATCGCTGTTCCAGCCAGCGATAGGGTTCACCGCGAACATCGCCATCGATCAGGTGTGCGAAATGATGCGGGATATAGTATCCATACGATTTTCCCGGAGCCCCGAAGTGGGACAGGATCGTTCCCTGCGCCCTGAGAAAATTCTTCACCCTCGTGGGCTATGGCAGGAATCCGGTCACGGCCTGCGCCGTGACCGGATTTCATCACTCAGAGCTAGAGTCGCTGCGCATACGGGGTGAAATCGATGGGTACTCGGGGGTTCGACTTGGAGTACCCCTTGCCCTTGATATCCCTGGCCGCGGTGATGTCGCGCACGTACCGGCCGGAGCCGTCGGTCACCCGGATGGTGCTGGAATTGTCGCTGCCGGCGATCCCCTCGTGGGTATGGAGGTCCATGTAGAGAGTGGCCTTGTATATAGCGCCGAGGCCATTCAGGTTTGCCGTGAAGCGGCCCTGGCGGTTGCCCGCCTTCTTGATCAACAGGTTACCTCGCTGGGATTTCCGGAAAACACCGCCCTGGTGTTGAATTTCGAGGGTAGCGGAGGTAAACCAGATACCGCAGCTGGCGCAGGGCATGTGCGTCTGGTCGAATCGCAGGTCGAATTTGCCTGACGTTGGACCAGCGGCAGGAGGGGGAGCCGCGGCAGGTGCTTCGGTGGTTTGTGTCGCGGCGGTTTGTGTCGTGGCAGCCGGCGCGGCGGCAGACTGGGCCACAGGCGCGCTCCCTGCCCCATCCTCGGTATCGGAATTGCTTTCACAACCGATCAACAGGGCAGCAATGCCCAACGCGGATATCAGTTTCAACAGGTTTCGGGTCTCAACTTGCAACGTTAAGTTCCTCATTCAGTGGTGGATTGAAGATGATGTATCCGGACTAGGACCGGAATTGCATTGGCGACGGTATTTTAACGATAATTTTCGTCGATTTGGGGGCTAATAACCGAGAAAATGCAACTAATTAACGGCAAATCGCACATAACGCGACGAGTTTCAAGGGGCAGAAACCCTTGCGCCTGCCAGAGGGATAAGGCGCCTCTATTTGTCCCGTCGGCGGACCGGCTGCGCGGCCCGATCGCGGGTACCGGGTAACCCGGTATCTGGTACCGTCGGCGCGGAGGGAGTGGTCCACGCCGAAGCGGCAACCGGATTCTACAATCATTTGAATTTATTGTGTAATTATCAAGGAATGTTTGCCCAGATTCGCCGGCGGATCACGCCGTTTTCCATCGACGTCCTGAACCGGGAGTACAGCACTGGCTGGTGTTTCAGCCGGCTGGCGAAGGGGCGTCCCGTGGAGATCGTGTTCCGGATCGATGGCAGGGTGGCGGGACGGGCGCGCTGCGAGCTGCCGCGACCCGACCTGGTGACGCAGAAGCTGCATCCCACGGGGCTTGCGGGATTCGAATGCAGGCTCGAGGGTCTCGAGGATATCGGGCCGTCAGACCGGCTCAGCGTGCATGCCGGAGAATCTTCCGTGCCGTTGCTGGTTCTGACCGGGGAGCGGGTTCCGGCGGTATTCCATCCCGTGGAGAAGCCGTTGTTCTTCATGCATATCCCGAAGACCGCGGGCACCGCCTTCAACAACACCATGCGCCAGTACTTCGGCCAGGGCAGGTCTCACGTCCATATCCAGGCCAGGCCACTTGACGAGCAGCAACGGTTGGCCGGCCAGAGCGACTTCCTGTCCGGCCATATCACCCTGGAACATGTACCAACAATTTACCAGGGCGCCTCCGTCGACCTCCACGCCATCGTTCGCCAGCCCGCGCGCCAGTTACATTCCCATCTGGGCTGGGTGAAGGGAATCGCCGTGGATCCCACCGGCGGGGTATTCAGGGAAGAGCGCCAGCATGTGCGCGAGATGGGTCTGGGCCTGATTGACGCAGACCTGTCAAGACCGAAGAACCTGGCAATGATCGCCGCCAACCTGGACGGATTCCAGGTGGACTATTTCGACAACATCCAGACGCGTTACTTCCTCGACTATCGTCCCGACAGGGTGACGGAATCAGACCTGGAAAACGCCATCGCCAATCTCGGCCGTTTCAACACCGTCGGCCTGACGGAATCCCTTGGCGAATACGTCTCCGCGTTCTGCGATCACTACGGCATTCGTCAGAAGCCGGAGACATCCGTGCACAACCCGGCGAAGGTCAGGCCGCTGTTCGATAGCTCTGATCCCGCTGTTTTGAAAGCCATCGAACCAATGATCGTCCACGACCGGAAACTCTACGACGTCATTCAGGCGCGAGCTGGCGTCCGTAACCCGGCTTAAGGCGCCGCTGGCTCCACGGCGACGCAGGTTGCGGTGCCGGTCGCGGTCCTGACGGGGTTCGGGACCTCCTCGCGCCAGCGGTCCATCACCTTCGGGCGGCGCGGGTAATATGTCTACGCCGTTTGCAAACGCGGTCCCGGCGCCGTCATCCAAGTTCGAAGCTGGTGATGCCGAATATGTTGGCAAGGGGCAGCGCCGGTGTGGCGCCGCGATACATCCTTGCCGTCTCGAACTGGAGCGACATGTCATGGCGTTCGGCAAGGGCCACGGCATCACGGTTGGTTTCCGGCACGTCCAGGAATACCGGTGTTCCCTCCGGCGCACGCGATACCAGCGAACGAAACAGGACCTCGGCGACTTCGCCATCACGCGAAAACAGCGGACCGATCTTGTAACCGTTGCGGCAGGGCCGAATCACGCCGTAACCCTTCAGAGATCCGTTGTCTTCCAGCGCAAGGGAGGCGCATCCGGGTTGGCGAATCCAGCGGTCGAGAAAAGTAGCGCGGTCGACGCAAAAGTGTTCCTGGTCGAATGCCAGTAACCGCTCGAATGAAATGTCGGCGAGAGGCCTAAGTCCCGGATGATCCGGGCGCGCACCGCCGGTCCTGCCCTCGTAGCGTATGTTGCGGTGGGCGAGTTCGAAGCCGCTGCGACGATAGTTTTCCTGCTGGTCCACCACGCCGTCGAGGCCAACCACCCGGTCGTCCATGCGCGCCATCGCCGACTGCCACAGGGTATAGCCGAAACCCCGACCGCGATACTCGGGCCGAACGATATAGAAACCCAGGAAGGCGAACCCGTCTCCATATCTCACCACAGAGATGCTGGCCACCGGTTCGCCGTCCAGTTCACCGAGCAGAAAGCCTTCTGGATCGGCGGCATGGAAGCAATCGGCATCACCGAGTCCCGGGTTCCAGCCCTCACGCGCCGCCCAGTCGATGGCAAGCTCGAATTCGGCGCGGGTCAGCACACGGATGTCGTAGTTTTTGGTTCCGGCTTTTTTCATCGAATGGACTCCCATTCCGAATAAACCAAATATCAGCATATTTTCAATCAGATAGCGATAGATAAATAAAGTTGGACGTACAACATATTTTTATCATATAGTTGAACGAGGACTGCGGATTACCGCAGGACCTGCCCCAGGAACATCAATCGCCCGAGAGAACCATCATGAAAGAGACAGATACCCTCGTTTCGAACTTCAGGAACCGGAAAATCAGCCGCCGCAAATTCGTCGCGCAGATGACCGCGCTCGGCGTGGCTGGGCTGGCATCGCCGCAATTGCTGCGCCAGGCCATCGCAAATACCCCGGTGTCCGGCGGCCACATGCGATTCGCCATCGGCCATGGTGGCACCTCGGACTCATTCGATCCGGGCAAGGTGCTCAACGGCTTCCTGTCGACCACCCACTACTCGATCACCAACACGCTTACCGAGGTGGATACGGATGGATCACTCGTACCCAAGCTTGCGGAAAGCTGGGAGTCCAGCGCCGACGCGAAGGAGTGGACGTTCAAGATACGACAGGGTGTCGAGTTCCACGACGGAAAGACTTTGTCAACGGAGGATGTCATTGCCTCCATCAACCATCATCGCGGCGAGAAATCCGAATCGTCCGCGAAGACTATGGTGGATCCAATTACCGACATTCGATCGGATGGAGACAGGGTCGTCATCACGCTGGAAGGGGGCGACGCGGACTTTCCGTTCAAGCTGAGCAGCTTCAATTTTCCGATCTACCAGGCCAATGCCGACGGCAGCCTGAACTGGCAGAACAATGTCGGCGTCGGCGGTTACATACTGAAGGACGTCGAACTCGGTGTGCGCGCCACGTTCGAACGCAACCCGAACTACTGGCAGGAAGACCGGGCGCATTTCGCGAGCGCCGAATTGCTTTCGATCGCGGACGCCTCGGCCCGGCAGACGGCGCTGATCAGCGGCGAGGTCGACGGAATTGACAGGGTCGATCTCAAGACGGCATCGCGCTTGGCGCAGCGGGACGGGATCATAGTCCAACAGGTCCCGGGAAAGACACATTACACCTTCCCGATGCATACCAATGCGGCGCCGTTCAACGACCCCAACGTGCGCATGGCGCTGAAACTGGCGATGGACCGGGAGTCCGTACTGAAGACTGTTCTGCATGGCTACGGTTCAGTAGGTAACGACCAGCCGATCAACGCGGCCTATCCGTTCTTCGATGCGAGCCTCGAGACCCGCGCCTACGACCCGGAACAGGCAAAGCACTACCTGCAGAAGTCAGGGCTGTCGAACCTGAAGATCGAACTGAGCGCCTCGGACGCGGCGTTCTCCGGTGCCGTGGATGCCTCCGTGCTGTTCGGAGAACACGCGAAGGAGGCGGGTATCCAGATCGACATCAAGCGCGAACCGGTTGATGGTTACTGGTCCAACGTGTGGATGAAGAAGCCATTCTGCGCCTGCTACTGGCCGGGCTATCCCACGCCGGATAGCATCCTGACCCAGGCCTATGCCAGTGGCGGATCCTGGAACGACACGTTCTGGGACAATACGCGATTCAATGAACTGCTGGTACAGGCACGTTCCGAACTGAACCCGTCACTACGTAGTGAGATGTATGCTGAGATGCAGAAACTGCTGCGCGACGATGGTGGCGTGATCCTGCCATTTTTCGCGGACGACGTGTTCGCGATATCTTCGAAAGTCGGACATAACCAGCTTTCGTCCAACTACGAGGTGGACGGGCGCCTGTACCTGGAGCGCTGGTGGTTTCAGTCGTAAGCGTCTGAAGCACCACGGGGGCGCCGTCATTGGCGGCGGTGATCAGAGCAGTGATGCTAGAATCCTGCACGCCAGTTTCCGCGCCAGGCAGCGCTCCCCGTCAATACCTTTTATTTCCTGATTCGTGGCTACCAGTAGTTCCGGCAAGAAGGCGCCTGCCAGTGGGCAGCGGCCACGCACGCAACCCGAAATCAATGATTTTCGACGGCGCGCGCTGATGGAAGGCACCATCCGCTCGATGGCCGAAAACGGGGTCGCGTTCACCACGATACAGACGATCAGCAAGGCGGCCGGGGCTTCACGCGGGCTTGCCGGGCATTACTTCGAGAACAAGGAAATGCTCCTTGTGGAGTCGTTCAAGTACCTGTTCCAGCAGGTGTCTCTGCAAGTGCGATCGCACGCGGAAAGGATCGGCGCGACTACCGCCCGTGAGCGGCTGAAATCCGTTCCCACCGCGCTGTTTTCACCCGAGGTGTTTACCCGGCTGAACCGGGATGCGTTTATCAGTTTCTGGCACGAGGTGCGATTCAGTTCGCAGATGCAGCAGGCAAACCGGGAACTGTACCGGGATTACATCCGCAACGTGGAAGGGTTGTTCAAGGATGCCGCGGCAGAGAGTGGCGTGGAGATCGATACGCGCAGCGCCGCGCTGGGCCTGATCGCGCTCGCCGACGGGCTGTGGCTCGGTATGTCGATACACGACCAGGTCATGTCACCGGAAAAGGCAATCGAACTCTGCGGGCTGTATATCGAGGAACAACTCGAAGGGTAGGGCCCGATCTCTCCTCTACCCGGGCCAAACCTGTTACATGACCGCGGTCGCCTGCGATGCGGACCGGCTGCCGTAAACTGTTTCGTTGACCTCGGGATCTCCCTTGACCCCCGGTTCGTTCTCATAAACGAACACGCCCATCATTCGCAGTGTGCTGCCGCTGACTTCCGATACCCTGTGTAGCGAATTGCATCCCCGGAATATGCAGAGCGCGCCCTCCTCGCGTCCAACCCGCACGACGTTTTCGTAGCCGGGCGCCAACGCTTTCTGTACCTGGTGATACATCTGGTCGTCGTCGCTGCGGATGTTGGGGATCATTTCGAAATCGCCGCCGCGCTCGGGCGCCTGCAGCATCAGGGTCATGGTGAACGCATTGACCGAGTCAAAGTGCCAGGCGGAGCGGTCGCCTTCCTTGTAGCACAGCGCGTTGACAGGCTGATACTCGTCCTCGTTGAAAAACAGTTCCGGCGCGCCGACGATGGATGCGACCATGCGCTTCATATTCTCCCAGTAGTACAGCGTTTTGAGCGGCGATTCGTCCGGCAGCAGGTTTGCGCCCAGCATCCAGGTGCTGGCGCTGAGGAGAATGTTGCGCGGATGATCGGGCGGCAGCGCCGGATCGCGTTTCCGCTGCAGGTAACAGTTTCGATCGGAGCAGTTATGGTTCGCCAGGTGGATCAATCCCTCGATCTGGCGTACGGCCTGTTCACGTGCAGTGGGCCGGATAAAGTCGGGCAGGACGACGTACTGCTGCGCGTCCAGTTTTTCCTTGAAACGCCTGGTCAGGGATTTAAACTCCAACGAATCAACATCTTGTATAGGATAGTTATCAAGGTTGATAACTTCTTGCGGGGGCAGGGCGGTTACTGGGGATCTCGTTGGCTCGCTCATGATGATTTCCGTGACAGGCGATAAAACGGGGGTCATTCGGTGGGAATTCTGGCATAATAAAGTTGGACGTACAACATATTTTATAGTGTGACTGTCCCATGGCCGGGCAGCGGGGAGCGGCCGTGCCAGTCGGAAGTTTCACTCCCGGCGTATGACGCGAGGTCCATCGCCGGGGGCTTGTTCCCCAGGATGATGTCCGCGGCTTTCTCCGCGATCATGAAGACGCAGGCATTGATGTTTGCGCTGGGGATCGCGGGAATAACCGAGGCATCCACGACACGTAGCTGGCGCATACCCCTGACATTCAGTTCGAGATCGACTACAGACCGCTCGTCATTGTCAGGACCCATACGCAACGTCCCGCAGGGGTGAAATGAGGAGGAGGCTGCCTGGCGGATATACCTGTCGATATCGGACGCGGTGCTGACTTTCGGGCCGGGCAGATCCTCGCGCCGGTGAAACTCCCTGAACGCCGGCTGCGCAAGCAGTTCGCGTCCAATGCCAAACGCCTCTCGTATCTCATCCCGGTCCCTTTCCTCGCCAAGGTAGTTTGGATCGATTGCCAGCGGAACGCCCGGGTTGGGGGAAACCAGGGAGACGGAACCCCGGCTTTCCGGTCTGAGCGGGCCACCACCGAGACGATAGCCGTTCTTTCCGGGGTCCGGGATCCAGTGATCGCCAAACAGCACTGGAAAGAAATGGTATTGCAGGTTGGGATGGGACTGCGAGGGGCCAGAACGAACGAATGCGCCGACATGGCACTGGTTAACGGCAGCGGGTCCTCCCTTCCAGCCGAACCACTGCAGGCCGGCCCAGGCCATGCGATGCGGCTGCAGGTGACGGTTGAGGGAAACGGGCCTGTCGGTTTCCACCTGGATGTGAATTTCCAGGTGGTCCTGGAGGTTCCGGCCCACCTGGTCCGCGCGCAGGTGCAACTCTATATCGTGCCGCTTCAACTCGTCTTCCGGGCCGATGCCGGACAGCATCAGGAGTTGCGGGCTGCCAAACACGCCGCTGCAGATGATGACCTCATTTTCCGCCAGGACTTCGCGCGCGGAATTTCCGGACACCAGGTGCACCCCGGTCGCCCGGTCACCCCGTGTGAGTATCCTGTTGACGCGGGTATTCGTAGCAATGTCGAGATGCCCGCCGCTTCTCCTGGAATGCAGGTAGGAGCGCGAAGAACTGCTCCGTACTCCCTTCTCCACGCTCATGTCGAAGCGGCAGACTCCCTCCTGTGAACACCCGTTGACGTCCGCGGTGAACGGATAGCCCGCCTGCTCGCCAGCCTGCAGGAATGCCTGGTTCAACGGGCTCAATTGCTGCTGCACCTTTACCCCGACCATGCCGTCGACGGCGCGGTAGGCGTCCGCGGGACCACCGAAGCGCTCCACTTTCCTGAAATAGGGCAGGCAGTCAACCCAGGACCAGCCATCGCAGCCATCCCGGAACGCCCAATCGTCGTAATCACGCGGATTGCCGCGCAGGAAGGTCATCCCGTTGATCGATGACGAGCCGCCGAGTACCTTGCCTCGGGGTTGGTCGATCTCCCGGCCGTCGAGGTGTGCCTGGGGCGTGGTCCTGTACCAGTAGTTATAGCGGCTCGAAGGCTTGAACGCCGAACGCAGCCCTGCGGGCATGCGCAGGATCCAGCTGCTGTCAGGCGGGCCGTGCTCGCACAGCAGCACCGAGTACCTCCCGGTATCGCTGAGCCGGCGCGCGAGGACGCAACCGGCCGTGCCCGCTCCGACGATGATGTAGTCATAGGATGTCTTCATTATCTCGCAGGCCCTGCTGGCGAACGGTTGATCGGGTGCTTCGTCCCGGGGTATCCGGCTATTGTATGCGGAAGTCCCGGGTTGCGGTGGGTGGCGCACTATACGAGCGCATCAATCAACAACCGGCCAGTCCTGTTCGCCACCGATCGGGTGCACGGACGAAAGGCGTCCCGCTAGAATAGCGACCACGTTACCAGGCAAGATGCTTTCCTTGGCGATTGGACAGATAGCCGTCGCTGACTGCCAGGTCTTGGTGCGGATTCCAGGACAACAAGCTGACTATCTGTTGCCTGCCTGATCCATGACCTTCGCCATCTACGTCGAGAACAGCAACGACGCCCGGGACATGATTCCCTGGGCGGTGGGAATCGAGACCCGGCTGGTCAGGCGCCAGGACGGCGTGCCTATCCGGATGTGGCCGCGCTACCGGTTCGTGGGCTGCGTGGTTCTGTCCATCGTGCTGGTGGTGTTGCTGGGCGCGCTACCTGATTGATCGGGTTTCACGGACAGTAATATCCGGGTATGCGAAAATTCCACGTCGTTGCGTTCCCGCACATAGCAGCCCGGGCATGAACCCGGACGATTCTTCGTAGCCTTGGACAAAAGCATCCACTCCCCAGACACCCCGTTGCCCGTCCACGGGTCGTGCCCGCTGGCGGTACGCCGCCGATGCCCGGTGATCGTCCTTGCGTTGTGCGCGTTTCTTTTCACCTGTGTACCGTTGGTTTCTCCTGGCCAGGAGACACCGGAGTTCGTCACTGAAGAGACGGAAACCCGATCTCCACCGGTCGCCGAGATATTCTCGATGCGCCAGGACCTGCATTCGTTTGTCGCGACGGTGGGGGATTTCGATTCGGAGGAATTCATTTCCGCCAGACAGGCGCGGCTCCAGGCGCTGCGGGACCGGCTCGATTCGATCAGCATGGCGGTGGTGTCCGACACACTGGGCGGTCTCAGCTCCAGCGTGCTGCTCGACCTGCAGTCGGAACTGCAGAACGAATTTGCCGAACTCGATCTTTATTCCCGTGAGCTCAGCGAGCGCGCCACCCAACGCGACCACAGCCTTGACAAGCTCGACGAGCACATCGCGCAGTGGGAGGAACTGGTCGACAGCGCGCGCAATCGCAATGCGCCTTCGTCAGTGCTCTCGATCGCCGAAAACACCATGGACGAGATCCTGAGATTGCGGGTGAAGCTCGAGCAGGACCGCAATGCCGCGCTCGACGGGCTCAGCGATATTACCGACCTGCAGCGGACTACCACGGCATTCTCTGAAGAGATGCTGACGCGCCAGAATACCTTGTTGCAGCAAGCGGAGGCGCTGGTAGACGTGCCATTGTGGCGCCCCGAGGTCTGGAAATCGGATATCCCGCTGTTCGTCGCCGCCGGTAATTTCCGCCGTGCGATATGGTCCCTGGCGCAGTACCTCTCCGCGCATGCAGGTCGCCTGGTCGCCGTGCTGCTGATCACGTTCCTGCTGTCCTCTTATTTCCTGCGCATGGCCGGGAGCCGGGTAGCCACGGTATTCCAACAGGACTCGGTCGGCCTGCGCGCCATGAGCGTATTCGAACGCCCCCAGTCGGCATCTCTGCTGATCGCGTTGATCGCACTGGTATTCGCGGCGCCCTCGCCGCCAACCGTATTCCTGATGGTTGTGTTCTCCCTGATACCCATCCCCGCGGCCTTGCTGGCGGTTTCCGTGTTCGCCCGTCCGGTGCGCGTCACGGTGGTCGTCATTACCGTGATCCTGACGATGAACTGGCTCAGGTTATTTACACAGGAAGTCCAGGTCATCGGTCGACTCGTGCTGATCCTCCAGTTATCCCTGCTGGCGTGGGCGCTGTACTTCGATCTCAAGCGTCGCAACTGGCATGCGACGTTCCCCGCCGCCAGGACATCCGTCATCCGCTTCTCCGTGCTCGCCACCTGCGCCGTACTCGGCATCGCCATTCTCGCGGAAATCTTCGGCCATTCCGCGGAGGCCAGAAAGATCAAATCCGTCGTCGTCTCCGGGCTCGGCCTCGGCATGGTGTTTGGTTCGCTTTACTATGTGCTGACCGGCCTGATCCTGTCCGTGCTTTCGACGCGAGGGGTTTCAAAGCTGAACATCGTCCGCAGCCAGCGCCACACGATCTATCGCAGCATCAAGAAGTCGGTCATGTGGCTGGTTCTCGTTACCTGGTTGTTGATCACGCTGGCAACCCTGGGCGTGCTTGCGCCGATGCTCAAGGTCCTCAACGAGGTGATGATCATAGACATCAATCTCGGCGCGTTGTCCATCAATACCGGCGCTCTCCTGACCGGTCTCCTCATCCTGCTCGTGACCTGGGGGCTCAATCGCATCGTCAAGTTCGTGCTCGCGGGGTCTCCCGTCGCGGGTTCGGCGGTTACGGAAAGCGTGGCGTTCGCGATATCCAAGTTGCTGCGCTATACCATCGCGGTGGCGGGCTTCCTGTTCGCGATCGCGGTGATAGGCTTCGATATCACCAAGGTGACCGTGTTGGCGGGCGCCCTCGGCGTGGGTATCGGCTTCGGGCTGCAGAACATCGTCAACAACTTCGTGTCCGGTATCATCCTGCTGTTCGAGCAGCCCATCAAGATCAATGATATCGCGGAGGTGGGCGGCACCATGGGTACGGTGCGTGAACTCGGCGTGCGTTCCACGGTGATCGAGACATTTGATGGTGGCGAGGTCATCGTTCCCAACGCCGACCTGGTTTCCAAGACCGTGATGAACTGGACCCGGTCCAATCGCCGCCGGCGCGCGGAAATCGATGTCGGCGTCGCATACGGCACGGATCCGCAGATGGTGCTCGATCTGTTGCATGACATCGCCGGCCGGCATTCCGCCGTGCTGGGCGACCCGGAGCCCTTCGCGGTATTCATCGGTTTCGGTGACAGTTCGCTGAATTTTCGCCTCTATGCGTGGATGTCCGATCTTGCCGAGGTGCTCAAGACCCCGAGCGCCATTCGCCAGGATATCCTGCGCGAACTCGAGGAAGCCGACGTTTCCATCCCATTTCCACAACGGGACGTGCGCGTTACACTGTCGTCGGGCGGTGATCCCGCCCAGCGGCTGTCTGCCGAAATGAAGCCGGCGTAGCGTATGTAGAGTTCGCTCGCCCACGATTCGGCGGGGTTAGGTTCAAGGCGGGACGGATCACATTGCGAGGAAGGACATGCACTACCAGATTGATACCAGGGATGTTCGCCGCGCAGGTATACGGGTCGGGCGGGACGACGCGGAAGTCGCGGTCTTTGCCAGGGCGAAGGCGCTGTTTCACCACATCTCGGGAATATTCGAGGACATCGAGTACCAGATGAAACTGCCGGCGCCGTGGACCGGCTTCCGCTACCGCGTTCTCGGGGAACTGGGTGAAGTCGCGAGCGCGAAGCGGCAGATGCAGATGCACGCGTTCGAGCCTGATCGCCCTTTGATTCGCCACAACCGGGTTGACTTCGAGCTGGACGTGGGAGGCCGGCCTTTCAGGCTCGTGCCCGAGGATCGTTTCGGTCTCAACTATCTCATTGTCCAGGGGGACGACCGCCGTGGGTCGCTGGCCCAGCGCGACTTCGCGGACCAGGAGAACGGCTCATGGAGCGCGGATCTCGATTGTCCCGATGACTGGCCGGTGCCGCTGGTTGCTTTCGTCGCCTGGCTGACGCGGGAGGGCCGGCGTACCATGAGCATGTGATCGTGGGCAACCCGCGAACGCCACTTCCTCGGTCAAACATGTTCATTTGAATCAAGCCAATACGCGAATGAATATTCGATGCTAGACTAGCGTTTCAGATCAACTCCGGTCACAGTGATGGAGCTCTCGGAACGCCAGGTCCAGATTACCGAACTGCTCCGCAAGAGCGAGTATCTTGCCGTGGAGGTGCTTGCCGAGAAATACCGCGTTACCACCCAGACCATTCGCCGCGACCTCGCCACGCTGTGCGATCATGGCCTCGCGCGCCGGCGCCATGGTGGCATCGAGCGTCCACTGAAATCCGGCAACCTCTCCTACGATTCACGCCAGGTGCTTGCGCGGCGCGAGAAGCTGGCCATCGCGCGCGAGGTGGCCCGTCATATCCCGGATGGCGCCTCGGTCGCGTTCAGTATCGGCACGACCCCGGAACTGGTGGCTTCCGCGCTGCTGCGCCACCAGCGGCTGCGCATCTTCACCAACAACCTCCAGATCGCCATGCTCGCCTGCGCCAACCCGACATTCGAGGTGAACATCGCCGGTGGGCGCATTCGCAATAGCGAGACCGATGTCCTGGGAACCGGCACCGAGGAATTCCTGTCGTCCTACCGGTTCGATTTCGGCGTGTACGGCGTCGCTGGCGTGGCTGAGGATGGAACCCTGCTCGATTTTCACGAGGACGAAGTGCGCGCGCGGCGCGCGATCCACGACAACAGCCTGGCAACCTTTCTCGTGCTCGACCACAGCAAGTTCGGCCGCGCCGCCCACGTTGTTGGCGGCAGGATCGAGGAGGCAGGTACGATCTTCTGCGATGCCCGACCGCCCGGTCCCATCATGGAGATGGTGGTGGATTCCGGTAGCAAATTCGTCCTGTGCGAACCGGGAGAGGAAGCGTGAGCGGCGTCGAGGTCCGTGATCTGGCCAAACAATGGGGTGGGACGCGCGCGGTCAACGGCGTGTCCTTCACCGCACATGAAAACACCCTGACCGTCCTGCTCGGCCCCTCGGGCTGCGGCAAGTCCACTATTCTCAGAATGATCGCCGGGCTCGAGAACGCCAGCGAGGGAGTGGTGCTGATCGGTGACAAGGATGTAACCCGCCTCGACCCCTCGCGGCGCGGCGTGTCCATGGTGTTCCAGTCCTACGCCCTGTTTCCCCATCTCGACGTGCGCGAGAACATCCTCTTCGGCCTCAAGGTGCGCCGCGTCGGCGCCGCGGAGCAGCGCGAGCGGCTGGACCGGGCTGCGCGCATGGTAGGGCTCGAGGAACTACTCGACCGTAAACCCGCGCAACTCTCCGGTGGCCAGCGCCAGCGGGTAGCGCTGGCGCGCACCGTGGTGGCGAACCAGCCGGTCTGCCTGATGGATGAGCCGCTGTCCAATCTCGACGCCAAACTGCGCGCCGAGATGCGTGACGAAGTCCGGCGTTTGCAACAAAACCTTCATCTTACGCTGATATATGTCACCCATGACCAGACAGAGGCCATGTCCATGGCCGACCAGGTCGTCTTACTCCGGGAGGGCAACATCGTGCAGACGGGAACACCGGCCGAACTCTATGAGCGGCCGGCGAACGAATTCGCCGCGCGTTTCCTCGGTACCCCGCCGATGAACGTGCTGGATGTCGATCGTCTCGACCTGCCGGGGGAACGGGCCAACGGTGGCCACTTCCTCGGTATCCGGCCGGAAAAGGTTGTACCCACCGACACTGGCTTTCCGGTGGAGGTGTCCGCGGTGGACTACATGGGGGCAGAGACCGTTCTGCGCCTCAGCCACGGCGGCGCCACGCTGATGGCGCGCCTCAATGGCCGCTCCGAAGCCGCACCGGGCGACCGCCTGCACGTGCGCTGGGATCCCGCCGACGTCCACTGGTTCGACCGCGAGGGCGTTCGCCTGGAGGGCACATAGATTCACGCCGGGTCGCAGCGGAATGGTTTTCCAAGACCTGGTAAACCGGGCATCCCCGATGACAACGATTTTATCCACGTAACACACCCCAAGAGGAGCACACAGTGATCGACACATTCAAAAAAACAATGGCCGGCATCGCCGCCGCGGCCTGCTTCAGCGTAGCCCTGTCCGCCAGAGCGGATACCGAACTCACGATGTACTACCCTGTGGCGGTCGGCGGGCCGCTGACCCAGGTGGTAGACGGCATCGTCGCCGACTTCATGGCGGAGAACCCCGACATCAAGGTCAACGCGATCTATGCCGGCAACTACAACGACGCGCGCATCAAGGCCCTGGCGGCCCTCAACAGTGGCGAGCCGGCGCAGTTGTCGGTGATGTTTTCCATCGACATCTACGAACTCATCGAGCAGGACGCTATCGTCGCATTCGACGACATCGTATCCACCGACGAGGAAAAGGCCTGGCTGGACTCCTTTTATCCCTCCCTGATGGAGAACGGCCGTACCGCGGACAAGACCTGGGGCATCCCGTTCCAGCGTTCCACCATCGTCATGTACTACAACAAGGACGCGTTCCGTGCGGCCGGCCTCGATCCGGAAAACCCGCCGGCGACCTGGGACGAACTGGTGGACGCCGGCAAGAAGCTGACCAGTGCGGACGGTTCCAAGTGGGGCGTGATGATTCCCTCCACCGGCTATCCTTACTGGATGTTCGGCGCGCTCACGATGCAGAACGACCAGGTGCTGATGAACAACGCCGGCGACACCACCTACTTCGACGCGCCGGCCACGGTGGAGGCGCTCGAGTTCTGGAAGGCACTGGGTTCGGAACACAAGGTGATGCCCGAGGGCGCCATCGAGTGGGGCACTCTGCGGCAGAACTTCCTCGAGGGCCAGACCGCCATCATGTGGCATTCCACCGGCAACCTGACCGCGGTCAAGGACAACGCGACGTTTGATTTCGGCGTCGCCATGCTGCCGGCCAGCAAGCGCCGCGGCACCCCGACCGGCGGCGGCAACTTCTACATCTTCAAGCAGACCAGCGAGGAAGAGCGGGTGGCGGCGATGAAGCTGATCAAGTTCATGACCAGCCCCGAGCAGTCCGCCGCCTGGTCTATCAAGACCGGTTACATGGGCGTCAGTCCGGCGGCCTACGAGACGCAGCAGTTGCAGGACTACGTCAAGGAGTTCCCCTACGCGGCGGTCGCGCGCGACCAGCTCGAATTCGCTACCGCGGAACTGTCCACCTTCCAGACCGGGCGCGTGCGCAAGGCGCTGGATGACGCCATCCAGGCCGCGTTGACCGGGGCGAAGTCCCCCGCGGAAGCACTGGGTGAAGCCCAGGCTACCGCGGACAGGCTGCTGCAGCCCTACCGGTAGACCCTCAGCGGTGGCGGCTCGCAAGGGGCCGCCACCGCAACCCGTTCCCCGATACGATACGCCTCAGGTGTCCGGATCCCTGCGTCACGTATACGGCTGGCTGCTGCTCACCCCGGCGGCGATCCTGCTGATCGCGTTCACCCACTATCCCACCGTGGCGACCCTGGTGGAGAGCCTGTTTTCGCGGGGATCCGCCATTCGTCCGTCGAAGTTCATCGGCGCGGCCAACTACGAGGCGATGCTCGATGATCCCGTGTTCTGGGAGGTGCTGGGCAACAACCTGTGGTTCGCTCTCGGCACCATCCCTACCTCGGTGGCGCTGGCCATCGCCATGGCGTTGCTGGTGAATCGAGCCTTGCCGGGGCGCGGCTTCCTGCGCCTCGCCTACTTCACCCCCACCATCCTGCCGATGATCGCGGTGGCCAATATCTGGCTGTTCTTCTACTCCCCTGATATCGGCCTGCTGGACAACATCCTCGGGGTGTTCGGATTACCCGGGCACAACTGGCTCGGCGATCCCGACACCGTGCTCGGCGCCATCATCGTGATGACGGTGTGGAAGGAAGCCGGCTTCTTCATGATCTTTTATCTCGCGGCGTTGCAGACCCTGCCTCCCGAACTGGAGGAGGCGGCGAAGCTGGAAGGGGCCTCGCGCTGGTACTACTTCCGCCGGGTGGTGTTTCCGTTGTTGATGCCCACAACGCTGTTCGTGCTGGTCAACGCGGTGCTGAACTCCTTCAAGCTGGTGGATCACCTGTTCGTACTCACCAAGGGCGGGCCGGATAACGCCAGCAATCTGCTGTTGTACTATATCTACGAGAACGCTTTCTCCTATTTCGACGCCAACTACGCCGCCACCCTTACGGTGGTGTTACTGGTGCTACTGGCGATCATGGCGCTGGCGCAGTTCTTTTTCCTCGACCGGCGGATACACTACCGATGAGTTCGCTCGCGATATCTCCCAACCGCTGGTCGATTGTCGAGGCGCTGGAAACCGCCGCCGCCTGGCTGCTGGCCATCATCTGGATCGCACCGCTGCTGTATGCCTTCTGGGCGGCGTTTCATCCCAGCGAATACGCGGTGCATTTCAACCTGTTCGCACCGCTCACCCTGGACAACTTCCGCGAAGCCCTTTCCCAGGCCCCGTTCCTGCGCTACGGATTC
This sequence comes from Gammaproteobacteria bacterium, assembly GCA_030432755.1. Lineage (GTDB taxonomy): Bacteria > Pseudomonadota > Gammaproteobacteria > Arenicellales > Poriferihabitantaceae > VYFG01. The sequence continues at coordinate 72,140 of JAUILZ010000013.1, read as the reverse complement.
AACACCTTTATCCTGGTCACCATGCTGCTGGTGGCGCAATTCGTACTCTGCACACTGGCGGCCTATGCCTTCGCGCGCTTCGAATTCCGCGGCAGCAATATCGCCTTTGCGCTGGTGCTGGTGCAGCTCATGATCACCCCGGAGATCCTCATCGTCGAGAACTATTCCACCCTGGTGGAACTCGGCCTGGTGGATACCATCACCGGTATCGGCCTGCCTTACATGGCGAGCGCCTTTGGCATCTTCCTGTTGCGCCAGACCTTCAAATCGACGCCGAAGGAGCTCGAGGACGCGGCGCGGCTCGAGGGCTGCGGGCTGTTCGGCGTGCTCTGGCGGGTCTACGTGCCGCTCGCGCGGCCGACCTACCTCGCCTATGGGCTGGTTTCCATCAGTCACCACTGGAACAATTTCCTCTGGCCGCTGATCGTTTCCAACTCGGTGGAGACCCGGCCGCTCACCGTGGGCCTCGGTATCTTCGGCGCGCCCGAATCCGGCGTCGACTGGTCCATCATCTCGGCCGCCACGCTGCTGTCGGTGGCGCCGCTCCTGCTGGCGTTCCTGCTGTTCCAGCGCCAGTTCATCCAGTCCTTCATGTACTCGGGGATCAAGTGACGCGCATCCTCACCTGGAACATCCAGAACGGCAATGGCGTCGACGGCGTGTTGTCGCTGGAGCGGATTGCCGGCGTGATCGGTGAGATGGGTTCCGCCGACGTGATCTGCCTGCAGGAGGTTTCACGCGGGCTCGTATTGATCGATGGCGAGACCGCGCCCGACCAGCCCGCCGAACTGGCTGCGCTGTTTCCCGACCACGAAGTGGTGTTCGGCATCGCCATCGACGCCATCGACGGGGCAGGGCGCCGCTGGCAGTACGGCAATGCGGTGCTGACCCGGTTGCCGTTGCTATCAACGATTTCTCACCTGTTGCCGCGCCCCGCGGAAAGCGTTCGCCACATGGCGCGCCAGGCGACAGAGGTGGTCGTCGCGTCAGTCGGAGGTCCGCTGCGCGTTACCTGCCTGCATCTCGAGTACCACAGCCTTGCCCAGCGCTTCGCCCAGGTGGAGCGGCTGCGTGACCTGCAGCAGGAAGCGATGGGACATGTCAGCAGGCCGCCACTCGCGGAAACCGGGGGATCTTACCAGGCCGTCCCGCGTCCGGCGGATGGCGTCTGCTGCGGCGATTTCAACCTCCTGCCGGATTCGGACGAGTATCGGTGCATGCTCGCGCCCCTGGCTGCCGGTATCGAACCATTTCGTGATGCCTGGACCACGCTGTACCCGGACAGGCCCCACGATCCCACCTGCGGCATATTCGATCACGCGCAATGGCCGGAAGGGCGTCATTGCCGGGATTACTTCTTCCTTTCAGGCAACTGCGCCGAGCGAGCCAGGTCTCTTGCGGTCAACCTGGACACCGACGCGTCGGATCACCAGCCGCTGGTGCTGGAACTGGCGGACTGACAGCAGGCAGGACCTCCTGCCAGGCCGGCCACGCCGCCCCGGGCGGACAATGTCCGCGCCGGGTGGCATGACAGCTTCAGGCAGCGATGGCTTGCACGCAGTCGAAAGCCCGGTCCATGGACTGTTCCCGTGCTTCGTCGCTGACGGCCAGGCCCTCGGCGTAAACGAACTCGATGTCCTCGATGCCGATGAAGTTCAGCAGCGTGGTCAGGAAAGGCGTCTGGGTGTCCTGCGGGGTGTCCTTGTAGAAGTCGCCGCGGGCGGCGAGCACATGGACCTTGCGGTCGCCCACCAGCCCCTCGGGTCCATCCGCGGTATAGCGGAAGGTGATGCCGGCGCGCAGCACGTGGTCGAACCATGACTTGAGGGTTGACGGCATGCCGAAGTTATAGAGCGGCAGGCCGATAACCACGGTATCCGCCGCGCGCAACTCGGCGATCAGGGTATCGGACAGGTCAACGATGGCTTGCTGCGACGCCGTACGATTGTCCGGTTCGCTGGACAGCGCGGTCAGCCGGTTGGCGTCAAGGTGCGGCACCGGCTCCGCGGCCAGGTCACGGACGATGATTTTTCCATCCGGGTGTTTCCGGCGCCAGGCTTCGACGTAGGTCCGTGAAAGTCGCGAGGAGGCGCCGTTCTCGCGAAACAGGCTGGTGTTGAGTTGAAGCAGGGTGGCCATTGTCGGTCTCCGTGTGGATTGCATGATCGTATTAAAGTATTGTCTGAGTAGATATAAAAGCGCAAAATATCTCGTATATATATCTAATAACTAGATGTATGAATCCGCGAATTTCCCTTGACCAGTGGCGCGCCTTCACCGCGGTGGTGGAGGCCGGTGGCTATGCCCAGGCGGCGGAGCGACTGAACAAGTCCCAGTCCACCGTGAGTTATGCGGTTCGTCGGATAGAGGACCTGCTGGATGTACGCCTGTTTGAACTGGTCGGACGCAAGGCGGAACTGACTTCCACGGGGCGGGTTCTGCACCGGCGCGCAGCGTTGCTGCTGGAGCGGGCCGGGTCGCTGGAGCGTGGCGCGGCCTGCTTTGCGGCGGACTGGGAGCCCGAGGTCGCCATCGCGGTGGAGACCCTGTATCCGACCTGGTTGTTGCTGCGCACGCTGGAACGCTTTGCCACGGAACAACCAGAGACACGTATTCAGTTACACGAAACCGTGCTCGGCGGTGGCGACGAAATGCTGGCGCAAAGGAAAGTGGCTTTCGCGGTCACGCCGCACGTCCCGCCCGGCCTGGAGGGCATCTCTCTGTACCCGTTGCGCGCCATCCCCGCGGCCCACCCGGACCATCCGCTACACCACCTGGGACGAGAGGTCACATTTGATGATCTCGCAGAGCATCGCCAGCTTGTTGTTCGGGATAGCGCGGTGCGCGACCGGCGCGAATCCGGTGGCTGGCTAGGCGCCGAGCAACGCTGGACTTTCTCCCACAAGGCCACCCAGATCGCCGCCGCCAGCATGGGCCTGGGATTCGCCTGGTTCGCCGAGTTCACCATCCGCCGGGAACTGGAAGCGGGCGTGCTCAAGCCGCTGCCGCTCGCCGGTGGTGGCGAACGATTCGTTCACATTTATCTGGTGTTTTCCGACCCTGAGAATACCGGCAGGGCGGCCGCCCGCCTGGCTGAGATCCTGCGTGAGGATGTCGCCGGTTTCTGCCGGGAATCCGGCGACATGGTGGTATTGCCCGGCTGAATCGTTGACTGGTCCCGGCGCGCGGGATTCCGCAACCGGCGTGATTGGCCAAAGACATCCCCGCTCCATCCGTGACCAAAAATGGATGTGGGCGGTGTGCGGTCGCTCGATCGCCTCGCCATCGAGATCGGTCACATGAAGTATGCTGATCGGGTTGCCTGCAGATACTGTTTCGTGGACTGGTTCTCGTCGAGGGCAACCAGCTCCGCCGGACCAGCCTGCCGAACTGGTGGCATTGTTTCCCGGTTATCCGGTGGTTTTCGGGGTGGCCACCGATGCCGCCGGCGAGGCAGGTGGCCCCCGGGTTGATCTGGATCAATGACTACCCGCATCGGCTGCAGGAACATGACGACTGCCATGGCGGAAACGGATTTGTCTCGGAGCTACGTTCACGGTGGGCCACCTGAACCACTGATGGGTCAGACCGTGGGTGGCCTGCTGGACGCCACGGCCCGGCGCTGGCCGGACGGGGAAGCCCTCGTGATCCCGCACCAGCAGGTTCACTGGACATGGGCAACATTACGCGACAACGCCCATGCCATTGGCGCAGGTCTGCTGGCACTGGGCCTCGAGCCCGGAGACCGGGTGGGCATGCTGGCGCCGAATTGCGCGGAGTGGGTGGTGGTTCAGTTCGGCACGGCCTGCGCGGGCCTGATCCTGGTGAATATCAACCCGGCAAGCCGCGCACCAAATCTCGAATACGCCCTGAACAAGTCGGGATGTCGTGCCCTGGTCACGGCAACAAGTTTCAAGAGCAGCGACTACATCTCCATGTTGCGGGGGATCGCCCCGGAACTCCATAGCGGAACGCCGGGAGCGCTTTGCCTTGATCGATTTCCCACGCTGAACATCCTCATCAATCTCGGAGAAGACTCCGTGGACGGCTTTCTGCGATATCCGGACGTGGTATCAGGGGCAAACAAGGCGTGGCTGGATCGCCTGGACCAGGTCTCGGCGCAACTCGATTTCGATGACCCGATCAACATCCAGTTTACGAGTGGTACCACCGGGGTTCCGAAAGCGGCGACCCTGACACATCACAACATCGTCAACAATGCCTGGCTGTCGGGAAGCATCATGCGCTTCAGCGAGGCGGACAGGCTGTGTATCCCGGTGCCCATGTACCATTGTTTCGGCATGGTGCTTGGCACGTTGTTGTGTGTGGCTCACGGGGCCACAATGGTGTTTCCCTCCGCCGGGTTTGACGCCGGGGCGGTGCTGGAGTCGGTTGAAGCCGAACGATGCACCGCCATTCATGGTGTGCCCACCATGTTCATCGCCGAACTTGACCACCCGGATTTCGGCAGGCGGGACCTGTCTTCGTTACGCACCGGGATCATGGCGGGCGCGCCCTGTCCCGTCGAACTGATGCAGCGGGTGATGCAGGAGATGCACCTGGAAGACATCACCATCGGCTACGGCATGACCGAAACCGGCCCGCTTTCGACCCAGACCCTGGTGGATGATCCCGTGGAACTGCGTGTCGGTACCGTGGGACGCGCCCTGCCGCATACCGAGATCAAGATCGTCGACAAGGATGGCCGGATCCTGCCGCCGGGGGAACCCGGGGAACTCTGTACCCGGGGATATTGCGTGATGCGGGGATATTGGGATGATCCCGAGCGCACCAGCCAGGAGATCGACGCAGCGCACTGGATCCGCAGCGGCGACATCGCCACGCTGGACGACAATGGCTATGTCCGCATCGAAGGACGTATCAAGGACATGGTGATACGGGGCGGGGAAAACATCTACCCCCGGGAAATCGAGGCCTTTCTCTATACCCACCCAGCCGTTGAGCAGGTCGAGGTCTTTGGCGTACCGGATAAAAAGTATGGCGAGGAAGTGGCCGCGTGGATAAGGCTGCAACCTGGAGATGCGGTGGATGAAGAGGGTATCCGTGATTTCTGCCAGGGCAAACTCGAATACTTCAAGATACCCCGCTATATCCGCTTTGTGGAGGAGTTTCCCATGACGATTACCGGCAAGGTCCAGAAGTTCGTCATGCGCGAACGGATGGCGGAGGAACTCGGGTGCACTGCGAAGGAACATGCATGACTAGGGTAGCGGAATTCTCAGTGGACAGGATACAGTTGCTGGACGCCGCCGGGGTCCTGGTCGGGGACTCGCCGGACGTGGCCCGCGACAGGAACCGCGTAATTGATATGTACCGCTGGATGGTGCTGACCCGGGCCTTCGACGCCAGGGCCATCGCCTTGCAACGTACCGGGCGTCTGGGTACCTATGCTTCCAGTCTCGGGCAGGAAGCGGTTGCCGTGGGCCTCGCCGACGCCATGGAAAGGGATGATGTCCTGTTGCCGAGCTTTCGCGAACACGGGGCGCAGCTTCGCCGCGGCGTGACGATGAATGAGTTGCTGCTGTACTGGGGCGGCGACGAACGCGGCTCGGATTTCTCCGGCGCCCGCCACGACTTTCCCTGCTGCATCCCGGTGGGCAGCCACGCCCCGCACGCCGCGGGCGTCGGCCTGGCGATACAATTGCGGGGGGAACCGTGGGTGGCGGTCTGCGTGTTCGGGGACGGGGCGACGTCGAAAGGGGATGTCTACGAGGCGATGAACATCAGCGGGGCCTGGACACTGCCCGTGGTGTTCGTCGCGAGCAACAACGAATGGTCTATCTCGGTGCCGAGAAGCGCCCAGACCGCCTGCGAGACCCTGGCGCAGAAGGCCGTGGCCAGCGGCTTCGAGGGGGTCCAGGTGGACGGCAATGATGTGTTCGCGGTACGGGAGGTAGCCAATCGGGCCCTGGAAAAAGCGCGCTCCGGAGGTGGACCTACCCTGATCGAGGCCCTGACCTACCGACTTGGCGACCACACCACAGTGGACGATGCCTCGCGTTACCGCGACGACGAGGAGGTGGGCCGACACTGGAAGCAGGAACCGGTTGCCCGCCTGCGCGCCTTCCTGACTACGACCCACGAATGGACCCGCGAAGACGAGGAAACAATGATCGAGTCCTGCCACGCCGAGGTGGAGGCAGCGGTCGAGGAATACCTGGCGACGGAGAGCCAGCCGGTGGAATCGATCTTCGACTACCTGCACGAGAAACTCCCGTCCGCTTACGCAGGGCAACGCGGCATGGCACTCGGCGAGGAGGGGGATCGATGAACCCGGCTTCCGCCGACCCAGGGTCCACGGATACGGGCATGAACATGGTCGAAGCCATCAACCATGCCCTCACCAGCGCCATGGTGGCGGATGATTCCATCGTGCTGCTGGGCGAGGACATTGGTATCAATGGCGGCGTGTTTCGCGCAACCGATGGCCTGCAGGCCCGCTTTGGCAAAGATCGGGTGCGGGACACCCCGCTATCCGAGGCCCTGATTGCCGGGCTGCCGGTTGGTCTCGCGGCCATGGGTTTCCGGCCGGTTGCCGAAATCCAGTTCATGGGCTTCATCTACCCGGCCATCGACCAGATCGTCAACCATGCGTCCCGCCTGCGCACGCGTACCAGGGGAAGGCTCACCTGTCCCATGGTTCTGCGCGCGCCATTTGGAGGCGGGATACACGCCCCGGAACATCACTCGGAAAGCATGGAAGCAATGTTCGCTCACATCCCGGGCATCCGCGTGGTGATACCGTCCTCCCCGGCGCGGGCCTACGGTCTACTTCTCGCAGCCATCGCGAACCCGGACCCGGTGATCTTCCTCGAGCCGAAGCGCCTCTACCGTGCCCGCCGGGAGCCGGTCACCGACGATGGCAGGCCGTTGCCAATGGACCATTGCTTCAAATTGCGGGAGGGGTCGGATATCACCCTGGTGAGCTGGGGCGCGATGTTGAAGGAAACCATTGAAGCTGCGGACATGCTCGCCGGAGAAGGCGTGGAGGCCGAAGTTATTGACGTGGCAACGCTCAAGCCACTCGATATGAGTACCATCCTCGACTCGGTGGGGAAGACCGGGCGCTGCGTTATCATCCACGAAGCGCCGCTGACCGGTGGCTTCGGGGCCGAAATCGCAGCGCGACTGGCATGCGAAGGATTGATGCAGCTGCTGGCCCCGGTGGAGCGCGTGGCGGGATGGGATACCGTCATGCCCCTTCCTCGGCTGGAGACCCGGTACTTGCCAAACGTGGAGCGCGTGCTGGCCGCTGCGCGCCGGACGGCAAGTTACAGCTGAACGCCACCATGGACCCTGTATTTCACACTCCCGATCTAGGCGAGGGCCTGACGGAAGTCGAGATCGTCGGCTGGCACGTGAACGTGGGCGATCACGTCGTCACCGGCCAGCCGCTGGTCTCGGTGGAAACCGACAAGGCGGTGGTGGAGGTGCCGTCACCGCAATCCGGGCATATCGCCGCGCTGCACGGGGAAGCGGGAGACATGGTCGCCGTCGGGGCGCCGCTGGTGGAGTTTTCCACAGCCGGTAGCGCCGACCGGGGCGCCATCGTCGGCGACGTGCCGGCCGGGGAAACCCCGGATATCACGCCGCAATTGGAGCCACCGGTAAGAACCAGGGCCACACCCGCGGTGCGTCGGCTGGCAAGGGAGCTTGGTATTGATCTTTCCAGCGTGATCCCGACGGGTCCGGGAGAATCGATCACCAGTGAAGACGTGGAAAGGGCGCAACAATCCGCGGCGGACAATGGCGCCGCCATTCGTGGTGTTCGCCGCGCCATGTTCCGCAACATGGAACGCGCGGGAAGAGAGGTGGTCCATGCCACGATGATGGACGAGGCGGACGTGGACGCCTGGGAACCGGGCACGGATATCACCGCGCGGCTCCTTCGCGCGGTGTCCGCCGGCTGCAGGGCTTCCCCGGCCCTGAACGCCTGGTTCGATACGGGGAGCATGACCCGGAAACTGCATCGACGCATCGATGTCGGGATTGCCATGGAGACGGATGATGGCCTGTTCGCGCCAGTCATGCGCGATGTCGGGGGAAGGAATCCGTCAGATCTCAGGCAGGGTCTTGAACGGATGAAACAGGATATCGAAGCCCGCAGGATTCCCCACGACGAACTCGTGGGCCAGACCATCACCCTCTCGAATTTCGGTATGTTCGGGGGGCGCTTCGCGAACCTGGTCATCGTACCGCCCCAGGTCGCCATACTGGGCGCAGGGCGGATCGAAAAACGGAACGTGGTCGCGGGAGATGCGCCCGCCATTCATCGGGTATTGCCACTGTCGCTCAGTTTCGATCACCGGGTCGTGACGGGGGTGGAAGCGGCGCGGTTCCTGGGCGCCGTGGTCTTGGACCTGGAATCCGGTCATTGAGGAGAGAAAGATGAGCACAGGGGGTTTTCGGTTTTGTGACGAACTCGGCCCGCAATCCATATTGCATATTCACCGCCCCCGGGTGGGCCTGCGCGCGATCCTGGTGGTGGACAATGTTGCCGCGGGCCCTGCCATCGGTGGCGTCCGGATGGCGCCGGATGTTTCGCTGGAGGAATGCTTCCGCCTTGCACGGGCGATGACCTACAAGAATGCCGCTGCGGGGCTCCCCCACGGTGGCGGCAAGTCAGTGATTTTTGGCGATCCATCAATGGAACCGCGACGCAAGGAAGAACTGATTCGCGCCTTCGCCTGCGCCATCGAACCAATGGTCGACTATATCCCCGGCCCCGACATGGGAACCAACGAGCATGCGATGGCCTGGGTGCAGGATGAGATCGGTCGTTCCGTCGGCCTCCCGCGGGAGATAGGTGGCATTCCACTCGACGAAATCGGCGCCACCGGCTTTGGCCTGGCGGTAGTCGCTGAAGTTGCGAAACAGGTAGCGGGAATCGAACTTGAAGGCGCGCGGGTCGCGGTACAGGGTTTTGGCTCGGTCGGTGCACACGCAGCACGGTTCCTGGCTCAGAAAGGCGCGGTACTGGTCGCAGCGGCGGACTCCCGTGGCACCATCGTCGAGCCGGACGGACTGGACGTGGACGCCCTGGTGGATCTCAAACGATCCGGCGGCCATGTCACTGACCTTGACGGTGGCAAGGTCAGGGGAACCGATGCCATCATCGGAATCGATTGCGATATCTGGATTCCGGCGGCTCGCCCCGATGTGATCCACGCGGGAAATGTCGACCAGGTGCGTGCGAGGCTGATCATCCAGGGAGCCAACATCGGTGTCACAGTGGATGCCGAAGCCGCCCTGGCGGCCCGGAACGTATTGTGCATTCCCGATTTCATCGCCAATGCCGGCGGCGTGATCTGCGGCGGGGTGGAGTATCACGGGGGAACGCAGGATCAGGCTTTCCTTGCCATCGAAGAGAAGATACGGGCTAACACGACGGAGATGCTGGAACGGATGAAACGAGGAGGTGAATTGCCTCGCGTGGCTGCCATTGCCATGGCGGAGGAACGGGTAAGGTCCGCGGCGAACCTGCGCCGCTGGGGCTAGCGGGAGCGGGAATGCACTGGTGCCGGACTCCGGTTTTCGTATCAGGCGAGGATACGTGGGCCTCCGATCAATCCCAGCGCGCCGGCCTCCGTATCGCCTTCCTCCAACTCACGTGGCAAGATCAGCACCGCGCATCCCCGTGAGCGCAGGGTATCTTCAATGCCGGCCCGGTCGGTCGTGGCAAGGACCCTGCAACCCCCCACCCACTCGCGGTCACCCGTGAGTCTGGCCACCTCGCTTTGGATGGATTTGTTGTCGAAGTTTCGATCAGACAATATGACCGTCTCGCGATCCGTCCCCCCGGTAAGGACCATGGCGAGGGAGAGCCCGCGGCGCGCGCCGGCGGAACCGTCGTAGTAGGTCCAGATCGGCTCCCTGGCGAGACCCGGAGCCCTAACCCGCACTCTGGTCAGGTATGGTTGGCCGGATTGGCTCAGCACCAGGATATCCTGCGCCTCTGCTGATTCCCTGGCCATGGCCACGAAATGACCCTGCACGACCCGGGTGGACACGGTCACCCTGTGTCGCCGTGATTCCTCATCCAGGCGCAGCCTGAGCTTGGCGGCATTGGATTCCAGTGTTCCCGTGAGACGCGCGGTATCCAGCGGGCGCAGGGCGCCGCTAGTGCGGTCCATTTCCCTGGCGAACGGTAACTCCGCGAGTCTGAGGAGATTAATGTCATCGACCAGCAACACCGACAACTCCGTTTTCAGCAGGGCGGCGAACTCCGCGGCCACTTCCAGGGCATCGGAGCGATCCTCCAGCGTGTTGATCGCCAGCAGCACGCGCCGAACGTCGGGAATCGCCGGACTGCTCACCCTCCGCTCTCTCCCTCCGGTTCCTGTCCTGCAGGTTGGCTCCATTCGCGTCGCCGCAGGGCGAACCAGACAAGCCCCTGTTCCACACGGTGATTCACACTGTCCTTCTCAAAGGCACCCTCGCCGTCCATTGCGCCCGCGGGCACGCCCGTGAGCAGCTCGATCGCCTGGTCCACGGTATCGACCGCGTGGATAGAGAACCTCCCGGCTTCCACGGCCGCAACGACATCGTGTCGCAACATCAGGTGTGGAACGTTTGATGCGGGGATGATGACACCGTGGTTGCCGTCGAGACCGTCGAGCACGCAGATGTCGAAAAATCCCTCGATCTTCTGGTTCACGCCGCCTATGGCCTGCGCCTCCCCACGCTGGTTTACTGACCCGGTGACCGCGAATGCCTGGCGGATGGGGATTTCCGAGATGGATGACAGCAAGGCGCACAATTCCGCCAGCGAGGCACTGTCGCCGTCGACCATGCCATACGATTGTTCGAATGCGATGCTGGCCGACAATGACAAGGGATAGTCACGCGCGTAGCGGGACGACAGGTACTGGGTGAGGATGAGCACTCCCTTGGAATGGAGATTGCCGCCCATTTCAGATTCGCGCTGGATATCGAGGAAACTGCCATCCCCGAGGCGCGTGGTGACAGTGATACGTGATGGTTGACCGAAGGAATAGTCACCAAGGTCGAGCACGGCGAGACCATTGATCTGGCCGACCTTTTCACCGCTGGTGTCGATCTTTATCAGGCCGCGTTCGATCGCCTCGCAGGTGGCCTCGCGTAGTCGGTCGTGGCGGTTAACCCTGGCATCGATTGCCTGTTGCACATTCTTCCTCTGGATGACTTCGGAACCGGCCATGCCAGCCTGATAGTCCGATTCACGCAGAAGGTCGAACATCGCGCGCATGTTGATGGATAGCTTCCGGGAGTCCCCGGCTAGCCGGGAACTGTGTTCGATCATGCGTGCCACGGCTTCCGCGTCGAGCGGTCTGAGCCCCTGATCCCTGACGGTGCGTGCGATCAGGCGGGCGAACTCGGATACCGATTCGGGCTCGCGCTGCATCACGTCATTGAAATCGGCCGCCACGCTGAACAGGTCCGCGAAATCCGGATCGTAGTGGTTCATCAGGTAGTACAGGCGCCGGTCGCCCACCAGGACGACCTTGACATCGAGCGGTATCGGCTCGGGTTCCAGTGAAACTGTGCTCATCAACCCGTAGACCCGTTCCATGGGCTCGATGTGGATCTCGCGGGCCCGCAGGGCCCGCTTCAGGCCCTCCCAGGCGAACGGTTGGCGCAGTATCCGGTCGGCATCGAGGATCAGGTAGCCACCGTTCGCACGATGCAGGTCGCCGGCCTTGATCAGGGTGAACTCCGTGATCAGCGCTCCCATTCGGGACTGGTACTCGATGCGCCCGACGAGATTGGTGTAGGAGGGCGAGTCCTGGTATACCACCGCGGCGCAGTCACTGTCCGGTTCGTGTTCCACGATGACGTTTACCTTGTATCGCCTGAGCGCATCCGCTTTCCCTGAATGATCGCCGAACATAAAGGTGGGAGTCGCTTCTCCGTCATCCCTGAATTCGCGTACGTGTTCAATGACATCTTTTTCGACATCGCCCAGGTACTGGACGACTTCGGGCAGGTCTCCGTGGGAGGACTTCAGCCCTTCGATCAGATGTCCCACGGCGTTGCGAGCGATCTCGCGATCGATCTCCTTGGCCTTTTCCCGGGTCTCCTTCTGCCACGCCGGTAGCTGGCGGATGATCTTCTGCAGCTTGCGCTGCAATTCCTCGATGCGCTCCTGGATCCTGGCCTGGTCCTCCTTGAGCATTCGTTTGAACGCATCCGGTTCGATCACCTCCCCATGCGTGTCCATGGGTGCAAAGGCGAATCCCGAATGGGTGTGCAGAAAGCGGATGTTATTCTGCTTCGCCTCTTCCGATAGTTTGAGCAACGCATTGTCCCGCCGACCGGCAAAATCACGCTCCAGTTCCTCGATGCGGGACTGATAATCCTCTGTCTGGAAGGCCGCCGGGATTACGCTGCCCAGATCTTCAATCAGCTGCTCCATGTCCAGCCGCAACCTGGCCGCACGCCCCGGTGGAAGCTCGAGCGCATTCGGTTTGTGCGGCTGGGTGAAGTTGTACACATAGCACCAGTCCGAAGATACCGGTCGCTTGACGGCTTCGCGTTCCAGGATGCGCTTTACGATGTCGTGCTTGTGGATACCCGGTGGCCCGAGAGCGAACACGTTGGTGCCTTCGCCCACGGCATGCACCCCGTATTGCAAAGCCGCGAGCGCCCGATCCTGGCCGATCGTATCGTCGGGCGGATCCAGTGCCGCGGTGGTGTCGAATCCAAGGTCCGCCGGGTCGCACCTCGCGTAGAGCTTTTCTGCTGGAAGTGGTGTGTTTGCTACCATCGTCTGTCCCGCCAGCAAGTATAAGCCAGGATCGGCTCCCGGCTGCGCGCCTTAACCGCGGTTCTATCCTGGCAGCGTAGTCCACCGGAACCGTGAGGTAAAGCAGCACTCACCCGGCATGGCGTGACCACCGTGTATCGACTGCCACTCTCCGCACTGAAACGATTCGCGTCGGAGGTGTTTCCTCCACGCCCTAGAATTGCGGCCCGATCAGGACATAGACGCTGCGCAGGTCGTCCTCGGCCACGCCGTAGCCGAGGTAAACCGGTCCGATCAGGCTGTCGATGCCGAGCCAGGCGCCGGAGGACCAGAGGAGGTCCGAGGTGTCGATGTCTTCCGGCGCGTCGAACACGTTGCCGAACTGGAGGTTGAGGCCCGCGTATGTGTCCATGGAGGCGAGGCTGCCGAGCCGGCGCATGTAGCCCGACTTGAGGAGTAACAGGTTGCTGCCCGTGATCTCGCCCCGGGTCAGGCCTGGGAAATCGAACAGTCCGCCCGGCCTTGCCCTGTTGGGCACCGGTGCTATGCCATCCCAGGTGGCGAGCACGTCCATGCCGAGGTGAATGGTGTCACGCCCGCCACCGAAGGCGCCCGTCATGCTCGTATAAAGTTGCTGGAATTCCTTGTCGGAGCCGAGATCCGGATCGGCGAAGCCGAGCCTGACGTTCGACTTGAAACCGGTGGTGGGAAAGCCCGCGCTGTCCAGCGTATCCGAGTTGAAGCTGGCGAACAGCTCACCGATGTCGAGATCATCGTCCTCTTCGACTGGTTCGCCGGTACGCGTCTCTACCTCGCCGACCAGGCGATGGTGGCCGATCAGTACCTGGCCCCAGGAGGACAGGTCACGGCCCAGGCTCAGGGAGACGTCCAGGTTCTTGAGCCGGTTCCTTGCTATGGCTCGGCCATCGTCGATCACGTCATAGAAATCGCTGCGATAGCCTATGCTGCCATGCACGAAAGTCGAGGATTCCTGGCTGAAGGGCTGGTAAATCTCCGACAGGATCCCGGTTTCCTGGCCGAGAAACAGCACGTTGCGCCACTCCCCCAGCCTGGAGTTGGCCGGGATGCGAATATGACCGAGACCGAACGTGGCGCTGCCACTGTCGCTCAGGTTGCTTGAGAAATCAAAGCCGAACTGCAGGTAGTCGGGACCCCAGGGCTTCTCCCTGGCCGTGACCTGCAGGCCGGACTGATTGTCTTCGCGGATCACCTGGTAGCTGACGCTCTCGAAGATGCCCATTCCATAGATCCTGGCGACCCCTTCTTCCACGACGTCGAGGTCCAGTCGATCTCCCGTCTCCAGGCCGAATCGCTCGCGGATCACCGACTCGTCCAGTGACGAGTCGTTCTGTATGCGGATAAAGCCGATCGTGTCCGGCGCGGCCGCGCTATTGGCTGAAGCAGTATTCCCGGAAGAAGCGTCCATTTCTCCGGATGGTGTGGCCAGCTGCGCGAGCAATGATGCGGCCTCAGCGGCGGCTTCCTGGCCGCTGTCGACGATGTCCATGGCATCGACGAAGTCACTTGAGCTGAAATCGCCAAGCTCCGGGGTGATGAGTATGTCTCGCTCCCCGAGTGACTGCAGCTGACGGTCGACGTTGGCCCGGGTCAGCAACCGGCTGAGCTGGCCCACGACATAGAGCACGGAGTCGGTTTCCGGGGCGGCAGCCAGGGGCGAGGAAATGTCCGACGCGATGATGACCTCGGCGCCCATGTCCCGCGCCACGTCAATCGGCAGGTTATTGCTGATGCCGCCATCCACCAGGATCCTGTCGTCGAGGTGGACCGTGGAAAACACGCCCGGCACAGCCATGCTGGCGCGCATCGCCAGTGCCAGGTTGCCGGAGTCCAGCACCACCTGTTCCCCACTGGAGATATCCGTGGCGACGCAGCGGAAGGGTATCGGAAAGCGATCGAAATGATGCATGCCCGAGGCGTGGCGCGTGAGCTTCACCAGTTCGAGGTAGAGCTTCTGTCCGCGGATCAGGCCGGTGGGCAATTCGAGACCTGTTTCACTGATACCCGCGTCCTTGTCGAGTTGAAAGAAATCGTTGTCGCGCTTTCGCCGGATGGTGAGTTCGCGCCGATCGGTCGCGTCGTTGAACACGGTATTCCAGTCGATGTCGCGCATTGCCTGTTCGATCCGGTCCACGTCCAGGCCGGAGGCGTAGAGCCCGCCGATGATCGCGCCCATGCTGGTGCCGACGATGAAGTCGACGGGTACGTTTTGCCGCTCCAGTTCGCGCAGCACGCCAATGTGCGCCGCGCCGCGGGCGCCGCCGCCGCTCAGTACCAGCCCGACTTTGGGTCGGGCCGGTTCCGATTCAGGGATCGTGGACGTCTCGTCAGTGGCAACGACAGCGGGTGACAGCAGCAGCGTTGTCAGCAGCAAGGCGAGTTGGCATGTTCGAATAGTCGGAAGGCTCAAAACGCCAGCTCCTTGTCGAATTTGTACTGCAGTTTCAGGTAGACCTGGCGGTCGCTGGTGAAGCGGTCCCCCTGCGGATCCTCCTGGCGGATGAGCTTGGCGCCGAGCAATACCGAGAATCCCTTCGTCCTGCGGTAAAGATAGGTCAATTCGGTGGTGCGCTCATCTTCCCGGGGCAGGACCTCGGCGAGAAAGCGGTCCGTGTCGCGCCAGGTGCCGTCGTCGAGCAGCAGCACCCGGAAGACATGTTTCTCCCAGGGATGGTAAATGAGCTTTAAAGTGGTGAAGTCCTCCCGCCAGAGGGTGCTGCCCTGGTAGAGAAAATTGCGATAGGTCTGTTCCAGCCCGAGGTTGAGTTTTTCCGACAGGAACTCGATGGCCGGCTTGTACTCGTGCATCCTGCCGAGTACCAGGTTGGCGGGATCGGCGATATTGCCGTAGCGGCCGTCGAGGCTGAATACGAAAGAGTTGGTCGGCGAAGTTTCGTAGTACCACTGGAGATAGGACTCGTCGAAGCGGGGTGCATTGTCGCCCAGCGCGAGGTCATTCTGATCGATACGATTCACGGCGCGGTTCTTCAGTCGCCATCCCGCCCGCAACACCGTCTGCAAGGTACCGCGGAATTCCCCCCACAGGTCGAAACCGTCCTCGATGAGCTCCCCCGACGCGGACTCGACATGGTTCAGCACCGCGTAGGCGCGGATACGGGACAGGCCGCGGTCGCGGCGCCGGGCCTCCACGAACCAGTTGCGTCCGTAAGCCGCGTTGAGCTGGCGGAAATCGGTGCGTGGCTCGTAGCCGAGGTCGGCGCGAAAATCGGCGGCGTAGTCGAAGTACCTGAGCCAGTAAAGCGAGGATGGTCCGTCATGTTGGTATTCGGCCCTCAGGCCGTGTCCCTCGAGCCGCCGGGTAGGGTCGGCGCGAAGCACTTCGGCATCCAGCGCGCATTCTCCCAGCAGGCAATTGTCTTCCGGGAGCTGATCCAGGCAGCCCGGCGACTCGCAAAGGTCATCCGCGAATTCCACCGGGTACTCGGTGGAGGAATACATCGCCTGGAATCGCACCTTGTCATCGATGCCGAAGTTGTACAGCCCGTCCACCCCGGCGACCAGGTTCTCGTAGCCGGTGCCATTGCGCGCGGTGCCCATGAAACCCAGCGAGGCCTGTTTGTCGCCCTGGATATAGCGCGCCGCTACCGAGCGCACGGGACTCGACAGCTCGACGGTATCCGAACCCAGGTTGTCGGGCATGATCACGTTGGTCTCTGTATCGTTGATGGCGAACGCGCCGCTTGATACCCGGCGGCCGGTAAAGGCCAGGCCGAGGCCGTATTCGGGCTGGATGATGTTACGCGTGTAGACCACCGGCATGTACGACGAGAACAGGTCGCGGCCCTGCTGGAAGAACGAGCGTTTCTCCGGCTGGAACGGGGTGAACGGATTGTTGATGCTCTCGCGCGCGATATCCGCTTCCACGTCGGTGTAGTTGGGATTGATGGTGGCGAACAGCGTGGTGCCGGAGTCGACGTTCAGCGCGAGGTCGGCGCCGACCTCGTGGTCGCCATGCTGGAGCACCTGCTGGAATGCATCCCCCTCGTCACGCTCTTCGTCAGGGTTGTAGATATAGTATGGCTCCATGACCAGGCGGCGATTGCGATCCCCGGCCTGGACGGTGGATTCACGCTGGAATTCATAGACCGCGCCCAGGGTCCGGTCCACCATGCGGGGGTAGGAGCGCTTGAGGATCACGAACCAGGTCGGTCTTTCGCCGACCGGATAGCGGGGCTGCCTGATGGAGTCGAGCGGGATCGCCAGTTCCGCCGTGTAGCCGGTATGGTTGATTTCGGCCTCTGCTTCCCAGTCGGTGTCCCAGTCGTACCAGTAGCGGTTGCTGTTGCTATCCTGCAGGATGTCGGCCCGGCTCCCATGGGGATTGACGCGGAACTCGAACTTGCGCCGCAGGTTGCCCGTGGCATCGATGACGATGGAAACATAGTCGTCCTCCTTGACGGCATCACGGGTGCGCGTAATGGAGCGGATCGCATCCGGATCAGGGTCCGATGCGACAAAGCCGATGTAGAGATGGGTGTCGGTGAGCGCCACCAGTCCGCGCGTCTCGACTACCGCCGGCGCGAGACGGGAAGGGTAGAACTCGTAGTCGATGGAAACCGGCTGGGCATTGTCCCAGAAGGGCTCGTCCAGGTTGCCGTCGAGTTCTGGCGCGCCAGCAACCTGCCGTAGTACGAGGGTGCGCAGGCCGCCTTCCTCCGATGCCGTCTCGCCTGCCTGGTCGATCTGACTCAGGTCTTCTTCCGGTTCGTCATCCAGGCCCTGGGCGCGCAGTGACGATGACCATAGGCAGGACGCGAGCAACGCGCAACAGACCCCGCCAATGCTGCCAAGTAGTGTAATCCGCAACCGTCCTCCCCGGCCTGATCTGGTGGAATCCGACGCGTCATTATTGCACGGGGCGAGATCCGGTGATCGGGGTGTCGTGCCGGTTCCGCGCCACCACCATTACGGGGATCCACAGTTTAAAGCCCCAGGAATTCGTCTGTGCTAACCTGAAAGCCATAATCGGCTGACAGGCATCCTGACGGCCATCCACTCCCGAGAACCAGGAGGATGAACCGGCCGATGGCGCCGTCAACCGCGCAACCCGGCGCGAGGATTCCGCTGATCTTCGGCGCGCTGATGCTGGTGCTGCTGCTGGCCGCCCTCGATCAGACAATCGTCGCCACTGCGCTGCCAACCATCGTCGGTGAACTGGGTGGCGTCGAGCACCTGTCCTGGGTGGTGACGGCGTACATCCTCGCCGCCACCATCGTCACCCCGGTCTACGGCAAGCTTGGCGACGTATTCGGCCGCAAGATCATTCTCCAGGCAGCCATCCTTTTGTTTCTCGCGGGCTCCGTGCTCTGTGGCATGAGCCAGTCCATGACCGGGCTCATCATTTTTCGCGCGATCCAGGGGCTTGGCGGGGGTGGGCTCATCGTGACCACCATGGCCGCCGTCGGTGATATCGTCAGCCCGCGGGAACGGGGACGCTACCAGGGCTATTTCGGCGGGGTCTTCGGCGTCGCCACGGTGATCGGACCACTGCTCGGCGGATTTTTCGTCGAGCACCTGAGCTGGCGCTGGATCTTCTACATCAACCTGCCGCTCGGCCTGCTCGCGCTGCTGATCATCGGCTGGGCGCTACCCCGCGGCGTGCCAGGGCGGACCCGGCCCATCGATTTCGCCGGCGCGGCGACTCTCGCGGTGACGCTGGTCTGCACCGTGTTGATCGCAAGCCTGGGTGGTCACGTGCTGGGCTGGCTCGACCCGGCGATCCTCGCGCTCGCGGGTATCGGCTTCGCCGCGCTGATGCTGTTCATCCATACGCAACGGCGCGCGGCAGATCCGATTCTTCCGCCATCGCTGTTCGCCAACCGGACCTTCGTGGTATCCGCGAGCGTGGCCTTCATCGTCGGCTTTGCGCTGTTTGGCGCGGTGACCTTCATGCCGCTGTACCTGCAGGTAGTGCAGGGCAGCAGCCCGTCGCTGGCGGGGATGCAGATGACGCCGATGATGGCGGGCTTCCTGACCACCTCGATTGTGAGTGGCCAGGTGATCAGTCGCATCGGTCGCTATCGACTGTTTCCGATCCTGGGTACCGCTGTCATGTCGCTGGGACTGTTTCTGCTGTCGCGGCTGGACACGGCGACGACCCCCTGGATGGTCTCGGGCTTCATGCTGGTGCTCGGCCTGGGCCTCGGCATGGTGATGCAGGTGCTGGTGATGGCGACGCAGAACGCGGTGGACTATCGCCAGCTCGGCGTCGCCACCTCGGGCGTGACCCTGTTCCGTTCGGTGGGTGGTTCCATCGGCGTTTCCGTCTTTGGCGCCCTGTTCGCGGCGGGACTCGCGCGCAATCTCGGCGACATGATCCCAGCAGGGATGACTCCGCCGGTCGCCACCAGCGCGACGCAGGTCGCCGGCTTGCCGGAAGGCGTTCGCGGCGTGTTCCTGGAAGCCTTCGTTAGCGCGTTACACCCGGTGTTCCTCGCGGCTACCGTGGTGGCGCTGGCGGGTTTCCTGCTGACATGGCTACTCAGGGAAATTCCGCTGAGCGACAGGGCGCCCATGGACATGGCGGGCGATACGCTGGTCATGCCGCGCGACGCCAGTTCCCGGGATGAACTCGAGATCATCATCGCCAATGCCCTGCGCCATGAGAACCGCTGGGAGGCCATCCGTCGTATCGCCGCCCGGCTCGGTTTCGATTGGGCGCCGGATGAGCTGTGGTTGTTCCTCCAACTGGCAAGAATGCAGACACCGGGGGAAATCGTTCCCGGCGCAAAGCCATCCGAATTGCCGTTGAAAAGGTGGAATTCGCTGGGCGCGCAACTGACGGAGCGTGGCCTGGTCCTGCCTGCCGACAACGATACGCTCCTGCTGACGGACGAGGGGCTCGCATGCTTCCAGCAGATGGCGGCAAACTACCGCGCCCGGCTGGCGGAAATCGTCGAGCAATGGTCGCCGGAGGAGCATGAGGAGGTACGCCAGCTGCTTACCGGTTTTGTCAGGGAACTGGTGACGGATATTCCGCGGCCACCCACGCAGGACTGAGTCACCCCGCATGCTATATTTTTTGACCGCATTTGCCGCCGTAATCCTGCCGGTTTGCGCCGGTTCCTCAACTCATCCAGAACGTCCGTTCCGAGGCATCCCATGACCGACCCACAAACCTACCCGCGCAATGTCGATCGCACCTTCCGCCTGGTCTGCATCAACTTCGCCATGCTGCTGATCCTGTTTCTCGGCATCGGCTTCCTCCTGTGGCAGTCTTCCAGGCTGGTGCGTACCCTGCAGGCGGATCTTGCGCGTGCGGAGCAGGGCATCGCCCAGTTGCGAGAACGGGTGCAGGGTATCGGCGCGGAGGCCATCGGTGAACAGCTCGTGGAACTGCTCGGCCGCGAAATCCGCGAGGCATTGCCGGCCGCGGTCAAGGGCAGCGCGCTGGGCGAATCCGTCACGCAGATGGCCGGTACGGTGGAAGCCACCGCCGAGCGCGTGGGTGAAGCGAGCGAGTCCATCGTCGAGATCAGTCACCGCTTGCAGGGCATGGATGCCGATGCTATCGCCCAGCAGGTGTCCTACCACCTGCTCAAGGGGCTCGGCGAAGGTTTTACCGGCGCCGCCGAGAGCAGGCGCCCGGCGGGCGCCGAGTAGCGACAGCATCGAAATTCCCATGGGAACGTCCATTGGCGACGATGCCATGTTCATGGCGATCGCGCTCGACGAGGCGCGCGCGGCGGAGCGCGTGGGGGAGGTCCCGGTGGGCGCGGTGGTGGTGCATGCAGGGGCTGTGATCGGACGCGGTCATAACCGCGCGATCCCCGATCATGATCCGAGCGCTCATGCCGAGATCGTCGCGCTGCGTGCGGCGGGCAGGGCGCTTGGCAATCACCGGCTAACGGATGCCACGCTGTATGTCACCCTGGAGCCCTGCATCATGTGCGCCGGCGCAATTCTTCACGCGCGTATCGCGCGTCTCGTGTACGGCGCGCCGGATCCGCGCTTCGGCGCTGCCGGCAGCGCGCTCAATCTCCTCGACTCGCCGTTTCTCAATCATCGCAGCGAGGTGACGGCCGGCATACTGCGGCAAGAGGCGTCTGCCCTGCTGGACGCCTTTTTCGCCGAACGACGAAACTGATTGGAGTTACGACTCCGCCATGAAACGGCGGATCTCGAGCAGCTCGCTGGCAAGCGTTGCCGGGTCCAGCGGCGGGTGAAACAGCGCGGCGAGGGTGGCGTCGGGAGACACCAGGTAGAGTGAGCCGGGGTGAGACACGAGGTAGTTTATTGCCCCGGGCTCATGGGGCTCGATCTCGTAGGGGATGCCGAGCTGGCCGGTGAGGCTGTCCACCTGCTCGCGGTTACCGGAGGCCGCGAGCCAGTTCTCGTCGTAGAAACGGATGTAGTTGGCGAGGTGCTCGGGGTTGTCGCGTTCGCCGTCCACGGAGACGAACGCCACGGAAATATCGGACAGTTCCGGCGGCGCCGAGTCCCGATAGCTGGCCATGGCTTCGCGCAATACCGACATGGTGACCGGGCAGATGTCCGGGCAGTACGTGTAGCCGAAGAAAAGCACCGTCCAGCGGTCCTGGAAGTCGGCGAGGGTAAAGGGCTTGTCACGGTGGCTCACCATCTCGAAATCGGCCAGCGCTTTCTGCTCCGGCCAGAAGAAGCCCTGGACGTCCGGGGGCGCGCCGCCGTCGAATCGCACGACGGAGAGCATCACGCCCGCGGCCAGGGCAGCGGTCCCGGCAGCAAGGAGTTTCCAGTGTCGACTCAGGAATGACAAAACGGTACCCGATAATGACAAAATGTTAAGGGGCGACAGGGGCTTCTAGATAATTCGCAGGGCCGCGAGTATACTGGATTTACCTGAATTCACAGCCTGAGGAGGCAGCGTCAATGACAATTCTGAACAATATCGAGTATCACGCGGTAGGTCGCGGCAGAGTCCGGGCCATTGCCCTCGGGACGGCCATGGGGCTCGCCCTGGGCAGCGCCAGTGCGCTCGCTGAAGGAGAGTTGTTTGTCACCAACTGGGGGGAGTACATCGGCGAAGAGACGATCGCCAATTTTGAGAAGGAATTCAACATCGATGTGACCTACGACGCCTACGACTCCGTGGAGTCCATCGATTCCAAGCTGCTCGCCGGCAATTCCGGCTATGACGTGGTCAGCCATTCCAGCACCCCCGTCGCGCGCATGATTCCCGCCGGCATCCTGCAGCCGCTGGACAAGTCCAAGCTTCCCAACCTGAAGCACATGCGCGAGGACGTAATGAATTCGCTGGCGAAATCGAAGGATCCTGGCAACCAGTACTTCATTCCCTACATGTGGGGTACCGCCGGAGTGACCTATAACGAGGCCTTCGTGCGCGAGGTTTTCCCGGACGCGCCCATTGGTTCGCTGGACCTCATCTTCAAGCCGGAAAACATGGAGAAGCTGGCGTCCTGCGGCGTCGCCTTCCTCGATTCCCCCACCGACGTGGTCCCCATGGCGCTGGCCTATCTCGGCCTCGACCCGTCGTCCGAGAACCCGGATGACTACGCCAAGGCGGAGGAACTGTTGCTGGCCGTGCGTCCCTACATCAAGACCTTTGACAACTATGCCTACCAGCGCATGCCGCAAAAGGAATTCTGTATCGCCGTGACCTGGGGCCCGGACGGCCTGTTGGCGATGTCCGGCGCCGAGGAGGCGAATACCGGCGTGGTGCTGGACTTTTTCCTGCCGCCGGGTGAAGGCGCCGCCAACATCTGGATCGATGGCTGGGTCATTCCCGCGGACGCCAAGAATGTCGAGAATGCGCACCTGTTCCTCGACTACATGATGCGCCCCGAAGTCGCCGCCGCGGACAGCAATTTCACCTGGTATGCCACCGCCAACGCGGATGCCCTGCCCATGGTGGACGAAGCGGTGACCGGCAACGCCGCCGCCTATCCGCCGTCCGAGCAGGTGGAGCTGATGTACTCGCTGAATCCGGTGCCGCCGCGCATCGAGCGGGTGCGCACCCGGACCTGGACCAACTTCAAGTCAGGCAACTGACGATCCCGGGATGATCCCTGTCGTGGCACAGGGTGCCTTTTCGCGCCCTGTTCGCCACGATTTCCTGCACGCATTGAACCGATCCTGACCGGAGGCGCCGTGGCGGCTGCAGCTTCGCATTCGATCCATGACCGACCCTGGCTGGATCCAGCGCAAAAACCGTTCATCCAGATCCAGGGGGTCTCCAAGCAGTTCGGGCCCTTCGTCGCGGTGGACAACGTCGACCTCGATATCTACAGGGGCGAACTGTTCTCACTGCTCGGCGGATCCGGCTGTGGCAAGACCACCCTGCTGCGCATGATCGCCGGATTCGAGACGCCCACCAGCGGACGCATCGTGATCGACGGCGAGGACATGTCCTCCGTGCCGCCCTACGATCGGCCGGTGAACATGATGTTCCAGTCCTACGCCCTGTTTCCGCACATGACGGTGGAGCAGAACGTTGCTTACGGGCTCAAGCGCGACGGCGTGGCGAAGGCGGAAATCCAGTCCCGCGTCAATGACATGCTCGGCATGGTGGAACTCACGCAGTTCCGCAAGCGCAAACCGCACCAGTTGTCCGGTGGCCAGAGGCAGCGCGTCGCGCTTGCCCGGTCGCTGGTGAAGAATCCCAAGGTGCTGCTTCTGGACGAACCCCTGGGCGCGCTCGACAAGCGCCTCAGGGAGCAGACCCAGTACGAACTGATGAACATCCAGGACCGTCTCGGGGTGACCTTCGTCGTGGTGACTCACGACCAGGAGGAGGCGATGACCCTGTCCACCCGTATCGCGGTCATGGACCAGGGCTATTTCCAGCAGATCGGCACGCCCACGGAGATCTACGAGTATCCCGTGACCCGCTTTGTCGCCAACTTCATCGGCTCGGCGAACATGTTCGAAGGCCGGGTTGCGTCGCAGGAGGACGAGATCGCGGAAGTTACCGTGGATACGTTGCCCGTACCGATCCGCGCGGAGCATGCCGCGCCCCTGGCAGCGGGTACCCGCGCCTGGGTGGCGGTACGGCCGGAAAAGGTGCAGCTTTCGCGCGAGCCCTTCTCGCAGGCGGGCATCAACATGCTGGAAGGCCAGGTTGAGGAAATCGGCTACTACGGCGAAAGCTCCACCTACCGGATACGCATCAACGAGGACGTGCGGCTGGAGGTGACCCATCCGAATCTGCGCCGTCCGCGCGACGGGCGCCATCTCGCCGAATGGGAGGACAAGGTCTACGTTGGCTGGGAACCCGGCGCCGCCGTGGTGCTGACGAGCTGACCATGGCGCAGGGGGCATTCGGCCGCGCTATCGAGAAGGCCCAGGCGAGCTGGAAATTTCTCGTCATCTTCATTCCCTATGCCTGGTTGCTGATCTTCTTTCTCGCGCCGTTCTTCATGGTGCTGAAGATCAGCGTCGCGGAACTGCGCATCGCGTCGCCGCCGTTCACCCCGCTCATCGCCACCGATGCCGCCGGCGCGACCATCATCCGCCTGGTGTTCGACAACTTCGCCTACCTGTGGGAGGACAGCCTCTATCTCAACACCTACCTGAACTCCCTCAAGATATCGACGACCTCCACGCTCCTCTGCCTGCTGATCGGTTATCCGATTGCCTACGCCATCGTCCGCTCCACGCCGACGACGCGCAATATCCTGCTGCTGCTCATCATCCTGCCGTTCTGGACCTCGTTCCTTCTCAGGGTATACGCCTGGATGGGGCTGCTCGCGGACCAGGGGACGATCAACAACCTGCTGATCTGGCTCGGCGTCATCGATTCCCCCATCCGCATGCTCTATACCGAGTTCGCGGTCTATATCGGCATCGTCTACACCTACCTGCCGTTCATGATCCTGCCGCTGTACGCGAACATGGAGAAGCTCGACATGAGCCTGCTGGAGGCGGCGTCCGACCTCGGCGCCAGGCCCGCGGTGACGTTCCTGACGGTGACGCTGCCGATGACGGTGCCGGGCATCGTCGCGGGTTCTTTGCTGGTGTTCATTCCCGCCACTGGCGAATACGTCATACCCGACCTGCTGGGCGGTGGCAACGTGCTCATGATCGGTCGTGTGCTGTACAACGAATTCAATGCCAACACCGACTGGCCGGTAGCCTCCGCCGTGGCGATCGTGTTGTTGCTCCTGCTGGTGTTGCCGATGATGCTCTACCAGCATATCCAGTCGAAGGAGGCGTCGAGTTGATATGAACCCGAAGCGCTCCCGCTTCCTCTTCAGCGTGCTTTGCTTCGGCATGGCGTTCCTCTACGTGCCGATGGTGCTGCTGATCATCTATTCCTTCAACAATTCCAAGCTCGTGCCTATCTGGGGCGGCTTTTCGCTGCGCTGGTACAAGGTGCTGTTCCAGAGCGAGGACGTGTGGGCGGCGACCGCGCTCTCCTTCAAGATCGCCTTCGTCAACGCCACCTTCGCCGTTGCCCTGGGCACCCTGGCGGGGCTTGCGCTGGTGCGATTCGGTCGATTCCGTGGTCGCACCCTGTTCACCGGCATGATCACCGCGCCGCTGGTGATGCCGGAGGTGATTACCGGTCTGTCCCTGTTGTTACTCTTTATCGGTCTACAGGGGCTGATCGGCTGGCCCTCCGAGCGCGGCTTCACCACCATCACCATCGCCCATATCACCTTTTCCATGGCCTACGTGGCGGTGATCATCCAGTCGCGACTCTCGGGGATGCAGGAGGACCTTGAGGAGGCGGCCCAGGACCTGGGCGCGAAACCGCTACGGGTTCTGTTCGATATCACGTTGCCGTTGCTGGCCCCGGGCATGCTGGCGGGCTGGCTGCTGGCATTCACCCTGTCGCTGGACGACCTCGTGATTGCCTCGTTCACCACCGGGCCCGGTTCCAACACCCTGCCGATATTGATCTATTCGCGAATACGACTGGGGCTCAGGCCGGATATCAACGCCCTCGCCACCATCATCATCCTCGCGGTGACCATCGGCGTGATCATCTTCGGCTGGCTCATGCTGCGCCAGCAGCGCCAGCGCGAGAGGGATATGCACGAGGCGGCGGCATCCTGACCGCCGCCTCGTGCCATGACCGGTTCTCGTGACCGGTTGTGGAGTCCGGTTCTTAGTGGCCGGTTAATGCGCGGTTGATCTGCGCGACTTCGCCCTGGTCGGGCTCCGCCGCGAGCTTCGCCACCGGCAGGACGCTCTGCAATGATTCATGGAAGTCGCGCACGCCCTGTTCGCGGCTCGACAGTTGCTGCTCAGGGAAGGCGCTCGAGCGCAGTCCATCCTGCATCGCGCGCACGAAGCTCTCGTCCTCGCCCTCGGTCTGGGTATTGATCCGCAGGTTCAGGTAGCGCGCCGCGCGCATTGCACGCCCGGCGCCCGGCAGCGCGTAGCGGCGGCCGATGTAGCGCGTCGTGTCCGGGGTGACCGGGATGGTCATGTAGAACTCGATGCTTTCCGGGTACAGGCCGATGACGTGATTGGGGAAAATGCCCACGTACTGCCACATGCGCTGGAACTCCTCCGGGAGGTGCTCTGCGGCGGGCAGCAGTTTCTGGTAGTGGCGCACGCTCCAGTTGCGCGCCTTGCGTTCCTCGATCGTCGCGGTGGATACCGGGATGTCACCAATCTTGAAGTCGCGGTAGGTCCTGCCGTAAAGCTGTTGCAGTGACGGATGACCAACCGGTACGTGATAGCCCTCGTTGTCGATGTCGTGAATGATCTTCCAGTTATAGGGACGCAGCTCATCGTAGCCGGAATCCGGGATCGGCTGCATCTCGTCGATGCGGTAGGGCGCGACCATGGATTCCACCGGCGCCATGGACTCGGCCAGGGAGGGGCCGCCGGGAACGAAGCGGATGAAGACGAAGCCCATCCAGGTCTCCATTTCCACCGGCACCAGGCTGTTCTCTTCCTGCACCAGGTTGTCGAATGTATCCCGCGCCGGGATGCCGATCAGCTTGCCCGACAGGTCGTAGGTCCAGCCGTGAAACGGGCAGGACAGGGCATGGGGGCAGCTGCCACGCTTCTTCTCCAGCAGGCGCGCGCCACGGTGGCGGCAGACGTTGTGAAACGCGCGTAGCTCGCCGTCATTGCCACGGAGGACGATGGCGCGCTCGCCGAAACCCTCGAAGGTGATGAAGTCGCGCGGATTCCTGAGATCACTGACGTGCCCGGCAAGCATCCAGTGACGCCGGAACAGGTGGTCGCGCTCGAGATCAAAGAACTCGGCGTTGTCGTAGGTCCAGCGGGGCAGGAGGTCGACCTCGGCGGAACCTTCGCCGGCATTCGCAATCGCGTCGCTGGTTTCTTCCCTGGAGAATACTGCCGGGAACAGCGAGGACAGGTAGCGCATGCTTACGCTGTAGGCGGTTTCCGGGTCGAAACTGTCCGGGTGATAGAGGCAGTCCTGCCAGAACCCGTCCAGCAGGCCTTCCAGGCCGCGCGCCAGGGCGGGAGCGTCGTAATGCTCCAAGCCTTCCCGGCGGCACAGTTCGTCCAGTCGGGATTCCACGATATCGGCGATCCTGGCGTCGAGGTCACCGCAGATCTGGTTGTACTCTCCCCGGGTGCGACTCGCGCTCGCGAAGGCATGCCAGACCGCGATTTTCTGCGGGCTGCAAAGGGACGGCGTGAAATGGACGCGGATCAACCGCCGCAGGACTTCTTCAGGCGCCGCATCGATCTGTACGGATTCCACGAGCTGGCGATGGAACTCGTCGCGCACCGAAACAAGTACGCCCAGCAGGAGCTTCTCCTTGCTCTCGAAGTAGAAATTGACGATGCCGGCCGAGAGACTGGCCTCCCGGGTCACCCGGGAAATAGTGGTCTGCTCGAGGCCGAACTGGTGGATGCAGGCGATCGTGGCATCGATCAACTGCTGTCTACGGGTATCCTTGACCGGGTTCTCCCGGTTTTTTTTCGCTTCGCTGAGCATGGCGGCTAAATCGTGGATTTTGAACTATTGTACAATGTATTGAATAACTGTTCAAACTACTGGAAATACAATCAATGAGCCGATCTGAAGACTATCCGCTGGTGATCGTCGGCGCCGGCGCGGCGGGCCTTGGCGCCTCCGCGGAAGCGAAGGCGCGCGGCATCGATCACGAGATGCTGGAGGCCTCTCACCGCATCGGCGGCAGGGGGCTGACCGAACAGCTGGCGGGAGAAATACCCGTCGACCTGGGTTGCCACTGGCTGCACTGCGCCAGCAAGAACCCTTTCGTCGAAATGGCGGATTCCCTGGGGTTCGCCTATCGGCGGGGCAATCCCCCCATCCTCCCCCGGGTGGACGGCGAATGGCGTTCCGCCGGGGAGTTCGAGCGCCTGGCGGCGGCATGGGATGCGATGGAGCAGCGCGCCGGCGATTGCCAGCGGGCGGGGGAGGGCCTCTCCCTGCTGGCCTGCGCCGGAGAGGAAAACCCGGATCTCGCCTGGCTCAACTACTGGTCGGGACTGATGTACTCCGCCGATCTCGACCAGGTGGCTGCGGCGGACATGTCCGAGTACCGCGATACCGGCGAGGACTGGCCAGTGGCCAGGGGCTACGGCGCGCTTATCACCGCCGTCGGCGCGGATTCGCCCGTCACGCTGAACTGCCCGGTGGAAAGGTTGCGCTGGGGCGGCAACCCGCTGGTGCTTGAAACCCCGAAGGGCGACATTCGCGCGGGGAAGGTCCTCGTCACGGTGTCCACCGGCATTCTCAACGCGGACGCCATCACGTTCACCCCGGAGCTTCCCGCCTGGAAACGGGAGGCGGCCGAGGCGCTGCCACTCGGCGATATGAACTACGTATTCTTCCACCTCCCCAGGGGGCAGATCGAGGATGCGCCGGAATCCATCGCCTACCAGCAGGACGACACCACGGCGCTGGTGCGCATTCGGCCCGAGGGCCAGGACTGCGCGGTGGCGGCGCTCGGCGGACGCTTCGCCTGGTGGATGGAGCGGCAGGGCGAGCCGGCGGCGAAACAATGGTTCCGCGATATCCTCGCCGACCTTTTCGGCCACGACGCGCTGCGCGGCCTCGGCCAGTTCCGTGCCAGCGCGTGGGGATATGACCCCTGGATTCGCGGCGCCTACTCGGCCCGACGGCCGGGATCCGGCGACGCCCGCGCCGAACTGGCGCGGCCGATCGATGGGAAGCTCTGGTTCGCCGGGGAGGCTGCCTCGCGCGACCAGTTCTGCACCGCCCACGGCGCCTGGCTCAGTGGCCGGGACGCGGTCACCGCGCTGGCGGGCTGAATCACCGCAGATGTAACGGCGGGAGTTTGATTGGTTGGCCCTGCGCGGCGCGTTCGGCGGCGGGGAGGACATCCATGGAAGGCCAGAGTCCGTTCAGCAGCGCATCCCGATAGGGCGTGTCGAGGCCCACCGCCGCCATCGCATCGCTGGCACTTTCGCTGTCATAGTGGAGTCGCTGCCAACCGGCTTCCACGCCGTCTCCAGCGGGGTTGGGCGTGAGCAGCAGGTACCAGCCGTCGGGAGTGCCATCGTTGGCGGGCATGCCGATGACGCCGGTGTTGAGCCAGTAGCGTTCATCGTCGCTGGCCGTATTCCCGGGCAGCGCCTGGCCGAATGGCAGGCCGGAATGGCCACCGACGATGCAATCTGCATCCGCCGAGTCGATGGCGTCCCGTTTATCCAATTTTGAAGATGATGAAAAAACGAACTCGCTGATCTCGCTGACGCCGCCGTGGATCACGACAAAGGACTTGCCGCCGAGGCGAAACCGTATGGACCGCGGCAGGCCTGCCATCCAGAGCCGCTGCTCCCGGTTGACACGCGTGTCCGCGAATCGATACCAGGCATCTGAAAGCGCCGAGCACAGGCTGCCTTTCTCGAAGCCGCAGCCGCAGTCGTCGGCCCCCTCGGCCAGGGATTCCTCGCAGTTACCGAGCACCACGTGGATGCGCCAGTCGCGGACCAGGTCCACGGTCTCGGACGGCTGGCCGCAGTAGGCGACGATATCGCCGTTGCAAATCACGTTGCCCGGTGGAATCCCGCGCCGTGTGGCTTCCGACTGCATCTCCAGCGTAGCCTGCAGATTGCTGTAGGGCCCGCCAAACAGGAGCACCGGACCCTCGAGTTCACCGAGGTCAGGTTGAACGCCGCTCATCGAACACGAGCCTCAATCGGGGTAACGGGCACGCATCACCTCGATGCTGTCCGCCACAATTTCCCGTAGTACCGCGAGATCGATGTCCGCAAGCCGGTTCAGGTAGAGACAGGACACCGAGTGGCGATGTTTGCCCAGGCGGTCAAGGTGAGACTTGTAGCGCTCAAATCCCGGCATAATGTAAATGGTAAGGTTCTGCTTGCGCGGGGAAAAACCGCTCAGCGGCCAACTGCAGCGCTGTCCGCCGCGTTGCCGGTAATTGTAGCGACCGAAGCCGACGATGCTGTCGCCCCAGAGCACTGCTGTCTCGCCGCTGACTTCCGACATCACGTGGAGCAGGGTCTCGCAGTCCTGCCGTCGGACCGGGTGTTCCACCGACGCGATAAATCGTGGCACGCTCCTGCGCGTGGGCCTGGTCTTGAGTTCGGCCATGGGGGGTCCTTCATGTCAAAGCAAGGGTATTGTGTCACAGGAATCTTTCGCGACCGTCGTTATACTGTTGGCATTCCGACCAACCTGGGAGACCGATTCATGATTGCCCACCCATTCCGCCGACTGGTATCGATCGCATTGTTGATGGTGACGGCCGCTATCCCGATTTCCGGTCTTGCCCAGGCGGACACGGGCGGCAAGGTGATGCTGGTGCTGGATGCTTCCGGCAGCATGTGGGGCCGGGTCGACGAGCGCGAGAAGATCCTCATCGCGCGGGAAGTCGTGGGAGAAATGCTGGACTACTGGGACCCGTCGCTGTCCCTCGGCCTGGTGGCCTATGGTCATCGCACGAAAGGAGAATGCAGCGACATCGAGACCCTCGTTCCGGTAGGTGGAGAACTGGAACGCATACGCGACACGGTGAATGGCCTCCAGCCCCGAGGCAAGACGCCGTTGAGCGCGGCGGTGCAGCAGGCGGCGGAACAATTGCGGTTTACCGAGGACAAGGCCACCGTGATCCTGGTATCCGACGGACGCGAGACCTGCGACCTCGATCCCTGCGCCGTGGGCCGAGACCTCGAGCGCATGGGGGTGGATTTCACCGCCCATGTCATCGGCTTTGATATCAGTCCCGAGGACCGCGCCGGACTCGAATGCCTGGCGAGCGAAACCGGCGGGCAGTACTTCGACGCGCAGCACAGCGAGGATCTCCGGGTCGCCCTCGAGCAGGCGGTGGAACAGATCAAGTCGACGCCGGATACGGTGATGGCGAGTCTCGGCACCGGGGGGGCGGTCCTGGACGACACTGCCCTTGAGTGGACCGTGATCGATGCCGAAGGCGGCGAAACCGGTTTTGTGGGCGCCCAACTGGCCCTTCCGCTTGTGCCCGGTCAATACGAGGTGGTCGCTGTCCTGGGCGATCTGCGCGCGGAAGAATCCCTGGAAGTTCTGGCCGGAGAAAATCGCCAGCACGTGCTGCCGTTGCCGGCGGCACGGGTGGTGTTTAGCGCCGAGGCGACCCTCGCGGGGCAAACGGTGGCCGATCCCGAAGTACAGTGGTCCGTTACAAGGGCCTCTGACGAATCCGGGGTCGCCGGGTTCTCTGGCGCCGGTGGCGAACTGATACTACCTGCCGGAGATTATCGCGTGGTCGGTGACTACGAAGGGCAGGCCGCGGGTGAGGAGTTCAGCGTGGTACCGGGCGCCGATATTCCGGTGACACTGGCTTTCACGGTCGAGCCGGCTTCCCTGGAGGCGGTGGGCAGCGCGCCGGTCAGCAGCATCATCGCCGTGACCTGGGAAGGCCCCGACGGTGACCGCGATTACGTGACGGTGGTGGAGCCGAGTGCAAGCGATGGAGAGTACGGCAAGTATTTCTACACCGCGCGGGGAAATCCCGGTGAACTTCAATTGCCGGACACCCCGGGGGAATACGAGCTGCGCTACATGTCCGGCAAGGGCCAGGCGGTAATGGCGCGGCGCCCTATTACGGTCGAAGCCGTTGCCACCACGCTGGAAGCTCCGGAGTCCGCTCCCATGGGCAACGAAATCGAAATTGCGTGGCAGGGTCCGGACGGCAAGGGCGACTACATTACGGTAGTCACCCCGGACACGGAGGATGGTCGCCACGGAAAGTACACCTATACCCGCGAAGGCAGCCCGCTCAGCCTGGTGATGCCGGACAGCGCCGGGGAGTACGAGATCCGCTACGTCTCGGCGCAGTCGAACTCGGTGCTTGCGCGCAGGATGATCTCCGTCGCCGAAGTGACGACTGACCTGGCGGCCCCAGAGACCGCGCCCATGGGCAGCGAGATCGAGATTGCCTGGCAGGGTCCGGACGGCAAGGGCGACTACATCACCGTGGTCACCCCGGACACGGATGACGGCCGCCACGGAAAGTACACCTATACCCGCGAGGGCAGCCCGCTCAGCCTGGTGATGCCGGACAGCGCCGGGGAATACGAGATCCGCTACGTCTCGGCGCAGTCGAACTCGGTACTCGCGCGGCGGATGATCCGGGTGGAAGAAGTCGCCGTGTCGCTGACCTTGCCCGCAGAAGTGCCGGTAAGCGCACAGCAGGAAATTCACTGGACGGGCCCGGATGGGCGTAATGACTATATTACGGTGGTGACTCCGGATACCGAAGACCGCAAGCACGGCAAGTACACCTATACGCGCAAGGGGAACCCGCTGGTGCTCCAGATGCCGGATCAACCCGGGCTGTACGAACTGCGCTACGTATCGGGTCAGTCCGGCAGCGTCCTTGGCAGGGTGCCGGTGGAGATCAGCGCGGTGGCGGTCACCCTGGACAGCCTGGGCATTGGTGCCGCGGACCAGCCGCTACGTGTACAGTGGCAGGGTCCGGGTGCGCCTCAGGACCTGTTGGCAATGGCCGCGGTCACCGACCCGGATGACAAGTGGGTCAGCAAGTCCCGCGCCACGCAGTCGCCACTGGACCTGCGCCTGCCCGGGGAGCCGGGCCTCTACGAGCTTCGCTACGTAACAGGGCAGAGCAATCTCGTGCTGGCGAGACGACTGGTGGAGGTGGTTCCGGCCGAGTCGTACCTCGACCGTATCGCGGCGATGCCGGGGGGCACGGTGAAGTTGTCCGCCCGGCGCGACGATTCACCGGTGACCGCGGACATCAACTGGCAGGTCTACGCCGTGGATGGACGCCCGGCGGATATCCAGCGTTCCAGCGATCCGGTGGCGGAATTCTCCCTGCCAATGGGAGGTTATCGCGCAAACGTCTCGACGCCCGCCGGATCCGCGACCATCGATTTTCTTCTCGACAGCGGGGTGACGCTGGAGAAGGAAGTGGTGCTGCCATAGACGGCCTGGCTCACGACCGACCCGCGCAAACTGCGAGCGCCCTGTCATACAACACCTGGTCGTGAGTGATCAGTGGTTGTAGCGCCGCCCGTATGGCGGGGTCGTCCATGTCGAACATCGGCGCCACCCTGGATGGATTATGGCGCGTCTGCTGCGCAATATGCCGGCGGCCATAGAATGCGGCGCACTCGGCGAGATACTCCTGGTAGCGTTCTGTGACGCCGAAGGTCTTGAAGCGATCGAGGCTGGCGAGTGCATTGGCCAGGTCGTCTTCTCCCACCCGCTCCGGCCGGTGATCCAGCAGGTAACGTACCTGGATATTGTCGAAGAAGTCACACTGGAAGCCGTCAATACGTGCGCTGAACGCGGCGAGCCCGTCGGCATTGTCGAGTTTTTCGGACTGGAGCGATAACGCAAGCTCGCGCACCACCGGGGGATGGGCATGGAAGAATGCCGCGTCGGCATCAGCGCCGATGCCCTTTATCCAGGCGAGGTGAGAATGAACCTGCCTGAGCGGGTCGCGGAAAATGGTATGGAGATCGATGCCATCGAGTTCGATACCCAGACGGTGCAGGCGATGAAAGGGCAGGTGCCCGGCGACGTACTGGGGTTCCGATAGCAGCGCCGCCTGCTCACTTTCCGGCAGGACCTCGATATGGCTGTGCCAGCGACCGTGGCCGAACCAGCTGTGGACATGGTTGTTGAACGAGGTGCCCGCGGTCTTCGGGATATGCATGAAGAAGATTGGCCTCTCCGGGACTACCGCGGACTGGATGGCGTCCAGTGGACGGCGGAGCAGCGGGACCGGGAGGGCGCCGGCGCGGATGACGAAGTCACCGACCACGCCCGTTTTCAGGCGCCGGGGAAAACGGTATTCAAAGCCGCAGCGCCCGGTGGCATGAAGGCCGGACTGACGAACATCATCGCGTTCCAGGGCGCAGCGCACGCTGCCCAGTTCATCGCCTCCCGCGTGGAATGTGAGCTTCAGCTTCGAGTCGGGCAATACCCGGTTGAATGCCCAGCCGCTGATATATTCGTCGTTGAGCACGTCAACGTGGTAGAGCAGGATGCGTGGCAACTTCACGGGTCAGATCCAGCGCCGAACACGGTAGCGATAACTTTCCCATTGCGCGCCGAACTTCCGCGCCAGCATGCGTTCTTCCGGCTGGATCTGAAACCTCGTGAGATACCAGATGAAGGCTGCGATCCACAGCAGGTTGATCCAGGCGCCGAGACGCACCCACCAGGCCAGCAGAATGAGAACATCCGCGAGGTAGATCGGATTGCGGCTGAAGGCATACACGCCACTGGTAATGAGGCTGCTCGTATTAGCGATACGCAGCGGATTGATCGTCGTGCGATGCCGCCAGAACTGGAAAACAGCGAGGCAGAACACCGCCAGCGCGGCAAGCAGCAGTCCGTAGAACAGCCCGTCGGCGGCGTGGTAGCGCAGGGTCGGCAGCGGTACATGCGCGCTGGTCAGCCACATGCCGGCGCCCGCCAGCAGCACTTGCAGCGGCGGGATGATTTTCAGCTCGAGGGACATTCCCCGATTGTACCGGGGCAGCCTCTGGTGGCGGTACGGATTACGGCGGGCCCGATCGCCAGACTGTCTCGCCACGCACCTGGTGCGATACGCGGCCAAGACTGTCGAGTCGAATGACCTGCGTCATGGCGTCGTCATCCAGTGAACGCGCCTCGACCCGGTAGGCGTCACGGTGGGCCGCTTCCAGCGTATATCGGAAATCCGGATCGCGCTCCGGAGCCCGCAGCGTCCGCAGGTCGGTGGCATAGGTACGGAACTGCAAGTGATACTGCTCGAGTGCGAGCGATATAGCGTTCAGCCGCATCAGTGCCGCTGATTGTCTCGCCTCCGTGGTGTAGGCGGACCAGGCTGGCAGTGCCAGCGACGCCACGATACCGAGAATTGCCAGCGCGACAAGCATTTCCAGAAGGGTGAATCCCAGGCCCCGGAACCCGGTTGCACTTGCGGTTCTCCGCCGCAACACATTTCGGCGGGGCTTCATGATCCTGCTCCAAGGGAGTCGACCAGGATCGACACCAGCGCCAACCAGGGTGGCAGCGCAAGCGGCAGTCGAATAAGCAGTAGTGTCAACATGTCGGACCTCCTTGTCCTCGTGATGATGGAAGTTTCAGGGCGGATCCAGTTGCCTCCAGGCATGCCGCCGGGGCCGCATAGGCAACGCGCGCATGGTGACCCCGCCACCTGTGCCGCCCTCCAGGCGCACGATGGTGGAATCCGGGTTGCCTGGCATGTGGACCAGCTCCGGTTCGACCGGTCCCTCCGTTTCGTCCTCCGTTCCCGCGGCTGGAGGTCCCTCGGCCGTGAGATCTTCGCGGTTGATCTCGCCGTCGCCATTGATGTCGACCACCGGGTCGTCGGGTGCAAGGCCCGTCAACGCGTCGAGTTCGAGCCGCCATCCGGTCGGGGATTCGGTGCAGGGATCCGCGTTCTCTTCCAGATGAAAGGCGCGCGTTGTGAACAGCACCCTCTGGTGGAACGACGCCGGAGCCGCTGCGGAGAATTCCCCCGGATCAGGAAGCGCCATTCGCCAACCGGGCGCCGTTCCCGTGGTAGCCGACCGTCCGTAGTGGAAGGAGGGGCCTTCCACGGTGCGGACCGCCCTGCCAGCGATCAATTCGTCAATCAGGAACCGCTCGGCAAGGTCTCCTTCCTCCACCGGATGTTGTCCGTTGTCATCCCGGATCGCGTAGAGGTGATTGACCAGTGGTGGCTCCGCCATGGTGCCAAACAGGAGTACCACGCTTTGCGAAACGGCACGGCCGGGCAGGGTAGCCAGGGCGAAGCCATGCCCGATGGGTAGTGGTCTTTCCTCTCCGCCGGCAAGGTTGCCGGCGCGGAAGAACGGGATTGCGTCATTGCCTTCGCGAAACCGGGGCTGGAAGCGGGTGGACCCGGCTTCCCGGTCGAGTCGCCAGATCCTGCCGTGATCGTCCCCCGCGTACAGCCGGTCGGCGAAGCTGTCTCCGTCGATGTCTACCGGGGTAACCGCGTGCAGCCCTCCGCCGGTATCCCTAGCAAGGACGATCTCCTGGTGGCGTGTGCCGTCGCGAAGATTCACGAGATACAGCACGGTGGCGCCATCCCGGCTGCCGAGGCCGTTCGGAATCGCGGCGAGCCAGATATCTTCTCCATTGGCGCCGCGTACGCGAATAACGGGTATCCTGCCCAATGTCCTGCCAAGGTGGGGATACGCCGGGCCGCCATCGGACAAGAGTGGAAACCGCGTGTTGATCTCCCAGAGCAGCCGATCAACCGCGCCGGTCTGATCACCGACCGATCCCGCATCGGTGACGTCGAGCGCGTACACCCCGGCGCCTCCATTGCCGAGGCTCCCGACCAGCAGCGTACGCCACGGGCTACCCTCCATTGCATCGCCGATACGCGCATCCTCCAGCACCAGCGGTCCGTCCATCAGCACGTCCCTTTGAAGCGGTGGTGTGGCGTATTCGGCAAGTCGTGGCAATAACGTCGACGGAAGCCAGGCCCAAAGTTCATCGCCCCGTTCTGGATCCACGGCGATGGCATGCAGCAGGCCATCAGCGCTCGGCACGAACAGGACCGGGTCATGGTTCTGCAGCCGGCGGGATTCGCGGTAGGCCAGGAAGTCGGCATCGGGGTATCGACCCGGCGGATCTGTGGTCATCACCACGGGGCCGGCGCGGAGGATCGGACCAAGGCGTGCGGCCCGGTCGCGGTAGCGGCCACCCATGGAAACACCGGAATCCGGGTCACCCCGGATCCAGTGAAGCAGGGCGGGATCATCGTCGAGTGCCGATTGCTGCTGCGTGGACAGCTGGTCCCATTGCAACGCAATACCTGTCATGACATCCGGTTCCGTCGCGGCAGGATCTGGTTCACGCGCGGTAAACAGGTTGCGTTGCGCATGGCCCGGGATACCGTCTTCCGCACGCCAGGCTGGCGACAGAGGGAGTGCGTCTGCGGCCAGGGTCACCGCCGCTACGCTGAACGCGTCGAGCGCACCGGTCCAGGTGACCGGGTCATAGGCTGGACGAAAGACCAGCATGCCTCCATCCGTCATTGGCAGGGAGGCAGGCCTTGCCAGGGATGCCAATCCGGCACGGTGGCGTTTCGTCCCCGCATTGAGGTGTCTCGCCAGTCGATCCAGCCCGGAAAAAGAGACATGCAGTCCACCCGCTGCTCGCGCGGCATCATCCATGACCGCTCCATACCCGTTGGGCGAGACCATGTATCCCAGCAGATACTGGTGGGCGAAATCTTCATTGTTTCCTGACACCGAGGTGCCGAAGTCCTGTCCCGCGTAATCGGTTTCGCTGCCGGCTTGAAGATCGATCTCGCGGCCGAACGCGGCGATGTCGTCGATGTACAGGTGGCTACCCGAAACCGCGGGATCGCCGCCGAAGCCGTCGCTACCGGGTGGCAGGTTGTGTCCGGCATAGTCCGCCGAAGTCGTATAAGGGCTCAACCCGTCCCAGTCGGGTAGCGCATGATCCGTGGGAGGCCAGGTGCCGTTACCAGGATCAACATCTTCCTGTCCAGCGGCTTCGTCGTTCGCGGCATGCCCGTCCGACAGGAGAACGAATGCGGCGCCCTGGCAGCGATAGGCAATGGGAGATTGCGCTGGTATCCCTTCGCCATCCGCCATGCCGCGCAGCCAGGTAGTGGCATCATGGTAGGCGTTGGCTACAGGCGAACCGCCGTCAGGTTGCAACGCTATCCCGTCGATCGCCCGGTGCAGTGCATCCGTCGAAGCGCCGCAAGGTGCCTGAAGTTGAAAACGTCCGGATGCATCTAGTGCCGCGATACAGATCTGGCGGGATTCGATCATGTCAACAAGCCGGTGCGCCACGTTTCTCAGGACCTGGAACAAGGTCTGCCGGGGAATGATCGGCTGTCCATCGACATCCGCGCCGGTGAGGTCGGCGCCATCTCCATGCTGGTCGAACAGGTGCCCGAGGTAGCGTTGGTCATAAATCCGCTCACCGTTATCCGCGGAAGGCAGTCGCAGGCAGCGCGTTTGCGTGTTCCTAATGCCACGGGTATATCCTGCGGGGCAGTCCCCGGGATCAAGCGTATCGATGTCGAGGTACGCGCCATCGAGCACGGTAACCCCGTTCTCCGGCTCGATCCGGGGAAACACCCAGCCGGCATGTTGCATCGAGGGGCGATAACCGGATTCGGGTCGAATCGCCGCTCCTCCCGGTGAATTGTCGACAAACAGGATGACCAGCGGATCGACCAGCACGGCCGAGGGCAGACGCGCATCCATCCGCTCGCCGAATGCGACGCTTCCCATGACCAGGTAAACAGCCATTCCGGCGGAAACCAGGCAGGACTTGCCGATGCAGGGTAGTTTCATGGCGCTACCCCCGGGGTCATGCCGGCGATGGCGAGTACGCCGTGGGGACCGGGTGCGTAGCGATTGGCCGCCATGATCTCGATCCGGTAGCGGGACGGCCGCAAGGATTCCATGACGGCTCCCGTGCCGAGCCCCACGACACTGGCTCCCTGCCAGTTCAGGCGCTGGATTTGTACCCGCAACGCGGGGGCATCATCGGTGACTCCGAACCCGGCGGTAATCGACCCCGGATCGATTTCGATGCGCCACGGCCCGGGATCCCGTCGGTCGATCGTTGGCAGAATCCGCGAATCGACGTGATCGAGCGCCAGGTCGAGCAGCTGGCGGGCGCGGACGTCCTTGCGCCAGGAACCGGCCATGCGTGACTCCAGCCATCCCCCGGTGAACAGGTGCGCGCCCAGCAGGGCGAGCACCACCAGGATGATCAGTGACGTCGTCAGGACATGGCCCGATTGCGAGCGCATGGGCGCGGGCTTCACGCGCCACCTCCATTGCGCAGCCGGATGGTGCGTTCGACCACCCGCAGCATGCCGCGGTCGTCGGCCCCCGCTGTCGACTCGATCGGGCAGGCATCCGGATCGGCGCCCTGCGCGCGGCAGTTCACCAGGTTGCCATTCGCATCGGGGAACATCAGCGGCTCACTATGGATCCCTCGACCGCGTTGCCGCGGAACCCGAAGCATCACCCACGCGCGCACCGCGATCACGTTCTCCCATCCCATGCCTTCGGCGTTGACAGTTGCAGCGCCAATCCAGCGTTCCGGACTGCCATCGTCGTTCCCGTCGATGCCATAGAGGAATCGCAGGTTTTCGACGCCTTCCACCAACGCCTCGGTATAGGGGCGAGGTCCGGTGGAGGCAATGTCCAGTCGATAAAGCGCCGGCGTGCCGGTATCCGGTTGTTCTCCAAGGTAAAGGAGAGTGCTCTGCAACGCCATGACGCGACTACCCGCCGGGAAGCGATAGGCGCTGAATCGCGCGCGACCCGCATCGTCCCGGCAATGTGCGATCCCGTTGGCGCCCAGCATCACCCGCCCCGAATCCGATGCCACCCCGTCATCTGTACGAACCGCGGTGCAATTGTTGCTGTCTGAAGCGCCATAGGCGATCTCCAGTACCTGTCCGCCTCCAATGAACACCGGGGGTGTCTCCGTTGCCACCTGGAACGTGGCGGCATGATCGCAGTCGGCGATCCGTAGAATGCTGCCCGCAGCCATGTCCGAAGTTGATGCGCCGCCGATCCGCAGCGTCTCCCCGGAAACGTCATGGCTGACCAGGTCGAATTCCGGGCCATGCGTCGATTGCAGAAGGAGGACGTCACCCACCGGCCTGCCAGCGGGCTGGTAGCGTCCGGACTCCCACGAGGCGCCGACCAGTTCTGCGACAGCCTCCGCTTCACCGGCCCCGAATCCCCGCAGCCGGAAGCGCTGAAATGCCCAGCCCGCAAGCCTCGACGAGACTGCCGCCGCGTCTACCCGAATGGCGCCGGCATGGGACGCGCCGTCATGGCAGCCGGCGTATCCGGCGGGCTGGATCAGTCGCTCCAGCGTATCCGCGGCAAGGCGTGCATTCTCCTGTAGCACGGATGCGGCGTTAGCGCCGTGAAACATGCCGATGGCGGGTGGTATCAGTCCCAATACGCCGCCGATGACCAGGATCCCGACCAGTTGACCGATGAGC
This sequence comes from Gammaproteobacteria bacterium, assembly GCA_030432755.1. GTDB lineage: Bacteria > Pseudomonadota > Gammaproteobacteria > Arenicellales > Poriferihabitantaceae > VYFG01. Next base: position 31,958 of record JAUILZ010000013.1, on the reverse strand, counting down.
ATCTCCACCAGGGTGACGCCACGTTGCGCCTGGCCGGTGTGCCGGCGGGGCAGTGCGAGGCGGCTCATAGCAGAACCGGCCCGCCGCAGGACGGGCCGTTGCCGGAACCCGCTTCCGTCGCCGCCACGGGACAGGCGAGGCAAGCCTTGGCGGGTGCGTCGCGGCACTCGACGGTGAAGCTCGCGCCGGGGTCTAGACTCTCGAGGCGGTGTCGCAATGCGGACAGGCCGGCGTCGATCGACTCCTCGGCCGCTACCGGGCCGGTGGCCAGGCTGGCGGTAAAAGGAAACGCGGGCAGTGACTCCCGGCCGAGTTGCAGAAGCACCAGCAGATCGGCAGTTACGCCAGTGTCACTGGTTGTCAGGGCGCCGTGACTCGCGAGTCGGATGCCCTCACGCTGGGTGCTCAGCAATCCGCCGAGAGCGAGGGCGATGACAAGGATGGAGACCATCGCCTCCACCAGAAGGAAGCCCGCAGCGGTGTGCGATGGCCCGGGGTGATTGCGAGGAATTCCGGCGGCGCGACATGTTGCGCGCCGGCACGGAAGCCGGTCGAACGGGGTTTCGAACATGAATACCTCCCTGTATTCAGGATCAACTTGCGCCGCGTTCCTTCGCGGCCTCTTTTACCTTACTGCAAAAATCGCGCCGGAATCAACCGTCACAGGATGGCGGACTGAATTGCTCCGCCGTTACCTGCGCTGGTGGGGCATAGGGATAATCCAGGCGCACGCGTGATACCGTGGCAAATACGGGTTCGGCGCCCTGCAGGTCGAGTAATCGGGCATAGGTCGCAAGGGCCTCTTCACGCCGCCCGGCAACGTCCAGTGCATTGGCGAGGGCGAGCAGGTGATGGGGGTTGGCCTCCGTGGGGGCATTTTGTTCCAGCCACGCCACGTCACCGGTATTCGCCCGGATTCGCAGTTCTGCGCGCATGAGCGGAGCCCGGATCTCGGGGCTGGCGTCATTATCGACGTACCAGTTCACGAGAGCCCCGGCACGCAGGGGATAGCCGCAGCGCATCAGCAGGCCAACGGACAGCACCGCGAGGTCGCGATTGCGTGGCAGGCGGCGGGCTTCCGATTCGGCGATTTCCCGGTAGCGGCAGAAGTCCGGTAGCCGCCACGATACCTCGCCGAGGAGTGCGCGCAGCGCTTCGCTGGACCAGGCGCCGCGTGACGTTACCGCGGCTTCCAGCAACCGGATTCCGCGCTCGCGGTCCCCGCGGTAGTCGATGGTTCCGATCAGCCAGTGAAACCGGCTTTGCAGGTCATGGGTGTAGACCTCGTACAGTCCGGCCAGCAGTCCGGCATCCGCATGGCCGGGCGCGGACGCGGGGGCCCGGTCGAGCCAGGCGAGCAGGTCCTCCCTGGCCTCCATACCATTGCGGTAACCGGAGAAGTAGTCCTCGCCCTCGAGCAGGGTCCTTGCCAGTATGCCCCGGGCGAGACCGATCGCCAGCAGGCCTTCCATGGAATCTTCACCGACGTCGGATTCCATATTGGAAATCGCTTGACGTAAACCTTTTATTCCATTGTTTTTTAGCGATTTATCAGATTTCTGATAACCCCGATACCAGGTCGCAAGAGCACGGTAGAAGGCGAACGAAGGAATCCGGAAATCCACTTCGTCCATCGGTTTGGCCGCGGCGAAGGGCGCCGAGTCGAGGTTGAGCACAGCGTCCACGAGGGCGGACTCCGGCGTTCGCGGGCAGGCGCCCGCCGCGACGGGCAGGAGGGCGCAGCCGAGGCAGACCAGCCAGCGGGCGAAGCGGCCGCCAACAGGTAAGACCACGCCGGGTTCGCCGTTGGTCAGTCGCTCTCCCAGAGACCGTCGCGCTCGACGTCCGCCATGGCGAGTTCGATGCCCTGGCGGAGCTTGTTCACCATTTCATCGATCTGCGCGCGGGAGATGATCAGCGGCGGTGACATCACGCACATGTTGATGATTGGACGCACCAGCAGGCCCAGTTTCTGGCAATGCTTGTCGATCCGGTTACCGATCTCGTAGTCGAGCTTGAGACGTTGTTCGCGCCCCCGGTTGATATCGCATTCGACGCAGGCCATGAGGCCGACGCCACGGACGTCAGCTACCACCGGCAATTCGTTCAGGGTGCGGAGTTGCCGCTGGAAATACGGCGCGATTTCGCGCACGTGCTCGAGGATGCCCTCGTCCTCCATGATCTCGATGTTCTTGAGCGCGGCGGCGCAGGCCACGGGATGACCGGAGTAGGTGAAGCCGTTGGAGAAATAGGCGCCACTTTCGACTTCCTGGATCTCCCGGATCAGGCGGTCCGAGACGAGGAAAGCGCCGAGCGGCACGTAGCCCGAGGTGATCCCCTTGGCGCAGGTGATGATATCGGGCTGGATGCCAAAGACTTCCTCCGAGGCGAAGAAATGGCCGAGTCGGCCGAATGCGGTGACGACCTCGTCTGAGATGTAGAGGATGTCATAACGCCGGCACACCTCGAGGCAGGCGGCATGGTAGCCGTCGGGAGCAAGGATGACGCCGCCGGACGCCAGGATCGGCTCGGCGATGAAGGCGGCAACGCGATCCGGTCCCACCTCGCGGATCTTGTCCTCGAGCTCCGCAACCTTGCGCGCGCACCAGTCCTGGTCACTCAACTCCGCGGGTTTGTCAAACAGGTTGGGGTCGGAGATATGGTGAAAGGAATCGGTCTTGAAATCGAGAAACGACTTGTCCCGCGCCTTGCCGGAGGCGGAGGCGGACAGGTAGGTGCTGCCGTGATAGCCCTTGTTGCGCGCGATGACGTGCTTCTTTTCCGGACGGCCGAGCACGTTGTTGCGGAACATCGCGAAACGCAGCGCCGAGTCCACCGCGGTGGAACCGCCGGTGGTGAAAAACACGTGGTTGAGGTCGCCCGGTGAGAGCTGCGCCAGCTTCTCCGCCAGCCGCGCCGCGGGGGCGTTGGTCAGGCTCCAGGGACTGACATACGTGAGTTGCATGATCTGGTCGGTGATCGCGTCCGCCATCTCCTGGCGGCGATGGCCGATGTTTACGCACCACATGCCCGCGGGACCGTCCAGCAGGCGGTTGCCCTCGGAATCGGTGATGTAGACCCCTTCGCCCTCGGTGACCACGGTGCGGCGATGCTGGCCAATGTTGTCGATATCCTCCCAGGGATGAAGGAAGCGGTTGTCGTCGGATTGCAGGGAGCGGGTTTCGGGTTGTGCCATGGGAATAAGGGGTCGTGCGATTGGCGAATGTGCCGGGTTGTGGAAAGGTTTACTGTTGCCGGTTGGCGCCATCCAGATCACCGGGCTGGATGGCGGCGAAAAACCGGGCGGCGGACGCCACCATGCCACTGGTAAAATAGGGTATCGCCCCTGCGCCGGCGGCAGCGAGCACACCCAGGATGGCAACGAACTTGAGAAACTTTTTCATCATGCAATACCGCGGAAATCCGCCGCGGCGGGGAGGGCGATTGTACGCCATCCCCGTGTCCATTCCAGCCGCACCCCCGACCGCATCGTCAGCATGAGCGACGCGGAGCCGTCACTCGAGGAGCGCCTGCGAGGCGAAGTCGGGCAAATTCAGTGGCCCGAACTCGAGCGTCATTTCGCCCGCGGGGTGCTGCTCGAGGTGGCGTCCGAAGAGGACATCGTGGCGGTGGCCGCGGGCATGGCCCGGGACGATTCAGCGTGGATCGGCGAACTGACCGGGCGCGGTGCGCTGAGCCGGCCGGAGATGAGCGACGCGGCCAGCTGGCATGCCGACGGGGCGTCGTTTCAGGCCGTGGTGGTCGCTCCCTGGGTGTTGGTGCAGCGGCTCGACTGACGCTTCTTACTCTGCGTCGGATTGCTCGTACATGGCAGTGTAATGGCCGCCCAGGGCGAGGAGTTCCTCGTGGGTGCCCGACTCGATTATGCGTCCCTGGTCGAGGACCACGATCCGGTCCGCACCCTCGACGGTGCTCAGGCGATGGGCAATGATCAGGCTGGTGCGGTTGGCCATGAGATCCTCGAGAGCTTTCTGGATCAGGCGCTCGGAATGGTTGTCGAGCGCCGAGGTCGCCTCGTCGAGAATGAGAATCGGGGCGTTCTTGAGGAACGCGCGCGCGATGGCGATGCGCTGGCGTTGTCCCCCGGAAAGCGTGATGCCGGCCTCTCCAATTTGCGTGTCGAGTCCCTGGGGTAGCTCGCGCGCGAACTCCATCACCTGGGCATGCTCCGCGGCGGCGATGATCTCCTCCCGTGGCGCATCGCGCATCGCACCGTAGGCGATGTTCTCGGCGATGGATGCGTTGAAAAGCGAAATGTTCTGGTTCACCAGCGCGATGTTCTGCCGCAGGCTCTCGATGCGCAGTTCCGGTAGCGGAACGCCGTCCACCAGCACCGCGCCCCGTTCCGGTTCGTGGAAGCGCGCCACCAGGCGGGCGAGGGTGGTCTTGCCGCTGCCCGAGCGGCCCACCAGGGCGCAGGTGCTGCCCGCCGGAATATGGAAATTCACCCCGTCGATGATCCACTGGCGATCCTGTTTCGACGCGTCACCGTAACGGAATCGGACGTCCTGGAAGGTGATCTCGCCCTGGCAGTCTTCCAGCATGCGGGTGCCGAGATCCTTTTCACGCGGCAGGTCGAGCACCGTGAAGATGCTGTCCGCCGCGGCCACCCCCTGCTGGATGATCGCGTTGACCTGGGTGAGCTGGAGAATGGGTCGGGAGATGAACCCGGCGGCGGTGACGAAGGAGACGAATTCCCCCGCAGACATGCTGGAGAGGATCTCGGGCTGCATCGCGATCAGGATGAGCGCTGACAGGGCGAGGGCGAACAGGAGCTGGACCAGGGTGGTGCTGGCATCGTTCAGCAGCACGAGCTTGAGACGCAGCCGGCGATCGTTGTGGATCACCTTGTCGAAGGCGGCCTCTTCGTGGCCGTAGCCGTCGAAGATCTTGACCACCTCGTAGCCCTTGAGAACATCCCCGGCGCGCTCGCTCACGTTGCCCATGGTCTGCTGGATGCGCTGGCTCAGGCGGCGGAAGCGGCGCGTCACCATGGCGATGACGAGCGCCATGATCGGCGTGATGATGATGAACAGGCTCGACAGCTTCCAGTTGATGTAGAACATGAAGGCGAGCAGCCCGATGACGGTGAAGCCGCCGCGAACGATGATGCGCAGCGCATTGGTGGAGGCCGCGGCGACGTTCTCGACGTTGAAGATGAGCTTGGCGAGCACGCTGCCCGAGGAATACTGCTCGTAGAAGGTGCAGGGCAGGCGCAGGATGTGATCGAACATTTCCCCGCGCAGGCGATTGATCACCTTGCGCGCGACATACTCGGTGCAATAGCCGCCGACGATGCCGCCGACGCCACGCGCCAGGAAGATGCCGATGATCAGCGCCGACAGTTCGTATCGCCGGTCGGATATTCCGTCCTGGATGCTGTCAACCAGTTCCTTCATCCACCACGCGAACGCGGAATCGCAGGCGGCATAGATCAGGAAGCCGACAAATCCCGCGACAAGCACCATGATGTCGGGGCGCATGTATCCAAGCAGCCGCAAGTAGACGGCGGCGCCGGAATGCGGATCACGGGGTTCGGCCTTTGGTGACATCGTGGGGCGGATCAGGGGGCAGTTTGCGCCAGGGTGCGGATGATACCGGGGTGCGCTGCCGTCAGGGTGCGGCGAATCATTTCGTTGGGTGTTGTGCCATAATTTGGCGCGACGTCGGGTCTTCACCGGCAGCCCGATCCAGCCAAGATTACAACAAGTTGTCCACCAAGAGTAAAAATTCCCCGGGTAACCTCCTGGTGGAAGGCGCCACCGCATTGATCCTGGGGATTCTCTGGGTCATCAACATGTTACCGTACCGCGCCAAGCTGTCGCTCGGCCTCGGCATGGGCGGACTGCTGTATCGCATTCCCAGCTCACGCGTATCCGTGGCGCGCACGAATGTTCGCTTGTGTTTCCCCGATCTTTCCGAAGCGGAGCGCGAGCGCATGGTGCGTGACAGCTTCCGCCATTTCGGCGCGGGGCTCATCGAGTCGGTGATTTCGTGGTGGGACGATACCGCCGGCATACATGCGATGACGGAAACGCTGGGCCTGGATCACATGGAGGCGGCACAGGCGAAGGGCCGTGGCGTGATACTCATCGGCGCGCATTTTTCCACCCTCGATATCAGCGCCATGCTGGCGGCCAAGCACATACGCTACTACGCGATCTTCCGCGAGCAGAACAACCGCGTTCTCAATCGGGTGATGATCCGTGGTCGTGATCGCCACATGATCGGCGGTATCCCGCATACCTCGCTGGTCGGCGCCGCGCGGCGCGTCAAGCAGGGCCACGTATTGTGGTATTCGGCGGACCAGGACATGGGCGAGGAGCACTCGGTATATGCGCCATTCTTCGGCCACCCCGCGGCCACCATCGACGGCGTATCACGTCTCGCGCGCCTGACCGGCGCGCCGATCCTGCTGATCGCGACGAGGCGGCGGGAAGACAATTCAGGTTATATCGTGGAATACCTGCCCGGACCGGAGTCGTTCCCCACACAGGACGAGGTTGAGAACGCAACGGTCGTCAACAGCCTGATCGAGACGGGAGTGCGTCGCGCCCCCGCGCAGTATTACTGGTTCCATCGCCGATTCAAGACCCAGCCTGGAATGGAGAAGGGGGCGCTTTACCGGTAGTCCATTACCAGGGAAGTACTGTTAACCCGTCTCGATCTGGTCGATACCGCGAATTGCGCGCACGCGGTCGCTGTTGATGGTTTCCTGCAGCCTCGCCCAGTTGCTCTTCTCGAGCGAAGACTTGTTACTGCGATGCCAGAGATGCAGCACGGTGACCGCGAAGCGTCCGCTGGTGCGCCGTACCCCCAGGTGATGCAGGCGCACGGCGAGATCCGAGTCCTCATAACCCCAGCCCTCGAACTGTTCCTCGAAACCGTTGGCGGCGGTAAAGTCGGCGTGGTACAGCGCCATGTTGCAGGTGATCACGCCTTTCCAGCGCCAGGGCAGGACGTAGCGGAGTCCGCCCATGGGGAGGCGCACCAGCGACCAGCGTCTATTGACGTCGCCGCGGCTAAAGTCGAATGGCGACCAGCGGGTGACATCGTCATCACCATTCAGCGCGGTCTCGGTAAACCCGGGCGTCAGCAGGACGCGATTGCCTGCGACGAATCGTCGCGGGCGCGCGAGGTCGACATGACGGCGGAGGAAGTCGGGTCGAAGGAGGCAGTCACCGTCGATAAACACGAGGTAGTCGCCGCTCGCGCGTTGCGCCGCGCGGTTGCGTATGCGCGCCACCTGGTAGCCCTCGTCGGGATGCCAGACATGCACCAGTTCGCAGGGGAAGACGGCACGTTCCCTCTCCACGAGCGCGCGCGTCTCCTCGCCGGAACCATCGTCCGCGACCACCACCTCGCGTGGCAGGATCGTCTGCGCGTGGATCGAATCGAGAACTGCCTTGAGCGCCTCCGGCCAGTTGTAGGTGGTGACGATGAGCGAGACATCGGCTCCCGACAGGCGCTTCACCGTGTCGTCTCCCTTTGCCATAGCATGGCGAGCTTGGCGTACTTGAAATAGGTGCCGCCGGCATTGCTGATGGCGAGCATGAAGCCCTGGCGGCCGTCGAGGAAACCTCGCTGGAACAGGTAGGTGCGAAGGAATGTCCAGCTTCCCCGGAGTACCGCGAGCAGCACGGAGCTTCGCTCGCCGCGGCGATACTTGTCCTCCGCCGCAAGGCTCGAGTAGCGGTTCATCTTGTCCACCACGTCTTCCAGGTTCTCCATGGGATAATGCAGGAGGTCATTGCGGGCCCTGGCAGGGGTGGCGTCGGTTTCCACCTTTTCATGGACCAGGTCTTCACTGAAGTGGCCAGCGTCCCGGCGAAAGAACCTCAGAACGTAATCGGGATACCAGCCACTATGCCGCATCATCCTTCCACAATAGTTCGAACGCCGCGGCAGCAGCCAGCAGGGCGCCGATCCGGGGTCCTCGCTGATGGCTCGCAGTTCGTCGCGGAGCGCCTCGCTTACCCGCTCGTCGGCATCGATGGAGAGGATCCAGTCGCCACTGGCGGCATCGAGCGCGCGGTTCTTCTGCGGACCGAAACCCGGCCAGTCGGTCACCATGACGCAATCCGTGTATTCGCGGCAGATGGCGGCTGTGGCGTCCGCGCTGCCGGCGTCCACCACGACGATCTCGTCCACCCAGGCCAGCGAGTCCAGGCAGGCGCGGATATTTCGCTCCTCGTTGCGGGTGATGACGATGGCGGAGATCATGTGGCGGGATTTCGGGAGGCGCGCGGCGCGGACCCGGTCGATGGCGGGCATGCGGCGTTTATTATAAGCTTCGGGCGCGTGATTTTCCCCCCGGAAAGACACCGAGGCCGGGCGACAGCACCCGATATTCCCGGCTGACTCCCGAATCCGTTCATCCCGCAGATCACCCCGCAACCATGCGCTCACCGCTCCCGGCCTATGCCCGCCTGATCGCGGCCGCGATGCCCTGGCTGGCGGCGCTGCTGGTAGCGTCCGCGCTGGCCTCGTCGGACGGCGCGCAGCCGGCGGCGGCGGTGATTCTCCTGCTCCTCCTCCCGTTGCTGGTCGCCGGCTACTGGCGTCCTTGCCGCGTGTCGCCGGCGTGGCGTTTAACGCTGTTGTTGCCACTGTTGAGCGCGATCCCGCTGTTTATCGGCAGTGGTACCGGCGAAGCCCTGGACGGCCCGTCGCGCTCCTTTATCGCCCTGCTGGTGCTTCTCGTGCTGATGCACCTGCCACTCGACCGTAACCTGATCCTGCGCTCGGCGAGTCTCGGCGGCATCATCGCGGTGCTGGCGAACCTGCCCGACCTGGGCGAGCCGCGGGTGAACTGGGGTCCCGGGTACCTGGATTCCGGTTACATTGGCGTCCTCCTCCTGTCGTTGTGCTTCGCGCATTTCCATGTCGAGCGCGGTCACCGTCTCTGGCGCCTGGTGGCGATCGCGGGCGCGGCCTGCCTGCTGTTCGCGATCATGAAAACCGGTACCCGCGGCGCCTGGCCGGCGATGTTCTGTATCCTGCTGCTGCAGCTCGTCGGCGCCGGCATCAGGCGCCGCCACACGTTGCTGCTCGCCCTGGCCGGCGCCGTGCTTCTCGGAATGAGCGCCTGGCTGCTACCGACGGTGCGCGACCGGATCGAGCTGACCGTCTTCGAGATCGGCTCCTACTACCAGGAAAACAACCGCGCCAGCTCGGTGGGCTACAGGCTGGATTTCTGGGATATCGCGCTGACCTGCTTTCGGGAGAGCCCCCTGTGGGGCGTCAGCTATCCGCGGCGCGCGGAAATCATCCAGTCCTATGTCGATGACCACCCGGCCAGCGCCTCCATCGGCATCGACGGGCGCAGTTCATCGCACAACGAGATCATGGACGCCCTCGCCAAGCGCGGCCTGCTCGGCGCGGTGGCGGTGCTTTTGCTCTATCTGGTGCCACTGCGTTACTTCGTGGGCGTGGTGCGGCGAGCGCGCGATCCGACGCTGCGGCATCTCGGCATCGCGGGCGCGGGGCTGGTTCTGAGCATGATCATCTGCGGCGTGACCGAGGCGCCGCTCATGAACGTGCGTGTTGGCACCACCTTCGTATTCCTGCTCATCTTTCTCTACCGTCTCATCGAACCGGCCATGGCCGCAGAAGCCGACCCTGCGGCAGCTGCGCAAGGAATCGGGGAGGGCAAGCGCAGTACGAATTCCAGCGAGGTGCCGGCATCGGGCTCGCTCCATTTCGTGCGGCGCTATGGGCCCGTGGGGGGTATGGAGCTCTATGTCTGGGAACTCACCCATGCGCTCGCCGCCCAGGGGCACCCGGTACATATCCTGTGCGAGGAGTACGAACCGCCGAATGGCGCGGATTGCGACCCCGCGATCACCGTCACCGCCATCGGCCGCTCCCGCTGGCGCAAGCCGCGCTGGCTCGGCCTGGTGGATTTCGACCGTCGCGCGAGCAGCTGGCTCGCCGGGTTCGATACTCGCGGCTGGGTGCTGCACAGTCACGAACGCACCCGCAGCCACCATGTCACCACGTTCCACGGCCCCTCGATCCATTCGCGTCGCCGGCGTGCGCTGGACGGGTTGTCCCTGCGACTCCGCGCATGGGAATGGCTCGAGCGGCGTGAACTGACCGCGCCGTCCGTTCGCATCGTCTACCCGGTGTCGGATTTCATCGGCGACACACTGGCGTCGTTGTACCCGGAAAGCCGTGACCGCATCGCCGACCCCGCCTGGCCCGGGGTGCACCCGCGCTTCACCCCGCTCCGGGACAGGCCCCGGGGGAGGGTGATCGGCTTTATCGGTGTCGAGTGGGAGCGCAAGGGCCTCGACCTGCTGGCGCGCGCGGTGGCGTCCATTCGCGCGAACGACCCAACGGTGACCCTGTGCGTGGCCGGCTGCGCGGCGGAACACGTGTGTCACCTCTTCCAGGGCTGGGGAGACGGCGTGACCCTGCTCGGCTGGGCCGACCCGCTGGACTTCTATCGCCAGGTCGACCTGCTTGCCCTGCCGGCGCGCAACGAGCCCTACGGCATGGTGGTGGCGGAGGCAAACGCCACCGGGCTGCCGGTGGTGGTGTCGGATCACTGTGGCATCGCTTCGCTCATCGACGATGCCCGCGGTGCGGTGGTGCCGGTGGGCGATGTCGATGCGCTGGCAGCGGCCTGTATAGAACGCCTCGGGCGCGAGCAACCACCGCCACCCATGGGCCTGACCTGGCAGGCGCAGGCGGAGAGGCATGCGCGCGACTATGCCGCGCTTCTCGCTTCTCCCGGTGAAGCTGATGCAAAGACGGCCCCGGATCGGGTGGTACACCAAACTGCGGTGATGCCGGGCTAAGAAAGTTTTGTTGTCCGCGGGGCATCGGAGCGCCCGGAGACGACATTCCCCTGTCGGGTTAGTGATAGACTGTTCGGGCCCGGCGGCGCAGGAGCTGCCCATGAGACGGTCATCACAATCCCGCCCTGCGGTCTCGGGCCCGCCCGCGAGAGCGGATTCGTGTGTCCTCGGCTCCGGAGAACTGTTTGACCGAAACGCTGCACCTGACTGGCGAGATGATCGCGGTGATGGGCATCCTGTTGCTCACGGTCTACCTGTTCGCCTTCGAGGTGTTGCGGGTCGATGTCGCGGCGATCCTGATCATGGTGATCGTCGGCCTCAGCGGACTGATCCCGGGATATGACGGGCTGGTGGCGGGGGAACACCTGTTCGATGGCTTCTCGAGCAACGCGGTGATGTCGATCATCGCGGTGATGATCATCGGCGCGGGGCTCGACCGCACCGGGATGCTGGGCGATCTCGCGGGCAAGATCCTCAAGTACGGCGGGCGCACGGAGGGCAGGGTGATTGCCCTGGTGTCCGCGGTGGTGGGGATCATCTCCAGCTTCATGCAGAACATCGGCGCCGCCGCGCTGTTCCTGCCGGTGGTCAACCGGATCGCGCGCCGCGGCAACCTCGCGATCTCACGCCTGCTCATGCCCATGGGTTTCTGCGCGATCCTCGGCGGCACCATCACCATGATCGGGTCCAGCCCGCTGATCCTCCTCAACGACCTGATCGTCAGCTCCAACCGCGTACTACCGCGCGGCGTGGAACCGATGCAGACCTTCGGCCTGTTCGACGTCACCCCGGTGGGTATCGCATTGCTCGCCTGCGGCATTCTTTACTTCCTCGTCGCGGGACGCTTCGTCCTCCCGGTGATCAAGGACAAACCCGGTGAGTCAGGGAGCACGTTGCGTTACTTTCGCGAGGTCTATGGTATCGAGGGAGATGTCTACGAATGCCGCGTCACCCGTGACAGCCCGCTCATTGGCAAGCTGCTATCCGACGTCGACGCCGCGGGCCGCGCCGGCTGGATAGTTGCGGTGCGCAACGGCAACGAGATGACCGTGGCGCCACGCGGCGATACCGAGTTCTGGGTCGGCAGCGAGATGGCGATCATGGGCCGGCGCGAATCGGTAATGCGCTTCGCCGACGAGTACGCCCTCAGGGTGAAGAGCGAGATGGACGTGTTCGCCGAGGTCCTGAGCGCAAGCAGCGCGGGCATCGCCGAGGTGGTCGTGCCGCCGGATTCGAGCACCATTGGCAAGACCATCCGCGAGATCGAGCTGCGCAAGCGTTTCGGCGCCACGGTGCTCGCCGTATTCCGCGCCGATGACGTGATCGACACCGACCTGCCCGAACTCGTGCTGCAATCGGGCGACACGCTGGTGATACATACCCGGTGGAATGATCTGCGCGGCATCGCCGAGAACCAGAACGAATTCGTGGTGGTGACCGATTTCCCACGCGAGGACGAGCGCCCGGAAAAAGCCAAGTACGCCATTGGCTTTTTCCTCATGACCCTGGTGCTCATCCTGTTCACCGATACCCGCCTGTCGGTGGCGTTGATGGCGGGTGCCGTGGGCATGATCGTCACCGGGGTCATCAAGATCGACGAGGCCTACCGCGCCATTGGCTGGCAGAGCGTGTTCCTGCTGGCGAGCCTGATTCCACTCGGCATTGCGGTGGACCAGTCGGGCACCGCGGCCTGGGTGGCGCAGCAGGTCCTGCTACTGCTCGATGGCGTACCGGTGTGGGTGCTGCAGGCGGTGGTGGCGATCCTTGCCACGGTGTTCACCCTGGTGATGTCCAACGTCGGCGCCACCGTGCTGCTGGTACCACTCGCGGTGAACATCGCCATCGGCGCCGGCGCCAACCCGGCCGTGTTCGCGCTCACCGTGGCATTGTCGACGAGCAATTCCTTCATTATTCCCACCCACCAGGTCAATGCGCTCATCATGGGTCCGGGTGGTTACCGGGTAGCCGACTTCATGCGCGCCGGCGGCATCATGACGGTGATGTTCCTGGTGGTGGAGATAGCCGTGTTGAACCTGCTCTACTGACGCCGGTCCTGCGTCCCCGCGCCGCGCATCAGTTGACGGCCGGACGCGGCCTGTTCGTGGTCATGCAATAATCCCGCGATATCGTTTCACCGGATTCACTTGCAGACATTACATGCGAAGACAGCGCAAAGCCAAGATCGTCGCCACGCTGGGACCCGCGAGTTCCGACGCGGAAACCATTCGCCGCCTGTTCGAGGCCGGCGCCGACGTGTTCCGCCTCAACTTCAGCCACGGCTCCCACGAAGACCACGCCGAGCGCCATCGCATCATCCGCGAGATAGAGCGCGAGAGTGGTCGTTCCATCGCCATCCTGATGGATATCCAGGGGCCCAAACTCCGTCTTGGTGAATTTGCCGACGGGCCCGTGTGGTTGGCCAAGGGGGATCGCTACCGCTTCGATCTCGATCCCGCTCCCGGGGATGGCAGCCGCGTCAATCTGCCGCATCCCGAGATCTTTGCCGCGCTCAAGCCAGGCAACGAACTCCTCATCAACGACGGCCGGGTGAAGCTCCAGGTGGTCGAATGCGACGAGCAGCATGCGATCGCGGAAGTGCTGGTGCGGGGCGAGATCAGCAGCCACAAGGGAGTCAATGTGCCGGGCGTGATCCTGCCGATCTCGGTGATCACGCCGAAGGATCGCGAGGATATCGCCTGTGGCCTGGAGCTCGGCGTCGACTGGATCGCGCAGTCCTTCGTCCAGCAGGCGGCAGACGTTCAGGAACTGCGTGACATGGTCGGCGGCCAGGCGGCGATCATGGTGAAGCTTGAAAAACCTTCCGCGCTCGAGCACCTCGACGGCATCCTGTCGTTGTGCGACGGCGCCATGGTGGCGCGCGGCGACCTCGGGGTGGAATTGCCGCCGCAGCAGGTGCCGGTGGCGCAGAAGGAGATCGTGCGCCGCTGCCGGCGCGCGGGCAAGCCAGTGGTCATCGCCACCCACATGCTGGATTCCATGGTGCATGCGCCGGTGCCCACGCGCGCGGAGGCATCGGACGTGGCCAACTCGGTCTACGACGGCGCGGACGCGGTCATGCTGTCGGCGGAATCCGCCGCCGGGGACTACCCGGTGGAATCGGTGGCGATGATGGACGCCATCGTGCGCGCGGTGGAACAGGACTCCCTCTACAGCAACATCCTCGATGCCCAGCGGCCACCGCCGGACAGTACCGCCGCGGATGCGATCTGTAACGCGTTGCAGACGATCTCCGGTATCCTGTCATCCACTGTCACGGTGACCTATACCACTTCCGGCAGCACCAGTATCCGCGCGGCGCGCGAGCGGCCGGACGCGCCCATCCTCAGCATTACCCCGGAACGGCGCACCGCGCGTTACCTGGCCATGGCCTGGGGCATCCATCCGGTGATCACGGACGTGGCCAATGCCGAGGCTGACCTGCTGCAGGTCATCGAGGCGGCGAAGCAGATCTCGGTGCGGGAGGGGTTTGCGGGATCCGGTGACAACATCATCATCGCCGCGGGCATCCCCTTTGGCATCTCCGGCACCACGAACTCGTTGCACGTGGCAACCATAGACTGATCGACAGACGAAATTCATGAAAGCAATCCTTCTCGACGGCTTCGGTGGGCCCGAGGTCATGCACGCGGGCGAGGCGGAAACCCCGGTGGCGGATCCCGGCCAGGTCCTGATCCGCGTCGCGGCCACCTCGGTCAACCGCCCGGACGTGGTCCAGCGCCAGGGCAATTACAATCCGCCTCCCGGGGACTCGGAGATCCTCGGCCTGGAAGTGGCCGGCACCATCGAGACCCTGGGCGATGGCGTCAGTGGATGGCAGCCCGGCGACCGCGTGATGGCGCTGATCGGTGGCGGCGGTTACGCCGAGTACGCCGTCGCCCACGCATCCCACCTGATACCGATCCCGGAGAACCTGGACTTCAACCAGGCGGCCTGTATCTGCGAGACCTATCTCACCGCGTTCCTCAACCTGTTCCGGCTCGCCGGCCTGGCCGATGGCGACAAGGTGCTGTTGCACGGAGGTGGTGGCGGCGTAAACACCGCGGCGATCCAGCTTTGCCGCCAACTGGTACCTGACAGTACGATCTTCGTCACCGCGTCCACGGGCAAGCTCGATGGCGTGCGCGAGCTTGGCGCGCATCACGTGATCGACTATCGCGAGTCCGCCTTCGAAGAAGAGGTGGCGCGCATCACCGGCAAAAAGGGCGTGGACGTCATCCTGGATCATATTGGCGCGAAGTACCTGCAGCCCAACATGCGTTCGCTCGCGGTCTATGGCCGGCTGGTGATCATCGGCGTCACCAGCGGTCCGAAGGCGGAACTCAACCTCGCCCTGATGATGGTCAAGCGCCAGCAGGTCATCGGCTCGGTACTGCGCCCGCGATCGGTAGCGGACAAGGCGGCCATCATCGCCGATTTTCGCGAGCGGGTGATGGGTCACTTCGCCGACGGCAGCATCGCGCCGCTGGTGTCTCACGTGTTTCCGCTCGAGGAAGCGGCGGAGGCCCATCGCACCATGGAGTCGTCCGCGCACTTCGGGAAAATTGTGCTGACGATGTAATTACCGCATAATGACATCGGGATCCGGCGATGACCGGGATCCTGGTGACGGGTTCAGTCGGCCCGCCCAGAAAAACGGTTACGGGTCCGGGCCCGATACATAACGCACCAATATGAACCTCCACGAGTACCAGGCCAAGGCGATCCTGCGCGATCACGGAATCGCGGTGCCGGCCGGCCGGGTGGCGGAGACTCCCGCCGAGGCGGAGTCGGCCGCGAAGGAGATCGGCGGTGAACGCTGGATGGTGAAGGCGCAGATCCTCGCGGGCGGACGCGCCCAGGGCACGTTCAAGGGCCAGGATCTCAAGTCCGGTATCCGCACGGTGACCAATCTCACCAATGTCGGCACCGAGAGCCGCAGCATGCTCGGCCGCAGCCTGATCACACCGCAGACCGGTCCGGACGGGATGCTGGTGGACCGGGTATACGTCGAGCAGGCGTTGCCCGTAGAGCGCGAACTCGCGCTCGCCCTGCTGGTGGATGAAACCTCGCAGTCACTGGTGTTGCTGCTGTCAGCGGTGGGTGGCACCGGGATCGAGGCCACGCTGCGCGACCAGCCCGAGGCGGTGGCGCGCATCCCGGTATCCACGGAATCGGGTCCGGATGCCGAATCGTTCGACGGCGCGCTCAAGGCGCTGGGGCTGGACGGCAGGGGCGCGGATTCGATCCGCGATCTCGCGCGCCAGTTGACCGCCCTCGCGCGCGAACTCGATTTCACCCTGCTGGAGATCAACCCGGTGGGTCTTGCTGGCGAAACCTGCACCGCGCTCGATGCGAAAATTATCGCCGACGACAACGCGCTCTTCCGCCAGCCCTTGCTGGTGGGTCTCGACGACCAGGACGACAGCGCGGGCAATCGCCGCCGAGCGAGCCGTGACGGCTTCAACTACATCCGCATGGGCGGCGACGTTGCCTGCATGACCGTGGGCGCGGGCCTTTCCATGGCGACCCTGGATACCCTGGTGCAGTTCGGTGGCCAGCCGGCAAACTTTCTCGACCTGCCGCCGGACTCCCAGGTCAACCGGGTGACCAGCGCGCTCGAGTTGCTGCTCGGTGGCGATGGCATCGGCTGCCTGCTCATCAACGTCTTCGGTGGCGGCATCATGCGCTGCGACACGGTATCCGACGCGCTACAGGTGATCAACAACGTGCGTCCGTTCCGGGTGCCGGTGGTGGTGCGACTCGCGGGCACCAATGCCGAACTCGCCAATCGACGCCTGCGCGAGGGCCTGCCCGGCGTGGTGCAGGCTGCCAACATGGCGGATGCGGCGCGCCTCGCGGTACAACTCGCGCGCAGCGGCAAATCCGCCGATCCGCGCGCCCCGGAAAACTGGCTGAAGAAGATCATCCATCGCGTTACCGGACAACAGGAGGAGCGGGACTGATGGCCATCCTCGTCGATCGCGAGACTCGTGTCATCTGCCAGGGCATTACCGGCGCCCAGGCGAGTTTCTATACCGAGCGCGCGATCTCGTTCGGTACCCGCATGGTGGGTGGGGTACGACCGGGGAAGGGCGGCAGCCGCCACCTTGGCCTGCCGGTCTACGACGACGTGGCGGCGGCGAAGGCAGACACCGGTGCGGATGCGAGCGTGATCTTTGTGCCCCGCGAAAATGCCGCGGACGCCATCATCGAGGCCATTGCCGCGGAGATTCCGCTGGTGATCTGCATCACCGAACACATCCCGGTGCTCGACATGATCCGCGTGCGCGAGTGCCTCGCGGGCAGCGCCACACGCCTGCTCGGACCGAATACACCCGGAATCATCACCCCCGAGGCCTGCCGCATCGGCATCATGCCGCGGGAGATCTTCCGCCGCGGAAGGGTGGGCATCATTTCCCGCTCCAGCACATTGACGTACGAGGCGGTGTGGCAGACCACGGACGCCGGGCTCGGTCAGTCCACCTGTGTCGGCATCGGTGGCGACCCGATCCATGGCCTCGGCTTCGTCGACTGTCTCGAACTGTTCGCCACCGACGCGGAGACCGATCTCGTGGTGCTGGTCGGGGAGATCGGCGGCAGCGAGGAGGAACGCGCCGCGGACTATCTGTCCGGCCCCGCGTACCCCAAGCCCGTGATGGCCTATATCGCGGGAGAACACGCTCCCGCGGAGACCCGCATGGGGCATGCCAGCGCCATCATCCAGGCCGGCAGCGGAGCGGCCGCGGGCAAGAAAAGGGCGTTGCGGGGGGCCGGCGTACGGGTTGTGGACAGCCCGGTGGACATCGGCGCCGCCGCTCGGGACCTGCTGGCGCGGTAACGAGATTTTTTATTAAAAAAATAAATGATAAAAAAATATTCCATTGATTTTGACCAGTGGCTTTCTTTTCGGGAAAGATATTCTTCAACCCGGAAGCCAATCGTGCTTCGCTGAACACTTTACAAGTGGATTTTGACGGAGTATTCTCGAGTTTGGTATTTGGTATACCAGATACCAACTACACCAATAGTGACATCCTCTGGAGGATAAATACTGATGACTAATGTGCTCTCCAAAATAAAAAGGACGGCTATTCCTGCCGTCGTAGCAGCCGCGACGTCGTTGGGGGTATCTGCGCCCGCAATGGCCGAGTGGTCACCGAAAAAGCCTATCGAACTGATTATCATGGCGGGGGCCGGTGGCGGCGCGGACCAGATCGCGCGCCTGCTGCAGGGCCTGATCGAGAAGAAGAAGCTCTCGCCACGCCCGGTCATTCCGATCAACAAGCCGGGTGGTTCCGGTGCGGAAGCGCTGCGTTACATCCAGGACAAGGAAGGTGATGATCACACCATCCTCGTGACCCTGAACAGCTTCTACACCACCCCGGTCATCCAGCAGGGCATCGGTGTCGACGTGTCAAACTTCACCCCGATCGGTCGTATGGCGATCGACAACTTCCTGCTCTGGGTGAACAGCGGCCGCGATGACATCACCGATCTCGACAGCTACGTCGCCGCGGTCAAGGCCGCCGGCACGGGCTGGAAAGTCGGTGGTACCGGCACCGGCCAGGAGGATTCCATCCTGACCGCGATGATGGAGAAGGAGTTTGGCTATGACGTGACCTACATCCCGTTCCCGGGTGGCGGCACCGTGGCCAAGAACCTCGTGGGCAATCACGTGGATTCCACGGTCAACAACCCGGCGGAGCAGAACGAGTTCTTCCGCGCCGGTGAGACAAAGCCCCTGGTGCAGTTTACCGCGGAGCGCCTGCCGGCCTATCCCGACGTGCCCACCGCCAATGAACTGGGCGTGAACATGGAGTACTACATGCAGCGTTCCATCAATGGACCTCCCGGGATGTCCAAGGAAGCGCAGGACTGGTACATCAACCTGTTCAAGACGCTGTTCGACTCTGAAGAGTGGCAGACGTTCTGCACGGACGATGGCCTGGCATGCGACCAGTGGCTTGCGGGCGACGACCTGGGCGCCTACCACACCCAGCAGATCGCACTGCACAAGGAGCTGATCGAGTCTGTCGGCGCAACCGCTATTACCGGCGAATAATGTAAAGCGTTAACCCGGCGATCTCGATCGCCGGATCCGGCTGGCGCGGTGTTCCGCCGCGCCAGCCGGGACGCCCCTTCCGGGCGTCCCGATACCTGCACCATACCCATATTACAAGGCCGAGGCCGACTTGCCCCGAACCGGGGCCTGGCATCCCTCGGCCGGAGGAAACGAACAAAATGACAGTCAGAACCGCTGAAATCCTGATGGCAGTGCTGCTCGCGCTGTGTTCCATCGGGCTGATGTTCAAGAGCGCGGAACTCAGGATTGGCTGGGTTCCGGATCGCGGCCCGGGTTCAGGGGCCTGGCCTTTCTGGTTGTCCGCCGGCATGTTGCTGTGCTGCCTGGCAACCATCTGGCGCTGGTTCAGGGGCGTGACGCCGGAGTCGCGCAACCTCGAGCCCTACATGCCCAGGGAGACCGCCATGATCGTAGGTATCTCCGCGGGCTCCATCGTGTTCCTGCTGGTAATCACCCACCTGCTCGGGATCTACGTGGCGCTGTTCCTGTTTCTCCTGTTCTACCTGAAGTTCATCGGTCATCACGGCTGGCCGCTGACGATCTCGATGATGATAGGCGTGCCGATCTTTGTCTTCTGCCTGTTTGAATGGGCGTTGAAGATCCCGCTGCCCAAGTCGATCACCGAGCCGATGTTTTATCCCATCTACGACCTGATGTACGGGGTCTGACGACGGGTCCGCATTACAGATGACAAACACAAGACAAGACTGAACACCGAGGAAGAGACGTGGAAGAGATTCTTTTACACCTGGCTGGCGGACTGACGGAAGCGATGCAGCCGCTGAACTTCATGATGATCGTCATCGGCTGCGCGCTGGGGTTGCTCATCGGCGCGATGCCGGGCCTGGGCTCGGTGAACGGCGTGGCAATCCTGCTGCCGATCACCTTTCTCGTGCCGCCCACATCGGCGATCATATTCCTCGCCGCGATCTACTATGGCGCCATGTACGGCGGCGCCATCAGTTCGATCACGCTGGGGATACCCGGGGCCTCCACGGCGGTGGCCACGGTATTCGACGGACGGCCGCTTGCCCAGGCCGGGCAGGCCGACCGCGCGCTCACCGCGGCGGCGGTTGCCTCCTTCGTCGGTGGCACCATCTCCGTGGTGCTGTTCACCCTGTTCGCGCCGCCTCTTGCCGCCTTCGCGCTCAAGTTCGGCCCCCAGGAGGAATTCGCGCTCATGGTTCTCGCCTTCGCCACCTTCATCGGTCTTGGCGGCGACGATATTCCGAAGACCGTTTTCTCCATCCTTATCGGCCTGGTGCTGGCGGCGGTGGGCCTCGACATCATTTCCGGACAGCCCCGCCTGATCTTCGGCGACATTGACGGCTTCCTGCACGGTATCAACTTCCTCGTGCTCGCCATCGGTATCTACGGTATCGGCGAGATGCTGTGGACCCTGGAGACCACCCAGGGTGAGGTCGTGGTGCACAAGGTGCAGGTCTCCGTGGATCGAATGAAGGCCAACTTCAAGGACATCAAGAACTACATCATGACCACCTCACTGGGGTCAGTGCTGGGTTACTTCGTCGGCACGCTGCCCGCGGCGGGCGCGACCCCGGCGTCGCTGATGTCCTATGGTCTTGCGAAGACATTCAGCAAGAATCCCGACAGCTTCGGCAAGGGTAACGTCGCCGGTGTCGCGGCGCCCGAGGCGGCCAACAACGCCGCTTCCACCGGCTCCATGCTGCCGATGATCACCCTCGGTATTCCGGGTTCGCCCACCACCGCGATCCTGCTGGGCGGCATGATCATCTGGGGCCTTCGTCCCGGACCGTTGCTCTTCAGCGAGAACCCGGAATTCGTCTGGGGCCTTATCGGTTCGCTGTACATCGCCAACTTCATGACCCTGGTCATCAACCTGGCGTTCATTCCGCTGTTCGTGAAGATCCTGACCCTGCCGTTCACCATCCTGGCGCCGATCATCTACATCCTCTGCGTGGTCGGCGGTTACGCGCCTACCCAGACGATGCACGACGTCTGGTTGATGCTGCTATTCGGCGTGGTCGGTTACCTGCTGCGCAAGCTCAATTACCCGGTAGCGCCCGCGGTGCTGGCGATCGTACTCGGTCCGCTGGCCGAACGTTCGCTGCGCCAGTCTCTGCTCGCATCACACGGGGACATGAGCGTGTTCGTCACGCGGCCGATCTCGGCGGTGTGCATCATCATCGCATTGCTGCTGGTCTGCTATCCGATGATCCAGAAATTCACCCGCAAGGGTAGCCGGGCCGTCGCGGCAGGGCAGGGCTAGGCCTGTCGCCGGGGACAATTCGCCAGAGAGGGTTTGACCATGTATACCAGATGCCAGATACCGGGAGGGAACCATGAGTTCTGACAGCCTGGTCAAGGTCAAGCCCCTGGAGGTGACTCCGGGTCTGAAGGAGTCCGTCTACCTGGCGATCAAGGAGGCCATCTCGCGGATGGATATCTATTCCGGGGAGGAACCGCCGAAGCTGGACGAGCGCAAGCTCGCCACCGATCTCGGCGTCAGCCGCACCCCCATCCGCGAGGCGATTACCCGGCTCGAACAGGAAGGCCTGGTCAAGACCTTTCCGCGGCGCGGCGCCTTCGTGGTGCGCAAGACAAAAGAGGAGATCCTCGAGATCGTCTGCGTCTGGGCGGGCCTCGAGGGCATGGCCGCGCGCCTGGCGGTGGAGAATGCGAGCGACGAGGAACTTTCGTCGATGCGTCGCATGTTCGCGACCTTCGATGATTCCCACGAGGCGCGCGCGCACATCGACGAGTATTCCGCCACCAACATTTCCTTTCATCAGCGGCTGATCGAACTCAGCAAGTGTGGCCTGCTGAAGGATATCGCGGAGAGCCTGTTTGTTCACATGCGGGCAATCCGTCGCAAGACGATCGGTGAACGTGACCGGGCGACCGAGTCCATCATCGATCACATGCGCATTATTCGGGCGCTGGAGGCGCGTGACGCCACCATGGCCGAGCAACTCGTGCGCGAGCATGCCATGCATCTCGCGGAACACATCAAGCAGTATGTTGACTATCTCGACTGACCTGCGGTCAACCCAACTACAACCGGAGCGTTGAATCCATGAACGACACAAGAGATACCGCCACAGATACCCTCGCCAAGAAAGACAAGAGCGGGAGCGTGGTTTCCGGGGGCCACCTGGTGGCCAAGGCACTCGCCAACGAAGGCGTGGACACCGTGTTCACCCTGTGCGGCGGACATATCATCGACATCTACGATGGCTGCATAGACGAGGGCATCCGCATCGTCGACGTGCGCCACGAACAGACCGCGGCTCATGCGGCGGACGGCTATGCGCGGCAGACCGGCAAGCTGGGTTGCGTCGTCACCACCGCGGGCCCGGGTTGCACCAACGCGGTCACCGGCGTCGCCACGGCGTTTCGTTCCGAGAGTCCGATCCTGCACATCGGCGGCCAGAGCTCGCTCACCCAGCACAAGATGGGCTCGCTGCAGGACCTGCCACACGTCGACATGATGACGCCGATCACCAAGTTCGCCTCGGGCGTGTTCTCCACCGACCGCGTGGCCGACATGGTTTCCATGGCGGCGCGTGAATGCTTCAACGGCGCCTATGGCCCGTCCTACCTCGAGATCCCGCGCGACATCCTCGACGCGGAGATTCCAATCGAGAAGGCGGTGATTCCGAAGCCCGGTCACTACCGTGCTTCCACCCGCGCCATCGGCGATCCTGCCGACATCGAAAAGCTCGCCGACATCCTGGTGAAGGCCGAGCGTCCCGCGGTCCTCTTTGGCCAGCAGGTCTGGGCCTCCCAGGGCCACGAGGACGCGATCAAGTTCGTCCGCGAGCTCGATATACCGGCCTACATGAACGGCGCCAGCCGCGGCATGCTCGCGGAAGACGATCCGCATCACTTCGATCGTACCCGCCGCGACGCGTTCACCAACGCCGACGTGATCCTGATCGTGGGAACGCCGTTCGACTTCCGCATGGGTTATGGCAAGCGGATCTCCAACGACCTGACCCTGGTGCAGATCGACCAGAGCTACGCCACCGTGGGCAAGAACCGCGATGTCGACCTCGGTCTTGCCGGCGACCCGGGCGCGATTCTCTCGGCGGTGGCCCAGGCCGCCTCCGGCCGTATCGACAAGGGTGCGCGCGGCAAGCGCCAGGAGTGGATGAAGAAACTGCGTGAGATCGAGGGGCAGAAGCTCGAGAAGCTGATGCCGATGTTTACTACCGACCAGAACCCGATCCATCCCTATCGGCTGGCTTACGAGATCAACCAGTTCCTGGGCGATGACACGATCTATATCGGCGATGGCGGCGACATCGTCACCATCTCCGCCCAGGCCGTGCGTCCGCGCAAGCCGGGCCAGTGGATGGATCCGGGCGCCCTCGGATCCCTCGGTGTCGGCACCGGTTTCGCCATGGCGGCCAAGCTCGCGCATCCGCAGAAGGAAGTGGTCTGCCTCTACGGCGACGGTTCCTTCGGCATGACCGCGTTCGACATGGAGACCGCGCAGCGTTTCGGCGCGCCGTATCTCGCCATCGTCGGCAACAACTCCGCGATGAACCAGATCCGCTACGGTCAGATCGCCAAGTACGGCGCCGAGCGCGGCGACATCGGCAACAAGCTGGGCGACGTACCCTTCAGCATGTTCGGCCAGATGATAGGAGGTTA
This sequence comes from Gammaproteobacteria bacterium, assembly GCA_030432755.1. Lineage (GTDB taxonomy): Bacteria > Pseudomonadota > Gammaproteobacteria > Arenicellales > Poriferihabitantaceae > VYFG01. Next base: position 8,408 of record JAUILZ010000013.1, on the reverse strand, counting down.
CGGAGAGGAAGTGCGCGAGGCGAGCCAGATCCAGCCGGCGCTTCAGCGCGCGCGCGAAGCCATTGCCAAGACCGGCAAGTGCGCCGTGGTAAACGTCTGGGTCGATCCGAACGAGTACGCACCGGGTACCAAGGCCCAGACGATGTACAAGTAACCTGACTTTATCGGAGCAATTGCAGAATGAAGGCACTTGAAGGTGTAAAGATCCTCGACTTCACCCACGTCCAGTCCGGACCGACCTGCACCCAGTTGCTGGGCTGGTTCGGCGCGGACGTGATCAAGGTCGAGCGCCCGGGCGTAGGCGATGCCACGCGCAAGCAGCTCGTCGACGTCCCAGGGGCCGATTCGCTGTATTTCACCATGCTGAATCACAACAAGCGTTCGCTCACGCTCAACACCAAGACCCCGGAAGGGAAGGCGGTGCTCGAGAAACTGATCCTCGAATGCGATGTCATGGTGGAGAACTTTGCACCCGGCGCACTTGACCGCATGGGTTTTGGCTGGGATCGCGTGCATGAACTCAACCCGCGCATGATCATGGCCTCGGTGAAGGGCTTCGGCCCCGGTCCCTACGAGGACTGCAAGGTCTACGAAAACGTGGCCCAGTGCGCCGGCGGATCGGCCTCCACCACCGGCTTTCTTGACGGCCCGCCCCTGGTTACGGGTGCACAGATCGGCGATTCCGGCACCGGCCTGCACCTTGCCCTCGGCATCGTTACCGCGCTCTATCACCGGGAGAAATCCGGTGAAGGACAGCGCGTGCTGGCGGCGATGCAGGACGGCGTGCTCAACCTCTGCCGGGTCAAGCTGCGCGACCAGCAACGCCTCGCGGCGGGCCCGCTGAAGGAATACTCGCAGTATGGCGAGGATATTCCCTTCGGCGATGCCACGCCGCGCGCCGGCAATGATTCCGGTGGCGGACAACCTGGCCGTATCCTCAAGTGCAAGGGCTGGGAGACGGACCCCAATGCCTATACCTATTTCATTACCCAGGCCGCGGTGTGGCAGAAGATCTGCGACGTCATCGGCAAGCCGGAATGGAAGGAGGATCCCGAGTACGCCACTCCCGATGCGCGCCTGCCGAGGCTGGGCGAAGTGTTCTCGACCATCGAGGAATGGACCATGACGAAGACAAAGTTCGAGGTCATGGACATCTGCAATCCGCTGGACATTCCAGTGGGACCGATCCTGTCGATGAAGGAACTGGCGGAGGAACCTTCACTTCGTGACACCGGCACCATCGTCGAGGTGGATCACCCGGAACGTGGCAAGTATCTCACCGTGGGCTGCCCGGTGAAGCTGTCCGCCTCGCCGGTCGAGGTGGTGCGTTCACCGCTGCTCGGCGAGCATTCCGACGAAGTGCTTGCGCAACTGGGTTATTCCGCGGATGACATTTCCGGTCTGCGCAGCGCGGGCGCCATCTGATTTTTATTCACTGAACATGGGCCGGCGTAACGCACGCCGGCAAAACCGACAAGAGGAGAACCTGTCATGAGAATTGTCGTACACGGTCAGCAGGCCTTTGGCCGCGCCGTGCTGGAAAAACTGCTCGAACGCGGAGAGAACGTGGTCGCGGTCTGCACCGCGCCGGACAAGGAAGGCCGTCCCGTGGATCCGCTCAAGGAACTGGCGCTGGAAAAGGGCCTGCCGGTCCACCAGCCCGATTCCTGGAAAACGCCGGAGGCTCTCGAGCTGATGCGTTCGTTCGAGGCGGATGTCTGCATGATGGCCTACGTGCTGCTGTTCGTGCCCACCGAGGTGCTCGAGGTACCGAAGTACGGCTCGTTCCAGTACCACCCGTCGCTGCTGCCGATGCACCGTGGTCCCTCGTCCATCAACTGGCCCATCGCCATGGGCGCGACGAAGACCGGTCTCACGATTTTCTGGCCGGACGATGGTCTCGACGAGGGCCCGATCCTGCTGCAGAAGACTTGCGACATCGGTCCCGACGAGACCCTGGGCGACGTGTACTTCAACAAGCTGTTCCCCATGGGAGTGGACGCCATGCTCGAATCCCTCGACCTGGTGCGCGACGGCAAGGCGCCCAGGGTCGTGCAGAACCTGGACGAAGGTTCCTACGAGTCGTGGTTCGGCAAGAAGGCGGCGAAGATCGACTGGTCGCAGCCCGCGCAGCAGGTTTACAACATCATTCGCGCCGGTAACCCGCAGCCCGGCGCGTGGACCACTCATGGCGAAACCGAGGTCAAGATTTTCAATGCCGCGCTGGGATCAGGCAGCGGCAAGCCCGGCGAAGTCATCGCGGCAGACGCCGATGGCTTCGAGGTCGCGGCGGCCGAAGGGTCCATCCGCATCGCGCGGGTACGCGCCGATGGCGGCAAGGTGCCGGCAGCGGAATACGTCGAGAGTAGTGGGCTGAAGGTTGGGGAAGTACTTGGCGCCTGATGGCGCAGGGTGGAGGGAGACCTCCACCCCGTTTTCCCCGGCCCGGCCCGACAAGCGGTAACTGGAACCTGACCCTGGTGTAAACAGGACCAGGATCTCCGGGACAGTTTCAATTCACAGAAAGAGAAACCGAGAGCAAACATCATGAGTGACATCGAAATCGCACGCGCCGCGGAGATCCGGCCGATTGCCGAAATCGCCGACAAGCTGGGCATTCCCAACGACGCGCTGATGCCCTATGGCCATACCAAGGCCAAGGTCGGCCTGGATTACATCAACTCGATCCAGGACCGGCCGGACGGAAAGCTGATCCTGGTGACCGCGATCACCCCGACGCCCGCGGGCGAGGGCAAGACCACCACTTCCGTTGGCCTCACCGACGGTCTCAACAAGATCGGCAAGAAGGCCATGGTGTGCTTGCGGGAGCCGTCCCTCGGCCCGTGCTTCGGCATGAAGGGCGGCGCCGCCGGCGGTGGCTATGCCCAGGTGATCCCCATGGAGGACATCAACCTCCATTTCACCGGTGACTTTCACGCCATCACCTCCGCCCACAGCCTGCTGTCCGCCCTGATCGACAACCATATCTACTGGGGCAACGAGGCTGGACTCGACACCCGCCGGGTCGCCTGGCGCCGGGTGGTGGACATGAACGACCGTTCCCTGCGCCAGATCACCAGCAGCCTGGGCGGTGTCGCCAACGGTTATCCACGGGAAGACGGCTTTGACATCACCGTGGCCTCCGAGGTCATGGCGATTTTCTGCCTGTCGAAGAGCCTCGAGGACCTGCAGGAACGCCTGAGCAAGGTGGTGATCGGCTATACCCGCGACCGTCAGCCCATTCGCGCCGACGCGGTAAACGCGCCGGGACCGATGACGGTACTCCTGAAGGATGCGCTCGCACCCAACCTGGTGCAGACCCTGGAGCACAACCCCGCGTTCATCCACGGCGGCCCGTTCGCCAATATCGCCCACGGATGTAACTCGGTGATCGCCACCCGTACCGCGCTCAAGCTCTCCGACTACGTAGTCACCGAGGCGGGCTTCGGCGCCGACCTCGGCGCGGAGAAGTTCTTCGACATCAAGTGCCGCAGCGCCGGTCTTTCACCGGATGCCGTGGTCATCGTCGCCACCGTGCGCGCACTGAAAATGCATGGCGGCGTGGCGAAGGGCGATCTCGGAGAAGAGAACGTACAGGCGGTGAAGGACGGCGCGGTCAACCTCAAGCGCCATATCGAGAACGTCAAGTCCTACGGCGTGCCCGTGGTGGTGGCGATAAACCGCTTCATCGCGGATACCGATGCCGAGATGGCGGCGGTGCGCGAGGCTACCGACAGCCTCGGGGTCAAGGCCATCGACGCCACCCATTGGGCGGACGGTGGCAACGGCACCATGGCCCTGGCGGAGGAGGCGGTGCGCCTTGCGGACAGTGGTGAGAGCAAGTTTGCGCCGCTGTACCCGTCCGATATGCCCCTGTGGGACAAGATCGAGACCATCGCCACGAAGATCTATCGCGCGGACGGCATCAGCGCAGACCAGAAGACCCGCAACCAGATCAAGGATCTCCAGGAAGCCGGCTTCGGTAACCTGCCGGTCTGTATCGCCAAGACGCAGTACAGCTTTTCCTCGGACCCGAACAACAAGGGCGCGCCCACCGGGCATACCCTGCCGGTGCGGGAGGTTCGCCTGTCCGCCGGGGCGGGCTTCGTGGTCGCGGTCTGCGGTGATATCATGACCATGCCCGGACTCCCCCGGGTACCCGCTGCCAACAGCATCCGCATCAATGACGCTGGACAGGTAGAAGGGCTGTTCTAGAACCGGTCTCAAATTGGCCTGCGCTTGGTAATACTTCGTTGAATCCGGCCTCAAAATGCTCATGTACTCCGTGTACACTGCGCTTTTGAGTCCGAATTCGCCTCGTCTCACCGGTGCTCGGCCGAATTTGAGCCCGGTTCCACCGATCTGACAGCAGTACCATGGCAATCAAATCCATACTCGTGCCCACGGACGGGCGTGAATCCACCCGGGAGGTGCTCGAGGCCGCGCTGGTCATCGCGCGGCGGTTTGATTCCCATATCATGGCGTTGCATGTCTCGGAGGGTGCGTTTTCCGAATCCCGGGAGATGCACCTTTCCGACAAGCTCCGCCGTAGCGCGCACCTGGAAGAACAACGCATCCTCGGCGAGCGCGCCGATGTGGCGCATGCGTTGGTGGCGGAGTTCGCCAGCAGGCGCAAAGTGCCTCTCTGCGATCCGCCGGCGAAATGCGCCGACGGTATCTCGATATCCTTTCACCACGCTCATGGCAACGTACGCGAGACACTGGTGGAATGGGCGCGGATGGTGGATACCACCGCGGTGATGCGTCCCACGCGCTTCGGCAAGTTCATCTCCCGGAGTATTACCGAAAGCAAGCTCGATGCATTGATGTTGCATTCCGGCAGCCCGGTTGTACTCGTGCCACCCAACTGGGAAGTGCATCGCGCCCAGCGCGCGGTGGTGGCCTGGAACCAGAGCCTGGAATCATCGCGCGCATTGTCGATGACCATTCCCTGGCTGGTGCAGATGAAAAAGGTCACGCTTGTCGTACCCCGGCGTCTGCTCGATAGTGGCCAGCGCGTGGTCGAACATCTCGGTCGCCATGGTGCGAAGGCCGATATGCAGGTACTCAACCGCCGCACCGCCACCGTGGGCAAGCGCCTGTTGACCATCTGCAAGAACCTCGAAGCGGATTTTCTCGTCATGGGTGGCTACAGTCACTCGCGCATGCAGGAACGTGTGTTTGGCGGGGTAACCGAACACGTCCTCAAGCACAGCAAGATCATCACCGTCATGGTGCATTGATTCAGCGCGCAACCGCGCGTTGAATGCTTCGAATCCGCCCACCCGACAGGGCGTGCAAGACCAATGGCGCAGGGCCGTGCCGATCATTCGATTCTTTAATGGTTCTTATATAAAGATTCAACCGATCGGGCGATTGTATCCACGCGATGATTCCTTAGAATCTTCGCTTTTCCGGGAAGGTTCCGATGAAAATCTGTGTAGTAGGCGCCGGCGCTATCGGGGGATTCATGGGGGCGCGGCTCGCGCAACATGATCACGAGGTGTCGTTGATTGCGCGGGGTCCGCACCTCGCCGCGATACGCGAAAAGGGTCTGAAGCTCATCCAGGACGGCGAGGAGATCGTCGCCAGAAATGTCATCGCCACCGATGACATCGCCGACCTCGGTGTACAGGACGTGGTGCTTCTCGCGCTCAAGTCGCACCAGATCAACGCGGTACTCGACAAGCTGCCCGGACTGCTCGGTCCCGACACCGTGATGGTGACCCTCCAGAACGGCATCCCCTGGTGGTACTTCCAGAAGCTTCCCGGAGCATACGAGAACCGTGTCGTGGAAACCGTGGACCCGGGCGGCGTTTTGTTGAACGCCATCAACCCCGACTGTCTGCTCGGCTGCATTGCCTATCCCGCCGCGGTGATCGACGAACCGGGCGTGATTCGTCACGTGGAAGGCGTGCGCTTTCCCGTCGGCGAACTCGACGGCAGCGTTTCCGAGCGCGCCCAACGGGTGGCGGAAGCCTTCGTCGAGGCCGGCTTCAAGTCTCCGGTGCTGGAAGACATCCGTTCGGAGATCTGGCTCAAGCTGTGGGGCAACCTCACGTTCAATCCCATCAGCGCGATGACCCATTCCACGCTGGAGGACATCTGCCAGTTTCCCCTGACCCGTGAACTGGCGGCGACGATGATGTCCGAGGCCCAGGAAGTGGCGGAGAAGCTCGGCGCCAGCTTTCGCGTTTCCCTGGAGCGCCGCATCGAGGGCGCGGAGAAGGTGGGCAAGCACAAGACCTCCATGCTCCAGGACGTCGAGGCGGGCAAGCCGCTCGAGATCGACGGCATGCTGGGGGTGGTGATCGAGCTGGCGCGCATGACCGGCACCGACATTCCCACCCTCAAGGCGATCTACGCCTGCGTTTCCCTGCTCAACCGAACGATGGCGGAGGAGGGGATATACGTGCGCGGTGAAGCGGTCTGACCCTCCTGGAATAAATCTGCCTGTCCCTTTCGCGGGAGAGGGTGGTGGTCCATGGCGGGCGTGCGGTTGGCGTACAATAGCGCGCCCCCTTCCAGCCATACATGACCACCACCGATGGATTACAAGAAACTGGCGCTCGAATATCACGAGTCACCGCGTCCCGGTAAGACCGCGATCCAGCCCACCAAGCCCTTCGCCGGGCAACGCGATCTTTCGCTGGCCTACACCCCCGGCGTGGCCGGCCCGGTGGAGGCGATCGCCGCCGATGCCGGCGCGGCACTGCGTTATACCAATAAGGGCAATCTCGTCGCGGTGGTGACGGACGGATCCGCCGTGCTCGGCCTCGGCAACGTCGGCGCGCTGGCGGGCAAACCGGTGATGGAAGGCAAGGCGGTGCTGTTCAAGCTGTTCGCCGACGTGGACGTGTTCGACATCGAGGTGGAAGCGCCAAGCACCGAGTCATTTATAGAAACCGTCGCCAACATGGCCCCCACCTTTGGCGGCATCAACCTCGAGGACATCGCCGCGCCGAAATGCTTTGCCATCGAGGAGGCGCTGCGCGAGCGGCTCGATATCCCGGTATTCCACGATGACCAGCATGGCACCGCCATCGTCGTCTGCGCGGGACTGGTCAACGCACTCGACATCCAGGGCAAGCCGCTCGAAGGCGTGCGCATCGTCCTCCAGGGCGCCGGCGCCGCCGGTATCGCCACCGCCAAGCTTCTCTGCAGCCTCGGCGTCAACCGTGACAACATCATCATGCTGGACAGCCGCGGCGTGATCCACACCGCGCGCGATGACCTCAATATCTACAAGCAGGCCTTCGCCCAGAACACGCCACTTCGTACCGTCACGGAGGCGATGATCGACGCCGACGTGCTGATCGGTCTGTCCGGGCCCGGCACCATCACGCCGCAGATGATCCAGTCCATGGCGGATCGTCCCATCGTGTTTGCATTGTCGAATCCCGACCCGGAGATCTACCCCCACGAGATATTCGAAGTGAGCGGGAACGCCATCGTCGCGACGGGGCGTTCAGACTATCCCAACCAGGTGAACAACTCGCTGGTATTTCCCTTTATATTCCGCGTGGCGCTGGACGCCAGGCTGAAGAGCATCGACGCGACATTGATGACCGCCGCGGTGCACAGCCTCGCATCGCTGGCGCGCGAGAGAGTCTCGGACGAGGTGAGAAAAATATACACCGAGGAGACGCTGGAGTATGGCCCGGGATATATTTTACCCAAGCAGTTCGATCCCAGGCTGCGGGAGTACATGGTCGACGGAATGCAGGAAGCGATAGCGAAGTCATGACAAGGGTAGGTCCAGTGCTCCGCCGGTAGGTGGCCAATTGAATAGCCGCCCCGATGGCGATAGACTGACCGCGAGAACAGCTTCCGCCAGTGTTCATGGCGTGGGCTTTCTGGCTGTTGGCGTCATCCCGTTCGTTTCCCAGTCAAATCCTTCAACAAGAGGTGCCCCCCATGAAAAGACGTAGCTTTATCCAGGCCGGTGTCGCCGGCGCAACCGGTGCGGCACTGGCGGCGCCCGCCATTGCCCAGGACAAGCTTGAGTGGAAAATGGTCACCGCGTGGCCGAAAAACCTCCCCGGGCCCGGGGTCGCCGCGCAGATGCTGGCCGACCGCATTACCGCGCTCTCCGGTGGCAGGATCGAGGTCAAGCTGTTTGCCGCCGGTGAACTGGTTCCCGGGCCGGGGGTGTTCGACGCGGTTTCGGAAGGCACCGCCGAGCTGTATCACGCGGTTCCCGCCTACTGGGGTTCCAAGTCCAAGGGCATACTGCTGTTCGGTTCCCAGCCCTTCGGCCTGCGCGCCGATGAGCAGGTGGGATGGCTGAACCACGGTGGCGGCCAGGCGCTGTACGATGAAATGTATGCCAGGTTCGATCTCAAGCCATTCCTGTGCGGTAACTCAGGACCGCAGTGGCAGGGATGGTTCCGTTCGGAGATCAACTC
>JAUILZ010000046.1 GCA_030432755.1 Gammaproteobacteria bacterium | reverse complement strand
CCAGTGGCAATGACCAGCGCGAGGAGGTCAAGCGCCTGGTGGACATATTCCGCGGCCGCATCATCGACGTCACCGACAGCACCTATACACTTGAGATGACCGGCAACGGCGACAAGGTCGACGCCTTCATCCAGGCCCTGGGCCAGGTGGATATCGTCGAGGTGGTGCGTTCCGGCGTATCCGGGATCGGTCGCGGAAAACGCGCCCTGAGTGTCTGACCTGGAGGCAGGTTCTGCCCTCGTTTAACTGTGTATAATCCGGCGCCCCGCCTTCCGAAAGCCCGGATCCCTATTTCACGCCGTCCTCATGATTTCGGCGTAACTGTTTGAAAAGTGGAGTAATTTATTCAATGCAAGTTTTCTATGACAAAGACGCGGATCTCGACCTGATCAAGAGCCGCAAGGTTGCCGTCATCGGTTACGGTTCCCAGGGTCACGCCCATTCCAACAATCTCAAGGAATCCGGCGTCGACGTGGTGGTCGGTCTGCGCGAGGGTTCCTCGAGCCGCGCCAAGGCGGAAAGCGCCGGCCTCGCGGTGGCGGAAGTCGCCGACGCGGTGAAGCAGGCGGACGTGGTGATGATGCTCGCGCCCGACGAGCTCATGAGCACCATCTACAAGCAGGAGGTGGAACCCAACCTGAAGCCCGGCGCGACGCTTGCCTTCGCCCATGGCTTCAACATCCACTTCGGCTACATCCAGCCGCGCGAGGACGTCAACGTGATCATGATCGCCCCCAAGGGCCCGGGTCACCTGGTGCGCTCCACCTACGAGCGCGGCGCCGGCGTTCCCTGCCTGGTGGCGATCCACCAGGACGCCACCGGTGACGCCGAGGCGATCGCTGTCGCCTACGCCTCCGCCATCGGCGGCGGCCGCGCCGGCATCATCAAGACCACCTTTCGCGAGGAGACCGAAACCGACCTGTTCGGCGAGCAGGCGGTGCTCTGCGGCGGCGCCACCGCGCTCGTGCAGGCGGGCTTCGAGACCCTGGTCGAGGCGGGGTATGCCCCGGAAATGGCCTACTTCGAATGTCTCCACGAGCTCAAGCTGATCGTCGACCTGATGTACGAAGGGGGGATCGCGGACATGCGCTATTCGATTTCCAATACCGCGGAATTCGGCGATCTCACCCGCGGCCCGCGGATCGTCAACGAGCAGGTCAAGGCGGAGATGAAGAAGATCCTCGCCGAGATCCAGTCCGGCGACTTCGCGCGCGAGTGGATGGACGAGAACGCCGCCGGCGGCAAGCGCTTCCCCGAACTGCGCGAGGCGGCGAAGAAGCACCAGATCGAGGAAGTGGGCGAGCGCCTGCGCTCGATGATGTCCTGGATCGGCGAATCCAAGATCGTGGACAAGTCGAAGAACTGATCCTGTTCAACCACGATCGGAAAAACCGGGGCCGCGCCCCGGTTTTTTTGTGTCCTTGACTGGTATATGGCCCCCGACACCATCGGGTACGCGCGCGCGGCGGCCTGGTCGCGGTAATCGCCTATAATTTCAACCCGCTCCTGCGCAGCTCGGAATGCAGAAATTCGACTACCCGATATTCGCCCCGGAAGGGCGGGTTCACCTCGTCATCATCCTCCTGGTCGCCACGCTCGCTACCTGGTGGCTGGGCTGGTGGGCGTTTCCCGCGTGGCTGCTGGCGCTGTTCGTGATGCAGTTCTTCCGCGACCCGAAGCGCCGCATCAGCACCACCCCGGGCGACGTGGTCTCCCCCGCGAGCGGGCAGGTGGTGTTTCTCGGCGAGGAGGAGAATCCCTACCTCGACGGCAGTCCGCGGATGCGCAAGATCAGTATCTTCATGAACGTGTTTTCGGTGCATTCCAACCTCGTGCCAGTGGGGGGAGAGGTGCGTGGCTGCTGGTACCACCCGGGGAAGTTCTTCAACGCGGCGCTGGACAAGTCCTCGCGCGAGAACGAGCGCAACGCCATCTGGATCCGGACCGCCGCCGGGGAAGACGTGGTGAGCGTGCAGATCGCGGGCCTCATCGCGCGCCGGATCTTCTGTTACGTGCGCGAGGGAGACGCGGTGGAAACCGGACAGCGCTACGGCTTTATCCGCTTCGGATCGCGCGTCGACCTCTACCTCCCGCTCTCCGCCACGCCTCGGGCCACGCTCGGCCAGTGGGTTGCCTCGGGCAACGACGTGGTCGCGAGTCTCGGGAACTGATGGGCTATCATAGGCAGAAACAAAACTGGCAAAGCGCCAGGGCGACCACCCAATGACCACAGATCACGACCATCACAGCGGCACCGGCCGCAAGGGCATCTACTTCCTGCCGAGCCTGTTCACCACGGCTGGCCTGTTCTTCGGTTTCTTCGCCATCATCCAGGCCACCCACGGCAATTTCGACCGCGCCGCGCTGGGCATATTCATCGCCATGATCATGGACGGCCTGGACGGCCGCATCGCGCGCTGGACCAATACTGCGAGCGAATTCGGCAAGGAGTACGACAGCCTCGTGGACCTCATTGCCTTCGGCCTCGCGCCCGCGCTGGTGGTGTATTTCTGGTCGCTGCAGAGCATCGGCCGCGCGGGCTGGCTGATCTCCTTCCTCTACGCCGCCGCCACCGCCCTCAGGCTCGCGCGCTTCAATACCCTGACGATCAAGGACAACCGCTATTTCTTCGGCCTGCCTTCGCCGTCCGGCGCGGCCTTCGTGGTGTTCTGGGTGTGGTGCATGTACGAGTTCGGGGTCTCCGGCACCACCGTGTCCTGGCTGAGCGCGTTCGTGACCCTGTCCGCCGCGATCCTCATGGTCAGCAATCTCAAGTTCCGCAGCTTCAAGGACTTCGACTACAAGAACCGGGTGTCCTTCGTGGTGCTGATCGTGCTGGTGCTGATCTTCGCGCTGGTATACACCGATCCCCCCACCGTGCTGTTCGCCATGACGCTGGGATATATCCTGTCCGGTCCCTGGGGTTGGCTCCTGCGCTGGCGCCGCGGGGACGAGGTCAGCCCGGCCTTCCTGCCGGACGACGATGACGCCGTGACCCACGATGTCCAGCCTCCGGGTGACGATACACAGTAGCAGCCGAAGGGCCGCGGCAACCGGATCGATCATGCAGGGCCATTCGCCGAGGCAGCGCGAGATACTGCACCTGATGGGAGTGGATATCTGGCGCCTGCGCGGTACGGAGTCGGTCGCTCCGGCCCTCGTCGGCGACCAGCCTGGCAGCTACGAGGCCGGCGAAAAATCCGGGCAAGGGGGGGCTGGTGATTGGCGATTCGTCATCACCAGCCCCGTCCAGCAGGGAGGAATCCTCCTGGTGCGACATCGGACGCACCGCTCCACCGGTCCGGATTCGCCCGCGGAACGTCTGGTGTCATCCATCGCCCTCGCGTTGACATCCGGTTCCGGCGCACCTGGCCGGGTAGAGGCGGTAGCGGCGGAAGGTCAGTCCCCGGACTCCGAGGCATCCGGTGGTCAGGCCGACTGGGTGTCCATTGCTGACAGGCTCGTGCCGCGCCTTACCGTGGTACTGGGCGAGGTCTGCGGCCGCTGGATTTCGGCAGCAGGGCACCGGTCGGGGAAGGTCGTGGTTGCCGAGGATCCGGATACCCTGCTCGCGCGACCTGATCGAAAGGCAGCACTGTGGCGCGCCATCGTCGACAGCGGCGCGCTGGATGGTTGACGAAGATCCGCCCCCGGGGCTGGTCGAATGGCGCGACGGCGACAGCGTGGTACTTCCCGCGGGGCGCGAGGACGTGGCCGACTCCTGGAATGCCGCTGCCATCGTACGTAGCCTGCGCGCCGGCCATCGCGCCTATTACCTTCAGTCCGGGAGTACCCTGCTCGGCTATGCCGTTCTCGGACCCCTGCCCGACGTCATGGAACTCCTCCATATCGCGATCATTTCGGACTATCGCTCAAAGGGTTACGGGGCGTTGTTGCTACGGTATCTCGAGGAAATCAGCCTTGCCGCGGGGCATGCACGGATGTGGCTCGAGGTGCGGGAGAGCAACTACGCGGCGCGTGCGCTGTATCGTTCCGCGGGCTATCGCCCGGTCGGCCGGCGTCGCGGCTATTACCCGCGTCCCGGCGAAAATGCCGAGGATGCAATCCTGATGGAAAAAGACCTTCGCGATCCCGGGAAGATCGACCCGTTCAGGGACGAATGATGATGCTCTGCCCGGGAAACAGGGTGGTATTGCGGGAAAGCTGGTTCCAGCTCAGCAGGTCGCTCAACTGGACCCCGTAACTGCGGGAAATCTTCCACAGTGAATCTCCCGCCGCCACCAGGTGCTTGCGCTGCGCGGCGCTGCCATTCGTGGCGGGGCCGGCATACTGGTAGGCTCCCGAACTGAGAGGGATGCGCAGTTCCTGGCCGGGGCGGATCAGGGTCGAATTCAGGTTGTTCGCGCGCTGGATGGACTGCACGGACACCCCGTGCATCCTGGCGATCTTGCCAAGGTTGTCTCCTTTTCTGACCTGGTGATGCGCCCAGCGCATCCGCTGGGTGGGGCTCAGCGAATCCAGCTTTGCCACCAGGGTGCCCGCCTCATCCACGGGCACCACGAGGGTATGCGGCCCGTTGGGAGGCGTGATGCCGCGCTTGTAGCCGAGATTCAGATAGTGCAGTTGCCTGTTCGTCAGCGAACTGAACGAGGCGGCTACCGAAATGTCGGTCTGGTTCCTGAGATCCACCACCTGTACCGAGGGCAGGTTATCCACCGGCGGCAGGGTGATACCGTACTTCGCGGGATTTTGCAGGATATTGCGCACCGCCAGCAGGCGGGGGACATACTCAAGGGTTTCCTTGCGCAAATTCAGGTGTGCATAGGAGGTCGGAAGGTTCCGCTTGCGATTGTGGCGAATCGCGCGCTGTATCGTGCCTTCGCCGGCGTTATAGGCCGCGAAGGCCAGTTCCCAGTCCCCCTCGAACTCCTGGTTCAGGTATTCGAGGTAGTCAAGGGCGGCGCGCGTGGACTGGGGAAGGTCCCGCCGCGCGTCCATCCACCAGTCCTGGCGCAGCCCGAAGCGACGGCCGGTGGCGGGAATGAACTGCCACAGGCCCGCGGCGCCGGATCGCGACGTGGCGTCGGGCCGGAAGGCGCTTTCGATAGCTGGAAGCAGGGCGACCTCGGAAGGCATTCCACGGCGCTCCACTTCTCCCAGCACGTAGTACATGTACCACTGGGAGCGGTCGCCGAGGCGTTCGAAGTATTTCGGGTGCCTGGCGTACCAGCGTTCGAATTTCTCCACCCGCCCCGGGAGCACCTCGAGATTACCCATGCGGAACCCGGCGTTGAGCCGCTGCCAAAGGTCCTGGCCGGCCGCGCGTTCCGCCGCCGCTGCCTCGGCCCGGCGCACCTTGTGGTGGCCGGCCACGGGGAGGCTGGTGGTATCGATTTCCGTGAACCTGGATTCAGGCAGGGGACGGGAGGGAGAGAAATCCCGGCCTCTTTCCACCGGGTCGGCACGCGAGGAAACCGGGCCGACATCGGCCGGTGCTTCGCGCACCGGCGCGCGCTCTTCCTCGTCGTTTCCGAAGGGGACCCCGGCGCAGCCTGCCTGCAGCAGCAGAAAGGCGCAGACAGCGAGGGACCGGAGGCGCTGGAGAGGCATAACGGGCGGATACTACGGACCGGCATCCGTCGCGTCAACCACCCCGCGGTGGCCGCGAACCGCACCAATGGTCGAGGGACAGCGGCGGCGTCATTCACTATAATCGCCCGTCCCTGAGCTTTCCCGCTTCATTTTTCCGGAACAGACCATGAAATCCCCCGTCAGAGTCGCGGTCACCGGCGCCGCCGGTAACATCTCCTACGCCCTCCTGTTCAGAATCGCCGCCGGCGATATGCTCGGCAAGGACCAGCCCGTCATCCTCCAGTTGCTGGAGATTCCCCCCGCCATGGGCGCGGTCAAGGGGGTGGTCATGGAACTGATGGACTGTGCTTTTCCGCTGCTGGCAGGCGTGGAAACCTCCGACGATCCCAATGTTGCATTTCGGGATGCGGACTATGCCATGCTCGTGGGCTCCAAGCCGCGCACCGCGGACATGCAGCGCGCAGACCTCCTGAAGGACAACGGCAAGATCTTCTCGGTCCAGGGCAAGGCGCTCAATGACAACGCCTCGCGCGACGTGCGCGTCCTGGTGGTGGGCAACCCGGCCAATACCAACGCGCTGATCGCCGCCGCCAATGCGCCGGACCTCGATCCGCGCCAGTTCACCGCCATGACCCGCCTCGATCACAACCGGGCCAAGGCGCAGCTGGCGGAGAAAATCGGCGTGCACCACGACGAAGTGATGAAAATGACCATCTGGGGAAACCACTCCGCCACCCAGTACCCGGATGTGTTTCAGGTGCGCGTGGATGACAGCCCGGTGGAGGTGCCCGGCGACTGGCTGGAAAACACCTTCATTCCGGACGTGCAGAACCGTGGCACCGCCATCATCAAGGCGCGCGGCGCATCCAGCGCGGCATCGGCGGCGTCGGCGGCGATCGACCACATGCGCGACTGGGCCCTGGGCACCCGCGAAGGCGACTGGGTCAGCATGGGCATTCCCTCCGACGGCAGTTACGGCATCACCGAGGGCATCATGTATTCCTTCCCGGTGACCTGCAGCGGTGGCGCCTATCACATCGTCCAGGACCTCGAGATCAACGACTTCAGTCGCGAGCGCATGACGCTCACGGAGAAGGAGCTGGTGGAAGAGCGTGAGGCGGTCAGCCACCTGATGTAACCGGGCGGCTTGCGGCGGCGCGGCCTGCGCCGCCAGCGACAGGGAAAGCTAGGGTGGAGATCAGTGTCGTCATACCCACCCATAACCGCAGGGAACGGGTGCAGGACGCCGTCCGCACTGTCCAGGCCCAGACCCTGGCGCCCCTGGAAATCATCGTCGTCGACGATGGCTCCACGGATGGCACCGCCGATGTCCTTGGCGATGAGTTTCCCGGGGTTTGCGTTATCCGCCAGGCCAACGCCGGGGTCAGCGCGGCGCGCAATGCCGGCATTGCCGCGGCGCGTGGTGAGTGGATCGCCTTCCTGGATTCCGACGACACCTGGCTGCCGGAGAAACTGGCGCGCCAGCGCGATTGCCTTCAGGCGGATCCAACGCTTCGGGTCTGCCACACGGACGAAATCTGGATTCGCAATGGCTGCCGGGTCAATCCCGGTCGCCGTCATGCCAAGCCGGCGGGGCGTATCTTTCTCGACTGCCTGCCGCTGTGCTGCGTATCGCCGTCGGCGATCCTGCTGCATCGCGAGGTGTTCGACGCGGTGGGGGTGTTTGACCCGGCGCTGCCCGCCTGCGAGGACTATGATCTGTGGCTCCGCATCTTCCAGCGCTACCATGCCGGCCTCGTCACCGAGTCCTGCGTGATCAAGCAAGGCGGTCATGCGGACCAGCTCTCGCGCCGCTTCTGGGGAATGGATCGCTTCCGGGTCCAGGCCCTGGACAAGTTGCTGCGCGGCACGCAGCTGACCCCGAATGAGCGGTCTGCCGTGGTCGACACCCTGCATGCGAAGTGCCGCATTCTGCTTCAGGGCATGCAGCGGCGGGGCAAGGTAGCCGAAGCCGCGCGATACCGTGACATCATGGCGGCGTGGCCGTTGTCTCACGGTACGGCGGAATCCGGGTGCTGACTGTCGTCTGCGCCCATCGCCGGGAGGGCGCGGCGTTGATCGACCATTTCGGGCTCACCGGCGGCCCCGCCGGGCGCAATATTTACACGCGCGATAACCTGCGCCTTCTCCTGACCGGGCAGGGCGGCGCGCATTGTTCCGCAACGCTGGGGCGTCTCGGCGACACAATGCTGCCTGGCGATGACGAATACTGGCTCAACTTCGGGGTTGCCGGATGCGGCGCGAGCGTTACGGCGGACTGGCCCGCGTCGGGCCTGCCGGCGCCGGGAGAACTGGTGGGCATTACCAGGATCCGCCGGGACGGTGACGAGTGGCGCCTGGATACCGCGCCACTGCTGCCGCCGGTCGCGGTACCGGCCCTGGTAGACCGTATCGCCCGCCTGGTTAGCGTGGCGCAACCGGAACGCGACTTCCCCGAGCCCGCGCTGTACGACATGGAAGCCGGCGCCATCGCCCGATTTCTCCACCAGCGTGGCCGGCTCAACCGGCTGCTCGTGGTCAAGCTGGTGGCGGACGGGCCCGGCGACGATCCTGTCGGCGCGAAAGTGATCGGGCGTCACTTGCTGGACCGCAATCGTGCGCGCATCGTATCCCTGGTGACCGGGTTACAGCAGACGTTGAATGCGGGATAATCGCCCCTCGTCCCGCCCCGCAGCCCCGCCCATGCCTTCCTTTGATATCGTCTCCGAAGTCGACTGGAACGAAGTCCGCAACGCGGTCAACCAGGCGAACAGGGAAATCGGCACCCGCTATGACTTCAAGGGTAGCGATGCCCGGGTGGAGGAGGCGGATCCTCTGCTGACCCTGCATGCCGATGACCGGTTCAAGGTCGGCCAGGTGCTTGATGTGCTGCTGTTGAAGCTGTCCAGGCGCGGCGTCGATGTGGCGGCCCTCGACAAGTCTGAGCCGAAATCGAGCCCGACGGGCAAGTCGGTACAGGAAGTGCGGGTGCAGCAGGGCATCGACACCGACCGCGCGCGCAAGATCGTCAAGATCGTCAAGGGTGGCAAGTACAAGGTGCAGGCGGCGATCCAGGGTGAGCAGGTGCGGGTTACCGGCAAGAAGCGCGACGACCTGCAGGAGGTGATTGCGTTTCTGCGCGAGCAGGACCTGGGCCTGCCACTGCAATTCACGAACTTTCGCGACTGACCGCACTCTACATGGCAGCGGTTTGCACAGAACTAATTTCGAGGTAAACAAGATGATGTACGAAACCATGACCACCGGGCGCCGGTTCGGAACTGCGCTGGCAGTGCTTTCGGTGCTGGCCGTCACCGGCACGGCGCAGATGGTCAACGCCCAGGATTCCAGCCAGGGCGAACTCGACGCGGTGCGCGCCAACCTGGAGAAGATCATTCCCGAGCGTATGGTCATCGACTCCGTGGAGCAGACCCCCATGGAGAGCGTCTACCACGTGCAGGCCGGCAAGGAGCATCTCTACGTGTACAGCCAGGGCGAATTCGTGATGATCGGCGAGGTATTCGACACCGATCGGCGCGTGAGCTGGACGCGGGAGCGCAAGGACCAGGAGCGCGCGGTGGCGATGAAGGACCTCGACGCGATGCCGGAAAGCGAAATGATCATCATGGGTGATCCCGACGGCGAGCGCTACGTGACGGTATTCACCGACACCGACTGCGGCTGGTGCCAGAAATTTCACCAGGACGTTCCCGCCCTTGGCGAAGGCGGCCTCAAGGTGCGCTACCTGATGTGGCCTCGCGCGGGTCTCGAATCAGACAGCTACGACGAGGCGGTGGCGGTCTGGTGCGCCGACGACCAGGGCGATGCGATGACCCGGGCCAAGGCGCGCCAGGAAATCGAGCGCAAGGTCTGCGACAACCCGGTGGAGGAACACTACGCGCTGGGCTTCCGACTCGGCGTACAGGGCACGCCGTTCATCATGATGGACGACGGACGGGTAGTTGGGGGATATGTGCCGCCGGAGAAGCTGCTCGGCGAAGCTGGATTAAACTAAACGGGCTCAGGATCCCGTAGAAGCAGTAGTGCTGTCGTCTTCTGACTCGGGGGCGCTCTCGTCCACGATATCGCTCTCGATGTTATTGAGGTAGTCACCCTCGAAGTAGAGCTTGGCTGACTGCCGGGTGACAGCCTGTTTGGACCTGCCCGGCTTGTAGGAATAGAAGTAGTCCCAGCGGTTGCTGTTGAACGGGTCGTTCACCAGGGGATACCCGAGGATGCGAATCACCTCGCGGCGGGTCATCCCCAACTCTACCTGGGAGATCATCTCCGCGGTGATCTCGTTGCCCTGCTGCACATCCGGACGATACACGCAACCGGCTGCGGCCAGCAGGCTCGAAATCAGCGAGGCGTGGAAGAGCAGGCGGGCAATGCGTGAGAAGCGCGGCGAGCGCGCGCGAGCGGGGACGATCATTCAGCAGGGGAGAGATGTTTCAAAACCGCTATTTCATCACAGTTGCGAAATTTCGGACAGTTGATGCAGGCGCCCCATACCTTCTCCGGCAGGGCCTTCATCTCCACCACATCGAATCCCAGTTTCTGGAAGAATCGCACCTCGTAGGTCAGCGCCATGAGGCGCGACAGACCGAGCCGCCGGGCATCCGCCTCGATGGCGTTGACCAGCCGCGTGCCGATGCCCATGCCGGCATAAGTCGAGTTCACCGCCAGGCTTCGTACCTCGCCGAGCTGGCGGGTGAATATCTGCAGCGCGCCACAACCGATCACGTGGTCGCCCAGGGCCACCACCACGAATTCCCGCAGCGACTGGTAGATATCGGATTCCGGCCGCGGTAACAGTTTGCCCCGGGTGGCATAGTCCTTGAGCAGCCGGTGAATGGCGCCGACATCGTCGAGGGTAGCCGGACGCACCGCTACTTCCGCGGCCGCGTGGCGCGTGATATCGGGCAGGGAGGTGGCAGGCTCGTTCATGCGGCGGATGATACCAGCCCGCGCTATGCCGTTGTCAGGCGGCGTTCCCCGTCAACGGATCGCCCGCGTCGAGCATCTGCAGGGCATGGGCGCTGGATTCGGCGCTCGGCCGGTCGCTGCCCGACATGCGCGCGATTTCCGCCACCCGCTGATCGCGGTCGAGGAACGTCCAGTTGACGTCGACGCCGCCGGCAGCATCCCGCTTGGCCACGGAATAGTGGCGCATGGCGCGCGCGGCAACCTGGGGCAGGTGGGTGACGCTGATGACCTGGCAGCGATTGCCCAGTTCCCGGAGGCGCTGCCCGACCACGTTGGCCACGGTGCCGCCGATGCCAACGTCGACCTCGTCGAAGATCAGGGTCGGTACGCTCGCGGCGCCCGCGAGAATGACCTGGATCGCGAGCGAGATGCGCGAGATCTCGCCGCCGGAGGCCACCCGGGCGAGCGGCTGCAGGGGTTGCCCGGCATTGGCCGATACCTGGAATTCCACGCTTTCGCTTCCGTTGCGCGAGATTGGTCCCGGCTTCACCGGCAGCAGGGCAATGTCGAACCGGCCCCCTGACATGCCGAGTTCCTGCATCGCGCCGGCGATATCGGCGGCGAGGCGGCGCGCGGTTTTCTTTCGTCGCTTGCTGATCCGCGCGGCGAGATCGCGGCACTCGTTTAGCGCCGCATCACGCAGCTCGGACAGTCGTTCGCGCTCCGCCGCGGGATCGGAGAGGCCATCGAGGGTTTCCCGCAGCGTCGACCAGTGGGCCGCGAGATCGGCAGGATTCACCCGGTGCTTGCGCGCCAGCGCATGCCAGGTGGAAAGTCGTTCCTCCGCCTGGCGCAGTGCTTCCGGATCGAGATCGACACGGTCGGCGTAGTCGCGCAGGCGGTCCGCCGCTTCCGAGACGTTGATCGCCGCCTCTTCGAGCAGCGCGGCGATCTCGCCGGTGCTCGCGTCGTATCGTTCCAGGTGGCGCAGGTCTCCCGCTACCCGCTCCAGCAGCCCGTGCGCGGCCTGGTCGTCGTCGTAGCAGGACTGCAAGGCCGCGTTCACGCCTTCCAGCAGTTCGGCCGCATGGCCAAGCCGTTTCTGTTCCGCCGACAATCGGTCCCATTCCCCTTCTTCCGGCGCCAGCTGCTCCAGTTCGGAGATCTGGAAGCGGAGCAGGTCCATGCGCTCGCCGATGGAGGCCTGTTCACCCTCCAGCGCGCGAAGGTCGCGTTCCACCGCGCTGTAGCGATCCCAGGCGGCGCCCAGTTGCGCAAGCAGGTCGCCATTGCCCGCCGCCTCGTCCAGCAACGCCTGCTGCACCGGGCGACGCGCCAGCGAATGATGTTCCGACTGCCCGTGGATGTCTACCAGCATCGCACCAAGCTCCTGCAGCACCGAAGCGGTGACCGGCTTGCCGTTGACGAAATTGCGGCTCGGCCGGTCGCGCCGGATCACTCTCCGAAGGATGATTTCCTGCTCGCTGGCGAGTTCGCGTTCCGCCAGCCAGGCAAACACGGGATCCCCTTCGGGCAGCTCGAAGCCGCCGCTGATCTCCGCCTCGTCCTCGCCGTGGCGGATGAATCCCTGCTCAGCACGACCACCGAGCAGGACACCGAGGGCATCCACGACGAGGGACTTTCCGGAGCCGGTCTCACCGGTGATCGCGCTGAAGCCGGACTTGAACTCCAGTTCAACTGACGAGGTGATGGCGAAATGGCGGAGAGACAGCCAGTCGATCATCAGCCCCAGCCGAGTTTCGTGCGCAGGACTTCGAAATGGTCGTGGGGCTCGATCCGGATCATGGACAGCTTGGTGTCCGCGCGCGTGAGACGGATGGTCTCGTCCCCGGTCAGTTCGCGGACGATCAGGCCGTCGAGGGCCAGATTGGCATGGGTTTCCGGTGTGTGAAAGGCGTCGATCTCGATCACCGCGTCGTCGGAGATGATGATCGGCCGGTTGCTCAGGGTATGCGGGCTGATGGGCGCGATGCTCAGCACCGACAGGGTGGGATACATGATCGGCCCGCCGGCGGAGAGCGAATAGGCGGTGGAGCCCGTGGGGGTGGCAACGATGATCCCGTCGCTGCGGGTCTGGCTGACGAAGCGGCCGTCGATACGCGTCTCGAACTCGATCAGGCGGCCGGTATTGCCCTTGGAGATCACCGCGTCATTGAGGGAGACGCCCTCGTATATCGCCTTCCCGCCCTGCACCACCGTGGTCTGCAACAGGGTCCTGTTCTCGATGCTGTAACGCCCGGCCAGCAACGCGTCGAGATTGGTCTCGAGATCGCCTTGCGGAATATCGGTGAGAAATCCCAGCCGACCGAGGTTGACGCCCACCATGGGGACGCCATGGGTACACAGGATGCGCGCCGCGTTGAGCATGGTGCCGTCACCGCCCACCACCATGGCCATATCGATCAACTGGTCCAGCGGCTGGTCATGATCGTCGATGCGTTCGCCGCCGATCTCCGCCGAGGTGGTGCTGCCGATCAGGACCTTCAGGCCGCGATCCTCGAGCAGCTTGCGCACGCGCTCCAGCACCGGGGCCACGCTGGCGTCCCGGAACTTGCCAAACAGGCCGATTTTGGAGATTTTCACGCTGGATGGCCGCTCATTGTGATCTGGCGCGCGTTCGGGGGCGCGGGTGGAGCCGTTCCCTGGCAGCCGATACAGTATATGCGCAACACCGGAAAATACAATCTTGACACTTCCGTGGTCTGCTTGATAATTGACCGTAAAGTCCGATATACGAGTTAATCCCTCTCAAGGTCAGCCATGCCCGACAGCGGAACTGAACAGCGCCAGGACGCGGACTTCGAACTGAGCCCGCGTGCCGAACAGGTGCTGATGGGGCTGGTCAGTCGCTATATCAGCGACGGCACACCGATCGGTTCCCGCACGCTGTCCCGGGAAACGGGGCTGGCGCTGAGCCCGGCCACGATCCGCAACGTGATGTCCGATCTCGAGGATCTAGGCCTGATCGCGGCGCCGCATACCTCCGCCGGCCGGGTGCCGACGCGCAAGGGGTACCGCCTGTTCATCAATTGCATGATGAATGCCGGGCGTATTCGCGATTCCGGGTTACAGGATCTGCGCAACGACTACCGCGATATGTTCAGCGGCATTTCCGATCCGCGCAGCATTCTCACCAGCGCCACCGAGATGCTGTCATAGATCACCTCGTTCGCCGGCGTGGTGTCCACCCCGAGCAAGACCGGCAGCCGGTTCCGCCAGATCGAGTTCCTCAAGCTGTCGCAGCAGCGGGTGCTTGCCATCCTGGTCACCACCGACGGCCAGGTGCAGAACCGGGTGCTGTCCGCGCGCCGCGAGTACAGTGACAGTGAACTGGTGGAGGCGGCCAACTACTTCAATGTGTCCTATGGCAGCTGGATCCTGGACGAGGTGCGCAACGATCTCGCGCGCCACATGCGTAACGATCATCGCGACATGCATCGCGAAATGCGTACCGCCATCCGCATGGCGGGCCAGTTGTTCGATGCCGATGGCGACAAGGACGCCGAGTCCGTGCTGGTAAGCGGCGAGAACAACCTGCTCGCGATTCCCGACTTCGCCGAACTGGAAAAGATCAAGCAGTTGTTCGACACCTTCAAGACCAAGCAGGTGCTCTACGACCTGCTGCAGAAAAGCATGGATTCGAGCGGCGTGCAGATATTCATCGGCGAGGAATCGGGCTACAAGATGCTGGAGGACTGCAGCGTCATCGCCGCGCCCTACGAGGTAGATGACCAGCGCGTCGGCGTTCTTGGCGTCATCGGCCCCACGCGGATGCATTACGAGGAAGTCATTTCCGCGGTGGACATCACCGCGCGCCTGCTCGGCAGCGCCCTCAGTCATCGCGGCGCGCACTGAGCGTCGCGCGTCTTTATTGAACGCCGCGGACCGGTCCGCGACCCGCGAGGCTACGCTGGCGGGCCTGTTCGACCAGCTCGGCGCCTTCCGCAGGCCGCCGGTGGAAACCTGGCGCCCGGACAAGGTAATCGACTTCGACCTGGTGATCGAGTCCGATGGTCGCTGGCTGCACGAGGGCGATCCGATAACCCGGCGCAAGCTGGTGAAACTTTTCTCCACCGTACTCGTGCGCGATGCCGACGGTTTCAGCCTGGTCACGCCGCATGTCCGCTATCGCATCCGGGTGGTGGATACCCCCTTCCTCGCGGTGGAGATGACCAGGCAGGTCGAGGACGGCGTTTCCTGTACCTGGTTTCGCACCGATGTCGACGAGGTGGTTCGGCTGGACGCTGACCATCCGCTGGATGCGCGGGTCGATCCGTCAACCGGCGAACCCTCCCCGGTGATCCACGTACGCGACGGCCTCGAGGCGCGCCTCCTGCGGCCCGTGTATTACCAGCTTGCCGAACAGGCCATCGAGGAGACGCCGGGTAGCGGCGTCTACGGCGTTCTTAGCGCCGGCGACTTTTTTCCGCTGGTATGAACGGACCGGCGCGCCGGTGGCGCTGGAAAAATATCCCCGAATCACGCATCATCACGTTGACAGGCGTGGTCCGTACGACGGCGAACGCCGGTAAGCCCGACCCCTTGCCGCGCGCGTCCTGACACGGTCGCGTCGCACCCCGACTCTATTGCGGAGACTGCTATGAGCTGGCAACAGAAAGTCCTGCGCGTGGACCTCAGCGCCGGAACCATTACCACCGAACCCCTCAACCAGGAATGGGCCGAACAGTACCTGGGTAGTCGCGGTCTGGCCTCGCGCTATCTCTGGGAGGAAATGGATCCGGCGGCCGATCCACTGAGTCCGGAGAACGTTCTCATCTTCGCCACCGGACCGTTGACCGGCACGCTCGCGTCCACCAGTGGCCGATACACGGTGGTGACGAAAGGTCCGCTCACCGGCGCCATCGCCGCCTCCAACTCCGGCGGCAAGTTTGGCGCTGAACTGAAGTACGCCGGCTACGACATGCTTATCCTGACCGGGCGATCGCCCACGCCCGTCTACCTGGATATCCGGGACGACGACGTACACCTCAAGCCGGCCGACGATATCTGGGGCAGGACGGTGTGGGAAGCCGATGAATGGCTGCACAAGCAGACCCAGGATCCGCTGACAAAGGTCGCCGCCATCGGCGTCGCCGGCGAGCAGGGCGTGCGCTACGCCTGCGTGGTGAACGACCTGCACCGCGCCGCCGGGCGTTCCGGCGTGGGCGCGGTGATGGGTAGCAAGAACCTGAAGGCCATCGCCGCGCGCGGCACGATTGGCGTCAAGGAGGACAATGCAAAGGCCTTCATGGCAGTGGCGAACGACGTCAACGCCGAGCTAAACGGCAGTGGCGCGCGCCGCGGACTGATGCGCTACGGCACCCACGCGATGCTCGACACGATGCAGGAGTTCGGCGGCCTTCCCACCGAGAATTTCCGCAAGATGACCTTCGACGGTGCGAGCCGGATCAACCACGAGGCGGTCACGCTGAAGAACCGCCACGGCCATACCAACCTGGTGCGCAATGCCGCCTGTTTCGGCTGCACCATCGGCTGCGGCCGGTTGGCGCATATCGATCCCGAGCATTTCAGCGTCAAGGGCCGGCCGCAGTATCACGATGTTTCCGGCGGCCTCGAATACGAAACCGCGTTCGCCTTCGGTCCGGTGGTCGGGGTGGACGACCTGGACGCGCTCACCTTCGCCGGCTTCATGATGAACGAGCACGGCATGGACCCGATCTCGTTCGGCGTCACCCTCGCGGCGGCGATGGAACTGTACGAGATCGGCGCGATCACGAAGGAACAGACGGACGGTATCGACCTGTCCTTCGGAAGCGCCGAGGCGCTGGTGGTGATGTCGGAGAAGGCGGGCAAGTACGAAGGCTTCGGCAGGGAACTCGGCCTGGGTTCAAAGCGCCTGTGCGAGAAGTACGGTCACCCGGAACTCGCCATGGTAGCCAAAGGTCAGGAGTTCGCCGGCTACGACGGTCGCGCCATGCAGGGCATGGGTCTCGGCTATGCCACCAGCAATCGCGGCGCCTGTCACCTTCGACATGACACCTTCGAGCAGGACATGTCCGATCCGGGCAGCACGGGCAAGGCAGAGGCGGTGCGCACCTCCCAGGACTTCGTCGCCATGGTGGACTCCACCGGCCTTTGCCTCTTCACCACCGGCGTCTGGGGCTACGAGCATTTCGCCCGCCTGGTGGACGCCACCTGCCCGGGGAAATGGGACGTGGAGCGGCTGCGGCTCACCGGCGAACGTATCTGGAACCTGGAACGCCTGTTCAACAATGCCGCGGGACTGACCACCGCGGACGACACCCTGCCGCCACGTATGCTGAAGGATCCCGCGCCCGCCGGTTTCGGCAAGGGCAACGTTGTGGAGCTCGACGTCCTGATCCCGCGCTACTACGAGCTGCGCGGATGGGATGGAGCCGGCGTGCCCACGGTGGACAAGCTCGGTGAGCTCGGTATCCCCTTTGATCGCCATGCCGCGTCCGGCAAGACCCCGGCTGTGGATGCAGCGAACGATTCCGCCAGGCGGGGAGACGGTCGAACCGGCGTTTCTTCAACAGAACCGGGCAGTGCATCGGGGGCAACCGCGCCAGCGGCTGGATCGACGGACCAGCCACCCTCGCTGTTGCAGAAGGTGGCGCGCATGCTGGGTCTGCGCTGAGTTCTACTCCGCGGGAACGGCGCTGCCGATAACCGCTGCCTTGCCCTCGCCGCGGCGATCGGACGCGGCGCTCAGGCTGCCGGTGGCCTTGTCGATCACCACCGCGTGCATGTTGCCCCAGGTCCGGTCGCGGGGTTCCAGTGCATGGCCGCGGAGATAGAGACGCACCACCTCGCCGGGCGTGAGCGCGCCCGTCTCGTACTGGATGCGGTCCGGCAGGTACTGGTGGTGGATGCGTCCGCGGTCGACCATTTCCACCGCGTCGGCGCCGGCGTGAAAGGCGAGTGCCGACTGGATCACCATGGAAATGATGCGGCTGCCGCCCGGCGTGCCGAGCACGGCGATACGCTCCGGCGTCTCCAGGAACGTGGGCGTCATGCTCGACAGCATTCGCTTGCCCGGCGCGATGGCATTGGCCTCGGCGCCTACCAGGCCATAGACGTTGGGCACACCGGGCTTGGCGGAGAAGTCGTCCATCTCGTCGTTCAGCAGCACGCCCGTGCCCGGCGGGACGAAGCCCGAGCCGAAGGGGTAATTGATCGACAACGTGGCGGCGACCCGGTTTCCATACTGGTCGACGATGGAGAAATGCGTGGTGTCCGCGCCGGCGCCCGTACCACCGGATGCCGGCGCCAGGTCCGCGCTCGGCGTGGCGCGCGCGGGGTCGATGCCGGCGCGCATCGTCTCTGCGTGCTCCATGCTGAGCAGTTTTTCCACCGGTACGTCGACGAAGTCGCTGTCGCCCATGAACTCCGCCCGATCGCGATAGGCGCGGCGCATCGCCTCCACCAGCAGGTGGTTGCGCGTGACCGGGTCCGCGCTCTCCAGGTCCAGCCCCTGGAGGATGTTGAACACCTCCGCCATTACCAGGCCACCGGATGACGGCAGCGCCGCCGCGGTGAAGGTCATGTCGCCATAACTTCCGCGTACCGGTTCGCGCACAGCCACGCGGTAGCCCGCGAGATCCTCGAGGGTCCAGATGCCGCCCGCTTCGGTACTGCCCGATACCAGCGCTTCCGCCACCGGACCGCGATAGAAGCCGTCGAAACCGCGTTCGGCGATCGCGCGCAGCACCTGGCCGAGATCGCGCTGCACCAGGCGCCAGCCGGGTTCCGGCACCGCACCGTCGTCGAGAAATATCGCCGCCGCCGCGGGAGACGCCGCAATCACCGGCTGGCGGAACTCCATCAGCCGCTGGTAATGCTCGCCCACGGCGAAGCCTCGTTCGGCGTAGGCGATGGCCGGCGCGAGGCTTTGTTCAAGCGGCAGGTCGCCGAGCACGGAAGCCAGCCAGGCGATGGCCGCGGGTTCGCCGGGAATCCCCGCCGCGAGGGGTCCGTCCACCGAGAGGTTGGGGATGACCTCGCCAGCCGCGTCGAGGTACATGTCACGATGGGCCTGGCCGGGGGCGGTCTCGCGCCCGTCGAGCATCAGTTCCCGGTCGTTGGCGGCGTCGTAGAGAAGCCAGAATCCACCACCGCCGAGGCCGGATCCCGTGGGCTCCACCACCGCCAGGGTCGCGGTCACCGCCACCGCGGCGTCGAAGGCATTGCCGCCCTGGTCGAGAACCTGCAGGCCCGCGTCCGTGGCGAGCGGATGGGCGCTGGCGATCGCCGCCGCGCCATGACCGGCGCGCGGCAGGGCGACGAGCACCAGGGCGGAAAGGAACAGTGCCGGCAGGGCGTGGAGTTTCATTGACGTCAGGGCATGGAGGGTTCGGGCGCGCGCAGGAAAGTCCGCCGGTAATAGCGAAGCTCGTCGATGGATTCGCGGATATCGTCCATCGCGCGGTGGGTATTCTGCTTGCTGAAGCCATTCAGCAGATCCGGGCGCCAGCGGGTAATGAGCTCCTTGATCGAGCTCACGTCCAGGTTGCGATAGTGCAGGTACGACTCCAGCTTCGGCATGTAGCGGGCGAGGAAACGGCGGTCCTGGCAGATGGAATTTCCGCAGAGCGGGGAATGGTTGCCGGGAACGAAGCGGCGGATGAACTCGAGTGTCTGATGCTCTGCCTCCGCTGTATCGATTTTCGAGGCCTTGACGCGATTGACGAGGCCGCTTTCCGTGTGCGTGCGGGTGTTCCACTCGTCCATCTTCGCCAGCCGTGTGAGCGGCTGCTTGACCGCGATCACCGGACCTTCGCCGAGAACGTTGAGCTGGGCATCGGTGACGATGCTGGCGATTTCGATGATGACATCGTTCTCCGGCGACAGGCCGGTCATTTCGAGGTCGATCCAGACGAGGTTCTGGGGATGCATGTCCTGCCTTGTTGTTCAGATATGGGGATTGTCAGTCTTGCCGTCCAGCCACTGGTTGACCGCGGCCAGCAGGGCCAGGGCGGCGGTCTCGGTGCGCAGGACGAGATCACCGCAGCGCACCGAAATTGTCGACCCATGAGCCTCCAGCAATGCCTGTTCGCGCGCATCGAAGCCGCCTTCGGGTCCGACGACGATGACCAGCCGATCCGGTGCGGCAATTATGCATTCACCATCCCCGCAAAGCGACCGGCCCCCGGGATCTCCCACCAGGACCAGGGTGTCATCCCCTTGCGCCTGCAGGAGTCCCTCGATCGTGGCGG
>JAUILZ010000012.1 GCA_030432755.1 Gammaproteobacteria bacterium | reverse complement strand
CGTCACCCGGGCGCGCAGCCTGGAGCACAGAAGCGACCGTACGCTTGAAATCTGGCAGGCAGTACGCGCACTGCTGCGTGGATTGCTCGAGGACCGCCGATTCGCGGTGCGCCTGGTGGGCGTCGGTGTCACCAACTTTCACGACGATGCGCGGCCATCCGAAGCGCCAACCCAGGCGGACCTGTTCGCGGGAATGGAAGCCGCCGCGGATGACACCGACCAGGGAGAGGACCGCCAGCGCCGGATCGACCGCCTGAGTGACGACATTCGCCAGCGTTTCGGCAGGGGGAAGATCCGCCGAGGTCGCAGCCTGTAATCGGCAATTCACGGGGAACCTGCGGGTTACGATTTTGTCATTTGTCACGGTTGTCACCGAACCGCCAACCCATGTAGTATTTCGCCGGCCTGGTCACCACGATATTCAGGGATGTGGTCGTCTGGCCGAGTTATCCATGGAACTGGATCCGGCCACCGCGCGCCGATTGAGGGCCGGCGCCGGAATCCCGTGCAGTGGCTCAGCAGTACACCAATTGACCGGAGGTAGTAAATCAACACCGCGCCGAGCGCCCGGAAGCACGGATTGATCCGGCTGTCCGCTCCTTCCCGATGCGCGTAATCCGGTTACTGCTGCTGGCTCCGTTGTTCGGGCTGTTTCTGCTTGGCCATGGTCAGGCCCATGGGCAGGAGGACGAGGCGGATGACGCGCCGATCCGGCGTATCGAGATCCAGGGCAATGAAAAGACCGAGCAGGAGGTTATCGACCAGGAGATCATTATCCGCGAGGGCGATCCGTTCGACCCGGAAAAGATGGAGCTGTCGCGGCAGAACATCATGGATCTCGGACTGTTTCGCTCGGTGGAGGTGGTCAGCCGCGATACCCCCGAGGGCGTGGAGATCACCTTCCTGGTGGACGAGAAACGATTCTGGTACTTCGTGCCGGTATTCAGCCGGGGCAGCGACGGCGACATCACCTGGGGGGCCCGGCTGCAGATGGACAACCTGTTCGGCCGCAACAACGAGTTGACGATCCGGGCGAAGCGCACCGACCTCCAGGACACCGACATCCAGGAGGAGGAAACCCTGGAGTTCGAGTACTTCTACCCGCGGATCTTTGGCTCCCCCTACGACTTCCGCATCCATTACGACTACGACAAGGCGGACATCGAGGAGCAGCGCGAGAACCTGACTGGCGACTACCTGCGGGACAAGAATTCCTGGGGCGTCACCCTGTCGAAATGGCTCGAGGAGGAAGGCCCGAGCAAGGGGCTGCGATTCACCATAGGTTTTCGATCCGAGGACTACGATCATACCTATCTGCGCGGAGACCCCAACCTCTTCGGCGACGTGCTCGTCAACTCCCTGATTGCGGGCCTTGAGTACATCGACGTGGTGGATCATGGCAGCTACCGCAGCGGTAAACACTACGGTATGGAAACCGAGCTCGCGCAACCGGTGCTCGGCTCCGAGGAGACCCTGACCACGCAGAACCTGTTCTACCGTCGCTACATTCCAGTCAACCGGGAGAAGCGTCACAACCTCAATTTTCAGCTGCGCTTCGCCGTCACGTCGAGTTCCCTGTTTGGTGACAGCACCTACCAGATCACCGGAGGCACCGCGGTTCGCGGATACGATCGGGACAGCATAGAGGGCAACAGCTACTACGTCGCCAACATCGAGTACCTGCGCCCGGTGGCGAACCGGGAAAACCTTCGCAGCGCCTATTTCATCGACGTGGGCGACGCGTTCGAAAAATTCGGTGACTTCACCTTCCGTGACCCCAAGGTCGGCATCGGCGTGGGGCTGCGCTGGAAGATCCGCGCATTCGTACGCACGGACCTCCGGCTCGACATTGCCCAGGGACTGGGCAGCGACGGGGAAACCAAGGTCTACGCCGGCACCAGGGCAACCTTCTGACCCCGTAGACCGTCTCAGGCCGGTTCGAGTGCCAGCGATTCGATTGTCACGCGAAATGATGAACCCGTGTCGTCGCCGTCGGAGCTGATCCAGATCGCCACGACATCCGCATCCACGGGAATGTCCAGCGCCTGATTGACCCGGCCGTCGACATCGGCATCGAGAACGAAATTTTCGCGCCAGATTTCCGACGCTGGATGATCCCGGATATTGCCAGCCAGCCCATCATCCTGCCAGGTGTTGAAGAATTCGACCCGGCTGATGCCGGCGCCTTCCGGCGCCAGCGAATGCAGTCTCCGGATCCAGGCAGGCGCCACCGTGCGCTGAAAGAAGTTCAGCGTTTTCTTACCGGCATAGACCAGCCCTACGCGCAGGCGGAAGTCGTCACCGCCTTTTTCCCCCTGGGCCACGCCATCGAGATTGACTTCCCCGTCGATGGTCGCCTCCACGCGCAATCGTGAAAACCGTCCCGGAGCCCGGAGAGGCAGAATGATGGCCCCGGCCGAACCGTCCACCGCGATCTCCATGGAGCCAGCGGCGAAACTCACACGGTTGGCGGGGATGTTCCGGTATGCCAGGACTTCCCAGTGGCCCTCGGTAAGCGGTGCTTCGAACGAACGGGCTGACGCCGGGCAGAGGATCGCCAGAAAGGCGAGCAGTGGAAGAACCGGGTGAGAATGAAGGGGAGGGGACATGTGCCTGAAAGTCCGTAGTCGCCACGAAAGTCCTGGCTGCGGCGCCGACCTCTCAGCCGAGCGCGAGATTGTCGATCAGGCGTACGCCGCCCACCGTGGCGGCGACGAGCGCGCGTGCGTGCCTGAGCGGCCCGGCGGGCGTCCCCGCCGTCCAGTTTTCCGGGTCGCGCACCGCTGCGTATTCCACTGTGATTCCCGGCCGGGCCAATTGTTCCGCCATGGCTCGTTCCAGCCTCTCGGAATCCCGTTCACCTGCATCCCACAGCGCCGCCGCGTGTCGCAGCGCCTGCGAGAGCGCCCCTGCCAGGTTGCGCGACGCGTCATCGAGCCGCCGGTTGCGTGATGACATGGCGAGACCCGATGGCTCGCGCACGGTGGGACAGACTACCACCTCGACGCCGCCGTGAAGCGCTGCGATCTGGCGCACCAGCAGGGTCTGCTGGAAGTCCTTCTCGCCGAAGTAGGCGCGGCATTCTCCCACGGTGTCGAACAGCCGCTCGACGATGGCCTGGACGCCCTCGAGATGACCGGGACGGAAGTCCGCTTCGAGGCCGGCAATGGCGGGCAGGGGCACTACCGGCGGGATATCCGCGACGTCCGTGGTGCCGGGGAAGAACGTTTCGAGGCTGCCGGTATAAACCATGTCGCAACCCGCGCCTTCCAGCATCGCGCAATCCTCCTCCATGGTACGCGGATAGTTCGCCAGATCGGTGGCATTGTTGAATTGCAGCGGGTTGACGAAGATGCTGACGCAGGTGATGTCGTTCTCCGCCACCGAGCGCGCCACCAGCGAGAGATGTCCGTCGTGGAGCGCGCCCATGGTGGGGACGTAGCCCACGCTTCGACCTTTACTGCGCATGGCGTCGCACCAGCGGCTGGCATGTCCCGGATGGTCGAAGAATTTCATCCCCGAAGCGCTATGCGGGGCCGATCCAGGGCGCCAGGTCCGCTGGGGTGGCGACGACGGCATCGGCGCCCCAGTGTCCCGGGTCATCGTCGTCGCGGATATAGCCCCAGCCGGCGGCCAGCGCGCGTCCACCCGCGGCGTGCGCTGAATCGATGTCGCGCGCGTCGTCACCCACCATCAGGATATCCTCGGGATCCACGCCGATGCGTTCGCAGGCGAGAACCACCGGATCCGGCCAGGGCTTGCTGCGCGCCGCGGAATCTCCGCCGACCACACAGGCCGGTCGTTCCGTCATGCCAAGCTCCGCCAGCAACCGCCGGGTGAGGTGCTCCGGTTTATTGGTGACGATGCCCCAGGGGCGTCCCGCGCTCTCCAGTGATACCAGTATGTCCTCGAGACCGTCGAACAGACGCGAATGGCGACTGATATTGGCTTCATAGAGGACCAGGTAGCGTCGCCACAGGGCATGGGCGGCGTCGCTTTCCCGCGGCAGGTCATAGGCGAGGCTCACCAACGTGAGACCGCCCTGGGATACCCAGGGCCGTAGCGCATCGAGCGGCACTGGATCGCGCCCGTCTTCGCGGAGCAGCATGTTGACCGCGCCCACGAGGTCGCCGGCGGTGTCGAGCAGGGTGCCATCGAGATCGAACAGTACCGCCGCCGGTGGCGTGGACGGGCCCTCGGGGATGGACACGATCAGTCGAGGACGCAGCTGACGAGGTAGTTGACGTCGAGCCCGGGGGCGAGCCAGTACTTTCGCAATAACGGGTTGTAGTGCATTCCGGTCATTTCCGTTACCCGCAGCCCGGCGGCGCGGCACCAGCGCTCCAGTTCCGAGGGCCGGATCAGCTTCGCGTACTGGTGGGTGCCACGGGGCAGCAGGCGGAGAATGTATTCCGCGCCGAGAATGGCGAAGGCGAACGACTTCGGATTGCGATTGATGGTGGAGAAGTACACCGCGCCGCCCGGTTTCACAAGTCGCGCGCAGGCGGCGACGACGCTCGCGGGGTCGGGGACATGCTCGAGCATCTCGAGGCAGGTGACGATATCGAAGGAGGCCGGATTTTCCGCCGCCAGCACCTCGGCAGTCACCTGGCGATAATCCACCGTCACCCCGGATTCGAGAGCATGCAGGCGGGCCACGTTGAGCGGCGCCTCGCCCATGTCGATGCCGGTCACTTCCGCGCCCGCGGCTGCCATGGATTCGCTCAGGATACCGCCGCCACAGCCGACGTCGAGCACGCGTTTCCCGTCCAGCGGGCTGCGCTGGTTGATGAAGTCGAGCCGCAGGGGATTGATCTCGTGCAGCGGGCGGAACTCGCTATGTGGATCCCACCAGCGGCTCGCGAGCTCTGAAAACTTGCGAATCTCCGCCGCGTCCACGTTGTCCGCAGCGTGTGTTTTCGAAGTCGTTTCGCTCGCCATCATGGGTCGGAGGATGGGGATGGCGCACCGATCTTCAAACCCCACTGGCGCGCATCGCTCATCACCCGCGAACTGTCGAGCTGGGTGGGGCGCCCATTCTCCAGCACGCGCCGGCCACCGATCCAGGCATCGCTGACCTGGCGCGCCGCGCAGCCATAGACCACCTGGCTGAGCGGATGGTAGACAGGCCACGAACAGGCATCGGCGAGGTCGATGGCTACGACATCGGCCAGCTTGCCGGTTTCCAGCGAGCCGATCTGCTCTTCCAGGCCGAGAGCGCGTGCGCCACCCAGGGTGGCGGCGTAGAGTGAATTCGCGGCGTCCAGTGCCGACGGGTCCCCCGATACGCCCTTGGCGAGCAGCGACGCCGTCTGCATCTCGGCCATCATGTCAAGGTCGTTATTACTCGATGCGCCATCGGTGCCGATGGCGACGTTCGCCCCGGCAGTGATCAGGTCGTGTACCCGGCACATGCCGCTGGCGAGCTTGAGATTGGACTGCGGGCAGTGGATCACGCTCACGCCACGGCTCGCCACGGTCTCGATCTCGGCGTCAAGCAAGTGGGTCATGTGTACCGCGCCCAGCCGGTGGCTGACGAGGCCGAGGCGATCGAGTCGCTCCAGCGGCCGCATGCCAAAGCGCGCGCTGGATTCGGAAATCTCGTGTTCCGTTTCGTGCACGTGCATGTGTACCTGGCAGTCCAGTTCCTCAGCCAGCATGGCGATCTTCTCCAGCGCCTTGTCGTTCACCGTGTACGGCGCATGCGGCGCAAACGCGGCGCTGACCAGGGTCGAATGGCGCAGCGCGTCCCGGGTCTCGAGCCCCTTCTCCAGGTACTCACCGGCGTCCTTCGCCCACACCGTGGGGAACTCGATCACGATCATGCCCACCACCGCGCGCATGCCCGCGGCCTCGGCGCGCGCGGCGACCATGTCGGGGAAGAAGTACATGTCCTGGAAGCAGGTAGTGCCCCCGCGCAACATCTCCAGAATCGCCAGTTCGGTACCTGCGGCGACGAACTCCCTGCTCACCCAGCGCGCTTCCGCGGGCCAGATATGCTCCGACAGCCACTCCATCAGCGGCATGTCGTCGGCATAGCCGCGCAGCAGTGTCATTGCCGCATGGGTATGGGCGTTGACCAGGCCCGGGATCAGGACATGATCCTCCAGCGTGACGGATTCAACCGCCTCCCACTCCGCGGTAACGGTCGACCGCGGTCCGACGTCGGCGATGCGTCCCTGCCGGATCACCAGCGCATGGTCTTCGAATACCGCGCCGCAACTGTCAGCGTCGTTGTCGGCCACCGGGATCAGCCAGCGCGGCAGAAGAATGGTATCCGCGTTCTTCATGTCACGCCGCGCGGATGAATTCGAACAGCGCATCGCGCACGCCGTCAGGGCTCTCCGCCATCAGGTTATGGCCGCAGTCCGGCAGGATCACGATTTCGGCGCCTGGCTTTTCCGCCGCCATTTTTCGCGCGAGCGGGCTGGGCGCCATGCGATCGCGGGCGCCGCTGATAAAGCGGATAGGGCAGGTGACCCTCGCCATGGCATCGGCGCCGCCATCGTAATCGTTGCAGGCGGTGAGATCGGCGAACACCGCTCCCGGATGGCTGTTTTCCAGCAGGCGGAACTGGCCCCCCGGCGCCCAGAAACCGGGATTGGGCTCGCCGCCCACGGGGGATGCATGACTCCACTGGGTCATCATGGCGTAGGCCTCACGCGGATCGTCGCGTGCGGCATCGAGCAGTATCGGGGTGACCGCCATGGGCCAGGTGAAGCCTACCAGCGATAACGTCGCCGGCGCGCGTTCCGTGTCCGCCATGCGAGAAGCGGTCTCGAGGCAGATCAGCGAACCCATGCTGTGACCGACCAGGTGAAGACGCCGCCCCGTGGATTCGCCGAGCGCGGTTTTCAGCCAGATCGCATAGTCGCCGATCCGGTTACGCGGTTCCCCTTCGCTCTGCCCGTGCCCGGGCAGGTCGAGCGCGAGCACGTTGAAGCCATGGTAGGCGAAGTAGCGGCTCTGCAGTGTCCACACCGAGTGATCCATGGCCGCGCCGTGAACGAACACCACGGTATCCACCTCGGGATCATGGGCACGGGCGGCGGAATAGGCATAACATGCGCTGCCTTCGGCGGAAAACTTCATCGCCCGATCAGGCCGCGCGTGCGGCGCGCTTCAGCGCCTGCGACAGATCCTCGACGAGATCGTCGGCATCCTCGAGGCCGATGGAAAGGCGGATGGTGCCTGGCCCAATGCCTGCTTTTTTCAGGTCGGTCTCGCTCATACGGTAGTGGGTGGTGCTCGCGGGATGGATCACGAGGCTCTTGGCGTCACCGACGTTGGCCAGGTGGGAAAAGATCTGCAGGCTTTCAACGAATACCCGCCCGGCTTCGCGCCCCCCGGCAAGGTCGAAACTGAACACCGCGCCCGCGCCCCGGGGCAGTAGCTTGGTGGCCAGCTGGTGGTCCGGATGATCCGGCAGCTCCGGGTAGCTGATGCTGGCGACATCATCGCGAGAAAGGAGAAAATCGATCACCTTGCGCGTGTTGGCGACGTGGCGGTCCATGCGGATGGACAATGTCTCAAGCCCCTGGAGGATGTAGAACGCCGTTGTGGGACTCATGCAGGCGCCGAAGTCGCGCAGGCCTTCGCGCCGCGCGCGCAGCAGGAAGGCCCCGGTACTCGACTCCTCGTCGAAGGCCATCTGGTGAAAGCCGTCGTAGGGCTCACTCAGTGTCGGAAAGAGACCGCTCTTTTCCCAGTTGAACCGGCCACTGTCCACCAGTACCCCGCCGATGACGGTACCGTGACCGCAGAGGAACTTGGTGGCGGAATGCATTGCAATGTCCACGCCGTGGTCGAAGGGCTGCACCAGGTAGGGCGTGGTGAATGTCGAGTCGATCATCAGCGGGATGGCGTGATCATGGGCGAGTTCCGCCACCAAGGGCAGGTTCATCACGTCGCCCGCCGGGTTGCCCACCACCTCGCCGAAGATGAGCCGCGTCTCGGGCCGGATCGCGGCGCGGATGGCGTCGACGTCGCGCGGTGAGACGAACGTCGTCTCGATGCCGAAACGGGGCAGGGTGTACTGCAACAGGTTATGGCTGCCACCATAGATGGCACTCGACGAAACGATATGAGATCCGGCACCCATCAGGGTGGCGATGGCGAGGTGCATCGCCGCCTGGCCGCTGGCGGTGGCGATCCCTCCCACGCCCTCCTCCAGCGCCGCCATCCGCTCCTCAAGCACCGCGGTGGTGGGATTGGACAGGCGCGAATAGGCATGGCCCGGACGTTCCATGTTGAACAGGGACGCCGCGTGCTCGCTGTCGCGGAATACGTAGCTCGCGGTCTGGTAGATCGGCACGGCGCGCGCGCCGGTCACCGGGTCCGGCACCTGCCCCGCGTGTAATGCGAGGGTATCGAATCGGGTGCGGGTCGGGTCGGCCATTCGTCGGGTCGATGCGGGATGGAGCGGCGATTCTACCCTGATTCCGCGGGCGCGGCTTTTCGCCCGGGGTGGCGGCTGGACGGGCTTCCTATAGCCGGAAATCGCGATATAATCCGGGCGCGGGAAAAGGGGCCCGTCAGAACACAATAAAACACCCGCCTTTCACGCAAAACAAACTTTAACGTGATTACGCACGCCTGAGTGCGAGGTATTGTTATGAATCGGAGGTTGGTTTCACCGGATTCCCGGCGGAGCGGGATTCCTGGTGCCGGTATCGTCCGGCAGTCCTACAACAGGCCCGTTCTGACACGGCATGGGAAAGTGACGGACCTGACGCTCGGGGGATCTCCCAGCGTACTGGATGTGGAGAGCGACGGGAGCATGGGACGGTTCGGTACGCCCAAGATGTGATGGAGTTCAGACGCCGCGACGGTCCTGTCACGTAACGCCCTGTTTGGATTGCCCGGGCTGCTCTCCCGCCTGGGACACGGGCATTCGATGCCCTGCGGCGGAAGTCACAGTCCAGGAGCAGACATCATCCGGCTTCACCCAGTTTTTGCAGCCACGCACCGAGACAAGTGGCATTCCACAGTATGCCGTCCGGCACCTGGCGGTTGATGCCAACGCCGCGAAATGCCTCCAGCGCTCCCAGGACTTGGGCCGGCTCCAGGAAGTCGCGCCAGCCGGGTTCGTTTTCGAGCAGGCGGGTCACTCTGGCGCGGGCCTCGACCAAACCGGGCTGCAACATGATCGCCAGGGAACCGCGCTTCCCCTGACGCAGTACCGCGTCGGGCAGTCGACTGGCAAAGGCATCCCGCACCAACACCTTGTAACGAGGCGGCCGGCTGTAAAACCAGGCCGGCAACTGCAACAGGAACTCCACAACACGCCTGTCCCTGTAGGGGCTGCGCCGGTCGACCCCACTAGCGGCATTGGCGTCGAGTTCGTAGGTGGCATAGGTTGCCCGATACGCGCCTATCGCATAGTCATAACTCACCTCCCCGGACAAAGTCGCTGGCACTAGCGGAGTCGGGGCATAGGCCGGCCAACGATGCCAGGCCCGAGGTGACATCCAGGCAGGCTTCCGTTTGGTCAGGTAGCGGCGAAATCCGATCTGATTGCCCGCCAGCATCCGTAGCGCCAGCCAGGCCTCCCCGTTTACTTTCACCAGATCGCCCATGAACGACCTCACGACGTTTCCATGGCGATGCAACTGGTGGTGTCGGACCAGATCCCGTAGCCAGTAATTCCGTCCGAGGTAGAGTTCGTCCGCGGCATCTCCGGTCAGCACGACGCGACAGCCTTGCTCAGCGGCGGTCCGGTAGAGCGTTTGCTTCAGTCGGTGCACGGTATTGGTGTGTGGGCCATTCAAACCCAGACCATCGGGTCGACCGGCAGCATCGAAGTGAGTATAGAGATCGTCCCCTGGAACGCTTACATGTCGCAGGCCGGTACTCGCAAGCACTGCTTCCAGAGAGGAGCCTTCATCGCTATCGCGAAACCGGTCGAACCTCCAGGAAAATGACGTCAGGGCCCGGGGATCCGGCGCGCTTACCGCCACCGAGGTGGAATCGAGCCCGCCACTCAGAGAAATGCCTACCTTGTGATCGGTGCGAAGGCGCGCGCTGACCGCCTCCCGCAGGCGTTCGCGAAATGCCTCGTGCACCGTTTCTTCCGGCGCGCCCGCCCAATGGTCGTCGGGAGTGAACTGCCAGTGCTGGCGGCAGAACCAGCCGCGCTGGCTGACCCTCGCATGATGCCCCGGCAGCAGTTCCCGTACCCCGGTAAAGAACGTATGGCCGTTGGAGGGCCAGCGATGGGCGAGGTAATCCGTGATCTTCTCTGGGTCCGCTTCGGGGCGGCCCGGGAGCGCCACCTGCACCGCCCATGGCTCACTCGCCGCGACCAGTCGATTCCGCTCGAGGGCGTAGTAAAGGGGCTCGTCGCCAAGCGCGTCGCGCGCGAGGAGCAGGCTCTGATTGCGGGGATCCCAGGCGACGAGGATAAAACGCCCAATGAGATTGCCCAGTCCCTCCTCGCCATTTGCGAGAAAGCATTGCCAGGCCAATGCCTCATCGCGAACGTTTCCTTTGCTGCCCAGCGAGGCGATGAGATCGCCGCGGTTATCGATGCGCCCGCAGAACATCACCAGGCAGCCGGTGTCCCTGCAGGTCCACGGGCCGGTATGGTCTTCCGCCGCGGGCAGGGCGGCGAAGTGCTGGTATCCCATGGCGCAGGGGCCGGCGGTGGCCACATGCTGGCCATCCGGCCCGTGATGCCGGAGCGCGGCCATGACGGGCGCCAGGTCCGACACCTTCGCAGCAGCGCCGTCTCGATAAAGAACCAGGGCGACGGCGCTCATTCCCCCGGAGCGCCAGCATTCTGCAATAGTCCCGCTATCAACTCGGCTGCCTGCCCTGGCGCTTCAGCGTGATGGGGATATCGCAGCACGCCGAAGGCGGCGTCTCCCAGCAGGCGCGCCGCCATGCCGAGGAGACCACGGTCGATCACCCGATCGCCCAGGCCGGAGCCCATCGCATGGTTGACGAGCCCCACCGCCATTGCGGCCTGACCGCTTTTCACAAGCATGGCCGGCTCCGTTGCGGGATCCGGATCCGCTTCGAGAAGCAGGACAGCGAGAACCGGCAGGGTGACCGGAAACCCTGCGGGTTGATCCGCCGGTGCAAGGCGGGGCTGGGGACAACGCGGAAGGCACGCGACAGTTCCCGCGCCGGACCGAAGCGCGACGATGTCGTCCGCCACACGTTTGCAATCCGGCAACAGCCCTGGCAGCAGGCGAGCCAGGGTGGACTTTCCCCCACCCGAACGACCGGCAAGGATTACGACGCCACGGGACAGCGCTACCGCGGAGGCATGCAGGAACCAGGTGTTTCGCGCCGGCCCGAGGAAGACCATGCCCGGGCCGAGCAGCAACTGCTCGCCGAGGGTATCACCCGGATCCGGTGGTGGCGTGACATCGAATGCGCCGGCCAGGGTGTCGATTCGCATGACGGTATCACCGCCCGGTTCGAGGACTACATGGTCTGGTTTTCGCTGCCAGCGCAACCCGATGTCATGGCCGTGGACCGTGGCCGTGCCCGAAAAAACAGGTTGCCGGGGATCGCATCCAGGCGGCGGAGCAAGGGTTGATTCGCTCCTCGGCGGGATGAAATCCGGGACATCCCCGGTGCCCGCGCTGAATGCCGACAATAGCTCCAGCGGACGGTTACTGGCCAGCGTGCTGTCGAGGATGTCGTAGCGGGAATATCCGGCATCTCCGGAGTCGCCATTGCCTGCGTGGAAGCGTACGCGGATCATGGTGCAACGTACCTCATCGGCAGGGCAACGGTGTGAAATCCAGGGTGTCGTCGTATATGCTTGTGGGCTTTCCACCGGACCTCGAGCCGTGCACGTACCGGAGCCTTTCGCCTTTCCCGAACACGATGCGCAAGTTTCATTCGCGCGTCGCCATAACTTCGCCACGCTGGTCAGCACGGACGCGAGTATGCCATACGCATCGCACGTTCCATTGCTGGTGGACGACGAGGAAGGGCAGGTAATCCTGCGGGGACATTTTGCCCGCGCCAACCGCCACAGCGGGCTCATCGAGTCCGGCGAACACCTCGCCATCTTTCACGGGCCCCATGCCTACATTTCCCCCACCTGGTACCGTGATCCCGGGGTGCCTACCTGGAACTTCGTCGCGGTGCACATGAGCGGCGAGGCCGAGCCCGTGGATGATCCCGGCGAGCTGGCGACCCTCGTCGAGGAACTGAGCCGCTACCATGAGCAGGGGAGCCCGGCGCCCTGGACGCCGCACTATGCACCGGCGATGCTGCGCGCGATTCGCGGATTCCGAATCCGGGTCGCCAAGATCGAGGGCAAGCGCAAGCTGAGCCAGAACCGGTCTGCGGAGGACCGGGCCGGCGTGATCGAGGCGCTGTCAGCGCCGTTCGGCCGCGCCCCCGACACCGAAGAGACCAACCTGCGTAAACTGATGCTGGAGAACGAGCAACAATGAACGATTCACGACAATCCGCCGCCATCCTGGTGACCAGAAAACTGCCACCGGCGGTGGAGGAGCGCCTGGCGCGGGGCTACCGGTGTGATTTCAATTCCGACGATCGTCTCTATAGCGCGGACGAACTGGTATCACGGGCCGCGAACGCGGATGCGATCCTGTGCTGCCACACCGAGCACTTCAATGCCGATGTGATCAGCCGCCTTCCGGACAACGTGCGCGCCATCGCCAACTTTTCCGTGGGCGTGGATCATTGCGACCTCGACGCGGCGCGTGAACGCGGCATCATCGTCACTAATACCCCGGACGTACTCTCCGACGCCACCGCGGAGATCACCATGCTGTGCATGCTCGGCGCGGCGCGGCGTGCCGGCGAGGGCTATGCCATGGTGCGCGGTGACCGTTGGCGTGACTGGAGTCCGACCTTCATGCTCGGCTGCCAGGTCACCGGCAAACGTTTCGGCGTGGTGGGCATGGGGCGCGTGGGGCAGGTGGCGGCGCGGCGCGCGCGCGGATTCGACATGGAAATCCACTATCACAACCGCAGCCGCCTGGCGCCGGAAGCCGAGGCCGGCGCGATCTACCACGACACCCTGGACAGTCTACTGGCGGTGAGCGATGTGCTGTCGCTGCACTGCCCGAACAATCCGGATTCCCGCGGCTTGCTGAACGCCGAGCGAATCGAGAAACTGCCCGAGGGCGTCATCGTGGTGAATACCGCGCGCGGCGCAGTGGTGGACGACGAGGCGCTGGTGGCGGCGCTCCGGTCAGGGCGTGTCCGCGCCGCCGGGCTGGACGTGTTCAACGGGGAACCGGACGCGATCCATGCGGCCTACCGAGAGCTCGACAACGTGTTCGTGGTGCCGCATCTGGGCAGCGCCACGGTGGAGACCCGTGACGCCATGGGGTTCCGCGCGCTCGACAACCTGGACGCCATCTTCGCCGGCCGCGAACCCGGCGATCGAGTCGCCTGAGCCAACGAAGTATAAACAAGCGCAGGTTATTTTGCGCCCGATTTTATTCGGCTTCGGGGTTCCTGACCGTGTCCTGAAACCAGGCGATCCAGGCACCCAGCAAAACCGTGACCACGATGACCCAGAAGGGGGGCTTGCCAATGGATTCAGCCAGGCCGAGGAGAAACGCGCTGAGCAGTACCATGCCGATCAGGCCGGCGATCACTTCGTTTTTCATGTCCGGAGTCTCCTAAAATTCATTTGTCAGCGGATTCGGTATCGTCGCCGCCGAGTTCGTGCATCAGCCAGCGGGCGGTACGCAGCAACCGCGCATCGTCTCCTGCGCGGGATACGAGCTGGACACCGACCGGCAGCCCGCTGGCGCCCTGCAGCACCGGCAAAGTGATGGCGGGGACGCCGCAGAACGTCCAGGGCGTGGAGAACATCGGGTCGCCGGTGGAATCCAGTCCGCGAGGCGCCT
The DNA here is from genome assembly GCA_030432755.1 of Gammaproteobacteria bacterium. Classification (GTDB taxonomy): domain Bacteria; phylum Pseudomonadota; class Gammaproteobacteria; order Arenicellales; family Poriferihabitantaceae; genus VYFG01. The sequence continues at coordinate 118,599 of JAUILZ010000012.1, read as the reverse complement.
CCCCGGTGGCCGCGGGCGTGACGATGGCATCGTACTCGAGAAAGTACTCTTCGAGAATGCCGTTGATCAACGGGCGTGACGCCATGGCATTGATGTAGTCCGGCGCGCGCACGGCGGCGCCGCGTTCCATCATCTCCGCCGCCACCGGTTCAAAGTGATCGGCGGCGCGCTCGAAGATCGGTCCGTACCAGGTTGCCATCTCCGCGCTGTTGACCGTGGCGAGCGCCTCCCACGCGGAGTCGAACGCGGGCCCGCCCTGGATTTCGCTGACCCGGTTACCGAGCGCATCAACCACCTCTTCCAGCCCTTCCCGGGAAGCCGCGTCGAGCTGGTCCCAGCGGCTGGTGCGCATGAAGCCGAAACGGGGCGTTACCGGCGGCTCTGACTGGCAGGTGGCCAGCAGGGGAGGGATGGCCCCGACGCCATGGGTGGCGGGATCTTCCGGGTCCTGGCCGATCATTGTCTGCGCCAACAGAGCCGCGTCTTCCACCGTGCGGGTAAAAACCCCCACCTGGTCGAGGAATGGCGACTGGCGCAGGACTCCGTGGCGGGATACCAGGCCGTAGCTCGGCTTGTAACCCACGGTGCCGCAGTAAGCCGCCGGACGAATCACCGATCCATTCGTCTGTGTGCCCACCGCGCCGGGCACCATGAAGGAGGCCACTGCTGCCGCGCTGCCACTGCTCGATCCCCCGGGTGTGTGTTCGGGGTTATGCGGATTGGTCGTCTTGCCGGGCATCATGGTCGCCAGCTTCGCGGTCACGGTCTTGCCCATGATTACGGCGCCGGCCTGTTGCAGCCGGTCCACCAGGGTAGCGTTCTGCCCGGGGATACGACCGGCGAACGGGGCGAAGCCGTACTCCGTTGGCACGCGGGCGGTATCGATGATGTCCTTCAATCCCAGGGGCACGCCGTGCAGCGGCCCGACGGGCTTGCCCTTGCGACGGCCGTCATCCAGCCGGTCCGCCTGGCGCCGCGCATAATCCGGATCGAGCCAGGCCCAGGCCTGGATGCTGCCATCGAATTCGGCAATGCGCGCGAGACAGTCATCCACCAGGTCGCGCGAGGACACCTTGCCATCAGCGATCAGCGCTGCGGCACGGGTGATGCCGAGGGAATGCAGGGACATCAGTTCAACCGCGCGCCCTGGATCAGAGCGGCACCTTGCCGAAGAAGTAGTCCGGCAGCCAGAGTGCGATCCCCGGGTACATGTAGATCAGCACCATGGTCAGGATGACGATGCCGAGATACGGCATGATCCCGCGGAAGATCTCCATGAGCTGGATGTGCGGCGGCGCCACGCCCTTGAGATAGTACGCGGACATCGCCATGGGCGGCGTCAGGAACGACGTCTGCAGGTTGAGCGCGATCAGCATCGCGAACATGTAGGGGTTGACGCCGAAGGTGTCCAGCATCGGCAGGAAGATGGGTACGAAGATGATGAGGATCTCCGTCCATTCCAGGGGCCAGCCGAGAAGGAAAATGATGACCTGGGCGAGGATCAGGAAGCCCACGGTGCCAAGGCTCATCGCCAGGATCCATTCCTCGATCAGGGCGTGGCCACCGAGGTAGGAAAACACCGAGGCGAAGGTCCAGGAGCCCACGAACAGCCAGCACACCATGGCGGAGGTCTTGGCGGTGAGGTAGACGGATTCCTTGAATCGTTCCCAGTTCAGCGAGCGGTAGATCATCGCGAGAACCAGTCCGCCCAGGGCGCCGACGCCGGCGGCCTCCGCCGGGGTGGCGAGGCCCATCAGGATGCAGCCGAGCACGGCCATGATCAGCACCGCCAGTGGTACCACCGAGGTGATCACCTGGAGGATGATCTGCCCGGCGGGGGGTACGTCCTCCTCCTTCGGCTTGGGCGCGAGCGACGGGTTCAGCGTCGCGCGGATGATTACGTAGATCATGTAGAAGCCGGCGAGTATGAGCCCGGGGAACATCGCTGCGGCGTAGAGGCGCAGCGGCGACAGCTCGGCTATCGCCGCGTAAACGATCAGCATGATACTCGGCGGGATCAGGATGCCAAGGCAGCCCCCGGCGCAGATCACGCCCGAGGCGAAGCTGTTGTTGTAGCCGGCCTTCAGCATGGCCGGGAAAGCGAGCATGCCCATCAGGGTCACCACCGCGCCGACGATGCCGGTGGCGGTAGCGAAGATCGCGCAGGTCATGAGCGCCGCCACCGCCATGGATCCCGGCAGGTGGCGCGCGGCGAGCTGGAGGGAGAAGAACAGCCGGTTGACGATATTGGCGCGCTCCACCACGTAACCCATGAACAGGAACAACGGTATCGCCACCAGCACGTCGTTCGACATCACCGAGAAGGTATTCTGCACCGTGAGATCGAATATCCGGTTGTCGAAGATGGTGTCCATGCGCAGCTCGTCGTAGTAGGCGTAATAGCCGAAGGCGAGGCCCATGGCGAGCAGGGTGAAGGCGATGGGAAAGCCCAGCAGGACCATGAAAATGAACAGGCCCAGCATCAGGATGGCGATTTGCGGATCGGTCATGGTGGCGCGCGGTCAGGATTGTTGTTGTGCGAGGTCTTCACGCTGGTGAATCAGCATGTCCTCGGTTTCCTCGACGTCATGCATGCGCTTCGGCCAGTAGCCGTCACGGATACACATGATGCAGCGGATGGATTCCGCCAGCCCCTGGAGAAAGATCAGGAACCCGGCAATGGGGATCAGGGACTTGAAAAAGTAGATCTGGATGCGCGCCGGGCTGCTCCAGCTTACTTCCTTGTAAAACCACGAATCCGCGGCGAATCCGTAGCCGTACCAGGTCAGGGCGAACACCGCCGGCAGCAGGAAAAGGATGTAGAGCGCCAGGTCGACGGAGGCCTGTGCACGTTGCGACATGAGCCGGTAAATCACGTCGCCGCGCACGTGGGCGTCCTGGGCGAGGGCATAGGCGCCAGCCATGACGAACAGCGCGCCGTACATCTGCACGCTCATGTCGAACGCCCACACGGTGGGCGCATTCAGCACGTAGCGCACGAACACCTCGTAACAGGTGGCGAAGGTGAGGACGACGATGCACCAGGCGAAGCATTTGCCCACCCAGACGCTGAGGCTGTCCACGAAGTGCAGGAATCGGTTCATGGCCGGTCAGGAGTTGGTGGTTGGATCGATGTGATGTCGGGCAGAAACCCTGCCCGGGGAGAATGGAAAACGGGCCGGCGAATGCCGGCCCGTTCCGATACCCCTGGCGATCAGGTCATGCTGCCGAAATAATGCTCATAGGCGCCGCCGTAGTTCGGCGCGTTGAGCAGTTCGTAGCGCACCACCCGCTTCGACCACGCCTTCTGGGACTCCATGACCTTGGCGAAGTAGGGATCCTCCGAAGCGATGCGATCGGTAACGATATCCCAGGCGGCGAGCTGGTCCTGCATGACGGAATCCGGCGTGCGATAGACGTTGACGCCGTGGTCTTCCTGCAGCGAGATCAGGTCGGCGGAGTAACGATCCTGCAGCTTCCAGCTGAAGTCGGCGGATGCCGCTTCCGAGGCATATTCGAGGATCTTCTGATGCTCTTCCGGCAGCTTCTCGAACAGGCTCTTGTTGTAGATGATCTCGAAGGTCTCCTGGCTCTGGTGGAAGCTGCCGAGGTGGTAGTGCTTGGACACGTCCTGCATGCCGAAGTCCTTGTCCGACGTAGGGTTGTTGAATTCCGCCGCGTCGATCAGGCCGCTCTTCATCGCCGGCTGGATCTCGCCACCGGGAAGCTGGACCACGGACAGGCCCATTTCCTGCAGCACGTCGGCCGCGAGGCCCACAGTACGATACTTGAGGCCCTGCATCTGCGCGGATTCGGTGATCTGCTCCTTGAACCAGCCAAGGGGCTGTGCCGGCATCGGGCTGTTGAAGAATCCGACCAGGTCCAGCTTGAGGGCTTCCATCAGTTCATAGTACAGCTCGTAGCCGCCGCCGTACTTCATCCAGCCGAGGAGCTGGTTGGCGTTCCAGCCGAAGCAGGGGCCGGTGCCAAACAGCGACGCTGCGGGGCTCTTGGAATACCAGTAAGCAGTGACCAGGTGCGCGCCGTCGAGTACGCCCTTGTGAACAGCGGTCTGCATTTCCGCGGTCTTGACCACGGAGTCGACGGAAAGCAGGTCAATCGTCAGCGATCCGCCGGACATCTCGTTGACCTTGTTGACGTAGTCCTGGGCGAACTCCAGGAAGATACCGCCGCCCCAGGCCGCCTGTACCTTGAGTACGGTCTGGGCGCGAGCGAGGTAGGGGACGGCTGCCACCGCTGCGGTGGTTCCCGCTGCGGCGCCTTTCAGGAATTTACGACGGGATGGGCGTTTGACGTCATTACTCATTGGGCTATTTCCTCCAGGAATTTGCATGGGTGTCGTTGGTGATATTGCAACAATCCTCGCATCCAGCGGGAGTTACGATCACGCGGTATTGCACCGCGCGGTATTTCCTCGCAGACGGTTCGGAATGATTGTTATCATGGCGCCCCGCCGGCGTCATCGGCGGAGCACAAACCATTATAGCGTGAAATAGAGCGCGCAACAGAAATTTTCTCCCGCGCGCGGCGTTACCCTTGCACGCATGCCAAGTCGCTATAATGGCGTCCTCGCCGTCGATCGCACAACCGCCTGTCCTTGACCTCATCCGCCCCAACCACGAAATCCGCCGCACCGGAACTGCTGCGCGAACTGGCCGGGGTGCTGCCCGCCGCCAACGTGTTGTCCCGGCCATCGGAGCTGCTGCCCTACGAATGCGACGGCCTGAGCGCCTATCGCCAGCGGCCGATGGTGGTGGTGCTGCCGGAAACGGTAGAGCAGGTTGCCCGCATTCTCGCGATCTGCCGCCGCCGGGGATTGCCGGTCGTGGCCCGGGGCGCGGGCACAGGCCTGTCCGGTGGCGCGCTGCCACTCGTGGAAGGCGTCCTCATGGTGCTGGCGAAGTTCAACCGCATCCTCGAACTCGATCCCGTTCGCCGGACCGCGCGGGTGCAGCCCGGGGTGCGTAACCTGGCGATCTCGGAAGCCGCGGCGCCACACGGCCTCTACTACGCGCCGGACCCGAGTTCCCAGATCGCCTGTTCCATCGGCGGCAACGTGGCGGAGAATTCCGGCGGCGTGCACTGTCTGAAGTACGGCCTCACGGTGCACAACATTCTCAAGCTCGAAGTGGTGACCATCGACGGCGATCGACTGACGCTCGGTTCCAATGCCCCGGACAGCCCGGGATACGACATGATGGCGGCGATGACCGGTTCGGAGGGACTGCTTGGTATCGTGGTCGAGATCACCGTTCGCCTGTTACCGCTGCCCACTCATACGAGCCTGGTGCTGGCGGCATTCGACGATGTCGAGTCCGCGGGCGCGGCGGTGGGCGGCGTGATCGCCGCCGGCATCATCCCCGCGGGGCTGGAGATGATGGACAACTTCGCCATCCGCGCCACCGAGGACTTCGCCCACTGCGGTTATCCCGTGGATGCCGAGGCGATACTGCTATGCGAAGTTGACGGCACCGCGGAAGATACGCGCGAGCAATTGCAGCGCGTCGCGGCCGTGATGCGTGAGCACGGCGCCACCGAGGTGCGGGTGGCGCGCGACGAGGCGGAACGCCTGCTGTTCTGGAAAGGTCGCAAGATGGCGTTTCCCGCCATGGGGCGTATCTCGCCGGACTACTACTGCATCGACGGCACCATCCCGCGTGACCAGTTGCCCCGCGTGCTGGGAAAGATGAAGGAATGGTCCGCGGAGTTTGGTCTGCGCGTCGCCAACGTGTTCCATGCCGGCGATGGCAACCTCCATCCCCTGATCCTCTACGACGCCAACCAGCCGGGCGAACTCGAGCGTACCGAGGCATTCGCCGGCAAGATACTCGACCTCTGCGTGGAGGTCGGCGGCACCATCACCGGCGAACACGGTGTCGGCGTGGAGAAGATCAACCAGATGTGTACCCAGTTCGCGAGCGATGAACTGGAACAGTTCCACGCGCTCAAGGAGGCTTTCGACCCGAGAGGCCTGCTCAACCCCGGCAAGGCGGTTCCAACCCTGCAGCGATGCGCCGAGTTCGGCGCGATGCACGTGCATCGCGGCGAGTTGCCATTTCCCGAGCTGGAGCGTTTCTGATGCGGGATGCCGACCAGTCCGCCGCGCTCCGGGACCAGGTGGCCGCGGCCCACGCCGCGGGCGGTTCCCTGGAAATCTGCGGTGGCGGCAGCAAGCGCTTCTACGGGCGGGAGTCGGATACCCCGGGACCTGTTCTGGAGACGGTGGGCCATCGCGGGGTAGTGCATTACGCGCCCACCGAACTCGTGGTGACCGCGCGTGCCGGCACGCCGATACGTGAAATCAACGCCGTGCTCTCGGAGAACGGCCAGCAACTCCCGTTCGAGCCGCCGGAACTGGACGGCGATGCCACCGTTGGCGGCACCCTGGCGGCGGCTTTCTCTGGTCCGGCGCGACCCTGGTGTGGCGCGGTGCGGGACCACGTGCTCGGCACGCGTGTCATCAACGGCCGCGGAAAGCTTTTACGTTTCGGTGGAGAGGTGATGAAGAATGTCGCGGGCTACGACGTGTCGCGCCTGATGGTAGGTGCGATGGGCACGCTGGGACTTGTCCTCGAGGCGTCTCTCAAGGTCCTGCCGAAACCCGAGCGCGAGGTCACCCTGGCATTCCACATGGAGCGCAGCGACGCTCTCGTGTTCATGAACGGTCTCGGTGACCGTCCACTGCCGCTGACGGGCGCGGTTTTCCACGGCGGCATCGTCTACCTGCGGCTGGCCGGCAGCGCGGCCGCGGTGAGCGTGGCCATGTCGGAGCTGTCGGGCGAGGAGCTGCCGTCAAGCGACGCAATATGGCGCAGCCTGCGCGAGTTCGAGCATCCGTTCTTCGACACGAAACTGCCGGTGTGGCGTATCGCGCTGCCGGCACTGGCGGAACCCGAGCTCCCCGGGGAGGTTCTGATCGACTGGGGGGGAGGGCAGTGGTGGCTGCGTTCCGACGCGCCCGTCGCCACCATCCGTGACCCGGTCTCCGCGCTGGGTGGTCATGCGACGCTTTTTCGTGGCGGTGATCGCGGCGGAGAGGTGTTTCATCCGTTGCCGCCGGCGATGGCGGCGCTGCAGGAGCGCATCCGGCGCGCATTTGATCCCGCCGGGGTGTTCAACCCCGGGCGAATGGTCGCGGTCGCGGGCTGATTCGGGCGTGGAAACCAGGCTCGCGGACTTCATCCGGGATACGCCCCGTGGCCAGGAGGCGGATGCCATCCTGCGCGCCTGCGTCCACTGCGGCTTCTGTACCGCCACCTGTCCGACCTACCAGCTGCTCGGTGACGAGCTCGATGGCCCACGCGGGCGGATTTACCAGATCAAGCAGGTGCTGGAGGGCCACCCCGCGGACGCGGCGGTACGCTTGCACCTCGACCGCTGCCTGACCTGCCGCAGCTGCGAGACCACCTGTCCCTCCGGGGTGCGTTACGGACGCCTGCTCGAAATTGGCCGTTCGGTGGTGGTTGAGCAGGCACCCCGTCCCGCCGGGCAGCGGTTGCAGCGCTGGCTGCTCAGGCGGATCATGACCACGCCGGGATTGTTCGGGCCGTTGCTGTCCCTTGGACGCCTGGCGCGGCCGCTGATGCCCGCTGCCCTGAAGGAAAAGCTGCCGCCGGATCAGATGCCACCGGCGCTGCCGACAGCGACCCATCAGCGAAAGGTGATCCTGGTGGAGGGCTGCGTGCAACCGGCCTTCAAGCCGGCAACCAATGCTTCCCTCGCACGGGTGCTGCATCGTGCCGGCGTGGACGCGGTGCGCGTGCCGGGAGAGCGCTGCTGCGGCGCCCTCAGCCTGCATCTCGATGCCGATGCGGAGGCGCTGAACCTGATGCGCGCCAACATCGATGCCTGGTGGCCCCACGTGGAGAGCGGCGCTGAAGCGATCCTCAGCAGCGCCAGCGGTTGCGGTGTGATGATCAAGGACTACGGCCATGCGTTGCGCGACGATCCCGACTATGCCGAACGCGCGGCGCGTGTCAGCGCCCTGTGCCGCGACGCGGTGGAATTCCTCGAGGGAGAGGCCCTGGAGCCGGTAGCCGAGGGCGAGCGCCGCCGGGTGGCCTTCCAGGCGCCCTGCACGCTGCAGCACGGGCAGCAACTCCCCGGCCGGGTGGAATCCCTGCTGGAGGCGGTAGGACATACCCTGGTTACCGTTGCCGACGTGCACCTCTGCTGCGGTTCGGCGGGAGCCTATTCCCTCCTGCAGAAACCCATTTCGACCAAGCTGCGCACGCGCAAGCTGACGACTCTCCTGCAAGGACGACCGGAGGTGATCGCCACCGCGAATATCGGCTGCCAGCTACACCTGGAATCCGCCACCCACGTGCCGGTGCGCCACTGGGTCGAGCTGCTGGATTCACCGGATTGACCCGGCCTCCTGGACCTGCGCGACAGCATTTGCGTAGCGAATTCCCGGCGTTACACTTAAGTCGGCTTGCACAGCCCCGCGTCGGGTTTTAAAGTTTCCGCCACACCATACGAGCGATTCAACGAGGAAAATAAAGCATGTCAGAAGTCAAAACCTATCCGGTCGAATCCGGGGTTGCTTTCCACGCCCATATCGACAATGACCGGTACCTCGCGATGTACCAGCGTTCCGTGGAGGATCCGGAGGGTTTCTGGGCGGAGCAGGCCGAGGAGTTCGTCTCCTGGTTCAAGCCCTGGGACAAGGTCATGGACGTCGACTACCACAAGGCCCACATCCGCTGGTTCGAGGGCGGCAAGCTCAACGTCTGCTACAACTGCGTCGACCGGCACCTGGAAAGCCGCGGCGACCAGGTGGCGATTATCTGGGAAGGTGACGAGCCTACTGAAGACAAATCAATAACATACAGTCAACTCTTCGAGCAAGTTTGCAAGCTGGGCAATGTCCTCAAGAGCCGCGGCGTGGAGAAGGGCGACCGCGTCTCGATCTACATGCCGATGATCCCGGAAGCGGCGGTGGCGATGCTCGCCTGCGCGCGCATCGGCGCGGTGCATTCCATCGTCTTCGGCGGGTTCTCGCCGGACGCGCTCAAGGACCGGATCCTGGACTCTGACTGCCGGGTAGTCATTACCGCCGACGAGGGTCCCCGGGGCGGACGCAACGTGCCGCTCAAGGCCAACGTGGAGAAGGCGCTCGCGAGCTGCCCCGACGTGCACACCGTGGTTACCGTGCGCCGCACCGGCAACGACGTGCCTGGTAACCCCGAACGCGACGTCTGGTACGACGAGGCCATGGCCACTGCTTCCGCCGACTGTCCGCCGGAGGAAATGGATGCGGAAGACCCGCTGTTCATCCTCTACACCTCGGGTTCCACCGGCAAACCCAAGGGCGTTCTGCATACCACCGGCGGCTACCAGCTCTACGCGGCGATCACCCACAAGTACGTCTTCGACTACCACGACGGTGACATTTACTGGTGCACCGCGGACGTTGGCTGGGTGACCGGGCATTCCTATATCGTCTATGGCCCGCTCGCCAATGGCGCGGTCACCCTGATGTTCGAGGGCGTACCGACCTATCCCGATGCCGGCCGTTTCTGGCAGGTAGTGGACAAGCACAACGTCAACATCTTCTACACCGCGCCCACCGCCATCCGCGCGCTCATGGGGCAGGGTAACGAACTCGTGGAAAAATGCAGCCGCAAGTCGTTACGCCTGCTGGGTTCCGTGGGCGAACCCATCAACCCCGAGGCCTGGGAGTGGTACTACCACGTGGTGGGAGATGGCCGCTGCCCCATCGTCGATACCTGGTGGCAGACCGAGACCGGTGGCATCTGCATCACCCCGCTACCCGGCGCTACCGAGCTCAAGCCGGGCTCGGCCACGCGGCCATTCTTCGGCATCCAGCCGGCACTGCTGGATGCGGACGCCAATGAACTGGAAGGCGCGACCTCGGGCAACCTGGTGATCAAGCAGTCCTGGCCCGGCCAGATGCGCACCGTTTACGGCGATCACCAGCGCTTCTACGACACCTATTTCTCTGCCTACAAGGGCTACTACACCACCGGCGACGGCGCGCGCCGCGACGAGGACGGCTACTGGTGGATCACCGGCCGCGTCGACGACGTGATCAACGTCTCCGGCCACCGCATGGGCACCGCCGAGGTGGAAAGCGCACTCGTGCTACACGACAAGGTCGCGGAAGCCGCGGTGGTAGGTTATCCCCACGAGATCAAGGGGCAGGGTATCTACGCCTACGTCACCCTGATGGCCGGCGAGGAGCCGAGCGACGCGCTGAAAAAGGAACTGGTGGACCTGGTGCGCAAGGAGATCGGCCCGATCGCCAAGCCCGACGTCATCCAGTGGGCGCCGGGCCTGCCCAAGACCCGCTCCGGCAAGATCATGCGCCGCATCCTGCGCAAGATCGCGGAGAACGAAATCGACTCCCTCGGCGACACCAGCACCCTGGCCGATCCCTCCGTGGTGGACGACCTGGTCGCCAATCGCGGTGGCTGAAGCAGGACCTGAGCGGTTCAACAATCGCGGGGACGCGGCGGCGTTCCCGCGATACCCTTCGGGAGCCCACAGTACCGCGCCGGCCGGCGCCAGTGGGGCGATCTAGGCGCGCTCGTGCTACCGATGCTCGGACCAGATTTTCAGCGCATCCTTTGTCCCTACTGCAACGAGGTGCTGGACATCGTGGTGGATGCCAGCGTCGCGGAGCAGGAGTACATCGAGGACTGCCAGGTGTGCTGCCGGTCCATGACCCTGGTGGTCAAGGTCTTGCCGGAAACGGTGACGGTGGAGGCGTTCGCCCAGGACGAACGCTGAGTTTTCCAACTCGCCGCCGGGGCGACCTCGCCTGTCAGGTGGAACGCTCGTGGGACGAATCGTTGCGGAACTGCGCCCGCCACTGGAACGACAATGCTCGCAGGAGTGTCCGGGACACCGTGGCGTCGCTGAGCGCGATACGCTCGAGAGCGGCGCCGTCAATGCGCAGCAACAGGGAATTCTCCTTCACCGTGGCGGAGAGGATGCGCGGGCAGTCCGCGAGGATCTCCAGCGCGCCGAACGTATCAGGATGGCGGAAGCGACCCACCACGATGCCGTCACGCCGGGTATGCACCTCGCCCTCGATCATCATCCATGCTGCGTCAGCATGGTCGTTGAGTTCGTATAGAAGGGTATCGGCGGTCACCGCCACGCGGCGGCTGTTTTCCGTGAGGAAGCGATGTTGTGACGGGGTGAGGGTAGTGAACAGGGGCGAATGGGCGATCAGATCGATATCATCCCAGTTGGGAGTGGGGCCGGGTTTGGCGGCCTCCTGCGCGTCGACCGGCACCACGATGCCATCCGCTACCAGGGGGCCCTTTTCGCTAAACCTGTAGACCTGGTCGAATTCCGCGGGATCCGGTATATCGCGCGCTATCCAGATAATCGTCGCCCCCGGCAGGAGCGCACGAACCCGCTTGCGTATTCCGGCCTGGGAATCGGTGTCGTAGGGGCCGAGCGCGTCATGAAATACCAGGACATCGGGCCTCTTGAGCAGGTTGCGGGTGAGGGTGATGTTGTGCCTTGCCACCATAGGCAGCCTTGACCCGCTGATCCCGACCTGGGATTCCCCCAGCAACAGGTTGAGCTCGTCCCGCAGGCCCAGTTCACCGATCAGTTTCTCGACCTCGGCATCCACGCGTCGCCGGACTGCGGGATCCGCGGTGGAGACACGCCCGAACAGGAGATTGTCGAGGACAGTGAGGCGTGGATGGTACTGGTCGGGATCGAAGTGCACCACGCTGTCGCGCAGTTCTTCAGGCAAACCGTCACGGAATTCATGGCGGGCCCGGAGCAACCGGTCCTGGAGATGATGGCTGAAGCGGACGAAACCGTGGTTTGCGGGCACGAGCTGGAGGAACAGCGACACCAGCAGGCCGCGACCGTCCTCGGTCAGGCGGTCATCCGGAACCCTGGTGCTCAGGGTCTCACGGATGCGTTCCACGCGCTCTTCGTCGGCGAGGGCGAAATGTTCCACCAGTTCCGGTGAAATGGTTCCCTCGTCGATCATTCCGATCAGCGTGGTGGCGGCGCATCGTCCGAGGGTCAGGGCGGTTGACATCACGCCCTGGCGCTCGAGGACATCGAGGTACCAGGAATGCAGCTCCAGCGCGGCGGGATCGAGACGATCGTCGGTGGCTTCACCGAAAAGGAGGTTTTCTCCGATGCTGGCATGGGGATTGAACGCGCCAGGGTCGAAGCCGCTGATGTCCGCCGAGCAACCGCAATGCCGCAGTCGATCCCGCAGGACCCTCCGGGCTTCCAGCAGGCGCCGGGCCAGTTCCGGTTTTCCGTCGGGGTCGAATATCTCGAGCAGGCTCCGCTCGTAAATGACACGGTCTGAACCCACCGCCTCGTTGACCTGGTGGAACCAGGACATCGATCGCTCACGGCTCTCCTGGCCTGCCTGCCGATAGTCGATCCAGCCTTCGTCCAGTGGCGGCCGGTTGCCCGCCGCGGCCGCTTCGCGGATCTCCTCGTCCAGAGGCCCGTCCTCCGGTAGCGCAGGCTCGAGCTGGTTGAGTCCGTATTCCATGTTGTCGACGATCGTGCCTGCGAACAGGTGCGGGTCGGGACGTTGCAAAACCAGTCGACGGCGAAGGGTGGCGTCGGGAATTCCGGCCAGGTCCCGGCCGCCGATGGCGATGCGCCCTCCCCAGGGCGACTCCAGCCCTGCGAGCACCTGGGCGAGTCGCGCGCGGCGGATGGGAAAATCGCCAACCACCGCCACCATGCTGCCCTCCGCCACCCGAAGATTGATCCCGGCCAGCACCTGTTCGCCCTGGTCGTTGCGCCAGGAAACGTTTTCCAGGGTGATGTCGCCACGCAGGAACTGCGGTTCGCTGCTGGATTCCGCCTCGTCGATCTTGTCCAGCCGCGCCGGATTGAACAGCTCGAGGATCTGCTGGTACTTGATGCGCGAGTCCTCGTGCAACTGGTAGAAGTTGAGCAACTCGTTCCAGGGGGAAGTGAGATCCTTGTAGGCGCCGATGGCGGCCACCAGCGCGCCGATTGTCAGGTCACCCTTGATCACCAGGTAGCCGCCGAAAAGATAGAACAGGAACGGCGTTACCTGGCCGATCGTGTTGTTGAGAAATTTCATGAAGAACTTCCTGCGGAAGATCTCCAGGCGAATACCGAAGAGTTCCCCCAGGCGGCGGGAGAATTCCGCGAGCGTATAGGGCTGGGTACCCTGCAGGCGGATCTCGGTGGCGCCCGACACGGTTTCCCCGATCCGTTCGGACAGCTTGCGCACGCGTCGAACGCGCTCTTTCTTCAGCAGGTTGATCTTGTGCTGCAGCCGGGGAATGATGGTGCCCTGTACCGGGATCAACGCCACCGACACGAGGCCGAACACCCAGTCCTGGGCGAACATGAACACCAGGATGGTGATCATGGTACCGCCCTGGAAAAGCGGCAGCGCGATGGACTCGCCGATATAACCGCCGAGCGGTTCGGTCTCCGATGTCACGGTGCTGATCAATTCCCCCGACGATACCCGGGAAAAATAGGGCAGGGGGAAGCGCAACAGGTTGTGGATCAGGTTGTAGCGCAGCCGCCTGACGAGGCGTTCGCCGATGATTCCCTTGAGCGTGTTGATGCGCATCTTGAGGATGCCGCCGACGATGATGAGCGCGAGCAGGAGCAGGCAGAGCGCTGCAAGAAAGGGCACCGGTTCCAGAGACATGCCAAGAAACTCGTGAACCATGTCGCGTCCGCTCAGGGCGTCGTTGATGATCCATTTCGGCAGTTCCAGGGAGAGGTAGAGAACCGGGAAAGACAGCAACGTCAGCAGGATCACGACCAGTTGCTGGCGGCGGCTGTGGTGCCAGATAAAGCGCAGCAGGCTGGTTTCCATGGAAAGTCCCGGGTTGGAGGTGTCGTCGTGATCTAGCGATTCGCGGTCGCGCTCGCGAGGTACTTCATGACGAGAGCCGTGAATGCGGCGGGTTGCTCCGCGTGCAGCCAGTGGCCCGCGCCGGCGAGCGTCTCGATGGTTGCGCGCGGGTACTGGGTGTTGATGGCATCACGCCCGCCCGGTCCGACATAGGAAGAATCGGCGCCGGCGATAAACAGTGCGCGCTCGTCCACAGCGTGATCGATGTCCCAGTCCAGCAAGTCTGGCAGGTTGCTCCGGATGGCCGCCAGGTTGATGCGCCAGCGAAACGACTCGCCATCCCGAACCAGGTTCTGCAACAGGAACTGGCGGATGCCGGGTTCGGGGATGCTCCGGGCGAGTTGCCGGTCCGCTTCGGCGCGGCGGCTGACTGCCGCCAGGTCCACACCTTCCATCGATTCGATGAATTCACCGTGATCGTGGTCGTAGGGCAGGGGCGCGATGTCCGCCACCACCAGCCCCGCCATGGGCGCGAGATCGAGCTGGCGGATGGCCATCGCGGTCTTGCCACCCATACTGTGCCCCAGCAGCACCGGGCTCTCGATATCGGCGTCCGCGAGGGTGGCGACGACGTCAGCCGCCATGAGCGGGTAGCTCATTTGCTCCGCCCATGGGGAATCACCGTGATTGCGGAGGTCCAGAGACAGGACCCGGTAGCTTTCCGAGAGCTGGCGCGCGATGCCACGCCAGTTTGTGACAGAGCCGAACAGGCCGTGGAGGATGACGACGACGGGCAGCGACGCATCGCCCTGTTCCGTGGTGTGCAGGCGTAACGGGGATGAATCCGGCATGGTATGGGAGCGATGGAAGGGGCGTATTATGCCATCGGCGGTGTATTCGCCGCCGCGCAGCGCTTTGTACTACACTTTCATATTGCTGTAACAATTCCCGGTTCCAATCGCGCCATGTCAAAAGATACCGTCTTGATCGTCGAGGATGACAGCGCGCTCAACGAGATGCTGCGCTTCGTGCTCGACCGCCACGGATTCAAGGCGATGCAGGCCGGGGATGCATCCACCGCGGACCTCTGCATTGCCAATCGCATCCCCGACCTCGTGCTCCTCGACTGGATGTTGCCCGGCGACAGCGGCGTCGATTACGCGCGCAAGCTCAAGTCCCACCCCCTCACCGCGGATATTCCGATCATCATGGTGACAGCGCGCGGGGAGGAAGAGGACAAGATCCGCGGGCTCGATCACGGCGCGGACGACTACGTCACCAAGCCGTTTTCCAACAACGAACTGATGGCCCGGATCCGCGCCGCCATCCGCCGCAGCAAGCCGCAGCGCTCCGGCGAGGCGGTCAGCTACGGCGACATCCGCATCGATCCAGACAGCTACACCCTGGAGATCGCCGGCAGCCTTGTGGAGATCGGCACCAAGGAATTCCAGCTGCTGTACCTGTTCCTGCGCAAGCCGGGACGGGTATACAACCGCGCCCACCTGCTCGACCAGGTCTGGGGCAAGGACAACTACATCGACGAACGCACGGTGGATGTTTATATCCGCCGGCTGCGCACCATCCTCGAAAAGCACGGGCATGCCGGCCTGATCAAGACCGTACGCGGCGTGGGATATCGGGCCACCGCCGACTGAACCCGGCATGGCGGCGCTGAACGAAGGCTGGGCGCCACTCGTGGCGCTTGTGCTGATGTTGCTGGCGGCGGGGTTCGTCCTTTTCCGCCAGGGCAGCCGGCGGCGCGCGGCAAAGGCCCTCGACCCGGAGGGCCCGGCCAGCCCGGCCGCGGAATCCACGGACGGCGACGTCACCGACCTCCAGAGCAGCATGTCCGCGTCGCCGGACGCGGTGCTGCTCACCGGTGGCCAGTGGCAGCTCAAGTGGGCCAACGATACGGCCTGTGAGTGGTTCGGCCTGGACCTGCAGCGCAATATCGACAAGCCGATCTGGCAGGTCATGACCATCCCCGGCTTCGTCGAGTACCTCTCGCGCCAGGACTACGCCGAGTCCTTTGAATGCGCCGCCCCCGCGGACGGCAACATCCGCCTCGGTATCCGGGTGGCGCCCTATCGCGGGGGCCAGTTCCTGCTCCAGGGGCGGGACATCACCAAGATCCGCCAGCTCGAGCAGATCCGGCGGGATTTCGTTGCCAACGCCTCACACGAACTGCGTACCCCCCTCAGCATTCTCTACGGCTATCTCGAGATGATGCAGGAGGAATCCGAGGAGGGCATCGGGTCCCAGTGGCGGCCGGCAGTGCGGCAGATGTTCGAGCAGACCGAGCGCATCAAGCAGATCATCGACGACATGATGCTGCTTTCCAGGCTGGAGGATGTCGACGCGGATCTCGAGCAGCAGTTCACGCCCATGGCGCCGCTGATGCACAGCGCCTGCCAGGATGCCGAGGCGCTGGCGGCGCTCAAGGACCAGGCGGTGCACTGTGAAATCGATGAAAACTTCTCCCTGATGTGCAATTTCAAGGAGATTCAGAGCCTGGTGACCAACCTGATCTCCAATGCCGTGCGCTACACCCCGGAAGGCGGCAGCATTTCCATCCTGTGGAACGTGGATCTCGTCGGCGCCTCCCTGAGCGTCGAGGACACCGGGATCGGCATCGAGGAGGAGAACATCCCGCGCCTGACGGAGCGCTTCTACCGCACCGACCCGGCGCGATCCCGCGCCGCGGGAGGGACCGGCCTCGGCCTCGCCATCGTCAATCACATCGTCAACCGCCACAACGCCAGGCTGGTGATCCGCAGCGAGGTGGGCAAGGGGAGCGTGTTCAGCGTCCATTTTCCCCGGGATTCCATACGCGCGGACCACGAGCAGGTCAACCTGCTGCTCAACTGAGCGTTAAAAAAACCTGCGCGCAAAGTGCGCGCTGTCACATTCCTGTAACACCGCTTTTTTACAGTCGCGGTCCTCGAATTTCATCCAATCCCTCAACACTGGAGTCGAATCTCATGCGTAAAAGCGCCACTTCACTGCTGGCCCTCGGCCTGCTGACCGCAGCAGGAGTCGCCGAGGCCCGCGACAACATCATGATCGTGGGTTCTTCCACGGTTTACCCGTTCGCCACCGTGGTGGCGGAGAACTT
Organism: Gammaproteobacteria bacterium; assembly: GCA_030432755.1. Lineage (GTDB taxonomy): Bacteria > Pseudomonadota > Gammaproteobacteria > Arenicellales > Poriferihabitantaceae > VYFG01. The sequence goes on along the minus strand of JAUILZ010000012.1, from coordinate 101,650 downwards.
CGGCAAGACCACCGATTACAAGACCCCCATCATCGAGTCCACCGGCTCCGGCGGCGGCATGAAACTGTTCTGTTCCGGCGTCGGTGAACAGCATCCCGACGTGACCAATGCATCGCGCCGGATCAAGAAGTCCGAGTTCGACCAGTGCCAGGAGAACGGCGTCACCGATATCATCGAAGTCAAGGTCGGCTATGACGGCATCGTTCTCGGCAGCTCCAAGGAAGCCGAACAGCTCAGTGTGACCCGCCGTGACATCTACCTGGCCCTGGCCAAGGAAGTGCCGAACCCGGATGGCAGCGAATCCCTGGTGGCGAATCCCTACATGACCTGGGCCGACGTCAACGCCGACCTACCCGCGATCAAGATCGAGGTGCTCGGGCCGCCGCCGACCTCGGGTACCCGTGACGCATTCACCGAGCTGGTGATGGAAACCGGCTGCGATACCACCGAGTGGGTCGAGGCCATGGCCAAGAGCGACAAGGATGCCTGGAAGGCAGCCTGTCACACCGTGCGTGAGGACGGCGCCTACATCGAGGCCGGCGAGAACGACAACCTGATCATCCAGAAACTGCAGGAGAACCCGGACGCCCTGGGCATCTTCGGTTTCAGCTTCCTCGATCAGAACGCCGACGTGATCCAGGGCGCATTGATCGACGGCGTTGCGCCGGAATTCGATCTCATCGCCGATGGATCCTACCCGGTTTCCCGCCCGCTGTATTTCTACGTCAAGACCGCACACATCGGCACGATTCCCGGCATCGAGGAATACATGGCTGCGTTCACAGATGACGCCGCGTTCGGCGACGAGGGCTACCTCACCGACAAGGGCCTGATCCCGATGGCCGCCGAGGAGCGCCAGCAGTTCCAGGCCGCTGTCCAGAACAAGACCTCGCTCGCGATGTAAAGGGGAACTCGCGTTCCCCCGCGACCAAGGGGCTGTCCGATCGCAAGTCGGCAGCCCCTTTTTCGTGGCATTGCAATTCCGCGCGCACCGCTGGCAAAGTAGTATCAGTATCGCGGCGGCGCCCGATTCCACGTCGTCGAACATCCAGACCCTGCCAAAACCGCAATGAACATCCTGCTGCTGCTGTTCGCAGGCTTCATCCTCGGACCCGCGTTCCTGATCCTGGCGCTGAACTTCACCCGCCACAACCGGGTTCTCAGAAAGCGCGTGGAACTGTTGATCACGACGTTCCTCATTTCCTGCGCCTGTATCGCGATTTTCACCACCGTCGGCATCGTGTTGTCGGTGCTGTTCGAGTCGATCCGCTTCTTCCAGGCGGTACCGATCACAGACTTCCTGTTCGGCCTCGAGTGGTCTCCCCAGACCGCGATCCGCTCCGACCAGGTAGGGTCCTCGGGCGCCTTCGGCGCGGTGCCATTGTTCGCCGGCACCTTCCTGATCACGATCATCGCGATGATCATCGCCGTCCCACTGGGGCTGATGTCCGCGATCTACCTGTCGGAATACGCCACTCCCATGGTGCGCGCATTCGCCAAGCCGCTGCTCGAGATCCTGGCGGGTATTCCGACAGTGGTCTATGGCTTCTTCGCTGCGCTCACCGTGGCCCCCATGATACGCCGCACCGCGGATTCACTGGGCTTCGACGTCTCCAGCGAGAGCGCGCTCGCCGCGGGTGTGGTCATGGGCATAATGATCCTGCCTTTCGTTTCGTCCCTTTCCGATGACGTCATCAACTCGGTGCCCCAGGCGATGCGCGACGGCTCCTATGGCCTCGGCGCCACCCGCTCGGAGACCATCCGCAAGGTGATCCTGCCCGCGGCGTTGCCCGGCATCGTCGGCAGTTTTCTGCTGGCGGTGTCGCGCGCCATCGGCGAGACCATGATCGTGGTCATGGCGGCGGGCCTCGCGGCCAATCTCACCGCCAATCCATTCGAATCGGTGACCACGGTTACGGTGCAGATCGTCACGCTGCTCGTCGGTGACCAGGAATTCGACAGCCCGAAAACCCTGGCCGCGTTCGCCCTTGGCCTGGTGCTGTTCGTCATCACCCTGATTCTCAATGTCATTGCCCTGCGGGTAGTGCGCAAGTACAAGGAGCAATACGAATGAGCACGTCGCGACAACTGGTGCAGAAAACGCTGGGCAAGCGCTACGCGCGCGAGCGTCGATTCCGGTGGTATGGTGCGCTCTCGATTCTCGTTGGCATACTGTTCCTGGGTTTCCTCCTGGTCACCACAGTCTCCAATGGTTACAAGGCGTTCGTTCAGACTTACGTACAGATTGACGTCGACTTGTCAGCGGCACAGTTCGGCGGAGAGATCACGCCGGAGTCCATCGCCGCGGCGAACTTCGACGGCATCATCAAGGACAGTCTGCGGAATGCCTTCCCGGAGGTCTCCGGCCGCACCGACAGGCGCGCGCTCTATGGCCTGGTGAGTAACGGCGCGCAGTATGACCTGCGTGAGATGCTGCTCGAGGATCCTTCCCTGGCCGGTGGCGTCACCCCGGTGTGGTTGCTGGCCGACGACGAGGTGGACGTGTTCATGAAGGGGCGCATCGACCGCAATGAGCCAGAGGCTAACCGGCGACTCAAGGACAACGCCATCGGCTGGATCGACCAGTGGGTAGACGAGGGCAGGGTGGAGAAGCGCTTCAACGAGCCCTTCTTCACCAACGGCGATTCCCGCGAGCCGGAACAGGCCGGTATTTTCGGCGCGATCATGGGTTCGTTCTTCACCATCGCCGTGTGCATGCTGCTGGCGTTCCCCATCGGCGTCGCGGCGGCGATTTACCTGCAGGAATTCGCGCCGAAAAACCGGATCACGGACATCATCGAGGTGAACATCAACAACCTCGCGGCGGTTCCGTCAATCATTTTCGGCCTCCTCGGCCTCGCGATTTTCCTCAACGCATTCGGCCTGCCACGATCGGTGCCTCTGGTGGGCGGCATGGTGCTCTCGCTGATGACCCTGCCGACGATCATCATCTCCAGCCGCGCGGCACTGGCGGCGGTACCGCCGAGCATACGTGAGGCCGCGCTGGGCGTTGGCGCCTCGCCGATCCAGACGGTGCTGCACCACGTCCTGCCGCTGGCCATGCCCGGTATGCTGACCGGTTCCATCATCGGTCTCGCCCAGGCCCTTGGCGAGACCGCGCCGTTGCTGGTCATCGGTATGGTGGCATTCATCGTCGACGTTCCCACGAGCCCGCTCGATCCCGGTACGGCATTGCCGGTGCAGATATACCTCTGGTCCGACAGCCCCGAGCGCGCCTTCGTCGAACGCACTTCCGCCGCCATCATGGTCCTGTTGATGTTCCTGGTGGCGATCAACGGTTTCATCGTGCTCCTGCGTAAAAAGCTGGAACGCCGCTGGTAATCCCATATCCCTCGCATTGAATCATGAACCAAGAAGCCAGCAATTCGACGTCCAGCCTTCTAGAGAAGGATGTCGTCGACAATCCAGACTTCGTTACCGTGGGTACGATCACCGCGGACGATGCCGCCATGACCTGTCGCAACGTCGACGTGCATTATGGCGATAAGCAGGCGATCTATAACGTCTCCGTGGACATCGGCAGGAACGAGGTCATCGCCATGATCGGCCCGTCCGGGTGCGGCAAGTCCACGTTCCTGCGCTGCCTGAACCGGATGAACGACACCATCGATATCTGCCGTGTATCCGGTGATATCCGTCTTGAAGGAGAGGACATCTACGACCGCGCCATGGACATTGTCCTTCTGCGTGCGCGCGTGGGCATGGTGTTCCAGAAGCCCAACCCGTTTCCCAAGTCGGTATACGACAATGTCGCTTACGGAGTGCGCCTGCACGGTCTGACGAAGACCAGGGCGGAACTCGACGAGGTAGTCGAGAAGAGCCTGAAAAAAGCGGGTCTCTGGAACGAGGTTAGCGATCGCCTGGACAAGCCCGGCACCGGCCTCTCCGGTGGCCAGCAGCAGCGCCTCTGCATTGCCCGCGCCATCGCCATCAGCCCCGAGGTGATCCTCATGGACGAACCGTGTTCCGCGCTCGATCCCATCGCTACGGCGAAGATCGAGGAATTGATCGACGAACTGCGGGAGCAATACTCCATCGCCATCGTGACTCACTCGATGCAGCAGGCGGCGCGCGTCTCCCAGCGTACCGCGTATTTCCACCTCGGCAAGCTGGTCGAGGTCGGTCCGACGGATGATATATTCACCAAGCCCACCCACGGCCTCACCGAAGGCTATATCACCGGCCGTTTCGGCTGAACCACCCACTCCACACCAAACAGGCAGCAGAGAAATGACCATTCAAGGCGAAGGACATATCTTCACCCGCTTCGACGACGAGATGAAGGAGTTGCATTCGATCGTGGTGGAGATGGGCAAGCTCGCGATCAGGCAGCTCAACGATGCGGTGGAGACACTGCACCGCGAAGACCCCGAGAAAGCTTACGATGTGATCAACAACGACTCGCGGCTGAACCAGCTCGATATCGATGCGGACGACCTGATCACCACGATCATCGCGAAGCGCGCCCCGGTGGCCAAGGATCTCAGGGAAATTATCGCGGTAGGCAAGATCGTCAGCGACCTCGAACGTGCCGGGGACGAGGCGCGCAAGATTGCCGGCCTGACCATCCGTTTCCACGAGGGTGCCAGCCGTCCGCCCAGCGAGGAAATTCTCAGGGATATCTATTCCCTGGCCGAGTATGTTGGAAGGATGCTCTCGCGAAGTATGTCCACGTTCGATGACCTCGACGTCGAGGGTGCATTGGAAGTGCTCCACATGGGTCTCAAGCTGGACGACCAGCTCCAGTCCATCCTCAGGCACCTGAGTACCTTTATCATGGAAGACTCGCGCAACGTCGGCAACTTCGTCGACATCGTGCTGGGCATCCGCGCCCTCGAGCGCTTCGGCGGCCACGCCAAGAACATCGCCGGCCACCTGGTATTCATCAAGCACGGCATCGACGTTCGCCACGAAGGAACCAACGCGATCATCGAGTCGATCCAGAAGCAGTAGCGCCCGACAGGTCATGGCCAGGGCAGGGTGGCCTGCCGGACGGGCATAGAGCGGGAGCGCCACCCCGGACGGGGCTTCGGCTACAATTTCCCCATGCTGAATCGACTCGCCCGTTTACCGGCCAGCCGCCTGTGGTGGCTTGCCCTGATCGTCCTCTGCCTCCTGCTGGAAGGGGTCGCCCTCTACTACCAGTACGTCCTCGACTACCTGCCATGCGTGCTCTGCATTCACGTGCGCATGCTCCTGTTCGCGCTGTTGCTGGTCAGCGTCGCCGGGTTTTTCCTGGCCGGCATTCCGGCTATCGGGATCCTGTTGATGGCGCTCACCACCGGCATCTGGGCCTGGATGACGGAGCGATCCTACCAGTTGCTCGGTACCGAGCGTGGCTGGATCATGGGCGAATGCCAGATGCAGTCCGGCCTGCCGGACTGGCTGGCACTGGAACAGTGGATCCCCTGGCTGTTCAAGATCCACGAACCCTGTGGCTACACGCCGTTCCTGGTGTTCCGTATCTCCATGGCGGAGGTCCTGATCGTGCTCAGCGTGGTGATGCTGGTGGTTTGCCTGCTGTCACTGGTGGCGGTGGCGAGCCGCCGGTAAATTGCGTTACGGGATCGCAGCCCTGGCCTGGGTCGTCACCAGGAGATTCGCCGAGAGGTATAAAGCGAGCAGGATGCCACGTTCGAAAGCAGGGGAACATGGCGTATCGACAGATTGACGCGCTGATACGTTACTTTACATAATATACATTATGCGAAGTTATGGAGCTGCAACGCCGTAGCGGACTTCACCCGGTCCACGCCGTGCTTTTACTGGGATTCCTCGTCGGCGCGGGATGGTTCGCCGGTTTCCTCTACCAGGGCGGCGGTCGCTGGCTGGCGGACGCGGCGCGGCTCGCTTACATGACCCAGTTCCAGGTTCGCTCCGGTCTTGCCGAAGGTGCCAGGACCTATTATGTTTCCTCCAGCGATAGCGAGGCTTTGCTGGCGATGCTGGAACGGGAGCCAGGTGTCGCCAGCGTCGAGCCCACCTTCATCGACGACCTGCTGATCGTCGCCGTCTCCGATCCCACGCCTGACACCTTCAACCGACTGCGTGGCAGTCCGCTGGTGAGCGTGATCACCACCGTTCCACTGTTCTGCCACTGAGGAAATTCCATGACCGTGCTTGCGTTCGATGTCTACGGCACCCTGATCGACACCGCGGGCGTCACCGGCCGCCTGTCTGATCTCGTGGGCGACCGCGCCGTGGAGTTTTCCACCCAGTGGCGTCTCAAGCAGCTCGAGTACAGCTGGCGCTACGGGCTCATGGATGAATACCGGGATTTCCGTATCTGCACGCGCCAGGCGCTGGACTGGACGGCGGATCAGCTTGGCTGCGAGATCAGCGATGGCGACAAGGACGGCCTGATGGACATCTATCTTGAGCTGCCGCCATTCGACGACGTCATCGCCGGCCTGCAGCGGCTCAAGGCGCTTGGCGTGGGCATGCATGCGTTTTCCAACGGCGTACCCGAAGACCTGGAACTGCTGATTCACAACTCCGGACTCGAGGACCTGCTGGACGGCATCGTAAGCGTCCACGACCTGAAGACATTCAAGCCCGATCCCGCGCTGTATCATTACTTCGCCGAGAAATCCGGCGCGGACCTGTCTTCCTGCTGGCTCGTTTCGAGCAATGGCTTCGATGTGTGCGGCGCAGTCGCCGCCGGCATGAAGGCCTTCTGGCTGCAGCGAAACCCCGCGATCCGTTTCGATCACTGGGAATTCCAGCCTACGCATGTGGTGGTAAATTTCGATGAAATCGCCGATATCCTGTCCCGGGGAATCACCAGGGAATAGTTTATATTCAAAGGATTAAATAATTTACTTGCTTTTATTTCTGACTAATGACCGACCCCATAGTGATCGTATCCGCCGCCCGTACCCCCATGGGCAGTTTCCAGGGCGCATTGTCCTCCCAGAGCGCGTCGGAACTGGGCGCCGCGGCCATTCGCGCGGCGGTGGAGCGCGCCGGCATCGAGGCGGAAGCCGTCGAGGAAGTCATCATGGGCAATGTGCTGCCCGCGGGCCAGGGCCAGGCACCCGCGCGCCAGGCGGCTCTCGGCGCCGGACTGCCGTTGTCCGCCGGTTGCACCACCATCAACAAGATGTGCGGTTCCGGGATGAAGGCCACGATGCTCGCCCATGATCTCCTGCGCGCGGGAAGCAACGACGTGATGGTGGCTGGCGGCATGGAAAGCATGAGCAATGCGCCCTACCTCCTGCCACGGGTGCGCCAGGGGCTGCGCATGGGTCACGGCCAGGTGCTGGATCACATGTTCCTCGATGGTCTCGAGGACGCCTACGACAAGGGCCGCCTCATGGGTACCTTCGCCGAGGACTGCGCTGAGCGCTACAACTTCACCCGCGAAGCCCAGGACGCGTTTGCGATCCGCTCGCTGGAGCGTGCCCAGGGGGCGAGCAATGACGGCCTGTTCGACGCCGAGATCGCCCCGCTGGAGGTCGCCGGGCGCAAGGAAACCGTCACCGTGGCGCGGGACGAGTCACCCTTCAGCGTGAACATCGACAGGATCCCCCTGCTCCGCCCGGCGTTCCGTAAAGACGGTTCGGTCACGGCCGCCAATTCGAGCTCGATCTCCGACGGCGCCGCCGCGCTGGTGCTGATGCGCGAATCCGAGGCGGACAAGAGAGGTATCGATCCGATCGCGCGCATCCTCGCCCATGCCACCCATGCCCAGGAGCCGGGCTGGTTTACCACTGCCCCGGTGGGTGCGATCCGGGGCTGCCTCGACAAGCTGGGACGCAGGGCCGGTGACATCGATCTCTACGAGATCAACGAGGCCTTCGCCGTGGTCACCATGGCGGCGATCCACGACCTGGACCTGGATTCGGAGCGCGTCAACGTGCACGGCGGCGCCTGCGCCCTCGGCCATCCCATCGGCGCATCCGGGGCCCGCATCCTGGTGACGCTGCTGGGTGCCCTCGCCTCGCGCAACCTGAAAACCGGCCTCGCGGCGCTCTGCATCGGCGGCGGCGAGGCCACGGCGATGGCTATCGAGCGGCTTTGATAATAACTTTCAAGATTAAGAAGTAGATTCAATATACTGATTATTAATGAAACTTACGGAAGGTCAGGTTCTCGTTCGAGACAGCGTTCGCACCTGGGCGGAGGCCGAGGTGGCCCCCGGCGCGGCGACGCGGGACCTTGAGTCGCGGTTTCCGCGCGAGGAACTGAAGCAGGCCGCCGAACTGGGGCTCTGCGGCATGATCGTGCCGCCGGAATGGGATGGTGCGGGCGCGGACATGGTGTCGCTGGCGCTGGCCCTGGAGGAGGTGGCCGCCGCCGACGGCGCGCTGTCCACCATTCTCAGCGTCAACAATTCCGTGGTTTGCGGTCCACTTCTCAACTACGGCAACGATGAGCAGCGGGATCGCTACCTGCGAGACGCAGCTTCGGGCCGAAAACTGGGCTGTTTCTGCCTGACGGAACCCGAGGCGGGTTCAGATGCATCGGCCCTCAGGACACGGGCGCAACGTACCGATAGCGGCTACCGCCTGAACGGCACCAAGCAGTTCATCACCTCAGGCAGCGAGGCCGACATCGCCATCGTTTTCGCGGTGACGGATCCCGAGGCGGGCAAGCGGGGTATCAGCGCCTTTGTCGTGGAAACGGATAACCCGGGCTACCAGGTGGCTTCCATCGAGTCCAAGCTCGGCCAGCGTTCCTCGGATACCGCGCAGGTACGGCTGGTGGACTGCGAGTTGGCCGAATCCGCGCGCCTTGGCGCCGAGGGCGAGGGTTATCGCATCGCCCTGTCGAACCTGGAGTCCGGTCGTATTGGCATCGCCGCGCAATGCGTGGGTATGGCGCGCGCCGCCTTCGACGTGGCGCGGGTCTACGCCGCGGAACGGCGCAGCTTCGGCAAGCCCCTGGTCGAGCACCAGGCGGTGGGATTCCGGCTCGCCGACATGGCGACGAGAATCGAGGCCGCGCGGCTCATGGTCTGGAATGCGGCAAGGCTCAAGGACGAGGGCCTGTCCTGCCTCACCGAGGCCAGCATGGCGAAGCTGTTCGCCTCGGAGATGGCCGAGGAGGTGGCGAGCGGCGCGATCCAGGTGCTCGGGGGCTACGGCTACGTCGCCGACTTTCCGCTCGAACGAATCTACCGCGACGTACGCGTCTGCCAGATCTACGAGGGCGCAAGCGAGATCCAGCGCCTGTTGATCGCGCGCTCACTGACAAAATAATTCAGGCGCAAGCCACGGGCCGGTTGGCGTAAAATACGCCCTCCCCTTAAGACCGTTCCCGCCCATGCCTTTGCCGGCTTCCACCGAGCGCAAGCACCACCATACCCGCGAGATCACGCTGCGCGGATACGAGCGCGCGGACGGCCTGTGGGAGATCGAGGCGCACCTGCTGGACACCAAGCCCTACTTCTTTCCGAACCACGAGAAGAATGGCGTCGCCGCAGGCGAGCCGATTCACCGCTTCAGCATGCGGGTGACGCTGGATCTCGACTTCCTGATTCACCGCGTGGACGTGGCGATGGAGGACACCCCGTTCCGCATCTGCCGCCAGGTGGAGGTGAACATGAAGAAGCTGGAGGGCCTCCACATCGGTCCCGGCTGGCTGAAGGCGGCGCGCGCCCGCCTGCCGCGCACCGAGGGCTGCACCCACCTGACGGAATTGCTGACTCCCATCGCCACCACCGCCTACCAGAGCATGCACGGGGCGCTGGAGGAGCGCCGCAAGTGCCAATCCGAGCCTCCGCCCCCGCCGATCATCAACCAGTGCCATTCGCTGGCGAGCCATACCGGCGTGGTCAAGGTGAAATGGCCCACGTTCTATACCGGCGAGCGCTGATTGCGCTGCCGTCCCGCCGCTGGTCCGACCTTGGGGGGATGCGGTAAAGTTCCCCTTTTCCAGACCCGAATCAGATCCATGGCCGGAGGATGGTCGCGCGACGGCGCGGTGCAGGACCAGATCGATGCCAGCGTGCGCGACGCGGTAGAGAATGCCCGGCGTCGCCTGCCGAGCGGCGAGAGCCTGACGCATTGCGAGGAATGCGGCGATGCGATTCCCGAGGGGCGCCGCGCCGCGATGCCCGGGGTGCGCTACTGCGTTCCCTGCCAGCAGGAAGAGGACGCGCGCGTCCAGTCACACAACCTGTACAACCGCCGGGGCAGCAAGGACAGCCAGTTACGCTGAGTTGGCGGCGGCGCGTCCGCTGGGGCGCCCAGCCGGGGCGCCTGAGTTCGCATGCGCCGAGATCAGTGATTCAATTTGTGATGCGGGGGCAGGATTCCCGTCGCGTAGCCCCGTATCGGCAATCCCTGTTTCCGACGAGACAAGGCTGTCGCCAGGGCGAAACCCGGGTGGCTGACAGGGCGATTTCTCTCCATTTGCCTGTGATACAGTCCGCCGCCCGAAACGCTCCCTGTATCCAGGAACATGTCTACGAACCAGCGAAATCTCGTCGCCGCCTGCGCGGCGATTTCCGTTTTCGGACTGGCATTCGGCATGACCTATCCCCTGCTCTCCCTGATCCTCGAGTCGCGCGGGGAGTCCACGGCGATGATCGGGATCAACGCCTCCATGGGTACTCTCGGAATCGTCCTGTTTTCGCCGTTCATCCCGGCGCTCGCAAGACGTTTCGGCACCCGCCGCCTCGCATTGATCGCCGCCGGCCTTACCGCGCTCTCGATGCCGGCCTTCATGGTCTTTCCCAGCCTCGAGGCCTGGTTCGTGCTGCGTTTCATCCAGGGCAGCAGCACCGCCATACTGTGGGCCTTGAGCGAGGCCTGGATCGTCAAGTTTGCCGCGGATGACAGCCGTGGCCGGGTGGTGGCGATCTACAGCAGCGTCCTGTCCGCCAGCTTCGGCGCCGGTCCGCTGATCGTCGGTATCATCGGTATCGAGGGCTGGACCCCGTTCCTGATCTGCAGTGCGGCGTTGCTCGTCGGCATGCTGCCCCTCAGCCTGGTGAATGACGCGGATACCACCAATCCGGAAGAAGCGGCACCCTCGGGCCTGCTCGACTTCGCTCCCAAAGCGCCCATGCTCCTCGCCTGCGTCGGCGTGTTCGCGATCTTCGACGCCGCCACGCTCTCCCTGCTGCCCGTTTACGGCATACACAACGGACTCGATCTCACCAACGCCGCGCACCTGCTGAGCGCGATGGTGCTTGGCAACGTGGTGATGCAATTCCCCATTGGCTGGCTCGCCGACCGGTTTCCCAAGCGCCAGGTGCTGATCGGCTGCGCCCTCACCACCGCGTTATTTCTCGCGATGTTGCCAATGACGGTGGACACTGTGCTCAGGTGGCCGGTGGTGATCATGATCGGCGCGGTAGGCTACGGCGTTTACACGGTGGCGCTCGCCTCCCTCGGAGATCGGTTCAGCGGCACCGAACTGGTAAACGGCGCCGCTTCCTTCGCCACCCTGTGGGGGCTTGGCGCCTTCGTCGGGTCCATCTCCGCGGGCTGGGCCCAGGCGGGATCAGGCGCCTGGGGATTGCCGGGCTACCTGATGGCCTGTTACCTGCTACTGGCCGCGGGCCTGGTGTGGCGGATGCGACGGGTATAGCGAAATCGGTCGATCAGGGCCGAAGGAAGTCCGGGATGTCCTCCAGTTGCACCACGTGGCAGTAGATCATGTTGATGATCTCGAGTTCGTGGCGATGGAGTTCCATGGTGGCCGCGGCGCAGCAGTCTTCCACCACCACCACGTTGAAGCTCTCGTCGGCGAGGCTGCGCACGGTGGAACTGACGCACTGATCGGTGAAGATGCCCGCGACGATCACGTTGCGGATACCGATGTTGTGCAGGATGAGTCGCAGGTTGGTGCCGGTCAGGGCGCTGTCGGTGGTCTTCAACACCACGATCTCGTCGCCCTTCGGCTGCAGTTGCGGGACGATCTGGCTGTCTTCCCGGTCCTTTGGCATCAGCAGGTAGTTGAAGCCGGGTTTCTTCTGGCTGAGTGATCGGTCGCGCCCGTCCTCCGTGAGACAGGCAATGCGAGCGAACAGCGCCTCGACGCCACGCTCGCGGGCGAGTTCGACCAGGCGCGCGGTATTGGGAATCACGCTATTGCGCATGCGTTCTTGAAACGGCGCCCAGCGCTCCCGTTCGACGGGATCGTCCGACTCCTCCAGGTAAGTGTTCTGGATATCGATCACCAGTAACGCGGTTTCCCCGGTCACCAGCTCGATATCCTCGGGCGGCTCCGCGTTGGCGTAGTAGAAACTGCGAAAGGCCCGTTTCCAGTCGCTCATGCTTTTCTCCCCTTCACTGCCGAAAGGACGTTCACGATGGCCTCGCGCGCAGCTTCCAGCTCGTGGTTGGCGCCCGAAATGAACAGTCGACCCGACGCGCCCATCATCTGCACGTCGTTGATCACCGCGCCCGGCGCGGCGCGTTCCGCCTCGTTGGCGGCGACGCAGGCAAACAGGGCCGGGGCCATCTCGACGATGAGCAGTGACACGCCGGGCACGAGTATCGAGGCGTCGCGGCTGCGGTTGAGGATGATGGCGTGCTGGTCACTCAGGTCCCCGATGATGTCATGGAACAGGATCGTCGGCGCCAGCTGGTCGGATGCCTTGGCCCCGAGCCCGGCGAGAATCGCCTCACCCGCGCGATCCACCTCGCCCGGGTCGTCGGCATGCAGTTCCAGCAGGCCGAACTGTCGCTCGGTGAAAAGCAGGCCCGGTTCGAGGTCCGGTGACTGCTTGAGCGCGAGATCCACGATCCGATGTATCGCCAGCGCCGGCGCGACCTCGATGATGAGGCTGTGCTGGCCGGCGAACGGCGGGTAACCGCGCGCGCGCAGCGGGGTCGACAACCACGCCGCGAACTGCGGTTGCAGGTCGCGGATCGGCAGGTAGACCCGGAGCTCCGTCATGCGGTCACGCGCGCGGCTTCGTTCCGGTTACTTGCCCGCGCCGACATCGAAATGCTTGCCGATGTCCACGTGGGGCCGGGGAATGACATGCACCGCGACCACCTCGCCGATCTGGTTCGCCGCCTCGGCGCCGGCTTCAGTCGCCGCCTTGACCGCGCCGACATCACCCTTGACAACTACCGATACCAGGCCGCCGCCGACCTCGTTGCGGGAAACGATTTCCACGTTGGCTGCCTTCACCATGGCGTCGGCCGCCGCGAGCGAGGGCACGTAGCCACGGGTTTCGATCATACCGATTGCTTGACTGGCCATAATTTGTTTCTCCTATGGATGTGTCTGATGACTTGACTGAAAGAACTACTCGTCGATAGAGCCGATGATGAGCGCGTCTATCGGCGCGCGGATGTTGGGGTAATAGGCCGCCGCCACGGAGCCCTGGGTGATCAGCACCGCCTCACCCTCGTTGCAGCCCAGCGGGTCGAGCGCGACGAGCTGCCCGCCGCCGTCCACCTGCACCTCCAGCAATGCGCCGTTCGGCAGGGTCTCGATATGCCTGGACGACCAGATGCGGCCGGTTACGCGTCCTCGAATCATTTTGCTTTCCTCACGATGTTGATGCCGCGACGGCGGAGTTCGTCCTTCGCCAGCGGCGTGAGCCGCGCGCGGCTGCCAAGGCGTATCGCGCGCACCCCGTTATCGAGTCGGGCGACGTCCCGTTCGGTGACGAGACCGACGTCGAAATCGGGCCCGGTTCCACCCGATGTCGATAGTGGATCGACTCCCGGCGCTGCGCCCGATTCGAGGCGGAATACCATCCGGCCGCTGTCGATGTCCGCGGCGGTTTGCGGATCCCTGGCGAGGCGCAACACCTGGCGCGCGAATGCGCCGAGGTCCGCGTCACCGCGTATTCGTACCCTTTCCTCGCGCGTGGCTGGCGCCGCGGACGGCGCGTCACGCAGCCGCGCCAGTTCCTCCTGCAACAGGGAACGGATGAGTTCGCGCAATTCGCTCACAACGCATTTCCCGCCATGGCGAGCGCCGATTCGGCGGCGTCCCGGGCATTGCGCACCTCGGCCTCGTCACCCGCCAGGTACAACCTGCCGTTGGCGCCAATCATGCGGTAATCGATGACCTTGATGTTTGCGGCCTTCTCCGCCTCGTTGCAGGCAAGGATGGCATAGGAAGCAGACTGGCATTCCAGCAGGTAGAGGCTGTCGCCGCCCAGGATCATCGAGCCCAGCTTGTTGCGATTGATGAGAAAGGCATGCTGGGGATCCACCCGGGTGACGATACGTGATGCAAGGATCGTGGGCGGCGCGACATCCGCCGGGCTCGCGCCCAGGGCGTCGAGCACTGCCTGGGTTGCGGCATGGACCTCCGCGGTGGAACGGGAATGGAACTGGAGGGTGCCGAACTGGCGTTCCACAACGAGCAGCCCGGCGTCCACGTCCGCGCCCTTTAGCGCGACGTCGGTAAGCGCTTCCACGTCGAGACCCGGAGCGATCTCGATGACCTGGGCCGCCATGTTGCGCCTGGGCAACGTACCGCGCATCCAGGTCGCGATGTACGCCAGGGTCTGCGGCTGGAGCTGGTCGATGAAGATGCAGGCGCGGAGTTCCGCCATGGTCATTTCTTCAGCAGGTCCCGCAGTTCCTCGGCGATCATCCGGCGCAGCGCCTCGCGATCGGGCAGTGCCGCTGAAGCGGGCCGACCCGGGCTGGCGGGGGTCACCGCGCGTGGCGATCCCGGCACGCCATCCGACGGCGCCTCGGGTAGCGCTCCCTCGAACGCTCGCCCGCGACCCTCGTAGTCTCCAAAGGGTTCGTCGTTGCGATAGGCCATCCGCGTCCAGTGCACGAGATGGCCGGGGCCGATGTTCTCGCCCACGGTGGAGCGGCCGAAATAGCCCGTGCCAATCGTATAGGTGGGCGGCAATCCGGTGCCGATACCCGCGGCCCCCTGGGAACAGGGCGCGTTGACGACCACGCGGTAACATTCCACCGCGCTGGCGAAGGCCATGGTCACGCTTTCGTCCATGCTGTGCACCGCGGCGGAATGTCCCTTGCCGGCGAGTCGCAGCACCGCCCGCGCCTGGCCGATGGCCTGGTCGAGGTTGCGCGCGACCAGGTAGGACAGTACCGGGCAGAGCTTCTCCCGGCTGAGCGGTTCCTCCACCCCGATCTGGGTGATCGGCGCCACCAGGATCAGGGTGTTCTGCGGTACGCGGATGCCTGCCTCCTGGGCGATCCAGGTTGCATCGCGGCCGATGCACTCGATGTTGAATCCCTGGGGATGAAACAGAAGCCGGCGCAGGCGTTCCACCTCCTCCGGTGAACACACGTGGGCGCGACTGGCGCTGAAGGCCTGTCGCAGGCGGCGATCCGCGTCCGGCAGCGTGATGCAGACGCTTTCGTTGGTACAGAGAATGGAGTTGTCGAAGCTCTTGCTCTCGACGATGCGCTTCGCCGCAAGGTTGATGTCGGCGCTGTCGTCTACCAGCACCGGGGCATTGCCCGGGCCCACGCCGATCGCGGGATTGGACGAGGAGTAGGCCGCGCGAACCATGGCGTTGCCGCCGGTGGCGAGGATCAGGCGTGTTTTCGGTGAAGACATGAACACTTCCACCAGGGGAATGGTGGGTCGCTCGATTACCTGCACCAGACCATCCGGAGCCCCCGCCGCCGTGGCCGCCTCGGACAATTCCCGTGCCGCGTCGACGCAGCAGGCCCGCGCCGCTGGATGAGGACTGAGGACGATGGCGTTGTGGGTCATCAGCGCAAGGATGACCTTGTAGTTCAGGGTCGCCACCGGATTCGTGGATGGCAGCAGGGCGAAGACGACGCCCGCGGGGCGCGGGATCTCGACGATCTTTCGCGCCGTGTCGACGCGCGGATTGATGTAGTCGTGATCGCGGTAGTAATCCACCAGCGGCAGCGCGGTCATCTCGTTCTTCAGCTTCTTGTGGGCGACGACGCCGAAACCCGTCTCTTCAACCGCGCGCTCGGCGTAGTGCTCCGCCCGTTCATGGGCGCGGCGCGCCACGGCGTCGACGATGTCCTGCACCTGCCCGCGACCGAAGCGCTGGTACACGGTGCTGGCCCACTGGGCGCGTTCCAGGACGAGATCGGCCTGCCCTTCGAGCGCCGCCTGGCTGCCGCTGATGTCAATGAGGGTGCGGATCTGTGGTTCCATCAGTGCGGCCTCCGGCGACCCTGGACCTCGTCGCGCGCAAGGTCCACCGCGATCTCCACCCGGCGCAGGACCTCCTCCGCGTCCGCCTGTGTCAGCAGAACGCCGGGCTTGAACTGCAGCACCCGTGGATCGAGGGTGGAAAATATCGCCCAGACACCGTTGTTGTAGAGGTGCTTCATCACCGGCTTGGCGCCCTGTTCGTGATTGAACTCGAGTCCCATTATGAGCCCGTGCTGGCGGATGCCGATAAAGAAATCCGGGTAGGTTGCGCGGATCTTTTCCAGCCCTGCGCGCAGGTAATCGGCGATGAATCGCACCATGGTACGCACCTCGGGCCGTTGCACGATCTCGAGCGTCTTCATCGCCACGATGCAACCGAGTTCGGCGCCGCCCATGGTGGAGATGTGGCCGAAGCCGTCCTCCTTGAGCCAGCCGCCGCAGCGCTCCGAGATCAGCGCCATGGCGATGGGGTACATGCCGCCGGAGATGCCCTTGCCCACCACCATGATGTCTGGATCGACGCCGTAGCGGGTACAGCACCACATCTCGCCGCTGCGCATCAGGCCGGTTTGTACTTCATCGGCGATGTAGAGCGCGTCGTAGCGCTCGCACAACGACTTCACCCCGGGCAGGTAGCCCTCGCGTGGCATCGGGAAGCCGTAGGTCGCGGGGATGGACTCCATGATCACCGCGGCGACGTCGCGCCCGCGCAGCGCGTCCTCCATGGCGTTGAGGTCGTTGAACGGCACCTGGATGAATTCGCCCACCGTGTCCTCCGAGAGGAACAGCTTCGAGAAGCGCTCGTCACCCGCCTTGACCGCGAGCCCGGTGTGACCGTGGTAGCCCTTGATGATGGAGACGATCTTGCGTTTCTGGGTGGCGTGGCGCGCGGTCTTGAGGGCGATGTCGATGGCCTCGCCGCCGCCGCTGCCATAGGCGGTGTAACGCAGGTCCGGTGTGGGCGCGCAAGCTGCCATGGCCTCGGCGAGGGCGGTGCGCGCTAGCGCGGGGAAGTGGTGGTTGCCCATGTCGAAGCGGCGCGCGCCCGCGTTCAGCACCTCCACCAGTTCGGGGTGTCGATGGCCGAGGTTGTACGTGCCACCGTTGAGGTGCAGGTCGATCAGGCGCCGGCCATCCATGTCGAACAGGTAGTAGCCCTCGCGCCGGTCGATGACGAGGTCCACGCCCATGTCCTGCCAGTCCTGGGTCTTGCCGGGATTCCAGAAATGCCGGGATCGATCGAGAAATTCGAGTTTTTCGGTGCTCATGGCCGCTTTCTCCCGCGGGTTGTCCGTTGCACGCGGGCTAGGATCGGCAAATCCCGGGATGGCCGCTTGACAGCGCCACCATCCGGGTTGACATCATTCGGCCTCGAATTCCGCCAGGTAGCGTTCCCCCAGTTCCGCGGAAACCCGCGCGAAGTCCGGCGCCATGGCCTGGGGCTCGGGCGCCTCGATATGACTTCCGATCCAGGCCAGCAACGCGAGTCGGCGGAGCATCACGAATGTGTCGATCTCGTGCACCTCCGCGTCTGACAGTGTCCGCACCTTGCGATAGCCGCGCACCCAGGCGGTCTTGAGGTCAGGCACCTGGGGGTTGTCCTCCATGAAGCTGATCCCCGCGGCGAAGTCGTACAGGAACCAGCTCAGGCCACAGTCATCGAAGTCGATGAGCCGGGTTCTGCCGGCGTCGTCCACGAGCAGGTTGGCGAGGCGCATGTCTGCGTGGATGAGGCCGTAGCGATCCGCTCCCTTGCCGAATTCCCGCAGCCGGCGGGACACGGTATCTTCCACGCGTTGCAGAATCGCGTTGATCTCAGGCGTTACGTTGGGCGCGTCGCGCCAGTTGCCCCAGGTGGGGTTCGGGCCGAACACCGTGTCCAGGTTCCAGGTCAGGCGTTCGAAGGGATCCGGCCGGCGCCAGCCGATGGAATGAACATGGGTGCGCGCCGCGATCTCGCCGAGCTGTTCGAAAGACGGCACCAGGTCATGGGATTCGTCGGGCTGATGCCCCTCGACGAACTCGAACATCACCATGTAGCGCGGGGCCGGCAATCCATCGACGATACCCGACTGGATCGCCTCGCCGTTGCTGCCGAGATAGAAACCGGGCGCGGTGACCCCGCCATGGGCGTTCAGGTCGGTGGACCAGGCGAGTTCGCAGCCGATGGCGACGCGGCTGTGATAGTTCTCGCGATGCACACGCAGGATCGACTTCCAGCCCTGCGCGCTCACCAGGTAGGTGGCATTCTCGGAAACGTTGATCAGTTCGGCGCGCGCGCCTTCCGGCACTACGTCCCAGAGTGGCAGGGAGGCATTGGCCAGTTCCCCCAGGTGCCGCAGGAGTTCCTCCAGCGGTACGTCGGCCTCGCTCATGGCAACCCTCCGCTCAGATCTCGTCGATGGCTTCGAGGGACTCCGGCAGGATCTGCCCACCGTCCACGATGATCGTCTGGCCGGTGATATAGCCGGCCTCGTCGGAGGCGAAGAACAATGCCGCGTTGCCGATGTCCTCCACCTGTCCCAGGCGTTTCAGGGGTATCGAGGCGGCCATGGTGTCGAGGTAGTCCTGGCCCAGGTCCTGAAGCCCCTCGGTGTAGATGTTGCCGGGCATCACCGCGTTGATCGTGGTGTTGTACTTCGACAGTTCCATCGCCGCGGTCTTGAGGAAACCAAGCTGACCGGATTTGGAGGCACCGTAATGCGCCCATCCGGGAAACCCGGTGACCGGGCCGGTGATCGACGAGGTCAGCACCACCCTGCCCTTGCCTGCCTTCTCGAAATGGGGAATGCAGGCCTTGACGCAGAGAAACGAGGATCGCAGGTTTGTGCCCATCACCTGGTCCCATTCCGCGGGGTCCATGTCGACGATCTTGGTCTGGGGAAAGGCGCCCGCATTGGCGCAGAGGATGTCCACGCCGCCGTTGTCTGCGGCCACCGCTTCCACCATCCCGCGTACGCTGTCCCAGTCGCCGACGTCGCAGGTCTTCCAGCTCACCTGGCCGCCGGCGGCGCCGAGTTCGTCGCAGGCCGCGCGCAATGCCTCCTCGCCGCGCGAGGCGATGGTGACCCGGGCGCCCTGGGCGGCGAATACCCGGGCGATGCCCTTGCCGATGCCCTTGGATCCGCCGGTGACGATGACGCTCTTGTCTTTGATGGAAGTCAGCATGAGATATCTCCAGTAGTGCGATGAATGGTTCAGGCCGTCCCGGCGCGGCGGCGAAGCAGCTTCGCCAGGACCAGGGCCAGGATGATGATGCCCGCGGAAGCGAGTATGGACAGTACCCCCACCGTGGGTACGAGCGGTGAATACCCCGAGACCATCTTGGCGTAGAGCCATTCCGGCAGGGTGGAATCGGCGCCCGTGGTGAACAGTGATAACGGGAAGTTGCCCCAACTCAGGAGGAAGGCGAACAGTCCCGCGGAAATGACGCCCGGCATCAACAGGGGTATCGAGATCTCCCGCAGGATGGTGCCGGTGGACGCGCCCATGTCGCGCGCCGCCTCTTCCAGCGCCGGATCGAAGGAATACGCGCGGATGGCGATGATCAGCGTGGCGATGGGCGCGATCCAGACGAGGTGCGCGATGACAGCCGTCTTCCAGCTCGGAATCACGCCAATGGAATTGAACCACATGAGCAGGGCGAGGCCGAGCACAGTCTGCGGGAAGAAGATGGGCAGCAGGATCAGCTTCTGGAACAGGCCGCGGTATCGCCACTGGTAGCGGGCAAAGGCGAGCGCGCCAAAGAAGCCGATGACCATGGAGGCCAGCGTGACGATCACCGCCACCTTGAGCGAGGTGGTGACGATATCGCTCACGGTGGAACTCTCGATCGCCCGCGCGTACCAGTCGGTGGAGTAACGCTTGATGGGAAACGTCAGGTAGCGCGCGCGGGAGATCGAGGCGAAGGTGATCGAAACGAGCGGCAGGTAGAGCAGGAAGATCGCCAGCAGTCCGTAGAGGACCAGGACGATACGCGTGGTACGACTCGCGCCCATTAGCGTTTCCTGCCGATGATGGCGTCGAGATCCACGCGCGAGATACCGAAGATCGCCATGGCGCCGATGATCAGTATAAGCACCATGGACAGCGCCGATCCGAGGGGCCAGTCCTGGCCGTAGGTGAACGCGGTCTCCACGGAGTCGGCGATGACGATCACGGTCTGCCCGCCGAGCAGCTTGCTCTCGGCGAGGGCGCCGGCAGCGAGGACGAAACTGAGCAGCGAGCCGACGACGATGCCGGGCGCCGCCAGCGGCAGGTCGATCTCGCGCAGGATCTGCCACTTCGAGGCGCCAAGATCGGAAGCTGCCTGGCGCGCGTCGTCCGGCACCATGGCGATACCCTGGGCAAGGGGGAAAAGCATGAACGGAAAGTAGACGTACACCAGGCCAAAGATGATGATTGGCACCTTGTACAGCGGGCTTTCAAAGCCCTCCCCGGTGAAGGCACGCCAGTGGCCCTCGATCAGGCCGCCCTTCATCAGGGTCAGCACCCAGCCGAACAGGCGGATGTTTTCCGAGACGAACAGGCTCACCACCACCGCCACCGTGAGTACCAGGGTGAAGCGACGGAATACCTTCGCCATGCCGAATGCCAGCGGCCAGCAGACCACGAACAGGATCACCGTGGACACAAGGGCCATGCCGAGGGACCAGAACAACGGCTTGTAGTATCCCTGCTGGAAGAACACCAGGTAGGCGGAGAAATCAGGCAGGTGGGCGAGATCGAACACCTTGCGCGGCATTACCGAGAAGGCCGCTACCACCACCAGCGGGGCGAGGAAACACAGCCCGAGCACCACCAGCATGGGCAGTGCGGAAAACAGGCCGAGCCGGCTATGGAGGCGTTCCATCAGGCTTCCGCGATGAGGTGGGTATGTTCGAGATCCCATCCCAGGATCACGTCATCACCCGGGGCACCGAGATAGCGATCCTCGCGCAGCTTTTCCACGGTGACCCTGCGCCCCGTGCTGGAAACCACCTCGTACTGGATGCGGGAGCCCAGGGCGTATTCATCCTGCAGGCTTCCCTGGACGACGAAATCCGCGGTGTCGCTCGCGCTCAGGAATCGCACGAATTCCGGGCGCACCATCAGCAGTCCCGATTCATCGCGATTCTTCCACGGATACTCACCACCACTGACATTGATATCGAGCAACTCGCTCGCGGGTTCACCGCTTGCGCTCAGCGATACCTCGAACAGGTTGACCTCGCCCATGAATTCGGCGACGAACCGGCTGACCGGGCGCGCGTAGATCTCGTCCGCCACCGCGATCTGCTCGAAGCGGCCCGCGCGCATGATCGCGATACGGTCCGACATCACCATGGCCTCCTCAAGGCTGTGGGTGATGTAGACGAAGGTCTTGCCGGTGCGCGCGTGGAGATCCTTGAGTTCCTTCTCCAGGGTCTTGCGCAGTCGGTAGTCGAGCGCCGACAGCGGTTCGTCGAAAAAAAGGATCTCGGGATCGAAGGCGAGCGCACGCGCCAGCGCGACGCGCTGCTTCTCGCCCCCGGAGCACTGCCCGATCTGCTTGTCGTAGTAGTCGTCAGGCAGGCGCAGGAGCTGAAGCAGTTCCAGTGCCCGCTGGCGGCGCTCGTCCGGCGAAACGCCGCGTATCTTGAGCGGAAACTCGATGTTCCGGCCCACTGTCATGTGTGGAAACAACGCCAGCGACTGGAACACCATGCAGGTCGGGCGCTCGTTCGCCGGGGTCTGGTCGATGCGCTGGTCGCGCAGCCAGATCTCCCCCGCGGTGAGTTCGTCCATGCCGACCATGAGGCGGATCAGCGTCGACTTGCCGCTACCCGACGGCCCGACGATGGTGAGGAACTCTCCCTCGCGTATCTCCAGGTCGATGCCATGCAGTGCGGTGAATTCGCCGAAGGTCTTGGTGACCTGGTGGAGTCGCAGGACGGGAGTGCCAGGATCAGCAGGATCTGTCATTCAGGGAAGCCGGGAAACGGGTTGGACGAGCACGCGCGCGATATTCCCCGCGGCACCGGACGGTGCCGCGGGGACCCGCCGGAAGCCGCGCGATCAACCGCGCTTGGCGGCGTTGTAGATTTCGTTCAGCGTCTGGTAGGAGGTTACTACCTGGTAGTCCAGCGAACGCGACATCTCCTCTTCCAGCGTATCCCACTGGATGGCGTCGAGTTCCTCGCTGTCGAATTTCGACATGACGTCCGGGTTGGCCATTTGCGATACCGGGTTGTAGGTGCCCTCGGCGAAAGCCACGGCCTTGCAAACGTCGGGGCCCTGCACGTACTCGAGGAAATCTTCCGCGAGCTTGCTCGGGTCCGGATTGTTGACCGCGGAGGTGAGCTCGATCCAGACCACCCCGCCCTTGCCATCCACAGGCCCGCTACGGGGGGTGATACCGCGAACATTGGTGGCGCCATCGTAGCGCGCCGGAGAAGCGGTATAGGTACCGCCGGTGAAGTAGGCGTCGATCTCGCCGTTGATGAGCGCGGTATTCATCGCCACCAGGTCGTCCGTCAGCAGCCTGGCGCCGCCGAAGATCTGGTCAGCCACGCCGCGGAACTTGTCGAGGCCGTCCCCGGCGATCTCCTCGAACGGATTCAGTCCGGCGGTGAGGCACATGTGCATGATGTTCCAGTTGTCGTAGGTGAGTACGCCGTAACGGTCACTCATTGCCGCATCCAGGAAAAGGTTCCAGCCCTGGTCCTCCGCCATGTCCTGGCTGATCTTGTCGGTGTTGACGACGAAGCTGAACGGGCCGTAGCGCTGCGGCATGCCAATGAGTTCTCCATCGTCGGCGAAGGCCAACGGGTACGGGTCGGAAAAACCGGGCAGCATCTGTTCGAAGTACGGCATGAACCGGTCCTTGTCCAACGGCTTGATCAGTCCTTCGGGGTACAGTTGTTCCCGCGCCCAGGGCTGGTTGACGTTGATCAGGTCCCAGACATTGACCTCGCCGGCGCGCAGCTTGTTGATCATGTCGGGATCCGAGGTGCCGCTCTCCGCGCGCACGCTCGCCCCGGGATTCCCGTCGCGGAAGGGTCCGAGAACTTCGTCGGAGTTGTAACCTTCCCAGCAAAGAATGTTCATTTCATTGTCCCGGGCGGCGTATGCGCGACCCATGGGACCGAGGGCACCCAGGCCGGCGACGCCTGCCAGGGTTTTGTTGAATTTACGGCGAGTCAGGTGCATGGTTACCTCGTGGAATCATGTTGGACGGAGACGGCCACGAGCCACGGGAATCCCCTCACAGGATCCCCGTCCGGCCCGTGCAGACCAGGTATCGGCGGTTGCAGATACCTGCTGAAAATATCTGTGATCTCCTCCGGGGCTGCTTGACACCAATTCGGAAAATTTAACATCGGTCATAACGGACTGATAGTTAAAGGAAACTTTGATCCCTTTCAGGGCAATTTCCATCCGCCCACCAATTCGCTATACTTTTTTTCATCTCCGATGGCGCGTGCCGAAAGCGCGATGGCGACATCTTGATGGAATCCGCAGCCGTTTCCACCGACGCTCCGAATGCGCTGGCGCCACCCAAGGTGCTGGCCTCGGCGGCGGACGGCGTGGTGGACCTGATCGAGCACGCACACGGGGACGTCGACACGATCCTCGGGCGTTCGGGGATTCGCGTCGACGATCTTGGCTCGCCGGTCAACGAACTCGTGCTGAGCCAGTTCTGCAACCTGTTCGAGATCGCGGCGCGGGAAACCGATAACGCGCATTTCGGCCTCGATTTCGGCGACGGCTTCCAGCCCTGCCAGCTTGGCCCCATCGGCTACGCGGCCATCTCTTCCCCGACCCTGTCCGCCGCGGTATCCAACCTGATCCGCTACTTTCCCGCCCACCAGGGACAGAGCACGCTCTGCATCATTCCCGACCGCGACGTACTCTGGCTCAGCTATCGCATCGACGATCCGCGGATACCCGATCGCCGCCAGGACGCGGAACTGTCCCTGTGCATGTTTCGTAATATTTTTCGCGCCGCGCTGGGTTCCGACTGGCAACCCCTCGAGGTGCGCTTCGAACATGATGATCCGGGGGATCACGGCGAGCACGAGTCGGTGTTCGGCGCGCCCGTGCGGTTCTCGCGCCGCACCAATGCCTTCGCCTTTCGCCGCCGCGACCTCGATGCGCGCATGCCGGACCAGGATCCCTACCTGTTCGCCATTATCACGCCGTTCCTCGAATCGCGCTGCCGGCTGGCCAGTTGCCCCGAGGACTTCGCCAGCGTGGTTCGCAACCAGATCAAGCTCCATCTCGGCGACAGGTTGCCCACGGTGGCGGAAATCGCGGGTATTCTGGGGCTCAGCAACGACGGCTTTCATCGCATGCTGCGCCAGCACGGCCTGCTGTTTCCGGATCTCCTGCGCGCGGCGCGCCAGGAACTGGCGCTGCACTATCTCAACGACTCCAACCTGTCGCTGACGGAGATCGCCTACGACCTGGGCTACTCCGAACTGTCGGCATTCTCACGCGCGTTCCGAAGCTGGACCGGCATGAGTCCCCAGCGTTACCGGCGCACGCGTTGATGCGTCGAGAATCGTTCAGTCACCGAGCGGGGTGACCGGCCCGCTGTCACGCCAGTATACAAGCGCGTCATAGCGCCATCCCGGTCGGGTGGCAACATAGGTATCGGGGTCGTTGGCGCCGTTTCCGCCGCCCTGGTAGACCACCCCGACGCCGCGATGGAGTAACTGAAGATCCCATTGCTCGCGCTGGCCGGCATCTTCCCAGTAGAGCAGTGGATTGTCGAAGTCCGTTTGTGCAAGCAGCGCCGCGAGCGAGCCATCGATTGCGGGAGGCAACGAAGTCACGCGATGCGCTTCACCCCAGCGTGGCGCTGCGACAAAACTTCCCTGGTACCCGGCGCTGCCAAGGATGAACACGTTGTCGATGCCAATGCGGTCGCGCAGCAGTTGCCCCAGGCTGATGAGCCCGGTACCGCGTACGTCATCCGCGCGCTTGTCACCGACATGGTTGTTGTGCGCCCAGACTACTGTCGCTTCAGCGGAAGACAGGATATCCGTGACCCGGTCCGCCATGTGGTTCGAACGATAGTTCCAGGCGCCGTAAGGATCGGAGTCGACGAGTCCCGCATAGATTTCGGATTCCATGGTGCCAAGGCGCTGCAGGTCCATGCCGTGTAACCTGACGCGATTCTCATCGGATCGTTCCAGGTTGTATGCCCGCAGCCAGTCCAGGAAACCGGCCACTTCACGGTTGGCCCAGACCCAGCGCGGCCAGCGTTTGACCGATTTTTCCAGGATCGTGGCGGCAGGCTCCCGATTTCCGGACTGCCCCTGCAACCACTGGTCGAGCAACTCCGCTTCGTCGGGGCCGATCTCGAGAACGAGATGTCGCGCGCCATGGTCGGTGACCAGCTCACGCGTGACCTGCTGGCGAAAGAGATAGAACTCGCGCGTACCGTGGGTGGCGTCGCCCAACAGGTAGACCTGCCGTGGACCCGCGTGCTGCAGCATGTCACGGTAACCGCTATCGGCACCAATGGCATAGACCGGGAGGTCCCGCGCGTAGCCAGTGGTAAATGGCAGGCAGCTGGCCAGCGCCAGCAATACGGCGCCTGCAGTGGAGCGCCTAGTCGCCGACGATGACCTCACCATGGGCGGGATCCACGGTCACCGTCTCGCCGGTCCGGATCAGGGTGGTGATGTCGCCATCCTCGAAGCGGTCGCACAGGGCCATGTTGGCGAGCGCACCGCCCTGCGCGAGGATCGGGTTGACGCGATTGAACAGTATCGCTTTCGGCGCCATCCCCCGGCTTGCCATCTCGTGCAGCATCCAGGCGCTGGCGACGCCTCCCTTGGCGGTGTTCACCACCAGGATGCGGTCGACGTAATTTTCCCCCGCGAGCTTGTGCTGTGGCCGGGAAAACACGCCCGCGATACGGTCGAGATCGTAGCGCGCAGAGAAATTGTCGTCGGTGACCAGGGCGGTGCCGGTGACACGCGGACCTACGCCGACATGGCATTTCAGGATGCGCCGGCCGGCGATAGGATTATCCATGGCTGGTATATGGTGACTGCGAGCGGCGCATTATGACCCGACAGGGTGGCTGAATGCACCCGTCGGCCAGTATGCAGCGCCAACTCCCCTTGCCGAGATGGTAGCGTCAGCGGGCCGCTTCGCCAAGCGCGCGGACGGAGTCGAGCAATCGCGCCCGCCGCCTGTCGCTGGTCGATTCTACGAGGCCGATCAGCGTATGCCGTACCGGGGAGAAGCCGATGAATCCGAGAATGTTTCGTTCCAGGTTTTTCAGGGAATGGGCGCCGAAAAACCAGCGGTAGACCGGGGCCGGCATGCCCATTGTAACGATGATGCGCGCGCTACGACCCTTCAGTTTCTTCCTGGGAAATCCCTTGCCGGCGTCTTCCCAGGCGAATCCCGGACGCAGAACCTGTTCGAGGAAGCCCTTCAGCAACGCCGGCATCGTCCCCAGCCACAACGGGTAGATGATCACCACGTGCGTGGCCCGGCCAATGGCCTGCTGGGCCGGTTCGAGTGCCACGGGCAGCGCTTGATGGTTGTAGTCTTCGGGATCCCGCAGCAGGGGGAAGTCGAGCGTGGCGACGTCCACCGTCTCGACATCGTGTTCTCCCCGTCGCGCGCCCTCCGCGTAGGCCTCCGCCAGCGCGTGGCAGAAATGGGTGCCGGAGGCGTGGGGGTGGCCCTGGAGAACGACGATTCGCTGGCGTGTGGACATCCGGATGCGGCGTGAAACCATGCAACCATGCTTGTACCACGCCCGACACCCGGTGGTTGCTGACCCGGATCAACTGCGCCGGATGCGGCAGGCGGTAAGGACCCTCCATGCCACGGGAGTCAAGAGGCCTTTGGATCTCCCGGGGGCAGCTTCCTTCCGACGTGTCGCAGCAGCCACAGCGCATACAGCGCATTCGGCAATACCAGCACGAACGGCACAAACATCGCCGCCCCACCAGTCGACGCGGTGGCCTCTACCGCCTGTTCTGGAGCGGGCTCGGCCTGGCCAGCCGCCGCAACGAACAGCACCCAGTCCCAGAGCGCATGGTAGACGATCGCCACCCAGAGAGACCCGGTGCGCAATCGTATCGCCATGAAAACTAGGCCACTCGTCACCGCCGCCAGCGCCTGTACGCTCGCCGCGCCATAATCACCGGTCAAGATGCCGTTGAGCACATGCACCGCGCCAAATACCAGGCTCGTCCAGATGATGGCGGGCCAGATCTTCAGCCTGTCACGCAGGGCCGAATAGAAAATGCCCCTGAACATGACCTCTTCTGAAAACCCGACGAGCGCGGTGTTGAAGAGCACCATCAACATGACGGAAGCGGGTGGCAGGCCCAGCGCCAGGGCGACGACACCAAGAATCAGCAGCACCAGGACCGGGAACCAGAGCAATTTCAGGGTCCCGGGCAAGGGGCCCTGTAGTCCCAGGTCGCGCCATTTTCGCATCACGATCACGGCAACCAGGAGAACGACCGCCGCAACGAGTTGCCAGGCGATTCCGTTTTTCACGATCTCGTCCAGCGAAACTTCGCCGGAATAGATCAGCCGCGCGCCGAAGACGGTTATCGCCGTCCAGGTGACGAGCAGGGCGAGTACAAACGCTAGGCTGCGGTCGCCGCCGGGGTTTGCGTCAGGCGTCATGGATGTCTGTTGCCAGGTGACTATTGGCCGGCGTCAAAGAAGCCTGCCGGATGGATCACATGATCTTCCCCGACACCGCCGAGGCAACGCAGTCCCGCATGCTCGCCAGGGTCGGCTTGTAACCGTAGCCACCGATGATGTTCACCAGCTTGGCGGAGTTGCTGAGCAGGGTGGTCCAGCCATTGGCCTCGGCCATCTCCCGCGCATAGCTCTGGTAGAAGCACATTCCCTGCAGTACCCTGCCACCTGCGGCCTCGATGCGACCGGAGATGCCCATGCGGCGCGCGTCCGCGGCCACCACCGGGGAGGTTACCGCCAGCAACGCGGTGTCCGGGTGCACCTGTTGCCCGGCGAGCAGGGACGCCAGTTCCGCCATCTCCAGCAGCGAAAGTTGCGGCGCGGAAAACACCACCACGTCCACCTTGTCACCCTTGTTGCCGTATCCGGCGAAGAAGTCGGAGAAGTCCTTTTCGGTCACAGGTTCGGTGGCAATGGCATCGGGATCGCAGACCGCTGACAATGTCGGCGCCTCCGGCGTGATGCCGACGATATGAAACAGCGGGATGGAGCCGAAGCTCGCCATCGCCGCGCCCAGGTGCTTGAGCTCGTCCGACCCCGGTGAACCGGTAACGCCCTCGATCACCGGCACGTCCCAGTAGGAGCCGGTGCGCCTCCCGACGAGTGCGCCCAACGCGCCCCACTCGGCAAGGTTTTCCGGCTGGTAGTCGACCACGAAGCGACGCGTGGCGCGGCGGTTCTCGTCCAGGTGCAGGCCATATCGTGGCGCCCTGCCCGTCAGGCCTGCCGCCAGGGCGGAAGGGCCGCCCTCGAAATTGGAGTAGGCGCCGAGGACGCTGTTGCAGTAGATCACCACACCGGTGTCGCCGAACGCCAGGTGCTCCCCGCGCCCTGGGGGCATGATGGTCTGGTAGTTGATACAGGTATCGGTCATAAGGATGCCCAGCGCCCTGAAAGCATCGATGGCGCGTTGTTCCAGTTCGGCCATCCAGTCCGCCTGGCCGAGCTCACGGTAATGATCGAAGTCGATACCTCGCGGGTCGGTAATCATCGGAATACGAACCTGGCGTTCCTTTGCAGAACAGGCTGCCAGCTTTTCGATGAACTCCACCCCTGCCTCGCCCAATGACTCGGTATCCGCCATCATGTGCGCCTGGCGCACCGGCACCAGGGATTCGGCATCGAAGAACGCGCCCACCTGCAGCAGGTGTTCCATCGCCCACTGGCGCGGCCAGCCCATTTCGCCATGGAGCATGGCGGACTCTTCTTCGGTCAGTTGCATAGAGGCTTCGCGATATCTGTTTCAGGGATTCCAGGCGGGGATTTCTTCCGCCGGCAGGTCCCGGGTTGGCGCTTCCGAAGCTGGCGCGCGGCCATCGATTTTACCGGGGTATGAAAAGCGGTCCAGCGCGAACAGTCCGCGATCGACACTCTGCGCCTGGCGATAGATTTCCGCTACCGTCGGCACCGGTTCGAAGCAACAGTCGATGCCTTCGAGGCGATCGACTATCGCGTCCAGGGTGTGCGCGCCGACCAGCGTGCGTACCTCGTCGATCAAAACGGTCTGGGGCAGTGGGTCATCCTGGCGCTCAATCCATTCCGGGTGGCCCATGGCATCACAGAAGTTCTTCCAGAACGGGCGTTCGAGCGCCCCGAGCGACAGTACCCGCTTGTCCGCGGTTCGATAAATGTTGTAACAGGCGGCGCCGCCTGTGAGCAGCGCGAGTTCATTGTTGTCCGGCTGCTGCATGGTGGCATGGGCGGAATACTGCCACGACAGCATCGCTTCGTAGAGCGAAACATCCAGCACGGCGCCCTGCCCGCTACGGGTTCGTCCCACGAGCGCCGCGAGGATGGCGTTGACGGCGTTCATCGCACCGGTATGGTCCGCGACGAGAGGGAACGGTGGCGCTTCGGGTGCATGGTGGCTGTACATTCCGGCGGCGGCGCAATAGTTAACGTCGTGGCCTCCGGCGAGCCGCAGCGGGCCGTCCTGGCCGTAGCCCGACAGCGAGCAGTAGACGAGACCGGGAAAGCGCTCACGGCATAACCCGGAACCAAGCCCAAGGCGTTCCACCACGCCGGGGCGGAAGGACTCGAGCAGCACGTCGGCGCCTTCGATGATCCGAAGCACCCGGTTGAGCACGGACTTGTCCTTGAGATTCAGCCGGGCGATGGTCTTGCCGCGGTTGAGCAGCCGGTAAACCGGAGAGTCGGCGGTCATGTCCGCGGTAAACATGCGCCGCAGCGGATCCCCCGTGGGCGCCTCGACCTTGATTACCTCGGCGCCGAGATCACACAGCAGCCGGGTGGCATAGGGTCCGGGGACATACTGGCTGAGATCGACGACGCGTATCCCCGCCAGCGGAAAATGACTGCCCACGTGCTCAGTCGAACTTTCTCTGGTCCTCGATCACCACGCCGTCGTTGGGCAGGTCTCCGGGGGCGACCAGCGCCACCTCGCCGCGCACCTTGCAGAGGTCGCGAATGCTCGTGGCGATGGCTTCCACAAGACCTTCCGGCGCAGTGCCGGCGTCGCATTCGCAGTGCAGCGTCATGCTGTCGGCGGCGTCGACATGGGAGACCACGAGGCGCGCGCGTCGCAATTCCGGGTGGCGCTTCAGCACCCGGTCCACCTGGGAGGGGTGGATGAACATGCCGCGCACCTTGGCGGTCTGGTCGGCGCGCCCCATCCAGCCGCGGATGCGCCGGTTGGTTCTGCCGCAGGGACTGGTGCCCGGGAGGATCGCGGACAGGTCACCTGTGGCGAAGCGGATCAGTGGATAGTCCGGATTGCAGGCGGTGACCACGACCTCGCCCACCTCCCCGTCCGGCACCGGGTCGCCGGTACCCGGGCGCACGATCTCCAGGTACACGTCCTCGTCGATGACCATGCCGGAGTCCGCGCCTGTCTCGTAGGCGATGAGGCCCACGTCAGCGGTGGCGTAGCACTGGACGCCGCGGATACCCCGGGAGAGGAACTGTTCGCGGTGTGCCGGGAGGTAAGCCTCCCCACTGACCAGCGCCTTGTCGATGGAACTGATATCGAGCCCGGCATCCGCCGCCCGTTCGAGCAGGATGCGAAGGAAGGACGGCGTGCCGCAATAGCCATCGGGCTTCAGCAGCGCCACTGCCTCGAGTTGCTGCTCGGTGTTGCCGACGCCACCCGGAATCAACGCCGCGCCGATGGCGAGACAGCCGCTGGCGAGCATCGATCCCGCGGGAGTCAGGTGATAGGAAAAGCCGTTGTGCACCAGGCTGCCCTTGCGGATGCCGGCGGCATGCAGCGCCCTCGCCAGGCGCCAGTAGTCGGGGCGCGCGGTCTGCGGTTCGAAGATCGGGCCCGGGGAGACGAAGACCTGTTCCAGCGGCGCTTCCGTAAGAGCCGCCAATCCTCCGAACGGGGGATCCGCCCGCTGGCGTTCCATCAGTTCGGACTTGCGCGTCAGGGGCAGCCCCACCAGGTCGTCAAGGGAGCGCAGTTCCGCGGGATTGACCTCCGCCAGGATCTCTGCATAAGCGGGAGCATGGCTCCTCGCATGGGCTACCAGGGCGAGAACGTCGCGGGTAAGTTCGGTTCCCCGCTGGTCGGGAGAGCGGGTCTCCCGCGCATCGTAGTATTCAGTCATGGAGATATCTCTCCAGGTTACGGCCGGTCAGGCCAGCCAGCGCTTGCGACGGCGATAGTGCTTCACGTCGCGGAAGCTGCGGCGATTGTCGCCGCTCATGCCGAGATAGAATTCCTTCACGTCCTCGTTGCGCGCGAGCGAGTCGGCATCGCCGTCCATCACCACGCGGCCGTTCTCGAGGATGTAGCCATAGGTCGCGTAGCGTAGCGCGACGGTGGTGTTCTGTTCCGCGAGAAGGAAGGTCACCCCTTCTTTCTCGTTGAGCGCCTTGACGATCTCGAAGATCTCCTCCACCAGCTGCGGAGCGAGACCCATGGAGGGTTCGTCGAGAAGGATGACGTTGGGTTTCGCCATCAGCGCGCGGCCCACGGCGATCATCTGCTGTTCGCCCCCCGAGGTATAGCCCGCCTGGCTGCGGCGGCGCTCCTTGAGGCGGGGAAAGTAGTTGTACACCAGATCGAGATCGTTGTTCTTCTCGCGCCGGCTCGCCTTACGTGTGTAGGCGCCGGTGAGCAGGTTTTCCTCCACCGTGAGGTGTTCGAAGCAATGTCGACCTTCCATCACCTGCACCACGCCGCGTTTCACCAGCTCCGTGGGGCTCAGGGAATCCACGCGCTCGCCAAGAAACTCGATTGTGCCCTTGGTGACTTCCCCGCGCTCGGTGCCGAGAATATTGGAGATCGACTTGATGGTGGTGGTCTTGCCCGCGCCGTTGGCGCCGAGCAGGGCCACGATGCCGCCACGGGGAACGTCCAGCGATACGCCTTTCAGCACCAGGATGACATGGTCGTAGATGACCTCGATGTTCTTGACGCTGAGGACGATATTTTCGGCGTTCATGGATGGCGGCAATGACAGGAAGGAAACCGGGGGCGGCGAGCGCCCCCGGTCCGGTCGGGATACCCGGTGATCAGCAGTCGCGCGGGGTGATGTTGTTCTCCGCCGCGAATGCCGCGGAGTCCTCCGCGATCAGCGGATCGATGACCTCGCGGTCGGAACCGACGAAGTCCGTGATTAGCGACCAGCTCTGGCTCGCCGCATCCCATTGCTGGATCGCGCCCTCGCCCGGGCCTCCGTGGTTCGCGCAGGTGACGTTGATGTCCGGACCGAAGTCGGGCAGACCGAGTTCCGCCATGCGCGCCTGGTCGATCTTGAGCGCTTCCATGCCGTCACGCATCTGCGCGGGATTGATCGCACTTACACCATGGATTTCCTGGGCGGTGCGGGCGGCCTCGACCGCAAGCATCGCGGCGTACATGCCCCTGTTATAGAGCACGGTTCCGAGGTTGCTGCCATCGCCCGCGGCCTTTCCGGCATCGACCACGTACTTACGGATGTCGTCGTAGATCGGGAAACCGTCACCCACGCCGTGGAAATTGATCGCCTTGTAGCCGTTGGCGCCCTCTCCAGCCGGGATAACGTCGTTCTCGGACGCAGACCACCAGACGCCAATGAAGTGATCCATGGGATAGCGGATGTTCACGGCCTCCTGGATCGCCACCTGGTTCATGACGCCCCAGCCCCACATCATCACGTAATCGGGGCGCTCACGGCGGATCTGCAGCCATTGGGACTTCTGCTCCTGGCCGGGGTGGTCCACCGCCAGCAGGGTCAGGCTGTAGCCATGCTTCTTCGCCAGCTCCTCCAGGGTGCGGATGGGTTCCTTGCCGTAGGCGGAATTATGGTAGACCAGCGCCAGGGACTTGCCACTGAGGTCGCCGCCCTCCTGGTCGAGGATGTGCTTGACGATGATGGAGGCAGCGTCCCAGTAGTTGCCGGGATAGTTGAAGATGTTGCTGAACACCTTGCCGTTGGCGGCGGAGGTACGGCCATAGCCCATGGAATGCACCGGGATGCCGTCCGCGGTGGCCTTGGGGATCAACTGGTAGGTGATGCCGGTGGAAAGGGGCTGGTAAACCAGTGAGCCCTGCCCCTTGGTGGATTCATAACATTCCACGCCCTTCTCGGTGTTATAGCCGGTTTCACATTCCACCAGGTTGATCATCTCGCCGCCGATGCCGCCGTCGCGCTCGTTGATGAGCGTGAAGTAGTCGGCGTAGCCATCGGCGAAGGGAATTCCGTTGGGGGCATAGGGGCCGGTACGGTAGCTCAGCGAGGGAAAGGTCAGGTCGGCGGAAGCGATGCCTGCTCCCAGCGCCATGGATGCCGCCACGGTGGCGGTGGTCAGGGTCTTGAGATTCATCGGATACTCCAGTTGGTTGTTACGAATTGTGATTGTGTTGAGAACGCTAGTGAGGGAAAGGCCAGAGTCTCAGCTTCTCCTTGGTCACGCGCCAGAGCTGCGCCAGGCCGTGTGGCTCGACGATAAGGAAGAACATGATCAATCCGCCCACCAGCACGAAAATGAAATGCTGCACCATGTCAGTCGGCCAGCCGAAACCGCCTACCATGATGTTCTTGAACAACACCGGCAGCAGCACCATGAAGGCGGCGCCGACGAAGGAGCCAAAGATCGACCCCAGGCCGCCGATAATGATCATGAACAGCACGAGGAAGGACTTGTCGATATTGAACGCCTCGGTAGGTTCTATCGCGCCGAGATAGACGCTGAAGAACAGCGCCCCGGCGAGGCCGATGTAGAACGAACTCACCGCGAATGCCGACAGCTTCGCCTGCAGTGGCGGTACGCCGATGATCTCCGCGGCGATATCCATGTCGCGGATCGCCATCCACGAGCGACCCAGTCGACCGCGAGTCAGGTTACGCGCGACGAAGGCGAACAGCACCACGAACACGAGGCAGAACAGGTAGGTGGCCCAGGAAGCCGCTTCAGGTCCGGTGACCACGATGCCAAACACGCTGCGTTCGGGTACGGTGATCTGACCGGAGGCGGAATAGTTGTAGAACCACGGCGCCTTGTTGAACAGCCAGATGAGGAAGAACTGCGCCGCCAGCGTGGCCACCGCGAGATAGAAACCCTTGATCCTGAGACTCGGCAGGCCGAACAGGATACCCACCAGCGCGGTCACGCCGCCGGACAACAGGATGACGAAGAAGATGTTGACCTCGGGGAACGCGGTCATGATCTTGTAGCTGGCGTATGCGCCTACCGCCATGAAACCCCCGGTACCCAGGCTCACCAGGCCGCAGTAGCCCGTCAGGATATTGAGCCCCAGGGCCGCCAGCGACCACACCAGGAAAGGAATCAGGATGGATTTCTCCCAGTAGTCGTTGATCAGGAACGGTACCACCAGGAATGCCACCAGCAGCAGCACCCGCACGCCCCAGCGATCGAAGCGGATGGGGAATGTCTGCTGGTCGTCGACGTAGCTGGTCTTGAAGTCGCCGGCTTCGCGATAGAACATGCTATACCCTCTCGATGATGCGTTCGCCGAACAGCCCCTGGGGGCGAAACATGAGGAAGAACAGGGCAAGGACATAGGCGAACCAGTTCTCCGTGGCGCCGCCAATCATCGGACCGATGGCGAACTCGAACAGCTTCTCCCCCACGCCGATGATCAGGCCGCCGACGATCGCCCCGGGGATCGAGGTGAATCCGCCCAGGATCAGCACCGGTAACGCCTTGAGTGCGATCAGGGAGAGCGAGAACTGCACACCGGACTTGGCGCCCCACATGATGCCTGCCACCAGCGCGACGAAGCCGGCGATGGACCAGACCACCACCCAGATGGTGCGCAGGGAAATGCCCACGGTGAGCGCGGCCTGGTGATCGTCAGCCACCGCGCGCAGGGCGCGCCCGGTCTCCGTGTACTGGGAGAACAGCGTCAGCACCACGACCAGGACCACCGCGATACCCGCGGCCCAGACGTCGAGAACGTCGATGTACATGCCCCAGTACTCCGTACCCTCGGCGGCCCAGGTTCGGGTCACGTCCTCCCACCAGAAAGACCCGCCGGAGGGCAGGCCCACGTCCAGCACCTTGATGTTGGCGCCCCACATGAGATCGCCCAGGCCCTCGAGGAA
Organism: Gammaproteobacteria bacterium; assembly: GCA_030432755.1. Lineage (GTDB taxonomy): Bacteria > Pseudomonadota > Gammaproteobacteria > Arenicellales > Poriferihabitantaceae > VYFG01. The sequence continues at coordinate 66,359 of JAUILZ010000012.1, read as the reverse complement.
GAACGCGAGACCGATGGTAGCCATGAACAGGATGATGGGTTCCTGGTTCACCAGGTGCCGGAGCACGAGGCGTTCCACCAGCCAGGCGAGCAACACCATCACCGCCATGGTGAGGAGGATGGCGAGCACCGTGTTCATCCCCTCGCCCCAGTGATGGTAATCGGTACCGAAGGTAGCGTTGATCACGTGGGCGAACGGCACCTGGCCGGTCTGGAAGCCTACCAGGGTGAGCGCGGCGAACAGCGCCAGCACGCCCTGGGCGTAGTTGAAGATACCGGAGGCCTTGAAGATTAATACGAAACCCAGAGCCACCAGGGAGTACATCACCCCGGTCATGAGCCCGTTGAGAATGACCTCGATGGTATTGAGAACAACGGGACTCATCGGCGTGGTCTCCTGTACAGATAGGGGTCAGTCATGGGCCACCCCGAGGTAGGCATCGATGACGTCCTGGTTGGAACGGATTTCGTCGGGATAACCGTCGCCGATCTTCTTGCCGTAGTCGAGCACCACCACCCGGTCGGCGATATCCATGACCACGCTCATGTCATGCTCGATGAGGGCGATGGTGGTGCCGAACTGGTCGTGGACGTCGAGGATGAAGCGGCACATGTCCTCCTTTTCCTCGATGTTCATGCCCGCCATGGGTTCGTCCAGCAGGAGCAGTTTCGAATCCGCTGCGAGCGCGCGGCCCAGTTCCACCCGTTTTTGCAGGCCGTAGGGCAGCCGCCCGACCGGGGTCTTGCGGATCGACTGGATCTCGAGGAAGTCGATGATGCGCTCCACCCTTTCGCGATGCGCGAGTTCCTCGCGCTCGGCCCTGCCCTTCCACAGCGCCTGCCAGAATATGCCGGCATGCATGTGGGTGATACGTCCGGTCATGAGATTGTCGAGGGTGCTCATGCCGCGGAACAGGGCGATGTTCTGAAATGTACGCGCGATGCCCTGGCGCGCGATCTGGTAGGGCTTCATCGGCCCACGCAATTTGCCGTCGAACCAGATCTCCCCCTCCTGGGGGTGGTAGAAGCCGTTGATGACGTTCAGCATGGAACTCTTGCCGGCGCCGTTCGGACCGATGATGGCGCGGATCTCGCCCGTCAGGATATCGAAACTGATGTTCGACAGCGCCTTGACGCCACCGAAGGACAGCGAGATGTTGCGCAGGTCCAGCAACACATCAGCGTTTGCGCTGCGTTCGGCTCGCTCCGTCACAGCAGCCTCGGGGGTTGGCTCTTCCGTCACCCGGTTTTCCACCGCCGCCACCTCAGGCACTTTTCGCTACCGGCGGAAACACTTCCGCGTCCTCGATACGCACGTCCGCCTCGATCGCGCCCTTGCGGCCGTCCTCGAAGGTCACCTCGGTGCGGATATGGCAGCTTTCGGATCCGTCGTAGAGCGCATCCACGAGCACGCCGTATTTTTCGAAGATAATGTTGCGCCGAACCTTTCGGGTGCGTGTCATCTCGCCGTCGTCCGGATCCAGTTCCTTGTGCAGGATCAGGAAACGGTGCACCTGGGAGCCGCTCATCTTCGGATCGGTCGCCAGGTCGGCATTGGTCTGGCGTACGCTGTCTGCCACCATGCGATAGACCTCGGGCCGTCCGGCAAGTTCCTGGTAGCTGGCATAGGGAATGTTGTTTCGCTCCGCCCAGTTACCAACCGCGTCAAGATCGATATTGATAAACGCGGCGACGTAATCGCGGTCATGGCCGAAGGTGACCACCTCGTTGATATGGGGGAAGAACTTGAGCTTGTTCTCGAGGAACTTCGGTGCGAACAGTGACCCGTCGCGGAGGCGGCCGACATCCTTGGCGCGATCTATGATGCGCAGGTGGCCGTTGTCATCGAAGTAGCCCGCGTCGCCGGTATGCACCCAGCCCTCGGCATCCAGGGTTTCGCGCGTGGCCTCCTCGTTCCTGTAGTAACTCTGGAACACACCGGGGCTGCGGTAGAGGACCTCGCCGCCGTCCGTGATTCGGATCTCGACGCCCGGCGCCGGAACGCCTACGGTGTCGGCGTAGACCTCGCCATCGGGTTGCATGGTAATGAACACCGAGGCCTCGGTCTGGCCGTAGAGTTGCTTGATGTTGATCCCGAGGGAGCGGTAGAAGTCAAAAATCTCCGGGCCGATCGCCTCGCCCGCAGTGTAGGCGAGCTTGATGCGGCTGAATCCCATGGTGTTCTTCAGCGGCGCGTAGACGAGGAGATTGCCGAGCCAGTACTTGAACCGGCTGGAAAAATCCACCGCCTTGCCGTTGAGAATCTGAATACCGGTCTCCTTCGCCACGTCCATGAAGTAGCGGAACAGCTTCTGCTTCAGTGGACTTGCATCCTCCATGCGAATCATCACCTGGGTCAGCAGGTTCTCGAAGACCCGTGGCGGCGCGAAATAGTAGGTGGGGCCGATCTCGCGCAGGTCGGTAGCTACGGTAGCTTCACTCTCCGGGCAATTGATGCAGAAACCGGCGACATAGGCCTGGCCGTGGGAAAAGATGAAGTCACCCACCCACGCCATGGGCAGGTAGCTCAGGGTCTCCTCGTTTTCGGTGAGCTTGTCGAAGGCGACGCTGTTACGCGAGGAGATGATGAGATTGTCATTGGTCAGCACCACGCCCTTGGGTTTGCCCGTGGTACCCGAGGTATAGACGAAGATGCCGATGTCGGAGCCCTTGCCCGCGTTGATACCCGCCTCGAGCAGCGCCGGGTCCTGCGCCAGCGCTTCGCGGCCGAGTTTCTGCACCGCGGCATAGGCATGCAGGTGAACGGAATCATAGTCCCTGAGCCCGCGTTCATCGTCGTAGATCACCTGGTCCAGGGATTCGATTCGATCGCTCACCTCCAGCACCTTGTCCACCTGCTCCTGGTCCTCGGCGAGGACGAAACGGACGCCGGCGTGGCTGAGTACGAATTCCATTTCCTCGGCCACGGAGTCCGCGTACACCGGCACAGGGATGCCGCCGAGGCATTGCGCCGCGGTGATGCCCCAGTAAAGGCGCGGCCGATTGCGGCCAATGATGGCAAGCTTGTCGCCAGGGGAGAATCCGAGGGTATGCAGCCCCGCGGCGAATGCGAAGACTTCGTCCCGGACCTCGCGCCAGGTCCAGGATTGCCAGATGCCGTATTCCTTTTCCCGGACGGCGGGCCGGTCGCCGCGCATCGCGGCGTTGTGCATCAGCAACTTGGGAAACGTGTCCAGCGTCTCCGGCTCGGCATTGGCCATTCTCGATTGGTGTTTGATCTATCGTTATGGAACCGACCTCAAAAGTATCTGCTCTCGACAATTCTTGATACCGGTTCTGTGGCATCCCGTGGTCACATCGATCCTGGCGATGGGCCGCGCGATTGCCGCGAATCTTATCGCAGATCGAACAGGAAATGCCATTTTGCCGACCTGCACGGTTCTGGTGCAGGCGCGAGGCTGATGGCCCGGCTGCCCGGGCGGTCAGACGCTCAGGCGGAAGGGATCAGCGGCGGTCAGGTCCGACCGGAAAGTGGCTTGACGGCGTGGTCACGCATTTCGCGCACGCTGACCGACGGTGGGCCACTGGCGGAGCGCGCGATTCGCGCTACACTCGTGGACCCCCGACACGACACCTGGTCACCGAGTCCCCGAACACTCCAATTCGAACGAGACATGGCTTGCCAATATTTCACCCCCTGCGAACACGGCGCTGAAACGTTTACCGTGATGATGCCCAAGCTTACCTTTGGCCGTGGCTGCCTGGCCGAGCTCGGGCAACGTGCCCGGACCCGCGGATTCACCTGGGTAGCGCTGTTCACCGATCCTTACCTGCGCGATGGCCCCTTCGTCCGCGGCGCGCTCGAGTCCCTCGCCGCCGAGGGCATCGATGTCGCGGTGTTCTCCGAGGTCCGTATCGAGCCGGACGACCGTTCGGTGATCGCCGGTGCCGAGTTCCTGCGCGACGGAAATTTCGACGGTGTGGTCTCCGTGGGCGGCGGCTCCTCCATGGACACCGCCAAGGCGGCGATGATCTACGCGCTTCACCCGGCGGAATTCACCGACTACTTCGCCCCGCCCGTCGGCGCCGGGCGTCCCATACCGGGACCGCTGTTGCCGCATATCGCCTGCCCCACCACCTCCGGCACGGGCTCGGAATGCACCTCGGTCTCGGTGGTCCGCCTCGGCGAATACAACACCAAGTTCGTCCTCGGTTCGCCGCACCTGCTACCGGTGGAAGCGCTGGTGGATCCCGCCTGCACCGATACCCTGCCAGCCAATGCCATCGCGTCCACGGGCTACGACCTGATGTGCCATGCCATTGAATGCTATACCGCGAAGGCCTACACCCGCTGGGACAAGGTCGCCGATCCGAACGGACGCACCCTCCTGCAGGGAGCCAATCCGTGGAGCGACATGTCCGCGAGGCGGGCACTGGAGATCGTCGACGGATACCTGGTACGCGGAGTGAACGATGCGACTGACCAGGAGGCCCGCGATCAGTTGATGTGGGGCGCCACGCTGGCCGGCATGGCCTTTGGAAACAGCGGCACGCATCTCCCCCACGCGATGTCCTATGGCGTCACCCACCTCATGCATGATGTGACGACCGAGGGCTACCCGGTGGCCGCGCCGTTCGTGCCCCATGGCATCAGCGTGGTAGTGAACGCGCCGGCGATCTTCCGTTTCCTTGCCGATGGCGCCCCGGAACGTCATCTCGAGGCCGCCGGCTATCTTGGCGCAGATGCCAGTGGCGCGGGACCGGATGACGCAGGCGAGGTGGTATCGAACCGCATCATCCGCCTGATGCAGGACACCCATGCGCCCAATGGGCTCAGCGGCGTCGGATTTTCCGCCGCGGAGGTACCCGATCTTGCCGCCTCCTCCATCCGCCAGACGCGGGCGATCCACAACGCGCCGAAGGTGGCGGACCTGCAGTCAATGCAGGACATCTACTCGGACGCGATCAGCTACTGGTAGTTGCCGCCGGTTCCAGCGAGGCAGCAAATTCCCGGATCATGCGGGTCACCGCCTCCGGGTGTTCGTGGTGCGGCGCATGACCGCATTCGGCGAGGCTGACCACTTGCATCTGCGGCGCCTTGCGTTTGAGACCCACGGTGTGGATTTCGTTGCTGACCACGTTGTCGTGATCGCCGATGATCGCCAGCAATGGATGTCGGATCATTTCGTAGAGCCGGCTCTGTGGTTCGAGAAACCCGCTCAGCAGGCAAAGGTCATCCGCATTCGCGCGCCATGACCGCGGGCACAGCAACAGGTCGATGGCGCTGCGGCGACGATAGTCCTCGGGCACCCTCCCGCGATAGAACGCCGAGCGGATGCCCCGGTCGAGGGCGAGCGAGCCCAGCGGATAGACTAGCAGGTTGACAAACAGCGGGCCCACCAGTGGCCAGCGGCTGATGCGATTGTGAAGCGCCGCTGGCGAAGGCCAGGGACTGGTTGCCGGTGACAGGAGCACCGCGCCGGCGATTTCACGCGGATAGTGCAGCAGGTAGCAGAGCGCGAGCGCGCCGGACCAGGAATGGGCGACCAGCACCGGGTCCTTCAGCTCCAGGTGCTGCACCAGTTCACGCACGGCGTTGGCCTGGTCGAGCGGATTGCACCAGGCGGGATCCTGCCGTGTGCTGTAACCCATGCCCGGTCGATCCACCGTGATCACCTGGAAGGATTCCGCGAGCGCCGGACCAATACTCGCGGCGAAATCCTGTCCGTTGGCGCTGGCGCCATGGAGACAGACCAGCGGCCGGCCCTGGCCGCTGACGGTGTAGTGCAGTCGAGCTCTCTCGACATCGATAAACTTTCCCCTGGCAGGCAGGCGGCGGCGGATACGCGCGCAGCCGACACGGCTCAAGAGCCACAAGAGGACTGCTATCAGCAGTAGAAATGCCAACCACATGAAGGGAATCCGGGGTTCAGTATCCAGGAACGGCCTCGGGTGCGGCCGGTCGCGGGCGAGGCGAGGTGATCCTGGCCCCGCACCGGAGTTTACACAGGCTGCGCCGGGTTTTTGCCGGCATTTTGTAATGGCCTTCCTTCACAGACGATCTGCGGATCAAAATTTAAATTAACTATCTAATTTATTTATTTGTTATTAAAGCTGATTTTTCGGATCTTCTGCAATCGGGACCCCGTAACAGGAAGTGGAGAGCAACAGCCGGAATGATGATAAATTTGTTTCGTACGATACAATTTATTCATGGCGCGCAACCCCACCGAATCGTTCTACGTACTACTCAATACCGCGTTTGACCATTTCAATCGCGTCCTGTTCGATGACGCCCTGCCGCGGGCGATGCTCACGCTGCAACGAAACCGCAACACCATGGGCTATTTTTCCGCGCAACGCTGGGTGGATGGCGGCGGTCATCATGCCCACGAGATCGCGCTCAACCCGGCCTATTTTGCACGCAACCGGGTCATCGACGTGCTGCAGACGCTGGTGCACGAGCAATGTCACCTCTGGCAGCACGTCCACGGCCGGCGCCGCAGCCGGGCGGGATACCACAACCGCGAGTGGGCGGAGAAAATGGAGAGCATTGGCCTGGTGCCGAGCAGTACCGGGTTGCCGGGCGGTGATCGCACCGGCCAGGGGATGAGTGACTATCCCGCCCGCGACGGGCGCTTCCTCGATGCCGCCGGTTCACTGGTAGCGGGAGATTTCCATCTCGAATGGATCGATACCGAGCCTGCGTGGCAGGAATCCTGCCAACCGCGCGGTGCTGAGGAAGACGGACTGCCCTGGCTCGCGGAAATACGTGAATCCGCTCCCGCGCTGCTGCTGCCGGTGCCGACGAAGCCAGCCGCGGCGGAGCTGCAATGGAAGGATGCGCCAGCGCGCGGCGCGCGCAACAAGGTACGTTATGTCTGCCCTGGATGCGACGCAACCGTGTGGGGCAAGCCGGCGCTCAACATTCTCTGCGGCGATTGCCGGTTGCCTTTTCAGGACGGCGGAATGGAATAGGTGCCGGTGGCATGGGCCACCGGCTGTTCCTCACCGAGGTCCTGCGTGTACAGGATCGCGTCACAGACCGCGAGGCGTTTGCCAAGTTTCAACAACGAGGCGCGGCAGTAAAGTTCCCCTGGCCCAGGCTTGCGCAGAAAATTGATGTTCAGACTGGTGGTGACAGCCATCGTCACCATGCCGATATTCGCGAGGATGATGGCGTAGAAAGAAGCGTCCGCGAGCCCCATCATCACGGGGCCCGCCACGGTGCCGCCCGGGCGCATGGCGACGTCGTCGCAGCGTATACGCATGATGGTGCGGACCCGGTCGAATTCGACGAGCTCGGGTTTCAGCATGGCGAGAAACGGTAGTTCCGTCTCCGCCAGGCGATTGAATTCATCGGCGGTGATGCGCGCGCTGCTCAAGGTGGGATAGCCGGGAAATGGGGTCCCGATTATTCAACAGGAACGCGGGGCAGACAACTCCGCTAACGTCAACGATGCGGAATCCGCGGCCGGCGAAATGCAACCTTCTCGCGGTGCGCCAGCTCCCGCCGCAGGATATAGAGATTGCTGCCCACGAGTAGCGCGACGCCGCACAGGGTTGCCAGGGTCGGCACTTCGCCCCAGAGAAAGAAACCGAACAGCGCGCCCCAGAGGATGTAGAAGTATTCGAATGGCGCTACCGCGCTGAACTCGGCCACCATGTAGGCCTTGACCAGGCAAAAGAACCCGGCGGAGGCAATGAAGCCGAGCAACACCAGCAGCCACTGGTCGAGTTCCCCGGGATGGGTCCAGTCGCGCACGAGAAATGCCCAGGCCACGGAATCGCCCGATTTGCTCTCGGGGAGGAACGCTACCGCGATGCCGGTGATCACGCTCCAGAAGAGGAACGCCGCCATGGCGTAGAACGCCGCGGTGACCGCCGAGTCCCGTGGATCGATATAGCGGGTCACGATGGTGGAAACCGCGTAGGTAAAGGCGCCGCCCAACGCGAGCAACACGAACAGGTTGTTGAAATGACCGCGCGGCCCGACCACGAGGACGATGGCGAAGAACCCGATCAGCACCGCGGCCCAGCGCCGCGCGCCCACCTGTTCCCGGAACAGCAAGGCAGACATCGCCGTCACCATGATGGGCGCGGAGAAGGTGATCGTCGCGGCATCCGCCAGGGGCAGGCCCGAGAGAGCGAGGTAGTAGCACAGGTAGCTGACGAATCCGCAGCTGCCCTTGAACAGGATCGGTCCCGGGCGGTGCATGCGGAACGAGGCGCCCGGTCCCATGGCGAGCATCACGACACAGATGATGATCAGCGCGGTGATGCTACGGGTAAATACGATCTGGAGTATCGAATAGCGATCGCTGAAGGTCTTGATGATGGCGTCCTGGATCGAAAACAGGAACAGGCCGATGGACAGCAGGTAGATACCGGAGACGGCGTCCGTGCGCGGAAGCGGAACCCCCGGCAAGCCGCCGACGCCGGTCACATTCAGGACCCGGTGAACGTGCCCGGCCGGAACTGGCGGGGCGTTGGCATTGACGGGATTGGAGGCATCAGGGCGGCATGGTATTTTCGGGCGAATGTATCCCCTCGCGCGGAAGATTCACAAGAAACGTTTGCGACAGAAACCGCAGCAAATGGCACAGTCCCCGCATTCCTTCGACCCCAACGCCTGACAGCCTTTCATGGACAACCACGGATTTATCCTCAACATGGTGATCTACCTGTCCGCGGCGGTGATCGCAGTACCGGTTTTCACCCGATTCGGGCTCGGCTCGGTGCTCGGTTACCTGGTCGCGGGTATGGCCATCGGTCCCTTCGGATTGAGGCTCATTCGCAACGTGGAGGACATCCTGCACTTTGCCGAGTTCGGCGTGGTCCTGCTGTTGTTCCTGATCGGCCTCGAGCTGCAACCGCGCAAGCTATGGAAGATGCGCAGGCCCATCCTCGGCGCGGGTGGCGCCCAGGTACTGGTCAGCGCGGTGGCCATCGGTGGTATCGCCCTGGCGCTGGGCTTGCGCTGGCAGACCGCGGTGGTGACAGGTCTCGGGCTCGCGCTGTCCTCCACCGCGATCGCCCTGCAGATCCTCGGGGAACGCAGCCTGCTCGGCACGCCGGCCGGGCGCACGGGGTTTTCCGTGCTGCTCTTCCAGGACATCGCGGTCATCCCGATCATCGCCCTGATTCCGCTGCTCGGCTTCGAATTGCTCAATGCGGACGACGGGCGCGACCTTTCCACCGTGACCATCGTCGCCGTACTGGTGGCGATCCTGCTCGGCGGGCGTTACCTGCTCCACCACGTGATGCGCTTCGTCGCCTCCACCCGGCTGCCCGAGATATTCACCGCGCTTTCATTGCTGCTGGTTTGCGGCATCGCGTTCATCATGGACATGATCGGCGTGTCCATGGCACTGGGGGCATTCGTGGCAGGCGTGTTGCTCGCGGACTCCCCCTACCGCCATACCCTGGAATCCGATATCGCACCGTTCAAGGGATTGTTGCTGGGGCTGTTTTTCATCTCCGTCGGCATGTCCATGGATTTCGCCTTGCTGGCGGAACATCCCTGGCGCACGCTTGGCATCACCCTGCTTCTCCTGCTTGTGAAGGGTGTCATCCTCTACGCCATCGGACGCGCCTCTGGCATTCCCCATACACAGCGCCTGTTCTTTCCCCTGCTCCTCTGCCAGGGCGGCGAGTTCGGTTTCGTGCTGTTCGGCTTTGCCGTTACCGCCGGCGCCATGGAATCCGCCGTGGCCGACCAGCTCGTGCTCTGCGTCGCGCTGTCGATGGCGCTCACGCCGCTGCTCATCCTGGTCCATGGCCGCTTTATCGAACCGCGCAACCGGCTCCTCGACGAACCGCCGGGCGAGACCATGGAAGCACAGGACAATCCGGTCATCATCATAGGTTTCGGCCGCTTCGGCCAGGTCGTTGGCCGGTTATTGCTCGCTAACCGAATCACCCCGACCCTGATCGATCACAACCCGACCCAGCTCGAACGGATCCGGCGTTTCGGCTACAAGTCGTTCTACGGCGATGCGCTGCGACTCGACGTGCTGCGCACCGCCGGCGCCGACAAGGCCAGGCTTATCGTCCTCGCCATGGACGACGCGGCGACGGTGAATCGCGCGGCGGAGCTGATCCGCCAGGAATTTCCCCAGGCGCAGATTCTCGCCCGCGCCTACGATCGAGGTCATGCCATGGAACTGATTGCCGCCGGCCTGTCCTTTACCCGCGAGACGTTCCACTCGGCCCTGGACATGGGACGCGAAGCGCTGACCCTGCTCGGCTTCGAGGAAGGAGACGCCGCGCAGCGCGCGGAGACCATGCGCCGCCTGGATCTCGATTCCCTGCATGAGCAGGTGAAGGTGCGCCATGACGTGAACGCGGTGATCTCCATCGCCCGCAACGCACGCGAAAACCTCGAACAGACCCTGATGGCGGATTCCCCCGCGCGAGAGGCAGAAAATCGTGAGCCGGGTTAGCCGCCTCTCTGTTCCTCGCGGCACCGAAGCCTGACCGCCAGCAAAAGGTCGTCATCCGCAATCGAGTCGTTTTCGGCCAGGTCGGCCACGGTGCGCGCCAGCCGAAGCACCCGGTGGATACCCCTGGTAGAGAGGTCGAACTTCGCCGACACCTGGTCGAGAAGATCCTCCTGGGCGGTGCTGAGGGTGCAGTAGCGGTACAGCTCCCTGCCTTCCAGGCGACTGTTTGCCATGCCCTGGCGTTTCAGTTGATGCGCACGGGCCGCTTGCACCCTTCGGCGGATACGGGCGCTGGTCTCGTTTCCGGATGTACCGCGCCGCATCTCCGCCCGCGCCAGTGCCTGGACGGACAGGTGCATGTCGATGCGATCCAGCAACGGACCGGAGAGCCGCTGTCGATAGCGCGTCACCTGGGCCGGGCTGCACTGGCAACGATCGGGATCGCCGAGGTAGCCGCAGGGACAGGGATTGGCCGCCGCCACCAGCAGGAAGCGCGCATGAAAGCTGCAGTGTCGCCGCGCGCGGGAGACATGCACCACGCCGGACTCCATCGGTTCACGCAACTGCTCGAGCACGTGGCGGCTGAACTCCGGCAGCTCATCGAGAAACAACACGCCATGATGGGCAAGGGAGATCTCTCCCGGCACCGGAATACTGCCACCGCCGATCAGCGCCGCCGCGGAAGCGCCGTGATGCGGAGACCGAAACGGCCGCACGCGCCAGTTCGCCGGGTCGAAGCCACCCTGCCCCAGCGAGGCGATGGCGGCGACCTCAAGCGCCTCGTCCTCGCCCAGTTCCGGCAGGATACCGCCCAGGCGGGAGGCCAGCATGGTCTTGCCGGCACCGGGCGGCCCGGTCATGAGTACGCTGTGATGTCCCGCGGCGGCGATCTCCAGTGCGCGCCGCGCGAAGGGCTGGCCGATGACATCGGCGAAATCCGCGCTTTCGCGGGATTCCTCTGCCGGTTTCGCTGCCACGGCAAGCGCCGTATCGGGATCCGCCAGCAGGCCCGCGACATCCTGCAGCGAATCCAGCGCTACCACCCTCACGCCACGCACCAGGGCTGCCGAGGCTGCGCTTGGCTTCGGCAAAACAAGTGTCCTGCCGCCTTCTCGCAGTGCCAGAGCCGCCAACAGCGCGCCGCGCACAGGGCGCAGTTCGCCATCCAGACCGAGCTCTCCGAGGAAGACGAACCTCTCCGGATCCGTTAGTCGAACCTGGTCCGACGCGACCAGAATTCCGAGGGCGATGGGCAGGTCGAAGCCGCCGCCCTCCTTGGGCAGATCAGCCGGGGCAAGATTGACGATGATCCGTTGTCTCGGAAACTCGTAGCCGGCATTGATAATGGCGCCGCGCACCCGGTCGCGACTTTCCCGCACCGCCGTTTCCGGCAGGCCGACGATGGCGCAGGACGGCAACCCACGGGAAAGATGCACCTCGACCCGCACCTCGGGCGCGTCGGTGCCTACCGCGGCGCGGCTGTGAATGATGGATAGCGACATTCCCTGTCTCCTTCCTGGTTCCCTGTCACGGACAGGAACGCCTGCCCGTCCGGATCATCCCCGATCCGATGCGTGGCAGTCCCTGCCCGCGTTGGCAACTATAACACCGGGCCTGTCGCCCGGTCATCTGGTGGCGTCAGCCCTGGCCCTTCTTGCGGTTGTTTCGCAGGTAGAGCGCACGGCTGTTGCCATCGCCGAGGTTCCGCTCCTCGATATCGAACAGCTTGATCTCGCGCACCAGGTCGCCCAGCTTGCGGTAGCCATAGTTGCGCGGGTCGAATTCCGGTGACTGCTTGGCGATGTTGCTGCCTACCGGGGCGAGATGGGCCCAGCCGTCATCGTCGGAGGACGCATCCACCGCGTTTCTGAGGAGCGTGACCAGGCGCGCATCCTGGCGCAGATCGCTACTGGACTTTCTTTTGGGGGGCTTCTTGTCCTTTTCCTCTTCGCGACTGTCCAGCACGTCGTTGTAGATGAAGCGGTCGCAGGCCGAGACAAATGCGGTCGGTGTCTTGCGCTCGCCGAAACCATAGACGAGCAGGCCGGACTCGCGGATGCGCGCTGCCAGCGGGGTGAAATCGCTGTCGCTGGACACGAGGCAGAAACCGTTGAAGTTTCCGGTGTAGAGGAGGTCCATGGCGTCGATGATCATCGCGATATCGCTCGCGTTCTTGCCGCGGGTATAGGCGAACTGCTGGCGCGGCTGGATTGAATGATCGAGCAGCATCTCCTTCTTCCAGCCGCGCAGGTTGGAGGAGGCCCAGTCGCCGTAGATGCGCTTGACGCTGGCAATGCCGTACTTGGCGATCTCCGCCAGCAGTCCGTCGACGATTTCCGGGCGGGTATTGTCCGCGTCGATCAGTACCGCGAGCCGGTCGGAGCCCTCATTCATCGGATTCATCCACCGCCGGATTGTTCGCGGGATTGTCAATGGGGGATTCCGCGTGCGCCGCCTCCAGTTCCGCGATGCGCCGCTCGAGTTCGGTGATCCGCTCGCGCGTGCGGCGAAGTATCTTTTCCTGTATCTCCAGCTGTTCCCGCGTTGCCAGGTTCATTCGCTCCAAATAGCCCTGCAGCGCTGCGTCGATATTGCGACGCAGCTCGTCACCCACCTCTGGCGGCAGCAGCCCGTCGAGCAACCTGGTGAAGGATTCGTTCAACTCTCTGCGGGCTCCGCAACCCCGACGTATTCAACGAAGGCGCGTTCGCGCACGGACTGCAGCCAGGTGGTATAGATCTCTTCCGCCTTGCGGCGGAAGATGGCCTGGCGTGCCTGGTTGACCGCAACCTCGTTGGCGATGTCGGTACTGCGCCGGTCCGTCACGCGGATGATGTGATAACCGAAACGGGTCTTCACAGGTTCGCTGATGCGGCCGATTGGCAGCGCGGAAGCGGCTGCCTCGAACTCCGGTACCATGACTCCCGGGTTCACCCACCCCAGGGAACCGCCGTCGACGCGGGACTGGGCATCGCTGGAATAGAGCCGCGCCATCTTCTCGAAGGATTCGCCCGCGAGCAGCTGGTTATAGATGTCATTTGCCTGGTCCTCTGCCTCCTCCAGCGTGGTCTGCTGGTTGGGCGCGATCAGGATGTGCTGCACCAGCTGCTGGTCAACGAGCTGGCCGCTGCCTTTACGATCGTGGAGCTTCAACAGGTGCAGGCCATTGTCGCTCTCGAGGATCCCGGACACTGAGTTACTCCCGGGATCCATATCGCGCAGCGCCTCCAGGAAAACCTCGGGCAACTGGTCAGGGGTGCGCCAGCCGAGGTAACCGCCGTCATCCTTGTCACCGGAATCGGAGAAATCTGCCACCGCGCGATCGAATGGCAGTCCCTCGAGGATACGCTGACGGATGACCTCCATGTTCTCGCGCTCCGATGCAACCTGTTCCGCGGGCTTGTCGCGGGTCAGCACGAACAGGTGCGAAACCTCGTAGGTTTCGTCGCTGGCGCGCAGTTCACTGTGCGCGTTGAGATAATTCTCGATTTCCTGGTCGCTGACGATGACCCGGGAGTTCGCCACCGAGTCCACCAGTTTGCGGATCATTTGCTGGTTACGCACGCTGATACGGAAATCGATGAAACGAAACCCCTCGTTCTCAAGCTGCTCCACCAGCGCCTGGGAGGTCACGTCGTTCTGACGGGCAATGAACTCTATCGCGGCGTCCACTTCCTGTTCGCTCACGCTGATGCCGCGCAGCTCCGCCTGGCCGAGCTGCAGGCGCTCACTGATCAGCTGCTCCAGCAGGTCCGGATTGACGGTGCCGTCAAACGGCGCAATACGGCCACCGTCCACCACCTCCTGGTGATGGCGTACCCGGTATTCGCTCAGGGTAAGCGGCTTGTTGTCCACCACCACCAGCACCCGGTCGATAAATTCCTGCGCGATGGCAGGCAGACACGCAAGAATCAGCGCCAGGCTGATCAGGCAGGAACGCACCAGGACCATGTGCTCAGAATCCGGAGCGGATGCGTCCCAGGTCGTCCAGCTCGAGGGTCACCAGGAAACGGTTCTTGTACTCGCCAGTACCGTCGAGATACCGCTGGGTGGTGAAGCGCGTCGCCCAGCAGCAGCCATCGTAGCGCACCCCGAGAGAGGAGGCGCGCACCTCGCTGTCTTCCAGTGAATAGGCGGTATAGGCATCCACCTGCCAGCGCGCGGCAATGGGCAGAGAAAAATCGACGTTGACCTGGCGATCAAAATCGTAGTTCTCGGTATAGATAAGCGACGCATTGCGCCGGCGGCTATGCCAGTAGTCCGCGGAAAACTGGATCACGTCGAGCTCGTTGGACTCCTCGCCCCACAGGGTAAATCCGGTGACGCTCCAGTCCGGGTTGATATTGGCGGTCAGTTCCGCGATGAAGTCCGAGCGGCTGTTGGTCAATGGCTCCTCGTCCGGCGTGATGCGGATGTTGCGGTCCTTGAGGTAGAAAATCTGGCCGAGACTGAGCTTCATCCGCTGGCCGCCGTCGTCGTCGTTGACGATGCGGCTCGTCAGTCCGACGCTGATCTGTTCCGTGTCACCTACCCGGTCGCTGCCGAAGAAGCGGTTTTCGCGGAAGAAATGACCGAAACTGTTCGGCTGGCTTTCGCTGGTGTCAAAGATCGGGAAAGCATTCTGCTCGTCCTCCTCCGGCACGTTGAGGTAGAACAGCCGCGGTTCCAGCGTCTGGTAGAACGGTTTTTCGTTGTACTGGAACAGGCGCTCGAATATGAGCTGACCGTCGACGCTGTACACCGGTATCGACGCGGAAGGTGAATTGTCGTCCCCGTTATTGTCCAGGGAGTATGCCAGGTTATAGAGTGAGACCTTGGGTTCCAGCGAGCCGTAGATCTCTTTCAACGGTACGGACAGGTAGGGCCGGACCTTGGTCCGCGAACCGGTAACGAGTGCGCCACTCTCGTGATCGAACTGGGTGAAATTGGTCTGCACGCCACCCTCGAACACCGAGAACTCCTGTGGACGCAGATTGAGGTTGACCTCCGGGAGAATGTCGTAGGGCAGAGAGTCCACCGGGATGCCATCATTGACGGAGTCCTGGCTCTGCACCCGGGCATTGAAATTGATGTACTCGCCGAGGTGGCTGACGGCCGCCTGCTGGGTGACATAGCTCGAGGCAATGATGTCGACATTGTTCGAGAAGTCGCGAATATACGAGGAATCCGAAACATCCTGCAGGTTCACGGTGGCGCGCCAGTCGCCGGCGAAATCCTGGCTGTGATCGAAGCCTATGGCGTAGCGATCATCACCGAATACCTCGTCCGACGGCAGGTACTCCGCCTTCAGCGCGCCCTGGGTGTTGTTCCTGGCGATGTAGCGGAACTCGGTATAGAGCTGCACCCCGCGCTCGGTCATGATGCGCGGCGCCACTGTCGCGTCCATCTGCGGCGCGATATTGATGTAGTAGGGTATCTCGAGGATGACGCCGGATTCCTCCTCCTCGCCGATGGCCGGAAACAGGAAACCGGTCTTGCGCTCGTCATTGATAGGGAATGACACCCGCGGGAAATAGAAGATCGGCACGCTCTTCAGGCGAACGGTCATGTTTTTCGCGGTGCCGATACCGGTGGCGTGATCCAGTTCCATCTCCTTCGCGGTCAGCAGGACGGCGTTGCTGCCCTCGGGGCAGGTGGTCATCTGCGCATTTTGCAGGACCTCGTAGTCGCTGCCCTCGAACTGCATGCTCTCCGCTTTTGCGCGGGCGCGCTGGAAATAGATCTTGCCGCCCTTGCGCGTGATGCGTTCGTCGTCGGAATCGCGGCTCGGCGCCTGCGCCTCCTCGCTGTCCACCACCCGGGTCAACGGCGCGAATATCGAATAGTCCTCGTCGAAGTTGTCGTGCTTGCGGGTGATGAATTCCGGGTTGTTGTCGACGATGCGGATGGAGACGCCCTCTGCCTCGCCGATAAAGGTATCCACCTCCATCTCCATGGACTCGGCGCGAATCTCGTCGCCGGCGGCGGTGTAGAAAACGACGTCACCCTCGGCGGTGGCGCGGTAGGCGCCGCGATCGTAGGTGATCGTGTCGGCGTATACCGCGCGCTTGCCCTGCTGCACCAGCGCATTGCCCCGCAGAATGACGGTCTCGCCGTCGCCGGTTTCTATCTGGTCCGCCTCGATGGCGATGGGCTGCTCATCCATGGGACCGGCGGGCGCTTCCCGCAATGCCTCGGGAACGTCGATTTCCCCTGGCATGCACACCGAGAGGTCGGCAAAGCCGACGGCGCCGTCGATGTCGGACTGGGCGAAAATGTCGGTAGCGGGGAGGGAAAGCAGCAGGCTGATTGCGGAGGCGATGGACGTCGGATGCAGCTTGATCTTCATCAGGAGGATTTGGGGCTTGGCCGCGTTTCAGAATAGCCGGATTATACGGGGTTAAACCGTATATAATCCATGTTGACGCCGCGCAAACCGCAATATATAGATATCCGTCCGGTTTCTGACTGATGCCTGTCGAGACAGCGATGATCCTCGCCGCAGGCCGGGGCGAACGTCTGCGCCCGATTACCGACCGCCTCCCCAAACCCCTGGTCAGGGTCGGGAGGTATCGGCTCATCGACTGGCATCTCCTCGCGCTTGCCGCCGCCGGCTTCCGGCGCGTGGTAATCAATGTCTCGTACCTCGGCGATATGATCGAGGAGGCCCTGGGCGATGGTGGCAACCTGGGCCTTTCCATCAGCTATTCCCGGGAGCCGCCCGGCGCACTGGAAACCGCGGGTGGTATCCGGCATGCGCTGCCTCTCCTTGGCGATGCGCCGTTCCTCGTGGTGAATGGTGACATTCGTTGCGACTATCCCTTCGCGCAATTGTCGCTGCCGGATGACTCGCGAATGCATCTCGTGCTGGTGCCCAATCCGCCGCACCACGCTGACGGCGACTTCGCCCTGGAGCGCGGCAATGGCGTCGCGCGAGTCATGCATCCGGCGGCTTCGCTCGAATCGCTGACATTCTCCGGCATCGGTATTTATCACCCGGACCTGTTCCGCGATCTCGCCGACGGGCCATTCCCGCTGGCGCCGCTGATCCGCCAGGGCATCGACGACTGCGTCGTAACCGGTGAACGCTATGATGGGTACTGGCTGGATGTCGGCGACCACGAGCGCCTGGAACAGGCGCGGCGTGACGTGGCGGCGTCCTGATCTGCCCTACCCCACGCCACCACCGGCAAACAACGGTCGCAGGCGCGCCTCCAGGTCCTCCCCGATCGAGGCGATGTCGCGCGTGACACCGTGGTCCGCCAGGCGGGTCACGGACAGATCGGGATAACCGCAGGGGTCGATCCAGGCAAACGGTTCGAGGTCCACGTCCACGTTGAGACTGAGCCCGTGAAAGCAGCAACCGTTGCGGATTCTCAGGCCGAGGGCGGCAATCTTGTCGCCGTCGACATACACCCCCGGCGCACCCTCGCGACGTACGGCCTGGAGGCCGTAACCGTCCAACAGGTCGATAAGAGCCTGTTCGAGGGATTGCACCAGCCGGCGTGGCCCCAGCCCCAGGCGGCGGATGTCCAGCAACAGGTAGGCGATCAACTGACCCGGCCCGTGGTAGGTGATCTGGCCGCCACGGCTGCTCTTGACCAGCGGAATCGCCGCCGGGTTGCGATGTGGCGCCAGCCGGCTGCTGGTGCCGAGGGTAAATACCGGGGGATGTTCGAGCAGCCAGACCTCGTCCGCGGTAAGCGCGTCACGTCGATCGGTGAATTCCGCCATCTCCGCCGCGGTGGCCGCGTAGTCACGCAGCCCGAGCCGCCGGAAGCGGCAGGCCGGCGTCATATCACCATCAGGATGTCGGCATGTCCGGTGAGCACGCGGTATACCTCGTCGAGCTGCTCCCGGGACAGGGCGCGCACGCGGCAGCTCAGCGCCTGGTAGTTGCCCTTGCGACTCTCGCGCAGGCGAATGTCCAGTACCTGTTCCGGTTCCAGGTGAACCATCAGGAGTGCATGCACCTGCTGCTCGGCGTTGTCCCCGGCACGCACGAAGATCTTGATATCGATCTCGCAGGGAAATGTCAGCAGCGCGCCATTGCCCGAAGGACTGCTGCCGTTGGCGCCGCTCATGGAAACATACGCATCAGAACAACCGCATCACGGAGTCCGCGAGGCGGGAATACCAGGGTCCTTCGGGATAGTCGGCGTTGAGGAACAGGCGCCTCTCCAGCAACGGTTCACCGTCGTACTTGACCACGATGTTGCCGACATCGGTGCCCAGCGTCATCGGCGCCTCGAGACTCTCGGGAACATCAAGAGCCGCTGACAGGCGCTCGCGCTGGCCCTTCGGATAGACGAGGCCGAGATGCCCGGTGACCCCCACGCTGGCCTCGTCCTGCTCCCCCATCCACAACGGTACGCGGGTAACCTCGCTGCCGGGCCGGTACAGCAGCAGTCCGTCGTAGGCGGCGTAGCCATACTGGAGCAGCGACTGCACCGCGTCGGCGCGGATCTTGCGGCTCTCGGCGCCGGTGACGATCGCCATCAGGCGCATGTCATCTCGCTTGGCGGTGCCAATGAGGCAGTAGCCCGCGGCCTTGGTATAGCCGGTCTTGAGCCCGTCCACGCTGGGATCACGCCACAGGAGCACGTTGCGGTTCTTCTGCGTGATCTCGTTGTAGGTGTACTCGCGCGTGGAATACAGGGTGAACATGTCGGGATAGTTGCGGATCAGCGAACGGCCGAGTATCAGGATATCCTCGGCCGTGGAATAGTGTTCCGCGTCGGGCAGTCCGTTGCTGTTGGTGAAGTGGGAGTTCACCATGCCGAGTTCCGCCGCCTTGTGATTCATTCGCACGGCGAAGCCTTCCTCGCTGCCACCCAAGTGTTCCGCCAGGGCGACGGCGGCGTCATTGCCCGACTGGATGATCAGTCCCTTGAGCAGATCCTCCACAGAGACATGCGTATCCACCTGGATGAACATCCGCGAGCCACCGGTCTGCCAGGCCTTGCGGCTCACGTAGACCATGTCGTCGAGCTTGATCTCGCCCTTGCTCAAGGCCTCGAACACCAGGTAGCTGGTCATCAGCTTGGTCAGGCTGGCGGGTTCGATACGCAGGTCGCGGTTTTCGCTGCCGAGTATCCAGCCGCTCTCGAAATCCACCAGCATCCAGGACTTTGCCGGCACGTCCGGCGTCGGCACGATCGATCTGACCACCGCGGGAATTTCCCGCAGCGGGCCTCCGCCACTTGTGGCCGGCGTGGGCTCCGGCGTGGCCACCGGCTCCTGGGAGAGAACGGAAGAAACGGCCAGGCTGAGGCCAATGGCCAGGAGTGCGATAACGCGCGACTTCATCGTCAGGATACGGGTCTGGTCAATCGGGAAGGGCAAAATTATACGGAGGCGACGCGGGCAGAGACCGGGCAATTCGATGACAATCCTGTAATCACGTCGCCCCGCAACGGCGCCGGGTGTCGCGTACAGGCGTCAGTATTGCCCTTGCCCGTTCGTGACGGCCCTACACGGGTCCACGGCTTGTCGATGCTCAACTGCCAGCGCGCGCCGCGATCTGCATCGAGAGCTCGGTAACCGCCATGGCGTAGTTGACGCTCGGGTTGTAGCGGGTGATGGCGTAAAAATTGCGGAAGCCGACGACATAGGTCCTGCCGGATTCCTGGGCCAGGCTGAACAGCGAAGCCTTGTCGCTGGCGCCGCGCTGGTCGAATACCACGCCAGCGGAGGCGAGTTCGGCGGTGTCATGGGTCAACTTCGCCCGCTTTCCCACGAGCGCTTCGGCGGAGTTCGGCAGCGAAGCGCTGACCGGGGCGAAAATGGTCTCACCACGGCGCCATCCATGGACGTGGAGATAATTCGCCACGCTGCCCACCGCGTCCTCCATCTCGTTCACCAGGTCACGGCGGCCATTGCCATTGAAATCCACCGCGTAGGCCTCGTAGCTGGTGGGCATGAACTGGGGGATGCCGATCGCGCCGGCATAGGAGCCGAGCACGCTGTCCGGCGGGATACCCTCGCTGCGGGTGGTATTGAGAAAGGTCCGGAGCTCGCCGCCGAAGAAATCGCTGCGGCGCGGATAGTCCGCGGTCAGGGTAACCAGGCTGTCGAGAACGCGGCGATCCCCCAGGCGCGTGCCGTAGTGGGTTTCCACCCCCAGCAGCGCGACCATGATTTCCGGTGGAACGCCGTATTTTTCCTCCGCCGCCTCCAGCAGGTCGCGATGCTCGCGCCAGAACGCAACTCCGCTGTTGATGCGCGCGTCGTTGATGAACAGGTCGCGGTACTTGTGCCATGGTAGCGCCTCGTACTGACGGTTCATCAGGTCGATGGTCTTCTGGTCGACGATGGCGCCCGCGAGGACGGATTCCAGTTCGGCGCGCGGATAGCTGTCTTCGCTGCTCATCACGTCCACCAGGCGGATCAGCGCCGGGTATTTCTGGATATCCAGGGCCAGGGCAGTGGAACCGGCAGCCAGGGTCAGGGGTAACAACAACCATCGAAAGCGCGGGACATTCCTCATTGTGATCTCGCCAGGGTTTTCTTGCTGTTCTGGATGCTCATCAGCATCCCGAATCCGATCATCAGCGTCACCATGGAGGTGCCGCCATAGCTGATCAACGGTAACGGTACGCCAACCACCGGCAGGATCCCGGAGACCATGCCGATGTTGACGAAAACGTAAAAGAAGAAGGTCACCGACAGCGCGCCGGCCAGTAGCCGCGAATAGGTGTCGTGGGCGTAGAACGCGATCATCAGGCCACGAAACACCAGGAACAGGTACAGCACGAGCAGCAGGAGCACCCCCGCGAGACCGAATTCCTCGGCGTAGACCGCGAAGATGAAGTCGGTGGAGCGTTCGGGGATGAACTCGAGTTGCGACTGGGTACCCGCGAGCCAGCCCTTGCCGCTGACGCCGCCGGAGCCGATGGCAATGATCGACTGGATGGTGTGATAGCCCGCGCCCAGTGGGTCGGCCCAGGGATCGAACAGCGTCAGTATACGGCGTTGCTGGTAGGGATGGAGGACGAAAAACCACAGCAGGGGCGCCGCGGCGCCCAGCGCCAGCGCCACCGTGGTGATCAGTTTCCAGCTGATCCCGGCGAGGAAGATGACGATCACCCCGGTGGAGGCGATCAGGATCGCGGTGCCGAGGTCCGGCTGCAGCACCACCAGGACGGTGGGCAGGAGGACGATGCAGATGCAGACGATCAGGTATGGCAGGCGCGGCGGCAGGTTGGAGCGCGTCATCACCCAGGCCACCATCATGGGCACCCCGAGTTTCATGATCTCCGCGGGCTGGAAGCGAAAGATGCCGATATCGATCCAGCGCTGCGCGCCCTTGCCGATGAATCCATAGCCGAGCACCACGAACAGCAGTACCAGCCCGAGCCCGTAGACATAAGGCGACCAGCGCAGCAGGGTCGTCGGCGAAATCCGGCTGAATGCCAGCAGCAGGCAGAGCGCAAATCCGATGCGCACCAGCTGGCGAGTGAGAAGCGCATTGTTCTCTCCACCGGCGCTGTATATGACAACCAGGCTGAGGGACAGCAGCATCAGGATGGCGGTGAGGAGCGGGAGGTCCAGCGGCAGCGCCGATTCGCCCTGCCCGCCCGCCGTGCCGCGACCGCCCATGCCGCGTTGCGCAAGAATTCCCACCATCGTCAGTTCGCCTGGGCGAGCCTGGGCTCGCCGTCGGGTTCCTGTTCCGGCGGGAACATGCCAAGCCGGTCGATGAGGTAGTAGTCCAGCAGCTCTCGGGCGATGGGCGCCGCGGTGCGGCTGCCGCCGCCGCCATGCTCGATCACCACGGCGATGGCGATCTTCGGATCCTCGAGTGGCGCGAATCCCACGAACAATGCATGGTCGCGGAAACGCTTTTCGGTATCCTCCTCCCGGTAGGTCTCGTTCTGCGCAACGCTCTTGACCTGGGCGGTGCCGGTCTTGCCCGCCATCTCGTAGCGGATGTCCTTGCCAATGCGGCGCGCGGTGCCCTTGTCGCCATGCACCACGTCGCGCATGCCATTGATCACGTAGGCGAAATTTGCCGGGCCGTTGGCCTCGATCTGTCCGCTAACCCGGGGCGGTAACTGCTCGCGTGTCTGGCTCTGGGGATTTTCGATGGCGGTGAGAAATCGCGGCGTCACCTGCAATCCGCGGTTGGCAAGGGTGGCGGTGGTGGCCGCGAGTTGCAGCGGGGTGATGAGCATGTAGCCCTGGCCGATTCCGGTGATGATGGTTTCGCCGGGATACCAGGGCTGGTTGCGGGCGCTCTCCTTCCACTCACGCGAAGGCATCAGGCCGCTCGGTTCCCCGAGGAGATCCACCCCGGTTGGACGACCGAAGCCGTATCCCGTCATGCCGGCATGGAGCGCATCGATGCCGAGTTGCTTTGCCAGGCGGTAATAATAGACGTCACAGGACTGTTCGATGGCGTCGTGGCCGTTGACGTTGCCGTGGCCCGATTTCTTCCAGTCCCGGTAGCGATGCTTGTGGCCCGGCAGGCTGTAGTACCCGCCACAGAAGATGCTGTTGTTCGGATCGACCCCGTACTGCATGCCTACCAGGGACATGAACGCCTTGATCGTGGAACCTGGCGCGTAGCGACCATACAGGGAGCGGTTGAGCAACGGCCGGCGGTCAGAGGCACGAAGTTCGCCATAAGCCTTGCTGCTGATACCGTTGACGAACGGGTTGGGGTCGTAGCCGGGAACGCTGGCAAAGGCGAGAATATCTCCGGTGGCGGGTTCGATTGCCACCACGGAGCCTTCGTAACCTTCGAGCGCCTCGGTTGCGCGCTCCTGGAGGCGAATGTCGAGGCTGAGGTGAAGGGTTTTGCCGGCATCCGAGGGAATCTGTTCCAGGGTGCGGATCACCTTGCCGTGGGCATTGGTCTCGACCCGCTCGAACCCCGAGCGGCCGAGCAGCGTGGACTCGTAATAGGCCTCGATGCCGCTCTTGCCGATGTATTCCAGGCCGCGATACTTCTGGTTGTCGATCTGCTCCAGGTCATCCGCGCTGATACGGCCGACATAGCCGACGACATGGGCGGTCAGTTCGCCAC
The DNA here is from genome assembly GCA_030432755.1 of Gammaproteobacteria bacterium. Classification (GTDB taxonomy): domain Bacteria; phylum Pseudomonadota; class Gammaproteobacteria; order Arenicellales; family Poriferihabitantaceae; genus VYFG01. Next base: position 42,945 of record JAUILZ010000012.1, on the reverse strand, counting down.
GGGTATAGTCGCGCTGCAGCCGCGCCTTGAGTTCCGCACCCGGATAACGGTGCAGGTTCACCGCCAGGCGGGAGGCTTCCTTCTCGCTCAGGTTGGCGCGCAGCGTCTGGCGTTCGAAGGACGGGCGCCTTTTGAGCAGCGCGCGAAAGCGCTCCAGGTCGTCGTTGGACAATGCCACCAGCTGGCCAAGCTGGTCCAGCAATCCCTCCATGTCGCGCACCTTGTCCGGCAGGATCTCCAGGTTGTAGACGCGGAAGTTGCGCGCCAGGATCTCGCCATTGCGGTCGTAGATCAGCCCGCGAACCGGCGGCAGCGGCACCAGGTCGACGCGGTTGTCCTGGGCAAGTTCGGCGAAGCGGGAATGCTGGGATACCTGGAGGTAGCCTACCCGCACTACGAGCAGCAGCGCCAGCACGATGATGACGAAGAACATCAGCACGATGCGGCCGTGGACAATGCGGCTTTCCAGCAGATAGTTGCGAATGGGTATCACGCCCTTTCCTACCGTATCTGAACGATGCCGCTGCGTTGCCGGAGGAAGCGCAGCAGCGTATAGACCACCGGCCAGACGAGGGCCGTGGTAAACGCCGCTTGCCAGTATACCAGCCGCAGCTCGGCGGCATTGGTGAGGTGGAAGATCCAGCCGACGAAGGTGATCTCGATCGCGCAGACGCCGAATACCACCACGCACTGCTGCCACAGGTGATAGAGCCGCAGCCGGCGGTGAAATGAGACCCCCACCATGGCGACGAAGGCCATCGCGATCGCGTGTACCCCGAACAGCGTGTGCAGCAAGAGGTCCAGCAGCAGGCCCACGATCCAGCCGGATCCCACCCCGACACGCTCGGGCACCGCCAGGCACCAGTAGAACAGCACCAGGCTCACCCAGTGCGGCACCGCGAATCGCATCCAGTCCGGGTACGGCAGCACGGTGAGCAGGAAGGCCACGGCGAAGGAGCCAGGAATCGCCCACCAGCGGCTGCCGCGAGCGGTCCGCCGGTAGCCGCGGGACACGGCGCGGGAGCGCAAGGCCATCATCCTGCCTCCACCGGACAATGGAAACCGCGCATCACTCGGTCACCGCCAGCCGGTCGCTGTCCCATACCAGCAACACCTGCTTGACGAAGTCGATACGCGCGGTGGTGACGGCATTGATGGAGAGAAACGCCTCATTGGCGTCGGTGATGATTTCGACCACCTCGGCCACCTTGTAGCCTGCCGGAAACCGTCCACCCATGCCGGAGGTCACGAGGATGTCACCCTTGCGGATATCCGCCAGCCGCGGCAGGTAGGGCACGCCGACCTGGTCCGACTCGCCCTGCCCCTGGACGATGGTGCGCAGCCCGTTGCGCTGGACCTGCACCGGGATACCGTGGCTGCGGTCGGTGACCAGGGTGACTACGCTCTGGTTCATGTCCACCTCGGAGACCTGGCCGATCACGCCGTCCGGCGCGATCACCGGCTGGCCGACGAATACCCCGGCCTCGGCGCCGCGATTGATGATGATCCGGTGGCTGAAGGGATCGAGCCCCGCATTGACGATGCTCGCGAGGATGACCTGGTCGTCCGAGCGGCGTGCCGCGGCCAGCAGGCGCGACAGGCGGCCATTTTCCGCCACCAGGGCGTCATAACGCTGTAGATGACTTTCCAGCTGAAGCTGCTTCTCCCGCAGTTCCTCGAGCTCGTGGTAGACCGAGTCATCGGGGTAATAGGAGCGCACCGTGGTCAGCGCGTTCTCCGGCAGCCGCACCAGTGCGTGAAACGGGATGGTCAGCACCGAGGCGATGGAGCGCAGCGGACGCAGGTTGTCGCTGCGCTGGTCGATGATCATCAGGCCCAGTGACAGAAGCACCAGGAACAGGAAGCGATAGGTGTTGCTGAGCTGTCCGAAGATCATCGGATCGGTTGCCGCGGGTTCGGGCGCCGCCCTGAAGGACGGAGGGGAACAACGCCGCGAGGCCGGCGTTGCGTGGCGACAGCGCGCCCCTGGAAGTCCCGGGGGTTGTGCGCTGCCTGTTGCAATGTCCTGTGCAGGGTATCGTTGTCCGGTGGTCAGCCGTCGCTGGCAAACACGTCGCCAAGGGTATCCATTTCCTCGAGCGCGCGACCACAGCCTCGGGCGACGCAGGTCAGCGGTTCCTCGGCGATGACCACCGGCAGGCCGGTATCCTGCATCAGCCGCCGGTCCATGTCGCGCAGCAGCGCGCCGCCGCCGGCGATTACCATGCCCTTCTCGCCGATATCCGCGGACAGCTCCGGCGGGGTCTTCTCCAGCGCCTGGCGGATCGCCTGCACGATCTGGTCCAGCGCATCGCTGATGGCGTCGTAGATCTCCTCGCTGGTGATCACCAGGCTGCGCGACATTCCCTCGGAGATATCGCGGCCCTTGATCTCCATCTCCATGTGGTCGGATTCCGACCAGGCGGTGGCGATGGTCTTCTTGACCCGTTCCGCGGTGGCCTCGCCGATCAGCACGCCGTGACGGCGGCGGACGTAGTTGATGATCGCGTCGTCGAAGGTATCCCCGGCCACCCGCAGGGAATTCGAGTAAACCATGCCGCCGAGGGAAAGGATGCCGACCTCGGTGGTGCCGCCGCCGATATCTACCACCATGGAACCGGTGGGTTCCGCCACCGGCAGGTTGGCGCCGATGGCCACCGCCATGGGCTCCTCGATCAGGTAGACCTCGCGCGCGCCGGCGCTGGTGGCCGACTCGCGGATCGCGCGGCGTTCCACCTGGGTGGAGCCGCAGGGCACGCAGATGATGATCCTGGGGCTGGAGAAAAAGCGGTTCTCCTGCACCTTGCGGATGAAGTACTTGAGCATGTCCTCCGTGACGTTGAAGTCGGCGATGACGCCGTCCTTCATCGGCCGGATGGCGCGGATGGATCCCGGGGTACGGCCGAGCATCTGCTTGGCATGTTGCCCCACCGCGAGCACGCTCTTTCCGGCCCCGCCGTCGGGCGCGCTCTTGATGGCCACCACGGACGGCTCGTTCAGAATGATCCCCTTGTTGCGTACGTATATCAGCGTGTTTGCGGTTCCAAGATCGATGGCAAGATCATTGGAAAAGAAGCCGGCAAGGCGTTTCAGCATATTGGGTTACACAGGGGAAAAAGGAGGGGGTTCCAGGGGGGAATTCCTGGCGGCGTAGCTTATCAATCGGGGGCGTACTATTCAACCGCGCAAAGCTATGGTAAGTTGCTGCCGGATTGCTGCGCAGGCCTTTCCGGACCAGGTGCCGGGCCCCGCCCGGTGGCGGTCCGGTAACAGCCCGGCAACAGCATTGGCGGCCCGTCCCGTGGCCTCTCATGCGACCCTGTCGACCATCCCTTTTCATCTGCTTCCCATGTCCATCAGCAGCGACCAGGTTACCTATATCGCCCATCTCGCCAGGCTCCGGACGGACGAGGAAAAGTCCGCCTATTTTGCGGGACACCTCAGCCGGATCATGGACCTGGTGGAGCAGATGAACCGCATAGACACCGATCATATCGAGCCCATGGCGCACCCCCAGGACGGCGCGCTCAGGTTGCGCGACGACGAGGTCACCGCGGAAAACCGGCGCGAGGACTACCAGGCCATCGCCCCTGCCGCCGACCAGGGCCTCTACCTGGTGCCGCGGGTCATCGAGTGACGCCAGGGAACTGACGTTTCCGCCTACCAGATTTTCCGAGGCGGGGCACCATCGCGGCCGCGCTTCCGCCACCCATTTCGCCAGACAGCATGCACGATTACACCATCACGGAGCACGCGGAGGCACTCCGCCGCGGTGACTATTCCAGCGTCGAGCTCACGCGCCACCACCTCGATCGCGTGGACGCCGGTGAGGCGCTCAATGCCTTTGTCACGGTGACCGCCGAGCAGGCCCTGGAACAGGCCGCGGAGGCCGACAGGAATATTCGCAATGGCGATGCCGGTCCGCTGTCCGGCATTCCGATGGCGCACAAGGACATCTTCTGCACCCGCGGGGTACTTACCACCTGCGGCTCGCGCATGCTGTCGAATTTCGTGTCGCCCTACGACGCCACCGTGGTGACCCGCCTCAGGGACGCGGGCATGGTGAGCCTGGGCAAGACCAACATGGACGAATTCGCCATGGGTTCGTCCAACGAGACCAGCTATTACGGCCCGGTGAAGAACCCCTGGAGCCCGGACCGGGTTCCCGGCGGCAGCTCGGGCGGCTCCGCCGCCGCGGTGGCGGCGCGCCTGGCGCCCCTGGCCACCGCGACCGATACCGGCGGCTCCATCCGCCAGCCGGCGGCGATGTGCGGCATCACCGGCATCAAGCCGAGTTACGGCCGGGTGTCCCGCTACGGCATGATCGCCTTCGCTTCCTCCCTGGACCAGGGCGGCGTGCTGACCCGCAGCGCCGAAGATGCCGCCCTCGTGCTGCAGGCGATGTCCGGCTTCGATGCGCGTGATTCGACCTCTCTGGACCTGCCGGTGCCAGACTACGGCGCCGGTCTCGGTGACGATATCGCCGGCAAGACCATCGGCCTGCCGAAGGAGTTCTTCGGCGACGGGGTGGAGCCCGCGGTGGCGGAGACGGTGCAGGCGGCGATCCGCGAACTCGAGGCGCTGGGTGCGCGCACGGTGGAGGTGGAGCTGCCCAACAGCGAGGTGGGTATCCCCTGTTACTACGTTCTCGCGCCGGCCGAGGCGAGTTCCAACCTGTCGCGCTTCGACGGTGTGCGCTACGGCCACCGCGCGGCGGAATACGACGACCTTCTCGACATGTATTCCCGCAGCAGGGCGGAAGGCTTCGGCGAGGAAGTCCAGCGGCGCATCATGATCGGCACCTATGTGCTCTCCTCGGGCTATTACGATGCCTACTATATCAAGGCGCAGAAGCTCAGGCGCCTGATCGCGGACGATTTCACCCGCGCCTTCGAGAAATGCGACATCATCGCCGGCCCCACGGCCCCCGGCACCGCGTTTCCAATCGGCGCCAAGAACGACGACCCCGTGGCGATGTACCTGAACGATATCTTCACCAACTCGGTGAACCTCGCCGGACTGCCGGGCATCTCAGTCAATGCCGGCTTCGACGCCGACGGCCTGCCCATCGGCCTGCAGCTCATCGGCCGCTACCTCGACGAGGCCACGGTGCTCAACGTCGCCCATCGCTTCCAGCTGGCAACCGACTGGCATCGCCGGGCGCCGGGGGGATATGCCTGATGGAATGGGAGACCGTGATCGGGCTGGAGGTCCACGTCCAGCTGCAGACGAAGAGCAAGATTTTCTCCGGCGCATCCACCGCCTACGGGGCCGAACCCAACACCCAGGCCTGCGATGTCAGCATTGCCCTGCCCGGGGTGCTGCCGGTGATGAACCGCGAGGCCGCAAGGCTGGCGGTGAAGTTCGGCCTCGCCATCGGCGCGGAGATCAACCAGACCTCGGTTTTCGCGCGCAAGAACTACTTCTATCCCGACCTGCCCAAGGGCTACCAGATCAGCCAGTACGAGATCCCGGTGGTTGGCCGCGGCGAACTGGAGATCGACGCCGGCGACGGCCCGAAGATCATCGGCATCACCCGCGCCCACCTCGAGGAGGATGCCGGCAAGTCTTTGCACGAGAATTTCGACGGCTTCACCGGCATCGACCTCAACCGCGCGGGCACCCCGCTGCTGGAAATCGTTTCCGAGCCGGACATGCGATCCGCCGCGGAAGCGGTGGCCTACCTGCGGCAACTGCATGCCCTGGTTCGCTATCTCGGCATCTCCGACGGCAACATGCAGGAGGGTTCGTTCCGCAGCGACGCCAACGTGTCCATCCGCCCGAAAGGCGAACAGAAGCTCGGCACCCGCGCGGAACTGAAGAACATCAACTCCTTCCGCTTCGTGGAGAAGGCCATCCGCTTCGAGGTGGAACGTCAGATCGACATCCTCGAGGACGGCGGCGAAATCGTCCAGGAGACCCGCCTCTACGACGCCGACCGCGACGAGACGCGCTCCATGCGCTCCAAGGAAGAGGCACACGACTACCGCTACTTTCCCGATCCGGACCTGCCCCCCCTGGTGCTGGATGACGCCTTCGTCGCCGCGGTCAGGGACAGCCTGCCGGAACTGCCCCACGACCGGCGCCACCGATTCATCGACACCCTGGGGCTGGCGCCGGCGGACGCTGCGCAGCTCACCGTGGAAAAATCACTCGCGGATTACTTTGAGGCGGTGGTCGGCGCCACCAGCGCAGAGCCGCGCATCGCCTGCAACTGGGTGCTCGGAGAATTGGGCGCCGCGCTCAACCAGGCGGATATCCCGGTGGAAGACAGCAGGGTGGACAGCGCCGCGCTGGCGGGCCTGCTCGACCGCATCGCCGATAACACCATCTCCGGCAAGATCGCCAAGGACGTGTTCGCGGCGATGTGGGAGGGCGAGGGAGATGCCGACGCCGTCATCGCCGCGCGTGGGCTGAAGCAGATCACCGACAGCGGAGCCATCGAGTCCATCGTCGATGGCGTGTTGGCGGAATGCGCCGACCAGGTCCGGCAATACCGTGACGGCAATGAAAAGGTCATCGGTTTTCTCGTCGGCCAGATCATGAAACAGACCCAGGGCAAGGCCAACCCGAAACAGGTCAACGAGATCCTGCGGCGCAAGCTGGCGCCCTGAACATCTTTCCCGGCCACCCGGCCACTTGCCCGCTATGCGGGAGTCTTTTGGTGCCGCCTGCCCCGTCAGGTCATTCGACAGGCAGCCACCCGGCCGGACGGCGTTTTCCGCTGCCGAACTCCGAATCCACATTACATACAAACGCTAACTTTCTGAAACTTAATTCGAAATCATGACTGACGTAAACCACTGGATCGAACTGGCCACCCCCTGGGCCATGCGCATCGTCTTCGCGCTGGTCATCTTCATCGTTGGCCGCTGGGTGGCGAAACTGCTGACCCGCCTGCTGGAACGCTTCCTCGAGCGCGGTGGCCTCGAGGACATCGTGGTCAACGCGCTCGGGAAAATGGCCTACGTCGCACTGTTGGTAGCGGTGGTGCTCGCCGCGCTGGCCCAGCTCGGGGTGAATACCGCCTCGGCCCTGGCAGTATTCGGCGCCGCCGGCCTGGCGGTGGGGCTCGCGCTCAAGGATTCGCTGGGGAATTTCGCCTCGGGCGTGATGTTGATCGCGTTCCGTCCATTCAGCACGGGGCATTACGTGGAAGTGGCCGGCACCGCGGGTACGGTGCAGGAGGTCAGCCTGTTCACCACCGTGCTGCTGACGCCGGACAATCGCCGCGTCATCATCCCCAATTCCCTGGTGAGCAACGACACCATTATCAACTACTCGGCGGAAAAGACCCGACGCTGCGATGTTACCTTCGGTATCGGTTACGACGACGACATCCGCAAGGCGGTGGAACTGATCAACAGTGCGATGGCATCGGACGATCGCATTTTGAAGAACCCGGAAGCCGCGGTGGTGGTCACGGAACTGGCGGACAGCAGCGTCAACCTCGCGGCCAGGCCATGGGTCGCTTCCGGCGACTACTGGCCGGTGCGCGCCGACCTGCTGGAGCGGGTCAAGAAGGCCTTCGACGACAACGGTATCAGCATCCCCTATCCGCAGCAGGACGTGCACATGCACAACGTTCAACCGGCATAGCGGGATCGGCTGACGGGAACTGCGATGACGCGCGGCCCCGCCATCGTCCTGGCGTCATCCTCGCCCTACCGGCGGGAAATACTCGAACGTCTCGGTCTCGGGTTCGACTGGGAATCCCCGGAGTTCGACGAAACACCACTGCCCGGAGAATCCCCGCGAGACCTTGTTCGGCGGCTTGCGGAGGGCAAGGCCGCGGCGGTCGGCAAAAACCATCCGTCTGCCCTGGTAATCGGCGCCGACCAGGTGGCGGTACTGAAGGGAGAAGTCATCGGCAAACCGGCGGATCACGCCGACGCCGTGCGCCAGCTGCGAGCCGCCTCTGGGGATTCCACGACGCTCTTCTGCGGCGTCGCTGTGCTGAACACCGCCAGCGGCAGAATGCGCACCGCGGTGGAAACCGTGGAGGTGCGCTGTCGCGAGATTGCAGATGCGGAAATCGAGCGATACCTGGCCACCGACAGGCCCTATGACTGTTGTGGCAGCCTCAAGGTGGAAGGCCTGGGCATCGCCCTGCTCGCATCCATCCGCAGCGACGATCCCAATGCGATTACCGGCCTGCCCGTGATCCGCCTGCTCGAGCTGCTGCGCGGCGAGGGCGTGGCCCTGCCCTGACCGCAATACGCCAGGGTTTCAGGCGTTTGCCGCCTCGAGAAAACGCCCGTCCCGGATGCGCGCGATCCGGTCACGTACCTGCGCCGCCTGCTCGAATTCCAGGTTCTTTGCATGCGCGTACATTTCCTTTTCCAGCTTCGCGAGCAGCCTGCCGAGTTCCTTCGGTGACAGGCGAGCGTACTCCTCCTCGCCTTCCGCCACCTGCGCCAGCTCCGGCAGCGCGGCCCAGGCAGCGTCGTTGGCGGTGACGCCGTCGATGATGTCCTTCACGGGCTTGACGATGGAGCGCGGGGTGATGCCGTGTTCGAGATTGAACGCCATCTGTTTCTCGCGCCGTCGCTCCGTCTCGTCGATGGCCTGCCGCATCGACGGGGTGATGGTGTCGGCGTAGAGGATGACCCGGCCCGACGAGTTGCGCGCCGCGCGGCCGATGGTCTGGATCAGTGATCGACCGGAACGCAGGAAACCCTCCTTGTCCGCGTCGAGGATGGCCACCAGGGAGACTTCCGGAATATCCAACCCCTCGCGCAGCAGGTTGATGCCCACCAGCACGTCGAAGGTGCCCTTGCGCAGGTCACGGATGATCTCCACCCGCTCCACGGTGTCGATGTCCGAGTGCAGGTAGCGCACCCGGACGTGGTGTTCGTGGAAGTACTCGGTGAGATCCTCGGCCATGCGCTTGGTGAGGGTGGTGACCAGCACCCGGCTGCCCTCCTTGACCCGGATCCGGATCTCCGACAACAGGTCGTCCACCTGGCTCATGACCGGGCGCACCTCCACTTCCGGGTCGAGCAGACCGGTGGGACGAACCACCTGCTCCACGACCTCCGGTGAATGCTTTTCCTCGTAGGGCCCGGGGGTGGCGGAAACGAAGATCACCTGGCCGATCATGCGCTCGAACTCGTCGAAGCGCAGCGGGCGGTTGTCCAGCGCCGACGGCAGGCGGAAGCCGTAGGCCACCAGCGTCTCCTTGCGCGAGCGGTCGCCGTTGTACATCGCGCCGATCTGGGGAATGGTGGCGTGACTCTCGTCAATGAATACGATGGCATCCGCCGGCAGGTAATCGATCAGCGTCGGCGGCGGTTCCCCGGGCTGTCGCCCGGAGAGGTAGCGGGAGTAGTTCTCGATCCCCGTGCAGTAGCCGAGTTCGCGCATCATCTCGACGTCGTAACGCACCCGCTGCTCCAGCCGCTGGGCCTCGACGAGCTTGCCCTCGTCGTTGAGTTCCTTCAGCCGGCCGCGCAACTCCTCGGTGATGTCATCGACGACGTCGAGGATCGTCTGCCTGCCGGTGACGTAGTGGCTCTTGGGATACACCGTGGCGCGGGTGAGGCTCTCCTCCGCGCTGCCGGTGAGGGGATCGAAGCGGGACAGGGCATCCACCTCCTCGCCGAACAGTTCGATGCGGATGGCCAGGCGCTCGGATTCCGACGGGTAGACGTCGATAACGTCGCCACGTACGCGGAACGTGCCGCGGCGCAGTTCGAGGTCATTGCGGGTGTACTGCATCTCCGCGAGCCGCTTCAGGATCGCGCGCTGGTCGATCCGGTCGCCGCGTTTCAGGTGCAGGATCATGCCGTGGTAGGACTTCGGGTCACCGAGGCCGTAGATCGCCGACACCGTGGCCACGATCACCACGTCCCGACGTTCCAGCAGCGCTTTTGTGGCGGAGAGCCGCATCTGGTCGATGTGGTCGTTTACCGAGGCGTCCTTCTCGATATAAGTGTCCGAGCTGGGGACGTAGGCCTCGGGCTGGTAGTAGTCGTAGTAGGAGACGAAGTACTCCACCGCATTGTCGGGAAAGAAATCCCGCATCTCGGAGTAGAGCTGGGCCGCGAGGGTCTTGTTGTGCGCCATGATCAGTGCGGGCCGGCCGGTGCGGGCGATGATGTTGGCCATGGTGAAGGTCTTGCCGGACCCGGTGACGCCGAGCAGGGTCTGGTAGGCCTCGCCGTCGCCGAGCCCCTCCACCAGCCGGTCGATGGCCGACGGCTGGTCTCCGGCGGCATCAAATTCGCTGTTCAGGCGGTAGGCGCGGGTGTTTCCGGCGGTGCCGGACTGGGAATCATCCATGGCGCTATTGTACCTTGTCGAAGGGTCGCGCCCCCGACATCGGCGACTGCCTGTCCACAATCATGGCGGATCGGGGTCGCCTTCGAGACAGGGAAACCCGGAGCCGAATGTGCTCGTGCGCACCGCGCTCCGGATGCTCCCGCCTTACCCTGAGATGGACTGCAATTGACAACGGATGTCCATGCCAGCCCGAGAGAAACAGGGGCGAGGATTCACCCTCGTGGAACTCCTTATCGCGCTAATCCTGCTTGCTCTGCTGGCAGGTCTCGCCGCGCCCGTTTTCCGCGACCTGGTGGTGGATCTCCGGATCCACTCGGCGGCCACGGGATTCGAACGCGTCATCCGCCATGCCCGCCAGGAGGCGGCGACACGGCGGAGCACCGTGCGCATCTGCCCCAGCCAGGACGGCGTCACCTGCGATGGCGCGAACTGGGAAAGTGGCTGGATCAGCTATGTCGACCGTGGCGGTGACCCGGGCAGGGATCCCACCGATCCCCTGCTCCGGGTGCGTGGACCCAGCCGTGGACTGGCGATCCACACCAATGCAGGGACGCGGATTTCAATCAACCCGCTGGGAAGAATCAGCCGCAATGCCTCGGTGAATTTCTGTTCCCGCGGCAGTCCTCACCCCGGATTCCGTCTGGTGATGATCCACTCGGGTCGCCTCCGCCTGGAGATCCCCGCAGCCGCCTGCAGGGCGCCGTGAATCGGTCACAATCCACCCTTCCCTCCTTGACCGGAAGCGGGCCTGCGACTACTATTCGCGCCTCGCTTCCCCTGTAGCTCAGTTGGTAGAGCAGTTGACTGTTAATCAATTGGTCCCTGGTTCGAGTCCGGGCAGGGGAGCCAAAATTCAGAATAGCCGGTTTGAGATCTCTCAGCCGGCTTTTTTATTGCCGACACCCGGGAGCTGGCAATGCCAGCCCCGGGGCAGAAGCACGGATCCGGTTGACCGGGCTACAGGGCGTTCTCGATATGGACGAGTCCAACCGAGGTCTTCACGTGGCAGGGCTTGGCCCTCCGATCCTGAACGTAAACTGGCGGCGCTACGAGCGATGTCGAGGCCAGAACTGGCTAGCAGGGCTTGTGCAACCTTACTCGGCAAAGCCTGCCTTGCGAAAACCGTCAAGAAACTCCTCGAGTGCTTTTTTATCCTTGTAAGGCAAGGATCCCGAAAATCCGGACAGGCAAAAATCCCCTTTGACGGAGAGGGTCGCTTTCCTCAAGTTATCGGCTTTCTCGCTGTTTCCTGATTCAGCGTGGCAGGCAGCCAGGTAGGCCAGGACCCAGTAAGGAGGATTGCTGATACGCTCTAACACGGATATCGCCTCTCTGTACTTTCCTGCCGTGTGCAAACAGCGGCCGAGTATGTTCCAGTACCAGTTCGGATGGTAAGGGTTCTGTCGCATCGCCTGTCTGACGATCTCGGCACCTTTGAGCGGTTCATCGACATACAGCAGGAAACGCCCGTTCTCTATCATGATCAGGTCGTCATTCGGATTCAGGGAAAGTGCTCTATGGAGGTGATACTCGGCCTTCTCGTGCTCATTCCGGAATAGGTAAGCCACACCCGCTGCGAGGTGGCTCCGACTTTCGTGATCATCATGTGACAGCGCCACCCGTGCCATGTCCAGTGCTGCTTCTAGCCTTTCGGGATCGTTGTCTCTGAACCATATTGTCAGTTCGAGATAGGCCTTGAATGCATAGGCACGCGCATAGCCCGGATCCAGTGAAATGGCATGGTCAACGTGCTGCTGAGCGGCAAGGTAGTCCGCTTCGTCATAGTGATGCATAAGGTGTTGCGCACGCAGGATGCTTTCGTAGGCGGACAGGTTTTCCGTGGGCTGACTTCTGATGAGGTCCAGGTCGAATTCGTCGATGCGGCCCACGATCGTTGAGACAATGGAACCAGTGATTTCGTCCTGTACGGCAAACACGTCTGAAAGGTCACCGTCATAGCGTTCCGCCCAGACATGATCGCCGGTAACCCCGTTGATCAACTTACTGGTGATCCGGACCCGGTTGCCGGACTTGCGAACGGACCCTTCGAGCACGAATCTGGCGCCCAGTTTTTCGCTGACGTCCATGATATCAGTCGTATCGCCTCTGAACCTGAATGACGAGTTGCGAGCCACAACGATCAATGATCTGAAACGACTCAACTCGGTGATGATGTCCTCTGAAATTCCGTCACTGAAAAACTCCTGGTCTGTTTCACCGCTCATATTGATGAACGGAAGCACGGCAACGGAAGGCTTGTCATTCGAATCCCTTGCCGCCGAACTGTGGTCAACCTGATTCGACACGACGCGATCCAGTACTTCCACGGGCTCCTGGAACTGATAGCCACGCCCGTGGATCGTTTTGATCTTCGCCTGTTTCTGGCCGTCGTCCCCGATCACCCTGCGTGCCGATTTGACCTGGTTGCTCAGCGAAGTTTCCGATACGACCTGCCCTTTCCACAGGTTCTCGAACAACTCGTCGCGCGTCACCACCCTTCCCCGGTTCTTTACCAGGTAGCAGAGAAGATCGAATACCTTGGGCTCGCATTCGACGACTGAGCCATTTTCCCGGAGATGAAAATTCCGGGTATCGATCTCAAAATCACCGAAAAAGTAAATCATTGAAAACTAATCCAAATTATCCAGTCACTCCGCCTGCCATTGCGGATCTGCCAATTTCTAACGGGGCAGATTTGGCGATCGTTAGGCAATCATTACAAATTCCGCAGCATTTCCACAAGCCCGGTTTCCTCTCCTGTCTGAAACTCACTGCACGATTCGTCACGAGTCGATTCAGAACCAACCACTTGTCCAGGAGACACAAAAATGAATCAATCAATCATCCCAACGATCACAGCGACGGTCACGGATAGAAACGCCAACGCCATTTCCCGGAACCAGGTACTGAAATGGCGCAGACAAATTGCCCGATTGGCTGATTATTTTAAAAACCATCTGATTCATGATTCTGGTCCGCTGGGGAACGGGTCCTTCATTGAAGATAATCTGCTGGATCCCCGGATGGGTCCGGAGATCAGCCGCACGCTCAGACGATAGACATCATGGTGTCGTCGCGCAATCGAAAACACTCCTTGTTTCTGTAGTGATCGTCGAATTTTCTGCGAGACCCCGCGAACAGTAATCATTCAGATAGGCATGCGGGTGACAAATTATCCGGGCAGAAACCGACACATCGTCATGATCACGATGAACGAGCACCGACAATGATGGCGATGAAGCGAACGCCATTCAGCCCGTTTTCGGGACTCGGGAGACACACTCGATTGCGCAGCTTGAGGCCAGTTGTTACTATTTCGGTCGGACATGCGGAGCCAGTGTCATATGAGTACGCCTGCACTAGCGATTGTATCCCGGCGACTTCGGGTTGCCGTCGTTATACTTGCAACGTTGATTGGCAAGTCTCACCCTGTAGTGGCGGCGGAAACCTTCATGATCATTGGCACCGGGGGTGTGGCCGCAGTCTATTACCCCGCTGGCGGTGCGATCTGCCGGATGGTCAACAGCCAACGAGAAGCAGCGGGTGTCCGATGCCTCGTGGAAAGTACCGGCGGGTCAATAGACAATATCGAGCGCATCCGTTCGGGTGACCTGCAGTTCGGCTTCGCCCAATCGGACTGGCAGTTTCACGCCTATCGAGGTACGGATCGTTTTGCCGGAAAGAGTGCTTTCGAAGATCTGCGCGCGGTTTTCTCGCTACACCCCGAACCCTTCACCATTGTGGCGCGCGAGGGCCTTGGCATCGCCAACATCGACGATCTCCAAGGGAAACGGGTAAATATTGGCAACAGGGGGTCCGGGCAGCGGGCAACCATGGAGGTCGTGATGGCCGCAAAAGGGTGGACGTTCGACGATTTTGCCGAAGTCTCCGAACTGACATCGACCGATCAATCTGCGGCCCTTTGTTCCGGCGCCGTTGATGCGGTCATCATGACCGTCGGCCACCCGTCCGCATCGATTCAACAAGCGACCACCGCGTGCCGGGGCGTTGTCGTCGGAGTCGAGGGCCCTGCTATCGACGAGCTGGTGAAAGAACACCCCTATTATCGCCACGCGACAATCCCTGCTGGCATGTACAACAATCGCAACGATGTGCCTACTTTCGGTGTTTCTGCCACGGTGGTGACCTCCAGCCGCGTTTCCGAGGAAGACGTATACGTTCTCGTGAGCTCGGTACTCGACAGATTCAATGAATTCAAGACGCTGCACCCCGCCCTGCACCATCTGAAGATCGAGGAAATGCATCGGGAAAGTCTCTCGATACCACTGCACGACGGCGCCATACGTTACTACCGGGAAGCCGGGTTGCGATGAGCTCCGCACGCGGGACCCGCGGTTTGCCGAATGCCGGTTGAAACCCGCGTACCATCTCCGCGGTCAAGTTTCCGCTGGCGATTGCTCCTTGCCTTTATTGGTGTCAGTTCATTTGCGGTTCTCGGCGGCGCAGTCGCAATCTATGCTTTGTCGAATATCGAAAACGTGCTGGTTCGCATCACCGAGCAATCGGTGCCGTCCGTTCTGATATCGCTCCAGCTTTCTCGTGACGCCGAGCGTCTTGTCTCAGCCGCTCCGGTGATGCTGACTTCTACCAGCCAGAACGAGCACCAAAAAAATGCTTCGAAGATCCGGGACGACATTCAGCATCTCAATGGTGTACTCGATGAGCTTAGACAATATCATTTCGATGCCGTGTTGATAGATCAGATTGCAGCAGTAGTCAATTGGCTGACCCTGAACCTGATCAGCATGGAAACCACGATTGGCAATGCAATTGCTATCGTTGAGCAACGCAAGGCGCTGACGCGTGATGCGCTCGAAGTATCATCAGCCATTCGCATAGCTCTAGATTCCGCTCAGAGACTGCAACCACCGGAACCAGCAGTACCGAGAATCCTGCAAGTGAAATTCGAGCTCACTTCACTTGTAGACCTTTTGTCATCCATCGGGTTGATAGATGATCGAGACAGGTTGCAGGCGATGCGAAGGCGGCTCCGGGATTCGGCAAGCAATATGAAATCTCTGATTCAGAATCTCGATGCCGGAATACAGTCAGAAACAGCAGAGTCCGTAACTCGCTTTTATACCTATATCGAGGGTTCCAGGAGTATCGCGCGGGTACGCCTGCTCGAACTCGAGGCACGGAAAAATGCGTGGCAACTCCTCAGTGAGAGCACCAGGGCATCGCGAGAACTCACCGAGGCGATCGAGAGCCTGGTCGCGGAAACTACCGAGGAGATCCATCTCGCAGGTTCTGCGGCCCGAAAGGAACGCCGCACAGGTACAGTACTGTTGATAGTCGCGGTTTCACTGAGCCTGCTGAGTTCGGTTCTGATCGTCTGGCTCTATGTTCAACGCAATCTGATCCGTCGCTTGTCCAGCCTGAGCAGCAGCATGCTCGCCATTGCCAAGGGCGACGTGAAGGCGACGATTCCGACCGGAGGGGCCGATGAGATCGCGAGCATGGCTGACGCACTCACAGTATTTCGAGTCGCAACCACGGAACGCGTAGTAGCGGAGCGGGCCCGCGCCAACCTGTCACGCTACTTTTCGCCCAATCTTGCGGAACACCTCGCGACAAATCCCCGGACGTTCGAACTGGGAGGCGAAAGACGCGAGATGACGTTTCTTTTTACCGACCTGGCAAGTTTTACGACCTTGGTTGAACAACTAGATCCTGCAGTGGTTGTTGCGTTGATGAACGAATATATCGGTGGGATTTCCGGCATCGTATTCGAGCATGGTGGGACGGTTGACACCGTCGTGGGTGACGCAGTACACGCCATCTTCGGCGCACCCATGGAGCAGCCGGACCATGCTGCCAGAGGCGTCGCCTGTGCGCTAGCAATCGACAAGTTCGCGCAGCGGTTTGAAGGAAGCAAGGCTGCCGAAAGTGTCGCCGTTGGGATTACCCGTATCGGCGTACATACCGGCTCCGCCATCGTCGGCAATTTCGGTGGTAAGGACTATTTCCATTACACCGCACACGGCGACGCGGTCAACACCGCGGCCCGCCTGGAAACGGCCAACAAAAAGCTGGGAACCCGGATGTGTGTCAGCGCGAATACCGTAGGATCCATTCCCCACTTTGTCGGCAGACCCATCGGTAGCCTCATCCTGCAGGGTAAGGCAAACGAGATATTCGCATTTGAACCCTACGATCCCGATCGGGGCGGAGAAGAACGACTGACCCAATACCTTGATGCCTTCGACCTGCTGCAGGCTGGCGATCCTGGCTGTCTTCGTGCGTTCGCGGCCTACGTCGGCAAGTATGACAATGATCCGCTCGCGAGTTTCCACCTGCAGCGCTTGCTCGGCGGGCAGATCAGCACTGAGATATCCGTTACCACAGCGGGATGAAATTCACCGTATCAGAGGAGCTGATCCCAGACCTCCAGCTGGCAACAATCGCTGTTGCTCCGTGTCACCACCTGATCCCCGGGATGACAATCTCTATCCGGATTGAACGGATCCGCCATTTACCAGCAAGAAATTTTTCAGTTGATGCGCCACCTGCGGCGAATCCTCGATCATGATCGAATGCTTCAACCGATCGAGTATTACCAGTTCCGAGTTTGGCAAAGCGGCGTGTATCTCCCGATTCAGGCGAGGATTGCATCCGCCGTCGTTTTCCCCGGTCAGCACCAGACAGGGCTGATTGATCTCGTGCAGCCAGGGTCCCATCTCGGTTTCGGCATAGATACGAAAGACGTTCATAAAGACGCCCGGGTCGGTTTCCACGACCTGCCTGATACGCGCTTCGATCTTTTCGGGATGCGCGGCGATGAATTCATCGGTGAACCAGCGCTCGACGAGTGTCTTCAGCGTGTTTTCGATCCCGTTCTCCTCCATCGCGCGCACCACGCCCCGCACCTTGGCGGCGTCGTCGGGAGTTCGGAATGCCGCCGTGCTCAGCAGTCCCAACGACAGGACGCGCTCGGGGTAGGCGCGGGCGTAGGCGGGACCGATCATTCCGCCAAGGGAATGGCCGGCGATATGCGCCCTGGCGATTCCCTCCCGCGCCCTTAGCGCTTCGAGATCCTCGACCAGTTCGTCGAGGCCGAACTCACCTTCTGGCAGCGGTGAGTCGCCGTGTCCGCGAAGATCGTAGCTGATACAGGTAAAGCTGTCCTCGAGCTCATCGATCACCTGGTCCCAGGCCTGCCGGCGGGAGCCGATGCCGTGAACCAGAAACAGAGCTGGTCCACTACCGCGTATCGTTGCAACGCAGTCGATCGCTGCCAAGGTCATCCCCCATCGTTCTTGTTGGACGCGGCCATGCGATCACCAAATAATTCTCCTCCCCCGCCCCAATCGAAGGGACTCACGTCCTGGATAACGACCTGGACGCTCTCGGGCTTGCCACCGCAGGTCTCAATAAAGGCGTTGGTCAGGGCCTCGACGAGGGCGCGCTTCTGCTCGCGCGTGCGCCCTTCGAACATTTCGACACGAATCATTGGCATGGCTGGTTTACTCTTGAGGGTGTCAGGGATCAGGCGACCAACTGGCGGTCGATCTTGCTGAAATGCGGCATCACCTCGCTGGCGAAACGTTCCATTTCCTCGAGGTTGTCCTCGGGAGATGCACCGATACCGGCGCTAATGATGAGTTCGTCGATACCGGCGTCGGCGTACAGGCCGAGACGATCCACCATTTCCGCGGCGGGACAGATGAGCAGGTTCCTGCCCAGTTCCTCGATGGTCTGCTGGCGCGGCAGGGGCTCAACCGCACCGTTGGTGACGATTCCCGGTCCCGTGAATACGTTATCGAAACGGGAATAATATCCATAGGCCATTTCCAGCTTTTCACGCGCGTCCCTTTCGTCGCGCGCGCAATAGGTCACGCGTTGCATCGACAGCGACAGCCCCTCTCCAGCTTCACCGGCTTCCTCCCTGCCCCGCCGGAACGCGTTGACCCGCTCCAGTAGCACATCGTGGGTAGCCGACAGGACCGTGGTCTGCACGTTGAAGCCACGCTTTGCACACTCACGGATACCGTTGACATCCATGACCGCGATCATCATCGGGATGTCGCGCATCGGGCGTGGCATGATGGTCAATGGTTCAAACCGGTAGTACTTGCCCTGCCAGGAAACATCTTCCTTCGCCAACAGCGCCTGCAACACGGCCAGCGATTCGTCCAGCCGCTCCCGGGTGCTCTCCATCGGCACACCGAGACGCTCGATTTCGTAGGCAAATGCCCCACGCCCGATGCCCAGGATCAGGCGGCCATCACACAGGATATCGGCCTGGGTCAACTCGCCGGCGAAGATACGCATGTCGCGAATCGGCAATACCGCGACCGCGGTGACCAGCTCGACATGCCTGGTCGCCGCCGCGATCCTGACCGCCATTTGCAGTGGCGACGGCATCAGCAACAAGTTGACGAGATGGTGCTCGGGTAACGACACCGCCTTGTAACCCAGGCAATCGGCCGCCATCGCCAGTTCCAGCATGTGGTTGAAATGCGCCTTGCCGCCGACGCTGGTGTCGGGCAGGTAACTGGTGAGAAAGTAATTGAACTCCATACGGTTACATATACGTTGAATTCGCTGGAGAAGGAAAAAAGCGATTGCCCGGCAGGCTGGTCGATGCAAAACGCCCCGGGCGCCAGAATTTGCGAATGGTGATATTGAAACAGTTCGAGATTATCTTCTCAAATTATCTGGTTCTTCAGTTTGAATTTTATGGCTTATAACCTGTTTTTTGCCATGGGGATCAACATATTCGCTCCAGCACCCGGAATCTCACGGGACCATCACTCTCCTCCATGGATATGCGCCAGCGTTTTCCTGCAATGGCGGTGCCTGCCGCCGTTTTGTAGGCATTCGCGTCCAGTTGCCAGTCGCCATTCTGAATGGAGAGCCGGGCGACGGTTACCTGACCATCGCTGAATTCTACAAGGCAGTCCATTTCCCGGGACAGGCCTGCAATGCGGTCCAGGTCGCGTATTTCACCCCGATGCCCCGGATAAAGGTGGGTATGGGTGGCTTCAAGGAATATCATGACTTTACAGATTTGCTCCTGGAGGTGGCGTGCTCTCCCGGGCGCGCATGCTAGAATTTTCCCGATAGCGCGGGGTTGATCCAACAACACCAGCCAGCTGTCGGCTGGGTCGGCTTGATACTGGTCCGGGCCTCCCGGCGGATTTCCGATCACGAGAACACAGTATACGGACATACCAAATGAAAACGCGCCACCCATATCCAGGGTTTGTCCACCGGCCCTGGCTGCTGGCGCTATGCATCGCATGGGCGCCGGCTACCGCGCAGGACATCGTGGTGGATCAGGACATGTCCCCGGACGAAAAATCCAGCGGATGGTTGCCTTATGTATTCAGCACGGACTCCCTGGAAACCGCGTTCGGATTTGGCGCCGGTGTCAGCGGGACAGGTAGTCAGCGCCAGGCATCCCTGCTGGGCACCGCATTCGGCACGACCAATGACTCGTTCCTCGCCTCCGGCGCTTTTTCCGACTACCGCCTTCCCGGATCCGACCGGCTGTTTCTTGATGCTTTCCTCCTGGGCGCGCACTACACGGACGATCGTGTCTACGCGGACATTGACCATGATCCCGATATGCCGCGCGCGGGATCCAACGATTCACTGGAAGACGATTTTTTGAGCGGCATCACCAATGACTACCAGTTCGAACTGAACCTGGACTACCAGCTTCCACTCGGCAGCGCGAGCGAGTCTTCGGTCCCGGTCTACATGCTGGACCGTGGCGTCCTCGACTCAGGCGCTACTGGAGGAAACCAGTGGAACCCTCTGCAAAGCGGGATCACCACGTTGTCCACCATGCTGTTTTACCGCTACCGTGATATCGACGATGATATCAACGATCCCGACAACGAGTTGCTGTTCTACAGGACCAACGGCCTCCAGCTGAAACTCGACTACAACAACACCGACTTCCCGAAAAACCCGGCACGCGGCAGCCGGCAGACACTCACTGTTGCGCGCGACTTCGGCCTCGGGGACAGCACCAACACCTGGACCAACCTGCGTTTAGAATCCACGAAGTATCTCGACCTGGGCGCCGGCCGGCACACCCGGCAACGCGTCCTGGCGCTCAACTTCTGGACCGCCTACTCCCCCACCTGGCGCACGGACCCCGACAATCCCGGGGTCGTCCGCAATCGGCCGCCCTCCTATCTTGGCGCCTCCCTGGGCGGCTGGGACAGGATGCGCGCCTATCCCGGTGGCCGTTACGCGGACAAGGCCGCGGTGTACTACGGCGCGGAGATACGCGCCATTCCCGCGTGGAACCCGCTGGGAGACCTGCCGCTGATTCGCTACTTCGACATCGACTGGATGCAGTTCGTCGGTTTCGTGGAAGCGGGCCGGGTATCCGATCACTACGATACCGACATGTTCACGGATGATCTCAAGGTCGATGCCGGGGTGGGGGTTCGCCTGATGGCGTTCCGCCAGGTGGTACGTCTCGACTTTGCGATAGGCGAGGAAGGCGCCTCGGTATGGGCGATGTACTCACAGCCCTTTGCACGCTAATCCGGATGTTCTTGCGCCGGTAGTGAGCCCGAAGAACGGGGCTTGCCTGTGAGTCAGCGATAACCTATCAACCCTCTCCGGGCGTCCGGTACGCAAGGTAGCCTCGTTGCATTGAGATATGGTCGGCAATGAACTTCGCGTCGTGCCAGACGCCCCAGATGAACGATGAACCCCTCCGCGATTGCCAGGGCAGACCCAGGAAGTAGATCCCTGGTTCGCTGGAGACGCCGCGTTGATGACTGGGCTTTCCGGTTTCGTCAAACGCATTCGCCTCGAGCCAATTGAAATCCTGGGAGTAACCGGTGGCCCACAGGATCGTGTTCACGCCCGCGGCTGCAAGGTCCAGCGACAGTAACGGGTCAGTCACGCAGTCGGGATCCGGCCCGATGCTCCGGGCTTCCGGTTCCTCCGGAAGGTCGAGCCCGTTGCGTTGGACCCAGGCATCCGCCTCGTCCAGCACCGAGAGGTAGTTGGCGTCTCCGTTGGCGATGTTGACGGCGAGGTCCTGGTCGAAATACAGCGTGCCGTTATCGAATGACCCGGTTCTGCCGACGAGGATCATCCCCCTGTCGGCCAGCTTGCGAAAATCCACTGTGTTTCCGCCGTGGGCGCCGCTGACGGCGATGGTGACATGCTCCGTGCCTGGATCGCTCGCCGCGGCATCCCATTTGCCGAGCACGCCCAGCCACCAGACGAAATCGCGCCCGCGATAGCGCCGCGGCGGACGATCGTGGGGTCCCACGGAGAGGTAAACCCGGCGACCGGATTCGAGCAGTTCCTCCGCGATCTGGGCACCCGAGGATCCCGCGCCCACGACCAGAACCGCACCGTCAGGCAGCTGGCCCGGGTTGTAGTAGGCATGGGAATGTAGCTGATGAATCCCGGCGCTTTCGGGTACGATGGGCGGGATCACCGGAACCTGGAATGGCCCGGTAGCGGCGACCACGAATTCCGCCTCTATATCGCCAACAGCGGTTTGCGCATGAAAGCCCGGTCTGCCCTCCATCGGCCGGACCCGGGTGACTTCCACCCCGCAGCGGACGGGAGCATCGATCATCCGCGCGTAATCGACGAAGTAGTCGGCCACGCTTTCCTTGCCGGGGAAGGCATCCGGATCGGAATCGCGGAACGTCATACCCGGAAAACGGTCGTGCCAGGCCGGACCGTTGGCGACCAGGGAGTCCCAGCGCGCGCTGCGCCAGCGCTCGGCGATTCGACTTTTCTCGAGAACGAGATGGGTTATCCCCGCATTGCCAAGATGTTCGCTCATGGCGATGCCGGCCTGCCCGCCGCCGACCACCAGAACTTCTGTCTTCTCTACCGACATTTACTTGAACCTGTTCAATTTGCAATCATGAACCGCCCCGTAGCCGGGTTTCCGCTCCCCTGCAGGTCAGTCGTCGAATTGCCTGGTGTGACGACACGGCATGGCGTCCGATGGATACCCTGCAGGACGCCGGAAACGGTAGTCTACCTGTTCACTCCCGCCTGCTGGTCAAAAAACGAGGCCGAAGTCGGCATTTCAGGCAGGGGAATAGCAATATCGATAGCGCGCATTCTTCCTGTGCGTCTGCCGCGGACGATGCTTCCCTCATAGCGGGAGGGTACCGGGTTGGGAGAACAGGGCACTGCATCGTCAGCACTATAGACCGAGATGTGCAGCGTCCTCGGGTACATTGACTGATTGGGCGCGGAGCCATGGAGAAGCCGCGTGTGCATCAGGCAGACAGCGCCTGCGGGACCGGTACAGGTTACCGCGGCGGTGCGGCAGAATTCAGCCACTTCCTCTTCCACGGCACCGGTGAATTCGCCGCCATGCCAGAGCCCGTGCACAGGCCCCAGATGCGAGCCCGGAACCACCTGCAACGGGCCATTTTCCTCCGTAACCTCGTCTACCATCAGGAGCGCGGTGACAAGATCATCGTTGGTGTGCGGAGTGAATGGAAAATCCTGGTGCCATTTCACTTCCGTGTTTCCCCGGGGAAGCTTGGAATTGATCTTGGTGTGATGCAGCTTGATGTCGGGGCCGATCAAATCAGCCACGCAATCCACCATGGCACTATCCGTACTTGCGGCGAGGTATGCGTCTGACACCTCGATCGGCGCATTGATTCGTCGTAATCCGGGATGATCGGCGCTGTGTCCCGGTTCCACGTCAAAACGGGGTCTCCCGTCCAGCGTTTCGCCCCAGGGTGCCAGGTGTCCGCGGCTCTCCTCTACCCAGGCCGCGAAATCCTCCCTCAGACGGCGGAGGAGCAAGACATCCACCGCATCGGGCACCAACAGGTAACCCTGCTTGTGGAAAAAGTTTTTCTGTTCGGTAGTGAGTATCGTCATTGGTTTCCCTGGTCGGTGATGGCGAGCCGTATTCTAGGAATCCAAAAAGAACTTGAAAAGCGTTTTATTTTTATCTAAAAAGAAAGCTATGCTTTCTTTTACGCTCCGACATTGTGAGTACTTCGAGGCGGTTGCCGAAACCGGGGGCATTGCCCAGGCTGCGCAGTTGCTGGGCATTTCGCAACCCGCCGTGGCCCAGGGCATCGACAGGCTGGAAGAACGCACGGGGCTGGTGCTGTTCCACCGTCGCCATGCCAGGGGCGCCGATCTCACCGTCCAGGGCAGGGCCTTCCGCCTGGCGGCACGCAGGCTCTTAGCCAGCGCGGCGGAACTGGAACGGGAAGCGTTGGCGCTGGCCGCAAACCTTGCGGGAATATTGCGAATTGGTTGCTTCCATACCCTGGCCCCGTTCTGCATGGCGGCACTGGCAAGAGGCTATCGTGAACGACGGCCCGACGTGGTTCTGGAAACCTCCGAGCACCGCCACGATGTACTGGTCTCAGCGCTGCTGGAAGGCCAACTGGATCTCGTCATTCTGTACGACATGGACCTGCCAGTGGCCGGAATGTGGACCATCAGTCTCGCCAGGCTGGCAGCCCAGGTATTACTTCCAGCCGGTCATCCACTGGCGAGGCACAAGCGTATTCGGCTCGCGGATCTCGCCAATGAGCCATTTATCCTCTTCGAAGGCGCCGGAAGTAGCGACTATTTTCGTGGCATCGTAGCCAGACAGGGAATCAATCCGCCCGTGGCAATGCGATGTCAATCCATGGAATCCGTGCGCAGCGCTGTGGGTAACGGCCTGGGGTTTTCGTTTACCGTGATGCGTACCGCCTCGGAGATAACCCACGACGGACATCGCGTCGTCGTGTTACCGATAGATGGAGAGGCATCCTCCCTGGATGTCGTACTCGCGGGCAGTTCAGATTCGCGCGGTTCTGCTCTGGTGAAGGATTTCAGCGAGTACTGTAGCGCACTGTTCCGGCAACTGATGCCCACAGTCCAGGGGGGCGGGACGCGCCCCGACAATCAGGATTACCCCTGACCGAACAATCGCTTCGGCTGCACCCTCTGGTCAGGCGTCACCTCACCGAGGCCGAGGAACCCACCCGTTTCGACGTAGAGTCGAACCATGCCGGGATGGACCTGGCTGGTGACACGCACGCTGCGACCGAGGCGCAGGTAGCGCGCGAGGTTTTCCGGCAGGCGCAGCTTGGGCAAGTGTGCCAGGCCGCGATCTGTGGGCAGGAGCAGGGCTTCCCGCTCACGCGGGCTTTCGATGGCCTCGAGCTGCTCCAGGGTCACCGCCTGGTCGATACTGAACTCTCCCACCGCGATTCGCCGAAGGGTTTCCACATGGCCACCGCAGCCGAGGTCTCGGCCGATATCCTCCGCGAGGGTACGCACGTAAAAACCGCGCGAACAGCGAACTGTGAGGGTCAGGAGGGTTCCTTCCAGTGACTCCATGTCGAGCTGGTAGACGGTAACGGGACGCGCCTCGCGCTCGACAGTGATGCCCTTGCGCGCGAGTTTGTACAGTGGTTGACCGTCCTTCTTCAGCGCCGAGTACATCGGCGGTGTCTGGAGGAAGTCACCGCGATAGCTTTCCAGCACCTCTGCAAGCCGTGCGGAATCGATCTCTGCGGCGGATTCCTCCAGCACCTCGCCAGCGCAGTCACCGGTATCCGTGGTAACGCCCAGGCGGATTCCCACCCGGTAGGTTTTGTCCGCTCCAAGAAACAGGCTGGAGATCTTCGTGGTTTCGCCGAAGCACAACGGCAGCAAACCGGTGGCCACCGGATCCAGGCTGCCTGTATGCCCCGCCTTGCGTGCGTGCAACATCTGCTTCGCGCGTTGCAGCGCCTGGTTCGAGGACAGGCCCTCCGGCTTGTCCAGAAGCAGCATCCCGTCCACCGGGAAGCCGCGGCGCGTTCTAGTCATCCTTTCGATCCCTGTTCAGCCGGTCGATCAGGTTCGACATCTCCACCCCGCGGCGAATGCTGTCGTCGTACCTGAAGCGCAGTGACGGCGTGACCCGGAGTTCCGCATGCTGGCTCAGCAGGTGACGCAGAAACCCCGCCGCGCGGTTGAGCAACTGCTCCTGGGTCGGCTGTCGGGACTCGCCCTTGCCGGCCTGGGCGGTCGGCGCCCTGTCCAGGGAATTGTCGAGGTTGGAGAAGTACACCGTGGCGTTCTTCAGGTCGCGGGACACGCGCACGCCATTGATGGAGACGTGGCGAATCCGGTTGTCGTTGATCTCCCGGGCGATGAGCGTGGCCAGCTCCCGCCGCAGGAGCTCCGCTACCCTGCGGGTTCTGTCGATTTCCTGCATGCGCGCACGAACTACAGGGTGGGCGCCTTTTCGACCATGTGGTACACCTCGATCTGGTCTCCCACCTTGATATCGTTGTAGTTGCGAATGCCGATACCGCATTCGAAGCCGTTCTTGACCTCCTGGACATCCTCCTTGAAGCGGCGCAGAGAATCGATGGCGCCCTCGAAGATGACGATGTTCTCGCGCAGGACACGCACCGGCAGACTGCGCTTCACCGTGCCCTCGAGCACGAAGGAGCCGGCGATGGCGCCGATCTTCGGCGCGCGGAACACCTCGCGCACCTCCGCCAGGCCAACGTGCTCTTCCTGCATGACCGGGGAGAGCATGCCGGTCATGGCATTCTTCACCAGGTCCACCACGTCGTAGATCACCGCGTGGTAGCGCACGTCCACTTCCTCGGATTCGATCAGCTTGCGCGCGGTGGCATCGGCGCGCACGTTGAAGGCGATGATGATGGCATTAGAGGCGATCGCCAGGTTGACGTCGGATTCATTGATCCCGCCGACCATGCCGTGCACCACCTTGACCTTGATCGTGTCGGTGCTGAGTTTCTCCAGCGAATCGGTGAGCGCCTCCACGGAACCCTGGACGTCTGCCTTGACGACGAGGTTGAGGTTCTGCACCTCGCCCTCCTCCATGCCGCGGAACATGCTCTCGAGCTTGCTCTTCTGCTGCTGCGCGAGCTTGACCTCTTTAAACTTGCCCTGGCGGTGTAGCGCCACTTCGCGCGCCTTGCGCTCGTCCGTTACCACCACCAGGTCGTCGCCGGCCACCGGCACGCCGCCGAGGCCCTGGATCTCCACCGGGGTGGACGGTCCGGCCTTGTTCACCGGCTTGCCGTCGTCGTCCAGCAGCACGCGCACGCGGCCGGATTCGCGGCCCGCGAGGATGATGTCGCCTTTCTTGAGGGTGCCTTCCTGCACCAGCACCGTGGCGACCGGGCCGCGGCCCTTGTCGAGACGCGCTTCCACCACGATGCCGGTAGCCGGGCCGGATACCCGTGCCTTGAGATCGGCGACCTCGGCCTGCAGCAGCACGGATTCGAGCAGTTCGGGGATGCCCTCGCCGGTGATGGCGGAAACGTTGTTCATCAGCGTATCGCCGCCCCACTCCTCGGGGATGACCTCGTGATTCGAGAGTTCCTGCTTCACCCGGTCGGGATCCGCCTGTTCGCGGTCGATCTTGTTGATCGCCACGATCATCGGCACGCCGGCCGAACGCGCATGGCGGATGGCCTCGATGGTCTGCGGCTTGACGCCGTCGTCCGCGGCCACCACCAGGATGACCAGGTCGGTGGCGCTGGCGCCACGCGCGCGCATGGCGGAGAACGCCTCGTGGCCGGGGGTGTCCAGGAAACAGATCTCGTGACCGTCCACCTTTACCTTGTAGGCGCCGATATGCTGGGTGATTCCGCCGGCCTCGCCGGCCGCAACCTTGGCCTTGCGCAGGTAGTCGAGCAGAGAGGTCTTGCCGTGGTCGACGTGACCCATGACGGTGACCACGGGCGCGCGCGGCAATTCCTCGGCATCCACCGCTTCGGGTGCGGCGAGCATCGATTCCGGATCGTCCAGGGACGCGGCCACGCCCTTGTGTCCCATCTCGTCCACCAGCAGCAACGCGGTATCCTGGTCCAGCACCTGGTTGATGGTCACCATGGAACCCATCTTCATCATGGTCTTGATGACCTCGCCCGCCTTGACGGACATCGCCTGGGCAAGTTCCCCGACGGTGATGGTCTCGGGCACGTTGACATCCCTGACGACCGGAGCGGTGGGACGGGCGAAGCCATGCTGATCCGCCACCGATGACGAAATGTTGCCGGGCTTGCGGCCGAGCGCGCGCCGCGGGCGTTCGCGTCGGCGCTTGGTCGCATGCAGTTCCTCGCGTGGCCCCCCCTCGGAGCGGCCCTTGCGGCCCTTGCGACCGCGGCGATCGTCTTCCGACGCCGGGCGCTGGCTGCCGGGCCTGGCCGGTTTACCGGCTTTGGCGCGGGCTTCTCCTGCCTCCGTCGCCGCAGCCTCGGGACTTGCAGGGGCAGCGGGTTCCGCGGACTTTTCCTGGACCGCTTCCTGGCGCGCCTGCTCGCTACGCTCGCGCTCCGCCGCGGCCTCTGCCTCGGCCTGCTGCTGGCGTTCGCGCTCCTGGCGCTCGGCTTCCTCGGCCGCTTCCCGCGCTTCCCGCTCGGCTTCTTCCCGGGCCTGGCGTTCCGCTTCCGCCTCGCGCTGGCGCTCGGCTTCCAGTTTTTCCTGGCGCTGGCGCTCTTCTTCCTCGAGGCGTGCCTGTTCCGCGGCCTGCTCTTCCTCGAGCACGCTGCGCTTGACGAAAGTGCGTTTCTTGCGCGTCTCCACGTGTACAGTGCGCGCCGCGCCGGTACGGGAAGTCTGGCGAATTTCCCCCGTGGTCTTGCGCTTCAGCGTAATGCGTGAACGACCGGGTTCCTCGCGTGGCGCTTCCCCCTTGAGAAACTGCAGCAGGCGAATTTTTTCATTGTCCTCGAGCAGGTCACCGGAAGCCTTGCCCTTGATACCGGCCTGGTCCAGTTGCTCCAGTAACTTGTCAATCGACACGCCAATCTGCTTGGCAAAATTGCTGATGGTTACTTCTGACATGTTGAACCTTGTGTATTCAGGGTAATTTCCGGACCGGCGTCACGCCGGGATAATTCAGGCGTCCACGATCACTCGAACCATGGCGCGCGCGCGGTCATGATGAGCGCGCTGGCGCGCTCGGGATCCATTGCCACCACCTCCAGCACCTCGTCCATGGCGCATTCCGCGAGGTCCTCCATGGAACGGATGCCGCCGGCTGCAAGCGCGCGGGCGGTGTCCTCGTCCATGCCTTCCATATTCAGCAGGTCCTCGGTGGGTTCCTTGCCCTCCTGGTCGGCGATGGCGGTGGTCAGCAGGGTGTCCTGGGCGCGGTTACGGAGTTCCTCGACGATATCCTCGTCGAATTCCTCGATGTCCAGCAGTTCCTGCTTGGGCACGTAGGCGATCTCTTCCAGGGTATTGAAGCCTTCCTGGGCGAGGATGGTGGCCACGTTCTCGTCGATGTCGAGCTGGGTCATGAAACTGGCGACCAGTTCGTGCTGCTCGCGCTCGTGTTTCTCCGCGGCGTCGGCATCGGTCATCAGGTTGAGCTCCCAGCCTGTCAGCTCCGATGCGAGGCGCACGTTCTGTCCTCCACGGCCGATGGCGCGGGACAGGTTTTCCTCGGTGACCACCACGTCCATCTGGCGGGTTTCCTCGTCCACCAGGATCGATTCCACTTCCGCCGGCGCCAGGGCCTGGATGACGAATTCGGCGATATTCTCGGAGTAGACGATGATGTCCACGCGTTCGCCCGCGATCTCGTTGGACACGCTCTGCACCCGCGATCCGCGAATGCCAACGCAGGCGCCCACCGGATCGACGTTGTTGTCATTGGAGCGCACCGAAATCTTGGCGCGGGAACCCGGATCGCGGGCGGCGCCCAGGATCTCGATGATGCCCTCGCTCACCTCGGGCACCTCGAGGCGGAACAGTTCGATCAGGTACTGCGGCGACAGCCGGCTCAGGATGAGCTGAGGGCCGCGGGCCTCTTCGTCGATCTTTTCCAGCAACGCGCGAATGCGGTCACCCGGTCGCAGCCCCTCGCGCGGAATCATTCCGCTCTTCGGCAACAAAGCTTCCGCGTCACCTAGGTCGATGATCGCGTTGCCGCGCTCCATGCGCTTGACGGTGCCGGACACCAGGGTGCCCACCCGTTCGGCGTAGCGTTCGGCGATCTGCAGGCGCTCCGCCTCGCGCACCTTCTGCATGATGACCTGCTTCGCGGCCTGGGCGGCGATACGGCCGAATTCGACCTTGTCCATGGGCTCCTCGATCAGGTCGCCCACCTCGACCTCGTCGTCGCTCTCGCGCGCTTCGGAGAGCGGAATCTGGGCGTCCGGCAGTTCGACTTCCTCGTCGTCGGAGATCACTTCCCAGACGCGGAAGGTGTCGTAGTCGCCGGTGTCGCGATGTATGCTGACACGGGCGTCGATCTCGCCTGAATACCATTTGCGGGTAGCGGTGGCGAGCGCGGCCTCGATGGCCTTGAAAATGATCTCCTTGTCGAGATCTTTCTCGCGGGAAACCACTTCAGCCATCAGCAGGATTTCGTTGTTGGTAATCGCCATGGAGTTCTGACCGTCAATCAATTAAACCCGCCCGAAGCGGATATCCGCCCGGAACCAGCTTCCGGCGACAGGCGCCGGACACAAAAAACTTCCACCATCCCTGTCCTCATCGTCCATGCCGGCTCCGTCCGGCGGACTCGAATACCGGCTCGATGCGCGCCGATTCCATTCCGTCGTAGGGCAGCGAATAACTCTCGCCGTCCACCTCCACCACCGCGGCAGTCTCGTCGGCTTCCACCAGAGTGCCGGTAAAGCGCCGCCGCCCGAGAACGTGTACGTGCATCACGATGCGCACCTTCTCGCCCACGAAGCGTTGAAAATGCGCCGGCTTGACCAGTGGCCGATCGAGGCCGGGGGAGGACACCTCCAGGGTGTAGGCATTCTTCACCGGATCCTCGACGTCCAGCACCAGGCTGACCTGACGGCTCACCGCCTCGCAGTCGTCGAGTTCGATGCCGCCCGGGGCGTCAATATAAAGACGCAGGATCCCGCCACCCTGGCCGGCGAACTCCAGGTGCAACAACTCGTACCCCAGCGATTCCACCGGGGGCTCGAGCATCGTTCTCAGCCTGGACAGGTTCTGCATCACTTCCTCATCGGCTCTTCGCGCCGCCCTGCAAATGCCGTGCTGCATGGCGACCGTGAAGCCACAAAAAATGGGCCCGAGGCCCATAACATAAAGGTCGGCGCCGCACTGCCGGCACCGCCTCCACCGCCCGGAAAAACAAAACCCCGCAAGAGCGGGGTCGTATTTCTACCTGGCGGTAAGTATTGGTAGCGGGGGCAGGATTCGAACCTACGACCTTCGGGTTATGAGCCCGACGAGCTGCCAGACTGCTCCACCCCGCATCAGGCGCCGGATTTTAACGCATCCGGTTTGGCAATTACAACGGTTATCCGAAACCGATCTGGCCATCCAGGCTTTGCAGGCCGACGTAAACGCGGTGAAATCAGCGCGGCTTGAGCCGTGACCCCTCGGGGCCGTCCTCGATATCGAATCCGGCCGCATGGATCTGGTCGCGGAGGGCATCCGCCCGGCCCCAATCACGCGCCGCGCGCGCGGCATTGCGCGCCGCCAGCAGTTCCTCGATCTCCGCCGGGACCGTCGTTTCGACGGGCGTCCAGTTGGCGAGATCCAGTCCCAGCACTTCGTCCATGGCGAGCAGCGTGGCCCGCCGGTCGGCTGGGTCCAGATCTGAACGCACCAGGTTCCAGGTCACGGCGATGGCCTTTGGGCTGTTGAGATCATTGAGCAGCTCCGCCTGGAACTGGTCCAGCGAGGCGGCATCCACTTCACCGCCCGCGGGCGCGCCGTGCACCGCCTGGCGAAGCCGTCCGAGTGCTACCACGGCAGCGTCCAGGCTCTCCCAACTGAAGCGGAGGTCACTGCGGTAATGCGCGGTAAGGCAGAGATAGCGATAGGCCAGGGGATCGATGTCCCGGTCGAGCAGGGTCTGGAGGCGCAGGAACTCACCCGCCGACTTGGACATCTTCTCCTGCCCCGTCTCGAGGAAGTAGCCGTGCAGCCAGTAATTGGCCAGTCGCGTGCCATGGGCCACCTCGCACTGGGCGATCTCGTTGCTGTGATGCACGGGGATATGGTCCTTGCCGCCGCAGTGGATGTCGAACAACGGGCCGAGATACTTAACCGACATCGCGGAGCACTCGATGTGCCAGCCGGGAAAGCCCCGTCCCCAGGGGCTGTCCCACTCCATCTGTCGGCGGGTATCCGCCGGGCTGAACTTCCACAGCGCGAAATCCGTGGGATTGCGCTTTTCTCCGAGTTCCACCCGTGAGCCGGCATCCAGGCCGGCGACATCGAGCCGTGCCAGGTAGCCGTAGTCCGCCAGCTTCGCGGTGTCGAAATAGACGCCGTCACTCGTGATGTAGGTGTAGCCCTGGCGCTCGATCTCGGCGATGTCGGCGATCTGCTCTTCGATGTGATCCGTGGCCCGGCACCAGACATGGGGCTCGAGGATGTTGAGCGCCGCGAGGTCTTCGCGGAAAGCGGCGGTATAGCGCTCCGCAATCTCCCAGGCCGTGAGTCCGGTGCGCGCGGCGCCCTTCTCCATCTTGTCCTCGCCGGTGTCGGCATCCGAGGTGAGATGGCCGACGTCTGTGATATTCATCACGTGACGCACCGCGTAGCCTGCCATTTCCAGGGTGCGCCTGAGGAGATCCTCGAAAACGTAGGTCCGCAGGTTACCGATATGTGCATAGTCGTACACCGTCGGACCGCAGCAGTACAGCCCCACCCTGCCTTCCTCGATGGGCGTGAACGGACGCACCTCGCGCGCCCAGGTGTCGTAGAGTTCTATCGGTTTCGGTGGAGAAGTCATGCTCTCGGATCGCGGCGTACCCGGCCGGGCGGGAGGCGGATGGTACAATATCTCCCACCGCCTTTCATGGGAATCCTCCCGCCATCCGCTTTACCGGCGCATGACCACCGCCTTTATTTCCGACCTCCACCTGACGCCGGAACGGCCCGCCTCGAGCCTGTTGTTCGACAGCTTTATCGCGGACGCCCCGCGCTACATCTCCTCGCTCTACATCCTCGGAGACCTGTTCGAGTACTGGGTCGGCGATGACGGCGCAGATGCCCTCGGCCACGGACCGGTGGAGGCGGCATTGAAGCGCACCACGGACGCAGGGGTTTCCGTTTACTTCGTCCGCGGCAACCGCGATTTCCTCGTCGGCGAGGAGTTCGCCGCGCGCACCGGTTGCCGGATCCTGCCGGATCCCGTGCTGATAGAACCGGACGGATTGCGCATCCTTCTCAGTCACGGCGACGCGCTCTGTACCGACGATCTCGAGCACCAGGCCGCGCGCCGGCAAATGCTCGCGGAGGACTGGCAGCAAGGATTCCTGTCCCGCCCCCTCGCCGAGCGCATGCGCGCGGCCGACGCGGTGCGCAGCCAGAGCGAACGGGGCAAGCAAATGAAGCCCATGGAGATCATGGATGTGAACCAGGAGGCCGTGGAGGCGGTAATGCGTGAACACGACGTACGCATCATGATCCACGGTCATACCCATCGCCCCGCGGCCCATGAATTCGAGATCGACGGCGAGCGCGCGCGGCGCTTCGTGCTGGGAGACTGGTACGAACAGAAAAGTGCGATCTACTACGAGAACGGGCGACTCACGTTGCGGCGCTGACGGCCGTGGTCTTGCGCGGACTGGAAGCGAACATCCGGGCTCGAGGTATCAGGCCGACCTCGCCTGCACATCGCTGATCTCCGAGAGATCGAGTTCGCTCTGTCCGCGGGCGGCCTTCGCATCGTCGTTGCGCGCGCTGTCCACCAGTTCGAGATAGGCCGGCGTGATGTCGCCGGTGACGTAGTCTCCACTGAAGCAAGAGGTGTCGAAAGCGCCCAGGCGGGGATTGAGCACGCGCACCGATTCCACCATGTCGTCGAGATCCTGGTAGATCAGGCGGTCCGCGCCGATGGCTGCACAGATCTCGTCCAGCGAGCGATTGTAGGCCACGAGTTCACTCGCGGTGGGCATGTCGATGCCGTAGACATTGGGATAGCGCACCGGGGGCGCGGCGGAGGCAAAGTAGACCTTGCGCGCGCCGGCCTCGCGGGCGAGTTCGATGATCTTCGACGAGGTGGTGCCGCGGACGATGGAGTCGTCCACCAGGAGCACGTTCTTGCCGGCGAACTCGGCAGTGATGGCGTTCAGCTTCTGGCGCACCGACTTCTTGCGCTCGGCCTGCCCCGGCATGATGAAGGTGCGGCCGATGTAGCGGTTCTTGATGAACCCCTCGCGGTAGGACACCTTCATGTCCTTGGCCATCTCGAGCGCCGCGGTACGGCTGGTATCCGGCACCGGGATGATCACGTCGATGTCGTGATCCGGCCATTCACGCAGCAGCTTTGCCCCGAGGCGCTTGCCCATCTCCATGCGCGACTGGTAGACGGAGACCTCGTCAAGGATCGAGTCCGGTCGCGCGAGGTAGACATACTCGAAGATGCAGGTGTTGTAGCGCGCGTCGTCGTGGCAGACCTGGCGATGCAGGCCGTCGGTCATGTCCACGAACATCGCCTCGCCGGGCGCGAGGTCGCGCACGCGTTCGTAACCAAGCACGTCCAGGGCGACGCTTTCCGAGGCGAACATGTGCGCGGGATGGGGGCCATCGCCGGCACGCACCCCGTGAATGATCGGCCGGATGCCGTGGGGATCGCGAAATGCGACGATGCCCACGCCGACGATCATCGCCACCACCGCGTAGGCGCCGCGACAGCGACGCATCACCCCGCTCACCGCGGCGAACACCTCTTCCGGGCCGGCAAGCTGGCGCCGCTGCCCCACCGCGTCGCGCAGTTCATGGGCAAAGACGTTGAGCAGGATCTCGGAGTCGGAGCTGGTATTGAGCTGGCGCAGGTCCTGGCGGAACAGGTCTTCCCGCAGGCGCTCGGCATTGGTGAGATTGCCGTTATGCACCAGCGCCAGGCCGAACGGCGAATTGACGTAGAACGGTTGCGCCTCGGCGCGGGAATCGCAGCCCGCGGTGGGATAGCGGGTATGGCCGATACCCATGTTGCCGCGCAGTTCCACCATGTGGCGGGTATGAAAGACGTCACGTACCAGGCCATTGTCCTTGCGCAGGAACACCCGGTTGCCGTCGCTGGTCATGATCCCCGCGGCGT
Organism: Gammaproteobacteria bacterium; assembly: GCA_030432755.1. GTDB lineage: Bacteria > Pseudomonadota > Gammaproteobacteria > Arenicellales > Poriferihabitantaceae > VYFG01. Next base: position 8,648 of record JAUILZ010000012.1, on the reverse strand, counting down.
CCTGGCCACGGTGCTGCACCACCGTCAGACCGTCGTAGATCTGCTGGTTGACGCGTTGATGGTCGAGAATGCCTACGATGCCACACATATCACACCTCCGCTGGGTTCCGGTTCAGGGCGCCGGCGCCGGGTCATGTGACTGCCGGGCGGAAATTTTCAATCACGTCGGGTGGCATCAGGGAAAGCAGGAAATCCGTGACCGGGGTGAAATACACCACCAGTCGCGATCCCTGCCACCAGGGCTGGGCGGCGAAATCCATGTACACCGCCGCGAGGATGAGCACCGCGATCAGGACGATACCGCGGACGATGCCGAATACCGCTCCCAGGGAGCGGTCCATGCCGCTGATGCCGGCGATGGCCAGCAGGCGATACAGGATGTAGCTTACGATCGATGCGGCGATCAGCACCACCACGAAAATCCCGCCGAAAGCGGCGGGAATCCTGAGAGCCTGCTGGCTGATATAGGGTTCGAGCCAGTCCGCGCCCACGCGGGCGAACGTCCAGGCGACATAGAACGCCACGATCCAGGACGCGAGGGAGAGAATCTCGCGGATGAAACCGCGGAAGACACCGATCAGGGTCGAAACCAGCAGGACGACGATGATGACGATATCGACCGGGCTCATGTCGGCGCTGGTGGGCTGTTACCGGGGTCAGGAACCGCTGCGGGTCACGTAGCCTTTTTCACCGGTCAGCGATTCCAGCCGGACGCTGATTTCGTCAGCGGTCTCGCGATTGGCATAAGGGCCAATCCAGACCCGGGTGGATTCACCGAGCGAGGTCGGCACCGGCGTGGTGCGCGGCGTATATCCACTCTTGCTGAGGAGGGTAGAGACGGATTCGACGTTTGCCTTTTTAGCGTACGTTCCGACGCGCACCACCCAGCCACTGGAGACCGTGGGCTCCGACGCCGGTGCGGGTTTCGCGGGCTGCGCCGCCGCATGCTGGGCGGGTTTCTCCGCGGGCTTCGGAGCGGGCTCGGTTGTTGCTTCCGGCGCCGGCTTCTCCGCCGCGGGCTTGTCGTCGCCCTTGCTCTCCTGCGTCATCACCAGCGCTGTACGGGTTTCTCCTGACTTGTCAGATGATTCGCCTGTATTCTCTGTTTTCGCCGGGGCATCGGGCTGGGATTTCGAGGTCAGGTCGAGAAGCGCCGGACGGTTGTCACCCAGGGTGGACAACGGCAGTTCGCCGGCCTCGCCGGCGGGACGGTTGACGTTGCTGATATCGAGCGGAACGATGCGCGAGCGGAAGGTCTGGTGCTCAGTCGTGGTGCGCGGGTCCGCGCTGTTGGCTTCCACGCCGGGCTCCGAGAGCAGCATCGGAATGATCAGTACGGCGGCGCTCATCAGGATCACTGCGCCGGTAATCCGGTGCTTCAGTTCGTACTCGGGCTCCTGCCCCTCTTGGGTTTGCGGCATCGGCTGCTGATGGGTCGTGACGACGTGTCCGGAAGGATTCGGTGGGGCGACGGGAAACGGCTGGGAGCCGGCAGCGCGCTCCTGGCGGCGCCGGTCAGGCCGACCCTTCACCCTCGAGGGCGCCGATTATATCACCGACGACGAAAAATGAGCCAAATGCCACGATCCTGTCGTCCAACGCCGCGGCTTGTCGCGCGCCGCGGAAGGCGGCAACCGCATTGTCGTAGGTCATGGCGCGGATCTCCGGGTTCAGCGACCGCATCCGCGCCAGCAGTTCCACGGCCTTCTGGCCCCGTTCCCCTTCCACCGTGGCGAGATGCCAGCAGTCCACTTCATCCACGAGATCACCCAGAACGCTGTCGAGCGCCTTGTCGCGCAGCAGGCCGAAAACACCGTGGGTCTCGCCTTTCACGGGATGATTGTCGAGAAATCGCGCCAGCCCGCGGGCCGAATCGGCATTGTGCGCGACATCAATGATCGTCAGTGGCGCATCGTTGATTACCTGGCAGCGGCCGGCAAGGCGCGCCTGCGAGAGACCCGGCGCCAGGTGCGCCGGGGTGACGCCACTCAGATCCGCCGTCAGCGCGAGTGACGCAACGACACCGCCGAGATTGCGCACCTGCCAGTCCCCTTCAAACGGCAAAGGCAGGTCGTCCAGCCGTCGCCAGTCATCCGGTACCGCCGGGTGATCGCTGGACCAGCGGTATCCGCGACCGCCCGGTTCGGCGCTGACGCTGTAATCGCTCTCCGCCTGCAGTAGCTGCGCGCCACGCTCTCCCGCCATCCTGGCGATGGCGGCCGGCGGATCGGGTTCGGCGCTCACCACCCGCGCGCCGGGCTTGATCACGCCGGCCTTTTCCACGGCGATGGTCTCGCGATCATTGCCGAGCCATTGCTGGTGATCGAGGCCCACGTTGGTAATCAGCGCGAGATCATTGTCGATGATGTTGACCGCGTCTAGTCGGCCGCCCATGCCGGTTTCCAGGATGGCAGTGTCTACCTGCCTGGCCGCGAATACCAGCAGGGCGCATAGCGTGCCGAATTCGAAATAGGTCAGCGGAATATCGCCGCGCGCCTCCTCCACGCTGCGGAAGGCGGTGATCAGTTCCTCATCACCCGCGGGCTGCCCGTCGATGCAGACGCGTTCGTTGTAACGCACCAGGTGTGGCGAGGTGTAGCTGCCCGTGCGCCGTCCCGCATGACGCAGCACCGCTTCCAGCATCGCAACGCTGGAGCCCTTGCCATTGGTGCCGGCGACGGTGATCACCAGCGGCGGGCGCCACGCGCCCAGGCGCCGCCAGACGCTGTCGATACGATCTAGCTGGAGGTCGATGGTGCGCCAGTGCTGGCGCTGGATGTGATCCAGCCACTGGTCCAGGTCGAACGCCCGGTAGTCGCTCACCCGGGCTGCCTGCCAGCCTCGTCAGGGGGTTCTTTCGCGGCGTCCTTTATGTCGCCATCACTCGCGGTTTCGTCGATGATCTCGGCTTCCAGCACCTCGCCTTCGGTCGCGGGACCGCGTTCCGCAGCGCCAGTCTCCGCGACCTCTTCAACGACCGGCGGGCCGAATCCGAACTTGTCCAGCAGGCCCGCGACCTCGTCACGCAACTGGCGCCGGTCCACGATCATGTCGATGGCGCCATGGGAGAGGAGGAATTCCGCACGCTGGAAGCCGTCGGGCAACGTCTCGCGCACGGTCTGCTCGATCACCCGTGGTCCGGCAAAGCCGACCAGCGCATTGGGTTCGGCAATGATGATGTCGCCGAGCATCGCCAGGCTCGCGGAGACCCCTCCCATGGTGGGATCCGTGAGCACCGAGATATAGGGCAACCCTGCGCGGCGGTTGCGCGCGATTGCGGCGGAGGTCTTCGCCATCTGCATCAGCGAGAACAGCGCCTCCTGCATGCGCGCGCCGCCGGAGGCAGCGAAGCAGATCATGGGCAGGCGATGCTTGAGGCTGTGATCGGCCGCGCGCACGAAGCGCTCCCCCACCACCGAACCCATGGAGCCGCCGAGGAAGCGAAAGTCGAATGCCATCGCCACCACGGGCGCGCCCTGCAGACTGCCGTGGCCGGCGACGATGGCCTCGCTCGACTGGCTCGACTTGCGCGCTTCCGCGAGACGGTCACGGTAACGTTTCTGATCGCGGAACTTGAGCATGTCCAGCGGCTCGACGCCCTCGCCGATCTCCACCAGGGTGTCGGCGTCGAGAAAGGTATCGAGCCGGTCGCGGCCTCCGAGACGCATGTGATGCCCGCATTTCGGGCAGACCTGGAGACTGAGACTCAGTTCCTCCCGGTAGAGGACCGCCTGGCAGGAGGAACACTTGGTCCAGAGCCCCTCGGGCACGCCGCGTTTACCCAGCCCGGTGCGGGTCTGGATCTTGGGTGGAATGATTTTATCCAGCCAACTCATAAGGTTATCTTAACTTGTTAAGCCAAATAGTCACTATTGGCTGGAAGCCACCTGGTGCACACTGCGGCAGAACGCGCGGATTTTTCCCGCGTCCTTGGCGCCGTCGGTCTCGACACCGCTGCTCACGTCCACCGCCCAGGGTCTCACCCGGGTGACGGCATCCCGGACGTTTGCCGGATCGAGACCACCGGCGAGCACGAGCGGCTTTTCGCCGCCGAAGTTTGCCAGCTCCCAGTCGAAACGTTCTCCGCTACCACCGTACCGGTCGCTGACGAAGGTGTCCAGCAGGATGCCCCGGCAACGGGGATAGTTCCGTTCCCGCGTTGCCAGGTCGGTATCCCCTTCTACCCGGATCGCCTTCAGGTAGGGCACGCCAAAACCCGCGCAGAATTCGTCGCTCTCCTCGCCGTGGAACTGCAGCATGTCGACACCGACCTGTTCGATGATCCCGCGCACGTAGTCGGGCTCTGGATTCACCATCACCGCCACGCTCGTCACGAATGGCGGCAGGGACGCGCGAATGACTGCCGCCTGATCGAGTTCCAGGTGGCGCGGGCTCGGCGGGTAGAACATGAGACCGATAGCGTCCGCGCCGGCTTCCGCCGCCACTGCTGCCGTATCCTGGGTGCTGATGCCGCAGATCTTGATGCGGGTCCGGAGGGGGGCGTTCACTGGCGGGAGGCGCGGGGACAATCGACGGATTCTACCAAAAGCGGCAAACCGGCGGCGGCGCTGGCAGCTCGAATTCGGGCGCGTAGTCCACCGCGGCGAAGTACAGCCCGTCCGGGGGAAACGTTACCCCTCCCTCTCTGCGGTCCCGGGAATCCAGCACCTCGCGCGCCCGGCTTACCGGCGCCTCGCCCTGGCCGATGGCCACCAGCACACCCACCAGGTTGCGCACCATGTGATGGAGGAAACCGTCCGCCGCCACGTCGAACCAGATCCACTGTCCGCACTGGTCGATCTCCAGCCGGCGCAGGTCCTTGACCGGATTCTTCGACTGGCAGCCGGCGGCGCGGTAGGCGCTGAAATCGTGCCGGCCGAGCAACGAGGTGGCGGCGGCGCGCATGCGCTCGATGTCCAGCGGCCAGCGGAACCAGGTCACCCGGCCATGGAGGTATGACGGGCTGACCTCACGGTTGCAGATCACGTAGCGATAGCGGCGCTCGATCGCGCCGAAACGGGCATGGAATTCGTCGCCAACGGGACGGGTCCAGATGAGCGAGATATCGTCCGGCAGCCAGGTATTCACCCCGCGCAGCCAGCTCACCGCCTCGCGCCGGTTCGGGGTATCGAAATGCAGCACCTGGCCGATGCCGTGCACCCCGCTGTCGGTGCGACCCGCCGCGATCACCGTGACCGGGTGATCCGCCACCCGGCCGATGGCGCGCTCCACCGCCTCCTGCACCGTCGGTGCGTGCTTCTGCCGCTGCCAGCCGGCGTAGCGCATGCCGCAGTACTCGATGCAGGCGGCGTAGCGCTGCATCCCGGCTGCCGCCGCGGTCATCAGCCGTGGACGGGCTTGCGCCCTTCAAAGGCCTGGTTGAGGGTGCCCGGGTCCATGTACTCCAGCTCCCCGCCCATGGGCAGCCCGCGCGCGAGCCGGGTCACCGGAACACCCCTGGGCTCCAGCAGGTCGATGAGGAAGTCCGCTGTGGCCTGGCCCTCCATGGTGAGATTGGTGGCGAGGATGACCTCGTCCACGGTCTCGCTGCCGATCAGTTCGAGGAAACGATCGACGCCGAGCTGATCCGGACCGATATCGTCCAGCGGCGAGAGGCTCCCCATGAGGACAAAATAGGTACCCTGGTAGATACCGGCCTGCTCGATGGCCTCGAGATCCGCCGGGGTTTCCACCACGCAGATACGCGCGGGATCACGCCGCCCCGATCCGCAGATATGGCAGAGCTCGGTTTCGCTGAAATTGTTGCAACGACGGCAGTGGTTCACCTTGTTGAGCGCGTGACGGATGGCCTCGCCGATCTGCTGCGCGCCCTCGCGGTCGCGCTCAAGGAGATGAAACGCCATCCGCTGGGCGGATTTCGGCCCGACCCCGGGCAGTCGCTGCAGGGCTTCCTTGAGGACCTCGACGGAGCGCGGATCCGCCATCGGCGTTCAGAACGGCATTTTCATGCCGGGAATGTTGAGCCCGGCGGTCAGTCCACCCATCTTCTCCTGGGTGACCTTCTCCACCTTGCGCACCGCGTCGTTCATCGCCGCGGCCACCAGGTCTTCGAGCACTTCGCGGTCGTCGCCCATCAGCGCGGGATCGATTTCCACCCGGCGCACATCGTGACGGCAGGTCATGAGAATTTTCACCATGCCGGCGCCGGATTCCCCGGTGACCTCGGTGTTCGCAAGCTCTTCCTGGGCTTTCTGCATGTTCTCCTGCATCGCCTGGGCCTGTTTCATCAGGTTGCCAAGTTGACCTTTCATCAATCGTTCTCCGCTTCGGGGTTGATACTTGACCGCAGGCGCAGGCATGGCGCGCGGGCGGCGGCAATACTCTGTGTCAATCGGTTCCGGGACGAATCGAATCCGGAACGATCCGGGCGTCGAACCGATCCATCAGTTCGCGCACATTGGGATCCTCCTGGAATGCCTTTTCCGCGTTTTTCTGGCGCTGGATCCGTTCGCGCTCACGTTGCATGGCAGGAGTCTCTACCGCCTCTCCTTCCAGTTCGCGAATAGTCACCGCGAGGCGCAGTTCACGGCCGAAATGCCGGCTGCACTGGCGCTCGATCCGCTTCAGCCGATCGTCGCTGAACAGGTGGCGCGAAGTGGCATCCAGCACCAGCTGCAATGTCCCGCCCTCGAAGCCGTCTGCCACCATGTTCATCACCAGCTCCCGGGCCAGGCCATTCAGTCCCTGGGAGGCAACGAAACCGTTCCAGTCGGGGACTTCCGCCTGCACGGCGCCATTCACGGGTGCGTCGCCACGTGGCTTCCTTCCATTTTCTGCCGCGCCCGGGTTGGCATCACGTGGTGTCGTATCCGCGACCGATTTTCGTGCCGTGTCGAGCCCAGGTTCCTCCGCTACCGGGTAAGGCTTTGCGTCAGTATTCGTCGCGGGAGCAACCGCGACGGGCCGCCGGTCCCCAGCCTTTTGCCGGGAGGTGGAACCCGCGGGCGCGCCACCGCGCACTGCAGTCGGGGGCACAGCGCTCCCCGCGCCTTCGCTCGCCTGCGGCTGAAACAGCGCCATCCGCAGCAAGGCCATCTCGAAACCGGTACGCCCGTCCGGCGCCAGCGGCAGGTCCCGCTTTCCGAGCAGCGCGACCTGGTAGAGCAATTGCAACAGTTCCGGGTCGGCCAGTTCGGCCACCCGGGCGGCGCTCTCGCTATCCACGCCCTTCCAGTCCAGCGCCACGGGATCCACGTGATGGAGCGCGGCGTTATGCAGGCTGGAGAGCACGTCATCCAGCGCCGCGCGGAAATTGACCGCGCGTTCGGCCATGGCGCTGACCGTCGACAATACCGCGGCGCCATCCCGTTGACACACCGCCTCGAGAAGCTCCAGGGCAAAGCGATCGTCGATCATCCCCAGCATCGCGCGCACCGGTTCGGCGCGGACCTCGCCATTGCCGTGGGCGATGGCCTGGTCGGTGAGGCTGAGCGCGTCGCGCACGCTGCCGTCCGCCGAACGCGCGAGCACCGACAGCGCCTCGGCGTCGAAGGGTACGGATTCCGCATCCAGGATGCCGCCGAGATGATCACGCAGCATCGGGATATCCAGGGACTTGAGGTTGAACTGGATGCAGCGCGAGAGGATGGTGGCCGGCAGCTTTTGTGGATCGGTGGTGGCGAGCAGGAACTTGACGTGGGCGGGAGGCTCTTCCAGGGTCTTCAATAGCGCATTGAAGCTGTGGGTGGAGAGCATGTGCACCTCGTCGATGAGGTAGATCTTGAACCGCCCCACCGTGGGCGCGTACTGCACGTTCTCGAGCAGCTCGCGGGTATCGTCCACCTTGGTGCGTGACGCCGCGTCCACCTCGATGAGATCGATGTAGTTGCCCTGGCTGATGCCGACACAGGCGGCGCATTCCCCGCAGGGCTCGGCGCCGACGCCGTTCTCGCAGTTGAGCGCGCGGGCAAAAATCCGCGCAAGCGTGGTCTTGCCCACGCCACGGGTGCCGGTGAACAGGTAGGCATGGTGCACCCGCTCGCTGGCGAGCGCATTCCGGAGCGCCGAGACCACGTGATCCTGCCCGATCACCTCCGCGAAAGTCCGCGGACGCCATTTACGGGCCAGGGCCTGGTAGCTCATCGAGTCGGGAATGTTTTAACGAGTCGGCTGGGAGGGCAATGGTACCCCATCCGGGGCCGGAGATTTTGAACGCAGTTCCACGGCAGCAGTGGCATCGCAACCAGTCTTCACTTGCGCACCGGGCTTTCAAAAAGCGTAGGCGAGGCAGGCGATGCGAGGCGGATTCCGGGAGAAAAGCGCGGTGTACAAATCAAGTACATGAGCATTTCCTACCGGGATCCAACGCAGCAACGGCAACACTGTGGGGCCTCACGTGCGCCCCGGGCTTTCGAAAAGCGTAGGCGAGGCAGGCGATTCGAGGCGGATTCCGGGAAAAAAGCGCAGTGTACAAACAGTACATGAGCATTTTTTTACAGGATCCAACGAAGCAGCGCCAACGCAGGTAGCTTTTCGAAAGCCCGGGAGGAGGTGGCGGGTCGGACCGGCCCACCCCTGGCACCCGAATCGGCTGCTGCGGCTGCTTCCTTCCGGACCTGACCGGGTTCACAACGTATCGCCACCAGGGAGACCGGTCTTCACCGCCATAGGTGATCAAGCCTCTGCCC
>JAUILZ010000045.1 GCA_030432755.1 Gammaproteobacteria bacterium | reverse complement strand
AGCGGCGCGCGCTGTCGATCAGCGATTCGATCAGGAAATGGGCGCGCTCGTGGCCTTCCCGCTGGATCACCGCGGCCAGGGCCTCGAGCCATTCTCCGGTTTCCTGCGGGTCGATATCGGTGGGGCGGTTCTGTGTCATGTCTCGGGGGCTGAACGGGATCGTGTCAGTATATCATCGGCGCCAATCCTCACCCGCCGGGCGACCCACGGGGCAACGAATGCATGCGGTGAAGGGAACGGCGGCACGGCTTGTCTGGCGCCCCCGCTTTGGGTAGAATCCGCGTCCCTTTTTTCACTCCTTTCCTCACCGGTCCCGGTCATCGGGCAGACCCGGGAGGATGCAACCCGAGAGGAGCACAATGCGACACTACGAGATCGTGTTCCTGGTCCATCCGGACCAGAGCGAACAGGTGCCGGCCATGATGGAACGGTACCAGGAAATGGTGAAGGCCGGTAACGGCCAGGTTCACCGCACCGAGGACTGGGGCCGCCGGCGCCTGGCCTACAGCATCCAGGACGTGCACAAGGCGCACTACGTCCTGCTGAACATCGAATGCTCGCTGGAAGTACTGGCGGAAATCGAGCGCAACTTCAAGTTCAACGACTCCGTCCTGCGTCACCTGGTCATTCGCCGCAACGAGGCGGAAACCGGGGAATCTCCGTTCGCCAAGGCCAAGGCCGAGGAGGAACGCCAGGAAGAGGAGAAGCGCAAGGCCGCCGAGGCGCGCGCGAAGCCGGAGCCAAAAGATGACGGCGCCGATGACGACGCAAATGACGACGACGATGACGACGCATCCGATGATGCGGACGACGATTCTGACGAGGATTAAGCCATGCCCATTAGAAAGAAAAAAGGTTCGGCCCCGCGCCGTTCCTTCCAGCGCCGGCCCCGTTTCTGCAAGTTCACCGCGGAAGGCATCGAGTCCATCGACTACAAGGATCTCGAAATCCTCAAGGCGAACATCAGCGAGACCGGCAAGATCCTGCCGCGGCGCACCACCGGGACCCGCTCCCACTACCAGCGCCAGCTCGCTACGGCGGTCAAGCGTGCCCGCTATCTCGCGCTGATCCCGTACTCGGATCAGCACGACAACTAGGAGGCCGTCATGGAAGTCATTCTGCTGGAGAAGATCCAGAACCTCGGCGACCTCGGCGAACTGGTCAACGTCAAGAACGGCTATGCGCGCAACTACCTGATCCCGCAGAAGAAGGCGGTACGCGCCACCGAGGATGCCAAGGCTCTGGTGGAAGAGCGTCGCCGTGCCCTCGCTGAAGAGGAGGGCAAGCGCGTCGAGGCGGCGAAGGCGCGCGCCGAACTGGCGGTGAAGGAAGTCTCGCTGGTGCGCCTGTGCAGCGACGAAGGCCGGCTCTACGGCTCGGTCACCCCGGCGGACATCGCCGAGGAGATCACCGCGTCGGGCACCCGGATCGAGAAATCCGAGGTGTTCCTGCCCGAGGGCCCGCTCAAGGAAACCGGTGAGTTCGAGGCCGACGTTATCCTGCACCCCGAGGTGCGTTTCGCGGTCAAGGTCATCGTTACCGGCGAGCAGGGCGAAGATCCGACTGGCGCCGCCGGCGAGGCGGACGAGGACGTCGATGCCGGAGACGAAGAAATCGACGACTGAACCGCGTTACCCGTCAACGGACAGGAAAGCGGCGCCCGAGGGCGCCGTTTTTTTATGCCCGACGTTTCCCGCGAAGTTGCTACTTCGGTGGCAGCGTCGTGACGAAGTCGAGGCACGATCGCAGCCACGCGGCAAGGTCTTCGTCAGTTTCGAAACCCGCGGGCGAGACGTAGACGAAGCCGCTTAGCGGTTTGCCGGTAAAGTCCATTTCCCTGGCGTAAGGGCGCGCGAGGGCAGCGGAATACTGTTCTGGCCCCACGCGCAGCATCAGGGAGTCGCCGACAACGCCGCACGCCATGTGGCCATAGACCATGAAGGCGATGCCGCCGAACATGCGCCGCTCCACCACCTCGGGATGGTCCGCAAGGTATTCCCGCAACCGCTGGGCGACGCCTTCGTCGTAGGCCATGATGCAATCTCGATAGTCGGGCCCGCATCATAACCTCGCGGGACGCGGGGCAGGGCCAGTCGCTATAATCCCCCTTCATCATTTCCCCAGACACCGTGAAAGCCGCCGAACTCGTTTCCGGATCCCCCAAGCTCCCGCCCCAGGCGCTGGAGGCAGAGCAGTCACTGCTGGGTGGCTTGCTGCTCGATAACCGGCACTGGGACGAGGTCACCGACGAGGTCGGCAGCACGGATTTCTACAGCCGGAACCACCGCCTGATCTTCGAGGCGGTGCGCGCGCTCCAGGCGCGCAGCGAACCGGCGGACGTGATCACCGTATCGGAGTGGCTCGAGCAGAACGGCTCTCTCGAGGATGCCGGCGGCCTCGCCTATGTCGGCAATCTCGCAGGAAATACGCCCAGCACCGCGAACATCCTCAACTACGCTCGCATCGTGCGCGAGCGCGCCATTCTCCGCTCGCTGATCTCGGCCGCCAACGAGATCTCCGAGTCGGCGTTTTCGCCGGAGGGAAAAAGTCCGCGCGAGGTGCTCGACCACGCAGAGAAGCTGGTGTTCGATATCTCCGAGCGCGACGGGCGCACGCGCCAGGGATTCACCACCATCCAGGACCTGATGACGCGCACCATGGACCGGATCGAGGAACTGTTCGAGTCCAAGGAAACCATTACCGGCATACCCACCGGATTCTCCGACCTGGACGAGATGACCTCCGGCCTGCAGCGCGGCGACCTGGTGGTGGTGGCGGGTCGGCCTTCCATGGGCAAGACGTCGTTCGCGATGAACATCGCCGAGTACGTCTGCCTGGAAAAGCAGCTGCCTGTGGCGGTGTTCAGCATGGAGATGCCGGGCGAGCAGCTCGCTATGCGCCTGCTGTCTTCCATCGGGCGTATCGATTCCAACAAGGTGCGCACCGGCCGCCTCAGCGATGACGACTGGCCGCGGCTCGTGTCCGCGACATCGTTGCTGGACAAGGCGCCGCTCTTCATCGATGACACCGCGGGACTGAATCCCCTCGACCTCCGCAGTCGCGCCCGGCGCCTGCTCAGGGAACACAACGATATCGGCCTCATCGTCATCGACTACCTGCAGCTGATGCAGTCCCTCGAATCCAATGAGAACCGGGCCACGGAGATTTCCAACATCACCCGCGCGCTGAAAATGCTGGCGAAGGAACTCAACGTTCCCGTCATCATCCTGTCGCAGCTCAATCGAAGCCTGGAGCAGCGGCCCAACAAGCGACCCATCATGTCCGACTTGCGCGAGTCGGGGGCTATCGAGCAGGATGCCGACGTGATCTTCTTCGTCTACCGCGACGAGGTGTACAACGAGGACAGCGAGGACAAGGGCAGCGCGGAAATCATCATCGGCAAGCAGCGTAACGGCCCGGTGGGCAAGGTGCGCCTGGCATGGCGCGGTGAGTTCACGCGCTTCGAGAATTTCGCTCCCCAGGACTACGGTCAGCCCTATTGACGGTAATCGCGGAACCGGTCCCCGGCGCCGGGCAACGCGCCATCAACGCGGATTCCTGGCCGCGGGTGTGCGCGCGTATCAGCCTCGGCGCGTTGCGCCACAACGCGGGCGTGGCGCGGCATCTTGCCGGCGGCGCAGCGCTTTGCGCCGTGGTCAAGGCGGATGCCTATGGCCACGGCATGGATATCGTGGTGCCGGCGCTGGCGCCGCTGGTGGATGCATTCGCGGTGGCGACCCTGGAAGAGGGTGCCACGGTTCGCGGGCTGGCACCCGGGCGCGATGTCATCGTGCTCTCGGAACTGAATCACCCGGCGCAGGTGGCGCATTGCAACGCGTTCCGCCTGCAGCCCGTTATTCACCACGAAATGCAGCGTGAATGGCTGCGTGATGCCGGTGGAGCGAGGGCCGGCTGCTGGCTCAAGGTGGATACCGGCATGCATCGTCTAGGCGTCGATGCATCGCTCGCGGAGAGCATGCTCGGTGCGCTCGCCCGTGACAGGCAGCAGGTGCTCGGGCTGATTTCGCATTTTGCCGCGGCCGACGAGCGCGATCACTCCCTCAACACGGAACAACTGGCGGCGTTCCAGGCGCTGGTCAAGCGACATGGCCTGCGCGCGAGCATGGCCAATTCGGCCGCACTCGCTGCGATCCCGGACAGCCGCTTCGACCTGGTGCGGCCCGGTTTGCTGCTCTATGGCGTCTCGCCGTTCGCCGGGACCGTCCCCGCGTTGCCCGAGTTGCGACCGGTAATGCATCTCGAGAGCCGTGTCATCGCCTGCAAGACCACCAGCGCCGGTGGGACGGTGGGCTACGGCGCCACCTGGTCGAGCGACAAACCGCGCGCGATCGCCATCGTCGCGGCGGGTTATGCCGATGGCTATCCGCGCTGTATCGGCAATCGCGGTTACGCGCTGGTCGGCGGCCGGCAGGCGCCCGTAGTCGGCCGCGTGTCGATGGATTCGCTGGCGCTTGACGTCAGCGCCGCCGGTCCGGTCCAGGTTGGCGACCCGGTGGAACTCTGGGGGGAAAACCTGGGCATTGCCACCGTCGCAGGCTGGGCGGACACGATTCCCTATGAACTCATGTGCCGAGTATCCCTGAGGGTGCCGCGGGTAGCCGCCGACTGAGAACATCATGGCAAAGAAAAAGGATCGTGCGCGCACCCTGTTTGTCTGTGGCGACTGCGGCGCCGAACATGCGCGCTGGGCCGGCCAGTGCGGGGAATGCGGCGCGTGGAATACGTTGACCGAGTTCACCCCGCGCGATGACAGCACGGTGTCGCGTTTCTCCGGCCTTGCTCCGGCCGCCAACGTGCAACGCCTGGCCGATGTCGAGAGCGCGGATCTCAGCCGCATCGCCACGGGGAGCGATGAACTCGACCGCGTACTCGGCGGTGGCCTTGTGCCGGGCTCGGTGGTCCTGCTCGGCGGCGATCCCGGTATCGGTAAATCGACGCTCCTGTTGCAGTACCTGTCCGAAATTGGGCGCGAGCACAAGGTGCTCTATGCGAGCGGTGAGGAATCCGCGGAGCAGATCGCCTCACGCGGGCGGCGTCTCGGCATCGATGGCGACGATCTCCTGCTGCTGGCGGAGAACCGGCTCGAGGACACCCTCGACGCCGCCGCCCGGGAGAAACCCGCGGTGCTGGTAGTGGATTCCATCCAGACGTTTTACAGCGATGCGCTGACCGCGGCCCCCGGAAGCGTCTCCCAGGTGCGTGAATGCGCCGCGCGGCTGGTGCGCCAGGCCAAGCAGTCCGGCGTGGCGATCTTCCTCGTGGGCCATGTCACCAAGGAAGGGGCGCTCGCCGGACCACGGATACTGGAGCACATGGTGGACTGCGTGCTGTACTTCGAGGGCGATAGCAGCAGCAGTTTCCGGCTGGTGCGGGCGATCAAGAACCGCTTCGGCGCGGTCAACGAGATCGGCGTGTTCGCCATGACCGGGGAGGGGCTCAAGGACGTCACCAATCCGTCGGCGATGTTCATCAGCCGCCATGGTGCAGACCGGCCGGGTAGCGTCGTGCTCGCCACCCAGGAAGGCAGCCGCCCGTTGCTGGTGGAGGTGCAGGCGCTGGTGGACGACAGCGCCCTCGCAAACCCCAGGCGCCTGTGCGTAGGACTCGAGCAGAATCGGCTGGCGATGTTGCTCGCCATCGTCCATCGCCATGGTGGCGTGTCGCTCAACGGTTACGACGTGTTCGCGAATGTCGCCGGGGGAGTGCGCGTCAGCGAGACTGGCGCCGACCTCGCGCTGCTCATGGCGATCCTGTCGAGCGTGAAGAATCGCGCGGTCGGCAGCGACCTGGTGGTATTCGGCGAGGTTGGACTTTCCGGGGAACTGCGGCCCGTGCAACGCGGTCTCGACCGCCTGAAAGAGGCGCGCAAGCTCGGCTTCACGCGCGCGTTGATACCCGCCGCGAATCGACCGGACGCGCGCGCACGTGCGGAACTCGACGGGCTGGAACTCATCACCGCGCGGCGCATCGAGGACGCCCTCGAGGTGTTTGCGGTATGATCGCCCCCCCATTTCACCCCTCGGGGAACAATATGTCAGTTCTACCCATCCGGCCCTTTGCCCTGTCGGCGCTCATGCTGTTCGCCGTCCAGGCCCAGGGCCAGCAGGTCGCCCTGGAAACGGACGTCCAGAAATACAGCTACGCGGTCGGTACCCGTATTGCGGCCCAGTTGATGAACCAGTTCGGCGGAGACAGCGCCGATGTCGACATGCAGGCCCTGGCCGCGGGCATCAGCGACGTGGTCAACGGCGGAGAAACCCTGATGAGCGACGAGGAAGCCGTCGCCATGATCCAGTCCCGCCAGCAAGCCCTCCAGGCCGAAGCCATGGCCCAGGCCGGCGAGGCCGCCGCACGTGGCGATGCCTGGCGCGAGGAGAATGCCGCGAAGGAAGGCGTCACCGAGACCGATTCCGGCCTGCAGTACTCCGTTATCGAGAGCGGCAGCGCGGACGCACCCAGCCCCACCGAAGCGGATACCGTGGTGGTGCACTACCGCGGCACGCTGCTTGATGGCACGGAGTTCGACAGTTCGCATTCCCGCGGCGTGCCCGCCACCTTCCCGTTGAGCGGGATCATTCCCGGCTGGAAGGAAGCACTCCAGCTCATGCGTGCCGGGGACAAGTGGCAGGTTGTGATTCCGCCGGAACTCGCCTATGGCGAGCGGGGCGCGGGCGGCACCATTGGCCCCAATGAAACCCTGCTGTTCGAGATCGAACTGATCGAGGTCAAGGGCGGTTAGCCCCGGAATCGGACCGGCCGATACACGCCGCGGACAACGCTTTTCTTCGTTCCACCGGGGTTCAGTAATAATTCAGTTCGCCTTCAGCTTGACGGCGATACGCTTGCGTCATGTCAATCAGCAATTTCCTGGAGCACGACATGACCAACAACAAACTGATCCCCGGCAGCGTGATCGCGGCATCACTCATGGTGGTTTCCGGCGCGGCCCTGGCGGACTACAACGGGGCCACCATCGACGAGGCCACCGTGCTCAGCGCGAACCCGGTCTACCGCACCGTGCGGATCAACGATCCTGTTGAGCAGTGCTGGGACGAGCCGGTCCAGGTTCCCGCCCAGTCCGGCTACCGTTCCTATACGCCGACGATACTTGGCTCCATCGTCGGCGCGGCGGTGGGTAACGAGTTTGGCAGCGGCCGCGGCAAGGACCTTGCCACCGTGGCCGGCGCGGTACTCGGTGGTTCCGTCGGCCGCGACGTCCAGGCGCGCAACCAGTCGAGGAACAGCCGCGTGGTGTACGAGCAGCGCTGCGAAACGGTCAACAACTACCGGACCGAGGAACGCCTCGACGGCTACGATGTCACCTATCGCTACAATGGGCAGGTTTACAACACCTATACACAGCATGACCCGGGCCCGACCCTGCGGGTCAGCGTGAGCGTGGTTCCCGCCGAATAGGCGCCGCGGCGAAAACCACGCATAGCGTCCGGCAAACGAACCCCGTCAGCGGATTTCCTGTCATGTCAGGCCCGCGGCGGGGCTTGTTCCCGCACCTGCCAACCAGTACACTTTTGCGGCGGACGGCGCGAGGACAGGGAAGCAGCGCAACCCGGCCCTTCCCGACTATCGACATGATCCTGTCCCCACACCTTCGCGACTCCTGACATGCTTCCCGGCGACAACAGTCGAATTGGTTCCGCGTCGCGGCTGCTGCGTGTCGGCCTGTTGGCTGGTTGCGTGCTTTTGCCCGGTGCGGCACTGGCTCTCGATGCCAATGCGGGCAACGGTAATGCCGGCAATGGCGCGAACCCGAGCAGCATGGACGACGTGGCGCGCATGATCCGGCGCAACAGCCAGTGGGAGATACTCGATGCGCGCTCACGCCAGAAAGGTGATGAAACCCGCTATCGCTTCAAGCTGATCAACAACACCGGCAAGGTGAAGGTGATCAGCGTCGATCCGCGCAAACCCAACCTGCGCAAACTCGAACAGTAGTCGCCGGCGTCGCGGCCGGCAGGAAGCCATGCGCATTCTGATTATCGAAGACGAATCCACGTTGCGCTCCCAGCTGGTGGCCAAGTTCCGCCAGAAGGGATTCGCCGTGGACGAGGCCGCCGATGGCGAGGAAGCCCTGTTCTACGCCCGCGAGTACCCTGTGGACATCGCGGTGGTGGATATCGGCTTGCCGAAGTTGTCCGGCATTGAAGTGATCCGGCAGTTGCGCGCCGACGGCGTTGAGTACCCCATCATCATCCTCACCGCGCGCTCCCGCTGGCAGGAAAAAGTGGAAGGCCTGGATGCGGGCGCAGACGATTACCTCGCCAAGCCGTTTCACTTCGAGGAACTGTTTGCCCGTGTCTCTGCCCTGATCCGGCGTTCAGCGGGGCAGTCGAGCCCGCTGATCGAGATCGGACCGGTGCGCATGGATACCCGCTCCCAGGAGGTCGCGGTGTCCGGCCGGGCGCTCGACCTGACGGCCTTTGAATACCGCCTGCTCCAGTACCTCATGCTCAATCGCGGCAAGGTGGTGTCGAAGATGGAGCTCACCGAGCACCTGTACGACGAGGATGCCGACCGCGACAGCAACGTCATCGAGGTATTCGTCGGCCGCCTGCGCAAGAAACTGGACCCCGATGGATCCCTGAGTCCCATCGAGACGCTGCGCGGCAGGGGGTACCGGTTTTCCCCGGCTGATTGAGCACACCGTCGCTCCGGCACCGGCTGCTGCTCGCGGCCGCGGCCATCCTGGTCACCTTTCTCGGCCTCGCGGGTTTTGCCCTCGACCGCGCCTTTATAAGCAGCGCGGAAGTGTCGCTGCGCAACCAGATGCGCACCCAGACCTTCGCCATGCTCTCCGTGCTGGAGGTGGACCCCGGCGGCGGGGTAGTGCTGCCCGACCTGCTGCCCGAGGCGCGCCTCATGGTGCCGAACTCCGGGCTCTACGCCTTCATCATCAATGATCGGGGCAGGCTGGTCTGGCAGTCCGGATCCTCCATCGGCCTCGAACTCCCGCCACTCGGAAAAGAGGCGCGCGGATCCGAAGTGTTCCGGCGGATGGGGGATTCGCTGGCGAGCCCCTATCGTTACAGCTTTTCCATCGCCTGGGAAACCGAGGACGGCATGGAGCATGAATTCACCCTGGCGATGATCGAGGCGAGCAATCACTTCCAGGCATTCGTCGGCGAACACCGCCACAAGATCATCCTCTGGCTCGGCCTGGTGGGGGCTTTCCTGCTGCTGATGCTGATGGTGGCGTTGCGCTGGAGCCTGTCGCCGCTGGCGCGGGTGCGCCAGGAGATCGACCTGATCGAGCGCGGTCGGCAGGACGCCATCGCCGGCACCTATCCGCAGGAAATTGCCCAGCTCAGTGAACGCATCAACCTGTTCATCCGCAACGAGCGCAACAACCTCGAGCGCTACCGCAACACCCTCGGCGATCTCGCCCACAGCCTGAAGACGCCGCTCGCGGTGATCCGCGGCATGTCCGAATCCGACAGCGCGATATCGCCGCGCGAGCTGTCACAGTACGTCGACCGCATGGGAAACATCGTCGACTACCAGTTGAAGCGGGCGGCCTCTTCTCGCATCTCGCTGGTGCACAAGCTCGTGCCGGTGGCACCGCTCGTGGAGCGGGTGGTGGAATCACTCAAGAAGGTCTACGTCGAGCGCGGCCTGACGTTCGCCATCGATGTCGAGTCCGGGCTGCAGTTCCTCGGCGAGGAATCGGACCTGCTGGAGGTGCTTGGCAATGTCCTGGACAACGCCTGCAAGTGGGCCGGTTCCACGGTCAGGGTACGGGCGGAGTCCATGGGACGGGGGCGGAAGTCGCGGGGCGGCATTCGCGTCGTGGTGGAGGACGATGGGCCCGGCATCGACCAGGCAGCACGGGAAGCCGTGCTGGAGCGCGGCGTGCGTGTCGATCAGCAGGTGGACGGACAGGGAATCGGTCTCGCCGTCTGCCGCGAAATCGTCGCCGGGTATGGCGGTAGCCTGGAAATCGATGACAGTCCGCTCGGAGGCGCTGCGATTCGACTGTCCCTCGGAAGCCCGCTGGCGAACTGAGTCCGGCGGCCCGGGATCAGCGGGCGAATACCAGCACCACGGAGACGTTATCCGGCGCGCCGCCCAGCAGGCAGGCGCGGATCAGTGTATCGATGCAGAGTTCCGGCTCGTGGGAACGCAATGCGAGTATGGTGGATATGTCGGCGTCATCGACTACACCGTTGAGCCCGTCGGAGCACATGAGAAAGATGTCGCCGGTTACCGCCTGGATCCTGAGCAGGTCGGGCTCGCAACGTGATTCGATGCCGAGCGCCTTCTTCAGCACGTGATGACTGTAAGCGGGAACATGACCGTCGGGGCTCTCCTGCAGCAGGTCGTTGGCCAGCGTATGGTCCTCGGTGATCTGCTCCAGTTCCCCCTTGCTGAAGCGATAACAGCGCGAATCGCCGATATGGCCGATGGTGACCCTGTCGCCCTGGAAGAAGGTGGCCAGCAGGGTGGTGCCCATGCCTTCCATGTGCGATAGCCGGCGACCATTGGTGTAGACCTCGGTATTGGCTGTGGTGATGGCTTCCTTCATCAGTTCGCTGCCTTTGAGCGAATCGGTGTCGCCGCTGACAAGAACCTGTTCCTCGAAGTAGTTGCTCACCGCGTTCACCGCCATTCGGCTCGCGATCTCGCCGGCCTTGTGGCCACCCATGCCATCGGCCAGCACCGCCACCCTGAGATCCGGCGCGATGCGCACGCTGTCCTCGTTCACGGTGCGCGTATTGCCCATGTCGGTCGCCGCGATCATGGTGTACTGCATTTTCCCCTCCCGTTCTGTATATTGTTATCCGCCCCTGACGTCAGATACTCCGCAGCAATTCGTTGATACCTACCTTGGCGCGGGTTTTCTCGTCCACTTTCTTGACGATCACCGCGCAGTACAGGCTGTGGCTGCCATCCGTGGCGGGCAGGGAGCCGGACACGACTACCGAGCCGGGAGGCACGCTGCCATAGCTGATCTCCCCGGTTTCCCGGTCGTAGATGCGCGTGCTCTGGCCGATATAGACCCCCATGGAGATCACTGCACCGGCGCCGACGATGACGCCTTCGACGATTTCGCTGCGCGCGCCGATGAAGCAGTTGTCCTCGATGATCGTGGGCGCGGCCTGGAGAGGTTCGAGGACGCCGCCAATGCCGACCCCGCCCGAAAGGTGCACGTTGCTGCCGATCTGCGCGCAGGACCCCACCGTGGCCCAGGTGTCCACCATGGTGCCGCCGCCCACGTGCGCGCCGATGTTGACGTAACTCGGCATCAGCACCACGTCGGGAGCGATATAGGAGCCGCGGCGCACTACCGCGGGCGGCACCACGCGGTAACCGCCGGCCCCGAACGCTTCCGCGTCGGCATCGGCGAACTTGAGCGGCACCTTGTCGTAGTAGTTCGTGAATCCGCCCGGGAGCACCTGGTTGTTCTCGATACGAAAGGAAAGCAACACGGCTTTCTTCAGCCACTCGTTGACCTTCCAGCCTTCGTCGGCTGGCTCCGCCACGCGCGCTTCGCCGCGGTCCAGGAGATCGATGGCGGAATCGATGGCGGCCCGCAGGGGGGGCGCGACATTGTCCGGACGGATCTTCGATCGATCTTCCCAGGCAACTTCAATAATATCTTCCAACTCTTTCATAAATAATGATTAAATCTGAATATTTCTTGTGTGATCGTCGCGCCCCCGGTGACGCGGCGCTATTATATGTCAACTGCCGCTGGTCGTGCGGAATCGCGCATTGGGGCGAAATCAGACGCCGCCCGGCCCCCGAAACCCGTCAGTATTCAATTCCGGGAGTGATTCCGCTATTCTTGCCGACCATTCACATCACGGCGCACCAGTCGACCACGCCGTGATCCTGTTGCCGAGAAGCCCATCCCCCCCGATGCGATGAGAGATCATTTTGCCATAACCGTTTCCGATACCCGTGGATCCCGATTCTACCGGCTGCACAGAAACTGGAAGACCTGGATCTTCGGACTCGCTGGTCTGGTGCTGGCGGTAGTGGCGGGATCCACCGGTTTCAACGTATTTCAGTGGGGCGAGGCGCGGGCGATGCAGGCGCGCATCCAGGGCCTTGATGCCGAACTGCTGCGCTTCGACGCGGAAAATTCGCGCCTTGGACAGTCGCTCGCGCGGCAGCAGGAGCAGTTGCATGCCATCAGCGTGGCCCTGGTCAGTATCGAACGCGACAGCGACCTTGGCCAGGGTGACGGCAATCTCTCGCTGGAAGATCGCATCCGCCTGCTCGCGGTGCATTACAGCGAGAAAGAGGCGCAGTACTCCGAGATCGGCAGCAGGGTGCAGCAGATCGAGGGCATCATGGGAATCCGGGGCGGTGAACAGGTGGTGGACGAGGGTCTCGGCTCACGGGTGGAACTTGCCAGTCTCACGGCGAGCCATAACCGGATCCTCCACGACAGCATTCCCAACGGCTTTCCCACCACGAACGAGCACGTCACCAGCGACTTTGGCACCCGGGTGCACCCGCTGTCGGGGCTGGAGTCGTTTCACAAGGGGGTCGATCTCCGCTCGGAGATCGGCGAGACGGTCCATGCCACGGCCGATGGCATTGTCCGTGAAACAGGCTACACCAGACTCAGCGGCAAGCGCATCGTGGTGCAGCACAACTTCGGCTTTGAAACGCGCTATTCCCATCTCGAGAGCGTGGACGTGGAGCCCGGTGACATCGTGCACAAGGGCGATATCCTCGCGACCTCCGGTAATACCGGACGTACCGACGGACCCCATCTCCACTACGAAATCCGTTACCTTGGCAAGGCCATCGACCCGCGCCAGTTTCTCGAGTGGGAATTCGGTTCACATGAAATCTTTTCCACAGTGAGGGGAATCAAATGGCCATCTTTGATAAGCCTGATCCAAAAGCAGATCACACATCAAACGTTACAACTATCGCAGCTGGAACCAGCATCGTCGGTAAGGTAGACATCGAGTGCAGCCTGCACATCGATGGCGAGCTTGAGGGCGAGGTCAATTCACGGGGCATCGTCAAGGTGGGTCAGTCTGGCCTGCTGAAGAGCAATCTCCGGGCGCAGAAGCTGATCGTCACCGGACGCTTCATCGGCACCGCGGACTGCGAACAGATCGAGCTCATCTCGGGCGGCGAGGCCGAGGGCAAGCTGATTTCCGCGGGCCTGGTCATTGACGCCAGCAGTTCGTTCCAGGGCGAGAGCATCCGCCGCAAGGAAGGGGAGACGCCGAAGGTGCTGGACTTCAGCGCCGACGCGCCACCGCGCGATGCCGCGTCCGTGAATCGCGATACCGCGGTCGTGAACAAGGACGCGAAGAAAGCCCCTTGACGGATCGCCCGGGGTGAACTTCCCCGGGCTTCCTGTCCAGCGCAGCGGGTCAGTTCACCACCCGGTCGATGGCGAGGTCGATAGCCGCGCTGTCCCGGGTATCGGTTTCGACGGCGTCACTGGTCAGGTCTCCCGGCTGCGCCGTGGGGGCGCCGCCGAGTGATACCCTGGCGGTGACCAGCGCGCGCTCCACGCTCGACAGGTTTCGGTCCTCGATCATCGCGCTGCTGTCATCCAGCGTCACGCTGGCGGGCAGGTCGGCGAGGGTCAACCGGCGCGCGGCGAGGGGCATGGGCGGGCCGGTTGGCGCGCGGGCGAAGACGAACACCGGCGTCGCCGGATCGAGCCCGCTCGCGAGCGCTGGATCCAGGGATACGCGCACGGTAATCGCCGCGCCCGTGGGCGCGGCGTCGTTCGCGGTAACCGTCTCCCCGTCATCCGTATCAAGCTGTGTGGCATCCGGACCGCGCATCAGGGATTCCAGGCGCGCCAGTGCCTCGGGGTCGTTTTCCAGCAATTTTCTCAGGCGATCGGCATAGGCCTCGGAGGCCTGCAGATGGCCGATGCTGCGCAGCCCCATGGTTCCGATCCACAGCGCGTTCAGCTGCACGGGATCCAGTTCCAGAGCGCGCTCGATGCGAGCGTTGATATCCGGGGTATAGACGCCGTTGTTGCGCATCAGGCTGGCGTCAGCCCAGGCAGTGAGGATATCCGGGTCGTCGCCCACGAGTTCATGCACCCTGGCATAGGCTCTTTCCGCAGCCGCGAAGTCGTTCAGCACCATGTATGTGCGCCCGGCAATGGCCCATCCATCGGCATTGTCGGGCTCTGCCGCGAGCCGTTCCTCCAGGCGCGCCAGCAGCGCGGGAATATCCGCCTGCCGCGGATCGCCTGCCGATCCCTGGAGAACCGGGGTTGGTTCATTCCAGCGGCTGTCGCCGAGCCAGGAATAGAGGGCGATGCCGCCTGCGGGCAGCCCGATCGCGAGAATCACCGCCGTGACCCAGGCCCGCTTCGGCCCCGCGTCCAGGGCGTAGTCCGGACCATGGAGATCGTCCAGCAGAGCCGCCTCGAGTTCGGGCGCCTCGTCGCTTTGCGTGATCCCGGACTGCTTCAGTTCCGCGAGTCGATCGCGAGCGATGGAGAGGTTCTGCTCGTTCATGTCGACGTCACGGATGCGTCGGGGACGAACCAGTCCGGGTAGCAGGATCAGCAGGCAGACGAGGACCAGCGCGGCGCCGGCCAGGAGAAAGACGGTCATCAGCGGGGCGAGTCTTCGCGGGGTTGGTTCCCGTCCTCTTGCAGCAGCTCGCGCGCGCGACGAAGCTCGTTCGCGCTGTACCCGGTTTCCGCCCGGCTCGCCTGGCGCCGCCAGCGTATGACCCACCAGACGAGAAAAAGGAACAGGACCACCGGGGAAAACCAGAGGAATATCGTGCCCGCCGTGAGGCGCGGCCGGTAGAGCACGAATTCCCCGTAGCGGGACACCATGTATTCAACCACTTCGTCGCGGTCCTTTCCTTCCTCGACCAGCTCCCGGGTGCGGCGGCGCAGGTCGCGGGCGAGGTCCGCGTCGGAATCCGCCAGGTTCTGGTTCTGGCAGACCAGGCAGCGCAGTTCGCGGATCATCTCCTGGTAGAGCGCCTGGCGTTCGGGATCGTCGAATTGCACGACCTCCACGCGCGCGCCGGCAGGGGCCGAGGCCCCGACCAGCAGCAATACCGGCAACAGCCAGGATAAGGCGCGCCGCATCAGTTCACCACCGAGCGTAATGAATTGACGATTGGCATCAGGGTGTCCTTCGCCTGGTCCGGGCTGACCGGGCCGATGTGCTTGTAGCGGATGCGCCCCTGCTGATCGATGACGAAAGTCTCCGGCACGCCGTAGACACCGTAGTCGATGCCGATATCGCCGCTCAGGTCGTGGGCGCTGGCGAGATAGGGATTGCCCCAGTGCTCGAGCCAGCCGATCGCATCGGCGCGCTTGTCCTTGTAGTTGAGGCCGATGATGTCGACCTCTTTCGCCATCGCGGAGATGACCCCATGCTCCTCGCGACAGGCGACGCACCACGAGGCCCAGACATTGAGCAGCCAGACCCTGCCGGCCATGTCCGCCGGGCCGATCTGCGCGCCGGGCTCGTGGAGTTGTGGCGCACTGAAGGCGGGCGCCGGCTTGTCGATCAGGTTGGAGGGGATTTCCCGCGGATCGAGGTCCAGCCCGCGCCACAGCAGGGCCACGAGGCCGGCGAACACGGCCAGCGGCAGGAGGAAGCGGGTCACGCCGGCTCGCTCGCCAGCGCAGCCTGGCGCGCCTCCCTGCGGCGCCGGTAGCGGGAATCCATGGCCGCGATACCGCCGCCCAGGCCCATCAACAGGGCGCCGAGCCAGATCCAGCGGATATAGGGCTTGAAGTAGATGCGCACCGCCCAGGCGCCCTGGCCGTCCAGTGGTTCTCCCAGGGCGACGTAGAGATCGCGCGTGAAACCGGGGTCGATGGCCGCTTCCGTCATCGGATTCTGTTGTACCAGGTAGGTCCGTTTCTCGGGATACAGTCGCGCCACTTCGCGTCCACCTGCGGTCACCACGAAGGCGCCCATGGTGCTGCGGTAGTTCGGTCCAGTGGTGTTCTCCACTCCCTCGAAGCGGAAGGTGTAACCCGACAGTTCGTACTCGCCGCCCGGCGCCATGCGCAGATCGGTCTCGATACTGAACGCCTTCACCATGCTCACGCCGACGATGAACATCCCGAGGCCGAAATGGGCCAGGTGCATGCCCTTGACGCCACGCGGCAGGCGCCACAGGTCGGCAGTACGGCTGCCACCGCGCGTGCGCGCGAGCAGCCCGGCAAGGCTTTCCAGCATGATCCAGGCGCCGAGGGAGATTCCCAACGCCGCGGCGATGGAATAGGCTGGCATCGCCATCGGCAGGGCGAATCCGATGGCGAGGGCGAGAGTGGCGGGCGCCAGGTGCGCGCGTAGCGTACGCGCGAGGGCGTCACGTTTCCAGCGCAGCACCGCGCCGAGCGCGAGGGCGATGGCCAGCGGGATACCGAGAATCCCGAACAGGAGGTCGAAGTAGGGCGGGCCCACCGAGATCTTGTCGCCGGTGACGGCGTCGAGAAACAGCGGATACAGTGTGCCTACCAGGACCGCGAAGCAGAGCACCGCGAGCAGGATATTGTTGAGCAGGATCGCGCATTCACGCGACACCAGGTCGAAACGCACCAGGCTGCGGATGGACGGCGCACGCCAGGCGTACAGGAGAAGCGAGCTGCCGATGACCACGCAGAGAAAGATCAGGATGAACAATCCCCGGGTGGGGTCATTGGCGAAGGCATGCACCGAGGTGAGTACGCCCGAGCGCACGAGGAACGTACCGAGCAGCGAGAGCGAAAACGCCATTACCGCGAGCAGGACACTCCAGGCCTTGAAGACACCACGTTTCTCGGTGGCCGCCAGCGAGTGGATCAGAGCGGTGCCAACCAGCCAGGGCATGAACGAGGCATTCTCCACCGGATCCCAGAACCACCACCCGCCCCAGCCGAGTTCGTAGTAGGCCCACCAGGACCCGAGAGCGATTCCGATGGTGAGGAACATCCAGGCGAAGTTCGTCCAGGGACGCGACCAGCGCGCCCAGGCGGCATCCATGCGGCCGCCGATCATCGCCGCGATGGCGAAGGCGAAGGCCACGGAGAAGCCGACATAGCCGAGGTACAGCATCGGCGGGTGGATGGCGAGGCCGATGTCCTGCAGCAGCGGATTCAGGTCACGGCCCTCGGGCGGCACCGGGAACATGCGCTCGAATGGATTCGAGGTCAGTAGCAGGAACAGCAGGATGCCCACCGCGATCATGCCCATGACCGACAGCACCCTCGCGCTCATGACATCCGGCAGCCCGCGGGTGGCGATCGCAACCGCCCCGGTCCAGCCGGCGAGGATCAGCGCCCATAGAAGCAGCGAACCCTCGTGACCACCCCAGACCCCGGAGATCCGGTAGACCAATGGCAGTTGTGAATTGGAATGGTTTGCGATGTAGGCGACGGAGAAATCGCTGCTAACGCTCGCCCAGGTCAGGCAGGCATAGGACACCGTTACCATGACGAGCAGGTTGATCGCCAGCGGACGCGCCAGCAGTACCCAGCCCGCAATGCCGCGCAGGGATCCCACGAGCGGGAGTGTCGCCAGCAGGAGCGACAGGATCAACGCCAGGATGAGCGCGAAATGACCGAGTTCCGGGATCATTGGGTGCTGCTCTCGTATTGACCGTCTAGCGCGGATCCGGCATGGGCCTTGCGGATGGCATCGTCCACTTCCGGTGGCATGTAGGTCTCGTCATGCTTGGCGAGCACCTGGTGGGCGACGAACTCGCCGTTCTTCATGGCGCCCGTGGTGACAATGCCCTGGCCCTCGCGGAACAGGTCCGGGAGGATGCCTTCGTAGTGGACGGTGACCGTCTCGGCGTAGTCGGTGAGATTGAATCGGACCTTGAGGTCGCTGCTGCTGCGCTGGACGCTGCCGTCCACCACCATGCCGCCCAATCGGAAGTCGGCATTCGCCGGCGCCTCTCCCGCCGCCACCTGGGTGGGGCTGTAGAAGAGGTTGATGTTCTGGTTGAGCGCCGTGAGCGCCAGCGCCACGGCGCCGCCGACGCCGAGCAACAGCAGACCCACCAGTATCAGCCTTTGGCGACGTCTGGGCGTCATCGGGACGCCTCCCGGACAACGTCATCATCGTCCAGCATCGACAGCTCGCGCAACACGCTGCGCACGCGCCGGATCGGGACGACGTAATGCCAGACCATGAGCGCGAGGACCACGGCGTAGCTGGTCCAGACGAAGAAGGCATAGCCGCCCATGTGGAGGAATTCAGCCACGGGCAAGCTCCCGTACCCAGCGTGTGCGACGTTCCTGCACCAGGAGTTCGCCGCGCAGGCGGTTCAATACCACTGCTGCGAAATAGAAGTTGAAGGCGACAAACATGATAAGCAAAGGAATCAGCATCTGGGTGTCCATGGTCGGCCGGCCGAGACGCGTGACCGTGGAACCCTGGTGGAGGGTGTTCCACCATTCCACGGAGAAGTGGATGATCGGCAGGTTGATCAGGCCGATGAGCGCGAGCACCGCCGACGCGCGCGCCGCGGTGCGCCGGTCCTCGATCGCGGCGGACAACGCCATGTAGCCGAAGAACAGGAACAGCAAAACCAGTTCCGAGGTCAGGCGCGCGTCCCAGACCCAGTAGGTGCCCCAGGTGGGCTTGCCCCAGAGGGATCCCGTCAGCAGCGCGCAGAAGGTGAATGTCGCGCCGAGCGGGGCGATGGCGCGCGCGGCGAGGTCCGCGACCTTGAGATGCCAGACCAGGCCGATACCGGCCGACACCGCCATTATCAGGTAGCTGGACATCGACAACCAGGCGGATGGCACATGGAGGAAGATGATGCGATAGCTGTCGCCCATCTGGTAATCCGGCGGCGCGACAACGAGGCCGAGATACAGCCCCAGCACCAGCATTCCCAGGGCGATCCAGCCACAGACCGGCGCCCATCGGCTGGCGAAGCCGTAGACCCAGGCGGGCGAACCGAACCGGTGGAACCAGGCCCATCGCCGCGGGGAGGTGGTGGCGCGCGTACTATCCAATGCTATACCGGGAATCTGGTGGAGAATTAGATCGTATCTAATTGATTCGATATGTTATTTGATGCCGGAATCTCTTGAAACCACCCGATCATCAGTTGAGGCTGATGCGCACGGCCAGGGCGGCAGCCAACGGGCAGACCGCCAGCGAGAACAGGGAGAACGCCGCCAGCAGCAGCAGGTGTGGCGCCGGGTCGAGGCTCACCAGCGAGGCCTGCACCGCGCCGGATCCGAATATGAGGGCTGGGACGTACAATGGCAATACCAGCAGGCTGAGGAGCATGCCGTTACGGCGGATGCCCACCGTCAGGCCGACCCCGACCGCTCCCACCAGGCTGAGCGCCGGTGTGCCGAGAAACAGCGCGAGAACGAGTATGGAGATGGCGTCACCGGGCAACTGCATCAGCATGCCGAGTAGCGGCGAGACCACGATCAGGGGCACGGAACTCACGAGCCAGTGGGCCACCGCCTTGGCCAGCACCAGCATGCTGAGGGGGTGCGGGCTGAGGGCGATCTGCTCCAGCGTTCCATCGTCGAAGTCCGGGCGGAACATGCTGTCGAGCGCGAGCATCGTGGCAAGCAGGGCGGCCACCCAGATGATTCCCGGGCCGGCGCTTCGCAGCAGAACGGGATCCGGGGCCACCGACAGCGGAAACAGGGTCACCACGACGATGAAGAACAGCACCGGCTGGGCGAGGGAGCCGCGTTCCCTGAGGGCGATACTGAGATCCCGCCGCAGCAGGGACCACATCCCGGTCCGGAGCGGCAGCGCTGGACCGGATTCCCGGTTGGCCGGGACCTGCTCTGCCGTGGTGTGCTCTGCCATGTCGCGGTCAGCCCCGGTTACCCGGCAATGCCAGCTGTCCGAGGCTGCGTATACCTTCGAGGGACTGGTGGCTGGTGAAGACGATCACACCGCCGCGCGCGAGGCGGTCGTCCATCGCCGCCTCCAGGCAGGCGATTCCGCCATCGTCGAGTGCGGTAGCGGGTTCATCGAGGATCCACAGCGGCGTATCGCCAAGCACGATCCGGGCAAGCGCGGTGCGCTGCTGCTGACCGGCGGACAGCGTCCGGCAGGGGCGGTCGTGGCGGCGGCCGATGCCGAATGACTCGAGGACTGAGAGAATTCGCGTGTCGTCCGCGGCCTTGCCGTGCAGCGTGGTATGCGCGCGCAGGTTTTCGCGTGGCGTCAGCTCACCCTTGAGCGCTGGCCGATGGCCGAGATAGCCGAGCACGGCGCGATACTCCGCCCCTGCCCGGGCGATGGGCACACCGTTCCAGCGCACCTCGCCGCTTTCCGCCAGGCCGAGACCGCAAAGAATGCGAAGCAGCGAGGTCTTGCCGCTTCCGTTGGCGCCGGTCACCTGCAGCGCCTCGCCGGGGGACACCGCGAACGACAGGCCTTCGAAGAGAGACTGGAAGCCCCGCAGGCATTCCAGTTCGCTGGCTTCGAGCCCGGCATTCAATTCGGATCGGTGGTTCGGCTTCAACTGCGGCGTGGCGGCGGGGCAGGCCAGAGTTTAGCCCGAATATTTCACCAGTCGAAATCGGGCCGGCGCTACAATGGGACTGCACGCCCCTCCCGACGCCAATGATCCTGCACATCGACATGGATGCGTTCTACGCGTCGGTGGAGGCGAGGGACAATCCCGCGCTCAGGGACGTGCCGCTGGTGGTGGGCGGTCGTCCCGAGGGTCGCGGCGTGGTGGCGGCCGCCAGCTACGCTGCGCGCGCCTACGGCATTCGCAGCGCAATGCCGATGGCGCGCGCGGTACGGCTCTGCAATTCGCTGGTGATCGTACCACCACGGGGGGCGGTGTATCGCCAGGTGTCCGACCAGATCGGGGACATATTCCGCCGCTACACCCCGCTGATCGAGCCGCTGTCGCTGGACGAGGCGTTTCTCGACGTTCGCGCCTCGCGCCGGCTTTACGGACCGGCGGAGGCCATCGGTCGGCGAATCAAGGACGAGATCCGGGCGGAGCTCGACCTGGTGGCGTCAGTCGGCGTGGCGCCCAACAAGTTCCTCGCCAAGCTTGCGAGCGACCAGGAAAAACCCGACGGCTTTACCGTGGTGAAGCCCGCGGAGGTGCAGTCGTTTCTCGACCCGCTACCGGTGGAACGCATCTGGGGGGTCGGCAAGGCTGGCAGGGAACGACTCCATGCCGCCGGTATCCATACCGTGGCCGAACTGCGCGCCACTTCCGCCGAATGGCTGGGCGAGACGTTTGGCAAGGGCGGCGCGCGACTGTGGGAGCTGTGCCACGGTATCGACGAGCGCCCGGTGATCACCGACAGCACGGCGCGTTCGATTTCCCACGAAACCACCTTCGGCACGGATATCCGCGATCTCGCGGCGCTCGAGGCGGTGGCCCTGGAACTCACGGAGGGGGTCTGCTACCGCCTGCGGCGCGCGCAGCTGAAGTCGAAGACGGTGCAACTCAAGGTCAGATACCATGATTTCGATACCGTCA
>JAUILZ010000011.1 GCA_030432755.1 Gammaproteobacteria bacterium | reverse complement strand
GTCTCGTCGAATTCCCCGGTGTCCTTGTACTTCTTGAACACCGAGCCGTAGGTGTCGATGCCCACGGTGACGATGTCCGGGTTCTGTTCCTTGAGATAGCGCGCCACGCCGCACATGGAGCCGCCGGTGCCGACCCCCGCGGCGTAGTGTGTAACCTTGCCATCGGTATCGTGCCAAATCTCGGGCCCGGTGGTGTCGTAGTGGGCCTCGGTGTTGGAGAGGTTGTCGTACTGGTTGGGATAGTAGGAGTTCGGAATCTCCCGGTTGAGGCGTTTCGCCACCGAGTAGTAGGAGCGCGGGTCCTCGGGCGGCACCGCGGTGGGGCAGACGATCACCTCCGCGCCCATGGCGCGCAGGATGTCGATCTTCTCCTGGGACTGTTTGTCAGCCAGCGTGAAGATGCAGCGGTAGCCGCGGGCGATGGCGGTAAGCGCGAGGCCCATGCCGGTGTTGCCCGAGGTGCCCTCGATGATGGTGCCGCCCGGCTTCAGGTCGCCGCGACGCTCCGCGTCCTCGATCATGCGCACCGCCATGCGATCCTTCATGGAATGGCCGGGGTTGAAGTACTCGACCTTGGCGAGGATGGTGCCGCGGATCCCCCGGGTCACCGCGTTGAGTTTCACCAGCGGGGTATCGCCGATGGTATCGATGATGGAATTGCAGTAGCGCATGGATCCCTGTCGTTTCTGTTCCCGTCGTCCCGCCCAGTGTATGCGGAATGCCCCGGGAAGTCAGCGGGTTGCCGATGACGGTTATCGCTGCGCGGAGTAGAATGGACGAAAAGCACACCAGGAGGGACGCCATGACCACCATCACGGAGCGCCTGCGGCAGGAGCGCGTGATCCTGCTGGACGGCGGCGTCAGCACCGAGATCCAGCGCCGCGGTGCGGCGATGGACGCCAATGTCTGGGCCGGCCTCACCACCAAGACCCATCCCGAGGTGGTGCGCCAGGTGCACGAGGACTACATTCGCGCGGGCGCCGAGGTGATCACCGCCAATACCTATTCCACCGCCAGGCACGTGCTCGAAAGCGTGATGCTGGGCCACGAGGCGAAGCCGATCAACTTCCGCTCGGTGCAACTGGCGAAGGAGGCGCGCGACGCCGCCGCGGATGGCGCGGTGTGGATCGCGGGTTCCATGTCCAGCATGCCGCCACTTACCAGCGACCAGGAGGTAGCCCTCGACGCCCATGCCGCGGCGAGCTACCGTGAACAGGCGGAGGTGCTGGCGGAATCCGGTGTGGACCTGATCATCGCCGAGATGCTGCGCGACGTGGAGAACGCCACCATGGTGGTGGAGGCCGCGCTCGCCACGGGCCTGCCGGTCTGGGCCGGCTTCAGCACCATGACCGCGGGCAATGGCGACAGCGTGCGCGCGCTACGCTGGAAGAGTGCGGACCGTACGCAGGAGCCGAGGGACTTCGCCGGCATCGTCGACGCGGTGACGCCCCTCGGGGTGCAGGCAGTGGGCATCATGCATACCCGGATCGACGGCATCGAGCCCGCTCTCGAGGTGCTCGACTCGCACTGGAGCGGACCCAAGCTCGCCTATGCCGAGACCGGAGCATTCCTGCCGCCCGACTGGACCTTCGAGGAGGCCTGTCCGCCGGCCGAGTACGCGCGCACCGTCAAGGGCTGGATCCAGCGCCATGGGCTGCGCATCGTCGGCGGCTGCTGCGGCACCGGCCCGGCCCATATCCGCGAACTGCGCGCCGCGCTGGACGAGTAAGCTCCGCTTTTAGTGTCCGCCGGTGGGTTCCTTGGCCCAAAACGCCGGAGAGATTTCGCGCAATCTAATCAGCCGGGTGATGATCCGGTTCAGTGGTGCCTCGATGCCATGACGCTCCGCTACGCCAAGAATGTAACCGTTGATGGCGTCGATCTCCGTGCGTTTCTCCCGGGAGAGATCCTGCAACATGGAAGGGCGGTGGAAGGTATGCTTCTCGCAGGCGTAGTCGATCAGGGCATGCACCCTGTTCGCGTCCACCGGGACGTTTTCCGCTGCCGCGACCCGGAGCGCCTCGTCCGCCAGTTCATGTGCCAGGCGCTGGCCGTCGGGATGACGATGCAGCATGCCGGGTGAACCCAGTGTCAGTCCGCAGAGCGCGTTCATCGCCGCATTGAAGCAGGTCTTCTGCCAGATGCGGGTGCGTACTTCCGGGGTGACTTCGCTCGTAATCCCGGCGGCGTTGAAGTCCGCGCCAACCTGGTCCACCAATTCGTCCTCGCGTCCATCCATGTGGTGGAACCAGGTCTCCGCGGCGTCGGAGGACGCCACCTCGCCCGGGGCGACAAATTCTCCCGGCATCATGGTGATGCCCTCGACGACACGCTCCGCGCCGACCACTTCCGCCGCACGCTCGCCGTTGCCCAGGCCGTTCAGCAGTACCAGGATACGTGCGCCCGACAGCGCCGGGGGCAGCTCCCGTAAGGCATCGGCGAGCTGGTAGGACTTGGTGAACGCGATGACCACGTCCGCCGGGGAGGCTTCGGCCACCGCGCATGCGCGCAGGGGAAGGGTCAGCCGTTCGCCGTCCAGGTTGGCGACGAGGCCGTTCGCGTTGATCGCGTCGATATGGTCCCGGTTGCGGGCGAGCAGTTCCACCGGGTATCCGCCGCGCGCCAGTCGCGCGCCGAACACCGATCCCATGGCGCCGGCACCGAGCACGGCGTAGCGGAGGGGAACGGGATCAGCCATAGAGCAGCCGCGGCAGCCACAGGGAGATCACCGGGAACGCCACCAGGATGCCCACGCGCACGAGTTCCGCGAAGAAGAACGGCAGCACGCCGATAAAGGTCTCGCGCATCGGTACGTCCTTCGCCATGGCGCTGATGACGAACACGTTCATCCCCACCGGTGGCGTGATGAGCCCGAGTTCCACCACGATGAGCGCGAGGATGCCGAACCAGATCTTGAGTTCCTCGGGGCCGAGGCCGAAGTCGAGCTCGGAAACCACCGGCCAGAAAAAGGGAATCGCCAGCAGGATCATCGACAGCGAGTCCATCAGGCAGCCAAGGATGATGAGCGCGATCAGCAGCAGGACCAGGATCGTCAGCGGTGACAGGCCGGAGGCCGCCATCATCTCCGCCGCGGCCTGGGGCACCCCGCCACGGGACATGAAGATCTTGAGCATCTCCGCGCCCAGCAGGATCAGGTAGATCATGCCGGAGGTGCGTGCGGTCTCGAACAGCGCCAGCTTGAGCTGGGTGAGGCCCAGCTGGCCCCGGATACTGCCGTAGACCCACACCAGGAAGACTCCCACCGCTGCCGCCGGGGTGGGATTGAAGAGTCCGAAGTAGATGCCGCCGATCACCGCGCCGAAAATCAGCAGCACCGGCAGCATGCCCATAGTCGCGGACCAGAACTCCTGCCGGTCGATGGGATCGCGCGCCGGGCCCGAGTCCGGCCGGATGCGCACGATGATGGCGATGGTGACGAGGAACAGCACCACCGCGATCAGGCCGGGCAAGAACGCCGCCATGAACATGGTCACGATGTTGGCCTCCACGAGGATGGCGTAGATCACCAGCACCACGGAGGGCGGGATCAGGATGCCGAGGACCCCCCCCGCCGCGAGGGTGCCCGTGGCGAGCGAGCCGGCGTAGTTATAGCGGCGCAGCTCGGGCAGCGCCACCTTGCCCATGGTCGACGCGGTGGCGAGCGATGAACCGCAGACCGCGCCGAAGCCGGCGCACGAGACGATGGCGGACATCGCCACGCCACCCCGCATCCAGCCCACCCAGGCATTGGCGGCGCGGAACAGTTCGCGCGACAGTCCGGCCTGGGAGGACAGGTTGCCCATGAGCACGAACATCGGCACCACCGACAGGTCATAGATGGAGAACTGGACGTAGGCCAGGTCCTTGAGCTGGGACATGAAGATCGCCGGCCCGTTCAGCACCGTTACCCCGATACCGCCCACCAGGATCATGCTGTAGGCGATGGGAATGCGGATCGCGATCAGCGCGATGAGCGCCCCCAGCCCCAGCAGGCCCACGGTGATCTCATAGGTCATGGCTAATGCGCCGCGAGCGGCGAATCCGGGTGGTTCTGCGGATAGCGGAGGGTGATCAGCGCCGCAATGGCGAGCAGCACCAGCGAGACCAGGGCGGGGACGAACGCATACCAGAGTGGAACCTGCAGGATGGCCGTCACCTCGAGGTATGTCTGGTAGTCCTGCATGCCCTCCCACATGCGCCAGATCAGCAGGCAGGCGAAAAGGAAGGCCAGCAGCGAGCCGAGACGGTTGAAGACCGCGATCGCGCGCGGGCCTGCGTGGGCGGTGAAGATGTCCGCCGAGACGTTGGCGAACGTAAGCTGGCAGTAGGGAAGGAACGAGAAGGCGGCGATGGCAACGCCCATTTCCGTGAGTTCGAAATCCCCCGGAAAGGGCTTCGCCACCAGGTAGCCCGCGGCGGCGCTATAGGTGGTCATAAGGACCACCGCGAGCAGCACGAGTCCTCCCAGCAGCGCCCAGGCGTGGATGACCCGGATGCAGAGCCCGATCAGGGCCGACACGCCGCCGCTACCCCCGCGGTCGGCGGAATCAGTTGGAATACTTCGCCACCAGTTCGCGCGCCTTCTTTACCAGCGCGGCGCCGTCGATGCCCTGGCCCGAAACCTCCTCGATCCAGCGGTCCACGACCGGCTCCAGCACTTCCTGGAAAGCCGCGGTTTCCTCCTCTGTGAGGGTGGTGTGGGTATTGCCGGCCTTCACCGCGAGATCGATGCCGAAGTCATCCGACGCGGTCCAGATTTCGCCGACTTCCTTCCACCAGTCCGGCCCGGAGTTGTCCATGAAGACCTGCTGGATGTCCGCGGGCAGGTTGTTCCAGGAATTCTCGTTCATCGATACCTGGAACGTGGTGGTGCCGAAGCGGGTCTTGTCATGTCCCTCGATCTGGTAGTCGGTCAGGTCCTGCAGACCTAGTGGCGCGATGATCTCCCAGGGGATGAGCGCGCCGTCCACGACCTTTTTCGACAGCGACTGCGGCAGGTCGGGCACCGGCATCGCCACGGGTGATGCGCCGAGGGCCTCGATCACCCAGGCGCCCGTGCGGGTAGGGATGCGCAGCTTGGTGCCGGCGAGGTCCTCCGGCTTGCGCACGTCCATGTCCACCATCTGGAAGGCCTGGCCCGCGTGCACGTGGAGGAACATCACCTTGAGGCCGCTGTATTCCTCCGCGAGGTCGGATTCGAACATCTCGAACATTGCCTGATTGGTGGCGGCGGCGTTGTTGGTGTGGATGAACGGCAGCTCGAAGACCTCGGTGCGCGGGAACAGGCCCGGGGTGTAGCCGTTCACGGTCCAGACGAGGTCCACCACGCCGTCACGCGCCTGGCGGATGAGCTGCGGCGGCTTGCCGCCGAGTGACATGGCGGGGAAGATCTCGATCTTGACCCGGCCGCCGGAAGCCTCCTCGATGCGCTGGGCCCAGGGCTCCAGCATCTTGGTCTGCGCCGGCGCCTTGGGCGGCAGCAGGTGGTGGAGTTTCAGATTGAACTCCGCCGCGCCGGCGGTCAGGGGCAGGCTGGCGCCGAGCGCCGTGAACAGGGCGGCGGACAACAGGGTTCTCTTGTTCATCGTTTTCCTCGCTTGGTGTCTGCCGGATTGATCGCGCCGGGACGCGAATTCCGGTCGGGTTGGATTTGTCAGCGCGGAACAATATACACTAAATCCCCCGTTTTTTTGCCGAGGCCCACCAATGGACATGCGCGCGCGAACCTTCGATATCGATCTGCCTGCCGGCCCGGCGGGCATGGACCCCGCTGAATGGGAGGCCCGCCTGGACCTCGCCGCCTGCTACCGGTTGGTGGACTGTCACGGCTGGACCAGCGTGGTGTACAACCACATTACAGCCCGCATTCCCGGCTCGGATCATTTCCTTATCAACCCCTTCGGCATGCGCTACGACGAGATCCGCGCCAGCGATCTCATCCGCATCGACATCGATGGCAACCAGGTGAGCGAATCCGACTGGCCGGTGAACCGCGCGGGCTACGTGATCCACTCGGCCATCCACAAGGCGCGTCCCGACGACCTCCACTGCGTCATCCACACCCACGAGGCGGTGTCCCAGGCGCTATGTGCGCTGGATCACCCGGTGGTGCCGGTGACCCAGGAAGGCTGCCAGTTCTACAAGCGGGTGGGCTACCACGACTACGAGGGCATCGTGCTGGACGAGAGTGAACAGGACCGGCTGACCGCCGCGCTTGGAAAGAAAAACCACACCCTGGTACTCAGGAACCACGGCCTCATCACCGCGGGTCCGAGTTGCGCCTGGGCCTTTGTCCGCCACTGCCATTTCATCCGCAATGCTTCCGTGCAACTTCAGGCCATGGCCGCGGGAAAGCTGAACCGGATCAGCAAGAAAGTCATGCGCCACACCCGGGAACAGTTCGAGGGCGGCAGCGCTCAAGCCGGGGCGAAGGTGCGTCATCCGGAGTGGCCCGCGCTGCTGCGCTACATCGACGCGCGGGATCCGAGCTGGAAGAGCTAGACCGGCACTTCTCCGTTCACGGTAGTACGGTACATCTCCCGACGGAATCCATCGTAGTCATTGAATGCCTGGTGAATGCAGAGTCGGTTGTCCCACAGGGCGAAAGTGCCCGGAGACCAGCGCAGGCGGCAGCTGAACGCGGGTTGGGTGACGTGCGCCTTCAGGAAGCCGAGTATAGATTCGGCTTCCTCGCTGGTCATGCCCTGGATGCCGTGGGAATAGGTGTGATCCACGTAGAGTGATTTCTCACCGGTCTTCGGATGGGTGCGGACGATGGGATGAAACCAGCCGTCCACCATGGCCTGGGTCTGTTCGTCACGCTCGGTACGCGCGAAAGTGGTTTTCTGCCCCTTGCTGAGTCCCTCGCGCTTCATCGCCTCCAGGTTGCTCACCACGCCGGCGGCGGACATGTGCACCCGCAGTCCCTCCAGCAGGTTGCGCATGGTGTCACTGAGGCAACGGTAGGCGAGCGCGCTGTTACACCAGATGGTGTCGCCGCCATAAGGCGGGATGTCTACACCGTAAAGCATGCTGATGGCGGGAGGCGTCTCCATGAACGGTGAATCGGTATGCCAGCCGCTGCCGAAGATCATCTTCGTCTTCGTGTCCGCCTCCTTGATCACCGGCTGCACGTTCTCGTGCCCCGGAACGCCGGAGGTATAGGCGTCGATGCCGAACTCGCCGAAGCGCCGGGTGAAGGCTTCCTGGTCTTCGAAGGAGATCTCCTGGTCGCGGAAGTAGAGCATCTTGTGCCGGTAGAGCGCGTCCTCGATCTCGGCAAACTGCTCGTCAGTCAGGGAGGCAAGACTGACGCCCGCGATCTCCGCGCCCATGGCGGCGGACAGGGGCAGGGCGGTGATGTACTTATACTGCCTGGCGCTGTTGTCGAAGAAGCCTGTGGGGTGGAGTTGCATAGCCATGGTGTGGTTCAGGATTGCAGACTATAGTGCGGTACTGGAATGGTGCTTCGAAGGGGGCGGGATGAGCGACCTAGGAACATCGGTATTCATTGTACAACTGCAGATCCCAGGTATTTTCATGATCAAAGTGATTCACGAAATCGGTTGATGGTTCTGTCCTGGGAAAAAGTAATCTGTACAATAGTAATTTCCAGCGCAACCTCAAAATCAAACTAGCTGCCAACCTCAATGTCAACTCGTTGCGATTTGAGCGGGTGCTTGAAACATCCCAGCCGAGTAAAGATCCAAGCTCTGAGAACCCACTTTCCAGTATGAGGCAGCAATCGAATCGTTTCAGTGTATTTCTGGCTCTCTGATAAATTTTTCCATCAATATCTGCTGGATCGTTACCGTGTCGAGATAACATTCTCGTATAGTAGTTCGACATAGTAAATGTTCGACTACGCGTGTTCTGGTACTCTACCAATGATCTTGCTGGCGTGTATCCATTGTACAAATCAAAATAGTAGTTCGATACAAAGCGATCAAGTGGTTTTCGCAAGCAGGTGATGGTCACTACTCTGGGGTCATCGGACAGTGCCTCAATATACGGCACCCCCCCATTCTGTGGCGACAAATGTAACTCCCTTCTCTTCACATATATCCAAGAACCGATTCAGTTCCGTTTCCTTGTAGTTCCACAGATTTAACAATTCGTGATTTTCATCCGCCGGGTTCCCATTTTGATGGTTTGCCCAAAAGGTTTCACCGTTTTTCTCAGCGAGGTGCACGATAGAAGTGCCAGCAGCTTTATGGAAATGATGAAACCAAATTAATCGATAGCTGCTATGCATTGCCAAACTGAAGTTGATTTCTTACAGGCCGGAATTCTGTAGTAGGGAGATCTGAAGTTGAACGAATGCCAAGCCGAAGAAATTGTCTGAAATGTTGAAATGGGGGTTTTCATCCAAGAAGTCTGTGCAAGACCAGCAACCACCCCGCCGCCACGCAAAACATCACCGCCACGAACGGCCAGTTCCACGTCGCGGAGCGCCAGCTCGGGATGCCGTAGCGGGCCTGGAAGACGAGGTTGGTGCCGGAGAGGTAGCTGCTCTGGGTACCGAGGTTCCAGGCGGTGAGGTAGACGATGGCGAGCAGGGTCGGATTGGGGTCGAGGGCCATCAGCATTGGCGTCAGGCTGGTGACCAGGATGATGGGGTGGATGCCGATGATGGCGGCCGCCAGCATCAGGGCGAGAAGCTCGATGGCGGCGATACCGTCGAAGCGGGTGAAGGGGGAGACGATGATGCCGGTGTCGATCAGCGCGGCGATGCCGACGGCGAATACGCCGGCGGCGAGAAACAGGGAGAGTTCGCCCACCATCTGTGGTAGGTGGCCGATGACGTGAGTTTTCAATGCCGTATACGTGCGGCTGCTTCCCGACCGCCTGATCAACAGGAACGTAGTCACCGCGAGCGCGCAGATCGCGATCAGGATGAGGATGGGAACGCCCGGGAATACCTGGGAGCAGAGCGCCACGCAGACCATCAGCAGGGCGGGCACCATGAGCGCGTCCTTCTCCAGGGGATAGCCGACGAATTCATGCACCTCGTCCCGGTAGCGCCATCTCGCCTCGGCGATCACCACGCCAACGCATACCAGGGCGAAGGGCAGGCAGGCGAGCATGATCAGGTCGAGGCGTGCGCCGTTGACCCATGTCAGCACCGCTGCCATTGCGCCGTAGAAGGGCGACCAGTTCGACATCGCGGTGAACACGCGCACGATACTCTGCGTGGTGAATCGACCCAGCGGTCGTTCCCGGTGGATGCGGTCGCCGATCAGGATGGGCGCGGAGATGTTGATCACCGAGCCGAACACCGAGATACCAAGCACGGTCTGCAGAAACGCGCGCTTCCCCCGCGGCAGGCTGCGTACCTTGCCGGGTGCGGGCAGGGTGACCAGGCGCAGGAAGCCCACCGCCGCAATCATGGTCAGGAGGCCGATGTTGGAGCCTGCGGCCTCGAGCGGGTCGATGGTGGCGCCGTGACGCCGCGCGACCACGATCATGGCGACACCGATGGCGAGCAGGAAGCCGACCTGCACGCGCAGGACCAGCGCACCGCGCGGGATCAGCAGAATGGCTGCGCACCAGGCGGCGAGCGCCGCGGTCCATTGCAACATCGTCGAGAAGCGCCAATCACCGAGACCGTCGGCGATAGTGGCGACGACCATGCACAGCACCAGCAGGCCGGCGAGCCCGCTTGCGCCAATTTCGCCGAGCAACGCCCGCGCCCGAGGGCGGCCAGCGTAAGCTGGTTCTCCGGCCTGGATCGGAAAGATGGAGGCCTCAGCCATTGGCAAAAGGTTCGAGGAAGGCGCGCAGGTTATCGCCCAGTTCCGGGCAGAGGTAGCCGCCTTCCTGCACCAGCAGTGTGGGCAGGGCGAGAGCGGTGCAGTTATCCGCGATACGGCCGAACCCCGCGTTGGTGATCGCAAGCCCGCCAAACGGGTCGCCCTCGAAGGCGTCGAGACCGAGGGCAATTACCAGAACGTCGGGCCCGAACAGGTGAATGCGTTCCAGCGCGGTTTCCAGTGCCGCGAGAAAACCGTCGTCGCCGGTGCCCCGGGGCAGCGGCAGGTTGAGATTGGCGCCAAGCCCTTCGCCCGCGCCGCGCTCCGCGGCATGGCCCCAGAAGAACGGGTAGTAACGCACCGGGTCGGCGTGGATCGACACCGTGAGCACGTCGGCGCGGTGGTAGAAGATGGACTGCGTGCCGTTGCCGTGGTGGAGGTCGACATCGAGGATTGCCGGTCGGTATCCCCGTTCGCGCAACCACTGGGCGGCGATGGCGGTGTTGTTGAGATAGCAGAAGCCGCCCGCGAGATCGCGGAATGCGTGGTGGCCGGGCGGGCGGCAGAGGGCGTAGGCGGCGCGGTCACCGCCCGCCACCAGGGCCGCGGCATGGACCGCGCTGGCGGCGCTCCAGCGGGCGGACTCGAATGTCTCCGCGGAGATCGGGCAACTGGTATCCATCATGTGGAACCCTGCCTGGCCGACGGCGGATTTCGGATAGCCGGCGTCGCGGGAGTCCGGGTGGATGTTGGGAATCACCTCCTCCGATGCGCCCTCGATGCGCTGCCAGCGGGTGAAGATATTGGCGAGGAACTGGAGGTACTCCGTCGAATGCACCGCGGCCACCGGGCCGAGACCGCAGTCCGTCGGTTCCTCGATAGTGAGTCCCGCCGCCGTGGCGCCCGCGAGCAGCGCGTCCACCCGTTCCGGTTTTTCGGGATTGGGCTGGCGCGCCCCGCTGGAGAGGAAATGACGCGGGTAATGCGCTTTCTGCGCGGGATGGTAGATAGCTTTCACGGCGCTGTTTTCGACAAGTCGGTTCGCATCATGCAGTCGGCTTTGCGAGCGCAGACGCATCGGCGATCAGTACCGACTCGCCGGCGGATTCGCGAAACCCGAGGCCGCGGTAGAAACGCATCGCGCTCTCATTGTGACCATGTACCCCGAGGCGGACATACCTCGCGTCCCAGGCCGCGGCGGCCTGCGTCATGGTCTCGCGCAGCAGCGCGCGGCCGAGGCCACCGCCACGCGCGCCCCGGGATACCACCAGGTCGAGGATATAGACACCCGGCGTACCAAGCCAGGTGGAGTATTCCGGGAAGTAGTTCACCAGGCCCACGGCATTGCCCGACTCCTCGGCGAGCAGGGTGTGGAAGATGCGATCGGGGCCGAAACCATGGCGGCGAAAGGAATTCACGTTGCCGGTGTACTGTTCACTGTCGCCGACAAAGTCCGCCAGCTCGCCGAGCAGTCGGTGCATGACGGGCACGTCGTCCGGCGTGGCGGCACGGATCTCGACTTTGGACACTGGTATGCGTCGACTCGGGATCAGAACGCGGTCTTTTCCCGCCCCTTGAGTCCCAGCATCCCGCGCGCCTCGGCCGGCGTCGCCACCTCGCGCCCGAGCGCCTCTACGATGCCGCGGATCTTTGCCACCTGGTCGGCGTTGGAGGTAGCGAGCTTGCCCCTGGCGATGTAGATGCTGTCCTCGAGCCCGACCCTGACGTGACCGCCCAGGGTGGCCGCGGCGGTGGTGAGCGGCATCTGGTGGCGTCCGGCCGCGAGCACGGAAAAGAGAAAGCGGTCGCCGAACAGCTTGTCGGCGATGCGTTTCATGTGCACGAGGTTGTCAACGTCGGCGCCGATGCCACCGAGCACGCCGAATACAAACTGGATGAAGAATGGCGGGTCGATGAGCCCGCGATCAGCGAAATGCGCCAGGGTGTAGAGATGCCCCACGTCGTAACACTCGAACTCGAACCTCGCGCCGCGCTCGCGACCCATCTTCTCGAAGATGGTCTCGATGTCCTTGAACGTGTTCTTGAAGATCATGTCGCGGGTGTTCTCGAGGAACGGTTTCTCCCATTCGTACTTCCACTCGTCGTACTTCTGCGCCACCGGGAATAGGCCGAAATTCATCGAGCCGAGGTTGAGCGAACACATCTCGGGTTCCGCCTGCAGCGGGCCGGCGAGGCGCTCATCGAGGGTCATGATGGCGCTGCCGCCGGTGGTGAGGTTGGCGATGGCGTCACAGGACTCGCTGATCGGACCGAGGAATTCCATGAACAGCGCCGGGTCCGCGGACGGGTGGCCGTTCTCCGGGTTGCGCGCGTGCATATGGAGGATGGTGGCGCCCGCCTTCGCGGCGCGGATACCGTCGGCGGCGATTTCCTCCGGGGTGATGGGCAGGTGCGGCGTCATCGTGGGGGTGTGGATGGAGCCCGTGACGGCGCAGGTGATGATGATCTTCGACATGGTGTTGGTTTGTCAGTTAGCGGTCCAGTCCGGCGGTGTCGGCGAAACGGTCCAGCGCGCGGCGCAGCTTGCCCATGATCTCGTCGATATGGCCATCGGTGACGATCATCGGCGGGCAGACGAGGAAGTGATCGCCGGCGAGACCGCCCCGCGTGCGACGGGAGTAGATGATGAGGCCCTCGTCGTAGGCGAGGTCCACCAGGGTGTTGAAGGCGTTCAGCTCCTTCGGCAACGGGTCCATGGACGCGCGCTCCGCCACCAGCTCGAAGGCCAGCAACAGGCCCATGCCGCGCACGTCGCCGATGAAGGCGTAGTCGTCCATCAGCGCCGCCAGTTCGCCCTTGAGGCGCGCGCCGGCGCTTTCGGCATTTCCCATCATGTCCTGGGCAAAGATCTCGTCGATCACCGCGAGCCCGGTGGCGCAGGCGAGCGGGTTGCCGGCATAGGTGTATCCGTGGATGAAGCCACCGTGGGCGAGCACCGCTTCCACCATGTCATTACGCGCCGCCATGCCGCCGAGGGGCATGTAGCCCGCGGCATAACCCTTGGAGAGCACGACGATGTCGGGCGTCGCGTCCCAGTGCTCGGCGGCGAGGAATTTCCCGGTGCGGCCGCCGCCGGTCATGACCTCGTCGTAAATCAGCAGAACCCCGTAACGCGTGCAGATCTCGCGGATGCGTTCCATGTAGCCGACGGGCGGCACCAGCGCGCCGGTGGAGGCGCCGCCCACCGGCTCGACGATGAAGGCGAGCACGGTGTCCGCGCCCTGGTGCAGGATCTCCGCCTCCAGCATGTCGGCGTAGCGTCGCCCTCGCGCCACCTCGTCGAGATCGTCGCGGTCGAGGTAGCAGGTGGGCGACGGGATGCGCGGCGACTCGTGGATCATGGGCGCGAACGGTGCGGTCATCGGTGTATAGCCGGTGCAGCCGAGGGCGCCCAGGGTGGAGCCGTGGTAGCTCGGGTAGCGCGAGATGACCCGATAGCGCTGTGGCTGGCCGATGGCGAGCGCGTACTGGCGCGCCATCTTGATGGCGCTTTCCACTGCCTCGGAACCGCCGGAGACGAAGAATAGCCGGTCGAGGCCCGGCGGCATGAGTTCCGCCGAGCGGGTCGCGAGGCGTTCCGCCGGCTCGGTCTCGAAATGCAGCCGGTAGCCGAAGGTGGACTTCTCCATCTGCGCGCGCATCGCCGCGAGCACGCGTGGATTGGAATGGCCGATGTTGCACACCATGGCGCCGGACGAGCCGTCGAGATACTGCTTGCCGCTGGTGTCCCACATGTAGACGCCCTCGGCGCGGTCCAGGGTCGGGCGGCGCAGGCGGGTCTGGTAGAACAGGTGGGAACGCTTCGCTCCGGCCTCACCCGGGGAATCCGGTGATCGGTTCATCGGGGAATCGGCGTGGTCAACCCTGTTCGGTGGCGGATCGGCCTTGCACCGTCGATCGGATACAAATGGTTGGAGGTCATGCTGGCGCCTTGATGCGGTTTCCCGGCGTGGATATCTGCCACGGGATCGAGGGATTTTACGCGATCGGTGCCTGCATGACCCACTAGGAGAGCCGCACCGGGTCATTTTCAGTGACGACGCGAACTGCCCGATACCGGGGTAACGCGACTAGCGCCCCATGAGGATACCGGGTCCCGATCCAACGGCACCCTCCCGGTCCCCCGGGTTGTAGAGCGCGCAGTTCTTCATCGACAGGCAGCCGCAGCCGATGCAGCCGTCGAGCTGGTCGCGGAGCCGCTCCATGCCCTCGATCCGGCGCTGCAATTCCGTCCGCCAATGACGCGACAGGCGCTGCCAGTCGCGTTTCGTCGGGGTGCGGAAGCGGGGCAGGGTGTCCAGCGCCTCGCCGATTTCCGCCAGGCTGAAACCCAGGGTCTGGGCCACGCGGATGATGGAAATGCGCCGCAGCATCGCCCGGTGGATCCGGCGCTGCCCGCCGGCGCCGCGCTCGGCCTGGATCAGTCCGCGTTCCTCGTAGAACCGCAGCGTGGCGGTGGAGACTCCGCAGCGCGCGGCTGCCTGGCCGATGGTCAGAAAGGGTGCTGAATTATTCATGGCAAAATGGGTCAACCGGTTGACTTCAAGTTTACTTGAACTTTTATTCTTGACCGAACCGTTCACCGGAGCCTGTCCATGCCTGAGCAAGTCGCATCCGCCGAATCAACCGAGTCCACCTGGCA
Organism: Gammaproteobacteria bacterium; assembly: GCA_030432755.1. Taxonomy (GTDB): domain Bacteria; phylum Pseudomonadota; class Gammaproteobacteria; order Arenicellales; family Poriferihabitantaceae; genus VYFG01. The sequence continues at coordinate 118,277 of JAUILZ010000011.1, read as the reverse complement.
TTTCGCCGCGCCACGTGCCGAACTGCCGCCCGGCGGCGTATACCGGGTGCGCGTACACGGCCGGCGGATCGCGCTGTTCGACCGCGACGGCAAGATCTACGCTTGCAACGATCTCTGCCCCCACGAGGGTTATCCCCTCTCCGAAGGCAACCTGTCGGGGCGCTGCACACTGACCTGCAACTGGCACAACTGGAAATTCGATCTTGAGACCGGGGACAACCTGTATGGCGGCGACCGCCTCGCGGTTTACCCGGTGGCGCTACGCGGTGATGAAATCTGGGTCGACCTCGCCGAACCACCTCCATCAGAGCGCCTGCGCCAGGTCACGGACAACCTGCGGGCGGCATTCGCGGACGAGTCCTACGATCGCATTGCACGCGAGATCGCGCGCCTCGTTCGACTTGGTGGAGATCCGCTGGACGCGGCAAGGATGGCGATCAAGTGGTCCTGGCAACGCATGGAATTCGGCTGGACCCACGCTTATGCCGGGATGGCGGACTGGCTCACCCTGTATCACGAATACCCCGGAGATGCCGAGAGACAGCTGGTCTGCCTGGTGGAACCCGTGGCCCATGCCGCCTTCGATACCCGCCGCGAGGCGGACTACCCCTATCCAGTCGACAAACGGCCCTGGGACGAGGCGGTGTTCACCACGGCGATGGAAGACGAGGACGAGGCCACGGCAATTGCCTGTATTCGTGGCGCCCTCGGCGCGGGTCTTGGATACGCCGACCTCGAAAAGGCGCTTACGTGCGCGGCCCTGGCCCACTACCAGGACTTCGGACACTCACTGATCTACGTTGCCAAGGCTGGCCAGCTGATTGAACTGCTGGGTCCGTCAGTAACCGAACCACTAATGCTTTCCCTGGTGCGCTCCCTGATATTCGCCAGCCGCGAGGATCGCATCCCCGAGTTCCGCGACTACGCCGAGGCGCTGGGGCGCTGGGACGAGCCCGGCAAGGTCGAGATGCCGGCGGCCGTCGACTGGCGCGGCCTCGGCATCCGCTCGTCACTCGCCCGGACGCTGGCCTGCCGCTGCGCCCCGGAGGAAGACCTCTACCGCGAACTGTTGCTCGCCAATACCTGGAACCTACTGCATTTTGACTACGAATCCCAGGACAGGGTGCGGGTGCCGGTATCGGGCAACGTGGGCTGGCTCGACTTCACCCACGGGCTCACCTTTGCCAACGCGGTGCAGCGTCAGTGCAGCCGCTTCCCCGAGTTATGGCCGCGGGGCCTTCTCCAGATGGCCTGCTTCGCCGGGCGCAATGCCTCCCATACCGTGCCGGCAATGACTGATGATCCCGCTGCTGAAGACGAGATCCGGGATCCGAAAGAGGTGCTCGACAGCGCGCTCGAGTCCGCACTGAATCACGGCCAGGGGGAATACATCGTCGCCGTGCATCTGCTGAAGACCACCGTGGCCGTGCGCGAGGAAGCGGAACGCCTGGGTGGACCGGCGGCGGCGATACTTGCCCGGGGACTCAACCGGTTTCTGCGAGCGCCGCTTCGCCGCCGTCGACCACGGCGAACCGCCTGGCAGTCGCTGCGTTTCGTTGCGCGGGAATTCGGCGACGCCGGTGTGGGGGAAGACGCCCCGGACTGAGCGTCCGCGTGCGACGAATCGCCGCGTGTTCAGCGCCGCTGGGCGACGCGGAAGGGATGCGCCGGGTAGGCGCCGAGGAGACGTACCTTGGTGGAGAAGAAGCGCAGCTCCTCGAGCGCCCGCGCTACCGCCGGGTCTTCAGGATGGCCCTCGATGTCCGCGTAGAACTGGGTCGCGGTGAAATGGCCCTCGAGCTGGTAGCTTTCCAGCTTGGTCATGTTGACCCCGTTGGTGGCGAAGCCCCCCATGGCCTTGTAGAGCGCGGCGGGCAGGTTGCGCACGTTGAACACGAAGGTGGTGATGACGACCTGTTCCGCGTCGTCGCGGCCGATCGGGGCCGGCTCCCGCGCCAGCACCACGAAGCGGGTGACGTTGTCGACGGTGTCCTCGATGTCGCGTTCGATGATTTCCATGCCGTAGAGTTCGGCCGCCAGCGCGGGCGCGATCGCGGCGCGCGACGGGTCCTCCTGGGCTGACACTTCCCTGGCCGCGCCAGCGGTGTCCCCGGCGACGATGGATTGCCAGCCACGCTGGCGGATGATGCGCCGACACTGGCCAAGGGCATGGATATGGCTGTGTACCGAACGGATATCGTCTAGTGCCGTTCCAGGCTTCACCATCAACTGGAAGTGGATCGGCATGAAGTATTCGCCGATGATGGAGAGGTTCGATTCCGGCAACAGGTAGTGGATGTCGGCCACCCGGCCGGCGATGGTGTTCTCGATGGGGATCATCGCGAGGTCCGCCTCACCCTCGCTTACCGCATTGAACGCGTCCTCGAAGGTGCGGCAGGGCAGCGGTTCCATGTCCGGATACATGTCGCGGCAGGCCATGTCGGAATTGGCGCCGAACTCACCCTGGAAGGCGATGCGGTTGGTTGTTGTCGGGTCGGCCATGCCGATTCGGGGCGGGAATGAGATCAGGGGGCGGGATATTAACAATGTCCGGCGGGGAAACAACCTTTTCCCCGCTTATCCGTGTCGGGCGAATGGTTTAATATCGCCCCGCCCATCCCTCTCCCCGCCGCAGGTCGCGGCGCGCCAAACCATGTCCAAAGATGCATTGCTGGCCCGCCGCCTGACGGCCATGGGCCCCGCCTACAAGCTGTTCTACGACCGCCCGGTGCACCTCGTGCGTGGCGAAGGGGTCTGGCTGTGGGACGCTGACGGCAGGCGCTACCTCGACTGCTACAACAACGTGGTCTCGGTGGGTCATTGCCATCCGCGCGTGGTGGAGGCGATGTATCGACAGATGCAGACCCTCAATACCCACACCCGCTACCTGCACGAGAACGTGGTCCGGCTGGCGGAGCGCCTGGGTGGATTGATGCCGGGGGACCTGAACACCTGCATGTTCGTCTGCACCGGCACCGAGGCCAACGACCTCGCCATGCAGATCGCGCGCCGGGTGACGGGCAACCGGGGCGCGCTGGTGACGGAGGCTTCCTATCACGGCAATTCCCTGCTGGTGAAGGCGCTGTCCACCGATGCCTATCCCGCCGACGAGCGCCCGGACTGGCTCGCGGTGATGGAGCCGCCGGATGCTTACCGTGGGCCGTTTCGCGGCAATGACGCCGACGTGGTGGCAAACTATCTCGCCAATGCAGGCGAGGCCCTCGCCAGGCTGGAGGACGCGGGACACCGCCCGGCCGCGGTGATGCTCGACAGCGTCTGGGATGCTCCCGGACCGCTGTCACCCCATGCCGACTACGTGCGCGGCCTGTGCGAAAGGGTGCGCGCCGCGGGCGGCCTGGTGATCGCCGACGAGGTCCAGTCCGGGCATTGCCGCACCGGTGACTGGTGGGGATTCGAGGCATACGGCATCGTCCCGGACATCGTCACCCTGGGCAAACCCTCGGGCAACGGCCATCCGCTCGCCGCCGTGGTTACAACGCCCGACATCGCCCGCGAATTCGCCAGCCGCACAAGCTATTTCAACACTTTCGGGGGTAACCCGGTATCGGCGGCAGCGGGCCTCGCCGTGCTGGACGTGATCGAGAGCGAGGGCCTGCGCGCCCGCGTCGCGGACAGCGGCGCCTACCTCCATTCGGCGCTGGAAGATCTCGCGCGGAAGCATGACGTGATCGGCGCGGTAAAGGGCAGGGGGATGTTTCTTGGTCTCGACCTGGTTGCTGATCACGACTCCCGGGAGCCTTTGTCCAGGGAAGCGCTCGGTCGCATCACCACGCGGCTTGCCGAAGAGGGCATTCTCACCCATATCACCGGACGACACGGAAACGTGCTCAAGATTCGTCCCCCGCTGCCCTTTGACCGCTCGCATGCCGATATCGCGGTGGCGGCCATCGACCAGGTGCTGGCCGGGATGTGATCCGGATCGCGACTGACGTCGCGATTCACTTCATACCGCAGTCGGCGAGGACGAGGTCCGACGCCTTTTCCCCCACCATGATCGTCGGTGCGTTGGTATTCCCGGATGTCACCGTGGGAAAGATGGAGGCGTCCGCCACCCGGAGCGCCTCGACGCCATGTACCCGGAGTCGTTCGTCCACCACCGTGGAGGACGGATCCGGACCCATGCGGCAGGTGCTGGTCGGGTGGAATACCGTGTCCGCGCGCTGGCGGATATCCTCGAGCAACGCCTCGTCGCCGTCTACCGCGAGGCCCGGTTCATATTCCGACTCGACGATATCCGCAAGTGGCGGGGTGGCCGCGAGGCGGCGCAGGAAACGCACGCCCTCCACCATTTCCCGTTGATCCTCTTCGGTGGACAGGTAATTGGGCGCGATCTTCATCGGCGCGAGCGGGTCCGGCGACCGGATACCTAGCCATCCCCGGCTGGTGGGTCGGCACTGGCTCACGCCGTTGAGAAAGGCCGGGAACGGATCCGGGCGCATCAACGGACGCGTTCCGGGGGGAGCCTTCGTATAGGTCATCGGGCAGAAGTAAAGCTGCAGGTTCGGCCGCGGCCGGTCGGGATTGCTGCGGAAGAATCCGCCGGCCTGGTTCACGCCAATGGACAACTGACCGCTGCGAAACAGTACGTACTGCATTCCGGCGAGCATCTTACCCCACCACGGGGACAGCCGGTTATTGAGCGTTGGCACCCGCGATCGATAGTAATGCGTGACGCAGAGATGGTCCTGCAGGTGCGCGCCCACGGCGTCATTGGCATGCAATGCCGGGATGCCGTGCTCCCGCAGCAGCTCGCCCGGCCCGATGCCCGACAGTTGCAGCAACTGCGGCGAGTTGATGGCGCCGCCACAGAGAATTACCTCGCGCCGCGCGTCGGCCTGGCGAATGGCGCCATCGTGGAGGAATTCCACGCCCCGCGCCCGGCGTTGCGAAAACAGTACCCGGCTGGCATGGGCGCCGGTGAGCACGGTGAGGTTGCTGCGCTTCATCGCGGGCCGCAGGTAGGCGCGCGCGGCGGACATGCGAAGCCCGCCGCGGGCGGTTATCTCGTAGAGGCCCACGCCCTCCTGGTCGGCGCCGTTGAAGTCCGGGTTTTCGGTCAGTCCGCAGGCGAGCGCGGCGTCGATGAAATGCCGGTTCAATGGATGGTAACTGGCGCTGACATCGTTAACCCATAGCGGGCCACCGTCGCCGCGCCACGTGTCCCCGCCCCGGGAACTGGTCTCCGCACGGCGGAAGTACGGCAGCACGTCATCCCAGCCCCAGCCCGCGTTGCCGAGATCCCGCCAGTCGTCGAAGTCCGCGTGCTGCCCGCGGATGTAGACCATGGCGTTGATGGAACTGGAACCGCCCAGTACCTTTCCACGGGGCCAGTAGCTCTCGCGCCCGCCGAGGCCGGGATCCGGCTCGGTGGTATACATCCAGTTTAGCGACGGCTCATAAAACGTCTTGCCGTAACCGATGGGGGTCTGGACCCAGAAGCGTCGATCGCTGCCCCCCGCCTCCAGGACGAGCACGCTGAAACGCCCGTCCGCCGACAATCGGTTGGCGAGCACGCAGCCCGCGGATCCCGCGCCGACGATGATGAAGTCGAACTGCATGCCACGTACCCTGGTAAGTGATGCGGATTGGACACGGAAGCAGGGTTGCTGGCAAGAGCGCGAGGCCCGGTCCCGATGTCCCGGGAATCGTCCCCATTATCGTGCTATGCAACGGATTGCATAAATCCCCGGGCGGGTATTCACGGCGTTCGTCATGCTATAAAACCTCGCGAATAAAAGCATGGTGGATGACATTGCGACGTTACGCTTACCTTCTGGTCCTGTTCCTGCTGACCCCGACTGTCATGGCTGACGAAGTTTTCCTCTACGCCGCCGGCAGTCTCCGCGCGGCTCTTGGCGAGATTGCCGATAAGTTTGAATCCTCGAGCGGCCACAGTGTAACGCGCACCTTCGCGCCCTCCGGCCTGCTGCGCGAGCGCATCGAGCAGGGCGAACCCGCCCAGGTGTTCGCCTCCGCCAACATGAAACACCCGCGCACGCTGCACGAGGCGGGCAAGGCCGGCGAGGTGACCATGTTCGCGCGCAACCAGCTATGCGCGCTTGCACAGGAAGGCGTTACCGTGAACACGGATACGTTGCTCGACGTCATGCTGGACGCGAACATCCGGGTCGGCACGTCCACGCCGAAGGCGGATCCGTCCGGGGACTATGCCTGGCAACTGTTCGAAAAGGCAGAAAGCCTTCATGCGGGCGCCTTCGAAACCCTCGATGGCAAGGCGCTAAAGCTGACCGGCGGCAAGGGCACGGAGAAGGCGCCAGAAGGGCGCAACCAGTATGGCTGGGTAATGGCATCCGGCAAGGCGGACGTGTTCCTCACCTATTGCACCAATGCGATTCTGGCGCGCAAGGAAGTGCCCGCCCTGCAGGTGATCCCGGTGCCGGGACCGCTATCCGTGGGCGCGTCCTACGGGATCACGCTGATCGACGGCGCGTCCGCGGCGGCCGCCGGCCTGCGCGACTACATCCTTTCCCCCGAGGGTCAGCAGGTGCTCGCGTCCTACGGTTTCGACGCCCCTGGTTAGGCGAACGCGGGGATGACTTGCTCGCAGAACAGTTCCAGCGAGCGCTTCTGCTCCGCGTGGCCGAGGCCCATGCTGGCATAGTAGATGAATGCGTCGACACCTAGCGCTTCGTATCGGCGGAGCTTCTCGATCACCTCTTCCGGGGTGCCGAACATCAGGTTTTCGCGCAGCATGCGCGGATCGTACTCGCCGCGGTTTGCCAGCTGGTCTAGGGGAATACTTCGGGGAAAGCCGTTCTCCACGTCGCCAAGGTTCTTGAACAGGTTTTCGAACTGGCTCAGTTGTCGCTGGGCCGCTCGCACCGGCACCTCCCAGTCGTCCGCGTTGTCGTAGAGCGCGGTGTGCCGCATCATGGCGAAGGTGGGGCGCGGCATGTCCGGATGCGCCGCGAGCGCCTCGTCCAGGCGTGACTTGTAGAGTTCCGCCTCGCTGAAATCCCGCGTCAGCGGCCAGGAATTGATGTGATAGCCCTGGCTGACGGCGTAGTCGTAGGTCTGCGGCGCGCGCGCCGAAACCCAGATGGGCGGATGGGGCTGCTGCAGTGGCTTGGGCACCGAGGTTGCCAGTGGAAACGACCAGAACACGCCCTCGTGTGCATAATCGCCGGCCCAGAGGGCTTTCACCGCCGGCAAGATCTCGTGCATGTAGCGCCAGCCCTCTGTCTGCCTGAGGCCGGGGCGCATGCGGTCGAACTCGCGCTGGTAGGCGCCGGAGCCGATACCGAATTCCAGCCGCCCGCCGCTGACGAGATCGGTGAACGCGGCTTCTCCAGCGAGGCGGATGGGATGCCAGTACGGCGCCACCGCCACCGCGGTGCCGAGGCGGATGCGTTCGGTATGTTGCGCCCACCAGGTCAGGATCTGGAACGGGTTGGGCGCGATGGTCATTTCCAGCGCATGGTGCTCCGCCGCCCAGGCGATATGGAAACCGCCCTGGTCCGCCATGCGTACCATGTCGAGCGTGTGGTCGGCCACGGCGCGCATGTCGATACTGTCGTCGATGCGCTCAAGATTGATCGCCAGGTGGAATTGCATGGTGTTCGGTGGTTGTCCCTTGTGGCCGGGAGTCAAATCTTATTGTGGCATTGTCGTTGAATCCGTGGCGGTTGCAAGTGCCATGTCTGGATGACGTAGCGAAAACAATCGCGCTACAGCACCACCAGGTCGCTGTCTCCGGCGCCTGCAATGGGCCGCAGGCCACTTTCGGTCATTGCCCAGGTGCCACCCTGGATGACGCCGAGCCGTTCTTCGGGAAGTTCCAGGCAGGAATGCAGGACGAATACCATGCCCGGTTCAAGACGGTAGTCGAACCCCTTCGCGATCTGCAGCGTCTCCAGCCATACCGGGGGATAGGCGATACCCACGCCGTAACCGAAGCGCATCATCGCGGCATGTTCCAGCCCCTGCGCCCGGAGTGGAACCAGGGAGGCCTCTTCCACCGCAGACACCTCCGCGCCGGGTGTCGCCGCGGCGATTCCCGCGCGCAGCGAGGCGAGTGCGATGGCATACAGTTCCCGCGCCGCGGCGCCGGGTTCGCCACAGGCGATGGTCTGGATCGCGACCGCGTGGTAGCGGGCGCAGACGCCGGCAAACTCTGCATGCACGAGTTCCCCCGGTTCGATCACGCGTTCCCGTGGCGTGGCATGACCGCCCGCGGAACGGATGCCGCCGGCGAGTTCCGTCGGAATCGCCCAGTAGTCACTCCCGGCCCGGCGCAGCGCCGATTCGATACGAGCGGCGAGCCCGATTTCCGTGAGACCCGCCACCGGCCCTTCCACCAGCGCGGCCAGACCGGTGGCGGCGTAGCTGCCGGCACGTTCCAGGCAGCGCATCTCCGCCGCGGACTTCAACAGGCGCCGGTCGCCCAACAGTCGGGTGGCGTCGATGAAGTCGAGGTGCGCCATTTCAGCTTCCATGTCTCGCCATAGCGTTGCAGTCACGGCGGAGGATCCTGCTTCGATGGCGATTCTGCCGGACCGTACACCGCAGTCCTCGAGAATTTCCCGCAGCCGAATGGCGAAGCGTTCGCGCACCAGGTTGTAGGTGCGGATATCGCTGACCCAGGTGCTCTCCAACGCGAGCGGCAGGTCGACGTCACGCAGTAGCAGCACGGGTTCGCCCCCGCTCAGCGGGACCACCAGCGCCTGGGGGCTGTTCGCCGACACCCAACTCTCGTAGCCGCCGAAGTAGTAGAGGTTCTCCGGCGCCATCACCACGCAGGCGGCGAATCCCTGGCTACCGAGAAGGGCGCGGGCCGACGCGAATCGGGCGTGGAACTCTGCGTCGTCGAAAGGATGGAAACCTGGATCCACTATGGCAGGACCGCACCAAGGAACTCGACAATGGGGGCGGTGAATTTGCCGGGCGCCTCCACCAGCGCCATGTGTTGCAAACCCGGAACGATCACGGTCCGTGCGCCAGAAATTTCCCCGGCAATGGCATGGCTCATTGCCGGGGTGCTGCCACTGTCGTTCTCCGCGGTCATCACCAGCGTCGGCAGGGTAATCGGCGTTGCCGGGCGCACCAGCTCGGGTACGCCGAAGGCGAGCACGCGACGGCACCGTGCATAGGCATCGGGATCGTTCGCCAGCAAGCCCCGGCGGATGCCGTCGATGACATCCGGCCGTGCCCGCTGGAATTCGGGGGTGAACCAGCGGTCGATGGTGGCGTCGAGGTTGGCGCCGGGTCCGCCGCTGGCGCTGTCCAGCGCGCGCTGCTCCACCCGCGCCTGGTCGGCCGGGTCGCGTTCATGGGGCGAGTTCAGGATGACCAGGGCCGACGCCCGCCCGGGAAAGTCGAGCGCGAAGCGCCGGTTGATCATGCCACCGAGGGAGAACCCGACGAGAGCAACCCGTTGTATTTCCAGTTCATCCAGTAATTCACCCAGCTGGCGCGCAAACAACGTGAGGTCTGTGTCTCCCGCCGGCAGGGGCGATTCGCCATGGCCGAAGAGGTCGTAATTCAGTACCCGGTAGCGTGCCGCCAGCGCCGGTTCCAGGGCGCGCCAGGTGTCGCGTGTCAGGCCAAGGCCATGGATCAGGGCCACCGCCGGCGCATCCATGGGCCCGGACAAGGTATAGACAGTGCCATTGGTGGCGCGTCCCGTGGTAACGGACGATGACATGGGATCGGCGTGCGAAAGGTTGGACGAAGACAATGTTATGCCGACGACGCCGGGAAGAAAACAGGTGTCGCGGGCGGGTAATCGATCACAATGCAATGGTGACTTTTTTCACAGAACGACCGCTTGCGCGCGGCGTTAAATACCGTGTATCGAGCATCAATGGGACTTTAGTCATGCAGCCCACCGACAAGAACACTCGCGAACCCGACGGGTCGTCCCGGGACAGGAAACCGTCCAGGCTGCCCGAGGAATCGGCCAACGACTTCCAGCGCGCGCACTGGACCAGCACCTACTGGGCCTACCGCGTCGGGGATCAGAGCTATAACCGGGGTCGTACTCGCTAGATAGATCTCTGGCCGGGCGTCGATTTCGCCCGGTTCACCGGTTGCCGTCGACCGCGCGCCGCGCCACGGGGTTAACATTGCCACGGTTCACCGCCGGATACGCGCAGACCCCGTTGTTCCTGAGTCCCGCACTACTGTTCGTCGCCTTTGGCGTCACCGCGTTTCTTTATGCCCTCGCGGGCTTCGGTGGCGGCTCCACCTATACCGCGCTGCTTGTGCTGCAGGGCGTGGATCACCGACTCATCCCGGTCATTACACTGGTATGCAACCTGGTGGTGGTGGCCGGCGGCGTTCTGCATCACGTCCGCGCGGGTAATTTCAGCTGGCGCGCGGTTCTGCCTTTCATTGCCACGTCGATGCCCATGGCTGCCCTGGGTGGCTCGCTAGCGGTGTCCATGGAAACCTTTCAACTGGTCATGGGAATCGCGCTGCTGGTGAGCGGGTTGCTCCTCCTGGCGCCCGCACCACACGCCGGAGCGCAAAGCATGCAAGGCTGGCGGCGCTGGGCATTCGGTTTGCCCCTGGGTGCGGCGATCGGACTTCTTTCGGGCATCACGGGCATCGGCGGCGGCATCTTTCTCGCGCCGGTATTGCATCTCGTCGGCTGGGCCGAGGGACGCAGCATCGCCGCGCTGACCAGCGGCTTCATCCTGGTCAATTCCCTGGCCGGCCTCGCGGGACATCTCGGCAAGTGGGAGCTGTCCGGATTGCAGGCGGAGCTTGGCATGTTGATGTGGCTACCTCTCGTCGTGCTCATCGGCGGGCAGGTGGGCAGCCGCATCGGCGCGGGCCCGCTGGGTGAACGGGTGGTGCGCAGGCTGACCGCGGTACTGGTCATCGCCGTGGGCGTCAGGCTCCTGCTCTGAAAGATCCGCCGGCACTCTGCCGGGTCTGACGTGCCCGCCGTCCGGGCGAGATTCGCGGTGACGGGGCACAGACGTTACACTGGTGAAAAAAATACCCTGGTGAAACGATGACGATTCCCGTGCAGCGCGTATTGCAGCGCAACCTGGTGTTCCTGGGTATTACCGGCGCCATCGGCGTTGCCGGCATCGCGCTCAATGCCTCGCTGCCGATCGCCGGCATGGGTACGACCCTGCTCGGCGCGCTGGCGACCCTGCTGATGATCTGCGGTATGTTCACCGGCTGGGGTTCCTATCTCCTCGGCCAGGATCGTCGCGCGGTGCAGGCCTTTGTCCGCGGGGAAGAGCCGAAGACCGGCCACCTTGCCGCGGTGGGTGGCAAAGTCTCCACCACTGGTGATCCGCTGGTCGCCCCGTTTACGGGCGCGACCGGCGCTGCCTGTGAATACACGGTACACCGCGTAACGAGGAGTCGACGGCATAGCGGTTCCAGTAGTACCGGCACCAGTACCCGGCGGCGGACGATCCACCTGGACGGGCGCCATCTCGCGCCAACCGCCATAGAGACTGCTCATGGGCAGGTGCAAATCGCCGCCCTGCCCAGCCTCGAGGAATTTGTCAGCGAGGATCCCGACGTCGAGCGCGCAAGGGAGTTTGTTCAGGCACTGCCGGAGAGCGCGCGTTGCGGTTTCTTCCGGTACATGAAGGAGCGCGGGCGCGTCAATCGCGGCAACCCCGTCACCCTTGCCAAGGATTGGTGGTTTCGGCCGGTGCCGTCCTGGGATGGCGCTATCGAACTCGACGAGCGGGTGCTTCCGGTGGGCGCGGAGGTCTGCGCCATCGGCGTATGGAACGCGGAGGGGCCGCGGCTGGAATCGCCTTATCGCTGGCGGTTTTCACGTATCTCGATGGAGCCGGGACAACCGGATGAAGTAGCCACGCGTATCGGAGAAGGCGCCTACCAGCTGGCGCGCGTCTCGCTCTGGTGCCTGGGCCTCGGCATCGCGTGCTACGCCGTGATGCCGCTCTGGTACCTGCTGAGCTGAGTCGCCTTGCCGCCTCAGTGGGCGGGATGGCCGCCCGATTCCATGTCGCCCAGGATCGTTGCCGGGGGAATCGCCGGCGCGTCGAAGCGCGGCGCGGTGGCATGGGGCCAGTCGATCAATTGCTCGATGGTTTCCGCGGCCGAGAGCACGGCGCGGTCCATCCCCGGCAGGCCGATCACCTGCAGTCCCAGGGGCAGACCCTCGTCGCCGAGTCCCATCGGGATCGAACAGGCCGGCATGCCGGCGAGATTGGCGTCGTAGAGGAATCCTGCCCAGTCGAGCCAGGGGTATGTGATATCCCGATCACCGATGCGCGCCGGGTGGGTGCGGTGACCGGGAAATGCCTCGCAGCCGAGTGAGGGCGTGACCAGTACCTGGCAGTGATTGCGGCGGAACAGGTTGGTGTAGGCGGTGAGGATCTCGCGCCGCCAGGCCATGGCGTCGGCGATATCGCAGTCGTTGAACGTGGCGCCGAAACGGATGAAGTCTTCCGTGGTTCGGCCGAGCAGGTCGGATTCCGCCACGTCGGGAGCGAGGTGATGCTGCTTGTGATCCCACATGTCACGCGTTGCAACCGTGGCCCAGGTCACGATCGAGGACTTGAGCCCGGGATGGTCCCTGCGCACCTTCAGCCCGGCATCGCGCAGGCGGCTCAACACCCCGTCGAAGGCATTGCGCACGTCCTCGTCCAGCGGCGCGAAGCCGAGGTCCATCGACGCGACGATGGTGGTCAATTCGGGCAGTTCGGCCGAACTCCGCGCCTTTCCGGGCGCGTAGCGTCGCCAGCGTCGGGCAACCCCGCCGGCTTCGGTGAGTAGCTCGCGGTCTCCGCTGAGCACGCCGGTCATCAGGCGGGCGTCCGCCACGGAGCGCGCCAGCGGACCATAGGCGACGAGCGACTCCCAAGTCTCGAAACCGGGATAGCGCGGCACGGCGCCGTGACTCGGCTTGAAGCCCACTACCCCGCAGAAAGCCGCCGGGATTCGGATCGATCCGCCCCCATCACTACCCAGCGCCAATGCGCCGACCCCCGAAGCCACCGCCGCCGCGGCGCCGCCGGACGAGCCGCCTGGGGTGTAGGAAAGATGCCAGGGATTGCGCGTGGGGCCGTAGAGCGGGGAATGGTTGGTGCCGCTGACGCAGAACTCGGGACAGGTGGTTTTGGCGAAGACCACCGCGCCGGCTTCCTCCAGGCGGCGAATGGACTCGGAGGTGCTGGCGGGTATGAAGTCCCGCAGGGTGGGGGAGCCGTTGGCGCAGGGGACGCCCGCGAGCCACTGGGAATCCTTCACCGTGACCGGCAGTCCGCAGAGCGGACCACCACGGCGTTTCCTGAGCGCACGCTCGGCGGCGTCTGCCGCCTCGGCGGCGCGATCGTACAGGGTGACCGCCAGCGGGTTGACGTCGCCGCGTATGGACTCTCCCTGGTGAATGGTTGCTTCCAGCAGCTCCGTCGCCGAAATTTCGCCCCGATCTAGCGCTGCGCGCTGCTCGGTTGCCGGTCGCAGGCACCAGTTCAAATAGTCACCTCTCGTCACCTCTGCCATGCCCCCTGTGGGGGACTGGCCGCTGGTATTGAATTACACCTTGAATCATAATGTAGGAAAAGGCGTCATTCCTGTCAACACCATGGAGCAAGATGCAGTTCTCGGCGTGACCGGCGCCATTACCCAGTCGGACCTGGCGCCGCTGCGCGCGGCCGCCCGCCTGGGTGAACAGCCAGTGGTCTACCGGGTGTCCCGGCAACAGCTCGGGGGTGGTTTCGGTGACCAGGGACGCCACCCCCATGCCTGGGCGGTGGCCATCTATGTCGATGGTCAGCTCTGTCGGGTCTACAACGCGCGCGGCGCGGGGAGGGAGTGGTACAGCCTGGACCGGTTGTCCTGCTGGCTGCGCGAGCAAGGCTTCTGGCAGTGGTGGACGCGCAACGATCTCGAAGTGCCAGGCGGGGCGCTGTCGGATTTCGACGCCGAGAGCGGCTGAGCCGCTCGCGCGAGACCATCACGGGGGAAATGCCGCCACGGCGCCCGGCGAATCGGCGCTGTAGTCGATGGAGAGGCTGCTCTCATGGAAATTTTCAGGGTGGAAATGCCAGCCGGCACCGGGCCAGAGGAAGTCCACCGACGCGGCAAGCGGACGATACACCGCGGTGTACAGCGTGCCGAAACCCCGCGCGTAGGAGGTATTGAATATCGGCGGCCGGCGGAATCCCGCCACCAGCCCATCGGCGGTTTCGTCGACGTCGCCGAGAATCGCCTGCGCCGCGGTTTCCCGCTCCAGGGTGGCGGTGACCCAGGCATGGCGAGGCCACTCGATGCGCCCCTGGTGGTTGGTTGCCACCGGTACCTGGCGCACCACCGCCGCTTTCTCCGGCGCCACGTACACCGTCGCGAACTGCTGCTCGCGGTCCACCACGGTCACGTTGTAGGACATGTGCGTGGGTATCCGCTTCAGCACCGCCACCGCGTCGCGCGTGCAGTCGCAGAACTCGAGCACGTAACGCAGGATCAGTGGAATGCCGAAGCCCGGGCCGACGTTGAGACGCCCGCCGAAGGCGAGGGAGACCGCGAGACCGGCGTCGTTGATGCCGTCGAGCACGCCCCACAGGGCATCCGACATGGCGATGACGGTGCGGCCGTTCCAGCGCGTGTAGAGTACCGTGCCCTCCAGCCGGCGCGCGCTGTAGTCGTAGTTGCGCACCAGTACCGGCTCCTCGCCCGTCCACACCGCCTGGGTGCAGCCCGAGAGATACGCGGGGGGAGAATACAGCGAGAGGAAACGCGCCACCGCGTCGCCGCCGCCCGCGGCATCGGTGAGAGCCCGCCAGGTGTCTTCCAGTTCCGGCATGTGCTGGCGGAACTGCTTGCGGCATTCGCCGTAGGTCGGGCGCGCGGCATCGCCACCGGAAAAGTACCAGTCGCGGTAGGCCGGCCAGTAGTCGTGGAAGAGATCGCCCCAGGACTGCCCCGGCGTTTCCGCGCGCACGGCGCGGAAACGCATGGTGGTGTCTTCGTCCGCCGTCAACGGGCGCCCAGGTCAGTCCGGCGCGGAGGAGCTCAGAGGATCTTGAACGCGTCGTCGGACAGGATAACCGGGGGCGCCGGGGCATTCTTGAGATCGTCCAGCGAGACGCCCTCGTAATGGCCGACGATGCCCTTGATCCAGGAACGGGCGCGATCGTTGAGTTCAAAGTCATCGGTCATCAGGCGGCCGCGGGTGATGAGGATGCCGAGATCCGCCCCCTTGTAGCGGTAGTCGCCCGGGCCGCTGATACGCAGGTAGAAACCGTGGCTCTCGTCCTCCACCGCGCGCCGGTGATAGTCGAAACGCACGTAGTTGACCGAGCCGTCGTCCTGGATCTTCCAGATGCCGGATTCGGGCGCCTCGGTGATGTAGTCGATGTCCGGCTTGACGTGCTTGATCACCAGCTGGCTCCAGCTGTCGATGTTGTCCGGGTCCGCCCAGCGCTGGTTGAGTTCGTCGATGTCGAGGTCGAAGTCGACATCGGAGAATTCCAGCAGGTGGAACAGGAACAGCGGCGCGTCCGCGTGGGCGAATGCCGCGTGGTTGGTCATGGAACTCGCGCCGGTGACCCGGGGATTGAGTTCGCCGAGGTAGATCTCGCCGTTGTCGAGATCGATGAGAAAGTCGAGTTCGAAGTAGCCACGATAACCTTCCTCGAGTAGTGCGTCGCCGAACGCGCGGGTGTACTCGCGCGCCTTGTCACGGATCTCCTGGGTGAAGGAGTCGGCGAAGATCTCGTTGCCGCACCAGCCGCCCTTGTAGGGGGTCAGCTCCGGGAACCCGACCAGCTCGGTCATCAGCGGCCCGACGATGGTGCCGCGTTTCGTGGTGCAGGCCTCGATGGCGGATCCACGGCAGTTGATCCGCTTCATGATCTTTACCTCGGGATCGTTGACGATATCGGGGCCGTGCTTTTCCCAGTCCTTCTCGTCGGAGATGAAGTAGGTGGTCTTGCCGGAATCGCCGAATGCAGTCTGGATCACGAGGTCGGGTCCAAGTTCTTTCGTGATCTCGCGCAGGTGCTCGTAACTATCCACCTTGCCGAGTACGTTGGGCACGCTGGGTACGCCGGCGCGGTTACCGATGCGAACGGTCTCGATCTTGTTGTCGAGCTTCTCCCTGAGCGCCGCCGACGGGAACCAGACCTCGAGGCCGCGGTCGGCGCAAATCTCCTCGGTTTTTTCGTCGAACATCAGGAACACCGCCTTGCCGCCGGGGCCGCGGTGATCGATGTAGTCCACCACCTCCTTGTGCTCCAGCAGGTAATTGTTGATGTCCTCGATGCCGGTGAACTCCCGGTGCGGCTGTTCGGCGGGCACGCGCACGTTGGGGTGGCGGCCGTCGAAGCAGTCGATGTAATTGATATAGCGGAAATTCCGCACCCACTCGTTGATGCCAAGAAGGTTGAAATTGGTGGCGCTGACGAAGTAGATCGGGGTCTCGTTGCGATGGAAGTAACGGCGAATTTCGGAGATATTTCGGAGTTTTTTCATTGTCGGGTTTTCCTCCTGGTCCTGTTGGTCGGTGAGTGGTGCGCCATGCTCGCCCGCGGCGCCGGGGCTTGTTGTTGCGGGTTCGTTCGGTGGTGGCCGGGAAACACCGGGCCCGCCGCTTTCCACCAGCCTGTGCCATGCCGCCACCAGACGGCGCCACCATTGGTCGATCATCGGTCTAGCCGCTCGCTGCTTCCCGCAGCGCTTCTTCCGTGAACACCTGCAGACCGAGGTCCGCCTGGAATCCGTGGATCTCCTTGACGTCCAGCATGCGCATGAAGGTGATGATCTCGGCGCTGATCACCTGGCCGGGTACCAGGATCGGGAATCCCGGCGGATAGGGAATGACGAAGCTGGCGGAGACCAGTTCGCGCCCTGACTCGATCTCTCGTTCCAGTTCACCGCGGCCAATGGGTACGTAGTCGTAGTTGTCCTCGTTGTAGGCGAGGAAAAAAGCCTTGCGGATATCGCCGTCGCGGGTGCCGTCGTCGTCCGCGTCTGGACGGAAAGCGTCATGGAAGCGGCTGAAGTCGGGCAGCGGGGGCAGGTCCACCGTGAGCGACTGCACCCGGTTGTCGAACAGCTTGCGCTCGGAGCGGCTGTACTCCTCCTGTTCCTGGTCGAGTTCGCTGGCGATCTTCGTCAGCACGTCGAGGAGGAAGGCCACCGAACTGCGGGTGGTGCCGATATTGGTCATGAACAGCACCGTGTTGCGCGACGTCTTGTTGATCTGGATGCCGTGGCGATCCATCAGGTACTGGTTCTTGAAGGTGTCGCCGTCGATGCCGGTTGCGCCGAGGTAAAGCGTCAGGCGGGTGGGATCGACGACGAAGTCATCGCCTTCCCAGGCGCGTTCCATGTTGTCGTTCACCCAGCCTGTATCCGGATCGTAGTACGCCTCGATGTTGGAAGGACGGAATTCCGGCGGCACCATGTCCTTCGCCACCAGGAAACGGAAATGCCGGTTGCAGACGGGATTGCGCGCCACCTGCTCGCGGATCGACATCGCCAGTTCGATCTGCTTCTGCACCATCTCGTAACCTTCCAGCTCCACCTGGCGGCGGCCGATATCGAGCGACGCGAGGATCTGGTAGTTGGGCGACGTGGAGGTGTGGGTCATGAAGGCTTCGTCGAAGGGTTCCTCCACCTTGCGGCTGAAGTCCTGGTCGTAGACATGGATCATCGACCCCTGGCGCAGCGACGTCAGGGACTTGTGGGTCGACTGGGTGGCGTAGACCCGCACCCGCACCTTGTCCGGGTCCGGCAGCAGCCGGGTGGACATCAGGGTGTCGTGATCGGGGTTCTCACCGAGTTCAGCCTGCTGTGCCTCGTACTGTTCGCGATAGGCCTGGCTGCGATAGCGACGCGCGAGACGGCGCGCGGTGGCCATCGCGGTGCGCCGGCGGAAGGTCGGGGTAAACGCGGCGAAGGCGAACCAGGCCTCGTCCCAGAGAAACACGAGATCCGGCTTGATCGCGAGGCATTCCTCCATCACCCGCTCGACGTTGTAGACCACGCCGTCGAAGGTGCAGTTGGTAAGGAGCAGCATCTTGACCTGGTCGAGGCGACCGGCATCGCGGTAGGCAAGCAACTGGTGCTTGATCTCGCGCAACGGAACCGCGCCGTACATCGAGTACTGGTGCAGCGGATAGGAATCGAGATAACAGACATGGGCGCCGGACAGCACCAGCCCGTAGTGATGCGACTTGTGGCAGTCGCGGTCGACGAGGATGATGTCGCGCGGCTTCACCAGCGCCTGGACGACGATCTTGTTGGCGGTGGACGTGCCGTTGGTGACGAAGTAGGTGCGGCGTGATCCGAATGCCCGGGCCGCGAGTTCCTGGGCCTTCTTGATCGGCCCGTGGGGCTGCAGCAGCGAATCCAGCCCGCCGGATGTGGCGGACGTTTCGGCGAGGAAGATGTTGATACCGTAGAACTGCACCATGTCCTGGATCCAGTTGGACTTGGTGACCGATTTGCCGCGCGAGATCGGCATCGCGTGAAACACCCCGGTGGGTTTGCGGCTATAGGTGCGCAGCGCATTGAAGAACGGCGTTTCGAAGCGTTCCTGGATGCCGCGCATGAGGTTCAGGTGCAGTTCGAGGTAGTCGTCATGCTGGTAGAACACCCGGCGGAACGTCTTGCCCACGTTGCCGGCGATGGATTCCACCGACTCGTCCGACAACAAATAGAGATCCAGCTCCGGACGCAGCTCCAGCAGCATGTTGCCGAGCAGTGGCCCATGACCGGTATCCGGCATGTCCTCGTATTCGACCTCGTTCACCGAGCGGATGAAGTGATGCAGCAGGTGGAGGTGGTTGCGCGATCGCAACGGAAAGTCATAGCGGATCACGCAGGCCTGGATGGTGGGATTCAGCAACACCGCGATAAGCGCGTCCTCGAAGCTCGGTACCGCCACCACGTTGTAGATGAAACTGTCCTCGCGCCGGATCACGGACTCGAAACCCTGCTTGATCTCGGTGATGTCCTCGCGCGCGTTCTTGTCGACGATGAGGACCTCGAAGTAGGGCCGTGGCAGGCTGCCGACCTGGTCCTGGCGCGAGCTTGGGCGGCTGCCGAACTCCTCCTGCTCGGGATCCGCGGCGATACCGAGACCGAGACTGTGATGGCGGAATCGGCCGCTGGATAGCGCCCAGACGACACGGTCGATGCTGCGCGCGAGGCCGGTGTAATCCTGCTTCTTGAGTAACTCCGTCACCAGCGCCATGTCGTCCTGTGAGGGATAGGCGGTGTATTGCTCGATGGAGCGCAATGCGCGCAACAACTTGCGCGTCTGCTGGTGTAACGAATCGGTATCGCGGCCGCTGGATTTCAGCTTCTTCAGCCGGTGCACCTGTTCCGCGAGGCGGTGCCAGCCATCGAAGCGAAACTGTACCGGGCTGTGATAGAAGTCGAGTTGCTGGCGTTTCGATTCCTGCTCGCCGGACGCAGCGGGGAAATTGGTGTGCTTATCATTCATTGCGTTTTCATCATAGCCAATGACCGCGCGGCAGACAAATTAACCCTTTTTCATGTTGATTTGTCGGTGATTTTCGGAGATCGCCGACAGGCAGGATGAAGACGCGCCAGCGGCCTGGAGGCGGAGGCGCACGCGCGTGATCAGCCGGGCGCGTCGTTTCCTTCGGCCGGTCGGCCGGCCATGACACCGTAGTACGCCACCGGGATGACCACCAGGGTCAGCAACGTGGAAACCAGGATGCCGAACACGAGAGACACTGCGAGACCGGAAAAGATGGGGTCGTCGAGGATGAAGAAGGCGCCCGCCATGGCGGCGAGGCCGGTCAGCGTGATGGGCTTGGCGCGCACCGCCGCGGAACGCACCACCGCGCGCTCGAACGATACCCCGGCGGCGCGCTCCTGGTTGATGAAATCCACCAAAAGGATCGAGTTGCGGACGATGATTCCCGCCAGCGCGATCATGCCGATCATGGAGGTCGCGGTGAACTGCGCACCCAGCAGGGCATGCCCCGGCAGGATGCCGATGACGGTAAGCGGTATCGGCGCCATGATGATCAACGGGGTCACGTAGCTGCGAAACTGTGCTACCACCAGGAGGTAGATCATGAGCAGGCCCACGGAGTAGGCGATGCCCATGTCGCGGAAGGTCTCGAACGTGACCTGCCACTCTCCGTCCCACTTGATCACCGGTTTCCACGGATCCTCCGGCTGAGCGAACAGCAACTGGTCGATGTCCGTTTCCTCGCCAAGCCTGTCCATGATCGCGAACATTCCGTAGAGCGGTGAATCGATTTCTCCCGCCATGTCGCCGGTGACCTGGATCACCGGCAGCAGGTCCTTGTGCAGGATGCCCCGGGCGCGGGTTGAATCCTCCACCCGTATCAGTTCGGACAGCGGTACCGTGTCGCCGTTGACGCCGCGTACCCGCAGGGAGAGCAACTGGTTGAGATCCGCCCTGTCGGCCTCGTCATACTCCAGGCGGATGGGTACCGCGTACTTGGCCTGGTCATCATGCAACCAGGCGACGTCCTCGCCGCCGAGAACAGTGCCCAGGGCGGCGGCCACCTGCGCCTGGGAGATCCCGTGACTTGCCGCGCGTGCGCGGTCCACCACCAGCACCCGCTTGGCTCCCGGGAATTCCAGCGAATCGTCGACGTCGACGATTCCAGGGGTGGTGCTGAAAACTTCGCGCACCCTCTTCGCGGCGGCGATTCGGTCCCCGTCATCGAGACCGTAGACCTCCGCGACCAGGGGCGCCTGCACCGGTGGTCCCGGCGGTACTTCGACGATCTTTGCGTTACCCCCGTAGCGACGCGCGATGTCCTGCACCGGTTCACGCACCACGCGCGCGATCTCGTGACTTTTGCGAGAGCGCTCGTCCTTGTCCGCGAGATTGACCTGGATGTCGCCGACGTGGGCGCCCTCCCGCAGGTAGTACTGGCGCACCAGGCCGTTGAAGCTGATCGGCGCGGAGGTGCCGGCGTAGACCTGGTAGTCGCTGACCTCCGGCACCGTACCGATGGCGGTCCCGATCTCGTTCAGCACGCGCGCGGTCTGCTCCAGGCTTGTGCCTTCCGGCATGTCCAGCACCACCTGGAACTCCGACTTGTTGTCAAACGGCAGCATCTTCAGCACCACAAGACGCGCACCTGCCAGGGACAGCGCCAGCGCGATCAGGATGAAGATGCCGACCAACAGCAGCCAGCGGTTGCGCCGACCGTGGCGCGCGGACAGGAATGGGCCCATGATGCGGCCGAACAGGCGGTGCAGGGAGCCTCCGTCCGCGGTTCCGGATTCGTCTCCATGGACCCCGGTGTGGGCATGGGCCACCCGGCCCAGCATCCGCCTGCACATCCAGGGAGTGAACACGAACGCCACCGCAAGCGAGATCAGCATGCCCATGGAGGCGTTGATCGGGATCGGGCTCATGTACGGTCCCATGAGTCCGCTGACGAACGCCATCGGCAGCAGCGCCGCGATGACCGTGAATGTCGCGAGGATCGTCGGCCCCCCGACCTCGTCCACCGCCACCGGGATCGCCTCCAGCAGGTTCCGCGTTCCCATCGCGAGGTGTCGATGGATGTTTTCCACCACCACGATGGCGTCGTCCACCAGGATGCCGATGGAAAAGATCAGCGCGAACAGGGAAACGCGGTTGAGGGTGAATCCCCAGGCCCAGGAGGCGAACAGGGTCGCGGCCAGGGTGACGACCACCGCGGCGCCGACGATGATCGCCTCGCGCCAGCCCAGCGCCAGCCATACCAGCCCGATGACCGAGACCGTGGCGAACACGAGCTTGCTGATCAGCTGCATCGCCTTGGCGGTGGCGGTGGCGCCGTAGTTACGGGTAACGTCGATCTCGACGCTGTCCGGGATATGCGTTCCGCGAAGCTGGTCCACCCGGCGGATCACCCGGTCGGCGATATCCGCGGCATTCTCGCCGGCCTTCTTGGCTACCGCGATGGTTACCGCGGGAGTGTAGGCCGCCGGCGAAGAGTCATTGCCCGAGGCGGGGCCGCCCGCGGTCCAGACATAGCCCCTGGGAATCTCCGGCCCCTCGCTGACGCTGGCCACGTCCCGCAGGTAGACCGGGTTGTCGCCGTTGATTCCCACCACCAGGTTGCCGAGATCGTCCGCGTTGCCCAGGAAGGTGCCGGCCTGGACGATGACCTCGCGGTTGTCCGCCGTAACCGGGATATTGTCGCGCACCTGGTTGGCGGCCGTGAGCGCGTTCCGGATATCGTCGATGTCGAGCCCGTGTCCCGGCAGCGACTGGGGGTCCAGTCGAACCGAGACCACGTGCCGGGGAGCGCCGATGGTGTATATGTCACGGGTCCCGGCTACGCGTTTGATCTGGGTTTCGATGGCATGGGCAACCTGGCCGAGTTCATAGGCACCCCGATCCGGGTCCTTCGACCACAGGGTCAGTGCAAGGATGGGCACGTCGTCGATGCCCATGGGCTTGACGATGGGCTGGCCGACACCGAGGCCGGCAGGCAGCCAGTCGCGGTTGCTGAACACCTTGTTGTAGAGCCGGACGATGGCCCCGGTTCGCGCCTCGCCGACCTCGAACCGGACCGACACGACGGCCATCCCCGGGGTCGAACTGGAATACACGTGCTCGACGCCCGCGATCTCCGACAGCACCTGCTCCGCCGGCCAGGCCACCAGGTTCTCCACTTCCCGCGGCGAGGCGCCCGGGAAGGGAATGAAGACATTGGCGAACGTGACATCGATCTGGGGTTCCTCCTCGCGCGGTGTCACCAGCACCGCGAACACGCCCATCAGCAGCCCGAGCAGGGCCAGCAGGGGGGTAATCTCGGTGTCCTGGAATCGTCGTGCAATGGCGCCCGACAGTCCGGTCCGGTCACTCATGTGCGGGCCCGGACGTGGTCTTCAGCGCGGCCAGCGCGGCCGCCGGGTCGAGCGCGACCCGTTCACCCTCCTCGAGTCCCGACAGCAGCGCGACACGGCCATCCTCCAGAGTCTTGCCCGCGCGCACGTGACGGAAGTGGATCGCGCCCCCGGCGTCTTCCACGTATACCCCGGTGACCTCGGAGCGGGTGACCAGTGACGCGGCCGGCACCAGGAGCACGCGCTCCCGTCCGGTGACGAAGGCGACCCGCACCACCATGCCGGGGAACAGGCCATCCTGTCCCGTCGGCAGCGCGATTCGGGTGCGGAAACTGCTGCTGGCGGCATCCGCCACCGGGAAGACGGTGAGGTCGAGCGCATCGATCCAGCCTCCGTCCGGCAATTCCACGCGCGCCGAGCGATAGCGGCGTACGTCGCCTACCAGGCTCTGGGGCACCGCCACCGCCACTCGCAGCCGCTCCAGCGAGATCCCGCTCATCAGTGGCGTGCCCGGCTGCGCGATCTCGCCCACCTCCACGTGGCGCTCCGTAACGATACCGGCATAGGGCGCGCGCACCCGGGTGTACTCCAGTTGCTGGCCGGCCTGGCTCGTGGCGGCCTGGGCCGCCTCGTAGCCCGCGCGGGCGGTTTTCAATGCCGCGGTCACCCGGTCCATCTCCTGTCGCGATACGAGCTGGCGATCGAACAGGTCGCTGAACCGCTGGTGCTCGGCCTCCGCCTGGGTAAGGCGCGCGCGGGCGGCGCGCAGGTTGGCGGCCGCCTGCTCGGCGCCGGCTTTCTGCTCGGTATTCTTGAGCACCACGATGACCGCGTCCTGCTCGACGAAATCGTCCACGTCGAACAGGATTTCCTCGACCTGGGCGCTGGTCTGGGCCGCGATGGTGGATCGGTCCACTGCCTCGATGACGCCGTCGATCAGGAAATGTCGCGGGATCTCCAGCGTAACGGCAGGCGTTGTGTCCAGCGCTCTCGCTCCGGGCGCCGCCAGCATCGTGAGCGCGGCGGCGAGTGATAACAGGCCTTTCATAATCGATGGGGTTAATTTAGTATAATCTAATATAGTGCTTCGCCAGCGAACTGCAAATACTGCATCGGGAAAACCCGCGGATCAATCCGTCGCCCGGGTAGAAGGCTGCGCATCGTCTTCCGCCCTGGTGCGACGCAGCAACCGCGCGAGAAAGAACGAGGTGCGCGGGGTGTAGGCGTAGCTTGTTCGGTCGCGCACCGTTGGCCGTGCCCGCATGCGGACGAAGCTGTAAAACAGCAGCAAGACGTGCGCGACAGCGATGAAAGTGAACAGTGCCGAGGCCCCGAACCGCTCCACCAGGCTGGAAGTGACCAGCGGGCTGGCGATGGCGCCGATGCCATAGAGGAAGAGCAGCGAGGCGTTGACCTCGACCATGTTCTCCGGCGCGGTGAAGTCGTTGGCGTGCGCCGCGGAAACCGAGAAGATCGGAAACGTCGTGAGTCCGAACAGGGCGGCGCCAACGTACACCAGCGTCAGTGTGCGCGCATCGGCAAACGCGATCCCGCCGCAGACCAGTACGCTGAGGAGGGACAACCCGATCAGCACCTGGCGGCGATCATACTTGTCCGCCAACCATCCCACCGGGAACTGGGCGAGTGCGCCCCCGAGCAGCACCGTGGCGAGGAAGGTGCCGATCTGCCCCTGGGTCAGGCCCACCTCCTGGCCATAGATCGGTCCCACCATCCGAAACGACGCGGTGGTCACGCCGGCGATGATGACCCCGGCGGCGCCCAGCGGCGATATCCGGAACGTGTGCAGTGGACGCAGCCGTGGTGCGTCCGGCAGGGTTGGCTGGCTCGAGGTGCTCACGGTGACCGGGATGAGACAGGCGCAGCACAGGATGGCCAGCAGGTTGTAGGAGATGTACGCGGTGGGGTCGAGAAAGCCGATCATGAGCTGGGCGGCCGACGAGGCGACGATGTCCACGACCCGGTAGGCGCCCATCACCCTGCCGCGGGTCTGGTTGGTCAGCGCCGCCTGCAGCCAGGACTCGATCACGGTATAGCAGCCCGCCACGCAGAGCCCCGTCATCACCCGCATGCCGGCCCAGGGCAGGGGGGCGACGAGCAGCGGATGCGAGATGACGCCGATAGCGCCCAGGGCGGCGAAGATCGTGAAAGTGCGGATGTGGCCGATGGGGCCCATGAGCCTCGGCGCCAGCCAGCAGCCGACGAAGAACCCGAGAAAATGCGCCGAACCGAGCAGGCCCACCTCGGTTCGGCTGAAGCCGGCCGCGAGACCCGCGAGCGCATCCAGGGGTGACAGCGCGCCGGAACTCAGTTGCAACAGGGCAACGGACAGGAACAACGCTGAGAAGGAGAGCAGCAGACGCATGGTTGCGCCGGATTATGGCAAAGAAAAACCGGGTGGGGCTCCCCTGGAACAGCACCCGGCCTGATATCGGACGACTCCGTCGCAGACGCGGATCGCCGATGCCTGTCACGTCACTGGGTGTTGCCGTCCCCCGTGGACTCTCCATCCGTCGCAGGCCCGGTTGCGTCCCCCGGGGAGGGGGCAGCGCTGAAAGGCGCCACGGGCATGCCGAAATTCATCATCCCGAACAGCGGCTGCATGGACTGGGGATTCATCATCCAGTTGAAGCGTGGCGTATACCAGTTGGGATCGGCCATCGAGGTGATCGGCTGGTAGAACATCGGGTTTGCCATCGCGGTCATCCAGCGCGTGTAGTAGGCCGGGTCCATGAATTGCATCATCGGCTGGTACATTGCCGGATTCATCGGCGCCATCATCCATGACAGGTACATGTTCGGATTCATGAAGCGCATCATCGCGCGGCTCATCTTGTTGAAGTCGGTGAGTCCGTTCATCCAAGTGTTCCACATTACCGGTTCGGTGGCGCATTTGGACATCACGTGGATCGTACGTGGATCGTTGACCACGGACATCAGGGCGGCGAACTTCGCCGGGTCCGCCATCATGTCCGCCATGACCTCCATGTCGGTAAAGGCCTTGAGGTAGGGACGGATCTGTTCGAACCTCTCGTCATCGGTGTTCTGGCATTCACCGTAATACGACTGGGCGAGTTCGAACTTGTGCTCCGCGCTGCCGCCTTCGGTGGCGGTTTCCGACTGTGCCATGGAAGCGGTAAATGGCAGCAGTCCAAGCGTGCTCACCAGCAACGCGGCGCCAATGGGGGATGCGCATCGGCGCAGGGAAATTGTCTTCATCATTGCGGTGTCCTTGTCTGAGTGGAGGTTGATAGAGGCAACCGGTCAATCCGGCGGGGTGATTTCGGACTATCCTTGCGCTTTCCGGCGGCAGGAGAATTGATGCCGCTCAACTAGTCGCTAACATGACGTGAAGCCGCTACCATTGGTATATTCCCGTGGGCATACTTGCTGGCCAGATTGCCTGCGGCGATCTGCCCAAAGGTGATAATGCGTCGGCGGGCCCGACGCGCGCATCCCAATCCGGCACATGTACTCGCTCATTCTGCTGCTGCTGATCACGCTCTGCTACGCGGCCTACAACCTGCTGGTGAAGGCATCCGGCGACCAGGCGGGACTCGCGGCGCCGATTCTCGCGACAATCACGCTGCAACTGGCGGCTCTGGGGGTGTCCTGCATCGTACTGCTGCATCTCCTCCGTCAGGGCGAGGTGCTGGCGATGCCGGGACGCGCTTTCGGGTTCGCGATCGCGGCGGGCATCTGCATCGGCCTCGCGGAGGTGATGTACTTCTACCTGTTCCGTGGCGTCGATGGAAATCCCGGGATGGCGGCGAGCGTGGCCATCCCGGTGATCGTGGGTGGCACCATCGTCGTTTCCGTGCTGGTGGCGGCGCTCGCCTTCGGTGAACGTCCGAATGGCATGCAATGGCTCGGCATCACCCTGGCGGCGGCGGGCATGCTGGTGCTGGCGCTGGGGGCGCGACGGTGACCGCAGGGATGGCAACGGTGACCGAAACAACTCCCGGCGACTATATTGCCACGAGGCGACCGCTTGAGCGGGCGCAAACCTTGCCTTCCCATTGCTACACCGATCCGGCGTTCTTCGCGCGTGAGCTTGCCACCTGCTTTCGCCCGGCATGGCAGTTCTGCGGGCGGCGGGACGAATTGCCAACGGGTGGCGTCATGGCCGTCGATACCGCGGCCGGCTCACTGGTCGTCACGCGTGACCGTGACAACTGCCTTCACGCCTTCGTCAATGCCTGCCGCCATCGCGGAGCGCGACTTGTCGAAGATGTCGGCGCCTGCCGCGGCATCGTCTGCCCGTATCATGCCTGGACCTACAACCTGGACGGCAGCCTGCGCGCTGCGCCGGGTATGGGCGGGGTGCTGGACTTCGATCCCCGGGAACAGGGTCTGATACCAGTGCGCCTGGCCGAATGGGGCGGTTTCCTGTTTGCCTGCTTCGACCCGGAAACCCCGGCGCTGGAGACCTGGCTCGGCGACCTGCCGGAACGCATGGCCGCGCATCGTCCCGATGACCTGCGCTGCGTGCGCCGGATGCCCTTCGATGTCGCGGCAAACTGGAAGTTTCTCATTGGCAATGCGCTCGAGGCCTACCATACCGGCTCCGTGCACCGGGACAGCCTGGGCGCCCAGCAGGCGGAAGCCGAGTCCACCCGCGGGCAATGGGACGCGCTCTACGTGCACGGCGAGGATGACAAGAGCATCTCCACCCTGCCGGGGGGAATCCAGCCATTGCCGTTCATCGAGGGTCTTTCGGCGCGCGCCCGTAGTGGCACCTGGTTCACCGTGATCTATCCCTGCACCCAGATCGTGTTCTCCCCGGACTGCGCATGGTGGCTGGATTTCCAGCCCCTCGCGGCGGACTGCACGCGGCTCGTTCTGGGCGCCTGCTTTCCGCGGTCCTCGATCGAACTTGCGGATTTTCGCGAACGCGCCGAGCCCTATTTCCAACGCTGGTCGGAAGCCACCCCGGAGGACAACGCCATCGCCGAGGCGCAGCAACGGGGGCATGGTTCGGGAAGGTTGCCGGCTGGACGCTACGCGCTCAGCGAGCAATGCGTGCACCGGCTCGACAACTGGGTGCTTGATCGGGTACTCGGGACGCAGGCTCCCTCGCACGCAGCCGCCGGCTCCGTATAATCCAAAGCTACTATGGATGTTATCGAACACGCCCGGACCCTCAAGGCGATGCCCATGTTCGCTTCGCTGGATGAAAGTCAGCTCAAGCTGCTGGCCTTCACCTCGGAGGTGTTTGACTACGCGGTGGGGGAGTACCTGTTCAACCGTGACGAACTGTCCGACGCGGTCTACGTGATCATGCGCGGACGGCTGGAGATTCTCGACGACCGCGGCAGCGCGCCGGTACTGATTGCGGAAAAAACCGAGGGTGAAATGGTGGGCGAGATGGGTGTGTTGCGAGCGGAGCGGCGTTCCGCCACGGTGCGCGTCACCGGGGAGGCGGAACTGCTCAGGATTCCCGGCGACCGCTATCTCGACCTCGTGTCGCGCAATCCGGGGCTGGCGCTATACGTGCTGCGCGATCTCAGTGACAAGCTCGCGAGTACCAGCCTGGATCTCGCCCTGGCGAGGAGCGGCGGCTGATCGGCCGCTGAGGGAATCCCGCCATGTCCGCTACCGGTCCAGGCGGTATCAATGCGGCCTCGCCAAGGGATCCGGATCACCTCGATCCTTCCATCTATCGCTATATCCTGCGCCATACCCGGCGTGACCAGGTCGTTCTCGTCCTTCTGACCGTCGCTTCGATGCCGCTGGTGTACCTCTCGCTCGAGGTGCCCAAGATCATCGTCAACGATGCGTTGTCGGCACAATTCGAGATCTTCCCCGTGCTTGGCATGGAACTGACCCGGGTGCAATACCTGCTCCTGATGAGCTTCGTGTTTCTCATCCTGATCCTGGTCAACGGCGGCATCAAGTACGTCACCAACGTCTACAGCGGGGTGATCGGGGAGCGGATGTTGCGGCGCTTTCGCTACACCCTGTTCAGCCGCCTGATGCGTTTTCCCATGAAGCGTTTCAGCGATCTGTCGCCAGGGGAAGTCATCCCCATGGTCACCGCGGAGACCGAACCCCTGGGCGGATTCATCGGCGACTCCGTGGCGCTCCCGGTGTTCCAGGGAGGGCTGCTGATCACCTATGTCTCGTTCATCTTCGCCCAGGACTTCTGGCTCGGCCTCGCCGCCATCGCGCTCTATCCGCCCCAGGCGATCATCATTCCCCGTCTCCAGAGGCGCATCAATGCCCTCGGCCGGGAGCGCGTGCAGACCATGCGCAAGGTCGCGGATCGTGTCGGCGAGACAGTCAGCGCGGCGGCGGATATCCGGGTCAACGCCACCGCGGCGCTGGAGAGGGCAGACCTGGGGGACCGTCTCGGGAAGGTGTTCCGGATCCGGGAGGAGATATTCCGCCGCAAGTTCATGGTGAAGTTCCTGAGCAACTTCATTGGCCACCTGACGCCGTTCTTTTTCTACAGTATCGGCGGCTACCTGGTGATCCAGGGAGAGCTTTCGCTCGGCGCGCTGGTGGCGGTGCTCGCGGCGTACAAGGACATCGGCCCGCCGTGGCGCGAGTTGCTTCGCTTCTACCAGACCAATGCCGACGTGCGCATCAAGTATGCCCAGATCATCGACCAGTTCCAGTCCGATGCGCTGCTGCCCGATACGGCAAGTGGCGATACGGCGCTCGAGCCGGTACCGTTCGGCCAGGGTATCGAGGCATCCAATGTCCGGGTGGCGGTCACCGATCACGGCAACCGCCTCGAGAATGCCAGCTTCAGTATCGGCCTCGACGAGCGCGTGGGCGTGATGACGGCGGATGCCGAGGCCGCGCGTCAGTTCGCCCTGCTGGCCGCCGGCCTGCAGCCACCCTCGAGCGGTCGGCTGCAGATCAACGGCGTGGATCCGGTCACCCTTCCGGGTCTGGACCGCGGGCGCAACATCGGCCTGTGCAATGCCGACTCCTTTCTCTTCAACAGCAGTATCCGCGACAACCTCTACTACGGCATGAAGCAGCAGCCCGTGGAGGCCGGGGAGGATAGCGCCATGGACCCCGTGATGCTGAGCGAGGCGATCCGCTCAGGCAATTCGCGTGACCCGGTGGACGCCGAATGGTGTGACCCGGCGGTAGCGGGTGTTGCCGACGGCGATGCGCTGCTCGACTGGACGCGGCAGGTGGTCGTCGCGGTGAACCTGGAGGACGAACTAATGGCACTGGCGCTGGGTTCCTCGCTGCCGCCCGAGGAATCGGAGTTACGCCAGCGCATCGTGGAAATGCGCGATGCGGTTACGGTTGCCCTGCACGAGATAGAGGGCGAGCACGTGGTCGAGCACTTCGCCCATGACCGATTCTGCAACAGTCTGTCGGTGGCGGAAAACCTGCTCTTTGGTACCCCGGTGGACCCGGACCGCAGCCTGGAGGCATTGCTGACTCAGCCCGAGCTGATACGGATACTCCAGAAAGCGGGTCTTTACGGTGAACTGGTGCGAATCGGCAGCAGCCTCACCGACCTCATGCTGGAACTGTTTTCCGGCGTGGATGCCACCAGCGACCTGTTCACCCGCTACAGTTTTATCGATGCCAACAGCCTTGAAAGCTACCGCGCGCTTTCGGTACAGATCCGCCGCCACGGACTCGAACACTGCGACGAACGCGAACAGGCCATGCTGGTCTCGATGGCGCTCAAGCTCTGCCCCGACAAGCATCGCCTGAACCTGGTCAGTGATGACCTCGCGCAGCGAATCGTCGGCGTACGCGGCGAACTGGAGGCGGCGCTGCGGACGGGGAGCGAGCAGGTGCTGTTCATCGACCGGGAGCGCTATCACTCGGGGTTTACGATGCGCGCCAACATGATATTCGGCATGGTCCGCTTCAATCGGCGCCACCTGATGCCCGCTATCAATCGTCGGCTGATCTCCGTTTTCGAGGCCTTCGGTCTTTCCCGGGAATTGCTGAAAGTGGGGCTTGGCGCACCCTGCGGTATCCGCGGAGGAAACCTCACTCGGGTGTTCCGACAGAAACTCCTGCTGGCGCGCGCGATCGTGAAGAACCCGGATATCCTGGTGGTGGACAATGCGCTCAGCGCACTCGACCGCGTGTCGCAGCAGGAGATCATTACCCGGGTCACTGGGTTGCGCGCCGGGCGTAACCTGGTCTGGACGTTCTCCGAAGCCGAATTCGCCGCGCTGTTTGATCGCGTGCTGGAGATCCATGACGGGCAGGTGCGATCGCCTGTTGACTAGACCGGACCGGGCAATCCGGGGAGGATCGAAGGGGAACCCGTATTAAACGATGTACAACGGATTGTCCGCGTAGTCGATCACGGTACAGGGCTGGGAAATCCGGATCAGGATATCCTCCGGGTCGACTCCCGGAATATGTTCCGGCAGAAGTATTTCGTGGCGCTTCAGCGACTGGCGATGGGGGGAGTTGTGCGCGATGTACAGCCATGCAGGGATCCACAGGTCCTCCGGCAGGGCAAACTCGATGCGCAGAAAGTCGAAAACCTCGGGCGCGTCGCTGTCCTTGCGCCAGGAGACGGGTTCGCTGCGGTGAGAGGGATGCGTCACCACGAGTGATTGGCGCAGTTCGACATTGATGGTGCCGGGCCACGCCCCGCCGATTTCCGGAAATCGGCGGGCGATCAGGGGAAGCTGGCGTTTCAGCGTTTCGCCGGCAACCCCGAGACCCTGGAACGTTTTTCCCTGGAGTACCCGCATTCGTTATGTGACCGCCGATGCAGGTTGAGTCGTACCGAGGAATCGCCGCAGCCGGTCTCGCAGCACCACCCCGTCGAGGGGTGGCAGGCTCCTCTCCGGGCTGTCCGCCAAGAGCGCGATCGCGGCGAACGTGGATCCTTCGGAGGTGAACAATGCCTGCGCGAGCGATGCCACTCCGGCTTCATCGGCAACGTGCAGGGAGCGCGCAATGCCGCAGCCCCGGGCCACCGCCGCAAGGTCTGTGCCTAGGCTGGTGTGGCTCGGCTGCATGCCGGTCTCGCCGAAATGGCCGTTGTCCAGCACCACTACCGAGAGGTTGGGCGGGTTTTGCGCACCGATGGTGGCGAGTCCGCCGATACCCATCAGTTGTTCGCCGTCGCCGGTGATCACGAGCACCTCGCGATCCGGCTGCGCCAGCGCCAGGCCGAGACCAACCATTGCCGCGCCGCCCATGGCGCCCCAGAGATAGAAGCGGCCGGGTTGGTCGCCCGCGGCATGGACATCGTAGCTCGGTGAACCGAGTCCCGAGATCACCACCAGGTCGTCGCGGCCCGCGAGCAGGCGCGCCACCACGGCGCGACGCTCGAGACGCGGCTCTTCGCTCACCATCGTTTCTCTCCGATCAGGCGCTGTGAGAGGAGCAGTGCGACGCGGCGGTCTGAAACAAATACGTCAACGATGGCGCGCTCCACTTCGCCCCTGACCGCGGCCGGCGCTTCGCAGCGGCGCACTTCCAGGCCCATCGCCGCCAGGCTCGTTTCAGTGGCGGCGCTCATCGGGCATTGCCAGCTGTTGAACTCCTTCCATTCGCCGCGCATGGTGACCAGTGTGAGGAGCGGGAATTCGCAGTTTGCCGCGAGGCTCAGCATGTTGATGCAATTGCCGACGCCGCTGCTCTGCATCAGCAGCACCGCGCGATCGCCGCCGAGCCAGGCGCCACAGGCCACGCCGATGCCTTCCTCTTCGGTGGTAAGGACCACCGGGCGCATCGCCGGGTCCGCGTGCACGCGGGAAATGACGTGCGCGTGGCCGGCATCGGGAACGTAGGGTATCTGGCGGATGCCCGCAGCTTTCAGCGCCAGGTAGATCTCCTCCTGCCAGTGCACCGCGCTCTCGGCGACGTCCCCCGCGTTCACGATTCGCGCGCCCAGTCGCAGGCGCGTTCCACGCGCGCGACACGCAAGTGGTACTCGCGGTACCAGCGTTCCCTGCCGAGGCGTTGCGCGGCGAGATGCTCGACATTTGCCTTCCATGCGCGGATGGAATCCTCGTCGCGCCAGTAGGACACCGTGATGCCGATCCCCTGGTGCGCAGACTCGATGCCGAGGTAGCCCGGTTGTTCGCGCGCCAGGGTCTCCATGCGCTCCGCCATTTCGGCATAGCCGGGCACCTCGGTACGTTGCACCGAGGTAAAAATCACCGCGTAGTAGGGCGGCTCGGGCGTCTTCGCGATGCCGGGCGCGGCGTCGGGTTCCACCGCGGTATCAGTGAGCGATCATGATATGTCGTGGCACGGTGTAGTCCTCGAGCGCGTACATGGACATGTCCTTGCCGTAGCCGGAACTCTTCATCCCCCCGTGGGGCATCTCGGAGGTGCCCACGAGGTGGGTGTTGACCCAGGTGATGCCGTAGCGCAGCCGCGCCACGGTGCGCATCGCGCGGGACACGTCGCGCGTCCACACCGAGGAGGCGAGACCGTAGGGCGTGTCGTTGGCCCAGGCGACCGCCTCGTCGACGTCGGAAAAGCGTGACACGGTGACCACCGGGCCGAAGATCTCGTCGCGGATCACCTCGTCACCCTGGCGCGCGCCGGCGATCAGGGTGGGCTGATAGAACTGCCCCTGGCCCTCGATGGCGCCACCTCCGGTGACGATCTCGAGATGCGCCGAGTCGCGCGCGCGTCCGAGGATGCCGCCGATGCGTTCGTACTGCGCCGGGGTGATGATGGGCCCCATCTCCACGTCGGCATCGCCCGGCTCGCCGGTGCGGATCGAGGAGATCGCGCCAGCCAGGTCGGCCACCACGCGCTCGTAGAGCGGGTCGGCCACGTAGAGGCGGCAGGGCTGGGTGCAGTCCTGGCCCGCGTTGTAGAACGAGAACCCGCGCAGCGCCTCCACCAGTGCATCGGTGTCGGCGTCGTCGAAGACGATTACCGGCGCCTTGCCGCCGAGTTCGAGATGGGTGTGCTTGATCGTCTTCGATGCCGCTTCCAGCACCCGGCTCGCGGTGCGGATGGAGCCGGTGAGGGAGATGAACTCGATGTCCGGGTGATTGATCAGCTTGTCGCCCGTGGAGGGGCCGGTTCCGTGGAGGATGTTGATCACCCCCGCGGGGTAGATATCCGCGAGGATGCCGGCCAGTTTGAGCGTGGTCAGCGGCGTGATCTCGGAGGGCTTGAGCACCGTGGTGCAGCCGGTCGCGAGCGGCGGGCCGAGCTTCCAGGCCACCATCATCAGCGGGTAATTCCAGGGCGAGATGCTCGCCACCACGCCCACCGGGTCGCGCCGGATCATCGAGGTATAGCCGGCAACGTACTCACCCGCCAGCGGACCACCCATGCAGCGCGCCGCGCCGGCCATGAAGCGGAACAGGTCGACGCAGGCGCCGACCTCGTCCTTCGCCGCCGCCAGCGGCTTGCCGCTGTCGAGAGATTCGAGCGCGGCGAAGTCGTCGAGCTCCGCCTCCAGGCGGTTGGCAAGCGCGTGGAGCAGGCCCGCGCGCTCCGCCGGGGTGGTCGCCGCGAACGCGGGAAATGCCTCCTTGGCGGCGCGAACCGCGGCTTCCACCTGCTCGCCATCCGCTGACGCGATGTCGCAGATCGGCGCGCCGGTGGACGGGTTGCTGACGGTAACGGCATCGCCGGCTCCGGGCACCAGCTCTCCGTTGATCAACAGGTTGGTCATCATGTTCATGGCAGTGTTTCTCGGATTATTGTCAGTACGGTGTTCAGGCGACGGCGCCGGTGATTGCCTTCAGCTCGAGGTACTCGGCGAGCCCCCAGCGTGCCTTCTCGCGCCCGTTGCCGGAGCGCTTGAAGCCGCCGAAGGGGGTTTCCGCGGTGCCGCCGATGTAGTTGATCGCGACCTGTCCCGCGCGGATGCGGCGCGCCACCCGGGTGGCATGTTCCACGTCCGGCGAGCTGACATAGCCGGCGAGACCGTACACGGTGTCGTTGGCGATCCGGACGGCGTCTTCCTCGTCCTCGTAGCCAATGAGGCAGATCACCGGGCCGAAGATCTCCTCCCGCGCGATGGTCATCGCGTTGTCCACGCGGGCGAACACCGTGGGGCGGACATAGTAGCCGTGGTCGATGCCCTCCGGCAGGCCCGTGCCGCCGGCGACCAGTTCCGCGTTCTCGTCGATGCCCGCCTGGATCAGTTGCTGGATGCGGTCGAACTGGCGCTTGTTCACCACCGGGCCGATATGCCCGCCCTCGCGCGAGGGATCCCCCACGGCGATGGCATTGGCGGCTTCCCGTGCGGCGGCGATGGCGTTGTCCATCTCCGCCATGGGCACCAGCATGCGTGTCGGCGCGTTGCAGGACTGGCCGCTGTTGTTCATGCAGTAGTCGATG
The DNA here is from genome assembly GCA_030432755.1 of Gammaproteobacteria bacterium. Classification (GTDB taxonomy): domain Bacteria; phylum Pseudomonadota; class Gammaproteobacteria; order Arenicellales; family Poriferihabitantaceae; genus VYFG01. The sequence goes on along the minus strand of JAUILZ010000011.1, from coordinate 83,201 downwards.
CCGTCGGCCACCGCGCGCGGGATGTCGCAGTCCTCGAGGATGATATTGGCGGATTTGCCGCCCAGTTCCTGGCCGACGCGTTTCACCGTTTCGGCCGAGGCGCGCGCCACGGCGATGCCGCCGCGAGTCGAGCCGGTGAACGACATCATGTCGATCCCGGGATGCGCCGACATCGCCTCGCCCACCACCGGGCCAAGGCCATGCACCATGTTGAACACGCCTGCGGGTACGCCCGCGGCATCCATGATTTCCGCGAACACCATCGCGCTCAGCGGGGATTCCTCGCTCGGCTTGAGCACCATGGTGCAGCCCGCGGCGAGCGCCGGCGCCACCTTCACCACCACCTGGTTCATCGGCCAGTTCCAGGGCGTGATCATGCCGCAGACGCCAATCGGTTCGTGGCGCAGGATCATGCCGTTTTCCACCATCTCGAACTGGAACTGCTCGAGCGCCTGCATCGCGCTCTTCAGGTGACCGGCGCCGAGGGCGACCTGGGACTTGCGGGCGAGGTCGATGGGCGCGCCCATTTCCACCGAGGTGGCGTAGGCGAGGTCTTCCCAGCGCTCCTTGTATAGATTTCGGATGCGCCCGAGCATTTCCAGGCGTTCTTCCACGCTGGTGAGGCTAAAGTCGGCGAAGGCGGCCTGGGCCGCGGCCACCGCGCGATCGACATCGGCGGGATCACCCGCCGGGATCGCGCCGACGCGTTCCTCGTTGGCCGGGTTGATGACGTCGATGGAATCGCTGCCGGCGGAATCCACCCACTGGCCGCCGATGTAGAGTTTGTTGAGATTGTCGAGGGAGAGGTTCATGAGTTTACTGGAATCAGTCTGGTAATCAGTTGCGTCTGGATCAAAACCCCGGCGCGCATCACGCGGGCGTGAAGCCCATTCGGGACAGGCCCTCGCGGGTTTCAGCCTTACCGAGTAGTTCGATGAAGGCCTGCACCGCCGGCCGGTCCCGGCGCGCGTCCGGGATCACGAAATCGTAATGTTCTTCCCGCAGCGGCAGGAAGCCGAGGCCGTACATTGCGGCCACGTTTTCAATGGCCACGCCCCAGTCGGCGCGCCCCTGAGCCACCGCGGTCGCCACCGCGTTGTGGGACTTCGTCTGCACCGCATACCCCGCCGGCCGCGCACCCCCGAGGAGCGCGTCGATCAGCACCCGGGTACCGCTGCCCGCGTTACGGTTGACGAGGATGCAGGCCACGTCCGCGAGCGCTGCATCCGCGGCTTCCCGCGGTGTCATCCCGGCGTGGAAGCGCGCATCGTCCTTTCGGTAGACGATGCCCTGCATCCGCCGGTATCCGGGAACCAGTGACAGGCCCGGTTCCAGGAAGGGGAGATTGTACTCCTCCGTGACCGGATCCATCAGGTGGATTCCGGCGACGTCGCATTCCCCGCGGGCGGCGGCGGCGATGCCGCCCTGGCTGCCCACGTGCATCGACTTGGTGGTCAGGCCGCGGCTTTGCAAGCCCTGCAGGAGGTAGTCGAGGCCGATGCAATGGGAGCCGATGGTGACGAGGTCCGCGGTGGCAAGACGGCGCGACAGCAGGTGCACCTCCACCGCGCTGCCCGCGGGCAGTTGTTCCGCCTGGGCGTCGATGCGGATGAAACCGTCGGCGTGGCTGAAGCTCGTGACCGCGCCGGAATTCTTGCCCATGGGATAGGCGGCATAGCCCTCCGCGCCCTGCATCAAACCCACCATCAGGTACTCGGTGCGGCCGGACTCCGAGCTCACCCGCATCGGCAACGTCGCGGACACGGTTTCACCGGCCTGCTCCGGCATGCCCGCCATGGCGCGCAGCACCGGGGCGACGAAGCGGTGAAAGGTGAAGATCGCCGACGTGGGAAACCCGGGAAGGACCACCACCGGGCGACCCGCGCTCACCGCGAGGCAGAGCGGCTTGCCGGGCTTGATCGCGACGCCGTGCACCACCACGCCGGGATCGTCGAGTTCGCTCACGAGCTGGTAAGTGATGTCGCCCGCGCCCTTGGAGGTGCCGCCGGAGAGGATCACCGCGTCGGCCTCGAGCCCGCGCCGGAGGATTTCCCGCTGGCGTTCTGGATCGTCGCCCACCGCGCCCAGGCGAACGGGCTCGCAACCGCATTCCCGGATCGCCGCGGCGACGATGGCACCGTTGGAGTCGTAGATCGCCCCGCTACGCAGGGGCTCCCCGGGTGGCACCAGTTCGTCGCCGGTGGAGATCACCGCGACCCGGGGGCGGAGGTACACCGCGACCTCCGCCACCCCCACCGCCGCGAGCAGTCCTATCTCGCGCGAGGTCAGCACCTGGCCCGCGCGCAGCACGGTTTCACCGCGGCCGATATCGGTGCCGGCGAAGGTGGTGAAGCTGCCCGCGGCCACCGCGCGGTCGATGCGCACCCGCTGTCCGTCGGCTTCCTCCACCAGGGCCGTGTGTTCAACCAGCATGACCGCGTCCGCGCCACGGGGAATCATGCCGCCGGTGGCGATCAGCGTCGCGCTGCCGGGTTCCACCGTTTGCGTGGGTACGACGCCCGGGGTGAGTACCTCGCCGATCAGCGCCAGGGTCAGCGGATTTGCTTCGCTGGCGCCGGTGGTGTCGGCGGCGCGCAGGGCGAATCCGTCGACGTTGGCGCGGTCGAAGCCCGGCACGTCCACCGCGGCCTCCACGGATTCAGCCACCACCCGGCCGAGTGCGTCGTCGAGCGACACCCGTTCCATGCCGAGAGGAGCGGGTGCGAGGGCCTCGAGGAATGCCGCAAGGGCCCCGGTTTCCGATTGCACGTCGAGGAACTGGCGCTGGCTCGCGGCCGCGCGTTTTTCCATCAGGCTCCTGGCGTCGATCATGGTGTGTATGAATTTGTCGTTGTTATGGCGTGAGGGGTGATCGCGACAGGTAAACCGATACGCTGGCGCCCGCCGGGTACCCCTCGCTGTCGCCGGGAACCAGTACCAGCCCGTCCGCCGCGGCGAGGGTGGAGACGAGCCGGTCTTCGCTGACCGCCAGCGGCCACGCAGCGCCATCGCGAACACGCACGCGAGCGAGTTCGCTGCGGCCGATGCGCGAGGCGATCTTTTCTCGCAAAGGCAAGGTTATCGTAAGCCAGGGCAGGGCGGCGTCATGACCACCGAGATGACGCAGGAGTGGCCCCGCCACCAGTTCGTACGCGGAGAGCATCGCCAGCGCGGTCGCGGGCAGGATCACCACGGGTATCGATTCCGTGCGTCCCACCACGGCGCCGACACCGGGATTGATGGCGACACCCCGGCACTGAATTTCGCCGCTTCCATGCAGCCATCTCAATGCCGTGCCCGGTTCTTCATAACCGGTGCCGCCGATCACCAGCAGGATATCGGCATGCTCCACCCGCCACGCCGTTACAATGGAATCGGCGTGATCGACCACATCGAGATGACGGACCACGCCACCGTCGCGGCCGATCAACCCTGGCAGCGTCACCGCCGCCAGCGACGTGGCTTCGCTGCCCAGCGGCAGGACGGCAACCCTCGCACGCGGAACAACCGGCGCGGTAGCGTGTCCAGCCTGCAGGAACAGGGCGGCATGCGCCGCACTCAGCCGGGTTTCGGCCGGCGCCAGGTCGTCGCCCGCGGCACATTCCTCACCGGCCTGGATAACCCCGCTTCCGGGCGCCACCGGCGCGGTGATCCGCAAACCGTTGCCGTGATGATCAACCTCGTCCACGGGAAGCACCGCGTCCGCGCCTGTGGGTAGTTCATCGCCGGGAGCCACGGACATCGCGCAGCCGACATCGAGGCTGCCGACCGCGTCGACGAGTCGCAGCGGCAGAGGGTTGTAGTCGCCGGCGCCCTCGCTATCCTCCGCGCGCAGGGCGAAGCCGAGTCGGGTGGCGCACGCGGTGGGAGGCACATCCCCGGCCGCGGTGACGGGCCGGGACAGCACCCTGCCGGCACAGTCCGCCAGCGCGACATCTTCGCTGCCGCCGATCCGGGGCAGGGTGGCGATCCAGCGCCACACATCGTCCAGCGGCAGGGGCAGGAACGGTGGCGGATCGGTGCGGGCGGACATGATGAATACGCGGGAGCAGGGGCTGAATGGTAGCAAGGGCGGCGGCCACGGCGCTTCCCGACTACGCGTCGCGCGAAGTTATGAAAGACACTGCATATTGTTATGCGGCGCCCCGTCATGGCAAGAGACTACCGGAGAGTGACGTCATCTCGCTACACGACCAAACCGCTATACTTGCGCGGCGCGGGAAGACACCGGGCGCGTTTTGCGCCCTTCCAGATAACGATTGTTATCCGTTGTGATGAAAGCATCATTGAAACCATGGCTGGTTACCCTCTGGCTGGTAAGCCTGCTGCTTCCCGCCGGCGTCATGGCGCGCACAGTCGTCGACAGCGCCGGACGCAGCGTGGAGGTGCCGGACACGATCCGCCGTGTATTCGCCTCCGGTCCGCCCGCCTCGGTGCTGGTGTACGTGTTGCGTCCCGAGGTCCTGCTCGGTTGGCCGCGAGCGCTGCGCCCTGACGAGAGACCCTACATCGCCGAGCCCTGGCGCGACCTGCCGGAGACCGGGCGCCTGACCGGGCGCGGCGGCGAGGCCAACCTGGAGGGCATGCTCGTGAGCGAACCGGACCTGATCATAGACTTCGGCTCGGTGCGCGACACCTACATCGACCTCGCGGACCGGGTGCAGTCGCAAACCGGGATTCCCTACCTGTTGATCGACGGCCGCTTCGAGGCCACCCCGGAGGCATTGCGACTCGTGGGCGACGTCCTCGGGGTGGCGGACCGGGGCGAGATTCTTGCGCGTGATGTGGAGGAGACATTCGCGAAGCTCGACACTGTACTCGCGGATGTTCCGGAAGCCGATCGCCCGCGAACCTATCTCGCCCGCGGCCCCGAGGGCCTGGAGACCGGGCTCGCGGGCTCCATCAACAGCGAGATCATCGAATGGGCCGGCGGCCGCAACGTGGCGGACACCGGCGACGGGCGCCGCGGACTGGTACAGGTGTTTATGGAGCAGGTGATCGTCGCCGACCCGGATACCATCGTCACCTGGGATCCTCTTTTCCATGCACATGTGCAAAGTGCTCGGGCATGGCAGGGCATCGACGCGGTGCGTCGCGGGCGGGTGTTCCTGTCGCCCACTGCGCCTTTCGGCTGGATCGACCGGCCGCCGTCCATCAACCGGCTGATGGGCCTCCGATGGCTCGCGGGGTTGTTTTACCCCGACGCCTGGGGTGGCGACTTGGCAGCTGAGACCCGGGCGTTCTACCGCCTCTACTACCACGTCGAGCTGGACGACGAGGACCTAGAGCGCTTGATCCGGTGGAGCAACGGCTTTCCCCCGGGGTGACTCCGGCATCGCGCTGGCATGCCGGCCGGGTGCTGTCGCTGCTCGCCATTGCGCTCGGGCTGCTGGCCGCCTTCGCCCTGCTGAGCGGGCCCTATCCGCTGACGCCGCGGGACTATCTCGATGCGTTCGGTGGACAGGCGCCGCCGCGTGTGGAGTCCGTGATCTGGCAGATCCGCCTGCCGCGAATCGTCGCCGCTCTGATGGTGGGGGGTGCGCTGGCCGCCGCCGGCGCGGCCTACCAGATGCTGTTCCGCAACCCCCTTGTCTCGCCCGACATCCTCGGCGTGTCGGCGGGCGCCGGGCTCGGCGCGGTGACCGGAATCTACCTCTCGCTGCCGGTGGCGGCGATCCAGGGCATGGCTTTCGCCGGCGGTATCGCCGCGGTGACCGCCGTGGTGCTGATCGCCAAATCGGTGGAGCGCGGTGACCCCACCCTGGTGCTGGTGCTGAGCGGGGTGGTGCTGGGGGCCCTCGCGGGTGCGGCGACTTCCTTGCTCAAGGTGCTTGCCGACCCTTACGACCAGTTACCGGCGATCACTTTCTGGCTGCTTGGCTCCCTCGCCGCGATCACGCCGGAAGACGTGCTGCCGGTGTTGCCCGGCGTCTTTCTCGGCCTGATGCCGCTGTTCCTGCTGCGCTGGCGGGTGAACCTGCTCACCCTGGGCGACGAGGAGGCGCTGGCGTTGGGCGTCAACGCGCCGAGGCTCCGGCTGGTGATCATCGTCGCTGCCACCCTGGTCACCGCCGCGGTGGTGGCCATCGCGGGCGTCGTGGGCTGGGTCGGTCTCGTGGTGCCTCATATCGCGCGCATGCTGGTGGGGCCGTCCTTCGGCATCGTGCTACCGGTGTCGGTTCTCCTCGGCGCGGGCTACCTGCTGCTGGTGGACACCCTGGCACGAACCCTCACCGGCGCGGAGATTCCCCTCGGTATTCTCACCGCGGTGATCGGTGCGCCGTTCTTCATCTGGCTGCTGGCGCGCGGTCGGCGGGGCTGGTCATGACGCTGGCGGCGCGCGACCTTGCCATCGGCTACGGCCGCCACGTGGTGGGCGAGGGCATCGACTTTTCCCTCGGCGGCGGCGACATCGTCTGCCTGCTGGGCCCCAATGGCTGCGGCAAGACCACGCTGTTCAAGACGCTGCTGGGGTTGATCCCGGCATTGTCCGGCGAAGTCGTGCTGGATGGAGCGCCGATCACCCGCCTGGGACGCGCCGCGATTGCCCGGCGCATCGCCTACGTGCCGCAGTCCCACGTGCCGCCGTTTCCCTACCCGGTGCTGGAGGTCGTGCTCATGGGCTGCGCTCCGCGGCTCGGCCTGCTTGGTCAGCCGGGGCAAAAGGAACGGGATGAAGCCGTGGCGGCGCTCGAGAGGCTCGGCCTCGGCCATCTCGCTGAACAGGACTATTCGCGCCTGTCCGGCGGACAACGGCAGATGGTCCTGATCGCCCGCGCGCTGGCGCAGCAGGCCGACCTCATGGTCATGGACGAACCTGGCGCGAGCCTCGACTTCGGCAACCAGGCGCGGTTGCTGCAGGAGGTCGCGCATCTCGCGCGCGACGCGGCGCGGCGGGGTATCGGCGTGGTCATGTCGACCCACAACCCGGATCACGCCTGGTCGCTGGATGCAAAGGTCGTACTGATGCACGATGGCGGCGTGATCGCTGCCGGCGCGCCGACCGAGGTGCTGACCGCGGAGCGGCTGACCCGCATCTACGGCGTGCCGGTGGCGGTGGAGACCACCGGCAGCGGGCGCCGCGTCTGCATCACCAGCGCCGCATTCGGCTGAGTTCGTCCGCCCCGGCAACGGAAAATTACCCTTCGCGGCGTTTCACCAGGAGTGATTACGGAGATAATCCACACCCCGTCCCGGGCCACTGCCACGGGATTGTTACACTCCGCTGTTACCCTCGACCGGAATCCGCGAATTCACTATGAACGATTGGAGCCCGCAACAATCCGCCGACCTCTATGGCATCCAGCACTGGGGCGCCGGCCACTTTCGCGTCAACGACGACGGCGAGGTCGCGGTGCAACTGCCCGGTGGAGAGGTGTCGGTGCCGCTGCCCGAGATCGCCCGCGGCCTGCGCGAGCGGGGATTCGACATGCCGGTGCTGCTGCGGGTGGAGAACCATCTGGAGAAGGGCATCCGCCGGATCAACGAGACCTTTGCCGAGGTGATTGACGAGAGCAGCTACCAGGGGCACTACCGCGGCGTGTTCCCGATCAAGGTCAACCAGCAGAGCCAGATCATCGAGGAGGTCGTGCAGTGCGGCCGGCCCTGGCACCATGGCCTGGAGGCCGGTAGCAAGGCGGAACTGCTGGTGGCCATGGCGATGCTCGACGACGACGAACGGCTGATCATCTGCAATGGCTACAAGGACGGGGAACTCATCGATCTCGCGCTGCGCGCGCGCCAGCTCGGGCGGCGTTGCTTCCTGGTGGCGGAATCGCGCGCCGAGCTTGACCTGGTGATCGAGCGTAGCCGCGCGCTGGGCATCGCGCCGCTCCTCGGGGTGCGGGTAAAGCTCTCAACCCGGGTGGACGGACACTGGTCCTCCGACAGCGGCGACCGCAGCCTTTTCGGTCTCACCGCCACCCAGCTGATCGACGTCGTGGACCGGTTGCGCGACGCGGAGATGCTGGACTGCCTGCAGCTGCTGCATTACCACATCGGTTCCCAGATTCCGAACATCCGCAATATTCGTGACGGCGTGCGCGAGGCCTGCCGCTACTACGGCGGGCTACTGGAAGAGGGCGCGCCGCTCGGCTACCTCGATCTCGGCGGCGGCCTCGCGGTGGACTACGACGGTACCCGCGGCGGCAGCGGTCACAGCCGAAACTACTCGCTCAGGGAATACTGCGCCGATATCGTCGAGGGGGTGCAGGAGGCCATGGATCCCGCCGGCATTCCACATCCGCACCTGGTGACGGAATCGGGCCGCGCCACCGTGGCCTATACCTCGGTGCTGCTGTTCAACATCCTCGACGTGGCGACATTCCACCCGGAGCCGGTGGACGAATCGCTTCCCGAAGACGCGCCCGACCCGCTGAAATACCTGCTGGAGCTCATCGGTAATGTCACGCCGCGCAACATGCAGGAAAGCTACAATGACGCGACCTACTACCGCGACCAGGCGCGCGAGATGTTCCAGCGCGGTGATGTCAACCTGCGCCTGCGATCCCTGGCGGAGCGCATGTATCTTGCGGTGATGCAGGAGGTGGCGGTACATGCGCGTGACGCCGAGCGGCTGTCGGCGGAACTGGAAGCGCTTCCCGGACGGCTCGCGGACATCTACTACGGCAACTTCAGCGTGTTCCAGTCGCTACCCGATGCCTGGGCAATCCAGCAGGTGTTTCCGGTGATGCCGATCCATCGCCTCGACGAGGAGCCGACGCGGCTCGCGGTAATCGCCGACCTGACCTGCGACTGCGACGGCAAGCTTGATCACTTCGCCACAGGGGAAGGGGTCGCGCATCGGCTGCCGCTGCATCCGCTACGCGACGACGAGGAATACGATCTCGGGGTATTCCTCGTGGGCGCCTACCAGGAAACCCTGGGCGACCTGCACAACCTGTTCGGCGACACCCATGTCGCCAGCGTGCGCATCAACGACGACGGCAGCTTCGACTTCATCCATGAACTCCACGGCGACAGCATCGCCGACGTGCTCAGCTATGTCGAATACCAGCCCGACACTCTCTACCGCCGCTTCCGCGACAGCGCCGAGGCGGGGGTCCGCAGTGGCCGCATCACGGTGGCGCAGCGCCAGCAGATGCTGGGCGCATTCAGCGAAAGCCTGCGTGGCTACACCTATTTCGAACGCTAACATTCACGGGAGAAAAACATGTCAGCAACCGTATTGATCATCGGCGCCGGTGGTGTCGGCGGCGTGGTGACCCACAAGTGCGCGCAGGTGCCCGAGGTGTTCGGGCGCATCGTGCTCGCGAGCCGCACCGAGGGTAAATGCCGCGCCATCGCGGGGCAGATCGAGCGCCCGGTGGAAACCGCACAGGTGGACGCGGACAACGTCCCGGAACTGGTGGCGCTCATCGGGAAGGTGAAGCCGGCGCTGGTGATCAACGTGGCGCTGCCGTACCAGGACCTGACCATCATGGATGCCTGCCTCGCCACCGGCGTGGACTATCTCGACACCGCCAACTACGAGCCGCTGGATACGGCGAAATTCGAATACCACTGGCAATGGGCCTACCAGGACCGCTTCCACGACGCCGGCCTCACCGCGCTGCTGGGATCCGGTTTCGATCCCGGCGCCACCAACGTGTTCACCGCCTACCTGGCGAAGCACGTGTTCGACGAGATCCACTACCTCGACATCATCGATGTCAACGGCGGCGATCACGGCTATCCCTTCGCCACCAACTTCAATCCCGAGATCAATATCCGCGAGGTGACCGCCAGCTGCCGCCACTGGGAGGACGGCAAGTTCATCACCACCGAGCCGATGTCGCTCAAGCAGTCATTCACCTGCCCGGAGGGCGTGGGCACCTACAACATCTACCGGCTTTATCACGAGGAACTGGAGTCTCTGGTGAAGCACATCCCCCATCTGCGTCGGGCGCAGTTCTGGATGAGCTTCGGCGACAGCTACCTCAAACATCTCGAGGTGTTGGGAAACGTCGGCATGACCGGCATCGAGCCGGTGGAATTCCAGGGACAGAAGATCGTGCCGATCCAGTTTCTCAAGGCATTGCTGCCGGATCCCGCGAGTCTCGGTCCGCGCACGAAGGGGAGGACCTGCATCGGCGTCCACGCGCGCGGCATCCGCGATGGCGGGAAGAAAACCGCGTTCCTCTACAACATATGTGATCACCAGGCCTGCTACGCCGAGGTGCAATCCCAGGCCATCTCCTATACCACCGGGGTACCGGCGATGATCGGCGCGAAGCAAATCCTCAGCGGCAACTGGCGCAAGCCGGGGGTGTGGAACATCGAGCAGATGGATCCGGATCCGTTCATGGCGGACATGAATGCATACGGCCTGCCCTGGACGCTTCTCGAGGACCCCGATTTCGATCTGGCCTGACCCAGAAATGTCCACGTTCCAGGCGGATACCTTCCGTGACTTTGACCCGTCGCGGGTGCCGTCGCCCTGCTTCGTCGTCGACCGCGCGCGGATCGAGGAAAACCTGCGCATCCTGAACCGGGTGCAAACGCAAAGCGGCGCGCGCGTTCTGGCGGCGCTGAAGGCGTTTTCCTGCTGGCCCCTGGGTGAACTGGTCGCGCGCTATCTCTCGGGAACCTGCGCCAGCGGGTTGCACGAGGCGCGTCTCGGCAAGGACCACTACGGCGGCGAGGTACATGTCTTTTCGGCAGGCTACAACGCCGAGGACCTGGACGCGATCCTCGACTTCGCGGACCACGTAGTGTTCAACAGCTTCAGCCAATGGCATCGCTTTCGTGAAAACACCCTGGCTGCGCAACGCAATCGCCCCGGCCTGTCCTTCGGGCTACGCATCAACCCGCAGCATTCCGAGGGCGCGGTGGCGATCTACGATCCCTGCGCACCCAGTTCGCGCCTGGGCATCCCTGTATCGCAGTTTGACGGCGAGGATCTCGCGGGTATCGACGGCCTGCACTTCCACACGCTCTGCGAGCAGGACCTGCCGCCGCTCGCGCGCACGCTTGCCGTGGTGGAGGAAAAGTTCGGCCACCTGATGAGTGACATGCGCTGGGTCAATTTTGGCGGCGGCCACCACATCACCCGGCCGGACTACCAGGTGGATGACCTGATTGACCTGGTGCGCGATTTCTCCGCCCGCCACGACGTCCAGGTCTACCTCGAACCCGGCGAGGCGATCGCCATACGCAGCGGGGTGCTCGTGGCCGAGGTGCTGGACGTTGCATGGAACGATATGCCCCAGGCCATACTCGATACCTCCGCCACCTGCCACATGCCGGACACCCTGGAAATGCCCTATCGCGCGGAGATACTCGGCGCCGGTGAGTCGGGCGAGAAGGCGTACACGGCCCGCCTCGGCGGCATGACCTGCCTTGCGGGCGACGTGATCGGCGACTACAGCTTCGAAGCGCCTCTCGAGCCGGGACAGCGCCTGCTGTTCGACGACATGGCGCACTACACCATGGTAAAGACCACCACCTTCAACGGCATCCGCCTTCCGGCCATCGCGATTTGGGATTCGCGTGACGACTCCCTGGAAGTGGTGCGGACATTCGACTATGCCGACTTCCGCGATCGTCTCGGATAGGGTATTTCGGGCGGCTTGGCCCGCCGCGTTCTCCCGCAACATGGTGTTTCCGGCGCGCGACAGTTTAATCCCGGCATAGAAATAGGGTACACTGGCTGCACGGTTTGGGGGTCCGGTATTCCCGTGTACGCTTGATTCGCACCCCGCCTTGACGGAGGTGCGCCACGGTTGATCGTGCTGTTGTATAAGCGATAGCCGCCGGGATGGCGTCGTCATGGCAGGCCGGGCAAAGAAAAACGCCTGATCCGATGCGGTATGTGGCGCATTCGTCAGCGTCTTGCATGCCCGGTGTCACGATGCGATAGCACTGGCGCCGACCGCATCGCAGGTCACGGCAGAATAACGGCATAACAATGGACCGTGGGATGTCTGCGGTAGTGCTGGCGGAATGGCCTGGCCTTACGCGCAGGCTTGCGCTCGTACTGGCGCTCGTGGCGGCGTCCGCCATTTACCCAGCGCATGCGATCAACTCCTCCGAGCTGGGTGGCTTGCAGACCATCCTGCACGAATACCTGCTGGAAGGCGGGACGACAACGGAACTGGCGCTGGATGAGACCGAGTCGGGCGCCCATATCGTGTCCACTGACGCGCCGCTCAGCGCGCAGTTCTCCGCCGTCGGTGAGGATCTCGAACTGTGTTTCTTCCTCCGAAGCAGTGGTGACCTGCAGGGTGGCGGAATCGTATTTGAAATCAATGGAGACAGTCTTGACCTGGTCGAGGGGGAGAACTGTTTTTCGCTGCCACTGGCAATGCAGGAGACGACCAACGTCGCCTATTGGCAGGTCGATCCTCCGGATGCCGGTCTTGCCATCTTCAGCCTGGGCATCTCGCATGCCAATCCGATCCAGTTGGGTCTGCCGGTGCTGACCCGTGGCGGCTGGGACGAACGCGCGGTGCGCAAGGTGCTCAAGGTGTTCGCCTTCGGCGGTCATGCTCTCGAGCCGCAGATTCACGCCTGGGCGAACATGCCGCCCGGCGATGCGATCCGCGAGATGCTGACTTTCGACGAGCACAATCCGAAGCTGTCGCCGATACTGCCGGGGGATCGTTACGACGATACCGCCTCTGCCCACGGCACGCTGACAGGGTTCCAGAACTTCATCTCCTCGCGATCGTCTTTCCTGCCGATACCAAACGACAGGCGCGACCAGTACGGCCTGGACGGCTACAACTTCGACGACGCCTTCAACCGCATGATCACGGTACGCGGCATGAACCCGTTCCGCCAGCGCATCGGCTTCTGGGAGACCAACTACCACCTCGCGGTGAATCTCGATGCATCGGTCAGCCGCCGCCAGGTGGCGCGCTACTACGACGACATCATGGCGGCCCACGCGGCCGGGTTGCCATACCACGAGGTCCTGGGCGTGGCGGCGAAATCCGCCGCGGTGGCGATGCAATACGGCCATCGCAACAACCGCTGGAGCCCCTGGTCGGGTGAGTGCGAATGCAACGAGGACTTCGCGCGCGAGATTCACCAGCTCTACTACGGCATCTTCGGCGAGGGAGATCCCGATCACGAGAGCGAGACCATTCCGGAAACTGCGAAACTGCTGACGGACATGGAGGTGCCCTACATCCAGAACCAGGGCTTTGCCACCGAGGTGGATTTCGACACTGACCGGCATTTCCCCGGCGCCGTGACCATCTTCGGTCAGCAGGTCAGCGGCGTTGACGCCAGCGCCAAGATCGACAACCTGATGCCGCTGTCGATGCAGCATCCGGAAGCGAAGAAGAACCTGCCGGTGATGATCATCGCCGGGCTCGCGGACGACAACCTGGACGAGGCGCGCATGGAGCAATTGCGCGCCGCCTGGGAGGCGCTCGGCCCGAGCAAGGATTTCCTCGCGTTTATCCGCGGCTATGCAATCTCGGAAATGTTCCACAGTCAAGAGCAGTTCAAGTACTTCACCACCCACGAGCGCGCGCTCTACATGGCGAACAAGAGCAACCTCGAGAACATCGAGGCCTATTTCGGCGGCGCTTACTACAACGGAGGACGCGCCGGGCGCACGGTGGGCAGCGTGGTCGAGGAGGACCTCGCCGGGGACTTTTTCCGCCCGCTGCACAACGTGTTCGGTGGACAGAATTCCGTGGAGGCGTCGGACTCCGCTCTCGCCTTCGAGAACAACTACAACCGCCTGACGGATCGGGAAGGGGACATGCGCACCACCGTCGGTTGCGACGACTGTGATCGCGGCCAGTCCTGGGAAAAACGCTGGGAGGATGTGCTGCCGAGACGCGCTGACGGCAAGTACTACGTCGCCGACGTCGCCGCCTGGTTGTGGATGCACGCGGTCGGCAACTTCGACAACTACACCGAGCTCGAGCGCGCGCACCTGTATGCATTGCTCGGAGCGGCAATCATCGATCCCGGGAGGTATAACGACGGCGATAACGCCTTCGACTTCAATCTCCTGATGTGCGTCATACTCGACTACCAGGTGGAGGAGTCCGCGATCGATGCGCCGGTGACGGAGATTCTCACCGGGAGGAGCTGGAACGACTACTGCGACGCCGATGACGGGGTCTACGACCAGCACGAACTGGACGCCCTCAACGCGGCCTACACCGGCCAGGACATTGCCGACAGTCCCCTGATCCAGGGCGTGCTGGATGAACTGGGATCGATGACCCTGCCGCTCAACGCGTCCGGGCCGGGGCACTACAACAACGGCGCCAACCTGCGCCGCCATGCGCGCGAGCGCGTGAGCAGCGCGCTGGGCTTCATCTTTACCACGCCATTCGTCTTCGCGGAGGGAGGATGATGAAAAACGCGAACAATCTCGACAGGCGGCGCTTCCTGCAGGCCGCGCTCGGCGCGGGACTGGTGTGGGGAGGAGGTGTCTTTCCCCGCATGGCATCGGCGGCACCCGCACCCCTGACCCATCGCATCCTGGTCAACCTGATGCTTGACGGCGGCCCCGATTTTCGCCATCTCATCGTCCCCGCATTCGATACCGCGGGTGGCAGTTTCGGTAACCTGTACTGGACCTATCGGCGACGCGCCCATCGTCTCGGTGCCGGCAACAACCCGCTGCGGCGGAGATGGGAGGATGACTACTACCCCATCACGGTGGGTGGGGATGGCTGGAATTCGGGTCTCGTGGATGCCGGTAACCTTAACACCGGCGTGACCTTTGGCATCTGGCGAGAGGCGGGCTGGCTGATCGACATGTTCCGCGCCGGAAACGCGGCGCTGGTATTCAATGCCGTGGGCGGGACCAATCGGGCCCACGACCTCTCCACCCTGATGCTCAACCAGGGTAACCTGACATCCGGTCTCAACGACGCCGACCGTTCCGGTTGGGGCGGGCGGCTCGCACGTTCGGCGGGGCGCCGGTCGATCTCGCTACTGTCCTCACCGAGCGCCTTCAACTTCGGGCCGGTCGGGGACGCGCCGGGCTACAACCCGAACGCCATCGACAACCGGGACCTCGTATCGGTGGATGACGCGCGCGAAATGGGCCTGTTCGACCCCGCTCCGGATGGCAGTCCGCACGGCGACTTCAACGACAAGATGGCGCGCGCGGCGAAGAGCTACTACGCGGGCCTGCGCCAGGAGCAGATCCACCAGGCCTACGAGAAGTTCATGGATCACGAGGCCAAGGTGCGCGCATTCGGTGAACAATTGCAGGAGCGGCTGGACGACGACACGTTGCCGATGCCGATACTCCTCGAGGCGCTGCGTAATGACGTGGACGGTATCAACCCGGATCCGGCGAACAACGGATCCACCGGGCGGCGGGTGTTGCGCAGCCGCGGCTTCGCCAGCCAGGTACGCAACCTCCACGACGTGATCGTGGCCAACGACCTGCTGAACCCGGGGGTACTGGCGATGCGTTACGGTGGCTGGGACAGTCACGCGGACCAGCGGCAGACGCCCACGGTACTCAACCAGGATCCCGACAACCCGTTCGAGTCCCGCGGCATCGAGTCCGGATTCCGCGATATCTTTGGCGGACAGTGCGGAGTGCAGTACGGAATCAGCCCGAGCAATCCCGATGCATTGCACTGCGGCTTTTCCGCGCTCTGGGCCAGCCTGCCCCCCGAGGACCTGCAGAACATCGTCATCACCATCGCCGGCGAATTCGGCCGCCAGATCCGCGACAACGGCGGCGCCGGGACCGACCACGGCCGCGGCAACCTGATGCTGGTGATCAGCGATGGTTGCCAGGGCGGTATCTACGGGGAGATGTTCCCCGATGACGAGATCGCGAAGTATGAATCCAGCTCGCGATCTCCGGATATCTCCCCGCGCACCGAGATCGACCCGCTGTTCGCCGCGGTGTGTGACTGGGTTTCACCTTTCTCCGGCGCGGCGGTGTTCCCGCGCACGGTGGGCCAGGGCGGTACGCCCATGATCGAGTTGCCGGGAATGTTCGACGGAATGCTGTATGACATTTGACTTGCGCGCCGGCCACCGACGTATCCGCCTCGTCGCCACGCTGATACTGGCGGCCTGGGCACTGGTCGCCGGCGCGCGGGAAGAAATTCTCGACGCCTGGAAAGCGGAATACCCCGTTTCACAGTCCAGCCAGGCCGAGTGCCAGCTTTGTCATGCCGGAGCGGAGGGAGGACCGCCCTGGAACGCCTATGGCATCGAGGTGATGCAGATATATTATGCGCTCGGGCAATCCAGTATTGGCGATGCGATCCGGATCGCGGAGTCTTTTGACAGCGATGGCGACTGCAGCACCTCGCTGGAAGAAATCGAGGCTGGTTCCCTGCCGGGCTGGAGGCAGGGAAACGCAAACCGTTTCTTCGCGCGCGCATTCGACGAAGGCGAGCTCGAGGTTTCCCTGCACAGCGGCGCGAATGCGCCGGCTGCCGAGGTTGCCGGGTTGATGCTTGAAGTACCAGCGGAGTGCGGCTGCCAACCCGTTCGGATAACCGGTGGGCGCACGCTGATGCTCTGCCTTTGATCGAACCCCGGGTTTCGGGACGGCGCGCGCGTCCCCCTGCGGGCCAGGACGAAGCGCAGCGCGACTTCAGTTGTCCCGCGGCCGGTTCTCCCGCACCGCGATGATCACCCCGCCGGCGATGATGAGGCCAATGCCCGCCGCGCTCCAGCCGCCGATCACGGTGCCGAAGGCCAGATAGTCGTAGAGCGCCGCGAACAGCGGCACCGCGTACCAGAACGGGGCGACGAAACTCACGTCACCACGCTGCATCGCGAGAATGTTGAAGAACTGTGTCACCGCCAGCGTCACGCCGATACCCGCGAGGATGAACCACTGCCCCACCTCGGGGGTGCTCCAGAAAAAGGGCAGCACGGCCAGCGACACCAGGGTGCCGAAGGTATTGTTGAGGAACAGGATGCGTAGCGGTGGTTCGCTGTCGCTCAGCTTCTTGATGAAGATCGTCTCGGTGCCGATTGCGACCGCGGATACGAGCGCGAGCAGGGCGGCGGGGTCGAAGGCGCTGCTACCGGGACGCGCGATCAACAGCCCGCCCACGAGCCCCAGCGCCGCGGCGGTCCAGCGACGCGCGCCGACGCGTTCCCCCAGCAGCGGGATCGACAGCATCATGGTGAAGATGGCGCTCAGGTAGGCGAGCGCGTTGGCCTCCGCCAGCGGCATGCGCATCGCCGCGGCGAACAGGAAGGCGATACCCAGCCAGCCGCAGAGCGAGCGCTTCAGGTGCAGCAGCCACGGTACCCCCTGGAACGAGATGGGGAAGCGCAGCGTGACCAGCGCGATCGCGACCCAGGCGAAGAAGAACCGGCCGCTGGCGAACTGCGCCGGGTGCAGCGAGGCATCCGGACCGGAGCCGCCGCCTAGCCGCACCAGAAGGGAGGCAAAGGCAAACAGTGCCACCGCGAGGAGGACGTACCCGATGCCCGCCAGGCGCCTTGAGGCGGCGGCGTGTTCGGGCGGACGAGGCAGGGTATCGGGCGCGGGCAAACGCAGAAATATTGATCTGTGAGGCCGGCAGCCGACGCTGTCGGATCGAGGCCGGATTCTATGCGCTGTCGATTTTTATCTCGACCCCGGTTTGGGCTGGTGGAATATTCGGGCTAGTGAAACATCCGTGGACGGGACTCACCCGGCTGCAGGGAAGCGCCATAGCGTGCCAGCAGATCCGAGCATTCCCGGGAGCCGGCGCGGGACTGCGCCAGCGCGAGCGGCGTCTTGCCGCAGCGGCTTTCCAGGTTGAGACCGGCGCCGTGGGCGACCAGCAGGGAGATGCAGACGGGATTGCCACCCATGGCGGCATAGTGCAGCGGCGTCATGCCCAGGGTGTCCGTGGTGTCGACGCTCGCGCCGAAGTCGAGCAGGTAGGTCATCAGGCGGCAGTCGCCCCTGACCGCGGCATAGCAGATGGCGGTGGGCTTGGTGCCGACGGTGGTGTCAGGGTGCAGGCCATGATGCTCCACCCAGCGGCGTACAGCGGCGTGGTCCCGGGTGGCGGCGGAAACCAGGAACTCGGCCACGGCGGAATCGGGTATTGCCTGCGCCGACCGGGCAGGGCGCTGGTCGGCAATCCCCGCCTCGGCTGCACTCCCCATACGCGGTCCGGGGCGGGAAGATGTTTTGCGCAGACGATCCCGGCTCATGCGGAACTCCACTGGACGCAGGAGGATGCGTTGCCGGGAAGGCTGCTTGTTTTCGTCATGATGGTTAATCGGCCCGTTGCAAATGATTACTATTATAAAATGATAATGATTAACATTTATTAAATCAACAGGGAGCGGGCCGATCCAGCCACGTAATTCGAGACCGGGGTATCCAGTCAGCGTAGCTGAAATGCTACAGGCACCCTCAGGGTGAGCTGGCTTTCGGTAAACACCGATGGCAGTTCGGGGAAACCGGGAATCTCGTTCACCATGCGCGTGACCTCGTCATCGAGGGCGCGATGACCGGAGCCATCCACGACGGCGAAGTCCAGCAGGCTGCCGTCCCGTCCAATGACGATCTCCACCACCACGGTGCCTTCCTGGTTGCGCCGCCTGGCGCGGCTCGGGTAGTGCTTGTTGCGTTCCAGGATGGCGGAAATCGTGGCGAGGTAGGCACTGCGCAGATCCGCAGCGGCGGGGCCGCTGACGATTGCGGGGTTTGTTGCGCTGCTTCCCGGCTCCTGGGCGCTGTCGGATGAAGCGCTTTGGGCGGCCGCGCTGGAAGAGGGCAGGTCCGTTGGCGTGACGTCGTCCACCGGTTCTGCCGATTCGGTTACCCGGGTCACGGGCGCAATTTCGGCATCGGGCTCCGGAGCAGGATCGGGCTGGATTTCGGGCTCCGGTTCCAGTTCCGCCACGGGTTGTGGCTCCGGCTCAGGTTCAGGTTCCGGTACGGGTTCCGGCTCAGGCAATGGTTCCGGTTCCGGGAGCGGTTCAGGCTCGGGAAGTGGTTCGGGTTCCGGAAGCGTCTCGGGCTCGGGAATCACCCCCGGCTCGGGTTCGGGCAGAGTCTCCGGTTCTGGAGCAGGATCGGGCTCCGGTTCTGGCAGGGGTTCCGGTTCCCGCACCAGTTCAGGTTCCGGTGTCTTGACATGCTCGACTTCGGGCACTTCCACCATCTCGGGCTGGACCTCCGGGGGAGTCTCGGCTTCGAGGATGGTCGGTTCCACTGCCGCGACTTCATCCGTTGCCTGTTCGCTTTCGATTTCACTGCCAGTGGAATCGGCGACCAGGGCATGGCTCATGCTCACGACCTGCAAGGTGGCGCCGCCGGTGGAACCCGTGACAATCGGACCGCCACCGGGTTTGTAGAAATACCAGGCCGGCAGCAGGTGCAGCACCGCGGCCAGGAGGAAGGCCCCGAACCATTGGAGCCCGCGAGGCGGAGTCATCTGTCCTGATCAGCGCGTCGCGGCCAGCAACCTGACCCGGGAGACGCCAGCCTCTCCCAGATCGGCCAGCAGTCCCTTGAAGCGGGCCATGTCGACTCCGGCGTCCGCGCGCACCTCGATTTCCGGGGTAACGCTGGCGTTGGCCGCCGCGCCGAGGCGTGCCATCAACTGCGCGCGGTCGACGACGACGTTGTCGATGGCGACCCGGCCATCCGTCCCCAGCAGGATGACGATGCCCTGGTCACCGCGAGGCGCTTCGCTCATGGAGTCCGGTGGATCGACCCTGAACACCGTGGGCTTCTCGATCTTGCCGGCGATCATGAAAAAGATCAGGATCAGGAAGATCACGTTGATGAACGAGATGATGTTGTCGTCGATCGTGCCGCGGATGCCGCGGCGGGCAGGGTGGGACGGACGAATGATCATCGGGTGACCATGCCGTAACTGGCAATGCCGGAAGCGGAGAGAGTATCCAGCACGTCGATCAGGACCTGGAGCGGCACCTCGTCACGGGCTTCCACGGTGACGGCGATGTCGGGCCGGCGCGCATGAATTTCCGCCAGTCTCGAGGGCAGAAGCGCGAGCGGGATGCGCGCGCCGGAGATGTCCACCTCGGTGGCGTCGAGTATCCGCAGCAGGATCGCGCGGTCGGTACTGGCGCTGGCGGTTTCACCGCTGCTGTTGGTGATGTCGACGGAACGCCATTGCAGGAACGTGGAGGTCAACATGAAGAACAACAGCAGGATGAACACCACATCGATCAGTGGCGTCAGTGAAATCAGCTTGCGTCGGCGCGTCGGCGCCTGCACCAGTTGCATGACGACGTATCAGGCTTCCAGACGGGTGAATACGCGGGTGACGGCGTCGTTGGCGTAGGCGGTATATCGCTCCAGTTTTCTTTCGAGCCAGGTAAAGGCGGCCACGGTGGGAATGGCGACCACGAGTCCCAGGGCGGTGGTGAGGAGAGCCTGCCAGATGCCGCCGGAAAGCACGGAAGGGTCCACCTGGCGCCCGGCGGCCTCCATCTGCTGGAAGGCGTTGATCATGCCGAGTACCGTGCCGAGCAGGCCCAGCAGGGGGCTCAGCGTGCCGATGACTTCCAGCGTGCGCAGGTGGGTGCGCAGCGATTCCAGTTGCGTGGCGCCGATACGGCCGAGTTCTTCCTTCACCAGCTCCACGTTCACGTTCGGCCGGCTGAGCGCGTTCATGGCGAAGCTCACCAGTTCAGCCACTGGCTGCCTCGAATCCGCCACCGCCAACGCGGCGGTGCGGGGTTCGTTCTGGCGCCATTTCGCGAGCGCCAGTTCCACTTCGCGAATGCGGCCGTTGCCCACCGAGCGCAGTTGCCAGGCCTTCACCAGGATGATGGTCAGGCTGATGATCGAGATGGCCACCAGGACATAGGCGACGAGGCCGCCGTTCTGCCACAGCCAGTCCACGAGTCCCTCGACGGCGGCGCCCGTCGCGGTGTCCTGCGCGACGAGGTCGGCATCCACGGAAAGGCCGGCGCTTTCGCCAGGCACGGCTTCAGGTGAGGCAGGCAATGCCTCGCTGGTGTTCTGCATCGGAAGGGTGGGAAAAGGTCAGAGAAACAGGGAGATGGCGGTGCGTGAACCCGGGCTCAGCAGGTCCAGGCAACCCTCTATCTGCCCGGTGTCGTCGCGGCATTCGAGAATTTCATTCACCAGGACCTTACTGATCGTGGTGCATTGCGTGTCGGCGATTTCGAACATCTTGACGTTGGTCTTGCCTGCGGACATCGGCGCCAGGTTGATGGCGATGCGGCGCAGGATCAGGTCCTCGGAATCGAACAGCACCATGTCGAGCATCAATTCCTGGAAATTCGTTGCGCTCTCGTTGCCGGAGACCAGGTAGAAAAGGCAACCGGAATCGCGTTGCTCGATCTTGTTGATCTCGACCTTGACGATTTCCGCCAGCGCGGCGCCGGGGATGGAGAAAAGGGCGCCAAGCGCAAGCCACCGGAAGCGCCTGGCCGGCGCGCGCAAAAGGGAATGGAACAGGGACATGGAATTTATCGTGGGCAATCGGGGAAAGGGGGTACGTGGGATTCAGTCATCGCTGTCGTGCGCCGGGATACGGCGATGGCTCTGCCGGTACGCGGCCGGGGTGAGTGAAAACTGTTTCTTGAACGCGGTGATGAAGTTCGAGGTATGGCGATAACCAGCGAGGTAGGCGGCCTCGCCGACACTGAGTTCGCCGCAGATGATCGCCGCGCGGGCGCGCTCGAGCCTTGCCATGCGCATGTAGTCACTGACGGTCATCCCGTAGGCGGCGCGGAAGCGTCGCTGCAGCGTGCTCACGCTCATGTTGCAGGTGTCCGCGATACGCTTGAGCGAGATATCGGGATCGAGCAGAGATTCCCGGATCTTGCGCGAGAGACGGCCGGACACGCGAGGCGCTGTAGATCTTGCGGGTTTCGCAACGGGCTTCGCCGTCGGTTCAAATTCCCCGATGCAGGCGGCCAGCAATTCCAGGATTTGACCCTGGAGCTGCATTGCTCCCACGAGGCTGTCACCGGCATCGCTGGTGGCAAGCCTGCGTGCAAGGGACACGAGGCGCTCGGAAGGCGACCAGTAGCAAACCGCGCCATCATTGTCGAACAGCCGCTCCACGTTGCTACGTTCGACGCCCTGGCCAAAGCGGGATTCGAGCCATCGTTTCTCCGCGAAAATGTTGATTTTGCTGACGTGCTGTTCTTTTTTCAGGTGGCGCGTCAGGATGCCGGGGCGGTCGAGCGCGAACCCGGCGCATTCGACGGGGCGGAAGTGGCGGCCCAGCACGTGGCGTTCGCCACAGAGGGTGAATCCGACTTCCCCCGCGAACAGGATGTTGAAGCTGATACCCGGTGGCAGTTCAACGGAAACCTTCATCGTCTCGTGCTCGGTGCACTGGGAGGAATGCATGACCAGGCCCTCATCCTGAAAGCGCCAGTTCCAGCGCCCGGACATGACCACCGACTCCCTGCCGGGTTCGCCGTCGAACGCGCCGGGCTGGCGCAGGCATTGCAGCGAACGCTCGAGATCCCCCTGTGTATGGACGTCCGAGGATAGCGGCGCGCTGGCGGCGTGCGGCGTAGATTGACCGGAATTCATAAATGTTTGGCGATTTGGCAGAAAGGAATCAGGAATGCGTCTCAATCCATGGTGATATTATAAATAATAACTATTCTCATTCAATAATATATTGTCATTTCAGATGAAAACGGTGAAATCTCCCCCGTACCAGGGGCTTGCCTTCGGCGTGACCTTCGGTGCAACCATTACCCTGTCCGGCGGACTTGCCTCCACGGCCATGGCCCAGAACGACAGTGTCGAGCTCGCGCCGGTCGAGGTGTGGAGCACGGAGGTAAGCACGTCGTCCGTCGGCGCCGAGTCCATCAACATCAAGCAGCCGGATCACGTGAGCGACATCCTGCGCACCATGCCGGGCGTCGACGTGGGCGGCGCGCATTCTCTCAACCAGCGCATCACGATCCGCAGCATGGACGATAAGGATCTGCGTATCAGCATCGACGGCGCCAACCAGAACACTTACATGTATCACCACATGGGCAATCTCCAGATTCACGCGGATATCCTGGAGTCGGTGGACGTGGAAGTGGGCAACAACTCGGTGATCAACGGCGGACTGGGAGGCACCGTCCGGTTCGTGACCAAGAGCGCGAAAAAACTGCTTGACCCCGGCCAGCAATTCGGTGGCCGCGCGCAGCTGACCGCGGGCGACAACTCCGGCACCAGCGCGGCGCTGACCGGCTACGGCAAGCTCGGTGAGTCTGCCGACTTCCTTGCCTACATCAACGCCGTGGACCGCGACAACTACGAGGTTGGCGGCGGTGAGATACTCGACTACAACGGCAACGTGGTACCGGGCACCGACGGCACGGTGCGTGGTCTCGAGGGCGAACTGACGGATGCCCTCATCAAGCTCGGACTCGACATCGGCGATTCGCAGCGCCTCGAGTTCGGCTACGAGGCCTACGTTGACGAGGGCGACTACAGCTACCGTCCGGACATGGGCCTCGCCACCGACCTCGCCATCGCGGGTAACCTGGGCACCCCGCTGACCTGGCCCACCGAGTTCACCCGCGACACGATGACGGTCAACTACAGCGGTGACGTCAGCGATAACTCCTGGGTGCAGGCAACGCTGTTCAACAACGTGAGTGAGCTCGAGCGCGACGAGAACGGCTGGGGACTCAATCCCGCGTTCGCAGACTATGCCGGCATCGTCACCGGTGAAGCCAACAATTCGGGCCTGAACGCGCTCGCTGAGACCGAACTCGGCATGCACACCCTGACCTATGGCGGAGAGTACATTAACTACGACACGTCATACCTGTACACCTTTACCGGCGGTGGATCGGAGTCCTCCGAAGAGGAGGCCACCAACATGGCGCTCTACATCCAGGACCGGATCCAGTTCACCGACCGGTTCTCGCTGACCCCCGGCATTCGTTACTCCAACTACGATCTCGAGTCCGTGGTCGTGGATGACAGCTTCAGCGAGACCACCGGCGCCCTGGCGG
The DNA here is from genome assembly GCA_030432755.1 of Gammaproteobacteria bacterium. Taxonomy (GTDB): domain Bacteria; phylum Pseudomonadota; class Gammaproteobacteria; order Arenicellales; family Poriferihabitantaceae; genus VYFG01. The sequence continues at coordinate 59,309 of JAUILZ010000011.1, read as the reverse complement.
CGGAATTCATCGCCACCCCGGACCTGACCCTCGGCCTCAGCGCCACGCAACTCTTCAAGGGGCCCGAGATCGGCGAGGTCTTCACCGGCGCCGGCCTGTACGACACGCCCAATCCCGACATCGAGGCGGAAACCGGCTACAACACGGAGCTCTCGCTCGCCTACCTCAGGGATCTCGGCAACAGCAGCCAGTTCCTCACCGGGCTCACGGTATTCCAGACCCGGATCGACAACTACATCTATGACTACGCGTTGTCGCCCGCCGGTGAATACTTCAAGGACAACGTCGGCGACATGACCATCGATGGCTACGAGGCCTACATCGGCTTCAACAAGGGCAACCTGCGCACCCTGCTGACGGCATCGCTGGCGGACAGTGAACTCGACGCGCTCTCCACCTATCCCGAGTTCGAGGGCGCGCGGCTCGACCGGGTGCAGGGCGATACCTTCAGCATCCTGGTGGACTACGACATTCCGCACCGGGGCCTTTCCTTCCACTGGGATGCCCTGTTCGTCGGCAGCGTGGAGGCGGATCTCGACCTGGACGGCGCCACCGAGGACAACGCGAAGGATGGTTACACCGTGCACAACGTGTCCGTGCGCTGGTCGCCGCAGCAGCGCAAGGGTCTCGCGATCACGCTTGGCGTGGACAACCTGTTCGACGAATTTTACTCCTCGCAGTCTTCCCGCACCGGGCTCAGCCGCCATCCCCGCTTCGGCGAACTGTACCTGTTCGACTACGAACCCGGACGCAATATCAAGGCGACCGTGTCCTATACGTTCTGATCTTTCGGCAGCTTCAACTCAGATATAACCTCATCTGATAGCGCTTTGACCCGGGTCCTGCCCGGGTTTTTTTTGCCCGCGCTGCGCGGATTTTTTGAACTGAACTCCAAATGCCCGGTCAGAGGCCAAGTTATCTATTGAAATGTGAATCATTGTTATTTAGATTCTAGTTTCGAAATAAAAACCGCTTTCAAATCAAGACGAGAAAGATCAAGTCAATGAAATCAACAAATTATATCGCAGCGTCCCTCCTGGGCGCGCTGGCATGTGGCTCTCCAGCCTGGGCCGACGTCTACGGACCGTTCCCGATCACCCTCAAGGGCTACGACGGGGACAAGACGGATTCCACCGCCTATACCGGCCAGGCCGCGCGCCAGCTCCTGCACAATTCCCTGAAGAAGCTCGCCGCCCAGGGCGACGGCAGCAATGCCGAGGCGATCAAGGCGCAGATGATGATGTACTTCGCCGGCAAGGACGAGGGCAGGGAGATCCTGGATCCGCAGTCGAAGGACGGCTTCACCGTCGCCCAGACCATGGTGGACGAGATCTCCAAGGGCAACGAGCTGAAGAGCAAGGCCTATGGCGGCCTGGTCAACGGCTGGCCCGGCAAGATGACCAGCGCCGAGGTGCTGGAGTTCATGATCGACAAGGCGGCGGCTACCAGCGGCGGCTTTGATCCGCTCACGGGATACGACTACCAGCAGTTGATCTCCAAGTTCGCCATGGGCGCGGTGTTCTACAACCAGGGCGTGGACAACTACCTGGACGAGGGCCTCGCGCGCGACAACAAGCCCAATGACCAGCCCTACAGCGAGGGTCGGCATTACACCGGCAAGGAGCATGTCTGGGACGAGGCGTTCGGCTACTTCGGCGCCCCCGCCCATGCGCTGACCCTGGACGCCGAGCAGGCCTACGGTATCGCCAAGGGCGCCGACATGAGCGTTGCCGACTACGACAAGGACGGCAAGGTGGATCTCTACCGCGAAATGACCTATGCCCACGGCTACTACGCGGCGGACGCCGACAAGAGCGGCACCAACTACCTGCATACCATCGTCCGCGCCTTCCTCGATGGCCGCAATCTGATCACCTCCGCCGCGGGCGAGGCCCTCACCGACGCTCAGCACGCCGAGCTGATGGGCTATGCCGACGTCATCAAGAGCAACTGGGAAAAGGTGATCGCGGAAGCAGCGTTCAAGTATGCCGGCTCGGTGTACAAGGACCTGCAGAAGCTGCAGATCATCATCGAGTCCAATGGTGACGCCACCGAAGCCTTCCGTGACTACACCAAGCACTGGGGCGAACTGAAGGGCTTCGCCATGGCGCTGGAGGCCGGCGGCAAGGATCTCGGTGACGTGGGCGTGCGCATGAATCGCCTGATCGGCTACGGCCCGGTGCTGCTCGGCGGCGGCCAGGTCACCGGTATCGATGACAGCGGCAACTACGTCACCGGCGGCGACCAGGACATGGGCAACTACATGGTGCACATGCTCAAGCTGCAGCACCTGCTGGGCGAGAGCTTCGCCCTCGAAGGGCGCAAGAACGACGCCACCGAGGAAATGGACGGCCTGGTGGAATCCCTGGGCGAAGGCCTGGCCGCGGAGAACGACTGATCCACCCCTGACGGCAGATCATGTCGGAACTCGCCGCCCAGGGCTGGTTGGGAGACTGGGCGGCGCAATTTCTCGATCCGCGCAAGCGGCTTTACTGGGGCTACCTGGCCTCGGCCTTCCTCATCGCGCTCGCGTGGATGGTGCTGCTCCGGCGCGAGCGCCCGGCCAGCGCCGTGCGGAAGCTGCTGTCGCGGGACATCTGGTGCTCCCCCAGCGCGCGCGCGGACTACGCAATCTTCCTGATCAACACCATCCTCATGGGCTCCATTGTTCCGCGGCTGCTCGGCCACGCGGCGGTGGCGGCCTTCTGTTTCTCCCTCCTGCACGGCCTGTTCGAGGGCAGGGCGAGCCTGCTGCCGGCGGCACCCGCCTGGGCGATCGCCGCCGGCTTCACACTGGTGCTGTTCGTACTCGACGACCTCGCCCGTTACGTCATCCACCGGCTCATGCACAGGTTGCCGGTCCTGTGGGCCTTTCACAAGGTGCATCACAGCGCCACCCGCCTGAACCCGCTGACCGTGTTGCGCACCCACCCGGTGGAAGGCGTCCTGTTCGCCCTGCGCGGTGCGCTCGTACAGGGGCTGTGCATCGGCGTATTCGTCTATGCCTTCGGCGACCGGGTGAGCCTCGTCATGGTGCTCGGCGCCAACGCGGTGAAACTCGTCTTCAACGTGCTGGGCGCGAACCTGCGCCACAGCGAGGTGCCCATCCGTTACTGGCCCTGGCTGGAAAAAATCTTCCTGTCACCGGCCCAGCACCAGGTCCATCATTCCGTGGAGCGTCGCCACCATGACCGCAATTTCGGCGTTGTGCTGTCCTGCTGGGACCGGCTGTTCGGCACCTTTCACCATTCTGAACCCGACCAGGCGTTGCGCTATGGCCTGGGCAATTCCGTTGCAGAGCCGCACTCGCTGCACACTCTCTATCTTGCGCCATTTCGGGAAAGCGCGATGCATATCGCACGACTGCTGGTCCCCGGTTCCCGCGCGCGTCCCCGCGCGCCGCTGGCGCAATCCGACCAATCCTCCAAGGCATCGCATTCCATGAAGCCCATTCGAACCCTGAAATTCTATTCCGTCCTTGCCGTTACCCTGGCATCCGTGGCCGCGTTTCCACCGCCGCTGCTGGCGGCGGACATGGTCAACATCTATTCCGCGCGCAAGGAAGAGCTGATCCTGCCGCTCCTCGAGCGCTTCCGCGAGGAAACCGGTATCGGGTTCCGGCTGGTGACCGGCAAGGCGGATGGGCTTTTAAAACGGATCGAGATCGAGGGCGAGGCCACCCCTGCCGATGTCTTCATCACCGTCGACGCCGGCCGCCTGCAGCGCGCCAAGCAAGCGGGCATCCTCCAGCCGGTGGAAAACGCGGTGATCGAGGAGCGCATACCGGCCCACCTCCGGGACGTCGACAACCAGTGGTTCGGCCTGTCGCGGCGCGCGCGTGTGATCTTCTACGCCCGCGACCGGGTCGATCCCTCCGAGCTGTCCACCTACGAGGACCTCGCCAATGAGAAATGGCGCGGCCGGCTCTGCATCCGCTCGTCCAACAATATCTACAACCAGTCCCTGGTCGCTTCCATGATCGCTCATCTCGGCGAGGAAGCGACGGAGGAGTGGGCGCGTGGCCTGGTCGCCAATTTCGCCCGCAATCCCGCCGGCGGTGATACCGACCAGCTCCTTGCGCTGGCCGCGGGGCAATGCGATATCACCCTGGTGAACACCTATTACTTTGGTCGCATGCTCAACAGCAGCGATGAGAGCGAACGCGCCGCCGGCGAAGGCATCGGCGTGTTCTGGCCCAACCAGGACGGCCGCGGCGCCCACGTGAATGTCAGCGGCGCCGGCATCACGCGCCATACCCGCCACTTGGAAGCGGCCCAGGCGCTGCTGGAATTCCTTGTCAACGACGAGTCCCAGGCCTGGTACGCAGAGGTCAACAACGAGTACCCCGTGGTGCCGGGCGCCGAGGTATCCGATACCCTGCGCAGCTTCGGCGAGTTCCAGTCCGACACCCTCAACCTCACCGTGCTGGGCGAGAACAACACCGCGGCGCTGCAACTCATGGACCGCGCCGGCTGGCGTTGAGCGGAAGTCGCCATTTCGGGCACAATGCGCGATCGCGGAGGGAGACCGGTCCCGCGAGATAGCGCCGCGGGGCAGGGCCTGTCGTCCGGCAGGGGGTAACGGCCGCCGCGCGCAACTCGCCGCGCCACGGCGCCCGCTGACGGATACTCACTGACGACATGCTGCAACAGCCCGCCTTCACCGATGGAAACACTCCCGTCGCGCGCGGCTGGATCAGCGGCTGGACCCTGGCCGGCGCGATCACGTCGCTGGTCATCCTGGTCCCCATCATCTCCGTCTGCGCCTACTGGTTCGCGCCGCCGAGCGAGAACTGGGGTCACCTCGTGGACACGGTGTTGCCGGAGTACGTGTCTAACTCGCTCTGGCTGATGTTCGGCGTCTCCCTCGGCGCCGGCAGCATCGGCGTGACCACCGCCTGGCTCACCAGCATGTACCGCTTCCCGGGTCGCGATTTCCTGACCTGGGCATTGCTCCTGCCGCTCGCCATGCCCGCGTACATCATCGCCTATACCTATACCGGGCTGCTGGACGTCAGCGGGCCGGTGCAATCCACCATCCGCGAGACCTTCGGCTTGCGCTACGGCGAGTACTGGTTTCCGGAAGTGCGTTCGCTCGCGGGCGCCATCGCCATGTTTTCCCTGGTGCTGTTTCCCTATGTCTACCTGCTCGCGAGAGCGGCATTCATCAACCAGTCGATCTGCGTGCTCGAGGCGAGTCGGACGCTGGGCTGCGGACCGTGGCAAAGCTTCTCCCGGGTGGCGATGCCGCTGGCGCGGCCCGCCATCGCCGCGGGCCTGTCGCTGGCGCTGATGGAGACCCTCGCGGATTTCGGCACGGTGGAATACTTCGGCGTCAGCACCTTCACCACCGGCATCTACCGCACCTGGTTCGGCATGTACGATGCCGTGGCCGCAGCACAGTTGTCGGCACTGCTGATGCTGTTCGTGTTCGTCCTCATCCTGCTGGAACGCTGGTCGCGCCGGCGCGCCCATTTCCACCACACCACCAATCGCTACCAGAAGCTGCCGGACGTGCCGCTGCCGCCACTGTGGGCGGCCGTCGCCTGCATCGCCTGCCTGCTGCCGCTGCTGTTCGGTTTTGTTGTCCCGGTTATCCAGCTGGGGTTGTGGGCGATCGAGACACATGACAAGATGCTGGATCAGCGTTTCTTTACCCTCGCCTGGCACAGTTTCACCCTCGCCGCCGCAGCGGCGCTGATCGCCCTGGCGCCCGCGTTGCTGCTCGGCTATGGCAATCGCATCCAGCCTACCCGCACTATGCATTTCTTCTCTCGCCTGGCGGCCATGGGCTATGCCATTCCCGGCACCGTCATCGCGGTGGGCGTCCTGATACCCTTCGGTGCCCTCGATAACCAGATCAATGACTGGATGCGGGAACGCTATGGCGAGGGTCCGGGGCTGCTCTTCAGCGGCACCGTGTTCATCCTCCTGTTTGCCTACACCGTGCGTTTCCTCGCGGTATCGCTGCAGACCGTGGAGGCGGGTCTCGGCAAGATCCGGCCTTCCATGGACGATGCCGCCCGCTCCATGGGCAACAACCGCGCTTCCGTGCTGCGCCACATACACCTGCCGGTCATGAAAGGCAGCCTGCTCACCGCGGTCGTCATCGTCTTCGTGGACGTGATGAAGGAGCTGCCCGCGACCCTGGTCCTGCGCCCGTTCGACTTCAATACCCTTGCGGTGCGCGCCTACGAACTGGCATCCGACGAACGCCTGGCGGATTCCTCCACCGCCGCCCTCGCCATCGTCGCCGTGGGCATCATCCCCGTGATCCTCCTGAGCGGCGCGATCAGCCGCTCGCGCGCCGGGACGCGTCCGTTATGAGTCAGCCCGCGCGACCGGTTCTCGATGTCGAGGACGTCAGTATCGACCTCGGTGGTCACCGGGTCGTCGACAACGTGAGCTTCTCTCTCGCGGATGGTGAAATCGGCAGCCTGCTCGGCCCCAGCGGATGCGGCAAGACCACCATCCTGCGCGCCATCGCGGGCTTCCAGCCGCTAGGCGCGGGGCGTATCCGGGTACGCGGGCAACTGGTATCGGGCGACGGAAAACACGTCGCGCCCGAGCGGCGCAGCATCGGCATGGTGTTCCAGGACCTGGCGCTGTTTCCCCATCTCACCGTGAACGGCAATGTCAGCTTTGGCATCCGCAAGCAGGGCGCCGGGGATATCCGCCGGCGTGTTGGCGAATTGCTGGAACTGGTCGGCCTGAGTGAACATGCCGACAAGTATCCTCATGAACTCTCCGGCGGCCAGCAACAGCGGGTGGCGCTGGTGCGGGCGATGGCGCCCCGGCCCGGCGTGCTGCTGCTCGATGAGCCGTTCAGCGGCCAGGACCTGGAACTCAGGGAACAACTGGCGCGCGAGGTGCGCGAGGTGCTGCGCCAGGACCGGATCACTGCACTGCTGGTCACGCATGACCAGTTCGAGGCATTTGCGTTCTCGGACGTGATGGGGGTCATCAACAAGGGGAAGCTGCACCAGTGGGACTCGGCGTACAACCTGTATCACCGCCCGGCGGACCGGTTTATCGCCGAGTTCGTCGGCCACGGAGCCTTCGTCGGGGCCACGGTGCTGGAAGACAATCGGCTCGACACCGGTCTCGGGGTACTCAATGGCCACCTGTCTGCGGCCTGGCCCGCTGGTACGCGTGTGGACCTGCTGCTCAGGCCGGATGACGTTCGTCAAGATCCCGATGGTCCGATTCGCGCCAGGGTCGCGTCGCGCGCCTTCCGCGGCGCGGATCACCTCTACACGCTCGTCGCCGGAGACAATGTTCGCGTGCTCTGCCTGGCGCCCAGCCACCAGGCCCACCAGCCCGGGGACGAGATCGGCATCCGCCTCGACCTCAAGCATTTCGTGGTGTTTCCCAGGACCGGATCCGGTTGACGCCGCGCGCCGACCATGCAGCCTATCCGTTCGTCATGACCATCACCAGAATCCGCCACGGTTTCCTTCTTTTTTTTCTCGTCTCGTTGTCCACCGTCGCCCATGGCGAAAGCGACGCCGAGGGAGAGCGGCAGGCTCTGGCCCGCTTCACCTTTTCCTGGCCCTATGCCGATGACGACGCCATGCGTCCCCGGGGTGGAACGACCCGTGGCCCCGCGGTGGAACTCGCGCCGCGTGGGGGTCCCGCCTGGGAGGCGCTGCAGGCCGAGGACCTGACGCCCTACGAGCGCGACCGCCGGGCGATCCTGGCGCTGGCGGGGGATTTCCGCACCACCTTCGATTTCATCGAGACCATCGGTTTTACCCCGGACTACGTCCCGCCACAGCCCTACCAGTCCTGGGCCACGGAGAAGATCGAGGTCATTGCCGACGAACCCGGCTTCATTAGCCTGCAGCAGATCCTAGTGATGCACTTCCTCATGGAAGACGGCACGGTGTCGGAGCCCATGGTGGTGAAGCACTGGCGCCAGGACTGGACCTTCGAGGACGACACCGTGCTCGCCTTCCAGGGCCACCGGACCTGGAACAGGAATTCGATTTCCCCGGCGGAGGCGCAAGGCCGCTGGAGCCAGGCGGTGTACCAGGTGGACGACTCCCCACGCTACGAGGCCATGGGGCGCTGGCTCCACCTGCCCGGTTATTCCCACTGGCAGAGCGAGGAGATGCTGCGGCCATTGCCGCGACGCGAGTTCAGCGTGCGCGACGACTACGACGCACTCGCCGGGACGATGCGCATCACCATCACCCCCACCGGCTGGGCCATGGAGGAGGACGCGTTGAAGGCCGTGATCACCCCGGACGGTGAACTGCGTCGGCCGCTCCCCTATCTTGCAAGGGAGGCCGGGATGAGCCGCTACGAACGCATTGTGGGCACCGATTTCACCGCCGGGGTGGACTACTGGCGACGCACCGCCCCGTTCTGGGCCGGTGTCAGGGATTACTGGCGCGACCTCGTCGAACACAATGAACGCATCGTCCTCGGAAGCCGGGAGGATGGCGCGCCGATGTACCAGGTACTGTTCGAACTGGCGGAATCGATATCCCCGGACGAGGACATGCAGGCGGCAATAGAGGATGCCATTGACGACTATATCGTCACGCCGGAATAGCGCCAGGCAGGCCAACCTGGTTGATCGACGCCTGCGGGTAGTTCGACAATGATCGCCACGACGATGAAGCGCGCTGCCTGGCTGACAATCGGGCTGGCGGCGCTTGCACTGGGCGCCCTCGGCGTGGTCCTGCCCCTTCTGCCCACCACGCCTTTCGTGCTCGTGTCCGCATACGCCTTCGCGCGCTCGTCGGACCGGTTACAGGCCTGGTTGTTGCGCCACCGTGTTTTCGGGCCACTGATCGTCGACTGGCAGCGGTATGGGGCGATCAGCCGGCCGGCGAAGATCGCGAGCGTCATCTCCATGGCAGCGATCCTTGTCCTCTCCCTGGTCCTCGAGGCGCCTGTGACGGTGATCGTCGTACAGGCGGTGGTGATTTGCGCCTGCTCGACGTTTATCCTGACCCGGCCCAGTCCTCCCGCCCGGTGACGCGGGGCGCGCATCCAACCGGACTGGCCCAGGGGCTTGGCCTGGTCGTAGTCCTGGCCGGATTCCTCGCCGCCGTGGTGCGAGGCGCCGATCCGATTTCACTGGACAGCCGGGAGCTGCTCGGCGAGGCCCTGTTCAACGACACCAGCCTGTCGCGCAACCGGACCCAGTCCTGCGCAACCTGCCACAATGCGGACTTCGCCTTTACCGATCCTCGAGTAAGCACTCCAGGAAAGGCCGTGTCACTGGGCGATGACGGCCGCTCCCTGGGCGACCGCAATACGCCCACCGCGCTTTATGCGAGTTTCTCGCCCCGGTTCCACTTGCGCGACGATGGCGAATACGTTGGCGGCCAGTTTCTCGATGGCCGCGAGCCGGACCTCCACGGCCAGGCCGGCCAGCCGCCGCTCAATCCCGTGGAGATGAACATGCCGGACGAGGCATCGGTGGTAGCGCGGCTGATGGAAAACCCGGCCTACGTCACAGCATTTGCAAAGCTTTATGGCGAGCACACGCTGGCGGACACAGACGCCGCTTACGAGGCGCTGCGCGACAGCCTCGCGGCGTTTCAATCGACCGAAGCGTTTTTTTCCTTCGATTCCCGCTACGACCGCATGCTGCGAGGCGAGGTGAAATTCACGGAGGAGGAGGAACTCGGTCGGCTGCTGTTTTTCTCGCAGCAGTTCACCAACTGCAACCAGTGCCACCAGCTCCGCAATTCCCAGGTGGCCGCGGACGAAACGTTTACCAACTACACCTATCACAACATCGGCATACCGGAGAACCGCGCGGTGCGGGCGCTCAACGGCAGCGCGCCGGGCCACGTCGATCACGGCCTGCTGGACAATCCCGCGGTGACCGATCCCGCCCAGGACGGCAAGTTCAAGGTGCCGACCCTGCGCAACGTCGCGGTCACCGCACCATACATGCACAACGGCGTATTCGACGACCTGCGCACCACCGTGGTGTTCTACAACAAGTACAACAGCAAGGCGAAGGCGTCGCAGACCAACCCGGAAACCGGCGAGCCCTGGGAAGCGCCCGAGGTGGACGCCAACCTGTCGCTGGAGGAACTGGAACACGGGCCGGCGCTGGACGCGCGCCGCATCGACGCGCTGGTGGCTTTCCTCAAGACCCTGACGGATCGGCGCTATGAGCACCTGTTGTCATCGGATTGAATCGACCCAGTTCAGGACAGGTAGTAGAAACTGACAGGCTTGTCATCGATTACCTGGACAGGCATCGGCATGCCGTAAATCGACTCCAGCATTTTCGGAACCATGAGATCCGCGGGGTTGCCCTGGAAGGCGACGCGGCCGTCTTTCAGGGCGATCACCTCGTCGCTGTAGCAGCTGGCGAAATTGACATCGTGGATCACGATCACGATGCGCTTGCCGAGATCCTCCACGAAGCGTCGCAGCAACTTCATCATCGCCACCGCGTTGGGTATATCGAGGTTATTGAGCGGTTCGTCGAGGAGGAGGTAGGGCGTGTCCTGGGCGAGCGCCATGGCGATCAGCACTCGCTGCTGTTGGCCGCCCGATAGCTGGTCGAAGAACCGGTCGGCCACCTCAGTGACATGCATGTATGTCATCACCTCGTCGAGTTTGGCGTAGTCCGCGGCGCCGGGCCGCCCCTGGTGATGGGGATAGCGACCGAACAGCACAAGTTCGCGCACCCGTAGCCGCGCGTTGAAAGCCTGGCGCTGGCGCAACATGGTGAGCGAGGTGGCCAGTTCGCGTCGTGTATAGGCGGCGAGGGGCCTACCGTCGAGAAAGATCTGGCCACCGTCCGGTTGATCCAACCCCGCGATCAGCGACAGCAGTGTCGACTTGCCGGCGCCGTTCGGGCCGATGATCGCCGTGAGGCCGGCCGCCGCAAGCCGGAGTTCGACGGCGTGCAGCACCGGCTCGCGGTCGTAATGCCGGGTGACCTGCTCGACGACGATCATCGCCGCGACCCCCGCAACAGAAGCCAGATAAAGAAGATGCCGCCGATGAATTCCACGATGAAGCTGAGCTGGGTCTCGAGATTGAATACGCGTTCGAGCAGCGCCTGGCCGCCGACGAGGAAAAGTATCCCGATGGCGATGGCCATGGGAATGACGTAGCGGTGCGCATGGCTGCCCGTCACGCGATAGGCGAGATGCACCACGATCAGGCCGAGGAAGGTGATCGGTCCGACGAGGGCGGTGGAGATCGAGATCAGCACGGTGACCAGGAGCAGCAACTGGCGCGTTCGGGTGGCATGGCGGATACCCAGTCCGAGACTGGTTTCGCGGCCGAGCAACAGGACGTCGAGTTCATTGCGAAGCAGGAAGATGCACCCCGTAGCGAGCAATACGATCACGGTGGAGACGGCCAGCAGTTCGCTATTGACCTGGTTGAAGCTCGCGAAATAGCTGTCCTGGAGGACGACGAAATCTGACGGGTTGATCAGCCGCTGCATCAGCGACGACGCGCTGCGGAAGAAAATGCCGACGATGATGCCGCCCAGCACCAGCAGGTGGAGCGAGGTCCTGCCGGTGAGGAACACCCGACCGAGGAACAGCACCACGCCCAGCATCAGGATAACCTCCATCAACCATTTCAGCTCCGGCGCGATCAGGCTGAAGCCGGTACCCCCGAGGCAGAACACCAGCAGTGTCTGCAGGAAAATGTAGAGCGCGTCGAAGCCGACGATCTCCGGTGTGAGGATGCGGTTGTGGCTGATGGTCTGGAACACCAGTGTCGCGCTGGCCACGGCCGCCGCTACCAGGACCAGCGCCCAGAGCTTGTTGCCGCGGAAACGCAGGACGAAATCCAGCGCCGGCCCGGTGTCATGGAAGAGGAACAGGGAGCAGGCGCCGGCCACGGCGAGCCAGGCTAGCAGCAGGCGATGTCCCGGGCCGGGGAATGTACCGGCTTCAGCCGCGTGCATGGCGTTTCGCCAGCAGGACGAGGAAACCGGCGCTGCCGACGAGACCGGTGACGGTGCCGACGGGCACCTCGTACGGGAAGGTGATCAATCGTCCGACGATGTCGCAAAGCAGCAGGAGGAGCGCGCCCGAGAGCGCGACCCAGGGCAGTGCGCGGCGCAGGTTGTCGCCCATCACGAGGCTCACGAGATTGGGCACCAGCAGGCCGACGAAGGGAATCAGCCCCGCCGTGACCAGTGTCGAGGCGCTGATCACCGAAATCAGTATCAGGCCCCAGGTCACGATCCAGCGATAGGGTATGCCCAGCGTTTCCGAGGTCTCGCGACCAAGACCGATGAGGGTGAATCGGTCGGCGCTCCAATAGGCAAGGATGCTCACCGGCAGGACCATCCACAGGAGTTCGTAGCGCCCGCGCAAGATGGCGGAGAAATCCCCCTGCATCCAGACGTACAGGGTTTGCAAAAGGTCTTCCTGGAATGCGATGAAGCCCGCCACCGCGCCGGCGATCCCGGCATATACCATGCCCACCAGCGGCACGATCACCGTGCTTTCCCAGCGGATGCGGCGGATCAGCTGGAGATAGAGCAGGGTGCCGGCGAGCGCCGCGATGGTGGCCACCGTCATGCGGGTGAAGACGCTCGCCTCGGGGTTCCAGACCAGAACCCCGAGCATGCCGAGGGCGGCGCATTCCAGGGTGCCCGTGGTCGCGGGCTCGACGAAGCGGTTCTGCACGATCATCTGCATGATCATTCCCGCCACCGCCAGGGACATCCCGGTCAGGACGAGCGCGAGGGTGCGCGGCAGGCGCGACGCCCACAGGAGGTCCAGGCTGGCGAGGTCGGCGACGCCGATGGAAAGGCTGACGATGGACAGGCCACCGAGCAGCAGGCCCGCGACAATGCCTGCTTTCAGGGTCGATCCCAAAACCCGCTTGCCCGATTTCGGCCGGTGAATTATTCGGGCTAGCGAACGACTTGCGCCACGTTGTCGACGATGATTTCCACGGCTTGCACGCCATTACCCACCAGGTACCAGTACACCGTATCGAGGTAGACGATCCGGTCGTTCCGGGAAGCCCGGGTCTGCTTCACCAGGTCATTGTCGAGGGTGGCCCGGGCGCTCGCGGCGCCCGCGCCCACCGCCGAATCCCGGTCGACGACGAACAACCATTCCGGATCCATCTTGACGATAAACTCGAACGCGATCGGATCTCCATGGATGGCGGTCTTGATTCCTGGCTGTGCCGGGGCGAAGCCGAATTCGTCGTGAATGATGCCGAAGCGCGACCCGGGACCATAGGCGCTGAGCTTGCCGCCATTGGTCATGATCACGAGCGCAGTGCCGGCGTCCGCCGCGCGTTCGCGCAATGCCGTGATGCGCGCATCGATCGCCACGATGCGGGATTCTGCCTCCTCTTCGACGGCGAACAGTCGCGCCAGGTCGCGCACCCGGGCGCGGAACTGGCCAAGGAAGTCTTCTCCCCAGACCGACATGTCGATGGTCGGCGCAATTTGATTCAGCATCTCGTAGGCCGGGGACGAGCGGTTGGCGACGATGATCAGGTCGGGGGCGAGGCGCGCGACTTTCTCAAAGTCCGGTTCGAACAGCGAGCCGACGTTTTCATAGCGATCGTCCCGGTACTTCTCGAGATTGGGCGGCAGCAATGCCTTGGGCAGGCCGATGACCTCCACGCCGAGGGCGTCCAGCGTGTCCAGGCTCGCGAGGTCGAAGGTAATGACCCGTTCGGGGACGTTGTCAAACGTCGCGGTGCCCTGCTGGTGGACGATCTCGGTTGCCACTGCGCGCGACAGCGCCGCGGCCAGGACCAGGAGGCAAGCCGTGAGCGCGGCAAATGCGCGCAGGCCGGGTGAGCGCTTGAAACAAGTCATCAGTGAATGGCAGCGGTTGAATTCAGTTGTCCATGACCTCGTGGCGGTCGGCGTGATAGGCCTCCTCGTCGTCGCCGAAACGCCAATAGGGAACGGCATAGAGGCGCGGCTTCGGCAAGCCGAGTGAACGTAGCCACGCCCTGAGCGCCACCACGGTTCGATGTTCCCCGGCGAGCGAGACCCCGGTTGCCTCCGGGTCGATCCCCTCCGCGCGCAGCAGTGGCAGCAGTTCGGATTCCGGGTCGTATTGCTGGACGAGATAACTGACCCGGATGTTGTCGCCACGAAACCATTCCGGGCGTGACTCGACGCCCTCGGGCAATTCGATGAATACCCGGATATCGGTGCTCGCGGGCATTTCTTCGGCCACGGCCTCCAGGGCGGGCAGGGCGGACAGGTCGCCGATGAGGTATTGCACCGGCGCTTCCGGGTCGTAGAGGGTTACTTCGCCGGGACCGGCCAGGCCAAGGAGGTCTCCCGGGTTCGCGTTGGCCGCCCAGTCGCTCGCGATACCGGGCTCGGGGTGAAGCACGAAGTCGACGGTGAGTTTTTCCTGTTGCCGGTCGCAGGCGCGGATGGAGAAGGTCCGGCTGACGGGGCGCTTGTCGGACGGCGGCCACTCGATTCCCGTCTCCCGGCGCACCGGCAGGGTCAGGCTGTCCTGGCCCGGCGCGGGGAAGAACAGCTTGATATGCAGGCCGGCGCAATTCTCCGGCACCCGCGAAAGACCGTCTCCACGGAATACCACGCGCTGAAAACTGGGATGAATCCTGCGGCTTTCCTCGACGCGGAGCAGGATGGGCTGTGGCAGGTTCATGACCTCGATTCGGATGTGAACGGGGTGAGAAAAATGTTCGACAGGAGGCGACGACAGGCTGGCTGTTACCGGATACGCCGGTGCGAATCGGGTTCAGCGCGGAGGCGGGAGTCTACGTTTAACGATTTCTAATTGTAAATAGGAATTATTATTATGTGTAATGCGCAATGGTCAAATGTGTATTGCAGGACCGCAGTCAGGACAGGCAGGGAACGAGAATAGGAATCAAATACATTATTGTTAAAATTCAATGACTTGCGTTTGATTCGGTTATTGCATACCCTCGCTGCCACAAATCAACCGGGCAGTCGGCGGCACCCTTTTCGCCGGCCGCTTTCGCACAGGAGATTGCAATGAAAGGCGACGCCAAGATCATCAAGCACCTCAACAAGGTTCTCAAGAACGAGCTCACGGCCATCAACCAGTACTTCCTCCATGCGCGCATGCTGAAGGACTGGGGTCTCAAGGAGCTTGGCGAGTACGAGTACCACGAGTCCATCGACGAGATGAAGCACGCCGACGAGCTCATCGAGCGCATCCTGTTCCTCGAGGGGCTGCCCAACCTGCAGGATCTCGGCAAGCTCATGATCGGCCAGGATACGAAAGAGATCCTGGAGTGCGACCTGAAGCTGGAGATGGCGGGGCATGCCGACCTCAAGGCCGCCATCGCAGACTGTGAAAAGGCCGCCGACTACGTCTCCAGGGAACTGTTCGAGGACATTCTGGAGGACGAGGAGGAGCATATCGACTGGCTGGAAACCCAGCTCGGCCTGATCGATCGCGTGGGCCTGGAGAACTACCAGCAGTCCCAGATGTCCTCCGGCGACGATTCCTGAGCAGAAGCTTTCCAACCATTACACTGGCCACCGGGCGCTATCGCGTCCGAGGCGTCGTTTCACGCCGGCGCCGGCCGTCGACGCCGTAGCCCGCGCTCGAACATTCTCCGGGCTTGCAAATACTAACTGTTCTCATTAATATTCCGATTCATAACATTCCGAATCGGATCGATGTACGTCTGTATCTGCAAGGCCGTCAGCCACCTTGAAATCGAGGAAGCCGTTTCCCGCGGCGACGTGAGCACGATTTCCTGCCTGCGCAAATGCCTCGGCGTCGGCACCGGATGCGGAACCTGCCTGGAATTCGCCAGGGAATGCCTCACCGACATGCTTGGTCAGGACCTTCCCGTTGGCGCCGCGCCCCACCAGGACGCCACCCTCAAAGTGGCGGTTCCGGGGGCCCCGGTCTGACCTTGCCCCCGCGTCCTGTCCATCCGGGCGCGCACTGATCCTCCCACACACCGGTTCGGCGCTGCCCACGTGGCGTGACCCGATCCGGGTATCTCGGCCCACCCCTTGACCAGGACGTTCGCCATGGTGTTAAATAATAATAAGAATGATTCTTATTTATTAACGTCAAATTCCGACACGATGATTCGCAGCAATTCAAAGAAATGCCTCCGCCTTGGCGCCGTGGCCGTGAGCCTTGCCTGCCTGGCCGGTCCCGTCAACGCGGACGCCACACCGGCGGCAGTACTCGAAACCTATGCCGATATCGCCCTGGCCGGCTATACGGATTCACTGACCACCGCCAAAGCCTTGCAGGAGGCAGTGGACGCACTCGCCGCCGAACCCACCGCGGAACGCCTCGAGGCGGCGCGGGACGCATGGCGCGCGGCGCGGGTGCCCTATATGCAAACCGAGGTCTACCGCTTCGGCAATGCCATCGTCGATGACTGGGAAGGCAAGGTAAATGCCTGGCCGCTCGACGAGGGACTCATCGACTACGTCGACGCATCCACCTACGGTACCGAGTCCGACGAGAACGCCTTCTACGCCGCCAACGTCATCGCCAATACGCAGCTGACGATGTCCGGCGAGACCCTCGATGCCTCCACCATCACCGTGGAACTGTTGCAGGATGGACTGCAGGAAGCCGACGAGAACGAGGCCAATGTCGCCACCGGTTATCACGCGGTGGAATTCCTGCTCTGGGGCCAGGACCTGAACGGCACGGGGCCGGGCGCCGGCAATCGGCCCGCGACGGATTTCGACCCGGCCAACTGCACCGGTGGAAACTGCGCGCGGCGTGTCGAATTCCTCCAGGTGGCCACCGCGTTGCTGGTGGACGATCTCGCCTGGATGATGGCGCAGTGGGAAGAGGGTGGTGCCGCCCGCGAAGCGGTTATGGCGGATGAAAACCAGGGGCTGCAGGCCATCATCACGGGCATGGGCTCGCTGTCCTACGGCGAACTCGCGGGCGAACGCATGCAGCTCGGCCTGATCCTGCATGATCCCGAGGAAGAGCACGACTGCTTCGCCGACAATACCCATGCCTCGCATTACTACGATGCACTGGGCATCCAGAATGTGTTCCTCGGCCGCTACGAGCGCATCGATGGCAGTACGCTTTCCGGCACCGGACTTTCCGACCTGCTGGCCGCAAACGATGCCGGTCTGGCCGAGGAAATCGGCGCCGGGCTTGGCGCCACCATGAGCGCGATGCAGGCGCTGGTGGATTCCGCCGACGCGGGCGAAGCCTACGACCAGATGCTGGGCGCCGATAACGCCGAAGGCAATGCGCGCGTACAGGCGGCGATCGATGCCCTGGTGGCGCAGACCCGTTCCATCGAGAAAGCCATACCCGCGCTCGGCCTGGACGGGATCGAATTCGAGGGTTCCGACAGCCTGGATGCCCCGGAGAGCGTGGGCTCCTGATGCGCTGACGCGCTTCCCCGGGGGCGCGGGCATGATCCCCGCCCACGAAAGTCTCCTGAGTAGGCGTTTGGACACCGGGTCCAAATTCCTTTTCATTGCCCGGGCTCCGGTTCGCCGGAACCCGGTTTTTTTATCAGCCCGGATATTCCACCAGCCGGAACCGGGCCCGGTTCCTATCCCGGCCCTGACTGGTCCAGGAACGCCTGGACTTGCGCTTCACTCACACCATAGCTACGGCTATGCTGTTCGCTCCAGCGCGGCGTCCAGACGCCCCTGTCCTGCGTCAGCATCCGGGATGCTGGTGAAATATCCGGGCTAACTACCACAACATCGAATGGCATTTCCGTACTGGTGGTTGGCTGTCCTGGCGCATGGGTTGTTGGTGGTGTTCGTTGCCGTCGCCGTGGGGGATACCCTGCTGGAGGTAGCCGAGGAGCGGCCGGGCGGTGACGCCACACACGACAAGGCTCCCGACAGGGATGCCTTCTCCCATGCCGCCCCCAATCTCGATCCGGCGAAGCAGCTCAATTTCGCCGTGGGCAATGGTTTCTTCAAGCGATTGTGGGTCAGCGCGCCCGCCTCGACCAGCGCGGCGGACGGACTCGGACCGCTGTTCAACGCTCGCGCCTGCCAGCGCTGTCACATCCGCGACGGCCGCGGCCATCCCCCGCTGGAACCCGGCACGCAATCGGAGTCGATGTTGTTCCGACTGTCCATTCCGGCGGAAGACGAGGCGCAGCAAGACCGTCTGGACTCGGGCCGGGAAACTTCCATTCCCGACCCGGTGTACGGCACGCAGTTGCAGGGTTTCTCCGTGGCGGGGATCGAGGCGGAGGGCCGGGTGGAGATCAGCCACGAATCGATTGTTCGAGAGCTTGCCGGGGACGACCGGGTGGAGCTCGCGTCCCCACGCTACGCGCTCAGGGACCTGGCCCATGGCGATCCGCATCCCGCGCTCCGGATTTCGCCCCGGGTGGCGCCGCAGATGATCGGCCTCGGACTGCTGGAAGCTGTCGACGAGGCGTCGATTCTCGCGCTCGCGGACCCGGACGACACCGACGGCGACGGTATCTCCGGGCGGCCGAACCGGGTCCATAGCGCCGAGCTTGACCGTCTCGCGATCGGCCGATTCGGCCACAAGGCCACCGTGGCGACGCTCAATGAGCAGAACCAACTGGCGCTGCACGTCGACATCGGCCTCTCCTCGCCACTACGCTCGGAGCCCTGGGGCGATTGCAGCGCGGCGCAGGTTGCCTGCCGGAACGCTCCGCACGGTGGCAGTCCGCAGTATGACAATCTCGAGGCCCACGACCAGGTGGTGGACCTGCTGCTGCTGTACACCCGGCACCTGGCCGTGCCCGCGCGGCGCAACCCACGGGACCCGGACGTGATTGCCGGTCGCGCGCTGTTTCGCCAGGTCGGCTGCGCCGGCTGCCACCAGCCGGACCTCGTCACCGGTGACGCTCCCGGGCATACTGAAAACGCCCGCCAGCACATCTGGCCCTACACCGATCTCCTGCTGCACGACATGGGCGAGGATCTGGCGGACCATGCCGACGACGGCCAGGCCAGCGGGCGCGAGTGGCGTACCGCGCCGCTCTGGGGCATCGGCCTCACCGGTGCCGTGGCCGGTCATACCCGCTTCCTCCATGACGGCCGCGCGCGCAGCCTGGAGGAGGCGATCCTGTGGCATGGTGGAGAGGCCGCCACTGCGCGGGAAGGTTATGCCGCCCTGACCGCGGCGGAGCGCGCGCAACTCGTTCGATTCGTGGAGTCACTATGAAAACCCGCACCACCATCCCGATGACCCTGGTCTTTGCGCTGGCGGTACTGGCGCTGCCCGCGATCGGCTCGGAGCGGGTGGCGGCTGTGCTGGCGCTGGCAGACGAGGTCATCATTCCCGACTACGTAGAGCTGCAAGATGCCGCGGAACACTTCGAGGCGGCGGCGACGAACAGTTGCGGCGCGCAGGGTTCCACGGAACCGGCACCGCTGCGCGCGGACTTTCACGACCTGATGGACGCCTGGGAGCGGGTCCAGTGGTTGCGCCAGGGTCCCGCGGAATTCTCGTTCCGCCACCAGCGGATGCAGTACTGGCCCGACAAGCACGGCTCCGGCAGCCGCCAGTTCCGCCGCTTCCTGCTGGATGTGGATCGCGCGGCGCTCGAGCCTGACAACCTGCGCGACGGCAGCGTCGCTCTCCAGGGTCTACCGGCGGTGGAACGCCTGCTCTTCAGCAACGCCGCGGACGCGGGCGATTTCACCAGTGGCGAGGGCGGCGACGGGTTCATCTGCGCCTGGCTCGTGGCGCTCGCGGGCAATATCGCGGAAATCACCGTCAACCTGGTGCGTGACTGGCGCGGTCCTTATCGCGAGGCGCTGGCGGATCCGAACCTGGACAATCCCTTCTTCGAATCGGACCGTGTGTCGATTTCCATATTCCTCACCCAGCTGGTGACACAGATCGAGTTGATGCAAACCGCCAAGATCGCCGCACCGTTGGGCGATGCCGCCACCGGGGGCAACCTCGATCGCAGGGAGGCGGAGTCCTGGCGCAGCGGGCGATCACTGCGCGATCTGCGCATCAACCTGGCGGCCCTTAGGGAGGCGAGCGACGCCTTCCTCGCGCCACTGCTGACAGGCGACGCGGCGCGAGCTGCGCTTGAGGAGCGCTGGGACCAGGCGGCGGCGCCGCTTGCCGGTCTGGCGGACGGCTACGCCGCGCTGGAGAAATCGGACTACGCGGTCGTGGCGGAAGCGCTGGCCAGGGTCCAGGTGCTGCAGGCCTTTCTGCGTAACGAGGTCTCTGCCGCCATCGACGTGCCTCTCGGCTTCAACTCCCTCGATGGCGACTGACCGGCGCGGGTTTCTCGGGTTCGCCGCGGGCGCGCTGGTTCTGCCGCTTGCCGGCTGCGCCGACTGGCGTGGCGCTGCGCCGGCCGAGCCCGTGCTCGCCGCTGGCATGCAGGGGAGTGACTTCGTGCTCGCCGCCTGGGACGCGAGCGGCAAGATCCTGTACCGGCAATCCTCGGGCAATCGCCTGCACGGATTCGCGCGTCATCCATCGCGGCCCGAAGCGGTGGTATTCGAGCGTCGGCCCGGCTATCGCGCCTTCGTGTTTGATCGTTTCACCGGCGTCATGCTCAACGTGATCAGCGCCGCGACGGACCGGCATTTCTTCGGTCACGGCGTCTATTCCCCTGACGGATCATTGCTGTACGCGAGCGAAAACGACTATGCCGGGGGGCGCGGTGTCATCGGCATCTACGCCGTGGATGGCGACTATCGCCGGTTGGGGGAATTCGATGCAGGCGGCATCGGTCCCCACCAGGTCACCTGGCTGCCGGGTTCGGATGCGCTGGTGGTCGCCGTGGGCGGCGTCCTCACCCATCCCGATAGCGGGCGCGCGAAACTCAACCTTGCCTCCATGCGGAGCGGCCTGGTGATGCTGGATGCCGGCAATGGAAAGGTAAACGAGCGCTTCGATGGACCCGCGGCATTCTCCCGGCTGAGCCTCCGGCATATTGCCGTGAACGATGCCGGGGTGATCGGCTTCGGCGCCCAGTACTACGGGCCCTCCATCGATTCGCCGCCGATGATCGGCCTCTGGCGCCCCGGCAGCGCCGTCGAATGGGTTGCCCTCGATCCCGATCTGGGACAGGGGATCGACCACTACATCGGCAGCGTGGCCTTCGATTCCGGGGGTGAACAGTTGCTTGCCACGGCACCCCGGGGCAATCGAATCATACAAATCGATATCGGTGGCGGAAAGATCAGCCTCCTGGACAGCACCGACGGCTGCGGCGTCGTGACTGGCGCGGATGGCGTCACCTGGTTTTCCGCCGGCGACGGCGCGCGGCAGATCCTGCGCGCAGGTCAGATCGGTCCGCCGCTACCGCCAGACCCGACCGTCGGCGCGGCTATTGCCTGGGACAACCACCTCGGCTAACCTGATTCGCGAGTCGCGGCGCCCGCCGCGTCCCGACATGGCCAGATAGTGACGCATTGACCCAGGACTCTACCCAGGAATCCCGAGACACCGTCCGCGTCACGTTGGTGGGCGCCGCGCTCGACCTCGCGCTGGGCGTGGCGAAGATCGCGGCCGGGCTGGCGGCGGGTTCCCAGGGCCTGGTGGCGGACGGCGTGCACTCGCTATCCGATCTCGCCACCGACGCGGTAGTTCTGTTCGCGGCCCGGTTCGGCACCCGCGAGGCGGACGGCGATCACCCCTACGGTCACGAACGGATCCAGACCGTTGCCACCGTGTTTCTCAGCGTGTCGCTGATTGGCGTGGCGATCGGGATCGGCTGGAGCGCTGCCGCGCGTCTCCTGTCTGGCGCCGATCTTCCGGTACCGGGCGCCGTCACGCTCGTGGTCGCACTGGTCTCCATCCTCTCCAAGGAGTGGATCTACCACTACACCATGCGGTTGGCCCGCCGCCTGCGTTCGGCGATGCTGAAGGCCAATGCCTGGCACAGTCGCAGCGACGCGCTGTCATCGGTGGTGGTGCTGGTGGGCATCGCGGGAACGATGGCCGGACTGCCCTATCTCGACGCGGTGGCCGCAGTGGTAGTGGCGGCGATGATTGCCCATATCGGCTGGACGCTTGGCCGTGACAGCGTGCAGGAACTGATCGACACCGGGCTCGACAAGGCGCGTCTCGACACCCTGCGCGCCGCCCTGGTGGGCATCGAGGGCGTGCTGGGGGTCCACCAGCTGCGTACCCGGCGCATGGGTTCACAGGTACTCGCGGATGTTCACGTCGTCGTCGACGGCGGTATCAGCGTCTCGGAGGGCCACCGGCTGAGCGTGGAGGTCGAACGCGTACTCGACGGACAACTCGAGGAACCCACCGATATCACAGTGCATATCGACGTCGAGGAAAATGAAAGTCGGGCATCCAGGTCGCTGCCGCTTCGCGGTGCCCTCGCTCCCGGGATTCGCCAGCGTTGGGAGGAAGTCGCCGGTTTCCCGGCAGAGCGGTTGCAGTTGCACTACCTGCGCGAACGGGTAAACGTCGACCTGCAGGTGTCGGCGGGCGCCGCGGGTAAAGTGACCGATATGTCCGCGATCGTGCAACGGTTTCGCGAGAGTTTCCACGGGGACCCGTTGGTGGGCGAAGTGCGGGTCCTGCAGGAACTGGGGTGAACCTGCGCCGCGGCGCGATGTCAATTCGCTATAATGATTTTCGTATCACCACGTACCCCATGAGGAATTCCATGCAGAAGAAGACAGTGAAAAGGTTACTTGGCGCGCTCAGCGCAGCCTGCCTGTTCGGCGCCCATGCGGCGCAGGCGGCGAACGTGAAGATCACTCCCCTCGGCAGCCACGATGGCGAGTTCTGCCCACTGGACCGCGCCCTGGTGCTGGAGGATCCCGACGGCACGCGGCTGCTCTACGATCCCGGCCGCACCGTGGCGGGCGCAGAGGATCCCCGACTCGGCAAGATCGATGCCGTGCTGGTCTCCCACATGCACGGCGATCACGTCGGTGATCGGCATATCTCCGCGGTGAATGTGGGGGAATGTGGCAAGCCGGAATTCTCTGTGGTCGCGGTACCGATTACCAATGCGGCAGGCATCGCCCACGGAAAGGGGGCGAAGATCGTGACTGGCAGCGAGATGCCCAAGTTCTTCAGCGGCAAGCTGAAGGAGCTCGGCGGTGATCCCGCGGCATCGGAACTGGTGCGCTTCGGCGCCAACCGCATGGTCGGCGGTGTGCGCGTGACCACGGTGCCGGCGGCGCATTCCAACGGCATCGCCGGGGCGATGATCGGCGGCCAGCTCGGCGAGCTGATGGATGCCGCGGGCCTCACCGCCTATGCCGGCCCGCCCACGGGCTATGTGCTCACCTTTTCCAATGGCCTCGTGGTCTACCTGTCCGGCGACACCGGCATCACCTCGGAGCAGGAGATCGTGGTCGGCCAGTACTACGAGACCGACCTGGTGGTGATCAACATCGGCGACACCTTCACTACCGGCCCGGCGGAAGCGGCCTGGGTGGTCAACAACCTGGTGCAGCCCGGTTCGGTGATCGTGTCACACGCCAATGAGGTAGCTACCAGGGGTGGCGAGGTGGTGGCCGGCACCCGCACCGCGTCCTTCCTCGAGCTGGTGGAAATGGCGGCCCACGTTCCGCTCAGCGGCAGGACCATGTCCTTCGACGATGCCGGCGAGTGCATCGAGGGCTGCTAGAACCGGCCTCTGTTTTTGAGACCGGTTCCAGGCATTGGCTGAAAGGGCGTCTGCCTTGGCGGGCGCCCGCTATTCCGCTCGCACCAGCGCGCCGTCAGGCGGCGCTACCCCAGACCCGTTCCGCGACCTCCACTACCAGGCGGAGCTTGGCGATCTCCTGGTCCTGGGTGATGTCGTTGCCGTGCACGGTGCTCGAGAAGCCGCATTGCGGACTGAGGCAGAGCTGGTCCGGGTCGATATGCTTCGCGGCCTCGTCGATGCGTCGCACGAGATCATCCGCTGACTCCAGGCTGCCTTCCTTGGTGGTGATGAGGCCGAGCACCACCTTCTTGTTCTTCGGCACGTGTCGCAGCGGCTGGAAGCTGCCGGAGCGCTCGTCGTCGTATTCGAGGAAGAAGGCATCCACGCCGATCTCGTTGAACATCGCCTCCGCCACCGGTTCGTAGTCGCCCTCCGCCACCCAGGCGCTCTGGAAGTTACCGCGGCAGAGATGAATGCCCACTACCATGTCATCGGGACGCGAGGCGATGGAGCGGTTGATGAGGTCGGCGTAGAGATGCGGCAGCTGTTCCGGGTCGTCTCCGCGCTCGGCGCAGCCCTGGCGAAACTTCGGGTCGCAGAGGTAGGCGAGATTGGTGTCGTCCAATTGCAGGTAGCGACATCCTGCTTCCGCCAATGACGTTACCTCCGCGCGGTAGCAGGCGGCGAGATCCTCGAAGAAGGCATCCAGGTCGGGGTAGGCGTGCTCGTCGATGGCGCTGCGCCCACCGCGAAAATGCACCATGGTGGGGGACGGGATACAGACCTTGGGTGTGCGCTCGGTGAGCGAGCGCAGGTATTCGAAGTCCGCGCGCTGGATGTCTCGCACATGCTCGAGCCGGCCCTTGACCTCAAGCCGGGGCGGCGCGAATTCGAGATCGCCGTCCTTGCGGTGGAAACGGATCGCGAGGCCGCCCTGGATTTCCACCCCGCCCAGTTGCTGAAGGAAGTCGGTGTGGAAGAACGTGCGGCGATACTCGCCGTCGGTGATGCTGGGCAGGCCGGCATCCTCCTGCAATTTCACCCCCTCCGCGATGGCGGCATCTTCCGCGGCGCGCAGCGTGGCGGCATCGATCGCTTCCTGTTGGAATTTCTCGCGCGCGGCAAGCAGTGCCGGGGTGCGCAGCAGGCTGCCGACATGTTCGGCGCGAAACGGGGCTCGGGTCATGGCTCGGTGCGAGGTATCGTGAATGCTCGCGGCAGGATAGCACAGGGGATGGCGTTCGCTTCGGAGTGGCGGGCGTCCGCGTAGCGGGCCTGTGTTCATGACACCCCCGGGCAATTTGAGTATCCTACCGGCCAATTCTCCGGAGAGGCAACTGACCGATGATGAGCCGCGAACAGAATGACGAGATTACCCGCGTGGGCAGTGGCACGCCCGCGGGAGAGTTGCTGCGTCGTTACTGGATGCCGGCCGCGCTCAGCGATGAACTCGCGGGTGAGCGACCGCTGACGCCGGTCACCCTGATGGGCGAGCGGCTGGTACTGTTCCGTGATGAAAACGGTACGCTTGGCCTGGTGCAGCGCCAATGCCCTCATCGCGGCGCGGACCTCTGCTATGGGCGTCTTGAGCATGGCGGCCTGCGCTGCGTGTTTCACGGCTGGCTGTTCGATACCGATGGCCAGTGCCTGGAACAGCCGGCGGAACCGGAAGGCAGCCGGATGCACGAGAAGATCCGCGCGCGCAGCTACCCGGTGATGGAACAAAACGGTATCGTCTTCGCCTATCTCGGCCCCGGCGAACCACCGCCGATGCCGGACTTCGACTGCTTCCGCGCCCCCGAGTCCCATGTCTTCGCATTCAAGGGCCTGTGGGAGTGCAACTGGCTGCAGGCGCTGGAGGTCGGCATCGATCCCGCCCATGCCTCGTACCTGCACCGATTCCTCGAGGACGACGATCCGGCGGACAGCTACGGCCGCCAGTTCCGCGACAGGTCGGTCAATACCGACGTTCCGCTGACCGAACTCCTGCGGCGCCATTCGCGTCCGGAGATCAGGGTGGAGCGTACCGACTTCGGCCTGCGCCTCATCAGCCTGCGCGACCCCGGTGACGGTGAGCACATGCACGTGCGTGTCACCAACCAGGTATTTCCCTGTGCCATCACCATTCCAATGTCTGCGGAGATGAACATCACCCAGTGGCATGTGCCGGTGGACGACACCCGTTGCTACTGGTACGCGATGTTCACCAGTTTCGGCGCGCCGGTGGATCGCGAGACCATGCGCGCCCAGCGCCTCGCGGAGCATGAACTGCCCGACTACCGACCGCGTAAGAACGCCGCCAACAACTATCACTACGATCCAGCGGAGCAACGCGAGCAGACCTATACCGGCATGGGTTTCGACATCAACGTCCACGACCAGTGGGCGTGCGAGTCCATGGGCCCGATCCAGGACCGTACCGACGAGCATCTCGGCCGCAGCGACGTCGGCATCATGCAGTATCGTCGCCTGCTGCGGGAGATGATCGGCCACGTTGCCGCCGGCAACGACGATGCGCTGATCCTGCGAGGCAATGGCGCCGCGGCGCTCACCGGGCCGCAGTCGGTGGACGCAGTGGTAGACCATAGCGACTGGGCATCAGCCTGGCCCGGCGCGGAGCGTCAGCGCCGGAGCGCGGACTGGGCGCTGGCTGCAGGATGAGTAACAGGTCTTCCGCGACGGGCTTCGTCGCCCGTCACGGCCTCGACGACCCCGCGCGCCAGGCTGCGGTGGCGAACGTTCTGGATACAGCACGAGAGGGCGGGCTGCACTCGGTGCGCATCGCATTCGTCGACCAGCACGGCGTGCTCCGCGGCAAGACGCTGACGGCGGGGGAACTGGGTTCCGCCCTCGAAAACGGGGTCAGCGTGACCAGCACGCTGCTGCTCAAGGACACCTCCCATGCCACCGTGTTCCCGGTCTGGGGCGGTGACGCGGGATTCGGCCAAGGGGTCATGACCGGCGCCTCTGACCTGGTGATGCTGCCCGACCCGGCCACGTTTCGGGTTCTGCCCTGGGCGCCGGGGAGTGGCTGGCTGCTGGCGGATCTTTATCATCCCACCGGGGAGCCTGTGGCGCTGTCCACCCGCCACGTCCTGCGGCGCGCGATGTCGCGCCTCGCGGATGCCGGCATGGCCATGGTCTGTGGCCTCGAGGTGGAATTCGCGGTCTACCGCGTGACCGCGCCCAACCTGGAACATCACCATGGCGGCAAGCCGGGGACGCCGCCGGACACCGCGCTCCTGTCCCAGGGTTACCAGTACCTGACGGAGCAGCACTACGACCGCCTGGAACCGGTGATGGAACTGCTGCGCCGCAACGCGGAAGCGCTCGGCCTGCCGTTGCGCACCATGGAGGCGGAGTTCGGCCCGAGCCAGTTCGAGATGACGTTCCATCCCGGCGACCCGTTGTCCACCGCCGACAACATGGCGCTGTTTCGCAGCATGGTCAAGCAGGTCTGCGCGCGCGAAGGCTACCACGCCACGTTCATG
Organism: Gammaproteobacteria bacterium; assembly: GCA_030432755.1. GTDB lineage: Bacteria > Pseudomonadota > Gammaproteobacteria > Arenicellales > Poriferihabitantaceae > VYFG01. The sequence goes on along the minus strand of JAUILZ010000011.1, from coordinate 32,278 downwards.
TGCCGACCGGGTGTGCCCAATGCCATGGGCAACGGCTGGCACCTGCACCAGTCGGTGCGCGATACCGACAGCGATCGCAACCTGTTCGTTCCCGCGGATGCGGATGAGCTTTCCCCCGTCGCCGGCAAATGGGTGGCGGGACTGTTGCAGCACGCGGTGGAAAGCTGCCTCCTGACCACCCCCACGGTAAACGGCTACAAGCGCTACCAGCCATTCGCCCTGGCGCCGGATCGGGTGCAATGGGGGCGCGACAACCGCGGTGCCATGATCCGATCCCTGTGCCGCCCCGGGGATCCTGCCTCACGGGTGGAAAACCGGGTCGGCGAGCCGGCGGCGAACCCCTATCTCTATGTCGCGTCGCAATTGCTCGCGGGCCTCGACGGCGTCGAGCGCGGCCTCGCGCCTCCCGAGCCTGTCGAGGCGCCCTATGACGCGAACGTGACGCGATTGCCGGACAACCTCGCCGACGCCATCGCCGCGTTCGACGGCAGCGGGTTCTGGCGCCAGGCCCTGGGCGCCGAATTCGTCGATTACTACGTCCACCTCAAGCGCGCCGAGTGGCGCCGCTTCCTCCAGTGGGTCACCGACTGGGAGCAGCGCGAGTACTTTTCTCTTTTCTAACGCCACCAGTCACACCCCTCCGGCCGCTGCCGCCGCCTTGCTATACTGTCGGCGAAAACAACAGGGGGAAGGAAATGCGATTCGCCAATATCAACGGGGTCACGCTGCACTACGGCCGCGCCGGCAGCGACAGCAATCCCACCATCGTGTTCGCCAATTCGCTCGGCACCGACTTCCGCATCTGGCAGACGGTGGCGGCGGGGCTGGTGGCGGACTACGACGTCATTCTCTATGACAAGCGCGGCCACGGTCTGTCGGACTGCCCGCCCGGCCCGTACCAGATGTCGGATCACGTGCATGATCTCATGGGCCTGCTCGATCATCTGGACGTCTACCAGGCGGTGGTCTGCGGCGTGTCGGTGGGCGGCATGATCGCCCAGGGTCTCGCAGCCGTGCGCCCGGAGCGCGTGCGTGCGCTCGCGTTGTGCGACACTGCCCATCGCATCGGACCACCGGACATGTGGGACCAGCGCATCACCGCAATCCGTCGCGGCGGTTTGGCGGCCATTGCCGACGGCGTCATGGAGCGCTGGTTTTCACCCGGGTTCCGCGAGCGCCAGCTGGAGGCCCTCGAAGGCTATCGCAACATGTTCTGCCGCACCCCGGAGCTGGGCTACATCTCCACCTGCGCGGCCATCCGTGATGCGGATTACAGCGAATCATCCGCGCTTCTGCGGGTGCCGGTCATGTGCCTGTGTGGCGAGGACGACGGCGCCACGCCGCCCGAACTGGTGCGCAGCCTGGTCTCCATCATTCCCGACGCGTCGTTCCACCTGGTGCCGCAATGCGGGCACCTGCCACCGGTGGAGCAACCCGTGGTGCTGACCAATCACCTGCGGCGCTTTCTCGAGGCGAATGACATCGTCTGATGCCAGGCTGAATCGACGCGCGGCGCTCGGCCGCATCGCCGCGTTGGGCGCCGCCGCTGTTCTGCCCCGCGCCTTCGCCGCCGCGACGCCGGAGCGGTTGTACCGGCGCATCCCGGTGAGCGGGGAGCAGGTGCCGACCATTGGCATGGGAACCTGGCGCACCTTCAACGTTGGCACCAGCGAGTCGCTGATAGCGGATCGCTGCGAAGTACTCGCGCGACTGATCGAGGCGGGTGGGACGATGGTGGACTCTTCCCCGATGTATGGCTCGGCGGAAGCGGTGGTCGGCGACTGCAGCGCGCGAAATGCACCGCCGCCTGACTGGTTTCCCGTGACCAAGGTATGGACCAGCTCCGCCGATGAGGGCGTGAAACAGATCGAGCGATCCTTTGCACTCTGGCGGGTGGAAACCTTCGCCCTGTTCCAGGTCCACAATCTCGTCGGCTGGCGGCATCACCTTCCGCTTCTGCGGGAGATGCAGCAGGAGGGGCGAATCCGCTACGTCGGCATTACCACTTCCCATGGCCGCCGCCACGACGAGCTCGAGGACTTGATGCGGAGCGAGCCACTCGACTTCGTCCAGTTGACCTATAACCTCGCTGATCGAGATGCGGAAGAAAGGCTGTTGCCCATCGCGAGGGACAGGGGCATCGCGGTGATCGCCAACCGCCCGTTCCGCCGAGGCGCGCTGATCCTGCGCCTTGCCGGCCATCCCCTGCCAGCCTGGGCGGCGGAGATCGGCTGCGATACCGTGCCGCAGTTCCTGCTCAAGTTCATCATTTCCCACCCCGATATCACCTGCGCGATCCCGGCCACCAGCCGCGTCGATCACATGGTGGAAAACATGCAGGCAATGCTGGCGCCGCTGCCGGACAGGGAGATGCGAGGGCGCATGATCGAATGGCTGGAAGCGGCCTGAACGGTTCTGTTCCCCGGTGTTGAATTCCCCGACTCTGCCGGAGAGCGCGCGATATTGATCACCCCCATGTTGAAGGCTGCCGTCGCCGATTACATTCCCTATACCGGGGAGGCGCTACGCGCGCTGGTCGGGACATACAACGCGGCGATCTGGCCGCTGCAGTTCGGGTTTCTCGCGGCGCTGCTGGCGGTCATCATCGGCACCGGCGGACGGGTCGGCACGCTTTGTCGGCTGGCTCCTCTCGTCCTCGCTGCCTGCTGGGCATGGTGTGGACTGGTGTTTTACCAGCGCCACTTTGCGCTGCTTGACTGGAGCGCGCATCACGCCGGCTGGTTGTTCTGCGGCCAGGCTGCATTGCTCGTCCTGGCCGCGGCAACCGGGACGACGGTACCGCAGAACCGTATCACGCGTATCGTCGGTATGGTGGTGATGCTCTTCGCGTTGGGTGCTGTCCCACTGATCCAGTGGTTGTCCGGGTTACCGCTAGAGACGTTCGCCCTTGCCGGGGTGACCCCGGCAGCCACCGTGCTGTTCACCGCCGGCTGGCTGGCTGGCGGAAGCGGTCGCTGGTGGCTGTGGCCGGTACCGTTCGCCTGGTCGCTGTACGGCTTCGTTACCGGATGGGCGCTGGGCTACAGTCCGGACATGTTGCCATTGCCCGTGATCGTGATCCTGCTCGTTATCGTGTTCCTGCGCCGTCCAGCGGCGGCCAATTCATGAGCAGTCCGTCCGCGGGGCCGCTGGAACCCGGTTGGCAGGCGGTGCTGGGGGAAGAGTTCGATCAGCCCTACATGGCGTCCCTGCGCGAGTTCCTGCGCAGTGAAAAGGATCGTCGCAAGGTGATCTACCCGGCGAGTGAGCACTGGTTCAATGCCTTCAACTCGACGCCGTTCGAGCGCGTCAAGGTCGTGATCCTGGGCCAGGATCCCTACCATGGTCCCGGCCAGGCTCACGGACTCTGTTTTTCGGTGCTGCCCGGGGTGCCCACGCCGCCGTCGTTGATAAACATCTTCAAGGAACTCGACAGCGATCTTGGCATTCCACCGGCCGCCCACGGATGCCTGCAGCACTGGGCGGAGCAGGGGGTGCTGCTGCTCAACGCCACCCTCACCGTGGAACAGCGCCGCGCCGGGTCGCACCAGGGCAAGGGCTGGGAGCAGTTCACCGACCGCGCGGTGCAGGCGCTGGAAGCGGAGCGCGAAGGTCTGGTGTTCCTGCTCTGGGGCAGCCACGCCCAGCGCAAGGGCCAGTTCGTCGACACCCGTCGACACCTGGTGCTCAAGGCGCCGCATCCCTCGCCGCTGTCGGCCCATCGCGGCTTTTTCGGCTGCCGTCACTTCTCCCGCTGCAATCACTGGCTCGAGGAACGCGGGGAGAGTCCCGTCGACTGGCGACTTCCCGAGGCCTGATCCGACCCCATTGACAGCAACACCATTGTTCTCTATTTTGAGAACCTGATAACCTGGTGCATCCCGTCCCCGCCCGATAGCCGGGCGGTGGAGGGTACGACGACTCGCAGATGTGAACGGCTTCGCGGAGCCTCGCTCCGAATCCATTGCCGAGCGGCCGGTGCTGCCGGCACGCTACTACCTCGACCATTTCCACGAGTTCCTGGCAATGATCGAGGAGCTGTACCTGCCGGTGCTGGAGGCGGAGCATCTCGCCCTGGTGGAGGACTTCCGCGCCCTCGACGCGGACGCGCAATGCCTTTGGGTACGGATGCTCAATCGCCAGGGCCGGGTCTTCCATCGGCGCCGCTTTCGTTATGCCGAAATCCACGACATCGACTCGGCGCTTGACCAACTCCACCGCGCGCGCTTCCTGCGCCCCCCGATCGCGGCGGACTTCACCAACTGGCTCACGGTACTCAGTCGTGATGCGTTACTCGAGCTGTTGCCGAAGCTGGTGTCCACGGATCGCTACCGCCGCTCGTGGCCAAAGGGCCAGCTCCTGTCGTTTGCGGCATCCAGCATCGATCCGCGCCACCCGGTAGTGGCGGAGGCAATGGCGGACTACGTGATCCAGGACCGCGAGGATGCCGTTGGCTACCTGCTGTTTCTTTACTTCGGCCGCCGCGAGGCGGGACTGTCACGCTTTACGTTGCGCGATCTCGGGGTGGTGCGCGCCGCGCGATTCCGGCGGCGTTTCACGCCCAGGTTTACCGATCGCGACTGCGCTCTCAGTAGCTGGTTTTACTGCCGCAAGCTGCACGAGGTACAGGCACTCGACGCGGATGCGCTTGCCCCGGCGGTGGCGGAGTTGCCGGCCTGGCCCGCGGCTGCAGACGACGAGGCGGAGCAGCTCCGCCAGCGCGCGATCTACCACCTCGGTGAGATGGCGGAGCGTGGTGGTGATGGCGCGCTTGCCGAATCGGTTTATTCCCATGCCACCGGATGGCCGGCAAGCGAGCGGCGGGTGCGACTGGCCTGGGCGCGCGGCGACCGTGAAAGGGCGGAAGCGATGCTCGAATCCATGATCGACGATCCCTCGGGAGAAGAGGAACTGCTGTTCGCCCAGGACTTCCAGGCGCGCAAGCTGGGTCGCAAGCGCACCGCGATCATTACCGACCTGCTGCGCGACGGGCCGTCGAGGCGCATCGACGAGAGTTATCGCGACATGCCGGAGGAGGGTGTGGCCGACTGGTACCGCGCCCGCGGCGCGCAGGTGTTTCATAGCGAGAACCGCCTCTGGAAACGCCTGTTTGGCCTGCTGTTCTGGGAGCTGTTGTTCAATCGAGAATCGGCGGCCCTGCACAACGACTTCGAGAAGCGTCCGCGTGATCTTGACAGCGGCGCCTTTTATCCGCGCAATCGCGACGCCATTGAGGAATTGCTGTCGGCCTTTGACGATACCGCCGGCATGGAACGCTGCCTGGTCAATACCATGGCCAGGGAATACGGCAAGCCCAACAGCATCTTCCGCTGGTCTCCCGACATGCTGGAACCGCTCCAGGCCTTCCTGCGCGCCGTCCCGGGTCAAGGGCTGGCGGAGATCATGCGCCGCATGGCGCGGGAATATTCCGGCAATCGCTCTGGCTATCCAGACCTGATGGTGATAGAGAACGGCGTGGGCCGTTTCGTCGAGGTCAAGGCGGAAGGCGACCAGCTGCGCCGCAACCAGCTCAAGCAGATCACCGCTCTGCGGCAGGCGGAGATCCCGGTGGAGGTGAACCGGGTCGAATGGGCAGTGGACCCGGACCAGCGCTACGTGGTGGTGGACATCGAAACCACCGGGCGGCGCGGCGGCAACAACCGGGTGACCGAGATCGGGGCGGTGCGGCTACGGGGAAACCGTATCGAGGATACCTGGGAGACCCTGGTGAATCCGGATCGCGCGATACCGCGCATGATCACCGGCCTGACCGGCATTACCGACGCCATGGTGGCGGATGCGCCGCGCTTCGCCGGGATCGCCGACCACTTTCGCGACTTCACCGAGGGCTGTATCTTCGTCGCCCACAACGTGCGCTTCGACTACGGGTTCCTGTGCGACGAGTACAGGCGTCTCGAGCAGGACTATCACCGTCCCACCTTCTGCAGCGTGGCGGGCATGCGTCGCTGGTTCCCCGGTCTCAGGTCATACAGCCTGGGAAATCTCTGCGCGGAATTCGACATTCCCCTGGAAGACCATCATCGCGCGCTATGCGACGCCAGGGCGGCCGCGGAATTGCTGCTGCGGATCAACGAACGACGGCTCGCGTCCTGAATCTTTCCGGTTGGTTACCAGAAGCCGGAAACCCTTACAAATCCGCGGTTTTACAAGCCAATCGTATGTGGTTTACTATCTCCCGGATGCAAATCCGGGGTGTGCCCCGCGTGGACGCGACCTGGCACCAGGCGTAATCCCGCATAGCCGACCGAGCGGAGGACGGCGCAAGGCACGAGTTTCACCGGGCCATTCCATCAGGCGAGGTAACCATGGCATACGAGGATTCCCCTGCATTTGGCAGGGCGTCCAACGCTGCGCGGTCCATATCGGACGCAGGGGATGTCAGTGAACGCCCCGACCATGGCGGTGAATCCATGCCAGCGTCTGCCGATGCGGAAGCACGTCGTTTCGAAAGCATCGATGAACTGGTGGACGCAACCACCGTTGAATCCGGGGAAAGTGAATCGGCGCTCAATGCGGCGATCCATTACCTGATTGCCACGATACGCCAGGAGTTCGCGCGCGAGCGCCAGCGAGAGCGCGACAAACTAAAACATGTCTTTCAGGATCGGATACGCCAGATCGAGATGGAAGCCAGCCGCAAGGTGCGCGAGAAGCTGGCCCGGGCGCGCGAGCGGGACCGCGAAAAACTCGAGGAACGCAGCCGCCGCCTGGACGAGATGTTAACCAACCTGAACAAGCTTGCTCGCGAAGTGGTCGCGCAGAAACAGGAGCTCAGGCGTTCGCGGGATGACCTCGAGCAGAAGCTGATGGAGAGCGACTTGGTCCAGTCGGAGCTACGCCACCTGGGCCGCCGGCTCGGCGAACAGATCGATACCTTCGGCGATACCCTGCCGGACGAGCAGCTTCTCTCCGACCTCGAGTCCCGGCGGGACAAAGACTGACCCGAGGCTCCGGATCCAGGCTCTCCAGCGTGGGCGTCAGATCCGGCCTGTGCCGGGACAATACCGGGCCGGGTTTCAATTCGCCGGAATCCGCCCGTCGGCAAGACTGCAGGATCAATCTTCGATGCAGGGACAAGGAAACAGGTCCTCCATCGGTTGCGCTTCCGGGTCGAGAATCAGGGTGTATGATTCCGAGGAGTCGAGCCTGATCGTTGCCTCGTCGTCGACGACGTCGATCACTTCCACCTCCGGTCCGGTTGCGTTCTCTCCCAGACAGGTCTCCATGGCGGACGGTGTCGGGGTGAACAACGGAATACCTCGCGCCGTAACCAGCGATTCCTCGATACAGCGCGACGAGACGATACGGGCTTGCAGCATGGTGAAGTCGAATCGTTGACCGGGCTTCTCCTCGAGCACCATCTGGCGATAAGCCGGACTCATCGCCCAGGCGCGGGGTATGAGAAGATTCAGTGGCGAGGACGAGTGTCCCCGTTCGGCGATATGCACGCCTCCCGGCGCGGCGGCATCCACCGCCAGGCTTCCGACCGTGAGGCTGAAACGAGAAAGTGCGCGCGCCGATACGCTCGAGGTGGTTGCATGCGCCGGCAGCGTGACTGCGCGTACGACAGGTTCCGACCACTGGGCCGAAGCCACCATGCCGGCAACGCCGCTGCCAGAAACGATACCACGAAGAATTTTACGACGGCGTGAAACGCCATACCCCTTTTCCAGATCACTCATCCTGAGTGCCTCCCATTCTGTTGCTTAAGCGCTGATTGATTCAGCGTCGTTGGACGTAATTCAGCCTTGTTATATATTGGCTCCGAGAGCCTACCTTAGCAAAAAGTTTCCGGAATTGAAAACTGCCCCTGGCCTGACCCGACGCTTCAGTCCCTGCGCCGGACAAGGCGGTAGACCTTTTCTTCCAGCGTATCGAGCCCGCGCTCGGCCAGGTTGCCGACGATGTCGGGGCCGGAGGAGGTGGCGATGATCTCCACGTCGAAGGCGGGGGAGAACAGCGAACGCACCTCGTTCTCGGGCACGGCAAATGGCGGGCCGTCCATGCGTTGCTGGTCGTAGTCCATGCTGATGAGTAGGACCTGACTTCCCTTGGGCAGCAGTTCGGCCAGGTGGTTGGCATAGTCCGGGCGCATGGCCGCCGGCATCGCGACCAGGGCGGCGCGGTCGTAAGCGGCGGCGATATCGGCGGTGTCGTTGCTCCCGAGGGTGAAGAAATTCCCGGCGAGCAGCTCGATGCCTTCGCCGGTGAAGTGTTCGAAGCGGTCTCCGCCCCGGCGCGCGCAGGGGAGTTCGTTTTCCTCGAAGAACGCGGCGCAGGCCTCCGCGCTCAGTTCCACGCCGAGCACTTCATGGCCGGCGTCGCGCAGCCAGAGCATGTCCAGGGTCTTGCCGCAGAGTGGCACCAGTATGCGCGCACCGGCAGGGACTTCGAGGACGGGCCAGAGCTTCTTCAGCCTGGAATTGATCTTCTGCTGGTGAAAACCGATGCGGTTTTCTTTCCAGCGTTCGTGCCAGAAATCGGGTTCCATTGTCGGTGACGTGAGCGGGAAGCCGGATGATAACGCGATCCCGCCGTACGATCGTCAGGACGAAGTTTCCCGGTCCTGGACCGACTGGTAATGCTCGATGCTGGCGCGGATGTTGGGCGGGATCGCCATGGGTTTCATTGCCGCGGCCTCGACGAAGGCGGCGGTGGTCTTGCCGATAAAGCAGGTGACGCCTCGCTGGCTCCCTTCCACCGCGTGGGACAGGGACGAATTGCCGATACGGGAGACAGTGACCCGGACATCGAGGGGGGCTGGCGGCATCACCGGCGACTTGAATTCGAAGCCCAGGGAGACGAAGGGGGTGCCGATGCCACGATGGAGGTTGAGCGTGTACCAGTCGACGCCGATGCAATGGCGGTACCAGGCCTCGATGGCGTCCAGCCCCCAGCGGGGAATGTTTGCGGTATAGGCGATCTGCGCGGGATCGCAGTCACCCCAGGTGATCGTGATGCTGTGTACGAGGGCGCCGGTGGGGGAGAGATTGGGCGCATCCATGTCTTGTGCGGGTCCAGGGGTATGGATGCCCACGGGGGGCCTGGAGTCGGTCATGTCGGGTGGTCCTGGACGGCGCGCTCAGACGCCGAGGTATTTCAGTTTCAGCTCAGGGTCCGCCGTCAGGGCGGCGGAATCGCCTTCCCAGACAACGCGCCCTTTCTCGATGATGTAGTGGCGGTCGGCGATGCGGGAAAGTTCGTCGATGTTCTTGTCGATGAGGAGGATGGTGAGGCCGCTCTGCTTGAGTTCGCCGAGGCGGTTCCAGATCTCCTGGCGGATCAGCGGCGCGAGACCCTCGGTGGCCTCGTCGAGAATGATCAGTTTCGGGTTCAGCATCAGCGCGCGACCGATCGCGAGCATCTGTTGCTCGCCGCCGGACAACTGGCTGCCCATGTTGTCGAGGCGCTCGCGCAGGCGGGGAAAGAAGTCGAGCACGCGCTCGAGGTTCCACGGGGTCGCGTCGGTGCTGTAATTGGCCGCGGTGGCTATGAGGTTTTCACGCACGCTGAGATTGGGGAACACCTGGCGCCCCTCGGGCACCAGTCCCAGTCCCTGCTTGGCGATGACGTAGGCGGGCTGGCCCTGTATCTCGTGCCCTTCGAAACGTATCGTGCCGGCATGCGGCTTGAGAATTCCCATGATGGACGAGACCGTGGTGGTCTTGCCCATCCCGTTGCGTCCGAGGAGGGTGGTGACCTGGCCCTGGTCCGCGCGCAGCGTCATGCCGAAAAGGGCCTGGATGCTGCCGTAGCTGGTTTCGACACCGCTGAGTTCAAGCATGCTCGTCCCCCAGGTAGGCGCGCTGCACCTCGGCATTGTTGCGGATGTTCTCCACCGTGTCCGTGGCGATGATGTGGCCGTTGACCAGCACCGACAACCGGTCGGCCATGTTGAATACCGCGTCCATGTCATGCTCCACCAGCAGGATGGACTTGTCACCTTTGAGGGCCTTGAGAATTTCCACCATGTGACCGGTCTCCTCCTTGCCCATGCCGGCCATGGGTTCGTCCAGCAGCAACAGGCGGGGGTTCATCGCCAGGGTGATCGCCACCTCGAGCTGGCGCTGCTCGCCGTGGGAAACGCTGCCGGCGAGCTGATCCGCGCGGTTGTCCAGGCCCACCCGGGTGAGACTCTCCATCGCCGCATCGGTCATTTTCCCGTCCTCCCTGACCGGCGACCAGAAGCCAAACGAATGACCGCTGGTGCCCTGCACCGCGAGCATCACGTTCTCGAGCAGCGTCATCGGCAGGATCACGCTGGTGATCTGGAACGAGCGCGCGAGTCCGGCGCGGGCGCGACTCGCCATGCTGAGGGTGGTGATGTCGCGGCCCTCGAAGCGGATACTGCCGCTGTTGGGGCGGAGCTGCCCCGAGAGCTGGGCGATCAGGGTGGTCTTGCCGGCGCCGTTGGGGCCGATGATGGCGTGGATCTCTCCGCGTTCCACGGACAGGTTGACGTTTTCGGTGGCGACCACGCCACCGAAGTTCTTGTGCAGCCCCTCGATGTCAAGGATGGCATCGCTCATGACGATTTCTTCCCGCGATCCATCAATCCCAGCAGCCCGTCGAGACCGCCCTTGCCGTAGAGCACGAGGACGACGAGGAGGACGCCGAAGATCAGGTGCCAGTACACGGTGATCGCGGCCAGCCATTCCTCCAGCAGGACGAAGGAGATGGTGCCGAGCAGTGGCCCAAGCACCGTGCTGACCCCGCCCATGATGACCATGAAGATGAGCTCGCCGGAGCGCGTCCAGCCCATCATCTCCGGGCTGATGAAGCTGGTGAAGTTACCGAGCAACACGCCTGCCAGGCTGCAGATCATCGCCGAGATCACGTAGCAGGTGAGTCGGTAGCGATAGGTATTGACGCCGAGGGACTGGAGGCGCAGTTCGTTGAACTTGGCGCCCACGATCACGCGGCCGAAGCGCGCATGGATCAGCCGGTGCACGAAGTAGAGCGATAGCAGGAGGACGCCAAGTATCCAGTAGTACAGGCTGAATGCACCGTCCATGGAGAGCCATGTGGGAAACTCGCTGCGCAGGTAGATCACGAGGCCGTCGTCTGCGCCGTACTCCTCGAGGCTGAGGAATGTGTAATAGACCATCTGGCTGAACGCCATGGTGATCATGATGAAGTAGACGCCCTTCGTCCGCAGGCAGATGGCGCCGGTGATGAGCGCGAACACTGCGCTCACCGACAGCGCGAGGCCGATATGCAGCCAGCCGCTGTAAAAATCGTAGTAGGCGGGAATGCCGACGCAGTAGGCGCCGATACCGATATAGGCCGCATGTCCGAGGCTCACCATGCCGCCGTAACCGAGGATCAGGTTGAGGCTGACCGCGGCGATACCGAGGATCAGCGCGCGGCTGAGAAGGTCGAGGTAGAACGGCTGGTCGATCCACTGGAACACCCAGGGGGCGATGGCCAGGAAGACGAGCAGCGCGGTATAGAACAGGCCGCGGCGGGTCGAAAGCAATTGCATCAGCGCGCGCCCGCCGGCGGGAACAGGCCCTGGGGCCGGAATGCCAGCACCACCGCCATGAGGATATAGACCATCATCGCCGAGATCGCGGGTGCCGCGGTCTCGGCATATTCGATCGGTATCGACAGCGCGAGCACGTCATCGAGATAGGAGCGGCTGAGGGTGTCGATCAGGCCGATGATGAGACCGGCATAAAACGCACCCTTGACCGAGCCGATGCCGCCGACGATGACCACCACGAAGGCAATGATGATGATGTCGTTGCCCATGCCGATGCTGGCCTCGGTGATCGGCGCGATGAGCATGCCCGCGAGGCCGGCCATGGAGGCGCCGATGGCGAACACGATAAGGAACAGGCGATTGATGTTGACCCCCAGGGCCTCGACCATGGTGCGATTGGACGCGCCGGCGCGAATGAGCATGCCCAGGCGTGTGCGGGTGACCAGGACGTACAGGAAGGCGGCCACCCCCAGCCCGGCGGCGATGATCAGCAGGCGGTAGGTGGGCAGCACCAGGGTGCCGATGCTGACCTGGCCATTGAGTACGTCCGGCAGCGGGATCGCCATGCCGGAGGCGCCCCAGATCATGTGCACCAGGGTGTCAAAAATCAGGATCAGACCGAACGTGACCAGTACGTGGTCGAGGTGGTCCGATCGATAGAGCTTGCGCGCGATGAACCATTCCACCAGCGCGCCGACGATAAAGACGCCCACGAGGCCGAACAAGATGCCGAGCACGAACGAACCCGTCTTCGCGACGATGGTGCCGCAGAAATAGGCGCCGACCATGTAGAACGACCCATGGGACAGGTTGATGAAGTCCATGATGCCGAAGATCAGCGTCAGCCCGGAGGCGAGCAGGAACAGGAGCAGCCCGAGCTGCAGACCGTTCATGAGCTGGGTGATCAGCAGGTTCCAGTCCATCTGGGGTGAGTCGGGGTGGAAGTGTTCGGGGGAGGGAAAAGCCGGGCGTCCGTGGACGCCCGGCGGCAGGGTCACGCCATCACGTTACTGCATGTTGCATTCAGCGGCGTAGCGGTCCTGGTGGTTCTCGTATACCGTGGAGACGATCTTCGTGGTCCAGCGGCCCTCGTCGTCGATAACCACTTCGCGCAGGTAGAAGTTCTGGATCGGCATGTGGTTGTTGCCGACGGTGTACTTGCCGCGCACGGAATCGTAGTTCACCGCCTTGAGCGCGGCGCGGATACCGTCCTTGTCATCCAGGTTGCCGCCCACGGCTTCCACAGCGCTCTTGATCAGCATGATGGAATCGTAGGCCTGGGCGCCATAGAACGAGGGATATTTGCCGTGCTTCGCGAGGTAGTCGCCGACGAAGCGCTTGTTGGCGGCGTTGTCCATGTCCGGTGACCATTCCTGGGTCATCTTGGAGCCGAGCACGCCCTCGAGATTGGCCTCCTGCAGCTTGGGCAGGGCGATGGCGTCGACGGTGAACACGCTGTACAGGGGCATCACGCCACGCAGGCCGGCCTGCTGGTATTGATTGATGAACGCGCCGCCGGCCTTGCCGGGATAGAATACGAAGATCGCCTCGGCGCCCGATGCCTTGGCCTTGGCGAGTTCGGCGGAGAAGTCGAGCTGCGCGTCCGCACCCCACTTGGTCAGGTCCTTGCCCTTGATCTCACCCGTGAACACGCTCTCGAGGCCGGCCACCATGTCCTTGCCCGCGGCATAGTTCGGCGCCATCACGTAGAGCGACTTGACTCCTTCCTGGTTCAGGTGTTCGCCCATGGCCATGGGGGTCTGGTCGTTCTGCCAGGAGGTGGAGAAGAAGTTCGGGTGGCAGAGCTTGCCCGCGACCTGGGAAGGACCGGCATTGGCGCTGATGATGAACTTGTCGGCATCGGTGACGGATTTCATCGAGGCCAGCAACACGTGGGACCAGATGTAGCCGACGACGAAGTCGACGTCGTCCTGCTTCACCAGCTTGTCGGTCTTCTGCTTGCCGACATCGGGCTTGAAGCCGTCGTCTTCCATGATGAGCTCGACGTCGAGGTCGCCCATCTTGTTGCCGATATGCTCGAGCGCGAGGTTGACGGAGTTCTGGATGTCTTCGCCGATCACGGCCGCCGGCGTGGTGAGCGTGGTGACATAGCCGATCTTCACGCTGTCTGCGTTGGCCGCGCCGGATCCGAACGCGGTGGCGGCCAGGACGGCAGCCGTTAGGATGTTACGTTTCATGTTCGAGTTTCCTCAGTTGACGGATTGGTGTTTTGCCCGGGCCATCTGCCGGTTCCGCTGAGCGATGACGCGTTGATTTGGCGTCGCCGCCCGGCAAGCCCTGCATGGCGCCGAAGGCCGGGAAGGGGTTGTCAGGTTCGATTGTCGGTTTACTGTTTTCGTTGCCTCAGCCGGAATCTCTGGATCTTGCCGGTGGCGGTTTTCGGCAGCGCATCGATGAACTCGATGAACCGCGGATACTTGTAGGGGGCCAGCCGGGACTTGACGAACGACTTCAGTTCGTCCTCCGATACGCCGGCATCCTCCTTCAACACGACATAGGCCTTGGTCTTGGTGAGCCCGTCCTGGTCCTCGTGACCCACCACCGCGGCCTCCAGCACCGCGTCGTGCTGCATCAGCGTGGCCTCCACCTCGAATGGCGAGACGTAAATGCCGCTGACTTTCAGCATGTCGTCGGTGCGGCCGGAATAGGTGTACGTGCCGTCGACATTGCGCACGTACTTGTCGCCACTCCGGGTCCACGCACCCTGAAATGTATCACGGGATTTCTCGCGGTTGTTCCAGTACATGAGCGCCGAACTCGGCCCGCGGACGAACAGGTCGCCGATCTCTCCGTCCGCAACGGTGTCGCCGGCGTCGTCCCGGAGCTCGATGTCGTAGCCCGGCACCGGCGTGCCGCTGGTGCCGTAGTGATTGTCACCGGGACGGTTGGAGAGGTAGATGTGCAGCATCTCGGTTGAACCGATGCCGTCGATGATCTCGACGCCGAAGTGCTTCGTGAAGCGTTCGCCGAGTTCCTTGGGCAGGGCTTCCCCCGCGGAGGAGGCAAGCCGCAGCGCCACCGCGTCGCGGGCCGGCAGGCCCGGCGAGGCGAGCATCCCGGCGAATCCCGTGGGAGCGCCGAAGAAAATGGTTGGCCTGTCCTGGACCCAGCGTTCGAACACCGCATCGGGGGTGGGTCGTCCCGGCATCAGCACCACCGAGGCGCCGACGCTGAGCGGAAAGGTGAGCGCATTGCCAAGACCATAGGCGAAGAACAGCTTGGCCGCGGAGAAGCAGGTATCGTCCTCGCGAATGCCGAGCACGCCACGTCCGTAGAGTTCCGCGGTCCAGTAGGGGTTGGCATGGGTATGCACGGTGCCCTTGGGCTTGCCGGTGGAGCCGGACGAGTAGAGCCAGAATCCCGGGTCGTCGGGACTGGTGTCGGCAGCTGTGGTGAGCGGCGTGGCCGAGGCGAGGGCCTCGGCAAGATGAACCGCGCCAGCGGGCAGTTCGCCCGAGCCACGCGACACGAACATCGGCAGGTTTTCCATGCCCGCCTCGCGGGCCGCGCTCTCAACCGTTTCGCGCAATGCCTCGGAAACGATGATCCCGTTCGCTCGGCAGTGGCGCAGCATGTAGGCGTAGTCCTCCGCGGTGAGCAGGGTGTTGACCGCCACCGGCACGATGCCGGCATACATCGCGCCGAGGAAGGCCACCGGCCAGTCGTTGCAGTCGTGCATCAGGAGGAGGACGCGTTCCTCGCGGCGGATACCCGCATCCAGTAACGTGGCTGCCATGCGACGGACGCCATCCGCCAGTTCGCCATAGCTCAGGCTGCCCCGGTCGTCGGTAAACGCGGCCTTGTCGCCACGCTCACGATTGCGGTCCAGCAGGTGTGTCGCGAAATTGAACTCGGGCCCCGGCGCGGGTACGGCGTTGTGATCCATGGTGTGGGTCTCTGTCGTTATCTGTTTTGGTTCCGGCGATTCAGGCGTTGCCGGTGAACTCGATGGCGCCTCCGGGCAACAGGTATAACACCAATGCGCGGCCACCGGAAACCGTCGGGTGATGGGCGGTATCCGGCGGATAGACCTTCCAGCCGGCGCCCTGGCCGTCGAACTTGGCGTCTCCCGACTGCGGCATCACGAGATCGATCTCGCCGTTCGGGTGACGGTGATGCGGGCCCCTGATTTCGTCCATGTCCACCACGTCCACGGAAAAGCCATGGAGATCGTCCGCGGGTTTGAACGCACGGCCGTAGCGAATGCCGCCCGCTTCGCGCGCGCAAAGCCAGCCCTCGGCCACTCCCGTTTCGCAGGATTGCTTGAGTGTCCTGAACGTCGTGGATTCCGGTCCGAAATCCCGATTGAGAGTGTCCTCGAGAGTTGCGTCGAGCGGTTCGTCCGCGATTACCGCCGCGAGCGTTGCGATCTGTTGTCTGAATGCCTCGATGCTCATGTAGTAAGTGTCCTCCGGTGTCAAACTTGCGCCCGATAATAGGATGAACTATTATGCAGGAATGAACTATAAGACCCGGAATGGCGGATGTCAAGCAATATAGTGCATGAACAGGAGTCCAGCGTCGGCGCCAGGAAGAGTGCGCGCAAGTCGAACGGGTCGCGCGCCGAAAACGGGGAACCGGAACGCAACCCGGTGCTCGTCGCACTCGGAGAGCGCGTGCGCGCGCTCCGCGCCAAGAAGGGCATCTCGCGCAAGGAATTGTCGGAACTCGCAGGGGTATCAGAGCGTCATCTCGCCAACCTGGAACTTGGCGAGGGCAATGCCTCCTTTCTCGTGCTGCTGCAGGTCGCCGGCGCGCTGCAGTGTTCCATGGCGGAGCTGGTAGGCGACTACACCACGGCGACCCCGGAGTGGCTGCTGATTCGTTCGTTGCTGGAAGACAAGGACGAGTCCACCCTGCGGCGCATCCGCATTCTCATCGGCGAGGCGCTCGACACGGTGGCCGCCCCCGGCGCCGTCGATCGCAATCCGCGCATTGCGCTCATCGGCTTGCGTGGCGCGGGAAAGAGCACTCTCGGGCGGATGCTCGCTGATGATCTTGGATTCCCTTTTATCGAGCTCAGCCGCGAAATCGAGAAGTTCGCCGGTTGCAGCATCGAGGAGATCCAGGCGCTTTACGGCATCAACGCCTACCGCCGATACGAACGGCGCGCGCTGGAAGAATCCATCCAGATCTACCCGGAAGCGATCATCGCCACCCCGGGCGGTATCGTCTCCGACCCGGCGACGCTGAACCTGTTGCTTACCCATTGCACCACCATCTGGCTGCGCGCCCGCCCCCAGGAACACATGGAGCGGGTGATCGCCCAGGGCGACATGCGCCCCATGACGGGCCATCGCGAGGCGATGGAGGACCTGAAGGGCATCCTCGAGTCCCGCGTGCCGTTCTACTCCCAGGCGCAGTACCAGGTCGATACCAGCCAGGTACCGCTGGAGACCGCGTTTGCCCGCCTGCGGGACCTGGCCCGGGGCGCGCTACGGATTGAGTATGCCTAAACATGCACTTTAATGCTTGACACTGCGAAAAACAGGAACTAAACTGCATGACATGGTTTCCCATGCGCTGCATTCACACCCAGGAGAAGTGAAGTGAACAATTCCATAGAACCGGTTGATTACCGCACCGAGCCCGGCCAGTACCGTCACTGGCGCCTGACCTTCGACGGCCCCGTGGCCACCCTGGGGGCGGAATTCGACGAGGACGGCGGCCTGCGTCCCGGTTACAAGCTCAAGCTGAACAGCTACGACCTCGGCGTCGACATCGAACTCAACGACGCACTCAACCGTATCCGCTTCGAGCATCCCGAGGTGCGCAGCGTGGTCGTCACCAGCCTGCGCGACAAGGTGTTCTGCTCCGGCGCGAATATTTTCATGCTGGGAACCAGCAGCCACGCCTGGAAGGTGAATTTCTGCAAGTTCACCAACGAGACCCGTAACGGCATCGAGGATTCCTCCGAGCACAGCGGGCTCAAGTTCATCGCCGCGGTCAACGGCGTCTGCGCCGGCGGCGGCTACGAACTGGCCCTGGCCTGCGACGAGATCATCCTCGTGGATGACCGTTCGAGTGCGGTGAGCCTGCCCGAGGTGCCGCTCCTCGGAGTTCTGCCGGGTACCGGCGGCCTCACCCGGGTCACCGACAAGCGCCACGTGCGCCACGACCTCGCCGACATCTTCTGCACCACCAGCGAGGGCGTGCGCGGGCAGCGGGCGAAGGACTGGCGCCTGGTGGACGAGATCGCGAAGCCGGCGAAATTCGACGAGACCGTGAAGGCCCGCGCGCTGGAACTGGCGGCCACCAGCGACCGACCGGAGGGCGCGAAAGGCGTGTCGTTGACGCCGCTGGAGCGCAAGGTCGAGGCGGACGCACTGCACTACCGACACGTATCGGTGGAGATCAACCGCGCCGCGCGCACGGCGAAGTTCATCGTGCGCGCGCCGGAGGGCGAGCAGCCGGACAGCATCGACGCCATCGTGGCCGCCGGCGCCGACTGGTATCCGCTGGCGCTGGCGAGAGAGCTCGAGGACGCGATCCTCAGTATGCGCACCAACGAACTCGACATCGGCGTCTGGCTGATGCACACCCGCGGCGACGCCGCCGCGGTGCTTGCCACGGACGCGGTGCTCATGGAACATCGCGATCACTGGTTCGTGCGCGAGACCATTGGCCTTCTCCGTCGTACCCTGAGCCGCCTCGATGTTTCCTCGCGCAGCCTGTTCGCGATCATCGACGAGGGCTCATGCTTCGCCGGCACCTTCCTCGAGCTCGCCCTTGCCTGTGATCGCGACTACCAGCTCGCGCTCCCCGACGATCCCGACGCCGCGCCACGTATCCAGGTCGGCGAGACGAATTTCGGCATGTATCCCATGGTCACCGGCGAAAGCCGCCTCGGCCGCCGCTTCTACAACGAGGAAGGACCGCTGGAAGCGGTGCGTGCGAAGGCGGGGCAGCCGCTGGACGCGGACGCCGCCTTCGAACTCGGGCTCGTCACCAGCAATCCCGACGACCTCGACTGGGACGACGAGATCCGCATCGCGGTGGAGGAGCGGGTGGCGATGTCCCCCGACGCGCTCACCGGGATGGAAGCCAACCTGCGTTTCAACGGCCAGGAAAACATGCTCACTCGCATCTTCGGCCGCCTCACTGCCTGGCAGAACTGGATCTTCCAGCGGCCCAACGCGGTGGGCGAGCGCGGCGCGCTCAAGGTCTATGGCTCCGGCGAGAAGACCGCTTTCGACTGGAACCGGGTGTAACGAACGAATCACGATTGAGGAAAGCAAACATGTCAAACATCGATTACAGCGAGAAGATCCCGAACAACGTCAACCTCGCGGAAGACCGCGCCCTCAAGCGCGCGCTAGAACACTGGCAGCCGAACTACCTCGGCTGGTGGTCGGAAATGGGTCCCGAGGGATCCCAGGGCTTTGACGTCTACCTGCGCACCGCCACCAGCGTCGATCCCAAGGGCTGGGCGCATTTCGACTACGTCAAGATGCCCGACTATCGCTGGGGCATCTTCCTCAATCCGGGACAGGAGGATCGCAGGATTCATTTCGGCGATCACAAGGGCGAGGCGGCGTGGCAGGAAGTGCCCGGCGAGTACCGCGCCAACTTGCGCCGCATCATCGTCACCCAGGGTGACACCGAGCCCGCCTCGGTGGAGCAGCAGCGCCATCTCGGCCTGACCTGCCCGAGCCAGTACGACCTGCGCAACCTGTTCCAGGTCAACGTGGAAGAGGGGCGTCACCTGTGGGCGATGGTCTACCTGCTGCACAAGTACTTCGGCCGCGACGGGCGCGAGGAAGGCGAGGCGCTGCTCGAACGCCGCAGCGGCGAGGAGGACAACCCGCGAATCCTCCAGGCCTTCAACGAGAAGACCCCGGACTGGCTCGCGTTCTACATGTTCACCTACTTCACCGACCGTGACGGCAAGTTTCAGCTCTGCGCGCTTGCCGAGTCGAGCTTTGATCCGCTAGCCCGCACCACGCGCTTCATGCTCACCGAGGAGGCGCATCACATGTTCGTCGGCGAGTCCGGCGTGTCACGGGTGATCCAGCGTACCTGCCAGGTGATGAACGAACTCGGCACCGACGAGCCGGACAAGATCCGCGCCGCCGGTGTCATCGACCTGCCCACCATCCAGAAGTACATCAACTTCCACTACAGCGTCACCATCGACCTGTTCGGCGCGGACGAGTCCAGCAATGCGGCGACGTTCTACTCCACCGGCCTCAAGGGGCGTTTCGAGGAAGGCAAGCGCACCGATGACCACGTGCTGAAGAACGACAGCTACAAGGTGCTCGCGGTGAAGGACGGACACCTTGTGGAGCGCGAGGTGCCGATGCTCAATGCCCTCAACGAGGTGCTGCGCGACGATTACATCGCCGACAGTGTGGGTGGCGTCAATCGCTGGAACAAGGTGATCGAGAAGGCGGGCATCGACTTCCGCCTGGCGGTGCCCCACAAGGCCTTCAACCGCAAGATCGGCAGCCTGTCCGAGGTGCGCATCTCGCCGGACGGCCACGTGCTCTCGGAGGCCGAGTGGAACAACCACGTGGACAAGTGGCTGCCGACCCCGGAAGACCGGAAATTCGTCGCCAGCCTCATGGGCCGCGTGGTGGAGCCCGGCCGCTTTGCCAACTGGATCGCGCCGCCGATGATGGGCATCAACCGCCAGCCGGTGGACTTCGAGTACGTGCGCTTTAACTGATACGCTTAAGCGCACGCACCGCGCCGCCGGTCACTCCGGCAAACGGCGGCGTGGCACCACCGTCATAGCGGGGAGATACCATGGAGAACACGGGCAACATCCTGAACCAGCACCTGATCGATCCCGAGATCTGTATCCGCTGCAATACCTGCGAGGACACCTGCCCCATCGACGCGGTGACCCACGACGGCAACAACTACGTCGTCGACCCGGAGATCTGCAATTTCTGCATGGACTGCATCGCGCCCTGTCCAACGGGTTCCATCGACAACTGGCGCCGGGTGCCGAAAGCGAAACCCTACAGCCTGGATGACCAGTTCGGCTGGGACGAGTTGCCGGAGGAGCTGGCGGAGGACGAACTTGGCGCCGATAGTGAGGACGGATCGGCTCCGGAAGCGGACGCTGACGCGCAAACCGAGGTCGCGGAATCATCCCTGGCCACAGAGGCGGCGGTGGATGATTTCCGCCCGTCGCGTTACAACGCGAAAACGCCGCCGTGGTCCGCCGCCCACGCTTACGTCAATCTCTACGGCCCGAAACAGGCGCGGGAGACCATTACCGCGCGCGTGACCGGCAACGTGCGCGTGACCCAGGTGGGCAGCGACTACGATACCCATCACATCGTGCTCGACTTCGGCAGTGAACCGTTTCCGGTTCTCGAAGGACAGTCCATCGGCATCCTGCCCCCGGGCAACGACGAGAAGGGCAGGCCACACCATGCGCGCCAGTACTCCGTCGCGAGCGCGCGCAACGGCGAGCGTCCCGGATACAACAACCTCTCGCTGACCATCAAGCGCGTGCTCGAGGACTACGACGGCAAGCCGGTGCGCGGCGTCGGTTCCAACTTCATGTGCGATCTCGCGGTCGGCGACGAGGTCCAGGTGGTGGGCCCGTTCGGCTCCACCTTCCTGATGCCGAACCATCCGCGCTCGAACATCGTGATGATCTGCACCGGTACCGGCAGCGCGCCGATGCGCGCGATGACGGAATGGCGCCGCCGGCTGCGCAAGAAGGGCCAGTTCGACGGCGGCAAGCTCATGCTGTTCTTCGGCGCGCGCACGCCGGAGGAACTGCCGTACTTTGGCCCGCTGCAAAGCCTGCCGAAGGATTTCATCGATATCAATTTCGCCTTCTCACGCCAGCCCGACAAGCCGCGGCGTTACGTCCAGGACGTGATGCGCGAACGCGCCTCCGACCTGGCGCCGTTGCTGAAAGACCCCGACACCTGCTTCTATGTCTGCGGGATCAAGGCCATGGAGGAGGGCGTGGTCCTCGCGCTCCGTGAAATCGCGGAACAGGCGGGAGACGACTGGGAAGACATCGGCCGGCACCTGCGCGATCAGGGCCGCCTGCACCTGGAGACCTACTGATGACAGATTTCGAGACACTTGCGGTAACGGACCGCGGCGCCGGCGTGCGCCAGGTCACGATGTCGCGCCCCGACGTGTTCAACGCCTTCGACGAGAAGATGATCGGCGAACTCGACCGCGCCTTCGCCGCCGCCATCGGCGACGACAGCGTGCGCGTGATCGTGCTCGCCGGCGAGGGCAAGCATTTCAGCGCCGGCGCGGACCTCAACTGGATGGAGCGCGCGAGCCAGGCGACGCGCGAGTGGAACCTGGAGGACGCGCGCGTCTTCGCCGCCATGCTGCACCGGATCGAGTCCTGCCCCAAGCCCACCGTGGCGCGCGTACAGGGCGCGGCGCTGGGTGGCGGCGTCGGCCTCGTCTGCACCTGCGACATCGCCATCGCCGCGGAGAATGCGTCGTTCGCGGTGAGCGAGGCCAAGTTCGGCATCCTGCCGGCGGTGATCGGCCCGTATGTCACCAACGCGGTGGGTCGCCGCCAGGCGAAGCGCCTCGCGCTCAGCACCAGCCGCATCCGCGCCGAGGAGGCGCTGCGCATGGACCTGGTGCACGCCGTGGTTCCCGTGGAAGAACTGGACAAGGCCGTGGATGCCATGGTCGGTGACCTGGTCGCCGGTGGCCCCATCGCCCAGCGCGAGATCAAGGCACTGTTCAGCCAGTTGCAGCAAGGCGAGATCACGGAGGCGGTGCGCGAACTGACGGCACAGACCATCAGCCGGGTGCGCGGCACCGACGAGGCGCGGGAAGGCTTCCGCGCGTTCCTGGAGAAACGTAAGGCGAACTGGATCCCCTGATGGCGGAGTTGCAGCACGCCACCGTCCTCGTGGTGGGCGCCGGCATCATGGGCGCCGGTATTGCCCAGGTGGCGGCCCAGTCGGGTCACGACGTGCTGCTGTTTGACAGCCGCGAAGGCGCGGCCACGACCGCGCGCAACAAGCTCGGCCAGACGCTGGACAAGCTGGTGGAGCGCGGCAAGATGGAGCGTGACGCCGCCGATGACACCCTGGCGCGTATCTTTCCGGTTGCGGCGCTTGCCGAAGCCGCGTCGGCGACCCTCGTGATAGAGGCGGTGATCGAGGACCTCGCGGTAAAGCGGGAACTGTTCGCCACCCTGGAGAGCATCGTTGGCGAGGACACCGTGCTCGCCACCAATACCTCGTCGCTTTCCGTCACCGCCATCGCGGGCGGACTCAAGCGCCCGGGCAACGTGGTGGGTATGCATTTCTTCAACCCGGTGCCGCTGATGAAACTGGTGGAGGTGGTATCCGGCCTGGAAACCGATCCCGCGATAGCGACAGCGATATTCGATCTTGCGGGACGCTGGGGCAAGGTGGCGGTGCACTGCGCCTCGACGCCGGGATTCATCGTCAACCGCATCGCGCGCCCGTTCTATGCCGAGGCGCTCGAGTTGTTGCAGGAGCGCGTCACCGATCACGCCACCATCGATGCCTGCCTGCGCGGCGCTGGCTTCCGCATGGGGCCCTGCGAGCTCATGGACCTCATCGGCCTCGACACCAACTTCGCGGTCACGCAGTCCGTGTACCAGGCCAACTTCATGGACAAGCGCTTCAAGCCGTCCCTGGTACAAAGGGCGATGGTGGATGGCGGTCTGCTGGGCCGCAAGTCGGGCCGGGGCTTCTATCGCTATGGCGAGGATGCCGGGCCCCGCGACGCCGGCGTGCCGGTGCATACCTACACACCGCCGAGTGATGGCAGCCTGGTGCTGCACGGCGGCGACTTCGTCGCCGGGCTCCTGGCGCAGCGTCTGCGCGCGCTCGGGCTTTCCTTCGAGCAGGTGGCGGCCAGCCCGTGGACTGGTATCGAGACCCCCGACGGCCAGCTTCGCCTCACCGACGGCCTGCCGGCATCGGCCCTCGGCGAGAACGTCGCGGTTTTCGATCTGCCCATCGATGGCAGCGAACACGTCTCCCTCACGATGGCGTGCTCGGCGCGGGCGTCGGCCGAGTGGCGCGAAATGAGCGCTGGCTGGCTCGGCGCGCTCGGATTCATTCCGAGAGAAGTGGACGACTCGCCGGGTCTCGTGGTGGCGCGCACCATCGCGATGCTGATCAACGAAGCCGCGGACGCGGTACTGCAGGGCGTCTGCGACGCCGACGCCGCGGACAGCGCGATGAAGATGGGCGTCAACTATCCACGCGGCCCCTTCGAATGGCTTGCCGCCTGGGGCGCGGAGCCGGTGGTCGCCCTGCTGGACCGCCTGGATGCCTATTACCGCGGCGAGCGTTATCGCGTGAGCCCCTGGCTGCGCCGGCGTCTCTGGGTATGAATCCCGCCCATATTGCGAGAAAAGAATTGCCATGACTGAAGCTTACGTTTGCGACGCCGTGCGCACCCCCATCGGGCGCTACGGTGGCGCGTTGTCCAGCGTCCGCACCGACGATCTCGGGGCGATCCCGATCCGCGCGCTGATGGAGCGTCACCCCGGGGTGGACTGGTCGGCGGTGGACGACCTCGTCTACGGCTGCGCCAACCAGGCAGGAGAGGACAATCGCAACGTCGGGCGCATGAGCGCGCTCCTCGCCGGGCTGCCGGAGACCGTCCCCGCGAACACTGTGAACCGGCTCTGCGGGTCCGGCATGGACGCGGTAGGTATCGCTGCGCGTGCCATCAGGAGTGGCGAGGCATCACTGATGATCGCCGGCGGCGTCGAGAGCATGAGCCGCGCGCCCTTCGTCATGCCCAAGGCCGGCGCCGCGTTCAGCCGCGACAACGCGGTCTACGACACCACCATCGGCTGGCGCTTCATCAACCCGCAGATGAGGGAACGATACGGGGTGGATTCCATGCCCGAGACCGCGGAGAACGTCGCCGCCGAATTCTCCATCGAACGCGAGGCCCAGGACCGTTTCGCCCTGGCTTCCCAGGAAAAGACCGCGGCCGCCATCGCACGCGGGTTCTTCGCCGCGGAACTGGTGCCGGTACCGGTTCCGCAACGTCGCGGAGATCCGGTCATCGTCGATGTCGACGAACATCCCCGCGAGACCTCGCTCGAGGCGCTGGCGAAGTTGAAGCCAATCGTCAGGCCCGACGGCACGGTCACCGCGGGTAATGCCTCCGGCGTCAACGACGGCTCGTGCGCATTGCTGCTGGCGAACGAGGCAGTGGCGTCACAACACGGCCTTAAGCTGCGCGCGCGGGTACTCGGCATGGCCACCGCCGGTATCGCGCCGCGCATCATGGGCTTCGGCCCCGCGCCCGCGACGCGCAAGGTACTGGCGCTCACCGGCCTTAGGCTGGAGCAAATGGACGTCATAGAACTCAACGAAGCCTTCGCCGCCCAGACGCTGGCGGTGACCCGCGATCTCGAACTCGCGGACGACGACCCCAGGGTCAACCCAAACGGCGGCGCCATCGCCCTCGGCCATCCCCTCGGCGCCAGCGGCGCGCGCCTCGTCACCACCGCGATCAATCAACTCGAAGCCAGCGGCGGCCACTACGCGCTCTGCACCATGTGCATCGGCGTGGGTCAGGGCATCGCAATGGTACTGGAGCGCGTCTGACCTGTCGTTCCTAATACGAAATCCCAGCGAAAGCTGGGATCCATAATGCAAATTGGAACGACCTGGCAACATGGACGCCAGCCTTCGCTGGCGTTTCGAAGTAAGCTTCCGCTATCGTTTCATAACGAAATCCCATCGAATTACAACGGATCTCGGTGAACGGCAATTATCCTGAGTGGCTGTATCAAAGATCTCTCGGGATCTCTTCCGGCTCCAGGTGTTGCCGTTTGTGAATCACGGCCAGTATCTCGACGAGGTCATCGACTTTGATCTCGTACAAAATCCGGTAGGAATACAGTCCCAGTTCTCGGACGGCATCTACATTCAGCTCTGGCACCTTTTTGCCCTTGCGGGGCAATGTATCCAGGTCGAGTGTTCTCTTTACCAGTTCCTCACTGACTCGTTTCGCATACAGCGGCGAGTCTTGCGCGATGTAGTCATGAATGTGACGAACCTGGGATTTGGCGTGAGCCGTCCACTTCACCAAGACTGAATGTCCTTCAACACTTCCGCAACCGATTGGGTTTTCCCCTCCACGGAATCCTGCTGACCACGGCGGATGTTCTCCAGCACGTACAACCGGTAAATCATTTCTTCGGTATCGACGTTATCCGGCAATTGCTGGATGGTATCGAGCGCGTCCTGTTTCGGGGATTGCATACTAGGTTCCTCGGGCATTGCAATGGACCGCTTGCGGTATCGCCGTTTCGATCCTGTTGCAGATGACAATACGTTGTATCACGGAAATACGCAACTTGGTGATCCCGCGTTCAGGTTCCACACGGACTAACCCAACTGCAGCGACAACCATAGAAATGCCGGAATTGTGGCAAGCCCAAGTAGCGCCTGGGCCGCAGAGGTCGTGGCGTAGAGCGGTGCGTCTCCCCCCATCATGCGCGCCATGATGTAGCCGTTCATGGCGGTGGGCACCGCGGCGCAGGTGACGGCGGCGGTTAGGGCGACCCCATGGACGCCGAACGCCAGGCAGAGCCCGGTGACCAGCAGCGGAAACACGATCATCTTGCCGAACACCCCGAGCCACATGTCGCGCCGCGGCTGGAAGATGGAACGGATGCGCAGCCCCGCGCCCACGGTGAGGAGCCCGATGCCGAGGCCCGCGCGGCCGATGACGTCGATGGCCACCGCCGCGGGTTCGTAGAGCGGGATCGCCGCGAGGTTGAATATCAACCCCGCGAGGGCGCCCCAGATGATGGGGTTGCGCAACGTGGTGGCAAGGGTGCTGCGCCAGCCGGCGTCTTCCGCCGAGGCGGTGCGCGCCAGCATGACGATGTTGATCACGTTGAGCGGTACCACCGTGAGCGCCATCACCAGCGCCACCACCGCGAGGCCTTCCGCGCCGGCGTACTTGTCCATCACCGCGAGGGCGAGGAAGCCGTTCCAGCGGGAGGTGGTCTGGAACACGCTGCTGTAGGCCGGACCGTCGAGACCGAACCGGGCTCGAAATCGATAGAGCAGGAGCAGCAGCGCGAACAGGATCAGCAGGGCGAGGACGTAGGCGCCGATCAACGCGTCCACGGCAATCGAATCGAACTCGATGCCCACCAGCGCATGGAAGAGGAGCGCCGGAAACAGCACCCAGAACCCAAGTTGCTCGATGCCCGCCCACTGCGCCTCGGGTACCACGCCGTAGCGCCGCAGCGCCCAGCCCAGGGCGACGATGAGGAATACCGGCAGCAGGCTGTTGAAGACGGGCAACATTGAAACGTGGTTCCAGAACCGGTCTCAAAAACAACCGAGCGCCGGTGAGGCGAGGCGAATTCGGTCTCTAAAGCGCAGTGTACACAGAGTACATGAGCATTTTGAGACTGGATTCAACGAAGCATCACCAAGCGCAGGTTTTTTGAGGCCGGTTCTGATCAGCGCCGACTGATGCGGCAAAGATAACTCTTCAGGTTGGAATGATCGGACAGCGGATCGCGCTGGCGATCGTCGGTGAGGAAGTTGACCGATTTCCACGGATGGAATGGTTGCGCCGCGTCCCAGCCGATGGGCACGAACACGGTGTCGCGGCGAATCCCGGCGGTGCGCCAGGCGCGCGCAGTAACGCTGCCATGGGCCGTTTCCACGGTGATCTCCTCGCCGTCCGAAATGCCGAGTTCGTCGGCTTTTTCGGGATGAAGCTGCACGTACATGTCGGGCCACATCTCCTGGGCCTGCCAGGCGTAGTGGGTCCAGGAATGGAAATGGGGCGCCGGTGGGCGGCCGGTAACCATGTGCATGTCGAAGCCTTTCGCGCGTAGCTGCCGCGCCGGGGAGTCCGCGTGCGGCTGGACGATGCGTGCCGGTTGAGACAGCGTCGGTTCGCCCACCCAGGGACGTTCCACCGTACCCGTCTCCGCCGGCTCCACGTAGGGAACGTCCACAAGCTGCTCCGGGTCGGCGTAGAACTCGGGCAGCGCGGACATCCCCAGGGAGCGGAAGCGGGCTTCCAGCGCATCGTTGAAGAATTCGAGCCGACCGCTCGGCGTGGCGAAGCGCCGCCCGCCGGGTGTTCTGTCCACCGTCGTACCCTCGAGAAACAGGGTGTCGATCTCCGGCGCCGACTCGTCCGCCAGCGGCACCCGCAGCCAGCGCTTCGACACCGAGTGCAGGCGTTTCTGGGTGCAGCCGCGCATCCAGGGATGGTCGATGCACATCTCGTCCCAGAACAACGCGGAGTCCTTATACTTCTCCTGCAGTACGTCGTCAAAGCCGAAGCGCTTGCCGAGTTCGATCCAGATCCAGTCATCCGGTTTCGCCTCGCCGGGCGGATCGGCCACCTTGTCGATCCAGACGATGCGCCGGTCCTCGGCGGCGCGACCGATCTCGCCCTTCTCCACCCCGGTGGCGGCCGGCAGGATGTAGTCGGCCCAGTTGCTGGTCTCGTTGTGGAACAGGTCGACGTGGACCAGCAGGTCCAGAGTGTTGAATGCCTGCCGCACACGCTCCTGGTTGGGCCAGGCGGCGAGGGGATTGTTGGCGGTAACCAGCGCGCGCACGGGGTAGGGCCGGCCATGCTCCATGGCGTCGAGCCAGGTGACGGAGTTGCTGCCGAGCTTGGGCCGCGTCATCGCAGCGCGTCGCTCCATTGGCGCATTGGCCGCCACCGGCGTGGTGGTGCCGAAATTGAAGTAGGCGCCGCCGCGGCGGCCCATGTTGCCGGTGATGGCGGCGACGAACAAGAGGGCGCGGTTGGTCTGGGTGCCGTTGGTATGCTGGTTGATGCCGCGGGCGGAGAAGATCACGCAGCCGTCCGCTGCGGCGATCTCCGATCCGAGTTGGCGTATCCGGCTAGCCTCGATGCCCGTGATCTCCTCGGCCCATTGCGGGGAATATCCGCGTTCGAGAAGGTGGTCGCGCCAGGCTTCCCAGCCCTCCACCCAGTTGTCGCAGAAGCGTTGGTCGTGAAGCTCCTGTACGAGTATGTGATGAGCGAGCGAGAGCGCCAGCGCGAGGTCGGTGCCCGGGCGGATGGGCAGCCACCGGTCCGCCTTGCTCGCGGTCACGGTGAGGCGCGGGTCCACCGCGACCATTCGCGCGCCGTTTGCGAGGCGCCAGTTGTTGATCATGCCGAAATGCACCGGTCGGGACTCCGCCTGGTTGTCACCGACGTAGACGTAGAGGGACGCGCTGCCGAGGTCCTCCGGGGTATAACTGTTGCCGCTGCCGCCGATACCCGTGGTGGCCTCGAAGGACACCCGCTTGGCCTCCGAGCAGAATGCCTCCGTGTCGGCGAAGTTTGGCGTGCCCCAGAGCTGGGTAAAGAGGCGGATGTAGCCGCGGCGGGTGAGCGTACCGGTGCGGGTGCCGGCGAAGATCGCCAGCGCTTCGGGGCCATGTTCGTCGCGTATCTTCGACAGGCGTGCGGCGATGTCATCGAGGGCTTCGTCCCATGATACGGGCTCGAAGCGTCCCTTGCCGCGTTTGCCGACGCGCTTCAGCGGCGTGGTCAGCCGGTCCGGACTGTTGTGGAGTTGCAGCAGGAACTGCGACTTGGGGCAGACCTTGCCGCGCCACTGGGGGTCCTCCTCGTTGCCGGTAACGCGGATCACTTTGCCGTCCTTCATGTGGTACTTGGTCGGGCAGCAGTTGAAACAAATACTGCATCCGCCGGGCACCACGGCGTCCGGCTCGCGTTCGGCCCGGTTGGAGCGATAGGGAAACGCGATATCGTCAGGGTCGAAGGCGCGACGCTTTTCCGGGTCGTCCACCACTGCCGGGCGTTGTCTTTCACGGGCGGTAAATCCCGGCGGAGTTGAACCGTTGGTGTCCACTCCAGGAATCTCTGTTTCGTGATTTTTGGTTCCAGGAACCTCCGTTCCGGGAACCTCAGGTCCCGGGCGGAGTCGCTCGAGAAAGATATTGGACGGACCGAGCAGGAACGCATCGTGATCAACCAGCGTACGATCTGCCTGAGCGGCATTGTCGAGATGGCGTTCGCGCTCACCGAAGCGGATTGCCTCCCCCGGGCAGACCGTGGCGCAGGCGGGCCGTAGGCCGGCATCGCGGCGGTCGGCGCAGAGATCGCATTTCACCGCGTGATGATCCACCGGGTCGTAGCCCATGGCGCCGTAGGGACAGGCGATCACGCATTCGCCGCAACCGGTACAGCGGGATTCGTTTACCCGTACCACGCCGGTTTCCTGGTCCTTGTCGATCGCCTTGGGGTGCACCGGGCAGGCACGCAGGCAGGCGGGACGCTCGCAGTGCTGGCAGGACAGCGTGAGGAAATCGAGCGCCGGCCCCGCGTCGTTCCCGAGCCAGACCACGCGGTTGCGGTTCTCTCCCGGGCCGAGTCCATGCTCCGCCTTGCACGCCGCCTCGCAGCTCTTGCAGCCGATGCAGCGTTCAAGGTCGATCATCAGGGAGAGGCGGGACATCGTATCTCCAGCTAAGCGCGCAGGTGCCACCAGGTGATCTCCCTGCCGTCCGCGACATAGCCGGCAAAGAAGAGCACCAGGATCACGTGCAGCAATAAGCCGCCCAGGAACAGCCAGGCGATGGCGATATGAAGCGGTCGCCACCAGGCCTGCAGCCAGGGCACCGATTGTCGCGCGCCAATCAACCGCGACTCTCGCCGAGTCAGGCGCGTGTAGGCGAGTGACAGTCGCGGCGCGCGCAGCCAGTGTCCCAGGGTGACGGAGAACAGGGCCTCGTTCGCGGCGGGATCCAGGCGCTGCAGCAGCTCGGTCTTCTGCTCCAGGATGCCGCGTATCTGCTCACGCAACCCGCCATGATCGCCGGCGAACGCTCCCGGCTTGCTGCCGAAGGTGGCGGCCATACGCGGCGCGAGGCGTACCCGCCCGAGCATGCCGCTCACGAACAATAGCGCGAGGCAAAGTAGTAGCAGAAGGGGAGGGCCTTCAAGCCGGGCCTGGGCATGGAGCCAGATCAGCAGCATTCCGGAAAGGCTGGCCCCTACGTGGAGCACGAACAGGCGATTCGGCACTGCGCTGGCGCCGCTGCGCTTGCCGAACAAGAACAGAAACGGGGCGAGCAACAAAACGGCGCCGATGGCGGCGAGGGATTGCAGTAGCGGTGACCCGGGTTGCTGCCAGGCCGGTGGCAGCCAGGGTCTCGTCAGAACCGCGACGACCAGTGCAACGATGAGCGCCAGCGATAGTTTGCGGAGCGCGGTGTTGGACAGGTCGGGGCGGTTCGTGTTGGTGACGACGTTGGCTGTCATGAAAAGTGGCCATGTGGCGCTAGCGCGCCGCAATTGAAGCGGCTTATTTACTTATCGCACTGTCCAGCCTTTTGGGGACACCTCAAGATCGTATCACACGTGAGTGATGGTTATGAGATGGGTTCTACAGAAGAAACTTTGCCGAAACAGCCCAAACAAGAACACAACCAATAGCAGCTACACACAAACCCAACTTGCCTTTCGCCACCAGAATCAAGCCTACGAGGCTAAATGCCAGGTATGCCGATGTGCAAATCAGATATCGTCCTTTCGACAAGTAACACCAGCCATGATTTTCAGTCCCAAACGGGTAGCTATTTGGGCTCGTAACAACTTGATATAAATCGTTTCCGCAAACAGCAATCAACAAAACACAGAATAGCGCTAGTATAACTCTGATTATTTTCATGATACCGATAGATAATTATTTTTCAACTAAGAAAACTAGTCCTTAGTAGTCAACTACCAGCCTATCAACTCTGTCACCAAACGCTCTATAGTGTGCCGCAAATGAGTTCATATTGGTTGTCAGATCTATACAACCAGCTGATCCAGGTTTAGCACCCCCATGAATTGAAAAACCGCTCCTTCCAAGCGTATCAGTGCCTGCGTTTGGCTGTAACCATATCCGATCCTTACCCCAAGCATATGTTCCGCCAGGCCACTCGCCTCCTAAACCGAATGAATATGTCGACTCAAGCTGTTCACCAAATGGCAATTCACCCCACATTTGGTGTTCTCCGAAACTGTATTCGCCCTCCGGAATAGGGCCTTTTCCAAATTGATTTTGAAATCTTGGATCTTGATAACCTTCTCTCCCAGACACGCCACCCCAACTACCAAACACCTTGCCATTGGTGTCTACCCAAGTAAGAGTTTTGCCATCGAAATGTAACTCATCGTTGAAAGTGCGTGAAAACACTCCCGTAATTGCCCCGTCACCGAAGCTTCCGCCTGCCAGCGCAGAAGCGGATCCGCCTACAATTCCCGACATGGCGATCCTTTCTCCTGCAGTTTCTAAATTATCTGTTGACCCACCGACTGCTTGTGTAAAACTCGCAGACAGAAACCCCTGATCAAACTTCCCGCCCGAAGCCATGCTCCTCAGCCCTCCAACCATTCCGTGCGCTACAGTTTTGACTGCTTTCCCTGTTTTCGTCAGCACCGCAGCACTCTCCCCGATCGCCTTGTGACTTGACTGCACCCACCCATTGTTCGCCGCCATGCCTTTCGTGTTTGCAAAGGCGTTTCCTATCCCGGCAAACGCAGCGCCCGACAACGCCCCTATCGCAGCGCCTTTAAGAGTCCCTGTCGCCACAAATCCGGCCACGGCTCCTGTCACGGCCGCGACTTTAATGGCACCCATGGCCGGCAGCAAATATGGCATTGGAGTTGACCCGCTTTAGTGGACGGTTGACCGCTTGGGAATCAAGCGGCGGTTTGGACATGGAACATCCTCTCATAGTTCATGGGTGACAGGTAGCCTAGCGCCGAGTGACGGCGGTGCGG
>JAUILZ010000010.1 GCA_030432755.1 Gammaproteobacteria bacterium | reverse complement strand
TGGAGGACTTCGGCGTCGGTTTCTACACCAAGTACGGCGACGGCGGCGTGGACCTGAGCCCGATCGCCGACCTGATGAAATCCGAGGTCTACTTGATCGGCCGGGCGATGGGCGTCAATTCGGAGATCCTCGAAGCCGCCCCCACCGACGGACTCTGGGGGGACAATCGCTCCGACGAGGACCAGATCGGCGCGAGCTACCCTGAACTCGAGTGGGCGATGGAGTACGACCCCGGCGCTGGCGGCGACCCGCTCACCGCGCGCCAGGAGAAAGTGCTCTCGATCTACCGCAAGCTCCACCAGGCCAACCGCCACAAGATGGATCCCATTCCCGTGTGCGAGATCCCCGCGGCGCTGCGTAACGCCTGAGGGGGGGGCGTCAGGCGCCGGCGGGGCCTCCATTGCGTAGGTGCTCGCGGTACTGGCGCGGGCTTTCCCCGGTCCAGCCGCGAAATGCGCGGGTGAAGTTGGCCGGTTCGCTGAACCCCAGCGAATAGCTGATGGCGCCGATGGGGCGATGGCTGTCGCTGATGAAGCGGATCGCGAGGTCGCGGCGGATGTCGTCCAGCAGTTCCCGGAACGTGGTGCCCTCGCGCTGCAGCTTGCGCTGGAAATTCCTCAGGCTCATGTTCATCGCCGAGGCGATCTCCTCCTGGTTGGGTCGCCCGTTGGGCAGTTTCTCGATTATCTTTTCCTTTGCCTTCGAGACCACGCTGCCGCGGTCGAGCCGCTCGAGGTAATCGATCACCAGCTGGTCATTGAGGCGCGCCGCCCGCGGATTGGCGGCGAGTATCGGGCGTTCAAGCAATTCGCGGGGAAAGCGCAGGCTGTCCTCCCTGCAGCCCTGGATCACCGGGCAGCCGAACCATTCCTCCAGCCGTTCATCGGCGCCAGGTCGCTCGTCGACCAGGGTCACCCGGGTCGGCCCGATTCCCTGGCCGGATGTCAGCCGGCACAGCCGGACGATGCCAGCCAGTATGGCGAGCACATAGGCGGGCGGATGGGACATACCGACCACCGACATGCTGGAGACGAAATCCACTTCCCGGCCCAGATCATTGGAGTGAAATCTCGCCGCGGTGTTGACCAGTTTCTGAAATCGAAGCACGCGGGCAAAGGCTTCGCCCAGCGTGCCGCTGGCCATCCAGGAGAATCCCAGCCCGTGGAGCACCGCGGGATTGAATCGATCCGCCACGCTCAGGCCGAAACAGCTGTCTTCGCTCACCTCCCGCGCGCGTTCCCACAGGAGTTGATTGGTATCCAGGGAAATCCGGGTGTCGGGATCGAGGGCGAATGCAAAGTCGATCCCCACCGATTCCACAATCGCCCTACCATCCACTCCGTACTCGTCGAGGGCCTCGGCCACAGCCACGGCGAGATTGGACAACACGCTGTGTTGTCCTGATGATTCCATCGGGGTCTCCATTGCGTGAGGCGTGATAATTTCCTGGCACGGCCTGATTAGCCGGTCATTATACGCGGGAATAGAATGCCCGCACGAAAATTTCAGGGCCCGGAAGCCCCGCCCAAATGGAACTGGAAGACTTTCTGAATCGCATCCATTCGCAGGTCAGCGCAGGCATCAAGGTACTCATCCCGCGCCGCCGCACCGACATCCTCGAAGTCCGCGACAGCGGCGATATCGTCTATCTCATTGCCGGCGCCTATCGCAAGACGCTATCGCGTGGAGAACTGGTGAGCGTGTACGATCGCCTCGCTGAAGGTCCGCTCAAGACCAGCGAACTGCGGCGCATCGTCACCCCGTCGCGCACCTGCAACGTATCCACCATCAAGTGGATCCTCGAGCATTGCGGGCTGGCGGCAGAGGCCCCCGACCGAACCTGGGTCCGGACCTGGTAGCACCCCCTTCGCGGGGCTGGCGGCCCCCTCCCGGATTGGTTAGAGTGACCGAAAAACGATTGTCCGGTCACCATGCCCACCCTCTCCCGCCTGTTGCCCCAGCATGCCCGCTATCGGGCCAACTATCCGGCGCTCGACTTCGACGGCCATAGCTGGACCTTCGCGGCGCTCAACGACGAGGTCAACCGGCTGGCCAATGCGCTGCTGAACGCGGGCCTCGCGCCGGGCGACCGTTTCGCCACGGTTCTGCCGAACAGTCTCGAGCTGATGGCGGCGTACTGGGCGGCCGCGGTCAGCGGCCTGGTCATCGTTCCCTGCAGCGTGCTGCTCCAGCCCGGCGGCCTGCGCACACTGCTGAAAGACGCCGGCGCCAGGCTGGTGATCTGCGACGCGGATCAATGCGACGCGCTGTCCGCCATTCGCGGAGATCTTCCCGAGCTACTCTCCGCGGGCTGCGTCGTTACGGGTGATCACGGCGCCGAGGGGTTCGTGCGCTACGCGGACTTCGTCGCCATTGCTTCCACCGACGATCCCGCGATAGTCGTGGCGCCGGACGACATCTACAACATCATGTACTCGAGCGGCACCACGGGTCAGCCCAAGGGGATCATCCATACCCATCGGATCCGCGGGATGTACTGCACACTGTTCGCCAATGCCTGGCGCATGACTCCGGAAAGCGTCTGCCTGCATGCCGGCGCCATCGTCTTCAACGGCGCCATGCTCGACCTGATGCCCTGGATGTTCCTCGGCTGCCGCTATGTCATGCATCGAAGTTTCGACGCCGGCGCCGTGATCGCGGACATCGAACGTTATCGCGTTACCCACGTGGTCATGGTGCCCGCGCAGATCATTGCCATCCTCGGTCACCCGGACTACGCGCCCGAACGTCTCGCTTCGCTGGAAATGATCCACAACGTGGGAGCGCCGCTGCACCTGCGATACAAGCAACGCATCAACGAGGAATTGCCGGACCGATTCTACGAACTCTACGGCGTCACCGAGGGCTTCATGACCATCCTCGACCGCACAGAGGCGGTGCGCAAGGCCGGTTCGGTGGGCAAGCCCGCGTTCTTTAATGAGGTGACGATACTGGATACCGACGGGAACCCGCTGCCCACCGGCGAGGTCGGAGAAATCTGCGGCACCGGCCCGCTGGTAATGCCCGGCTACCACAACCTCCCCGAACTGACGCGGCAGGCCTTTCACGGACGCTGGCTGCGCTCCGGGGACCTCGGCTACCTGGACGAAGAGGGTTATCTCTTCCTCGTGGACCGCGCCAAGGACATGATCATCAGTGGCGGAGTCAACGTTTATCCGCGGGACATCGAGGAAATCGTGATCCGCCATCCCGCGGTGAACGAGGTCGCGGTGTTCGGCATCGCCGATGACCGCTGGGGCGAGGTGCCCGTCGCCGCGGTCACCGTGACCACGGAAGTCGCGCGCGAGGATCTCGTCGCCTGGGTCAACGAACGGGTCGACGCCAGGTTCCAGCGCATCGCCGACGCTTTGATCCTGAAAGAGTTTCCACGCAACGTGGCGGGCAAGATCCTCAAGCGCGAACTGCGCGACCAGTATCGACGATAGTCCGGTTAACACCCCTGGTAGCGGCTTGTGGCACCACGCGGTGTCAGGTACCCTCCCCGCACCCACCAACCAGGCCCGGACCAGGGTCCTGGTATCGGCCAGTTTCCCTTCCCAGGCAAGTGAACGACGGGTACCGCCCTCGATTCGAAGCCCGCAAGCTGCGATTCCGGCCCGACCGTATGCGATAACCGCTGACTGACAGATGCAATCATGAGTGTTGAACGACTGCAATACACGATCGCTGGCGATGCCCCGGGACACTCCGTCGCCCTGAACGGTTTTCGTATCGGCCCGGAGAACGCCACGCGCAAGGTCTTTCTCCAGGGTGCGTTGCACGCGGACGAACAACCCGGCATCCTGGTGCTGTCACATCTCTTGCCCATGCTCGAGGCGGCGGATGCGCGCGGCGAACTTTCCACGTCCTTCGTGCTGTTTCCCATGGTCAATCCGGTCGGCATGGGTGGCATCGGCTTCGGCCAGCACCAGGGACGTTACGACCTCGCCTCCGGGGTCAACTTCAACCGCGACTGGCCGGATCTGTTCGCTGCCATCGAGACCGATATAGACGGGCGACTGGGGGAAGATGCCGATGCCAACGTGGCCGAGATCCGCGCAGCAATCCATCGCTGGCTCGATGGCAGACCACCGGGCAACCTGCGCGACAACCTGCGCCTGACGGTGATGCGCGAGGCCGTTGACGCGGACTACGTGTTCGACCTGCACTGCGACAACGAGGCGCTGGTGCATATTTTCTCGGCGCCTCACTGCAACGCCGTGATGGAATCGCTCTCCGACTGGCTCGGCGGCAGCGCCATTCTCACCGCCAATGACAGCGGCGGCGGCTCATTCGACGAGGTCTGGCCCCTCCCCTACCTGCGGGCGGCGGAGAAGTATCCGGAGCTGCCGATCCCGGTGCCGGTTGCCGCCTGCACGATCGAACTGCGCGGCCGCTTCGACGTGTTCGACGACGTCGCGAAAACGGACGCGCGCAACCTGTTCGGATTTTTCCAGGGGCAGGGCCTGGTGGGTGGTGAACGGCCACCCGAACCGGCTCGCGGCGTTCGGCCGACGCCACTCAATGCCACGGAGATACTGCGCGTGGACCGTCCCGGCCTGCTGGCTTACCAAGTGCAAACGGGGGACCAGGTACGCAAGGGAGACGTGGTCGCGGAGTTGCTGCAACTGGATGGTCCGGAAGCCTTCACGCGGCGGCTGCCCGTCACCGCGGGTACTGACGGGCTGGTGTTGTCGCGCAACGCGCGCAAGTACGTCTGGCCTGGCTGTTCCGTTGCCAAGATCGTGGGTACCGAGCCCCTCGCTTCGCGTACCGGGAAACTCCTGGAGGATTGAACCCCGGGCCGTCCTCAGGGATCAGTTCAGCACGCGGTCACGCGGGAACGGCTCGCCGCGACGCTTGACCATGCGCGCTACCGCGGGCCGCGCCAGGTTGCGGTCGGCGTAGTCGAGCAGATTCTGCTGGCTGATTGCCTGGTCGGTCGCCTTCGCCCAGCCAAGGGTATGGGTCAACAGGATATCGGCCATCGTGAAGGTCTCACCGACGATGAACTCGCGATCCCCCAATCCCTCCGACAGCACCCCAGCCGCGCGCTGGAACTCCCATTCCAGGGTGGGGTCTAGGCCCGGCACACGGTATTTCCGCGGTAACGCGAACTTGTGCTTGGCCCGGGTCCAGAGTGGCTGTTCGAGCTCCGTCATGGCGAAGTTCATCCACTGGTCGTAGCGCGCCCGCGCAGCGCTGCCCGGGCGGGGCGTGAGCCCGGAATCCGGGTGGCTATCGCCGAGGTAATTGCAGATCGCGCCGGACTCCGTGATCACCAGCTCGCCATCCTGCAACACCGGGATCTTCCCCGCCGGGTTGATGCTGCGAAAGAACGCGGAGTCCGCGTCACCCGCGGAGAAATCCACCTGGTAGAAGGTGTACTCGACCTCGAGTTCCTCGAGCGCCCATTGCACGCGGTTGGAGCGGGTCGGAAAGCGGCCGTACAGTATCAGCATCAGTGCGATTTCAGTAAATCAGCTTGATAGTGGTTTGAGCGCGCGCAGGGCGTCCAGCACGCCGTGGTCGAGCACGTGGTCCGCGATTTCCGATCGGTCCCGCACCGCGTCCAGCGCCGATCGGACGTCCTTTTCCAGGATGCCGATGGTGTTGCCCGGATCATAGCCTTCCCGCGCCCAGTCGATCTCCGCGAAGCGGTTGCCAAACCAGGTGCCCCCGGAACTGGACTGCATCACGTACCGAAGCAGTTCAGTCTCCACCCCGAGTTCCTGTGCCATGTCGATGGCACGACGAACCGCCACCACCGAACAGGCGGCGACATAGTTGTTGAGCACCTTGAGGGTCATGCCCGAGCCCGTGTCACCGGCACGGAACAGGCGTTCGCCCATGCATTCGAACAGCGGCAGGAGGAAGTCGACCGCCGCGGCTGGCCCGCCGAGCATGAATGTCAGCGTCCCGCGCTCGGCGGAAAACGGCGCGCCGGACATCGGCGCGTCCACCAGTACCACGTCATCGGGGAGCATCTTCTCCAGCCTCAGGACGAATCGCGGCGAAAGCGTGGAACTCACGACCAGCCAGCGGGGATGGGAATCGCGCCGGAACACGCCCTGCTCGTCGAAGCATAGCGCCAGGGTCTGGTCCTCGTCGCGCACCACGCTCACGAGGACATCCGCCTGCGCGATCTTCACGGCGTCAGGTAACAGGTGATCGGCGAAGTCACCGAATTCCTCCGGCGGGCGCACGTCGTATCCGGATACCAGGAACCCCGCCGCCAGCATCTGCCGCGCCATGGGCAGCCCCATGCTGCCGCAGCCGGCGACGACGATAGGCGCGGAATGGATATCCATGGGGGTTCCGGGGGAAATGGTTATGCTGGAAAACGCAGCGCCGCATTGTAGCCTCGATTGGACGATCGCGAAGACCGTAGCGACAGATGTGCCGGGCGTGAATCCTCGCCCATGCCTGCACTGTCACTCGTCGCGCAGAGTTTCGCTGGCTTATCGTTTTGGGAATTCCAGCGAAAGCTGGAATCCAGATCTATCCTTGATTGCAAGCATCCAGGTAGTTCCTTTTCATGGACGCCAGCCTTCGCAGTCGTTTCGTATATTTCGTCGAGGCGCTCTAAAAAATGCATAAATTTACCCTTTATCGGGCAAAATATTGGACTTATCGATCACCTGGATGGATATTCCCGCCATGCAAACCGGAGATGACTTCGAAGACCTGATGCAATACCTGGCAACCAGCCAGGGGCTGCAACGGCACTCGGCCGAGCGCCTGGTAGCGGAAATCCTGGCGTATTTCGGGGAAGAGCGGGATGACTTCGTCCGTCGCCGGCACCGCGAGCTGCAGGGCGCCGGCATGGCCAATCCGGCGATCTTCGCGCGCATCGGCGACGAAGTGGCGGCGCGCCGCTTCCCCGTTCCCGCCATGAGCGAGCGCCAGATCCGCCGCATCATCTACGGCTGACTTTCAAACCCGACTCACGAGAAATCCATGTGCGGCATCATCGCTTATAGCGGCCACCAGGCAGCCCTGCCCATCCTGCGCGCCGGCCTGCGCCGGCTCGAATACCGCGGCTACGACTCCGCCGGCATCACCCTGCTGGCGCGAAGCAGGCTGCAGACCTGGCGCGCGGCCGGAAAGCTGGACCAGCTTGAAAGTCGCCTGCCGGAAAAGAATGCCGCGAAATGCGGCATGGGCCATACCCGCTGGGCGACCCACGGAGCCGCCACCGACGAGAATGCGCATCCGCATCTTTCGCCGGACGGCGGCATCGCCATCATTCACAACGGCATCATCGAGAACGCCATGTCCCTGCGCGCCGCGCTGACGGCGGAGGGCGCGGTATTCGCCTCGGATACCGACAGCGAGGTGCTCGCCCACCTGGTGGCGCAATGCCCGGCGGACAGCCTGCTCGAGTCCGTGCGCCAGGCGCTCACCCGGGTGCATGGCACCTTTGGCCTGGTGGTCATGGATGCTGCCCGGCCAGGCGAGCTGGTGGCCGCGCGCAATGGCAGCCCGGTGATCATCGGCGTGGGCGAGCGCGAGATGTTCATCACCTCGGACGCCAATGCCGTCATCTCCCATACCCGCGAGGTGGTGCACCTGGAAGACGGCGAACTCGCCGCGCTGGACGCCCGCGGTTTTACGCTCAGCACCATGGATTCCGCGGTCACGTCGCGCGCGCCGATCACCCTGGACCACGACGCCGAATCCCTGAGCCGCGGCGGCTATGCGCATTACATGCTGAAGGAGATCATGGAGCAGCCCGAGGCGCTGGCCCGGACCCTCGGTGGGCGCCTGGACCGGCGCTTCAATACCGCCCATCTCGGCGGTCTCAATCTCGGACCGCGGGAATTGCTGGACATTCGCCGCATCAAGATCCTCGGCTGCGGCTCCGCCTACTACGCCGGAATAGCGGGCGCCAACCTGGTCGAGTCCGTGGCCCGGCTGCCGGCTACGGCGGAACCCGCGGCGGAGTTCCGCTACCGCAACCCGCTCATCGAGGCCGACACCCTCTACATCGTGGTGAGCCAGTCCGGCGAGACCTTCGACACCCTGGCCGCGCTGCGCGAGATCCGGCGCAAGGGCGGCCGCGTCATCGGCGTCTGCAACGTGGTGGGCAGCAGCATCGCGCGCGAGGTGGAGGGCGGCATCTACATGCATGCCGGGCCGGAAGTGTCGGTGGCTTCCACCAAGGCGTTTTCCAGCATGCTGGGCTGTTTCATGCTGCTCGCGCTGCAACTGGGCCGGGTGCGCGATGTCTCTCCCCAGCAGGGCGGGGAGATGATTGCCGCGCTGGAGGCATTGCCATCACTGGTGGATACCGCGCTGGGAGAAAGCGACGCCATCGCCGTGCTCGCGGCAAAATACAGCGGTATCCGCAACGCCTTCTATATCGGCCGCACCGATGCCTTCCCGGTGGCGCTGGAAGGCGCGCAGAAGCTGAAGGAGATCTCCTACATCCACGCCGAGGCCTATCCCGCGTCCGAACTGAAGCACGGCCCCCTCGCCCTGGTGGACCCGGAAACACCAACAATGGTGGTGCTGCCGGACAACAACCTGCTACCGAAGTCGCTGTCGTCCTTGCAGGAGATACGTGCGCGCAAGGGACCGGTGATCGCGGTGACCAACGCGGACCACCCCGAGATTCATGCCCTCGCCGACGACGTCATCACCTCGCCGCCCTGCCATCCCCTGCTCCATCCCCTGGTGATGGGCATCGGGCTGCAGCTATTCGCCTATCACATGGCGGTGCGCATGGGCCGCGACGTTGACCAGCCGCGCAACCTGGCGAAGAGCGTGACGGTGGAGTAGATGCCGGGTCTGGGACCCACTGGTGGATAGTTCGGGCTAACGGTTTCGCTCTTCCATTCCCTCGCCACGCGCTCACGTTCCTCGAGCGGGTGCCGTTACCCGGTCAGCCGCGCTCGCCGATCCTGGCTGCGGGGATGCCACCCACGATCTGGTTGGCGGGCACGACGTCGCGCACCAGCGCGCCGGCGGCGACGATGGCGCCGGATTCCACCACCGCACCACCCAGCAGGGTGACGCCGGACCCCAGCCAGACATTGTCCGCGACGCGCACCCCCTCGTCGGGGCGGATGCCCTGCTGGTTGATGGGAACGTCGAGCCGGTCGTGGTGATAGGAGGCGCCGCCCACGATGTAGCAGCGCGGGCCGACGATGACGTCGTCGCCCATCACCACCGGGCTGTCGGCGACTGACTGGATCACGCCGTGGGCGCCGATGCCGGCGCGACTGCCGAGGGTCACGCTGCCGCCCTTGCAGTTGATCACCACGTAGTTGGACAGCATGACGTCGTCGCCAAGCGAGAGCGCGGTTTCGATCGTCTCGTTACGCGCGTCGAGCACGCAACCTTCGCCGACGACCACGCGAGCGCCCAGGCGCATACGCCGTGGATGGCGCAGGACGACGCCGCGGCCGAAGCGCACCCCGTGACCGCAGGC
The DNA here is from genome assembly GCA_030432755.1 of Gammaproteobacteria bacterium. Classification (GTDB taxonomy): domain Bacteria; phylum Pseudomonadota; class Gammaproteobacteria; order Arenicellales; family Poriferihabitantaceae; genus VYFG01. Next base: position 124,030 of record JAUILZ010000010.1, on the reverse strand, counting down.
GCCGAAGAGCCGCGGCCAGAACCAGCCACGCATCAGGATGCCGAGCGCGCCGGGCAGCGCGCCGACCCAGGCGCAGAACTCGAAATACAGGGTAAAGCCGAGGGAGCGCGAACCGACGATGGCGTCCTGGTAGGCGCCGAGCCCGCCACCGCCAACCTGTTTCTGGGTCTTCTGATATCCGCCCTCAGGCATACCGGGTCGCCGGGGCATGCATCCACTGGTCGATCTGCGCGGACATCTCGGTCGGCGTCATGCCCTCGATATGGATACGGTGCCAGACCTCGATATTGAGCAGCATCCAGAGGCGGAAATTGTGATCCACCTTGCCCTGCAGGTGTTCGTCGGTCAGCCGGTCGATGGCGTCCGGGTTGAACAGCCCCTTCTCCACCATGCGCGACTCGGCGAAGGCATTGCGCAGTACCGGCGCGAGGTCGCCGCGCAGCCAGGTGGCGATGGGAAATCCGAAACCCTGCTTGCGCCGCTTGACGAGATTGTCCGGCAGGTAGTTGCGCGCCACCCGGCGCAGGCCGACCTTGAGATTGTGGCCCTTGAGCTTCAGGTGCACCGGCAGGCCGGCCACCCATTGCACGAGTTCATGGTCGAGGAACGGCGAGCGGTTCTCCAGCGAATGCGCCATGGACATGCGGTCGGCGATGGCGCAGAGATGATCCGGGATGCGCGTCATCAGGTCGGTGTACAGCATCCGGTCCACCAGGGTGCTGGCATTGTCGGCGTTGTAGTACTTGAAGATCTTCTCGTTGGAGTCCTGCACGGCGACCTGCGTCCGCGCCCTGTCGGTGAACAGGGCATCCTTGTGCGCCGCGGTGAAGCGCAGGTAGCTCAGGCTGTGCGCATAGCGCGACGATGCCGGCACGTTGGCCATGTCCGTCATCCAGCGTGCCTTGGCGGCTACCGACTTGTAGCCGAAAGAGTCCGGGATCAGCCTGATCGCCCGGCCCAGCACCTGGTTGCGGAATGCACCCGGCACCCGGCTGTAGAGATCGACCCATTGCTGCCCGGCATAACGGTCGTAGCCGGCGAAGGATTCATCGCCGCCGTCGCCGGTCAGCACCACCTTCACGTCGCGCGCCGCGAGGCGCGCCACCAGGTAGACGCCGAAGCCGTAAGGGTCCGCGGGCTCGTCCAGGTGATACACCATGTTGGGGATCAGCGAGACGAGATCGGCGGAGGCGACCTCAGCGGTCAGATCCATGCCGTACTTCTCCGCCACCTGGCGCGCGTGGGGAATCTCGTTCCAGCCCTGCTCGCGCACGCCGATGGCGAACGCCCTGACGGGATCCGGTTGCGCGGAGTCCTCGCCGTCACGCGTTGCCATCATCGCGGTGATCAGGCCGGAGTCGATCCCGCCGCTCAGGAACGCGCCCACCGGCACATCGCTCAGCAGGTGGGAGCCCACTGTGCTGCTGAGACGCTGATCGAGTTCGGCCACCAGGTCGGCATCGGACCCGGCATGCTTGTGTGTAAAATCCGGCTCCCAGTAGCGCGACGTCGTCACCCGGCCGTCGCGCCAGGTCAGGGTCGTCGCCGCCGGCAGTTTCTGGATGCCGGCGAACAGGGTCATGTCGTCCGGGATGTAGCGCATCGACATGTAATGCCAGAATGCCTCGGTATGAATCGCCGGGCTGGTGTATCCCGAGGCGAGGATCGCCTTGATCTCGGAGGCGAAACACAGGCCGCGGTCGCCAAGGCTGTAGAACAGCGGCTTCTGGCCAAGATGATCCCGCGCCAGGAACAGCGTGCCCTCGCGGATGTCGTGGACCGCGAAGGCGAACATCCCCTGCAGGTGGCGCACGCAGTCCGCGCCGTAGCGCTGGTAGAGCGGCAGGATGACCTCGACATCGCTCTCGTTGTCGAAGCGATAGCCCTCGCCCTCGAAGCGGCGGCGTAGCTCCGGGCTGTTGTAGATCTCGCCGTTGGCGACCAGCACCAAATTGCCGTCGTCGCTGAACATCGGCTGGCGCCCGTTGGCGATGTCATTGATGCTGAGGCGCGACTGCCCAAGGCAAGCCAGCTCGCCGTCGTAGAACCCCTCGCCGTCAGGCCCGCGATGCCTGAGCACCTCGATCATGCGCCGGAGCCGCGCGTCGCGGTTCGGCCCCTGGCCGGCGATTCCTGCGATGCCACACATACGCGTCAGAGCATGCCTTTACTGAAATACCATTCGGCCGTCTTCGTCAGCCCTTCGCGGATATCCACCGCCGGCGCATAGGCGATCTCGGCGCGCGCGCGGCTGATATCGAATGCGCGGTTCTGGCGGTACCAGTCCACCCGGCGCGGGAATATCGGCGGACTGATGCGAAGCGGCTTGCAGACCGCCTCCACCACCTGGCTGATCACGCGCATCGGCTTGAACGGCAACGTCACGATGCGTACCGGCATGTTTGTCACCTCGGACACCAGGTCCACGAGCCGGCGGATGCTGAGATACTCGGCATCGGCGATGAGATAGGTGCCGCCATTACCCACCTCTTCGGGCATCACGTTGATGAACGCCTGGGTGAGATTGTCGACGTACAATGGGTGGTAGAGCGTGCTGCCGTCGCCGAACATCGGGAAGAAGCCCTTTTTCACCTGGCGGAAAATCATGCCAAAGCGATCGGGATCGCCGGGACCGTAGATCGCGGCCGGACGCAGGATCACCGTGTTCATGCCGCGCTGGTGGAATTCCTCCACCACCGGTTCCGCCTCGTACTTCGATTGCTGGTAATAATCCGCGGCCGCGATGGGGGCATTTTCGCCAGCGGGCGGGTTCTCGATATCGCCGTGCACCCCGCAGGTGCTGCAATAGACGAACTTGCGCACCCCGATGCGCTCCGACTCCTCGAGCATCAGGCGGGTACCGTCGACGTTGACGTGATAATAGTGCTGGTCGGGAACGTTCATCTCCCGAAACGCAGCGGCGAGGTGGTACACCACCTCCGCGCCCTCGATCATATCGCGCACGGCCTCGCGATCGGTGACGCTACCGATCCGGACGTTTGCCCCGGCCGCTTTCAGGGTATCGAGTTCGAATCCGGGCCGGGTATCGAGTACGGAGACGTCGTGCCCCAGTTCGATCAGGCGAAGGGTCAACGCGTGGCCGGCGAAACCCGTGCCGCCGGTTACAAATACTTTCATCTCTTGAGAATTATCCTGTCAGAACGATCTGCGCGCCGGGCGGGTGACGGGCGTGGCGCCATCCCCGCGAGGAGCCCGGCGTTGGTCCGGAAGGAGGACCCGCGCTTGCCGGTCATCCGGCTGACGATGACTTCTCCCGTGGGCAGAAGGAATACCAGTGGACGCTGAAAACCCGGGGATTATAAGTCAATTCCACGGGAGTTTCGGGTGATCCGGCCCGATCCGAGGCTTCCCGCCTCTCTCAGCGACCAGGCCTTCCGGTGGCGAGGATTTCTCCCCGTTTACCAACATCGGGCTATCATTCGCGGTTTCCCCAACTTCACTGATACCCGATGGACAAGCAACGATTCGAAACCGGCCTCGCGCAGCGCAAGGCTACCCTGGGCGCCGACTACGTGCAGCAGGTGCTCGACAATGCCGACGATTTCACCCGCCCGTTCCAGGAGATGATGACCGAGTGGTGCTGGGGCTTCGGCTGGGGCGATGATTGCATCGACGCCAAGACACGCTCGATGATGAACCTCACCATGATCGGCGCCCTCGGACGGATGCACGAGTGGGAACTGCATTGCCGCGGCGCGATCACCAACGGGGTGACGAAGGAGCAGCTGCGCGCCATCATCCACGTGATCGCGATCTACTGCGGGGTGCCGCAGTCGCTGGAGTGCTTCCGCGTGGCGAAGAAAGTGATGGCGGAGACGGGGTTGACCTGATCGGCGGGCGCACGAAGCCAACCCGCGTTCAGAACATACCGTTCTGGTCCATCACACGCTCGAGATTGGCGAGCCGCTCTTCCACCTCCATCTCGAGCAGCGCCTGGCGGCCCTCGCTGGCGAGCGGCAGGACCTCGATCAGGCGGCTCGCCAGCCATTGCCCGCTGTCCCATTCCGGGGTGAGCGTCGCGGCCCATTCGCGCAGCTCCTCGCGCTGGTACAGCCCCTGGAGAAACGCGCGCATGTCATCGTATCGCTCGGGCAATCGTGGTGACTGCTGTTCACCCAGGGGCTCGATGTCGGCGACCACGAGCTGGTTGTCCCGGACCGCGGAGCGCAGTACGCGAAAGCGGTGGACGCCGCGACAGGTGATGCCGAGGTGACCGTCGTCGAGCTGGTCGAAGTCCTCGATCCGCGCCAGGGTGCCGGTGGCGTGGAACTGCGCCGCCTCCCCAGCGTCGCGGCCTTCCGTGATCAGCACGACGCCGAAACCCGAGTCCTCGCGCATGCAGCTCCCCACCATGTCGAGATAGCGCGGCTCGAATATCCTGAGCGGCAGGACGCCGCCCGGGAACAGCACCGTGGCCAGGGGAAACAGGGGAATGTGCAGTGAACCCGTCATGGTTAAAACGGTGACAGTATACTTATTTCGCGAGATGCTCTCGCAGTTCATCTGACCTGAACGTGAAATAAGTATACTGTCACCAATTATTGATCCGCGGGCGCGTCTACGAAATCAGTATACTGTCACCAATATCGGTGACGTGGCCGATGATCGCCGCCTGGTCGTAGCCGGCCTCGTGGAGCGCATCGAGGCAGGCAGACGCGGCTGACTCCGGCAGCGCGGCCAGGAGGCCGCCGCTGGTCTGGGGATCGGCGAGTAAACCAGCGTCCGGAACGGATTCCAGGTCTCCTTCGAATCCCCCCGCGCGGGCTAGACGCACATTGGCGGGGTACAGGGTGCTGCGAATCCCCGCGGCGGCCAGCGCAGCGGCGCCCGGCAGCAAGGGGATCGATGGCATTTCCAGGCAACAGCCAAGCTCGTCTGCGCGCAGTAGTTCGAGGAGATGCCCGAGAAGTCCAAAGCCGGTGACATCGGTCATCGCATGGGCGCCGTGCTGCCCGAGGATCGCGGAAGCCGCGCCGTTGTCCATCAGCATGCTCTCGACGGCGGCGTCCACCGCCGGACCCGTGGCGCGGGCCTGCATGTCCGCGGCAAGAATCACGCCGGTGCCCAGCGGCCTGGTGAGCAGCAGGCAGTCCCCCGCCTGCGCGCCGGACTTGTCCATCGCCACGCCGTCGCCGGGATAGCCATTGACGACGAAGCCCAGGGAGGTCTCGCCCTCGCTGGTATGGCCACCCGACAGGGCGCAGCCCGCGCGTTCGAGCTCCACGCCGACGCCCTGCATGAGCTGCTGCAGTTCGCGTCGCATCATGTCGGCCTGTCCCCAGGGCAGCGTCACCATGACCATCGCCGACTGCGGCGTGCAGCGCGCGGCGTAAAGGTCGCTTAGGGCATGCACTGTGGCGATGCGCGCGAACAGCCAGGGATCGTCGACGAACGCCCGGACCTGGTCCACGGACTGCGCCAGCGATCTGCCCCCCGGATCGATTACCGCGACGTCGCCGCGCTCACCGAGCCCCACCGGCAGGTCGTCGCGACGGCAAACGGACAGGCTCGCCATCACCGCCTCGAGGACATCGCCGGCCACCTTGCCGCCGCAGCCGGCGCAGCGCATCGCCGATCCACCCGGGGAGGCAACCCCCGAACCATCGGAATCGGCGCCCATCATGCCTGCCAGCGACGCAGGCAATGATCCCGACTTCATCTCAGGTATCGGCGGCAAATCATTGAACCGGCGCATGAACTTCGTATCAATATGATGCTTCCAGCGCCACACCCAGTGACCATGGACCGACAGCGGGCCACGGTTGCCGATGGCCACGCGCCCGCCCATGGAAAGCAGCGTGAGAAATCGCTTCTGTGGACGATGCCGTACCAGCGACTGCCCGAGCAGAGCCCGGCGCAGGTTCTTCGCCAGCACAGGGCCCTGGCGCACGGCGAACACGCCCGCCCTGGGCCTGGGGTGCTCGACCTGCACGGCAACATCCCCGGCGGCGAACACGTCCGCGTGGGAGAGGCTCTGCAGCGCGTCCGAGATGCGGATAAAGCCGCGGTCGTCGCATTCGAGCGCGGACTCCGACGGCCAGGATGCTGCCACCGCCTCGGTGCACCAGAGCGTGGCATCGAGCGCCAGGGACTCGCCGCGCGCGGATTGCACGCCCGATTCCCCGACTTGCGTCACGTCGAAGTCATGATGACATTGAATGCCGCGGCGCGCGCAAGCCTCCAGCGCCAGATCGCGAACCCGGGCAGGAAATTCGGCCAGCGCGCCGCCGCGAATCAGCCAGTGCAGGCGATGGCGCGGAGCACCCTTGGATGCGCCACCGACAGCGTGATTCAGACGATGATCTGCCGCCAGCAGGATCTCGAAACCGCCGGCGCCGGCGCCCACCACGCCGATGTCCAGCGCGGCGTTGCTATCACGCGCTTGCGTTTCCAGCGCCAGCCAGCGGGCATGGAAGCTGTGCACCGGCTTGACCGGAATGGCATGTGCCGCCGCGCCGGGCACGTTATCGAGCCGCGGCGCGCCGCCGGTATTGATCGAAAGCAGGTCGTACTCGATGGACGGTCGATCGGCGAATAGCACCCGGCGCCCGTCCGCGTCCACGCCGCTGGCCGCGGCGCGCACGAAGCGGATGCCGGCCCAGCGGCAAAGCCGCACGAGGTCGATATGGGTTTCCTCGCGGCTGTAATGTCCCGCCACGAGTCCTGGCAACATGCCGGAATACGGGGTCAGAGATTCCGGTGACACCAGGGTCACCCGCACCCCGGGAACGGGACGCATGCCCCACATTCGGGCGACGATGGCGTGGCTGTGCCCCCCGCCCAGCAGGACGAGGTCCCGCACCAGCGGCGGCGCGCCGATCATTCCGCCAGGCCGACGCCCCGCCGGCGCAGCCAGTCGGCAAGTTCGCCGGCATCACCGCGGGCCAACACCTCTCCCTGGCGGCGGGAGAGCTGGTAGTCGTACATCGGGTCGTAGTAGCGCACGAGCAACAGGCGGATAAACGGACGGTAACCCTCCAGCACAGCATGATCCCGGTGTGCGGCGAGCGCCTCCTCGAGCATGGCGAGTGCTTCCCTGTATTGTTCCAGTCCGAGCCGCTTGCGGATCCGGAACAGGCTCTGGCGGTGACGATCCGCGAACTCCTCGAACCCGGCCTCTCCGGGCACGCGTTTCTGGATGCGCGCAAGCAGGTCCACCACGTAGTCAGCGAGCCCCAGCTCCACCCGCTCCTCGAGGCCGGTTTCCAGCACCAGGGTGGGCGAACGCTGCATGTTTTCCCACAGCGGATCGGGCACGGTCAGCTTCCCCACCAGGCGCCCTTCCCCCTCGACGAACAGGGGCGATGTCTCGTCATTCCGTGTGACCTTGAGCAACCGCACCGCGAGCCGGTTCTCGAAATTGATTGGCGTCGGCTGGGGCTCCGCCATCGGACCGAAGCTCGAGCCGCGATGATTGGCCAGGCCCTCGAGATCGAGCGACCGCTGGATCCGATTGAGAAGCATCGTCTTGCCGGTGCCGGTACGGCCGCTGACGAGCACCAGCGGCAACGACCCCCCAAGGCGCTCGGTCTGTGCCAGCAGGTAGCGCCGCATGGCCTTGTAGCCACCCTTGATATACGGGTATTCGAGCCCCGCCTCGGCCATCCAGCCCTGGGTGATGCGCGAGCGCAGTCCGCCGCGGAAGCAATAGAGATAGCCGCGCGGATGGGCCCTGGCAAAGTCCAGCCAACTCTGCGTGCGCGCTTCCTGCGCTTCGGGACCCACGAGTTCCCGGCCAAGGGCGATGGCCGCATCCTGTCCCGCCTCCTTGTACCGCGTGCCCACCTGGTGGCGTTCGTCGTCGGTCATCAGTGGCAGATTCACCGCGTACTCGAACGCGCCACGCTGGAACTCCACCGGCGCGCGGGTGTCGATGAGCGGAGTGTCGTCGAGAAATACCTGGCGGTAGTCGTCGGTATCCGGGCGTTTCACGGGGTCGGATTCAGGCGGCGCGGGTGGCGATAATACCCGCCCGCAGCGGCGCGGGGTAACCCTCCACCGTGAGCGAAGGGTCGTCGGGGTGAAGGCAGTCGGACAGGGATTCGAACGTCATCCAGTCGGTGCGGCGCTGCTCTTCGGTGGTGGTCACGCAGAGATCCACGCAGCGGGCATCCTGGAATCCACTACTCTCCAGTTGGCCAATGAGGCGCGGCACCGAAGGAACCGACCAGACATTGCGCATCCGCGCGTAGCGATTCTCCGGCACCAGTTCGTCATCCTCGTCACCAGCAATGACGAGTGTCTCCAGCACCAGTTCGCCGCCGGGGCGGAGCAGCGCCGCGAGCTCTCCCAGATGGTCTTCCGGTGAGCGGCGGTGATAATAGATGCCCATGGAAAACACGGTATCGAATCCACTGATGCCGTCGCCTAGCGCGCCGAGATCCTCGCCGCGCAGCGGCAGGACGATGGCGCGGTCACTGGCGAAGTAACGGTTCAGCGCCCGGAACTGGGCGACGAACAACTGCGTGGGATCGACCCCCACCGCCGCGGCGGCGCCTGCGCCCAGCATGCGGTAGAGGTAGTAGCCGTTGCCCGATCCCACGTCGAGCACCGTGCGTCCCGCGAGGGGTGAGAGATGCGGCGCGATACGCGCCCATTTCCGGTCGGATCGCCATTCCGCGTCGACGACAAGGCCGAAGAGTTCAAAGGGGCCCTTGCGCCACGGATGGAGCGCCATCAGCGAGCGCTGCAGGGTGGATAGCATTTCTCCATCCAGCGGTTCCGCCGCGGCAACGCGCACCGCGTCACGATCCAGATCAACCGCGGATACCGGGATCTCCAGCAACTCGTCGATGGCCTTGTACCAGCGCGCACGATCGCCATGGGATCTCGCCGACCAGGCATCCGTCGCCGCCCTTTCCAGGGCAGGCGCAATACCGGACACCGGGGTGCCCTCGAGCACGCGGTGAATACACTCGAATCCGCTCACCGGACGCGGCTTATTTCACCGCCAGCAGCGAGACGAAATTGAGGCATTGAAACCAGGGGCGATTCTCGCGGAAACCGGCGCGCTCCAGGCGCTGGCGATGCACCAGGACGGTATCCAGCTGCATCACGTTCTCGAGCGCGCTGCGTTTCTGGCTGATCTCGAGCTCGCTGTAACCATTGGCGGTCTTGAAGCGATGATGAAGTCCGGTGAGCGTCTCCTCCTCAAGCTCGCTGTCGCTGCGCACCTTTTCCGACAGGATCAGCACGCCGCCGGGCTCGAGCCCGGCATGGATGCGCTCAAGCAACACCTGGCGATCCTCCGGCGGCAGGAACTGCAGGGTGAAATTGAGCACCACCACGCCCGCGCCGGTAATTTCAATATCCCGGATATCCATCTCGTGATAGCTGACCCGGGCATCGGCCATGTGAAACCCCAGGTTTTCCCGGCAACGCGCCAACATCGGCGCGGCGCTGTCCACCGCAACGTAGTCGGGCGTCGTGCCAAGACGCTGGAAGATGGACAACGTGGCGGCGCCCAGCGAGCAGCCAAGGTCATATACCTTGTGACCGTGTTGATAGTACTGCTCAGCAACCAGGCCGAGGACTGAAATGACGGTCTCGTAACCCGGCACCGAGCGTCGGATCATGTCCGGAAACACCGCCGCCACGGATTGGTCAAACGCGAAGTCCACGAGATGAGCCCGCGGCTCGGCGTATAGTTGGTCACTCTGGCTCATGCAGTTTCACAGTGGTCCGGCCGCGGTTTGCGAACCTGGCGCAAGAAAAAAATCAGACCTGCTCCAGTTCCACCAGCGTGCCCTGGGCATCCTTCGGATGCAGGAACAGGACCGGCTTGCCGTGGGCGCCGATGCGTGGCTTGCCGTCGCCTAGCACGCGCATGCCGGATGCGGCCAGCTTGTCCGCAGCGAGGCCGATGTCCACGACCTCGTAGCAGACATGGTGGATGCCGCCCGCTGTATTCTTCTGCAGGAACCCGGCGATGGGGGAATCCTCTCCAAGCGGATGCAGGAGTTCAATCTTGGTGTTCGGCAGGCTGACGAACACCGTGGTGACGCCGTGATCGGGCAGGTCCACCGGGTCGGACACTTTCGCCCCGAACACGTCGCGGTACTGCGCCGCGGCGGCAGATAGATCGGGGACCGCGATGGCCACGTGATTGAGTTTGCCGATCATGCGGAACGTATAGTCGTATTCAGTGTCAGTTTCATGCCGATTCGTCGCCGTCCGGGGCGCCGGTATCGGGACGTCCGGCGGTGGCGAAAAACCGCTGTGCGAGGCGCGCCGCGGCGACTGAAGGGGGTATTTTTCCATCCCGCACCTGATCTTGCAATTGCGCCAGTTCGGTTCGCATGTCCGGGCTGGAGCGAAGAGACTCGAGCAGCATTTCACCAGTCTCGCGCCATAGCCAGTCCACGGCCTGGCACTGCCGTCGCCGTTCCAGGGAGCCGTCGCTGGCGAGCCGGTCACGATACGCGATCACCTGTTCCCAGGCCTCTTCAATGCCGCGCCGTTCGAGGCTGGAGATCGCGAGCACCGGGGTCTGCCAGTCGGTCGTGCGCGGGCGCATGAGATGCAGGGCATGTTGGACGTCCGCCACCGACACGCCTGCCCTCGTGGCCAGGTCACCGTCGGCCTTGTTCACCAGCACCAGGTCGGCGAGTTCCATGATGCCGCGCTTGATGCCTTGCAGATCATCGCCGGCGCCGGGAATGAGCAGCAGGAGAAAAACGTCGGTCATCTCCGCCACCAGGGTCTCGGACTGACCCACGCCCACGGTCTCGACGATGACCACGTCGAAACCCGCGGCCTCGCACAGCAGAATCGCCTCCCGCGTGCGCCGCGCCACCCCGCCGAGCGTGAACCCGGCGGGCGACGGGCGGATAAAGGCACTGGTCTGGGTCGACAGCCATTCCATGCGCGTCTTGTCGCCGAGGATGGAACCACCACTGATGGCCGAACTGGGATCCACGGTGAGCACCGCGATGCGATGGTCGCGATCCACCAGCAGGCGCCCGAGGGCATCGATAAAGGTGGACTTGCCGGCGCCGGGCACGCCGGTAATGCCGACCCGGAGCGCATTGCCGGTATGCGGCATCATTGCTTCGAGCAATGCCTCCGCCTCCGCGCGGTGATCCGCGCGGGTGGACTCGGCCAGGGTAATGGCCTGGGCGAGAGCTCGCCGGTCGCCAGCGCGCAGTTTATTCCTGTCGATCAATTCGTCGACCCCGATCGGGCCGGCTTCAGGCGCCGGATTCGAAGGAGATGATCGGCTGGTCCACCACCAGCGTGGCACCCGGCTCGGCAAGCACCTTTTCCACCACGGCGTCGCGCTCGGCACGCAGGGAGTTTTCCATCTTCATCGCCTCGATCACCGCCAGTACCTCGCCCGCCTTCACCGCCTGGCCAGGTTCCACCGCCACGGACACCAGTAGCCCCGGCATGGGCGACAGCAGGAAGCCGGTCAGGTCCGGCGCCTCGCGCACGGGCATCTTGGCAAAATGGGCGGCGCTGGACTCGCTCAGCACGCGCACCGAGAGCGGCGCGCCACGGTAAACCACGTTGTAAACGATCCCGTCGCCGGGACGTTCCACCTGCAGGCAGATCGGCTCGTCATCCACCTTGCCGCTGTACACCGGCTGCATCAGCTTCCACTTGTCCGTGATATGCAGCATCCGGCTGCCGGTGCTGACATCCCAGAAATTGTCGCGCTGCTTGACTCGCATGGTGTAGGACTTGTCCCCCAGCATCACCACCCAGCTTCGATTGAGGTTGCGCCCATGGCCCGGCATCTGTCCCGGCACCGTGGTCGCGCGCATCATCAACCGGTGATGGATGCAGGCCATCACCGCCGCCGGCAGTTCCGGATCGCCGATGTCGATGTCCGCCGGGGAGAAGCCGTCGGGATACTCCTCGGCGATGAAGTTCGTGGTCAATTCGCCGCGCTGGAAGCGGGGATGCGCCATGATCGCCGACACGAACGGCAGGTTGGAGTCCACGCCGCGGATGTAATAGCGATCGATCGCGTCCCGCATCGCGTGGATGGCCTCGTCCCGGGTCGGTCCCCAGGTCACCAGCTTGGCGATCATCGGGTCGTAGTACATCGAGATCTCGGAACCCTCGTACACCCCGGTATCCACCCGCACCAGGTCGCTGTTGTCCGGCGGCCGGTAACGAACCAGGCGCCCGGTGGACGGCAGGAAATTGCGGAACGGGCTCTCGGCGTAGATGCGCGACTCGATGGACCAGCCATCGATGCCCACGTCTTCCTGGGTAATGGGCAACTTCTCCCCCGCCGCCACCCGGATCATGAGTTCCACCAGGTCGACGTCGGCGATGTTCTCGGTCACCGGGTGCTCCACCTGCAGCCGGGTGTTCATCTCGAGGAAGTAGAAATTGCGCTCGGCGTCGACAATGAGTTCCACCGTGCCCGCGGAGCGGTAGTCCACCGCCTTTGCCAGGGCCACCGCCTGGGCGCTCATGGCGGCGCGGGTCTCCGCGTCGATGAATGGCGAGGGCGCCTCCTCGATCACCTTCTGGTGGCGCCGCTGTATCGAGCACTCACGTTCGTTGAGGGTGACTACGTTGCCGTGGTTGTCGGCAATGACCTGGATCTCGATATGGCGGGGCTGCTCGATGAACTTCTCGATGAAGATACGCCCGTCACCGAAACTCGATACCGCCTCGCTGGTGGCGCGCGCGAAACCGTCGCGGCATTGCGCCTCGTCGTAAGCCACGCGCATGCCCTTGCCGCCGCCGCCGGCGCTGGCCTTGATCATCACCGGGTAGCCGATGCGATTCGCGATCTCCAACGCCTCGTCCGCGTCCTTCACCACGGCGTCGTGACCGGGGATGATGTTCACGCCCGCTTCGCCAGCGATGTTCTTGGACGTGATCTTGTCGCCCATCGCCTCGATGGCGCGCACCCCGGGACCGATGAAGACGATGCCCGCCTCCTCGAGGGCGGTGGCGAAGGAAGCGTTCTCGGAGAGGAAACCGTAACCGGGATGCACCGCCTCTGCGCCGGTATCGCGGCAGGCCTTAATGATGCGCTCGGCGACGAGATAGCTCTCCGACGCCGGGGCGGCGCCGATATGCACCGCCTCGTTCGCCTCCTCCACGTGGCGCGCGTTGCGGTCGGCGTCGGAATACACCGCCACGGTGGCGATACCCATCTGGCGGGCGGTGGCCATCACACGGCAGGCAATCTCACCGCGGTTGGCAATCAGGATTTTCTTGAACATGGATCGTGAATCGGGACGGGAGGCAGGCGGTTCAGAAACCGGTCACAGGGGAATGTTGCCGTGTTTCTTCCACGGGTTCTCGACCTCCTTGTTCGCCAGCATGGCCAGGGACCGGCAGATGCGCTTGCGCGTGTGCCGCGGCAGGATGACATCGTCGATGTAGCCGCGCCGTCCGGCGACGAAGGGGTTGGCGAATTTCCGCCGGTATTCCTCCGTCCGTTGCTCGAGCTTCTCCGGATCCTTCGCATCCTCGCGGAAGATGATCTCCACCGCACCCTTGGGTCCCATCACCGCGATCTCCGCGCTCGGCCAGGCGAGGTTGACGTCGCCGCGCAGGTGCTTCGACGCCATGACGTCGTAGGCGCCGCCGTAGGCCTTGCGCGTGATGAGCGTGACCTTGGGCACCGTGCACTCGGCATAAGCGAACAGCAGCTTGGCGCCGTGGCGGATGATGCCGCCGTATTCCTGCGCCGTACCGGGCATGAAGCCGGGCACGTCCACCAGGGTGACGATGGGGATGTTGAACGCGTCGCAGAAGCGGACGAAGCGAGCCGCCTTCACCGAGGCATTGATGTCGAGGCAGCCCGCCAGCACCATGGGCTGGTTGGCGACGATGCCCACCGGGTTGCCCTCCATGCGGCCGAAGCCGATGATGATGTTCTTCGCATAGTCCGGCTTGAGCTCGAAGAAGTCGCCCTCGTCCACCAGCTTCACGATCAGCTCCTTCATGTCGTAGGGCTGGTTGGGATTTTCCGGCACCAGGCTGTCCAGGGAACGCTCGAGGCGGGACTCGACGTCCTCCGTCTCCCGGTGCGGCGGCCGTTCGGAATTGCTGGAGGGCAGGAAATTGAAGAACCGCCGCGTCATCAGCAGCGCATCGACGTCGTTGTCGAAGGCAAGGTCGGCGACGCCGGAGCGCGAGGTGTGTGTGCCCGCGCCGCCCAGGTCCTCCGCGGTCACGGTTTCATGGGTCACGGTCTTCACCACCTCGGGACCGGTGACGAACATGTAGGAGCTTTCCTCCACCATGAAGATGAAGTCTGTCATCGCCGGGGAGTACACCGCGCCACCGGCGCACGGCCCCATGATCAGCGAGATCTGCGGCACCACGCCGGAGGCCATGACGTTGCGCTGGAACACCTCGGCATAGCCACCGAGAGACGCCACCCCTTCCTGGATGCGCGCGCCGCCGGAATCCGAGATGCCGATCAGCGGCGCCCCGACCTTCACGGCCTGGTCCATGACCTTGCAGATCTTCTCCGCGTGGGCCTCGGACAGTGATCCACCGAAGACGGTGAAGTCCTGGCTGTAGACGAATACCAGGCGACCATTGATGGTGCCATAGCCCACCACCACGCCGTCTCCCGGGATCGACTTGTCCTGCATGCCGAAATCGGTGCAGCGGTGCTCGACGAAGATATCCCATTCCTCGAAGCTGCCCTCGTCGAGCAAAACGTCGATGCGTTCGCGCGCGGTGAGCTTGCCGCGCGCGTGCTGCGCGTCGATTCGCACCTTGCCGCCGCCGAGTTTGGCCTCGGCGCGTTTCTGTTCCAGCTGGAGAATGATGTCTTGCATGGGGATCGAAAGGGGTTTTGGGGCTGCGCGGCTTGCGCTCAGGCGGCCTCGAGGATGTCGATGATTTCGCCGGCGGCGCGCGGAATGTTGGTGCCCGGACCAAAGATCGCCGCCACGCCGATCTCGCGCAGCATGGCGTAGTCGTCCGGCGGGATGACGCCGCCGCAGATGACGCGGATATCCTCCGCCCCCGCTGCCTCGAGCGCGCGCATCACGCCGGGCACGAGGGTGCGATGTCCAGCCGCCTGGGAGGAAATGCCGATCAGGTGCACGTCGTTCTCGATGGCCTGGCGCACCGCCTCCTCCGGGGTCTGGAACAACGGCCCGATATCCACGTCGAAACCCATGTCGGCAAAGGACGTGGCAATCACCTTGGCGCCGCGGTCATGGCCGTCCTGGCCGAGCTTGACCACCAGCATGCGCGGCCGCCGGCCTTCGCGCTCGGCGAAGCGCGTGATGCGCTCACGCAGCGAGGCGAAATCGGCATCGCCCTCGTACTGCGCGCTGTAGACCCCGGCGATCGAGCGCACCTCCGCCTGGTGGCGGCCGTAAACCTGCTCCAGGGTGTCGGAGATCTCGCCCACCGTCGCCCGCGCACGGGCCGCGTCCAGCGCCACCTCGAGGAGATTGCCCTCCCCCGATTCCGCCGCGTGACGCAGCGCGTCGATGGCACTCTGCCAGACCTGCGGGTCGCGCTCCGTGCGCACGCGTTCGAGGCGCGCCACCTGGCTTTGCAGCACCGCCTCGTTGTCCACCACCAGGATATCGATCGGATCCTCCGTTTCCCGCTGGAAGCGGTTGACGCCGACGATCACCTCCTCGCCGCGATCGACCCGGGCCTGGCGCCTGGCGGCGGCTTCCTCGATGCGCAGCTTGGGAAGGCCCGCCTCCACCGCGCGCGTCATGCCGCCGAGCTCGTCGACCTCTGCGATCATCCTGCGCGCCTCGACGATGAGGCTGTTGGTCAGATTCTCGAGGTAATAAGAGCCGGCCATGGGATCCACCACCTTCGTCAGGCCCGCCTCGTGCTGGAGGATGAGCTGGGTGTTGCGCGCGATACGCGCGGAGTTGTCCGTCGGCAGCGCGAGCGCCTCGTCGAAGGAATTGGTATGCAGCGACTGGGTGCCACCCAGCACCGCCGCCATCGCCTCGATGGTGGTGCGGATCACGTTGTTGTAGGGATCGAGGCTGGTAAGGCTGACGCCGGAGGTCTGGCAGTGGGTGCGCAACATCAACGAGCGCGGGTCCTTCGGCTGGAAGCGCTCGGTCATGAGTTCCGCCCAGAGGGTACGCGCCGCGCGCAGCTTCGCCACCTCCATGAAGAAGTTCATGCCGATGGCGAAGAAGAACGACAGCCGCGGGGCGAACCGATCCACCGCGAGGCCGGCGTCCAGCGCCGCCTGGACATACTCGAGACCGTCCGCCAGGGTATAGGCGAGTTCCTGCACGCAGGTGGCCCCTGCCTCCTGCATGTGATAGCCGGAGATGGAGATCGGGTTGAAGCGCGGCATCTGCTCCGCGGTGTAGCCGATGATGTCGGACACGATGCGCATCGACGGGCGCGGCGGGTAGATATAGGTGTTGCGCACCATGAATTCCTTCAGGATGTCGTTCTGCAACGTCCCCGACAGGTCGCCGTGGGCGACCCCCTGCTCCTCCGCCGCGACGATGTACATCGCCATCACTGGCAGCGCCGCGCCGTTCATGGTCATCGACACGGACATCCGCTCCAGCGGAATCCGGTCGAACAGGATCTTCATGTCCTCCACCGAGTCGATGGCGACGCCGGCCTTGCCGACGTCGCCCTGCACCCGCGGATGGTCCGAATCGTAGCCACGATGGGTGGCGAGATCGAACGCCACCGAGAGACCCGCCTGGCCTGCCGCGAGATTGCGTCGGTAGAAGGCGTTGGACTCCTCGGCGGTGGAAAAGCCGGCGTACTGGCGCACGGTCCAGGGCCTGCCGGCGTACATCGTCGCCTTCGGCCCCCGGGTGTAGGGCGGCGTGCCCGGCAGACTATCGACGAATTCGAGGCCTTCCAGGTCGGCCGCGGTATACAGCGGTTTTACCGCGATGCCTTCCGGGGTCTGCCACACGAGATCATCCGGCGTCCGGTCACGCAGTTCGCTGGCCGCGAGCCGATCCCAGTCGGCTTGCTTTTCCGGATTGATTTTCATCGTGTTATCAGGCAGTTAGTCACCATAACATGATAGCGGAAAGCAACCCGCAATAACAGCTTGAAAGCGCGGCCCGGCGGGCCTACCATGGTCTGAAAATCCCGCCTCCAGGCGGGCCCTGTGAAGTCGCGCAAACTCCGTGCACGCCCAACGCACCGCGATTGTGGCGCCCTGTTTCCGCACTTCGTCGGATCGCTCCCGCGAGCCATTTCAGGCACAATCCGGCTCCCGAATTAAAGACAAGACACAGAGACCAGACAGACATGTCCTACCAGCATATCCGGATGCCGGAAACCGGCAGCAAGATCACCATCAGCAACGGCAAACTCACCGTGCCGGACCAGCCGATCCTCGGTTTCGTCGAAGGCGACGGCATCGGCCCCGACATCACCGCCGCCTGCCTGCGGGTGTGGGATAGCGCGGTGGAGAAGGCCTATGGCGGCAAGCGCAAGGTCTCCTGGTGCGAGCTCTACATGGGCGAGAAAGCCGCGGGAATCTACGGCGGAGACTACTTCCCCGCGGAAACCCTCGCCGCGATCAAGGAACTCGGCGTGGCCATCAAGGGCCCGCTGACCACGCCGGTGGGCGGCGGCTTCCGCTCCCTCAACGTCTCCCTGCGCCAGGAAATGGACCTGTTCGCCTGCGTGCGCCCGGTACGTTATTACAGCGGCGTCCCCTCGCCACTTCGGAAGCCCGAGGAAGTGGACGTGGTGATCTTTCGCGAGAACACCGAGGACGTCTATTGCGGCATCGAGTACGAGAGCGGCACCCCGGAGAACGCCAAGCTGGCGAAGTTCCTGCGCGAGGAGATGGGCTGCGAGTTCTTCGAGGACGCGGCACTCGGCATCAAACCCATCAGCCCGTTCGGTTCACGCCGCCTGGTGCGCAAGGCGATCCAGTACGCCCTCGACCATAACCGCGAGAGCGTGACCCTGGTGCACAAGGGCAACATCATGAAATTCACCGAGGGCGGCTTCCGCAACTGGGGCTACCAGCTCGCGAAGGAGGAGTTCCGCGACCGGATCGTCACCGAGGAGGAACTCTGGGACGATCACGGCGGCAAGATGCCGGAAGGCAAGCTGCTGATCAAGGACCGCATCGCCGATATAACCTTCCAGTTACTGCAGCTGCGGCCGGCGGAGTTTGACGTCCTCGCCACCATGAACTTGAACGGCGACTATCTCTCGGACGCCGTCGCCGCGGAAGTGGGGGGCATCGGCATCGCCCCGGGCGCCAACGTCTCCGACGACGTTGCGGTATTCGAGGCCACCCACGGCACCGCGCCCAAGTACGCCAACCAGAACAAGGTCAACCCGTCCTCCCTGTTGTTTTCCGGGGTGATGATGTTCGAACATATCGGCTGGCAGGAAGTCGCGGACCTGATCAACGAAGCCTTCGTCAAGGTGATGGCGGACAAGACCGTGACCTACGATTTCGCGCGCCTGATGGATGGCGCCACCGAGGTATCCACCAGCGGTTTCGCCGATGCGCTGATCGCGAAGTTCTGAGGCAGCCGCCCGAGACTGCCGGCCCCGCGCCGGAAAAAGGGGAGCCCGGGCTCCCCTTTTTTTTACGCCCGCGATCGGGCATGGAGGAAACCAATCCGCGGATCGGATGTCGGACTTCGCCATGAAGCCCGTGTTATCGTCCCCCGCGTCATCGTCCCCGGCGAAACCCGCCATGTCGAAGTCCAGGTTGCTGGTGCTCGCGCTGCTGGCTATATTGATTGGCGGCTTTCTCCTGTTCGGCCCGCGCCACGTCCTCACCCTCGAATGGGTGCAGTCCCAACTCGGCGCCATCCAGGCCTACCGTGAGGCCAACCCGCTACGCAGCATCGCGCTCTTTGCCACGATCTATATCGTCGCCACCGCGGCCTCCATCCCGGGGGCGCTGGTGCTGACGCTGCTCGGCGGCGCGATCTTCGGCTTCGCCACGGGAACGGTGGTGGTGCTGATCTCCGCCACCATCGGCGCGACCATCGCCTTTTTGCTCGCGCGCTACCTGTTTCATGACCTGGTGGAAGCGCGCTTCGGTGACCGCCTGCGTCCGATCCAGGAAAACTTTCGCCGCGAGGGCGCGCTCTACCTGTTCTCGATGCGCCTGGTGCCGGTGTTCCCGTTCTTCCTCGTCAACCTGCTGATGGGGCTGACGTCCATCCGCACGCTGACTTACGCAGCCGCCTCGCTCGTCGGCATGGCGCCGGGCAGCATGGTATTCATCAATGCCGGCACCCAGCTTGTCCAGCTGACATCCCTGGGTGGCCTGCTGTCTCCCGCGCTGATCGCCTCCTTCACCCTGCTGGCGGTGTTTCCGTACATTGCCCGCTTCGCCCTGCGATTGATTCGCCGCGGGCGGGGCGCTCCCGGGGAAGAAGCTTGAGCAGCTACGACGCCAACCTGGTGGTGATCGGGGCCGGCAGCGCCGGGCTGGTGTCCGCCTATATAGCCGCCGCGGTGAAGGCAAAGGTCATCCTGGTCGAACGCGGCGCCATGGGCGGCGACTGCCTCAACACCGGCTGCGTGCCATCCAAGTCGCTCATCGCTTCCGCGCGGCTTCTGCACCGCATTCACCACGCCGAACACTGGGGCATCCATACCGCGAAAGCCGAGTTCGACTTCCGCGACATCATGGCGCGGGTGAAGTCCGTCATCGCCGCCATCGAACCCCATGACTCGGTGGAACGCTACACGGGCCTCGGCGTCGAGGTCATCCAGGGAGAGGCCAACGTGCGCTCCCCCACCGAGGTGGAGGTGAACGGCCGCGTCATCAAAACGCGCAACATCATCCTCGCCACCGGCGCGGAACCCTTCGTGCCGCCGATCCCGGGGCTCGATGAAGTCGACTACCTCACGTCGGACAATATCTGGGAGCTCGAGGAACTGCCGCCCCGCCTGGTGGTGCTCGGCGGTGGCCCCATCGGCTGCGAGCTGGCGCAGTGTTTCGCCCGCTTCGGATCGAAGGTGAGCATCGTGGAGATGCTGCCGCGCATCCTGATCCGGGAAGACGAGGAGGTCGCCGGGTTCATGGCCGATCGCTTTCGCTCCGAGGGGATCGATCTGCATACCGGCTACAAGGCGACGCGAGTCAGCACGGAGAATGGCCAGAAGGTCCTTCATTGCGAGAGCGATGACGGCAATCTCGAGATCCCGTTCGACGGCATTCTCGTCGCCGTGGGCCGCGCGCCACGCACGAAAGGCGCGGGCTTCGACGCCATCGGCATCCCGCTGACGCAGCGCAGGACCATCGAGACCGACGACTACCTGCAGGCCGGCTACCCGTCCATCTTCGCCTGTGGCGACGTGGTCGGTCCCTACCAGTTCACCCATGTCGCCTCCCACCAGGCCTGGTACGCCGCAGTGAACGCTCTCTTCCGGCCGCTGAAGAAATTCAAAGTCGACTATCGCGTGATCCCGTGGGCAACCTATACCGATCCCGAGGTGGCGCGGGTGGGACTGAATGAACTGGACGCGCGCGAACAGGGCATCCCATACGAGGTTACGCGATATCCGCTATCGGATCTCGATCGCGCGCTGGCGGACGGCGAAGCCACGGGAGAGATCAAGGTGCTGACCGTACCCGGTAAAGACCGCATCCTCGGAGCTACCATCGTCGGCAGCCATGCCGGCGATCTCATCGCGGAGTTCGTGCTGGCGATGAAGCACGGCATTGGCCTCAACAAAATACTCGGCACCATCCATGCCTATCCCACCTGGATGGAGGCCAACAAGTTCGCCGCGGGCAACTGGAAGAAGGCCCATGCGCCGCAGTGGGTCCTCGGACTGCTGGAAAAGTTCCATCGCTGGCGGCGCCGCTGACGCCAGGGACAGCCTGGAACTTCAGTCGAGGAAGCGGACGAACCCGGCGGCGTCTTCGCGCTCGGTGACGAGCGTGTTTTCCACCGCGTCCGGATCCGCATGGCCAAGCGCCATGCCACAGACCACGACCTCGGAGTCCTCCAGCGGCAAGACCTTGCGTATCACCGAGTGGTAGTCTGACCATGCCGCCTGGGGACAGGTATCGAGGCCGGCCTCGCGCGCGAGCAGCATGATGTTCTGCAGGAACATGCCGTAATCGAGCCAGCTCCCGGTGGCAAGGTCTCGGTGCATGGTGAATATCATTCCCACCGGCGCATCGAAGAAGCGGAAATTGCGCCGGTGCTGGACATGCATCCCCGCACGATCCTCGCGCTCGATGCCAAGGAGACCATAGAGATCCCAGCCGACCTTGCGCCGCCGCGCGAGATAGGGTTCGAACCAGCGCTCCGGGTAGTAGTGGACCTCGGCGTCATGCTCGTCGCGTTCGTGGTCGTATGCCCGGCAGACCGCGTCGCAGAGCGTGTCGCGCGAGGCGCCGGTCAACACGAATGTCCGCCAGGGCTGCATGTTGGTGCCACTGGGCGCGCGCGCCGCGGTTTGCAGGATGGCGCGCACTGCGCCGGTGTTCACCGGGTCCGGCAGAAAGGCACGCACCGAGCGGCGGCTCCCGATTGCCTCCGTGACGGTGGTGGATTTCATGACGTGTCGATCCGGTGCGGGTGGCGGCAACTGTACCACCGCGCGGCGGCAACCAGGTGACCGCTGCAGGGTGGCCTACTTCCCCTTGCGGTTGCGCGATACCGACGCCCGAATACGCCCCAACGTCTCATCACACCAGTCGCCCAGTCCGGCGATGATCCGATCGATCTCCGCGGAGGGGTTGGTCGTCCCATTACCATCGGTATCCGTCATCGCTGTCTCCTCGCAGGCCTGGCTGGGAGCATTTCGGGTTCCTGGGTCAGTTTCCGGGTCGTATGATTGCCGGAATCACCTTGCCACTCATCAGGACGACAAAGATCTCGTTCTCCGAGATCATGGCTCCATTGGCAACCCGGACCAGGTAATGCCAACTGTTGTCATGCCTCGGCATCAGCCGCAATTCGATCTCCCGTATATCCCGAACCGCGATGGTGCCGTCCTGGAGACCTCCCACCGCGCTGATCGCCCCGGCAACGGAGAGGGGCGGGTCACCGTCCCCCGGTTGCCAGGCCGGGTTCTCCTGGATGTCCTGCGCGTCGATAAACGCCATTACCTGAAAATCGTCGAAACGCTCGACGATTTCCACCTTGGGCGAGAATGCCAACGCCTGGCTACCGGCGAGGAGTAGTACCAGGACCAGACCCAGGTGGCGCATGACGCACACGATCATCGGGTACTCAGCCCCGACGAAACCGATCAACGCTCCACGCGCCGCCACCGGCACAGGCGAAATAGAGGAACAGGAACGAGTACAGAGCGGCCAGTTCTCCACCGTTCACCAACGGCCAGAAATCCCGCGGCGCATGGGCGATGAAATAGGCGAATGCCATCAGCCCGGAAAGTACGAATGCCACCGGTCGGGTAAACAGGCCGATCAGCAGCAGGAATCCGCCGAACACCTCGAGCACCCCGGCAACGCCGGACTGGGACAACAGTTCGAACGGGCCGCGTGCTTCCGCTGGAAAGCTGAACAGTTTCTGCGTGCCATGCTGCATGAACAGGAACGCGGAAACGATACGCAGCACGCTCAGGATGCGCGGGCGCCAGGCGGCGAGAAAACTTTCCATCAGTCCATTCCGGGTTTGAGGTGAAACGGATTATCGCATGCTCCGCTTCATGCAATAACCATGCCCGGTTGGGGGAATCAGTTACGCATCGCGCGTAACATCCATGCCGTTTTCTCGTGAATACGCATGCGGTCGGAGACCAGCGCGGCCGTGGACTCGTCATCGGCATCCTGGGCCACCTTGAGCACGTCACGTGACGTCTTGACCACCTGTTCATGACCGCTGGTCAACAGCTTGACCATTTCGTCCGCTTCCGGCACGCCTTCCACCTCGTCGATGGCGCTCAGCTTGGCGAACTCCTTGTAGGTGCCGGGTGCGGCGATGCCCAGGGTGCGGATACGTTCCGCGATTTCATCCACCGCGGTTGCCAGTTCGGTGTAATGCTCTTCGAACATCAGGTGCAGTTCACGGAACTGGGGTCCGGTGACGTTCCAGTGGAAGTTATGAGTCTGCAGGTACAGGGTGTAGGAATCTGCGAGCAGGCGGCTGAGGCCATTCGCGATTTTCTCCCGGTCCTTCGCACCGATTCCAATATCGATCTTGCTCATCTGGTAGTTCTCCTGATCTGTGATTCAAAAAGCGTTGTGAAGGGATTACATGCTATCGGACGGGGATAAATCAACGGCTGGACGCGGTTTCCGTCAGGACGGGAGCGAAACCGCGTCGCTACACGCCAGCCGCTGATGGGGGCCAGGGAGTGGCCTGCCCTTTCAATCCGGGCCGACGGTACGGAACACGATGGCGTAGACCACCGCGTTCCAGGCCAGGATGGATATCCCGGCAACGAGTTCCATCCGCCGCGGCATACCCAGGGGCCGCACCAGGGGTTCGAGGTAATGCTGCACCCAGCCACCCTCGAAGACGCGATCGCCCGCGCGCTTGCGCAGGTTTTTTTCCAGTGGGGTCAGCGGACATGTCCAGTGGGCCAGGTTCACCACGGAGGACCACGCCACGGCCGGCAGATGCAACCACATCATCCGCCGGTCCAGCAACACGAGGAACCCGCCGAGCACCGCGAAGAGAGCGAACAGGAAGTGCAGCGCCAGAATGGCGTCCGCGACAACCACCTGCCTGCCCGCGTTCAGTCCACCCTGCTGTTTCCCCTGTTCATCCATCGTGGCGGGCGGCCACGGGTCAGCCGACCCGGACCAGCGTCCTGCCGATATTGCTGCCGTCCAGGTAGCTGCTGAATGTCCCGGGAAGCGCTTCGAGATCCACCTCGCGGGTGACGATCCTGTCGAGATGGCGTGGCTTCAGATCCGTGCCGACGCGCTCCCAGAGCGCGTTGCGCATCGCGTTCGGCATGTCGATGGAATTGATGCCGAGAAGCGACACGCCGCGCAGGATAAAGGGCATGACCGTGGTGTTGAGTTTGAAGTCGTCCACCAGGCCGATGCTGGCGATGTTTCCCCAGGGTTTCACCGTGCGCGTCAGCCAGGCCAGCGTCTCGCCGCCGGCATTGTCCACCGCGCCGCCCCAGGTGGCGCTTTCCAGCGGGCGGCCGCCCATCTCCACGGCGTGGCGGTCGATGCATTCGCTCGCCCCGAGTTCCCGCAGGAAGTCGTACTGCTCCCTTTTTCCGGTGAACGCCACCACCTCGTAGCCGCGCGCGGCGAGAATATCGATGGCGATGCTGCCCACGCCGCCGGTGGCGCCGGTGACGATGACCTTGCCGTGATCCGGCGTCTGGCCGTTCTGTTCCATCCGGCTCACCGCCATGGCGGCGGTGAAGCCCGCGGTGCCGATGGCCATGGCCTCGCGCAGGTCGAGACCCTGCGGCAACGGCACCACGCAGTCGGCACAGACCCTGGCGATCTCCGCGTAGCCGCCATCGGCGGTTTCCGACAGGCCGCAGCCCGCCACCAGCACCTCGTCCCCGGGCGCGAAACGGTCATCGGTGGAGCTTTCCACCGTGCCCGACAGGTCGATGCCCCCGTTGAGCGGAAACCGGCGCAGGACCTTGCCCTTGCCCGTCGCCGCGAGGACGTCCTTGTAGTTGATCCCGGACCAGGCCACCCGGATCACCACCTCTCCCGGGGTGAGGTCGTCCAGGGTCAATTCCCGGAAGCTCGCGGCGATCGTCTTGTCTTCGGTCTGGTCGATACGGTAGGCGCGGAAGGTAGACATGATGTAAATGGTTGATCGAGGTTCAGGACAGGCTGGCGAGGCCGCCGATCAGGCCACTGCGCGCCAGCAGGAAGAGCAGCGCGCCGGCCATCACCGCCGCGAGCAGGTCGTCGAGCATGATACCAAGTCCGCCATGCACCTGCCGGTCAACCCGGCGAATGGGCCAGGGCTTGAGGATGTCGAACAGGCGGAAGAGAAGAAAGCCGGCGAACAGGGTCAGCGGCGTGACGGGCACCACGAGCATGGTCACCAGGAAGCCGGCGATCTCGTCCCAGACGATGGCGGGATGGTCATGGCTTTCGAGATGGCGTGCGGCGGCGGCGCAGATCGCAATGCCGATACCGAGCGCCAGCAGCGTGGCCAGCAAATAAATCGTCGCCCCCGCACGGTCGAGCAAATAGCAAAGCGGCACCGCTGCGAGCGTACCGAAAGTCCCCGGCGCCTTCGGTGCAAGCCCACTGCCGAAACCAAAGGCGAGGAAGTTGAACGGGGTCGCGAACAGGTCGCGGGAGGTTACGACGCGGGCGCCGGCTTTAGCGGACGGTTTGCTCATCGATCGCCACGCCGGCTCGACAATGACACCGTTACACGTTCAGTCACGCACCGAGCGCGCCACCTTGTCGAGTACGCCGTTGACGTAGCGATAGCCCTGTTCGGAGCCGAAGGTCTTGGCGAGATCGATGGCCTCGTCGATCACCACGTTGGTGGGCACGGTGGGATCGTAGCGCAGCTCGTAGGTGCCGAGCCGCAGGATGGCCTGCTCGATGGGATCCACCCGCTCGCTCGCGCGGTCGAGATGGGGCTCGATCAGGGCGTCGATGTCCCCAACGTATGTCGGGATGTTCTCCACCAGCGCGAGGAACCAGTCACGGTGGCGACCGGTGAGGTTGTCGTTGCCGATAAAGCTGCCGATGATCTGGTCCGGCGACTGGCCGGTCATCTGCCACTGGTACAGGGCCTGGACCACGCACCGACGGGCCAGGTGACGTCCGCTTCTTGCCAAGCCGCTGCCGCCTCAGCCGGAGAGCCGGGACGCGAGGCTCACCATTTCCATGGCGGTGACCGCGGCTTCCGCGCCCTTGTTGCCGGCCTTCGTACCGGCGCGTTCCACGGCCTGCTCGATGGTGTCGGTGGTGAGCACGCCGAAGATCACCGGGATGCGGCCCTCGGCATTGAGTCGGGCGATGCCGCCGGCGCATTCCCCGGCGACGTAGTCGAAATGCGGCGTCGAACCACGGATCACCGCGCCGAGCGTGACCACGGCGTCGAAGCGGCCGCTGTCCACCAGGCGGCGCGCGGCGAAGGGCATCTCGAATGCCCCCGGCACCCAGACGAGTTCGATGTCGTCCCCGGAGATCCCATGGCGCAGGAAAGCGTCGCGCGCGCCTGCCACCAGCCTGTCGGTGATGAAGTCGTTGAACCGGCCTGCCAGGATGGCATAGCGGCCGCTGCATTGAACGAAGTCACCCGAGATTTCACGCATGGTTCTGTTTCCAGGATTCGAGGGCCTGCCGGTCGGGCAGGTATTCTACAACCTCCAGTCCGAAGCCGGACAAACCGAAGGTACGCCATTCCCTGCCGAGAGACAGGATCTTGTCGAGGCCGAGATCGGCGATGATCTGCGATCCCGCGCCGAGCATGCGCAGGTCGCCGGGGCTGTGTTTTGCCGGGTCTTCCGGGGCGCGCTCTGTCTCGGCGCGCGACGGCCCGCCACGCAACTGGATACGCGAGGCGAGCTCATGGGCCTCCTCGTGATAGGCCAGCAGGATCAGCGCGCCCGCGCCATGATCGACGATGGCGGAGAGCGCTGAGCCGATACTCCAGCTTTCCGGCGCGCCCGCATCGAGCACCGAGTCGAGCAGGCCGCGATGCACCTGCACGCGCACGGGCACCGGCTCCCCGGGCGTGAGTCGACCGTAGGTCAACGCCAGGTGGGTGCCTCCCTCCGCGACGTCATGATACGTCAGCGCGTTGAACTCGCCCTGGTCCAGGCGCAGCGGGCGGTTGTCGATGCGTTCCAGGGTCGGGTCGTGGCGCAGCCGGTACTTGATCAGGTCGGCGATCGTGCCGATCCTGAGATCGTGCTGACGGGCGAATTCCACCAGGTCAGGCAGGCGCGCCATGGTGCCGTCCTCGCGCAGGATCTCGCAGATCACGCTCGCGGGCTCGAAGCCACTGAGACGCGCGAGATCGACGCCGGCCTCGGTATGCCCGGCGCGGGTCAGTACGCCGCCCGGCTGGGCCTTGATGGGGAAGATGTGCCCCGGGGTGACGAGATCGTCCGGACGCGCGTTGCGCTTCACCGCGGCGCGCACCGTGATTGCCCGGTCCTGGGCCGAGATGCCGGTGGTGACCCCGTCAGCCGCCTCGATGGACACCGTGAAGTTGGTTGAGAACCGGGCGTTGTTGCGGCTCACCATTAGCGGCAGGTCGAGCTGGCGGCAGCGTTCCTCGGTGAGCGTCAGGCAGATCAGGCCGCGGCCATGGGAGGCCATGAAGTTGACATGGTCGGCGGTGACACATTCCGCCGCCATCAGCAGGTCGCCCTCGTTCTCCCGGTCCTCGTCGTCCACCAGGATCACCATCCGGCCCTGGCGATAGTCGGCGAGCACGTCGTCGATGGAGTCCACCACGTGATGCGCCTCGCTCATTTCGCTTCCCTGCCGCGTTCGGACGCCAGCAGGCGTTCGAGGTAGCGCGCCATCATGTCCACCTCGATATGCACGCGATCTCCCGGCAGTAAATCGCCCAGCGTGGTGACCGCGAGGGTATGCGGCACCAGGGTGAGCTCGAACAGGGTATCGTCGCCATCGTCCGTCACATCGTTGGAGGTCAGGCTGACGCCGTCCACGGTCACCGAGCCCTTGACCGCGATGAACCGGCCGAGAGCGCGCGGCAGGCGGAAGCGCATCCAGGTGGAGTCGCTGTCGGGACGCAGTTCGTCGAGATACGCGGAGCCATCGACATGACCGGAGACGAGATGACCGCCCAGGGGCTTGCCCAGGGTGAGCGCGGGTTCCAGGTTGACCCGCCTGTCCGGCGCCCACTCACCGATCAGCGTCCTGTCCAGCGTTTCACCGGACACGTCGAACGAACCGGCGTCGTCTTCGATGGTAGTCACCGTGAGGCAGACGCCATTGACCGCGATACTGTCGCCGGTGTGGATGGCGGATGTGTCGAGTCCGCCGAGATCGATCCCCAGTCGTAGCCCGTCACCCGACGGCTGGCTCAGGCAGACCCGGCCCGTGGTCTCGACGATTCCGGTGAACATGGCGGTCTCAGGGCTTCGCGCCGCCCACGTCGAGGACGAGTCGCAGGTCGCGGCCGATGCGTCGCACGTCACGGAACGTCAGAGTGCGCTTGTCCGCCATGGTCTCGATGCCCGGGATGCGCAGCATACCGCGCGCGGCCTCGCCGAGCAGGTCCGGCGCCATGTACACCACCAGTTCATCCACCAGCCCGCTGGCAAGCATGCCGCCACTGAGGCGCGAGCCCGCCTCGAGCATCACCTCGTTGATCTCGCGTTCGCCGAGTTCGCGCAGCACCGCGTCGAGGTCCAGGCTGCCGGCGCGCATGGCGCAGCCGATGACCTCGACGTTCTTGCGGTCGTAGATATCCGCGTCGCCGACATACTCCGGATCGGTGAAGATCAGCACGTCACCGGGCTGGTCGAGGATGGCCGCGTCCACCGGGGTGCTGAGGCGGCTGTCGAGAATCACCCGCAACGGCTGCCGCTCCACGCCGGGCAGGCGCGCGGTCATGCGCGGGTTATCCCTGAGCACGGTGCCGATGCCGGTAATGATGGCGGAACTCGCGGCGCGCAGGCGATGGGCGTCACGGCGCGCATCCTCGGAGGTGATCCACTGGCTCTCACCGCTGGCGAGCGCGGTCTTGCCATCCAGGCTGATGGCGATCTTGAGCGAGACCCAGGGCACCCCGCTGGTGAGGCGGCGGACGAAACCCCGGTTGAGGGTTTTCGCCTGGTCATGCCCCGTTCCAACCTCCACCGTGATGCCGGCGCGTTGCAACGCGGAGATGCCCGCGCGATTGACCAGCGGGTTGGGATCCTCCATCGCGCAGACCACGCGGCTGATACCGGCGCGGATGATGGCGTCGGTACAGGGCGGCGTACGCCCCTGGTGGCAGCAGGGTTCGAGATTGACGTACAGCGTGCCGTCATTCGCCAGCTTGCCTGCCTGGCGCAGCGCATTGACCTCGGCATGGGGTTCGCCGGCGAAGCGATGCCAGCCCTCGCCCACCACCACGCCATTGCGGGTGACTACACATCCGACCCGTGGATTGGGATGGGTGGTGGCGACACCCTTCTCCGCCAGCTTGAGCGCGCGCGCCATGAAGCGATGATCGTCGCCGGGCTGGCGCACGTAGGTCTCGGGAATTTCCAGTTGCGCGGCCGGTGCTGCGCCGATGCTTTCCTTCAGGTCGCGGATGCCGGTGAAGATGGCCATGGGAAACTGGTTCTAGCGGTTGCGCTCGCCGCCGGCGGTAAACAGCGAAAGCTGCACCTTGCCGGTACGATCACTCAGTGTCTCTCGCAATCGCTCGACCTCGTCACTGAACGCTTCGAGATCCTGGAAGCTGCGGTAAACCGAGGCAAAGCGGACATAGGCGACCTCGTCGATGTCGCGCAGTTCCTCCATCACCTCGCGGCCGATCTGTTTGGCCTCCACCTCGCGCTCGCCGGTGTGGGCGAAGCGGCGCATGATGCGGTTCATCGCGGCTGCGACCGTTTCGCTTTCCACCGGCCGTTTTTCCAGCGCGCGTTCCAGTCCGCGGCGCAGTTTGTCCTCGTCGAATCGCTCGCGCCGGCCATCGGACTTGATCACCTGGGGCATCTGCAGCACCACCTGCTCCAGGGTGGAGAAGCGTTCGCTGCATTCCTGGCATTCGCGCCGCCGGCGTACCGCGTCACCGTTGTCCCCGAGACGAGAATCGATCACCCGGGTATCAGCACTGGCGCAGTAGGGGCAGCGCATCGGTTGGAACCTGGCGCGTCAGGGCTGACTGTCCACTTCGGCGCCTTCCTTGACCACCGGCATCAGGTCGTCCCGGCTGACGCCGAGAGCGAGCACCGTGGGGCTGGCGACGAAGATGGAGGAATAGGTACCCACCAGGATACCCACCAGCAGCGCGATGGCGAAACCGCGAATCACCTCGCCGCCCAGAAACAAAAGCGCGAGAACCACGAACAGCGTGGTAATGGAGGTCAGCAGGGTGCGCGGCAGTGTCTCGTTGATCGACTGGTTCATGATCGACACCGGTTCCGCCTTGCGCAGCTTGCGAAAATTCTCCCTTATGCGGTCGAATACCACGATGGTGTCGTTGAGCGAGTAACCGATCACCGCCAGCACCGCGGCGAGCACCGCCAGCGAAACGTCAAGTTGCAGCAGTGAGAATACGCCAACGGTAATGAGCACGTCATGCACCAGCGCCACCACGGAGCCGACGGCAAATCGCCATTCGAAGCGGAAGGTGACGTAGATCAGGATGCCGATGAGCGCGTACAGCATGGCCAGGCCACCCTGCTCCTTGAGTTCATCGCCCACCTGGGGTCCGACGAATTCCACCCGCCGCATCTGCACCACACAGTCCTGCACCGCGCCGTCACGGCTGCATTGCTGGCTGCCTTCACCACCCTGCTCCGCGAGTATCTCGCCGACGGGCGCGCGCAGCGCCTGCATTACTGCATTGCTCAGTTCCGCGGCCTTGATCTCCTCGCGCGCCGCCGTTACCGGCAGGCGGATCAGAACATCGCGCGAGGTGCCAAAATGCTGCACGATGGCGTCGCCGAAGCCGCCTTCCGCTAGATCGGCACGAACGCTCTGCACCTCCACCGCCTGCTCGTAGCCCACCTCCACCAGGGTGCCACCGGTGAAGTCGATACCAAAGTTGAGTCCACGGGCAACCAGTGAGCCAATGCTGACGGCAATCACGATGAGCGAGATGACCATTGCCACCCGGCGCTTGCCAAGGAAGTCGATGCTGGTGTCTTTGATCAGTTGAAATTTCATGATATCTGGATCTCTACACTGTCAAATAGCCAGTTGGCGGACGTTCTTTCCGCCGTAGTACCAGTTCACCAGCACCCGGGTCAGCAGGATCGCGGTGAACATGGAGGTCAGGATGCCGATGCTGAGGGTCACGGCAAAGCCCTTGATCGGTCCGGTGCCGAAGTTGAACAGCACGATGGCGGCGATCAGGGTGGTGACGTTGGCGTCGACGATGGTGGACAGCGCCTTGTCATAGCCGAGGTGGATGCTCGCCTGTGGCGAGTTGCCATTGCGTATCTCCTCGCGTATGCGCTCGAAGATCAGCACGTTGGCGTCCACCGCCATTCCCACGGTGAGCACGATACCGGCCACCCCGGGCAGCGTCAGCGTCGCCTGGAAGAAGGACAGCACCGCCACCATCAGCACCAGGTTGGTGGCGAGGGCGATATTGGCCGCGAAACCAAACAGGCGGTAGTAGATCAGCATGAAGACCAGCACCACGACGAAGCCCACCACCACGGACATGAAGCCCTGGTTGATGTTGGCCTTGCCGAGGCTCGGACCCACGGTGCGTTCCTCGATGATATCCACGGGCGCGGCGAGTGAGCCGGAGCGCAGCATCAGCGCCAGGTCGCGCGCCTCGTCGACGCTGCCGATGCCCTCGATCTGGAAACGCTTGCCGAGCTGGTCGCGGATCACCGGCGCGGTGATGACCTCCTCGATCTTGCTGCTTTCGCGCACTGCCTGGCCATCCTCGTCCAGCACGATATTGCCGTTCGCGTCGCGCACGACCTCGGAGGTATTCTCGACGTAGACCACCGCCATGCGATTGCCGATGTTGTCGCCGGTGATACGGCTGTTCTTGCGCGCGCCCTCGGCGTCCAGGGTGATGCTGACGATGGGCGCGCCGGTCTGGGTGTCGATGCTGGCCGCGGCGTCTACGATGTTATCGCCGGAATAGATGATGCTCCGCTGGAGGAGGATGCGGCGGCCGTCGCGAAAGCGATACAGGCGCGCGCCCGGCGGCGACTGGCCGCTCTGTTCCGCCGCGCCGGTATTTTTCTCGTCCACCATGCGCATTTCCAGGGTGGCGGCGCGGCCGAGGATGCGCTTGGCGCGCTCGGTATCCTGCACCCCGGGAAGCTGGATCACGATGCGGTCGTCCCCCTGTTGCTGCACCACCGGCTCGGCGACGCCAAGCTGGTCGATCCGGTTACGGAGCGCGGTCATGTTCTGTTCGAGAGCGAACTTGCGGATCTCCGCGACCTGGTTTGCCCCGAGAGAGGCGAAAAACACGTCGGCGCGATCCTTATCGGCCTCCACGTCCAGTTCACCCAGTTCCCGTCCCACCCGGTCCATCGCGCTTTCGCGGTCGGCGGCGTCGCGCATGGTCACCTCGATCGCGCCATCGGTGACGAGGCGTACTCCGCGATAACGCAGGTCACCCTCGCGCAGCACCAGGCGGATGTCGTCCTCGTAACGCTCCCTCGCATTGGCGATGGCGCTTTCCATGTCCACCTGGAGGAGGAAATGCACGCCGCCGCGCAGGTCGAGGCCGAGGTACATCGGGTTGGCGCCGGATTCCAGCAGCCAGTCCGGCGCGCCCGACACCAGGCTCAGGGCGGAGCTGTACTGCTCGCCGAGATTGCGCTCCATGGCGTCGCGCGCGGCCAGCTGGTCCTCGCTGCTGGCGAAGCGGATGCGGATACCGCGATCATCCTGCACCAGGGAACGCGGGGTGATCTCCTCGGCGTTGAGGATGCCCTGCACGCGCTCCAGCGCCGCGGCGTCCAGGGAAAGTCCCCGGGCGCCACGTATGGTCATGCCGGGATCATTGCCGAAGATATTGGGTAATGCGTAGTACAACCCGGTGGCCAGGATCACGGCCACCAGCGCGTACTTCCACCAGGGGGTCTTGTTGAGCATACGGACTCGGTTCCGGTATTGACGCCTGGCGCGGCCTGTAGAGCCGCGCCGGGACCGCGGCTATTCGCCGCCCTTGATGGTTCCCTTGGGCATCATCTGCGCGATGGCGAAGCGCTGCACCCGCAGCTCGACGCCCTGGGCCACTTCGACGGTGACAAAGTTCTCGTCGGTGCTGGTGATCTTGCCGAGCACGCCGCCGTTGGTCACCACCTCGTCCCCCTTGGACAGGTCGGCCACCATGGCGCGGTGCTCCTTCGCCTTTTTCTGCTGCGGACGAATGAGGAGGAAATAGAAAATGACGAAGATGGCGACCATGGGCAGCAGGCCAACGAGTCCGGCGCCACCGCCACCACCCGCCTGCGCCCAGGCATCCTGGATAAAAAAGTTCATGATATTTCCCTGAAAGTCAGGTTACTTATTGAAAAAATTATAGTTTACCGGGAAGGACCCGGCGTTCGGCGCGGTATTA
This sequence comes from Gammaproteobacteria bacterium, assembly GCA_030432755.1. Taxonomy (GTDB): domain Bacteria; phylum Pseudomonadota; class Gammaproteobacteria; order Arenicellales; family Poriferihabitantaceae; genus VYFG01. The sequence continues at coordinate 90,956 of JAUILZ010000010.1, read as the reverse complement.
TGCCATATCGCAACACCAGTGATGGGGGTTTGAGGGGAGAAAAAAACACTAGGTATGCCAGTCGGCGAGTAGAATCCGGCGATGATCTGGGCCCTCGTCGTGATCCTACTGTTGCTGGGCGCCACCCTGGCCGCCTGGTTACTCGGATGGACGGTCTATCCGTTCGGCATCCTCGTATTGCTGGGCGCGCTGATTGCCATCCTGCTGGCGCGCGCGTCCCGGGAACGGGACCGATGACGCAGCGGCTCCAGGACGAATTGTCGGCCTGGCTGGGGGAGCGTGTCGACGCCATGGAGCCGTTGGGCGGCGGCAGCATCTGCGCGGTCTATCACCTGCGCGCGGGCGACAATGAATGGTGCCTCAAGTCCCGCCACGATGCGCCCCGGGGCTTCTTTGCGACGGAGCGGGATGGCCTCGCTGCATTGGGCGTATCCGCCACAGTGCGGGTTCCGGCCGTTCACCATTGTGCCGGCGAATGGTTGCTGCTCGAATGGCTACCGCCGGCGCAGGCTCACCCGGGCGATGCGGCGTTGCTGGGGCGGCAACTGGCTTCGCTACACGATGCCAGGGCGCCGTCGTTCGGCTTTCCGGCGGACAACTTCTGCGGCCTTTCTCCCCAGGCCAACACCATCCACGACGATGGCCATGATTTTTTCGCCCGCTGCCGGTTGTTGGCCCAGGGTGATCGGGCCCATGCCGCGGGGCTGTTGCCCGCGGGCGACCGCGCCCGCCTCGACCGGGTCGTGGAGAACCTGCGTCAATCCATTCCCGACCAGCCCCCTTCCCTGATCCACGGCGATCTGTGGCAGGGCAATATCCATTTCAGCAGCGGCGGTCCCGCGTTGATCGACCCCGCTGCACACCACGGCTGGGGCGAAGCCGACCTCGCCATGACGCACCTGTTCGGCGCCCCCGACCCCGCGCTGGAGTCGGCCTACCGCGAGGCCCGGCCGCTGGCGCCCGGATTCGATGACCGGGTCCCGCTCTACAACCTCTACCACCTGCTCAACCACCTCAACCTGTTCGGCGCAGGCTGGCTTTCCAGTGTGCGCGCGGTGCTCGATCGCTTCGCATGAACCCGCGCGGGGAGAGCTTTGGCCGCGCGGTGGCCTGCCTGTTGCTCGCGGTGCTGCTGTTCGATCTCCAGGGCGCTATGATCAAGATGCTCGGCGACCGGTACTCGGTTCCGCAGATCGCCACCTTTCGCAACCTGTTTGGCCTGATTCCCTCCTTCCTGCTCGCGCTCTGGGCGACCCGTGGGACGAAAGGCCTCGCCCGGTTTCATCTGTCCCGCTGGCCCCTCGCATTGGGCCGCGGCATCTCCATCGCCTTTGCGCAGTACTGTTTCTACCTCTCGCTCACGCGGATGGAATTCGCCACCGCGTCCACCCTCGCCTTCGCGGGGCCTTTGTTCATCACCGCGCTGTCGGTACCGCTGCTGGGCCACCACGTCGGCATGGTGCGCTGGCTCGCGGTGGGGGTGGGCTTTGCCGGGGTGGTGCTCGTGATGCGGCCCGGGGGCGAGGTGTTCCAGTGGATCGCCATCCTGCCCATTGGCGCCGCGTTCGGCTACGGTCTGTCGAGCGTCATGGTGCGCCTGTTTCCCGACAGCGTGCCGACCACGGTGATCAACCTGCACTCCACGCTTGTCACCCTCACCTGCAGCGCGATCCTGATGATCCTCCTGGACGTGTACGTGCCCGTGGCAAGCGTCACTGACTGGGCCTGGCTGATCGCCATGGGCATGGTGGGGGGATGCGCGGTGTTCTGCCTCGTCGCCGCCTACCGACTCACCCGGCCGGGCAACCTCTCGCCGTTCGAGTATTTCGGTATCCCGTTTTCCTTCGTCATCGGCTGGCTTTGGTTCGACGAGGCGCCTTTCGGACGACTCTTCCCGGGGGCGTTGCTGATCGTTGCCGGCGGATTGCTGATCGTGTGGCGGGAACGGCGCCGGGAACAGCTGCCCGCGACGCCGCCAAAGACCGGGGGAGCGGACGGGTTGTGATAGCATCCGCTGAACAATCGGCATCACGGATCGGGCTGGCCCGCCGGTTGTCCGCTGACGCCGCCACAACTACCGGAACCTGGACATGAGTACGGGCCTCATTGCCCTGCTGGACGATGTTGCGGCCATCGCCAAGGTCGCCGCCGCTTCCCTCGACGACGTCGCCGCGCAGACCATAAAGGCCGGCACCAAGTCCGCAGGGGTCGTCATCGATGACGCCGCTGTCACGCCACGCTATGTCGTGGGCTTCTCCGCCGACCGCGAACTGCCCATCGTATGGCGCATCGCGCTTGGCTCAGTCAAAAACAAGCTGTTGTTCCTGTTGCCCGCGGCGCTGCTACTCAGCCTGTTCGCGCCCTGGCTGATCTCTCCCCTGCTGATGCTGGGCGGCGCGTTTCTCTGTTACGAGGGCGCGGAGAAAATCCTCGAAGCGTTCTTTCCACACCAGGCCCACGACCACGAGAAGAAGATCGGTATCGCCGCCACCGATCCCGTAACGCTGGAAGAGACACGGGTGCAGGGCGCCATCCGCACCGACTTCATTCTCTCCGCGGAGATCATGGCGATCACCCTGTCAGCGGTGCCGGACAGCGGGTTCTGGACCCAGGCTGCCGTACTGGCGATAGTGGGCGTCGGCATCACCGCCGTGGTCTACGGCGCGGTGGCGCTGATCGTCAAGGCGGACGACGCCGGCCTGGCATTGAGCCAGGTGGGAGAGGATGTCTTCGCCGGCGGCCTGTGGCGCGCCATCGGTCGCGGGCTGGTGCGTGGCATGCCCTGGTTCCTCAAGGCACTGGCCATCGTCGGCACCGTCGCCATGCTCTGGGTGGGCGGCAGCATCTTCCTCCACGGCCTCGAGAACCTCGGGATACACGGGCCGGCGGAATGGATCCACCATCTTGCCAGCGGGTTCACGGGATTCACCGCATGGCTCGTCGGCGCGCTGGGCGCCTCGGTGTTCGGCATACTCCTGGGCGCGCTTATCATCCCGCTGGTGCAGTTCGTGGTGACGCCGGCCTGGCGGATGGTCACGCGCCGGCGCGCCACCACCAGTGGCTAACCGCGCGCCGGTCAGTCGCCGGTATCTCGGAGCAATGCCAGTAACTGGTCCTTGAGGTGCAGCCGCTCGCGCTTGCGCGATTCGAGATAGTCATCCGACGGCGTCTCGACCCCCTGCTCGATCCGGTGCACCTCGTGCTCCACCTCGTGGTACTGGTCGAACAGGCGCGCAAAATGTGCGTCACTCATCTTCAGTTCGTGGATGCGATCCCGGTACTCGGGAAACTCGTGCACGAGATCGTGTTTTTCACCAAACATGGCGCCTCTCCGGTTGACTGGCATGGGCGGGCAACCCTATCACAGTCTCGCCGGCGGATTCCGTAACGTGGAAGCCGGGAGACCGGGACGGGTCACGGGTTGTCCGGGCTGTCCCGGCGGTGCCCGAGCAACGGGATCGAGATGACTATGCCGGCCAGCCCGGCAAGCAGGTCGCGGACATCGAAACCCCGCCCCACCATGATCTGCAGTGTCTCTGCGACGATGACGAGAACCAGCGCCGTCAACGCGGCAGGCATCCAGTGGGGTGCCGGGCGAATAGCCGGAAACAGCCGTGAACGATGCAGGAGCCAGGTGAGCGCGAACGCCACCAGCGCATGCCAGACCCACTGCACCGAATGCTCGTAGGCGAGGATGTCCTCGTAGGGCATCCCCAGGGCGCGCATCCATCGATTGGGGGTAAGGCGCGCAAGATTGAGTTCGGGCTGGAGCGCCAGCCACGCGCCACCGGCAAGCAGCGCGAGGAGCAGACAGCGCGCGAGCAGTACTCCGCAGGGAAACGATCCGGGCAATAGTGGTTACGGCGGGTCACCAGAAAGCAATGCTAACCCGCGACCGCACGCGGGACGAGACCCGGACCCACCTAACAGGATCAGAGGTAATCCGTAGGCTCGAAACCGGGCACGGCCTGACGCGCAGCCTTGATGAGGTCCGCCAGTTCGCGGTCCGCGTCCGCCGGTCCGGCCTGGTGGCAGAGCGCGGCGTAGATCCGCCCACTGATACGGGCAATTCCGCCAAGGGGCAGCAACAGGGGCAGCTGGATCGCACGATCCGCCGCGCGGTTCAGCCAAAGCCCGAGGATCGTGGGTGTATCGGCAAGGCCGGCTTCGTCCCGGATTGCCTGGCCGACAACTGTTCCACCGCTGCCCCGAAACGCGCCGTTGCCGGTCAGGGCGTCGAGCAATGTACCGCAGGAACGGTGCGCAAGCGCGTGGCGACGCAAGCTGGGCGCATAGGATTCCCGGGTGAAATAGCCGCTTGCACCATCGACCTGGCGCAAGCCCTGGCGGATCATCCGCAACGCGTCCGCGCCGACGCGGGGATGACGCGCCTGGATTCGCCGCGCGAGATCGCGCAGATCGCCGAACTCTTCTTCGAACAGTGGCTTCATGCTTTCCAGGGTCTCGACAGCGGCATCCCGCGGGGCCCATCCCGCCAGGATATCGGCACAGACCGCCTGCCTGGGCAACGCCAAAGACACGGCCAGGCCCTCAGTTCACGCCGGGCTTGCCCCGGTGAAGCCGGATCTCGCTGAACTCCGGGTAGGCGATCTCGTAGTGCTCGGCGTAGTCGAGACCCTGCATCTCGTAGCGCTGCGGCACGCGCAGCCCCATGGACAGGTCGATCACGCGGAACAGCAACCAGGCCACGGGGAACGCCCACAGGATGCCCGCGCCGATGCCGAGGAGTTGCACGCCGATGCGCTCCAGGTTGAAGGGATCGCCAAGGTAGAATAGGCCTGCCGCCAAGGTACCCCAGGCGCCGCAGAATCCGTGTACCGGGATCGCGCCGACCACGTCGTCGAGGCCGAACCAGGCCAGCAGGGCCGAACCGCCGATGACGAATGCGGCGGCGATAAATCCGGTCAGCACAGCGTACTCCGGCGCCATGGTGGCGCAGCCCGCGGTGATCGCCACCAGTCCACCGAGGGCGCCATTGACTGCATTGGTGAGGAGCAGGGGAATCCGGCACAACACGGAAAACGCCAGCGCGCCGGTCATGCCGGCGGCGGCGGCGAGATGGGTATTGAGATTGATGGCGCCGATTGCCGTGGTCGCGGCGGCGGTGCTGCCGCCGTTGAAGCCGAACCAGCCCAACCAGAGGATGAATCCGCCGAGCGCCACCTGGGGCAGGTGATGGCCGACGATGCCGTGGGGCTTCTTGCCCGGGGGGAAACGCCCGAGCCGCGGACCCAGGACGATGATCCCCGCGAGGGCGCACCATCCACCGATGGAATGCACCACCGTGGATCCGGCGAAGTCCACGAAGCCGCGCTCCGCCAGCCACCCTCCCCCGTTCCAGACCCAGCTCCCGTATACCGGGTAGATGAGTCCCGTCACCACAACCGACAGGACGATGTATGCGCTGAACCGGGTGCGCTCCGCCATGGCGCCACTGGCGATGGTCACCGCGGTGGCGGCAAACATGGTCTGGAAGAGGAGCGCGGTGTACTCGAGGTCGTCCGCGCCGCTCAGAAGGAAATCGCTATGCCCGAACCAGCCGCTGGAATTCTCGCCGAACATGATGCCGTAGCCGAAGGCCCAGAACACCAGCGTGCCGATGCAGAGATCCATGTAGTTCTTCATCAGCACGTTGACCGCGTTCTTGGTGCGCGACATGCCGCTTTCCAGCAGGGCGAATCCGGCCTGCATGAAGAATACCAGCGCGCTCGCCACCGACAGCCAGACCACGTCGGCATCGATACGCAACGTGTTGATATCGGCGGCCAGGTCCTGCGCCAGCGCGGGCGCCGAGCAGACGCCAAGCAATACTGCCGCGAACGCACGCGACAAAGGACGCCCGGGACGCGGGCTCGCCCCCTTCATGAATAGCATGGTCGTTGTCCGGCCCCTTGTCACGGCCGATTCGACTACCGGCCATTTCGGGGCATTGTGAATAACGGACTACGTCTGAGCAAGCGGCGTGCCAGATTCAACGCCCCACGATATGCCGTCTTTTCGTGCAACCCCCGGGCAGTCCGGCACCAGATTGATGCAACAGTCCATTCAACCGCCTTTACATGGTGCAATCTGAAACAGGTGGGGCAACGCGAGTGCGGCTGGTATTTCGATTGCCGCGCGTGGACCGAGGCCGGTGAATCAACCCTCGACAAAGGCCAGCATCCGCCCGCAGACCAGCGCCGCCGGCCAGACCAGGAGCGACACGAGGCCGATACGCCGCTGTCTCGCCGGGGCAACTCCAAAGCCGCTACCCAGGTGCACTGCCAGCGCATGTGCCGCGCCGGCGACCACCAGCACGAGCTTGATCCGAAACAGGTTCAGCCCCGCGTATTCCGGCGCGCGGGAGATGAACATCAGGCTCCCTGCGATCACCGCCAGCATCAGACCGCAGGCGGCGACCGGCACCAGTACCCTGGAGAGCTCCGCCACCTCGATGCGGCGCCACAGCCCAAGCAGTCGCAGGTTCAGTGGGACGATCGAGCCCAGCAGGAGCGCGATGCCCAGCACGTGGGCGGTATTGATCGCGGCATAGCCCCAGCGCGACCGGCGCACCCAGTCGGCGAGCGCCGACTGGTACCAACCGTCGAGCAGCACCTCCACCGGCGCCTATTGTCTCTCGGGATAAAGCTCGTGCAGGTTACCGTCCAGCCAGAGGCGCTCTGCCTTCAGCAACTTCGCGTCCGGGTCGGCGGAGGGCTCGCCGGATACCTTCAGTTCGACTCCCGGCGCGAGGTCGCCGTCGCCGATGCCGGCGCGCTCGTTGCGCCAGGGCTGGCCAACCTCCACGGTCCACTCCTCGCCTTCCACGTCCACCTTGAGCACCCCGTGGGGATTGCCCAGCTTTGCCTCGGAAATGACACCGGTGAGTTCGATGTTACCTCCGGTGGTCCAGCGCCAGCCGTGGTGCGCGTGCGCCGGGAACGCCAGGATCGCCATCAGCGTTCCCATTGTTGCCAGCGCCTTCCATTTTCCTGCCTGTCCTGTCATGCCAGTCGTCCTCGTGAAATCAATTTGTCCGTCATTCTGACACACGCTCGATGCCATTGGTTCACGTGGATCGTTTCACCCGCGCCGCCACGCGCTGGAATTCTGCCGCTGTTTACTCCTGTATTACGTACTTCTGCCGCGCCGGAATCACGCTGCGCACGCCGCCCTTCGGGTTTTCGACGTCGCCCTTGTAGCGAGGAATGATGTGGACATGCAGGTGCATGATCGACTGTCCGGCGTGTTCGCCGATGTTGATGCCCACGTTGTAGCCGTCCGGCTGGTGCTCGCGGTCGATGATCTCCCTTGCCCTGTCCACCAGTTCCCAGATTTCCCGCTTCTCCTCCGCGGTCGCGTCGAAGTAGCTGGAGAAGTGACGGTAGGGAATGACCAGCGTGTGACCCGGGTTTACCGGGTGCCGGTCCCAGTGGGCGCTGGCGTATTCGCCCCTGATGAGCGTGTTGTCGCTGGAGCGGGGTCTGCAGAAACGGCAGGCGGGCTGGTCCATGAATAACGCAAGTGGATTCGGGCGCGACAATGATAGGTGCCAGTCCCGGGGTGGGCAAGGACGCCGTTTTTATGACGCGATAAAGCCGCCTTTTATTGGCCCGGCGGGCATTGTGAACAAAGTCACGCTCGCGCGGGATCCTGTTTCTCCGGGTCGATACCGAAGGCGCGCGCCGCATCCGCCACCTCGGCACCATCGAGCAAGCCCTTGCGCGCCAGCGACTGCATTCCGGCCAGCGCGATATGTTCGGGGCTGATCTCGAAATATTGCCTGAGCACCTCGCGCGATTCGCTCACGCCGAAGCCGTCGGTGCCAAGCACCGTGTAGGGGCCGGGGATCCAGGGGCCGATGCTGTTGGCGAGCGCTTTCAGGTAGTCGGTCACCGCGACGAATACACCCGTCTCCCCCGCGAGCAGATCCGTCACATAGCTCGTCCGCGGCGGTTCGCCGGGGTGAAGCCGGTTCCATCGGCGGTTGGCCTCGGCATCGCGATAGAGTTCGTTGAAACTGGTAACGCTCCACAGGTCGACACCGAATCCCCGCTCTTCCAGCATGGTCGCGGCGCCAAGCGCCTGCTGAAAGATCGCCCCGCTGGCGAGAAGATGTATCTTGCTTTCATCGTTTTCACCATCGACTGCAGAGCGGCGAAAGCAATACATGCCGCGCAGAACGCCATCCTGCAACGCGGCGACATCCGGCAACACGTCCGCGCTGTCCGGCATCGGGTAATTCTCGTTATATAAAGTCAGATAGTAGAAGACGTTCTCCTGCTCCGTGTACATGCGGCGGATGCCCTCGCGCACGATGATCGCCAGTTCGTATGCGAAGGCGGGGTCGTAACTCACCAGGTTGGGTACCGTGTTGGCGACCACCTGGGAATGACCGTCCTGGTGCTGCAACCCTTCGCCGTTGAGCGTGGTGCGCCCGGCGGTGCCGCCGAGCAGGAAGCCGCGGCACATCATGTCGCCGCAGGCCCAGATCATGTCCCCGACGCGCTGGAAGCCGAAGATCGAGTAGAACAGGTAGAACGGTATCGTGGGAATGCCGTGCACCGCGTAGGCGGTGCCGGCCGCGAGAAAGGATGCCATGGCGCCGGTCTCGCAGATGCCTTCCTGCAGGATCTGACCGTCGGTTTCCTCGCGGTAGGGCAACAGGCTGTTGCCATCCACGGGAGTGTACTTCTGCCCCTCCGGGGAATAGATGCCTGCGTGCTTGAACAGGCTCTCGAGGCCGAAGGTGCGCGCCTCGTCCGGCACGATGGGCACCACGAAACGTCCGATCTGCGGATCGCGCAGCAGCTTCGCCAGCATCCGCACCATCACCATCGTGGTGGAGACCTCGCGCTCGCCGCTGCCGCGCAACTGGTCAGCGAACGTGTCAAGCCCCGGCGCCGGCAGCGCCGAGCAATTTACCGTGCGCCTTGGCAGAAAACCGCCGAGGGCGTCGCGGCGAGCGCGCAGGTAGTCGTGCTCGGCGCTCCCTTCCTCCGGCCGGAAATACTCGGCCGCCTCCACCGCTTCCCGCGGCAGCGGAATACCACAGGCCGCGGCGAGGTCGATACGCTCCTCGCGGTTCAGCTGTTTCTTCTGGTGCGCCGTGTTCTGGCCCTGGCCATGACCCATCCCCCAGCCCTTGACCGATTTGACCAGGATCACCACGGGCTTGCCCGTCATCGCGAGCGCCCGGTGATAGGCGGCATAGACCTTCTTGCGATCCTGGCCGCCGCGCTTGATGTCTTTCACCTCGTCGTCGGTGAGGGTGTTCATCAGCGCCTGGAGCTCGGGGTTGTTCTCCACCCAGATCTCCCGCTGCTGGTCGCCCGTGGATACCGACAGGTACTGGTAGTCGCCGTCCGAGGCGTCCTCCATGCGCTTCTGCAGCAGGCCCTTGTGATCGCGCGCGAGGAGCGGATCCCAGCCGCTGCCCCAGACCACCTTGATCACGTTCCAGTCCGCACCGCGGAAGCTGCGTTCCAGTTCCTGGATGATCTTGCCGTTGCCGCGCACCGGGCCGTCCAGGCGCTGCAGGTTGCAGTTCACCACCAGCACCAGGTTGTCGAGCTTCTCACGCGCGGCGATGTTGACGGTACCAAGCACTTCCGGCTCGTCCGATTCGCCGTCGCCGATGAAGCACCAGACCTTGCCGCCGTTCTTCTTTTTCAGACCACGATTCTCGAGGTACTTGATGAATCGCGCCTGGTAGATCGCGGTTGGCGTCGACAGCCCCATGGAGGCGCAGGGCACCTGCCAGAAATCCGGCATCGCGCGCGGATGGGGATAGGAGCTGAGGCCCCCGCCCTGCCCCAGCTGGCGGCGGAAGTTGTCGAGCTGCGCGCGCGTCAGGCGGCCTTCGAGATAGGCGCGCGCATAGACGCCCGGCGAGGCGTGGGGCTGGATGATGACGATATCGCCGCCGTAGTCCTCCGCCGGCGCGCGGAACACATGGTGGAATCCCACCTCCATCATGGTGGCGGCCGAGGCATAGGTGGCGATATGCCCGCCAACGCCACTACCGCTGTCCGCCGCCCGCACCACCATTGCCGCGGCGTTCCACAGAAGGATCTTCTCGATCCGCTCCTCGATGTCGATGTTGCCGGGATACACCGGCTCATCCGCCGGCGGGATGGTATTGCGATACGGGGTATTGAGCGTCGCCTCGTTGAGGGCGATGTCGTGCGCGAGGATATGATCCTGGAGCACGCGGAAGATCTCCCGTACCGCCGCCTCCCCTTCACGTTCGAGCACAGAATCGATGGCGTCGAGCCATTCCTTTTTCTCGATTTCCCAGTCGTCGGATGACTGGAGTCGGGGATTTTGCGTCATTCTTGCGGGCAGTTGTCTGTTGAGACCGGCAGACCCTTTCGCCAGATCCTCGGGTCTCCTTAGGACGTTCCGCCGGGCGGAAGCTTTCCAGACTATACGCCTGCCATCAGGCCCTGGGAACCCGGGCCTGATGGTATGCCTGTGTGAGCGCACATGTTGACATCAGGCGGAGCCGTATTGCCTGCTGGCCCCGCCTTGTCAAATCGATCCGGTTATTACTGCATCGATTTGTTGATGAACTGCTCGACCACGTTCGACATGTCGAACGACTTGCCACCCTGGACGGGCGGGTAATCGGCCAGTGACTGGAGATGCGCCGCCATCAGCCGGCCCATGGGCTGGATCAGCCAGGACACCTTCTGCATCAGGTGACCGTAGGAATCCTTGTTGTCGAAGCTCTCGTAGGGATCCATGCGGATATTGAACACCAGCGGTACCGTGCGCGGGATGACGTTGGCATAGTAGTCCTCCTTGGTGGAGAAATGGAATTTCCAGGGTCCCATACGCACCGCGGTCAGCTTGCTCTCGTAGTAGTGGAAGATGTGGTCCCGGCTGGACGCCTCGGCATTGCCCATCCAGTAATCGAGGTTGTTGACGCCGTCGATGTACTGGTTCTTCTCCGCCATGACCCGTTCCGCTGCATCCGGGATGCCCGCGGCTGCCGCCAGGGTGGTGAACAGGTCCTGGTGCCCCTGGATCCCGTTGAGCTTGGTCCCTGCCGGAATCTTGCCGGGCCAGCGGACCATCAGCGGCACGCGCACGCCACCCTCGTAGGTGGTCATTTTCTCGCCCCGGAAGGGGGTCGTGGCGCCATGGGGCCAGGAACTGTGTTCCGGGCCATTGTCCGTGGAGTATAGGACGAGGGTATTTTCCGCAAGCCCGTTCTGGTCGAGCCAGTCCAGCACGAGGCCGATATCATGGTCGTGCTGGAGCATGCCGGCGCCGTGATAGTCGATCTCACTGGTGATGGTCTCCACCTTGCGCAGCCATTCGTCGTCAACGCGCGTGTAGAGATGCATTCGGCTGGTATTCAGCCAGACAAAAAACGGCTCATCCGCATCGCTGGATTTCTGCATGAAATCCATGGCCTTGGGAAGCACCTCGCCCGCGTCGAAGTTTTTCATCCGTTCCTGGGTCAGCGGGCCGGTGTCCTCGATCGTCTGTTTGCCAACAGGGCCGAACCGGGGGTCCTCGGTGGCGTCGTCCGTATCCGTCGCGAAGGAATGGATGACGCCCCGGGTACCGAACTGGCTTTCGTACTCCTCCAGGCTACCTGAGAATGCGTTGCCGAAGTTCTGGTAGTCTCTCTGCTCGGCTTCCTCCTGGGTATTCAGGTGATACAGGTTGCCGTAGAACTCGTCGAATCCATGCACCGTGGGCAGATGCTCGTTGCGATCGCCGAGGTGGTTCTTGCCGAAATGGCCGGTGCGATAGCCTTCCGCCTTGAACAGTTCAGCGAGGGACGGTGATTCCTTCTGCAGCCCCAGCGCATCGCCGGGCTGCCCCACCGTGGTCATGCCGGACCGGATCGGGTACTGGCCGGTGATGAACGCCGCCCGCCCCGCAGTGCAGGAAGGCTGTGCGTAGTGGTCGGTGAAAAGGACCCCCTCTTCGGCGATCCGGTCGAGATTCGGGGTCCGGTAACCCATCGTGGCATGATTGTAGGCGCCGAGGTTGGACCAGCCAATGTCGTCGCCCCAGATCACCAGGATGTTGGGTTTCTCCGCGGCCACCACTGCTGTCGCGTGCCAGAGCGACAGGAGAAAGGCCGCATATACGAGCCGGGGTAAAGACAGGGAAAAGTGTGTTTTCTTCAATGTTCAGTCCTCTTGATCTAGTTGTGGATGTCGGGCAGCCCAAGGCTAACGCCGGTACACGGGCGGTCGTTGGCCGCCTGCCCCACGGACCGGTCCGGACCTCTCTGGCGGGCAGTTCCCGACAGAAAAATTTAGCACAGAAAATCCGCTGATATGTGAACGGGTAAGAATTGCGCGTGTTGGTATCCGGCAGACCTCGTCGATGGCAAGATGATCGGGTCGGATACTATTCATGGCAAACTCCCTTGAGATGCGAGTTCCGTTCGCGGGACACCCTGTCCCGCGATACATCCGGAATTATCCGTTTGCCCAAGGTCACCGATAGCGGTGGCTCAAATCTGCGATCCAGTTCACATCGCGCAATGAACGATTCGTAACGTGAATCCCGTCGAAAACCCCCGGACCGGCGAACTGCATTACCTGCGGAAGACAGTAGCGCCGTCGCTTTACCGCAATGGCAAGGTATTCACCCGCCGCCTGGCCGATGGCGCCGACGAGCCCTGGGTGGGCGCCGATCTCGAGGCGCACACGCTGCCGATAAGGGATGCGCGCGCGTTGCCCTCAGGCGACCACCTCGTGCTGCATCGCAACGGCTTCGAGCGCCGGGTCGACCCCATGGGAAGAGGATTACCGGACTTTCTCGATCATGAGGACGTCGTCCGTCGCTATTACCCCCGCTGCGCCGGACTGGTACAGGATGCTATCGGTGCGGACAGGGTCGTTGCTTTTGATCACAACATCCGCTCGGCGTCCGGTAGCGCACAAGGACTACGCATTCGCGGTGGTCAGGGTATACAGCAGCCGATTTCCGTGGTCCACGGCGACTACACCCTCACCAGCGCACCCCAGCGCCTGCGAGACCTCGCGCGTCCGCCCACGGGCAATGACACCCTGGCATCGGTTCTACCAGACGAAACAGCGTTGTTGCGGGACGATGAAGTGACACAGGCACTGGACGGCGGCCGCTTCGCCATCATCAACGTGTGGCGCAACATCAGCGGCGAACCCGTTGCCGTCAATCCGCTGGCGCTATGCGACGCCGCCACCGTGGATCCCGGTGACCTCGTGGTGTTCGAGATCCACTACGCCAACCGCATCGGCGAAAACTACTTCGCCCGTCATACCGATCGCCACCACTGGTACTTCTATCCCGCGGCCACCCGTGACGAGGCGCTGCTCATCAAGCAATGGGATTCCGATGGCGGGTTCGCGAGTTCGGCGGGCAAGCGGGCGGATGGCGATAATCCCGACGCCCCCTGCACCTTCAGTTTCCACAGCGCCTTCCGCGACCCCGGTTCCCCGGTGGACGCGCCGGATCGCTGGAGCATCGAGGTGCGATGCGTGGCCTTGTTCCAGTAACCTGAAATTGGCAAATAAAGGTCCTGATTGCCCTTCAATTGACGAGGAGACGCATGCCCATCACCGATAACCAGGGCGCCAGGCAAGCAACCGAAGCCTCGCCGCGAGATTTCTTCCGCTTCGAACGCCGGGGAGACGATTTCCCCTACTACCATGAAGACCCGGTGGCAATAGACGGCCCGCGATGGTGGATCGTCATGGCCGCGGTAGCGGCCGGGTTCTTCGTCCTCATTCTTGCGCCGGGCATCCTCCCGCAAGGACCGGCAATGCTCATCCCCGCGATGCTGTTCGTCGCGATCCCGCTGGCGGCGCTGGTTTATGCCGCCGGCAGCGGCTGGAAGGCCCTGTTCCGGCGCATGCGCCGGATCGACTGGCTGTGGATCGTCCTGTTCTTCGTGCTCAACTGGATCGTGACCATCGCCGTCGGATTGCTCATCGTGAAATTCTTCTCCCACGAGGTAAACCCCGCCGGCGCAACGGTTGCTGCGGCCACCGGACTGGAGAAGATTCTGTTCTTCCTGCGTACCGGGGTACAGCTCTTTGGCGAGGAACTGTTCACCATCCTGCCCTTTCTCGCGATCCTCTGCTGGCTGACGCAGCGCGGGATGGGGCGCAAGCCTGCCGTCGCGCTGGCGGCGCTCGCCGCCGCGGTGATCTTCGCGCTCGCGCACCTGCCGACGTACCACTGGCATCTTCCCCAGGCGCTGATCGGGCTGGTACCGGTCCGCATCGTGCTGCTACTGCCCTACCTCTTGACCAAAAACATCTGGGTCTCCACCGGCGTGCACGTGCTGAACGACTGGGCGATATTCGGCCTGCCGATGCTGGTCGGCGGCGCGGTGGCGAGCGGTTGAGGCACCGCTGTCGCGGCACCCTGGATGCGCGCCCTACTTGCCCCGTCTACCGAGGAACTGCGTCAGCAACAGTAATACCGACGAAACGATGACCATGATCGTCGAGATCGCCGCGATGGTGGGATCGATGAAGTCCCGGAGCGAGCTGAACATGTGCTTGGTCAGGGTCGCGTTGGCGCCGCCGGAGACGAAGATCGCGATGATGACCTCGTCGAAGGAGGTGAGGAAGGACAGCAGCGCCGCGGTGACCACGGAAAACCGGATCTGCGGCAAGGTGATCTGGAAGAATGCCTTTAGCCGCGTGGCGCCGAGGCTGCGCGCGACACGTTCCTGGTTGAGATCGTATGAGCGCAGCGCCGCGGTGATGACGATGATCACCAGCGGCGTCGCCATGGCAGTGTGCGCCAGAACCAGGCCAGAGATGGAGTTGTTGAGACCTACCCGGCCGAAGGCGTAGAACGCGCCGATGGCCACCAGGATCACCGGCACGATCATCGGCGTAATCAGCAGCATGAAGAACGCCCGCGTCGCCCTGTGCCCGGAGGCGAACAGCGCGTAGGCGGCCATGGTGCCGAGGGGAGTCGCCACGAGCATCGTGAGTACGCCGACCTGGAGAGAGGTCACCGTGGCGCGCATCCACTTCGCCGAGCCGAAGTACTCGCCATACCAGCGCGTGGACCATTCGTTCGGTGGGAATTCCAGGTACTGGGAGCCCGAGAACGACATCGGAATGACGATGAAGGTCGGTATCACCAGCAGCAACATGATGATCACCGCGACCACGTACAGCCAGAACCGGTCGCCATGGGTGACCTGGGTATCCGAAGCGGGGGTGGTCCACCAGTTCATCAGCCCTTGCCGAATAACGCCGCGTCGAACTTGAAGAAGCGCGCGGCGATGTAGAGCACGAGCAGCGTTGCAACCAGCAACACCACGCCGAGCGCGCTTGCCGCCCCCCAATCGAACTGGTTCTCGAGGATCGCCGTGATCTGGGTGGAGACCATGATCACCCGGCCGCCACCCAGCACTGCCGGGGTGACGTAGAATCCGAGGCAGAGAATGAAGACGATCAGCGAACCCGCCACCATCCCCGACAGGGAGAGCGGGAGGTATACCTGACGGAAGGCGGTCGCGGGGGAGGCGCCGAGATTGGCGGCGGCATGCATCATGTCGCGGTCAATCTTCTTCATCGCGCTGTAGAGCGGCAGCACGAGGAAGGGCAGCATGATATGCGCCATGCCGATGAGGGTACCGGTCATGTTGTGCACCAGCTTGACCGGGGAATCCCACAAGCCGATATGGATCGCGAACTCGTTGAGCATACCCTTTCGCTGCAGCAGCACCAGCCAGGCATAGGTGCGCACCAGCAGCGAGGTCCAGAACGGCAACAGCACCGCGAGCATGAAGATTCCCGCCCAGCGGGGCGGTAGCAGCGCGAGGAAATAGGCCAGCGGGTAGCCGAGCAGGATGCAGATCCCGGTAGTCAGGATGCTGACCTCGAAAGTGGTGGCGAAAGTCCGAGCATAGGACTTGTACTCCACCATCTTGCGATAGTGTTCCAGGGAGAACTGCCCGTCACCGCCGATGAAGGAGAGGTAGAACAGCCAGCCCACGGGGATGAGGATGACGAGAACGATGACGAGCAATGCCGGCGCCGCGAGGGACAGGAGGCCCCACTCCTCTCGCCGTTCCTGGGCCCGGAGCATGCCCGCGTTGCGGTCGCGGTTCCCGCCCTCCGCCGCGTCCGGCCGGTTCACGGCTGGCGTTCCCGGGGTATGACGATGGCGTCCTCGCGCAGGAGTCCCACCCTAGCCCGGTCGCCGGGTTTGAGTCCGCCGGTGGCCTCCGCGGATCCGGTGCCGAAGCGCAGGGCGAGTTCAGTGTCATCGCCGATGTCCACCAGAACGAAGGCGGTTTCCCCCTGGAACACGGACTCCCGCACGGTGACGTCGAACACTGCGGTCTTCTCCGGATCGACTCCCGCGGTATCCGCCAGGAACAGGCGTTCGGGCCGTACTACGAGGGACCAGCCCTCCGCGGTGTCTTCGTATGCCTTGTCGGTGATACGCTGACCGGCGAAGGACAAGCTACCCGACGCATCCCGTGACAGGGGTACCATCGTGGATTCACCGATGAAGTCGGCAACGAAGGCATTGGCCGGATGGTTGTAGATCGCCTCCGGCGTATCAACCTGGGCCAGCCGACCGTGGTTGATCACCGCGATCCGGTCGGACATGGTCAACGCCTCGCGCTGGTCATGGGTGACGTACACTGTGGTGACACCGAGTTGTCGATGCAGGTGCTTGAGCTCTATCTGCATCCGCTCCCGAAGCTTCTTGTCGAGGGCGGACAGCGGCTCGTCCATCAACAGGATGCGCGGACGGAACACGAAGGCGCGGGCGAGCGCCACGCGTTGTCGCTGGCCGCCGGAGAGTTGGTCGATACCGCGCTCGCCCAGGCCGGAAAGCTGTACCGTCTCCAGCGCCTCGTTCACCCGCTCCGCACATTCCTTTTCACTGACTCCACGGAGCTTCAGCGGGAAGGCGATATTGCCGGCCACCGACATGTGGGGGAACAGGGCATAGCTCTGGAATACCATGCCCACATCGCGTTTGTGCGGTGGCTTGAGGATGACCTCCTCGTCGCCGAAGCGGATGCTGCCGGCATCGGGCCTGTTGAAGCCCGCGATGGCCATCAGGAGCGTGGTCTTGCCCGAACCGGACGGCCCGAGAAGGGTAAGGAACTCCCCGCTCCGGATATCCAGGTCGACGGCATCCAGCGCATGGAGTTTGCCGTAGCGCTTGGTCAGCCCCTGGATGTGGATGGGCAGCGCCGTGGACGCCGCGCCGTTACTTTCAGAGTTCGTCAATCGATTCAGTGATGCAGGCGGGCCACCGGACAGCAGGTGTCCGGCGGCTCTTTTGAAGCTTCGTTATACGCCTATTCGCTGAGCAGTTCCATATAGAGCTCGAGCGCTTCCGCGCGATGCTCCGCGTACCAGTCGAGATTGATCGGCAACATCAGCGGCACGTTGTTCGGATGCGACGGCAGCGCCTCGATCAGTTCCTTGGGCGCGGTGGTCACCTCGTAGGCCTTCTTGTTGGTCGGACCGTAGGTGATGTGGAACGGCAGGTTGGCCTGGTATTCGGGCTTGGACACCTCGGCGAGGAACTTCATCGCCATGTCCTTGTTCGGCGCGCCCTTGGGCATGGCGAAACAATCGTAGTCCAGCATCGCCTGGTTGAAGGTATAGCCCACGGCGGCGCCATCCTTCTTCGCGTTGTCGAAGCGGCCGTTCCAGCCGGTGGTCATGTCGACCTCGGCGTCTTTCATGAGTTGCGCCTGCATCGCGCCGGATTCCCAGAACACCGCGATATGGGGCTTCAATTCCCGGATCTTGGCGATCGCCCGCTCCTTGCCCTCGCGGGTGGAGAGCACCTCGTAGACCTGTTCCGGCGGCACGCCGTCGGCCATCAGCGCCGGCTCGAGCGCGCCGTCCACGTTGTTGGCGCGGTAGGCGCGGGTGCCGGGGAATTTCTCCACGTCAAAGAAGTCCGCCCAGGTGGAGGGCGCGCCCTCGGTGCCGGGCTCGCCATACTTTTCCGTGTTCCACGCCATCACGGTGGCGAACACGTCCGCGCCGACGCAGTAGTCGGTGTACAGGTTGGGATAGAAATCGGAGACGTCGACGACGCTGTAGTCGATCTTCTCCAGGCATCCCTCGGCGGCGGCCGAGGCCGCGCCACCGGAACCGGTGACCACGAGGTCCCAGGTCACGGCGCCCGACTGTACCTGCAGGCAGGCCTTGGACATGCTCGCACCGGACTCGCGAATGATCTCGATGCCCGAGTTCTTCGACGCATCAGTGAACAGCGCCTTGTCCTGTGCCTCGCCGTAACTTCCACCCCAGGACACCACGGTGACGGGATCGGCATGGGCCACCCCGGATACCAGCATGGCTGCGGCGGCGCCCACGATGGTGTGGGCCAGTTTACCGCCGGAATATTCGTTATGCAGTTTCATGTTTGACTCCTCAAGCTCGAGATGATCGGGTTAAGGCCTGTTGCCGGTTGATCGCAGCGAACCGGGGACCGCCGGCCTGCCGGTCCTGTTGTAATAACTAGTCTGCGACCCAAATTGGACTCATGAAAAGGTCCATTCTCAACAATCTACCATACCAATTTGAATTTACCCCGTCGTTTACAGGTGACATCGTTCAGTCCAGGCTGCTGACCTGGTAACGTGATCGTTCGAGCCACTCCGGATTGATCTCGACGCCCCAGCCGGGGCCGTCGGGTATTGCCACCTTGCCATCCCGCGCTACCAGAGCAGGTTCGTAGAGCCCGTCCTGCCAGGGGTAGTAGTCGAGGCCCTCGATGGAGAACTCGACGTAGGGACCCGCCGCCGGTATCGCGCCCATGAGGTGCAGCGTGAACACCGTGACAAGAGAAAGGTTCGCGGAATGCGGCGTACAGGGCAAGCCGCTGTTCAAAGCGAGGTCCGCCACCTGGAGCGTACGCGTGATGCCGCCCAGGTAAAGAATGTCCGGTTGCAGTACATCGACCACACCCATCGCCGCCATGCGTCGCCAGGTGGCGAGGTCGCAGTCCTGCTCTCCCCCTGTCACGTCGATGTCGAGGGCGCGGGTAACTTCCCGCGTCCATTCGAGTTCCCAGTACGGGCACGGCTCCTCGTAGTGGCAGAAGCCTCGATCCTCGAGCATCCGGCCCACTTCGATGGCGCGATCCACGGTAAAACAGCTGTTGGCGTCCGCCAGCAGCACGGCATCGTCGCCGAGGGCGCTGCGCATTGTGCCGATGACATCCTCGGTGCGTCCGGGCCATTCGTCGACGTCGTGGCCGAACTCGCTTCCCACCCGGATCTTGAAGGCGTCGTAACCGTGGGCATCCCTGAGCCGGACCATGCGATCGGCCTCGTCCCGCGGGGTGATGTCGCGCCGCATGCTCGAGGCATAGACGCGAATCGGCCGCGGCGTGCCCCCCAACAGTTCACAGACGCTCTTTCCCTCCAGCTTGCCATAGAGATCCCACGCCGCGGTGTCGAGCCCGCCCATGGCGCGCCGCAGGTAGGATCCCGGGAACTTGTGTTCACGCTCTGGGATGAGTTGCATCAGCGCGGACAACTCGTGGATGTCGGTACCCAGCGCATAGGGCGCGACCTGGCGATGCAGCACCAGGGAAGAGATGTCCGAGTGGTAGGTGGAGACCTGGCCCCATCCCTGCTGCCCGTCCTCGGTGGTGACGCGGACGAAGCCGACGAACTCGGTGCTGAAGGTTTCGATGGATTTTATTTTCATGACTGCGCCTTGCTGCCGCCACCGGGGTGGCCTTGTTCCATTGGAGCCTGGTGTTAGTTCGTCATGGAATTGGCTTGCACAAAAGGTCCATTTCGAATAATTTTCCATACCACTTCATTCGCCCGGCGCCATCGTGTCGCGGCCAACCAGGGGGACACCATGGTCAAGAGAGCGGCCGGCGCGCTATTGCACGCGATCGAGATCGACCAGGATTCGCCACGCACGCTGAGTGCGCAGATCACCATGTCGATCCGCGACATCGTCCTTGAAGGCGGTCTGCGGGCGGGAGACCGGCTACCCTCCACCCGCACCCTGGCGCGTGATCTCGGCGTCTCCCGCACCACAGTGGTTGAAGCATTTGAGAAACTGGTGGCGGAAGGCCTGCTCGTTTCCACCACGGGCGCGGGAACATTCGTCAGCGAGGCGCTGCAAGGCAAGGCGGAACCCCTGGCGGCGGTGAACGGGCAATCGCGCCCGGCGCCGCGGGCGAATGCGCGCGCGCCGAAACGCGCGCGCGTGGCCTCGTGTTTCGCCCACTCGCGTGGCGCGGCCGGGCGATGGAATACGTTCGGCGAGCGCCTGCCGCACCAAGTACGCGCGTTCACCACCGCCCTGCCCGCCCTCGACCTGTTCCCGCTCGCGCTCTGGGCGCGGCAGAACGCTCGCCACTGGCGCAATCCCCGGGACGTCATCCTGGGCTACGGCGATCCGTCCGGTTACGCGCCGCTCAGGCGCGCCATTGCCGCGCATCTCAAGGCGACCCACGGTATTCCCTGCGAGGCCGAACAGATCTTCGTAACCAACGGCGCGCAGCAGGCATTCCATCTGATCACCTCGGTGATCGTGCAGCCGGGAGAGAAGGCCTGGATCGAGAATCCCGGCGCCATCGGCGCGCGCAATGCCCTGCTCGCGGCCGGTGCCGAACTGGTGCCTGTACGGGTGGATCGCGAGGGCATCGACGTACAGCATGGCCTGCGCAGCGCGCCGGAATTCCGTCTTGCGTTCGTGACCCCGGTACACCAGCAACCCATGGCCGTCACCATGAGCCTGGCGCGCCGCTTCGCCCTGCTGGATGCCGCCGACAACGCCGATGCCTGGATCATCGAGGACGATTTCGATGGCGAGTTCTACTATGGTAACCATCGCCTGCCGAGCCTGAAAAGCGTCGACCGCACCGGACGCGTGTTCTATGTCGGCACCTTCAGCAAGACATTGTTCCCGGCCCTGCGACTGGGTTACTTCCTCGCGCCGGAGTCCATGGTGGACGTATTCCAGGCGGCGATCGCCGCGTATATCCCGGGAGCGCCATCCAACACACAGGCACTGGTCGCGGACTTCATGGAGGAAGGACACTATGCCACCCATATCCGCCGCATGCGCCGGGTCTACCTCGAACGCTATGATGCGTTCATGGAATGCGCCCGCTCCAGGCTCGGTGGCCTGCTCGACGTACAGCCCACGGATGCGGGCCTGCATACCATTGGCCTCCTCGCCCCGGGACTGGTGGATACCGATGTAGAAGCCGGCGCCGCGGAAAGGAACATCACCGTCACGCCGATCAGCCGCTTCTCCATCGGCCGTTCGCGCGAGAACGGCCTCCTGATGGGATTCAGCGGCATCGACCGCGGCGCGATAACGACCGGGGTCAATACTCTCGCCCGGGTTCTGGAAAAACAGGCTTCGAAGCCGGTGAAGGAATCAACGGGAAGAAAACGATGACGCCTGACTACATCATCGTCGGCGCGGGCTCGGCGGGCTGCGTCCTCGCCAACCGGTTATCGGAAAATGGCCGCCATAACGTGATGCTGCTGGAGGCCGGCGGCGATGACCGACGCTTCTGGATCCAGGTGCCCGCGGGGTATGGCAAAACCTTCTATGACTCCCGCGTCAACTGGATGTACCTGACGGAACCGGATCCCGGCATCGCGGGCCGCCAGAGCTACTGGCCGAGGGGCAAGGTGCTTGGCGGTTCCAGCAGCATCAACGCGATGGTGTATGTTCGTGGCCAGGCCGAGGACTACGATGACTGGGAACACGCCGGGAATCCGGGCTGGGGATGGGAAGACGTGCTTCCCCTGTTCCGGAAGATGGAAACCCATCCACTGGGTGCGTCGCATTATCACGGCGCGGACGGGCCACTCCACATCTGCGATCCCGAGCCCGACCAGCATCCGCTCGTATCGGAATTCATTCGTGCTGGCGGCGAAGCGGGCCTGCCGCACAACCGTGATTTCAACGGCGAGTCCCAGGAAGGTGTTGGCCGCTATCACCTGACCATCCGTAACGCCATGCGGCATTCGGCGGCGCGGGCCTATCTCCATCCCGCGAGAAACCGGCGTAACCTGCAAGTCGTTACCGGTACCCACGTGACCAGGGTACTGCTCGAAGGCAAGCGCGCGGTGGGGGTGGAAATTCTCCGGGGTGACAAGATCGAAAGCATCCGCGCCGGACGCGAGGTCATCCTCGCCGCCGGCGCCATCAACTCGCCACAATTGCTGTTGCTATCCGGCGTGGGCAACGCGCGGGAACTGGGAGCTCTCGGTATCCCCATAGTCCACGACAACCCGGCGGTGGGCAGGAACCTGCAGGATCATTATGGTGTGGATCACTACTATCGTTCGACCCGGTCCACGCTCAATAACGTTCTCTATCCCTGGCACGGGAAACTGTGGGCCGGCATCCGTTACCTGCTGGCGCGCCGTGGACCACTCGGCATCAGCCTCAACCAGGGTGGCGGCTTCTTCCGCACCCGGCCGGAACTCGACCGGCCAAACATGCAGATCTACTTCCAGCCGCTCAGCTATCTCAAGGCGCCACCGGGCACCAGGCCGCTGATGAACCCGGACCCCTACCCTGCCTTCATGATCGGCGTCAGTCAGTGCCGGCCCACGAGCCGCGGATCACTCCGACTGCGATCGACCAACCCCCTCGACCCGCCCGAGATCCGGCCGAACTACCTCGACACCGAACGGGATGTCGGCGAAACCCTGGAGGGTGTCCGTTTCCTCCGCACCCTGAGTCAAACGCCCACCATGCGCAGACTTGTCGCCGAGGAAATCGAACCAGGACCGGACGTCCGGGACGAGGACGGACTCCTTGCGCATATACGCAATCGCGGCGGTTCGGTATTCCATCCCTGCGGTACCTGCCGAATGGGCCCGGATGATGGCGGCAACGTCGTCGACCATTCACTCAGGGTGCACGGCACCGCTAACCTGCGGGTGGTGGATGCCTCCATATTTCCCGCGATTCCTTCGGGTAACACCAATGCGCCGGCGGTCATGGTGGGTGAAAAAGCGAGCGCCGTGATGTTGAACGACGCCGAAACCCGATAACAACCTGGAGGATCACAACCCTTGAGCAACCCCGATCTTGCTGGAAAACAGCGGTACGAACTTCACCAGCGGGTTCCAGAGAGCGCATTGGCCCTTGCGCACGACTCACTGCATGAGCGGCACGCTGACAGCCTTCCCGGCCAGTCCCGCCGCGTGGGCCCGGAACTGATCCTGCTGGACAGGGAGATTCCCGACCACAGGATCTACCAGGCAGAAACCTTTCACCGGTTGTACCGGGAACAAACGGACAATCGGCAAGCAGAAATCCGTTCGTTCTACGAAGAGTTGGGACGTCCCGACAACATCGTCGTCATGATGTTTTGCAGGAACTACTTTCGGATGTTCGAAAACTGGCTGGCTTCCTGCAGCGCCAACGGGATCAACCCCCTGGGGCGTTTGATCGTTTATTGCCTTGACGGGGAAGCCTTCCGCCTTGCTTCCGGACTCGGTGTCAAGTCTTACTTTCTCGATCCCGACCTGTACACCCCGGCCGGCAGATCCGAATCGTTTGGTGACGAATGGTTTCGCAATACAGTCCTGTACAAGAACGCAATTATTCACGATGCCCTGGATCTCGGTGCGGCGGTGTTGTACCAGGATACCGACATGGTTTGGCTGAAGGATCCATTCGAGTATCTTGAGCATGGTCGCGAGTACTACGATATGCAGATCATGTACGATGGCCTTAACCCGGCAGGCAGGCCCGTCTACGGCAATACGGGCTTCATCTATCTGCAGTCCAACCCGGTCACCCGGTCTCTCTTCGAGACGGCGCTGCGAAACTCCGCGGCGATCCTGACCGCTGGCGCGCACCAGTTCGTATTCATGAGAATCCTGCGGTTCTTTCTGGAGCAACGGATCCTGAGACTGCATATCCTTCCGGAGCACATGTTTCTCAACGGCCACCTGTTCAATCTCGAGCGCGGAGTGCTTCCACCCGCCAAAAACTGGAAAGCCGATGGCGTCGTGTTCCACTATTCATGGACGGGCAACCGTCATGAAAAGACCAGCAAACTGAATGCCTTCGGATTTGACTACCTGGATCCACAGGCAACCGGCGAAGCCCTGCCAGGAACACGACCAGACCATGCCATGACGACACGAGAAACCGCGATGAACGCCCGAAATGAAGACCTGTACACGGTTGTCCTGTACCTGAAGGATGGCGAGAAAATCGAACTGGACTGCGAGAAAACCAGCCCCGTGCTGGAAGCGATTCTCAAATCGTTTTTCCAGTCTGAACGGGGCGGCAACGATCCGGCATCCATCCACTTGCAGCTGATGGAAGACGACGAGTGCTGCGACCTGTTCCTCAGGGCTTCAGAGATAACCCGCGTCGAGGTGGCTCCACCCCTGGATCCGCGGACCCTCGCCAGGTGCACTGGTTAAAAGCGGTATTGGAAAAAGGCCTGTGCTCGATGATACTTTGTTGATTCCATGCATCACTTCCAGGAATCGGCATGCGCGACGGCATCCCAGAACTGTTGTGCAACGCCAATGGGAAAATGCTGCAGCCTGAAGTGGCAGGCCGCATCGCCCTCAAAAACCTTCAGCTTCTCGGCAAGGGGCAGTTCCGGATTGATAATCCGGGTGAAACCCTCGAGCGTTTCGCATTTCTCGAACATCAAGCCAATGGAAACGTCATCTATGAGGTCGAACCGGATATCCGCAAAGTTGTTCAGCAGGTGCTCCACATCGTTCTGACCCAGAAAAAACCCGGATCCGCTGACGAAGGTGTTTCCTTTGTAGGAATCCAGCTCCGACAGCGATCCTACGCTCTTTTCCGGGCCAACGCAGGCGGTCTCCACCAGCATCTTCCTGAGGCTGTCCCGGAAAACAAGCGCACCGGAGTACGAAAAGGTCTTTTTGCCCTGCACGAATTCATCGAATTTCGAGGGCTTGACGATGCTGCTCAGGTTGGTCCTGAAGAATACGTCGTAGTCATTGCGTAGCAACTCCAGGGCCAGTATGGTCTTTGACAGAACGCCGGGCACCATCAAATTGTGATAACCGGGATCACACAGCTTGCCCAGGTCGGTGTTGCGATCATGAATGATGTTGTCCCGGAGCCGGGGAAACCCACCCACGTCGAATTCCCTTTCGCAAAGGAGAAAAACATCGATGTGTGGTTTCACCGATTTCAGGTAGTCAATCAGACGGGTCCAGTAGTTCCGGATATAGTATTCGTAGACGGGTTGATTGGTGGCCGCAATAACCAGGATGGCGACTTTTTTCATTGCAGCGATGGCATGTCGTCGGGCGGAGGCGTACCGTGCCCGGTATCCGTCGAGTAGCGGAACCAGGGCTGTCGTCAGCGCCGAATTTATAGCATACCTCGACCAATTCCGTTGCGTATCATTGCCCCGGTTTCAGCGAACCAGCAATTGAAATTTGGACACGATGCCCATGCTAGAATCCTACGGCCCGCTCTGTTCAGGCCTGGTGAGTTTCGTCGGATTGGCCAACGTCGCGCCCCCTTTCAATCGCATTACAGGGTAACTCTCCGTTGATCCATTCCGTCATCTGTACCGACAACGGTCCGAATGTGCACTGGCAGTCAGAGCTGCTGGAATACAGCTGGAGTCGCGTCAATCAGCAGGGCGAAATTGTCAGGCTGGTTTCCTGTGACCTGGACACAGAATCGCCCTTGCACAAGTATGCCCGCGTCATCAGAACAGAACCCACCAGCATACATCCCGAGAGCGGCGATCACTACCTGCCCTACAACCGGCTTTTTTCGTTTCGCCAGTGGCTGGACGAGTATCAGCCTGAGGGAACAGTGCTCATCCTGGATCCCGATTGTGTATTCAGGAAGCCGCTGAACATCGAGGTCAAAGACGGACTACCCATCGGACAACACTGGCAGGATTTCGGTATCAGCGACTCCTTTCGCGGGGCCATGGAAGGGCTCAGCGACGTCGACATCGACAGCCTGCCCCCGCTGACATGGCCCGCCCTTATCACCTGTGGCGACCTGCGACGCATAATCGACCGGTGGATCGAATTGACAGCGGGCATCAGGAACAAAACGGCAGGTTGGGAGAGCGATATGTTCGCGTTTGTCGTCGCCTGCCAGGAGCACGCTCTGCATTTTGAACTGCAGAACAATACCGCATGGACCCCGTGGCCAGACGCGAAGGTCGAGAACGCGTCTCTCGTCCACTATTGCCAGAAAATTTACAATTCCACCGGAGAAGAGATCTGGTGGAAGCAGGCCTACAAGCCATGGGACAGGCTCCCGACCACCGACGCGAAGGAGCCCTATTGCAGCGACCTGCTACGACTGGTAGACGAGTTTGCCTCCATCAGGCAATTTGAAACCACGCTCAGCGATGAGGACACGATTTTCGTCGCGATTGCCGCCTACTGCGAACCGGAACTGGTATCGACGATCGAAAGTTGTCTTACCAGGGCGCGGCACCCCGGGCGTCTGCGGTTTGGAATCTGCCTTCAGTTTGACGAGTCCGATCCCCTAACCGGCTCCGGGTGCCTGGACCGGTATTCCAGGGACCTGAGATTCCGGTATGTGAAGTATCCCTACACGGCATCCCGGGGTGGTTGCTGGGCGAGAAACATCGCCCAGCAACTCTACGAGAACGAGCGCTTTACCCTGCAGATCGACGCCCACACCCAGATGCTAGAGTCCTGGGATGTCATCCTGATCAAGATGTTGCGCGAACTACCCGCAAACAAGCCACTGATCACCGGTTTCCCTCCCCTGTACACACTGGACAATGGTGTCAAGACCTTTCACAGGATCGAGGACCTCTCACAGGTCAACACCGCGTATTTGAACCGATGGAACGCCGATGGCGGCATCCATCATCCACAGAAAGTCATCCCGGAAAACAACCGGCGTTTTCCCCGGCGGACCCGGTTTCTATCCGGTGCCTTCGTGTTTACACTCGGGCAATGGAACAACGAGGTGCGCCAGGATCCCGGTCATTTCTACACCGGCGAAGAGTTTGCCCTGACCATCCGGTCATTCACCCACGGGTACGACCTTTTCGACCCGAGCCAGATCGTGGCGTGGCATCGACTCCACCCGGAACCCAACCGGAAATTCATGCACGACAATGACCCCGAAAGAGTCCAGCAATTTCACGAAGCCGCGCTCGAAAGACTTCGCTGGCTGTACCAGGGTGATCCGGAAAAGCGGCTTGGCAGATACGGACCAGGCACTGCGAGGGATCTGAACGACTTTCGCATCTATTCCGGACTGGATTGCAGCACCCTCGAGTCTCATCCCGACGCAGTAAATGGCATACCTCCCGACCCGGTCACCCTGATGGAGCAGTACGCGTCCGCGATATCGAATGACGTGGAGTCAGCGGTGCTGGAACTCAGGATTCATTTGAGGAACATGCCGCCGCTGGAACTGGTGTGCGAGGAAAGCAACCCGGTCCTCAGGTGCCTGTTCGAATCCCACATGGACAAGCGTCAGGATCCTGACGGCGTGGTCTACCTCAACATGGGGGATCGGGGAGATCAGGTCATTCACTTCCGCAAATCCTCGCTGATCGCGATTGAAACCGATCCGCCGCTCTCGGAAGATTTCCTGGCGAGTCTGGGCCAGGGTTCGGCGAGTGCGGATAGTCATCACCCGGCCGGGCAAGCGGAAGGCCACGTCTTTCCCGACGAATGGAAGTACTGGATCTGGCACAGCATCCACGTCAGGGGGTGTTCCCGGGACGTGGTGTTCAAGGAACTGGTGTTGAGGGATTTTCCCTGGGACGCCATTCGCAACGAACTGAACTGGGAACCCAGCATCCCGCTGGAGCATATCGTCACGTTCTCCGAGCAGCCTCGGGCGAACAACGACAGGCTGCTGATTCCGAATATCCGCAAGGTGTCCAGCTCGCGGATCGAAATGTATTCCGTCAATGACTTCCTGGATCCCCGGGAATGCCGTGAACTGATGGAGGAAATCCGCTCGCGTCACCAGCCATCGGAGACCGCGATGGGAGAGCGCACCCCGGAAATCCGCACCAACCGGACCTGTTTTTTCGGTCGCAATGACGAGCAATGCCCGCTGGCCAATGAAGTGACTATTCGAATTGCCAGGCTTCTCGGCATCAATCCAAGCTACGCCGAGGCATTGCAGGGCCACATCTATACTCCGGGACAGGAATACAAGCCGCACGCGGATTACTTCGAGCCCGGAACCGATACGTTTGACAAGCACGCCAATGACGAACTGGGTGGTCAGAGAACCTGGTCGGTGCTGGTATACCTGAACGACGTGGAGGAAGGCGGATCGACGGAATTTACCGCGGCGGGGCTCTCAATCGTGCCGAGGCAGGGAAAACTGGTTGCCTGGAACAACCTGCTACCGTCCGGAACTCCCAATCACTATACCGCGCACCAGGGAAAGCCACCCAGGTCGGGAGACAAGATGCTGTTGACCCAGTGGTTCCGGTCCCTGGGTGACGGAGAGATGTATCAACGCGATCCCCAGGAATACATCCAGGCCTACACCTCAACCGGATTTCAAAAGGCCGCCATTCCCGCGGACCTGATGGACGCGCTGCGCGCAGCGCTGGCAAGCGTTCCCGGCGAGGAAGGCATGTCGGAACATGGTCATTGCCTTGTCAGCAGGGATGAGAATGCGCCCTCGGTCCTGCTACCGATTCCGGACGCATTGAAGCAGCGCCTGTTCGTGGAGCTGGCGCCGATTTGCGAACAGTGGTGTGGAAAAAAGCTGCTCCCCTCGACGATTTACGGCATACGACGCTACCATGAAGGCACGACGCTGGGTGTGCATCGGGACCGGCCCAAAACCCATATCATCAGCGCCATTCTCAACATCGCGCAGGACGTCGACGAGGAATGGCCCCTCGAAATCGAGGATCACGGCTATCGCCGCCACCAGGTGTTCCTGACACCGGGCGAGATGCTCCTTTATGAAGGCGGGCGATTACCCCATGGCCGGCCAACGCCCCTGGTCGGCAGGAGTTTCCACAACATTTTTGTCCATTTCCGCCCGATCGACTACATCCTGCCGGAAGTTATCCTTCAGCAGTCAAGCCAGTAGAGCGGGTTTTCCCTCAGGTAGCAACGCCCCTTCATATTGTCCGTTCCCGGTGCGTCCAGGGGCCCCGCGTAGTGCTCGGTATGAAAGTAACTGGCCGTATCCGGGGCCCGCAAATAGCCACGCAACCGGACGATGTAAGTCGAGAAGGTGGATAGGTCGGTGCCAATAAAGCGGTGCGCTCCTGCGCAAATCAGCTGCTCGATGGGGCCGATCAACCCATCGGGGATTCCCGGCCCGGTGTATCGTCGCATCACGTCTTCCCAGAAGTACACCTGGTGGTTGAGCCGGAAACTTCTCCTGAACTCCTCGTCGACTTCATCCGTCGCGACGTAGACCGGCAATCCCTGGTCCAGCAGCGCCTCGATGTTTCCCAGGCTGGTACTCGCATTTGCCCGGGTTTGTTCGTACTGAAAGTCGTTTCGCCGGATATGGATGGCATGATATTTGAAGAGCCCCGGCAGTTGCCTGATGCACTCTTCGGCCAGGGCAAAAATCGCCGGATGGTATCGAACGTGGTGCTTCAGAAAGCGCCGGGTGAGCGCCGGTAACGTTTCATCTTCACCGATGAGCATGGTCGCAACCGGCCCGAGATATCGCTGCCCGGAGTTGCTTGGGAAATAGATGATCGGAGACGCATTGAGTACCGGGGTAAATTCGACGATATCCCGCCCGTCTATGTAGTCGGCGGTGACCCAGCTGAGATCGGCCCGCGCCCTGTCCGGGAACGCAATGACAGTGTCATAGGGATTCCAGTCCGGCATTTCGGAGTTTTCGTGGAGCCAGTCCCGCCAGAGTTTCCAGTGGGTATCGTCGCTGGAACGGTAATCAAAGGCGCCGCGGCGCCGGAATCTTTCAGGGACAGGCAGGTGTCCGGCTGCCTCCTCGACAAATTCCTCGGTTGTCAGGACGCGAAGGACCTGCTGCAACGCCAGTATATCGAACAGTTCCGAGAACCGGGTCCCGCCTTCACCGTGCCCACGGTGCCTGGGGCCATGGTTCACCAGGTACCAGGACTGCCTCGGTGGCAGCACCAGTGTTCGCCCGGTGATTGCCGCGACAATCGCCACGTATTCGAATACCAGGCGGATGTTATTGAGCCCGCCCTGGTCCACGTCAAAACAGATGTATCGATTGCGCTCGGAGGGTCGAAACCGCTCCACGGGCGATACCGGGTGCCAATACTCCAGAGCGGAAGCAGCGCGCTCCGACTCCACGTCAGATGATCAAAACCTTCGGCACGACCAATCAGTGCAGCTATCTCTACACGATCGACGACCGGTCGGTAGTCTGAATTCCGGAAGCCCCGTCTTGAACGCGCCTGGAGTTTCAGCCAACAAGCTGAAACGATCCCGATAGTGCCTTAACCTAAGACGACTGTCGGCGCGCCAGTAGGCGCACTGGTCGGTGCACCGGTAGGTGGGAGAGTAGGCGGGGGTGTCGGCGAACCGCCCACGGGGGTGCCCCTCCCGGGGGGAATGCTGCCCTGGGCGTGCGCAGGTAACAGGACACTCTCGATGACGGGCTTGCTCCATTGCTTCGACAAGTGGGCCCCCGACGTGATCACGCCACCCCCGACAAGCACGCGACGAATGGTCTTGCGGCGACCGCCGCTTTCGGGAAGGTTTTTCTTGTCGTTCGAAGAACTGTTGTCGTCCGAAGAATTGTCTGACATGTTGGTTACCCCGTCTGGCGATGAACTTTTTACGCGTGGACCTGGAACGGTGAAATTCCGTGGGGGGATAGTACGCAATTTACCTGTTATTAACAAGGACTTATCTGAACATCCATCCATCGCGGGGCCGTGGAACCATCGCCGGGGAAGGTCACCGGGCGGTGATCAGGCAGCCGGGCACGATTTGCAGGGACTACGGGCTGGAACCCACCGGCGGTTGGCTATCGACGCTCGCAACAGAGGGACCACGGTTTACCGCGGCTTGTCTCGACGTACCCTGGTCCAACCCGGTTCTTTCAATTTCCTTGAAAAATCATAAGCCTATATCAAAGCATACGATCCCAGAGCAAAATCCTTTCGGTAGATTTTATTGACCCGGTCCAGCGCCCGACGATCAAAATAGTCCGCGCAGTACCTGTCGCCGGGTGTCACGATAGCCCCGGCATCGAGATTCAATCGCTCCAGAAATCCTGTCAAATCCGGATGCAGCCGCTCGAAGGCGAACAAGTGGTCCAGACCGGGTCGGCCATCCCGTCCGCAGACATAGTGATGCTGCGGTCGAACATGAATCAGAAAGTTGGCGCGACGCTGGTCGGAAAACGCCATGTGATAATCCCAGTTGGCGTCGATATCCTCCGGTATGGCCAACAGAAACTGGTCGAATGTCTCGAATGACAACATGTCCGCGCCAGGCTGATATCGGGACTGGCTCTGGCGCCAGAGATATTCCGATATCAACCGCGTATAGGGATTGCGAATGACCGAAAACGACTGGAACTCCGAGAATTCGTCACCGGTCAATCGATTGAACTCCGCCAGTGACAGATGCTGAAGCTCATACCATCGTTGATCCATATATTTCTGCCCGACCCAGGAATCCTCCCCCCAGACCATTTCATCATGTTCGTGGAAAACTTTGCCGATGACGGTCCCGCCCGTTTTCGGCACATGAATGTGGACCAGGCGTGATTTTCTGTAAACTGGCATCGATGAAAGTACGGTTGGCATTCGACCCGGCTAGCTGCTCGAACTGGCTTGCCCGTTACTGCATCCTGCCTCCCGGCGGGACACCTGTCGCGCACGCCTTCCACGGTTCACCCGGAAGATACCGGCAGGGCTGCAGTTGATCGAGTCTATACAGATACTGGGAGAACGATGCTCCGGTACCAATTTTATCGCCAGCCTGGTAGAAAACAATTTCGCGCGGGTTCGCCTGTCGAAGGAGTTTGGCGGGAAGCACTGGTTCCTGAAAAATCATCACCCCCGGTCCAGGCCGAACGAAACCACCGACGCGCAGTGTATTCGATCAGTCCATGAGGACACGTCGGACACGTTGTTTCTCTGCATAGTGCGGAACCCGTACGACTGGAGCCGCTCGATACACGCAAGGCCCTATCACGCCCACAATCATGCGGACATTTCGTTTTCGCAGTTTCTGAGGAAACCATGGCTCAGCTACGAGAAATCGAGAATCAATCGATTCTGGAAACCAGCCGGCGGCAATTTCTGGTTCATCGAGGAAGCCCCGAACGTACTGAGATTGCGTTCCATGAAGCTCGCGCACTGGTTGAACCTGGAGGGCATCGTCGAGAACATCGCATTTTTGAAGTACGAGGACGTCCAGCAAGACATTACAACACTGGCAAACGTGGCGCGCCGGTTTGACATTGCGCTACGGCATCCTTCCTTCGAGGGAGAATCACGATACATGGGCCGGGCGCCGGGCACCGTGTACACGCCACGGGAATATCCAGCCATCTTCGAGGCAGACCTGGAATTCATCCAGCAAGAACTGGACTGGGTGCAGGAGAACCGGGTCGGATACTCCACCAGCGACTATCACGGATAGACCGTCACCCGATACCGGGCCTCCCCGGGCTTGTCAACAGGGACCGGCGTAATTCCCTGAGATAGGCAACCTGGGTTGCGCTCTTTGCGTAGTCGTTCAGGTCGAATGCACCGGAAATGTCCATCCGCGACAGTTTCCACTTCAATTGGAACCGCTCTTCCAGCGTGGCGTCGAATGCCTCCGAGACAGGCATGACAACATCGAGCAACTCGTGAATGTGATGGACAAAAAGAGACCTCAAAGATCCGGTGTCCGTGGTGGAATCCAGGCAAGGCATGGTGAATTCCGGTTGTTCGACCGGGGGCAGCCTTTCAATCATCTTGCAAAGCAGAAAGCGATTGGGAATGCTTTCCCAATCGCCCTGCCCCGTCAGAAAGTCGCGAACCCGCTCCCACTCATGCCGATCGTTTTTCTCGTTGAAAAACCGGTGCCCCAGGATCCTGTTCAGGTTGTCCAGAAATCCCCGCAAGGATACATGCAGCACGAAGGGATTGTCCCGGGTATACGCCGTATCCCACAAGAGATGAACATGTCGCGGGGCCGGTGTAATCTCTTCTCCGGAGCTGAGGACATTGCCCCCCCTGAATCGGTGGGAGTGCACCCCGAGATTATCCAGGGATTCGCGTCGGACCATGCTCTTGACATGATCAGACGCGTGGAAAGTACCTTCGGCCACCATGTCGGCGATGCGATCGTGACAGTACTGATTCGACACCCTCAACAACCAGGGGAACTGAACCTGGGAGATCGAGTGGTCGATTTCCGCGAGGAAGGACTGGAGAGATTCGTGGGCCGGAAAACAGAGAAACTCGTCGAGATCCAGGACCATCACCCAGTCTTCAACGACAAAGGGCAGGAACGTGTTGTAGCAGCTGATCTGCCAGTTCTGCCGGAAATTCCTGAAATGAAACAGTTCCAGTTGCGGCAGATACCTGTTCCGACATAGTCGATTGATCACGGCCGGAAAATCGTCGTCCGTGCTGACGAAGTAGATACGATCGAATCCCAGCCGGAAATGATGCTCCAGCCATTCATCCACGTAAGGGGATTCATTCCTGGCAATACACAGTATTGCGGCCGTCTCCCTGTTTTCCGGGCTTGACCCTTTGCCGGATCCGCCGTTAATTACCGGACCTGGCGGACGCGACGTCGTTGCCAGTGATTCACGGATGTCGATAGACCCGGCAGAATTCGCCCATGGCGGCACGCAGATTTCCGCATCCGAGATCATCGCCGCACACAGTGAAAAGTTCCCGCCGCAGGGAACCAGGTTCACGGCATTGGCCAGGTAACAGAAATCGGTGTCCACGTCGTCGTGCGAATAGACTGCGGCTGATGGCAGGACTGTCGACAATGCCTCGACGATGCGACGGATTCTCCCGACCACCCGCTCCGCGTGCGCTTCCAGTTGTGCCGCCGTCAACCGGTTCCGGATCAACGATTCTCCAAAATGGATCGCGGTAACGACTGTCACCCTGTTGATCGGCGTTTCCCATCGCTCAACCACATGGCGCACGAACGCGACGAATTCTTCCACGCTGCCCTGGTATCCTTTGTGGTCACCCATCCTCAGGTGAATAACCAGTTCATCCGGGTCCGGTTTCGAAACACGGGGCTGAGTCGAATGTGCGCGGACCACTTCCCTGAGCGTGTCCCATCGTGGGTCCGGATCCAGGAGATCGATCTGTTCCAGGTACCGATACAGAATCGTATGTCGAAATGCCTCGGCGTTCTGCAGTATTCTGCGAGCGATTTGCTGCCCCGCCGACTGTGCACGCAGTACAACCGCGTCGCCCAGCCGATACTGGGGGCGTAAATCCGGATTGGCGTTGACGAGCCTGACCTGATATGGAGCTTTCGACATTCGTGTGTGGACTGCCGCAACCGGATTCCGCTCTGTCGGCATTAATCCGCTGTGCCTGCCGCGGATCCTGACGATCACCGACGCCAGCGCCTTACCGGTAAAAGACGGATACGTGCTGAACCGATCCCTGCATGGCCAGGTGAAAATAATGGGATTATACTGGGCGGCAATCCTGCCTCAAGTGGCTCAGTCAATCTCCGCAGCCGGGCTTCCCCTCCCGATCCTGTTTCAGCATCCCGTTCAGTATGAGCACGACCAGCGCAGATCTGCTTTTGTCAACCCCGGATGGATTGATGTCATCCCTTTTAGGTTGCTGGAAAGGCTTCCTGTTTCAACCTGTTTGTCCGCAAAATGACAATCACAGGCTCGCCGCCCGCATCGCCACGCTGCACCAGGACATCATGGAGGATCATCAGAAGACCTGGTACCAGGTCTGCAACCAGGGATTTCACCTGCAGGGAAACCCGCGTTATGAAAGTGCCGTCAGGGAGGTACTCGAGGCCCTGACGCCGATCCGGAATCCTGTCATTGCAGACCCGCTGCTCTGTTTTCTCGCCCCGGCCTGGAAGGCGAGCCTTGACCATCCGGTCATCATTCTCCACTACAGCCACCCCATGGAATGCGCCCATTCCCTGCAGAAGAAATGGCGATTTCCCCTGCAGTTTGGGCTCGCCCTGTGGGAGTACTATGTGGTCTGCGCGCTGGCGCAGATGCAAGGCGAACGGCCCCTGTTGTTTTCCCTCAACGGCTTCAGAAAGTCACCTGCCGACTATATGGCATCGTTCGCTGACGGGTATCGTGCGCTCAGGGAATCCGAAACGCACATGGATCCGGAACTTGATGCCCAGTACTCTGAATCGATTGCGCCCCCTGAGCAGCACCCTGACGAGGAGGAATTCCTGGGCAAATCCCAGAGAAATCTTTTCGAGGCACTGGAATCAGGCGACCTGGACAACGTACGGAATGTCGGGCTGTCCGCCCAGGCCAGTGACCTGCTGTTTCATTATGGAAATCTCCGCTCCGGTTTCGATGCGTACAGGCGTGCTGGAGCAACACCCCGAACCCGGGAGGAGTCGGCAACACCGGAAATCGAGTCCTCATCCCGTCCCTCCGACCCCGTCGATTTCGGCCCGGATGACGGCGATCGTCTGATCGAGGTTCGGGTGCACATCGATGGACTTCCCCCCCAGGAGTTCCTCAGCGGCCCTGACAATCCCGTATTACAGGTTCTCAGCGATGCGCTCCAGAACCAGTCGACAAAACCGGATGACGTCATCTACCTGCAAAGCGCGGAATCGGAAAGCGGGGCCATCTATTTTTCAGCCGGTGACCTGCTGGCGGTGGAGACACAACCATTGTGATCGCTGGTAATGCGCGTTTTCAACGACAATATTTTCGTCCAGATAGCCTCCTATCGTGATCGCGACCTTCCCAACACGATCAACAGCGCCCTGAGTACTGCCAGGGATCCCGGAAACCTCCGATTCGGGATTTGCTGGCAGTATGACGACGTCTCCTTTACCGACCTGGATCCCTGGCTGCCGGATCCCCGGTTCCGGATATCGCAGCACTACTACGAAGACAGCAGGGGCTGCTGCTGGGCGAGAAACATAACAAACTCGCTCTACCGAGACGAGAGGTTCACGCTGCAGATCGACGCCCATACACGATTCGCTCCCGGCTGGGACGCGCAGTACCGCCAAATGCTGACCAGCGTGGATTCCGACAAACCCCTGTTGACCACCTACCCCGCCCCGTTTGAGACCGTGGACGGAAGCGAGCACCTGAATACCGACCGGGGAATCCAGAAACTCACACTGGGCAGGATCCGGAGGAACCTGACCACCCTGCTGAAAACCACGCCGGTAGAGACGTCGGAATACTGCGTCCCATCGCCATTTATTGCCGCCGGGCAGATCTTCACGCTGGGACGATTCTGCGAAGAGGTTGAATACGATCCGGAACTCTATTTCGATGGCGAGGAGATCGCCCTGTCGGCGAGGGCATACACCAGTGGATACGACTTCTATTGCCCCAACGTGGACGTCATCTGGCACAGGTACCAGCATGCCATGCCGCTGCACTGGTCCGATCACCAGCACCAGGAGAACAATGAAACTGCCATGAACCGGCTGTGCATGCTGCTGCTCGGGGAACATGACCAACTGGGCAGGTACGGGCTGGGCAATGCGAGATCGCTGGCGGAATACGAACAATACTGCGGCATCGATTTTCTGCAATGCTCGCGGCGCCCGTATGTGCCGACCCACTTCAAGGACTCCATCGAACTGGACGTCTCGAAGATCCCGGATCGCAGCGACTACGACTACTGGATATTCTCGCTGAAGAACCAGGACGAGAAGGAGATCTACCGCTTCGACATCAAGGACAAGCGCATACTGAACAAACTGATTCGCTGCGTGGACCTTGACGTGCATCTCGAAGACATACCGACGACATACATGTTGTGGCCCTATGTCCGGTCACTGGGTTACCTGGCGCAGCACAATCGGGAGCTGGCCTGACCTCCCGGGTTGACCAGGAAACGGGATGATTGCGTAACACGGGATACTGCACGACTATTCGGTCCGTCCACGCAGGCTCGATACCAGCGAGGGCTTGAGATCGAGGTGCATTTCCGCCTGATCCAGTATGCTGCCATCGATCGAGGGAGGCGACAGATCCACGCCGTCACCGAAACAACGCACCACCTCGCGTATGGCCGCGATCCGCGCATACCGCTTGTCGTTCGCGGGAATCAGCGTCCAGGGTGCATGCCCGGTCGACGTCTTGGCGAACATCTCTTCGATGGCCTCGGCGTAGTCGCCCCAGCGCCCGCGGTTGCGGAAGTCCTCGTAGCTCAGTTTCCAGCGCTTGAGCGGATCGCGTATCCGGTTTTCGAATCGCTGGAGCTGCTCCCCGGGGCTGATGTGGAAAAAGAGCTTGACCAGCCTGACGCCGTCATTGCACAGCATCCGTTCAAATTCGTTGATCTCGTGGTATGCGGCGCGCCAGCGCTCCTGGAACAGGTAGGCCTGCTGGATTTTTTCAGGGACAACTGGAGTGCCGCCAGTTCGCGGGCATAACGCTTGCGGCCGAGCTTCAGCGTGAGGTCGACAGAGTCCAGGCTCGGCGGATTGTGGTGTGTCATCAAGACCTCGATTGAAAGGATTCCCGCGATTCAGACCCTCGAGTAAAATCCTAGCACAACCGGGCGTTTCAGCCGTGAGTTCGTCAGCCGCGGAAGCCCCCCGACCACGGCCAACGCTGTATCATCCAGTAGATTCTGAGCTTTGCGCAGATAGAAATTGTGATGTCTGATACCTACACCCGGTGCCTCCAGGAACCTGGCATCCAATGGAATCCTGGGTGAAACCCGAGGTTGATTTTAGACAGTTTGTAGGGATACTGGTACTGGCAGTGCTGGCAGTACTATCAGCTTGTACCGGAATGCCGGATCGGAAAATCGACCGGGCTGCCGGCACCGTAAGCTGTCAGGCTCTGTTGACGAACGTGGATACGGCAGTCCGGGAACAGGGTGTAAAGGATGCCCAGGATGGTCGTATCGATGGCTTCCCCTATCTGCGGACCAACCGGTTCCTTTCCAGCTTTCGTGACCTCGAGCCCGGTACCGCCGCATGGATGCAGTGGCTGGACCTGCTACTGGAACGTGGCCTTGAAGGCTGGTCACTGGAATACGCCAACCTGGATGAACCTGCGAAAGATCTCCTTGCCAGAGAGACCATTGCGACAGTAGGCATGCAGACGGGTTTCAGCAGCATACTGGGCGATTGCGCCCGGGAGCTTCGCGACGGTCAACTGGAAAACCCTGATGCTGCCAGGATACTGCAGGCCAATGCCACGGTTCCGGATGACTACAGCATCGCCATGCGGACCCTGGGTTTGTATCCACTGACCGCGCTGGCATTTCTCAAGGGTATCGAGAACTGGCGCGCGGATATCACAGAAATCTATGCAAAACCGACTGGTTCCGTTGCTCCCACAGGACCTCTGATGCTTTACCAGGCGGAGCAGGCTCCGACGGTGAGCCAGTCCGATATCGCGGAGATTCTCAGTGACGCCGCGGACAATCCACTGAAAATTCCCTTGCCGGGAGAAGGCCAACGTGAGACCCTGTTCCGGCAGTATGCACCACGCTATCTGATCGACCAGGCCGGGCCGGATGACTGGCCGGGTTACCCTACCTGGACCGCGGATAACACTATCCGTATAGACACCAACCGGCCCGCGGTTTTTCAATACCTGTCCTGGACACGTTACCAGGGAACAAATCTACTGCAGTTGAATTACCTGGTCTGGTTTCCAGCAAGAACTTCGACGGGATCTTTCGACCTGCTGGCGGGGAAACTGGACGGCCTGATATGGCGCGTGACCTTGCAACCGGATGGAGAACCACTGGTATTTGACAGCATACATGCCTGTGGTTGTTACCACCTGCTGTTTGCCGGAAAGTCGGTCAGGCCACTGTCCCTCGAGCCGGGTTTCAGCGAGCCGCCTTTTTTCCCCACGCCGCGGCAGTACCGGTATTCCGATCTGCCACTGACCCTTCACCTCACGACCGGCAACCATTACCTGGTGCGGGTACAGCCGGCGTCCGCACCTGCCGGGCAGGTTCGATCCTATAGCCGGCATCCGGCGAATGCGCTGCGAAGCCTGCCCCGGGACGGGTTTCGTCGACGCTGCCTGTACGGACCGAACGGCCTGGTCGAGGGAACCGAGCGGGGTGAGCGATTCCTGTTCTGGCCAATGGGCATCTCCAGCGCTGGCGCCATGCGACAGACCGGCCACCATGCCACCGCATTCGTCGGTCGGCGGCATTTCGACGATGCCTTCCTGTTCGAGTCGATTCTCGAGGGAGCAGGCGATTGAAACGCATCCTCCTTTGCGGCCTGCTCATCCTGGCGGGCCCGTTACAGGCGGCTGAGATTATGGAAGTCTGCGTGGAACACCACGACCGGAAGTTCAGACTGTACCTGTATGCACGCCTGCAGGCATCGGCCGAGCATACGGAGACCATCATCACCGACTATGCGCACCTGACGGCAATCAATCCCTTCCTCAGGGAAAGCCGGGTCGAGGAGCGGGATGCGCAGAATCGCACCCTGGTGCACCTGGTCACGGAAAGCTGCGTCCTGATATTCTGCTTCGAACTGAGACACGACCAGCGTTTTAATCCCATTCGGGATGGCGTGCTGGTCGCGGACATCGTTCCCGAAGGTTCAGATTTCAAATCGGGACGCCTGACCTGGACGGTCAGGCCGGACAGAACGGGGAGCGGGCTGGTGATGGAGACCGAGGTGGAGCCGGACTTCATTGTGCCGCCAATGATAGGCCCATACCTCATGGAAAAGAAATTACGTGAGATTGCACTCAGTACGGTAGAGAACATCGAACGTGCCGCGGTATTGCTGGCAAACGACTAGCCCGCGACGCGCAACAGCCGGCGGTTTAACTGGCGCGGATTCCCCTCGCTTGCCTCCCATTTGCAGGTGTAGCAATCAGACTTTCTGTCACCTTCTTTTGACACCTTCACTTCAGGATTCGGAAATCGGATGCTGGCTCTCGCTGCTTCCCGATACTCTCTGACCTTGAGATTTCGGTATTCTTCGTAATTGCCAATTGATATCCCCTTGCGTTCAATCTCCATTGATCCGTTGGTTGTCCCAGTGGAGCTTTGAATGTCGATCGGTGAACCTTCATACTCACCTGAAATCACTTATAGCTTTTTGGTTTATATACTATATAAACAATAATTTACAATGGATTATTAAATGTTTTTGACAACTTTGAAATCGACCCGGTCGGT
The DNA here is from genome assembly GCA_030432755.1 of Gammaproteobacteria bacterium. Classification (GTDB taxonomy): domain Bacteria; phylum Pseudomonadota; class Gammaproteobacteria; order Arenicellales; family Poriferihabitantaceae; genus VYFG01. The sequence continues at coordinate 50,693 of JAUILZ010000010.1, read as the reverse complement.
TCCCGGAAAGAAAGGCAACTCACTACAGGAAAAGATAAAAATGAGATACGCGATGACTAGGCCAAACCTGATGTGCAGGATGTGGCGAGCGGTAGCCGCACTGCTTCTGGCGGCCCCGGCGGTCGCCGCCGCGGTAGACCCGCAATGGCTGCGCTATCCCGCGATTTCGCCGGATGGCGCCCAGGTCGCGTTCAGCTACCAGGGCCAGATCTGGGTCGTGCCCGCCAACGGCGGCGAGGCGGTGTCACTCACGGCGGCGACGGCTTATTCGAGCCACCCGGTATGGTCGCCGGACGGTGACAGGATCGCCTTCGCATCGACCCGCCACGGCAATGCCGATGTCTTCGTAATGCCGGTAGAGGGTGGCGAGGCCCTGCGCCTGACCTATCACTCCGAGCCGGACCTGCCAATGGCGTTTTCTCCGGATGGCGCCGAGGTCTATTTTTCCTCGACCCGGATCGGTGACCCGCGGGCATCGGCCGACGACAGTGTCCATGGCCTGTACCGGTCGAACGCCGCGCCGCATGCGGTGCCGGTCGAAGGAGGACGCGCGCGCCGCCTGTGGCCGACCGCGGCGCTCGATATCGCGCCGGACACTTCTGGCTCCCAGTTTCTCTATGCCGGTGACCCCGGATCTCTGGAGGATCCGTGGCGCAAGCACCAGGTCTCCGCGGCGGCGCAGGACGTCTGGCTGTTCGACAGCGCCACCGGGAGCCATCGCCAAATCACCGAGTGGCGCGGTGAGGACCGCGACCCGTCGTGGCTTCCCGATGGCGGCATGGCCTGGCTGTCGGAACGTTCCGGATCGTTCAATGTCTGGCGTCAGGGCCTGGATGGGGGCGAGGCGGAACAGCTGACCCACCACGAGACCTGGCCGGTGCGTTTCCTCAGCGCCGCCAACGACGGCACGCTCGCCTACGCATGGGATGGCGGCCTGTGGCGGCTCATTCCAGGCGCCGAGCCCGAGCGGATCGGGGTCCGCATCCGCCAGGACAGCCTGGTCGGCGGCCGCCAGGTGCTGCAGGTCAACGACCAGGTGAGCGAGATCGCCGTCTCACCGGATGGTAGCGAGATCGCGCTGGTGGCCCGCGGCGAGGTATTCGTCACAGCGACCGCCACTGGCGCCACCCGTCGGGTCACCGACACCCCGGCCCTCGAGCGATTCATCGCCTGGGCGCCGGATGGCCGTCGGCTTGCCTATGCCTCCGAACGGGACGGCACCTGGGACATCGTCGAGGCCAGTCTGACGCGCGACGCTGACGAGGGGTTCTCCGGCGCCGCTCCGCTGGATGAGAAAACCCTGGTCGGAGGCGAAACAGACGACTTTCAACCGCTGTATTCGCCTGACGGCGATCGCATTGCATATCTGCGCAATCGCACCGAATTGCGCGTGCATGACATCGCGGCCGGCACATCGGTCAGCGTACTACCCGCCGACGCCACCTATTCCTACTATGATGGCGATCGCAGTTTCGCCTGGAGCCCGGACGGCAAGTGGCTCACGGTGGAACTCGGATACGGACCCATGGCCGAGATCGGGCTCGCCGACGCGGCCGGCGTCGCCGAGCCCGTCAACATCAGCCTGAACGGATTTACCGACCAGCATCCCGCGGTCAGCGCCGACGGCAACATCGTCCTGTGGACGAGCGATCGTTTTGGCCTGCGGGCCATTCACGGGGAGACGGAGTCCAACGACGTGTATGCCGCTTTCCTCACGGGCGAGGCCTATACCGAGTTCCGCAATCCCACGCAAGCCGCGGAGACCGAATCGACCGGCGAAGAGCCCGAAAAGACCAGTGTGGCGACCGCAACGCCTGGATCCGCCAGCCCGTATCCCGATCTCGATGGCCTTGAGCACCGCGGTACACGGCTGACGCCGTTTTCCGCCAGGATCGTCTATTTCCAGCTGGCCCCGGACAACCGCACGCTGTACTTCGTCGTCGACCAGCCCAACGGCACCAGCGTCGGCTACGCGGTCAACGCGGGCGCCCCGGCGGTACGCACGATGTTCACCAGGCCCACCGTCCCGGGGACGCAGTATGGTATGGATGCAGCCGCCCAGAGCATCTTCGTCTACGCCGCGGGCGCGATCACCCGCTACGACGCCGCCAGCGGAGAGGCCGCACCCATCGCCTTCAGCGCCGAGATCGACCGTGATGCGCGCGCGGAAATCGCGGCGCTCTACGAGCACACCCATCGCGTAACCGCCGAGACCTTTTACCAGGCGGACATGCACGGGCAGGACTGGGAGGCCATCGGCGATCACTACCGCCGCTTCGTGCCGCATATCATCTGGTGGGAGGACGTGGTCGAACTACTCGCCGAGGCGGTGGGGGAACTCAACGCTTCACACCAGTCCGTGTCGTTCCACGCCGATGTCGCGAACGCCGATGCCACCGGATCATTGGCGGTGTACTATGACGACACCCACCGTGGACCAGGCATGAAGATCGCCGAAGTGCTGGATGGCGGCCCGGCAGACCATGCAGGCAGCGCACTGACGACCGGGGCAGTGATCCTCGCAGTGGATGGTACGCCGATCACCCCGGATATCGACATCTACCGCCTGCTCAATCGCAAGGCCGGCCGCGAGGTGCTGCTCGAGATCGCGCCAGCGGACGGCGGCGAAGCGGTGCTCGAAACCGCCAAACCGGTTCCACAGACCCATGAAACCGAGTACGCCTACCGTCACTGGGTCGCGGGACGCCGCGCGCTGGTGGAGGAATTGTCAGGCGGTCGCCTGGGCTACGTCCACATTCGCCTCATGAACCTGGGTGGCTACCAGGCCGCCTACGGCGAAGCCTTCGGTCGCTATCCCGATGCCGAGGGCCTGGTCGTCGATGTCCGTGCCAATGGCGGCGGCAACCTGCACGACCAGCTCGTCACCATGTTGACGGGCACCAGCGACAGCGCCACCGTCCGCCGGGAAGGCGCCGTGGTCTACCGCAACCCGACCGGTCGCTGGGCGAGGCCGAGCGCGGTCATCGCCGACGCCAACAGTTATTCGGATGGCAGCATCTTTCCGACGCTCTACCAGGTCAAGGGCATCGGTCCGGTGATTGGCGAGCCGGTCCCCGGCACGGGCACCGCGGTGGTCCGCCCACCCCTGGTCGACTCTCGGCTCGTCTACGGCATCCCGGAGCTCGGCTTTCGATTGCGTGACGGCCGGTTCTTCGAGAACCTCGAGGTGCAACCCGATGTCCCGGTGCTCAACGACCCGGAAAGCATCGCCGCGGGGCGCGACCTGCAGCTCGAGGCGGCGGTCACGACGTTGCTCGGCATCGTCGACGCGGGGCGTTAATACCGGGATGACGATGGGGGCAGACTCGCCTCCCGACGCTGTTTTCAGTTCCCCTAGACCCCCATCAGGCGCGGCAGGAGTTGGAACCGGCCGCCAGGATGAGGGGCCGTGATCAATCGCGATACAGATTTCTCCGGTAAGGGCATTTCGGGAAATGCCCGTCGACGAAGGCATAGCGCCATGAAATTCGGTCGCTAATTGGTGGTTACCCGTATCTGGGGGATACCACGCGTGCAATAGTATAGTGACGCAAGTTCAGGCCACCTCTACACGATGACCTGGACGTCACTACCGGCACAACCAGGAGGTCGATTCCTTGCCACCCCTTCCAGATCCCCATGCGTTCGCGGTATTGCTGCTGATCGTGGGCGCGCTCTACCTATTCACCCGTAACTCGATTCCGCTGGAGTCGTCGGCATTGTTCATTCTCACGACGATGATCGTCGGGTTCCAGTTGTTTCCCTATGAAAGCAACGGCGTCACCTTGAAGCCCGCGGAATTCCTGGTGGGCTTTGGCAACGAGGCGCTGATCGCGATCTGCGCGTTGATGATCATTGGCAAGGGCCTGGAGACGACCGGCGCGCTGCGGCCGCTGGCGTCGGTGCTTTCGCGAATGTGGGCCTTGAGCCCTCTGCTCTCGTCGCTGGCCACCCTGGTGTCCGCGGCGATCCTGAGCGCGTTTCTGAACAATACCCCGATCGTCGTCATGTTGTTGCCCGTACTGATCGGCGTCTCGATGCGCAGGAATCAGTCCGCGTCGGGCATCCTCCTGCCCATGGGCCTGGCGACCCTGCTGGGCGGCATGTCGACGACCATCGGCACGTCCACCAACCTGCTGGTGGTGGACATTGCCGCGGACCTCGGACTGCGCCAGTTGCAGATGTTCGATTTCATGTTTCCGGTGGCTGTGGCGGGAATCGGGGGAATCCTCTACCTCTGGCTGATCGCACCCCGATTGCTGCCGGAACGCCAGCCCCTGTTGTCCGACACATCTCCGCGGGTGTTCGATGCCCTTCTGCATGTCAACGAGGACAGCTACGCCAATGGCAAGACGCTCGCGGAAGTGCTGGACAAGACAGAGCGCAAGATGAAAGTGGAGAGCATCCTGCGCGGCGAAGGGCTGCAGGTAAAGCGACTGCCGACGGCGCAGCTGCGCTCAGGCGACCGGCTGCTGGTCCGCGACCGGCCGGAGAACCTCAAGGAATTCGAGCGCGTGCTCGGTGCCACCCTCTACAGTACATCCGATATCGACCACCCGGTCGACGAGGAACATCCACTCTCGGCTGAAGGTCAGCAGTTGATCGAGGTGGTCGTTACCCGGGGATCGCTGCTGCACCGCCACAGCCTCAAGGAAATCCGCTTCGCCGAGCGCTTCAACCTGGTCATTCTCGCGATTCACCGCGCCATCGGCGGCGAGGCGCTCAAGAACGAACTGAGCGAAGTCCGCCTGCGCAGCGGTGACGTGCTCCTGCTGCAGGGTGCCGCAGAGCGAATCGAGGAACTGCACAAGGACGCAAACCTGCTCGTCCTGGACGCGACCATGCGACTGCCGGAGACGAGAAAAGCCAAGCGGGCACTGCTCATCATGTTAGGCGTCGTAATCATGGCGGCGACCGGCATCGTCCCCATCTCGATCAGCGCATTGTGCGGCGTCGCCATCATGCTGCTCGCCCGTTGCCTGGACTGGGAGGATGCGGCCGCCGCGCTGAGCGCCAGGGTCATCCTTATCGTGGTGGTCAGCCTCGCGCTGGGCCTTGCGCTGATGCGAACCGGGGGGGCCGACTTCCTCGCCAGCCTGTTCGTGTACGCGACGCGGGGACTGTCACCGGTCTTCGTGCTGGGCGGACTGATGCTGCTCCTTGCGGTATTCACCAACGTCGTATCGAACAACGCCGCGGCTGTGATCGGGACGCCGATCGCGGCAAGCATCGCGAGCCAGCTTGGCATGCCGGCGGAGCCCTTCGTGCTCGCCGTGCTTTTTGGCGCCAACATGAGCTATGCGACGCCGATGGGCTATCAGACCAACCTGCTGGTGTACGGCGCGGGCGGTTACAGGTTTTCCGACTTCCTCCGCGTCGGCATTCCTTTGACGCTGATCATGTGGGCGGGGCTGCTGACCATGCTGATGGTCATGTACGACCTGTGACGCGCTCAAAAGTCGTAGTAGAAGATGATCCGGAAATCATCCCGGTCCTCCCGGTCCGATGATTCGTCCTGGTCCTTGATCGAATAGCGGACCCTGAGCTTCATGGCGTTGCTGAAGGTGTACTGCGTATCAAAGTTGAACTCGCTGAAGCTATCGAGGTTGAAAGCGTCGCCATCCCTCGATTCGACATCGACGTAACCAATCCTGACGTAGGCGCGGTCGTTGGGACGAAACGTCAACTGCATGCCAAGGGCGTCGCTGGGTTCGTAGTTGCCGTATCCCTGTTGCCAGTCGGAGTACATGGGGCCGGCTTCCACCGCGTCAAAGAGATTGTCGCGGATGCCGTTCAACAGGAAGGCGACATCGAACAGCCCGAACGAGGTACCGGCCTTGAGACCGAACATCTCGCCGGTTTCCTCGGCCTGATAGCCGGTCTTGCCGATCTGTGCCTGCAGGTATGTTCCGGATCCCCAGTCGAAGCCGTAGCGGGCATCGGCATAGCCGTAGTCATCGTTCCTGCCACTGTCTTCGAGCGTCTGTACCCACTGGGCGCGCAGTTTCGTACCAAAAAGTTCCCCTCCGCCGAAGACGTAGGCGAGTCCATCCTCGCCCCAGTCCCCCTCAGGCTTCTCGAATCCGTCAAGACTCGAGCCAAAGCCGGAGAACGCATTGATGTAGCCCAGTTCAAGGAAGGATGTATTCTCAGCTGTGAATCGGTACCTTGCCGCTTCGTATACAGTGGGAAGCAGTCGGTTATCGTGGTCATCCGCCAGCGGCGTGTCCAGCCTCTGGTCACCGACGACCACCCTGTGAGTCCCCGTGTCGAAATCCACGTACGCCTCGCCAAGAAAGGAGATGTCGTCCCCGTCGGACTGCAGCAGGGCCGAACCGATACCCTCCTCGCGGTCGAATACCCCCAGGCTGAAACTGCCGTAGTATCCCAGTCCGATACCGAAACCCGCGGCCCGCGGCGATTCGAAAGCGAGGATTCCACCGGCGGTAAGGGCCTCTACATCCGGCGTGTCCGGCAGATCGAAGCTGCGGTCGAAAAAGAAGGTTCGCGTGTCGAGCGAAAAGTAATCCGCGATACCCTTCTCCTCCTCGCCGAATGCAGGTATGGCAGTCGCCGCCACGGCCAGGAACACCAGCGAACGCATTCCGGGATTCCGCGTTACGGTCACCGCCGCCCCGTCAGCCGGAGCAGACCTGGGGCGCGGCATAGTCGAGGCCAACAAAGTCGAAGAAACCCTGCCCCAGAGCGATGTTCCGGAATGCCTCATCCGACAGTCCCTGGTGGATGCGGCTGACCACGTCGATTTCCTCCTTGTAGACCTGGAAGGTCTTGTTTCGCGAGGCGACGAAATCGGTACCGGTCAGGATACGATCGGAATACTCGTTGAGAAACTCCGTGTACATCTCCGCGTACCTGGGGTTCACGAAATAGGTGTCATACAGGACGCGCCAGGAAATATCGAGCATCAGGTTGGGCGCCATGTCCAGGGCCTCCCGCATGATCGCGATGTGTTGCGCGGGATCCATATTGGTAAGTTCCTTGGACAAGCCCATGTGCGCCCAGACGATCTTGTTATCCGGATAGGATTTCAGTACGTGCTGCATCAGCGGCACGAACTCGGTGGGGTTGTCGTTGTTGCCCAGGTCGGAATGCAGCGTCACCGGGATATCGCGCTCCTTCAGGACCTCCATGAATCCGGACCAGCCGTCGATGGACTCGATGGTCGCCGGCTCGTGGGAATTCCCCAGCAGGGCCTGCTTGATGACGTTCAGCTCACCGGCCCAGCGAAACATGCCCGGGTATTCCCTGTCGTACAGGGCGATCGTATCGACGATATCGTCGGGATTGGCGAGATCCATGAACGTCATCGACAGCAGCGTATTGGCAGGCATGGATTCCCGGGTATCGCGAAAATTGTCGTATTCCAGCGCGTTCGCGAAGTCGTTCTTGATGCTGGGCAGCGCGGTGATGCCCGGGCAATCGAGGTAGTAGGTGCAGGTCTCGTTGACCTCGAGCACCTGGCCGATACCGAAGTAGACGACGAAGCGCACCCCGGTCCTGTCAAGGTACCCCTGGACCTCGTCGATGGGAACGGCAGGGCCGCCGAACGGCTTGGGATGAAAGTGCGCGTCCACCACCATGGTGTAGGGCTCCGACGCGCGGTCGAAACACGCCGCGTCCGACCCGGGTTCGTAGGATGCCAGGTCGCGCCTGGACGTCGTGCATGCCGTCATCGTCAGGGCAATCGTTGCGAGCAGAACAGCTTTCGTCTTCATGTTTCAGCACTCCCTATTCAGTTGTTCACGACCGCCATTGCGCGACGACGCACGGTCGACGTTAAAAGGATACGATGAGGTCCGTGGTGAATACCCAGCCATTGCCGCCGACCGCGAACGGCACACTGCTGTAACCCACCGGGGAATCTTCGAGGTAGAGTCCCTGGACGTTCAGGTGCATCTCCTTGCGCTTGAACGGATACCAGTTCATGCCCAGGCTCACGTCCCAGGGCTCGCCATTGTCGCCATAGATCTTGGAGTAACCCAGGTAGGCCTGCAGCTCAGTGGGTATCAACATCACCGAACCCTGAAGCTGGTATCCGTAGTCGCTGATCTCGTCGATGGGCAACGGTCCGGTGGCCAGGAAGTCGTCCACGGTACGATAGTACGCTTCGCCCTCGAGCGACCAGCCCTGATACTTGAAGCCGCCGTTGATCGCGATCATGTCGTAGGTCGCCTTGCGAATGTTGCTGCCGACGCCGAACGGGTCCTCGCTGAAGATCCGGGTGCCGTCGGACAGGCGGATCTGCGAGTTCTCGAAGCCTTCCGTACCGGGTTGTCCCTGGGCGTCCTCGCGGCTGTGGGTATAGTGAATCCCCACCAGGGTCGCGAGATCCTCATGCCACTCGTAGTCACCCAGCCCCTCTCCCGGGCCGTACTCGCCGGTCGTCGGCATCCACCACAGCGCCGTGGAGAACGTGTTGAACTGGTCGTCCAGTTGCGATGCATTGACGCCCAGCTGGCTCAGGTTGTTTCCCAGCATGGTTCGGTACTTGAGCCCCTCGGCCAAGGTTCCATTTGCCCAGATACCACTGGTGTAGGAGCCCCGGAAATACTCGTCGGCGATGGTTCGATGGTCGTTCTTGAGCCAGTTGGGGAAGGTATAGTTGGTCGAGCGTGTGCTCGGCAACGCGCCGATCCCCGCGTACAGGTTGAACGCATCGTTGAACTGGTAGCCGAGGTTGCCCGCGACCACCACCTGCGCCGGGTCACCCTGGCTGGTATTCGACGTCCACGTGTAGAAGAGGTAGCGGAAATCCGGGTCGAACAGCCACCCCTTGAAATTCATGGTCAGTTTCTGAAACTGGACATCGTCACGAATATCTATAGCCGACTCGCGACCAAAGGAATCCGTATAGGTGTCTTCGAGCCCGTGCTGGTTCAGGTATCGGGCATAGGTGAAGGCGCTGAAATCAACCTCGCCCATGGGTGTGCGCGCGAGAACCAAACCCTTTCCGGGTTCATAGCGGCCCCAGGTTTCCGATTCTGGCCGATCTTCGTCAACCGGTGGCTCAATGGCTTCCGCGCCGTCCATGGCGGCAACCTCGGCGTCGGCAGGCTGCTGGACCTGTTGGGTGGACCGCAACTGGGATTCGAGCTGATCGATGCGCTGATCAAACGCCTCCATTTGCCTGAGGAACGCCTCTCGCTCCTCGCGCAGGGCCTGCAGTTCCTTCAGGATGGCTTCCTGCTGGACCTGGTTAGTGGTTTGCGAATGGCTGACCCCGGGAACCGCCAGCATGAGAAATCCGGCTACCACGCTGCCCGTCAGGAAACCACTTTTCAGTTCCATTTCTTCAGTTCCAATGTTGCTCCGTCGCTGTGGCGTATGTCACTTCCTGAATCTTCCGCTGCGATTTCACGTGAATCGTAGATCCGCGCAATCATTTGGCACAGATGATGAAAAGTCTAGCACATTTGACTCTATACACTACAAATGCCCGGGTCAAAAAAACGTGAGAGCGACATCAAGCGCATTTATCGACGCCACGGCCAGAGACGAGAGGTATGGGAGACGGCATGGACGGCGCCCGTGCAGGGAGACTATCGGGGTTGGGGACAGGAATCGGGTAGTGGGCCCAGCTCCTGTTTCGAGACCTGGAAACGCATGCCGGGTGGTTCGGTCCAGTCTATCTGGAACGCGAAGACCGTATCGTAGTCTGAATTCGGCCAGTCGGGCACCGTGCCCTCGGCGCCCAGCCGGCGCAGCAGCACCTCGGCCAGGTTCATGATCTGCAAATGCTCCCAGGCCACGTACAGGGTGCTGTTGCGATACTTTGGCAACAGCAACTCGTCAGCGAGGCGGCCGGAATCGTTGAACGGCAACTGGGTATTGATGGGCATACCCAGGCCAATCGCCGTCGGCGCTATCGTGATCAACGGACGCACGTAATCGTAACGCTGTCCGTCACCATGGATTTCGGTAGCCTGTACCGAAGGGTCGGGCGCATAAATGGCATCGGGCCTGTCGAAGTTCGCAGCCAGCCAGCCTGGCAGGCGCAAGGCGCGCTGCAACCCGGTGCAGGTAAGTTGTCCCAGGCCCCGGGCGGGCTTTTCCGCGTGGCGGATCACGACGATGGTTTGCCGGTCCGCGGCAAGGGTGATCGCGGGCTGAAACCCGGCCAGGACGACGATCAGCGAGAGAGTTATTGCCAGTGGGTGCATGAATTTCTTGCTCCAGTTCTTGGTCGGCGCTTACGCGTTGAAAACGAACCTGACGGTATTCACGTAGTGTCCGCTATTTTCCCACGACCGGGTCGCAGGCAGTATTTTCCGGGGAAACTGCACGCCGCCACGATATAACACGCCATGGCGACCAGGATGACGAAGTCGAAGCCGAAGTGTATCGCCAGCAGCGATGCCAGCACCGCGCTCACCACCGAGGCGCAGCCGTTGATGCCCCAGGCCCAGGGCGTCAACGCGGCCGGGCCGTTGCGAATCGCCGCAAGACCGAGTGGAAACGGCAGGCCCATGCAGAAACCGATGGGGCCGATCAGCAACACGGCGAGGCCGACCCTTGCCGCCGGCGGCCAGGCGCCCGTCCATTCCACGAGCGGACCGAACAGCAGAATGCCCGCGCCGCCCAGCAGAACGATGGCGGCCACGGCCATGGCGCAGGCGCGTCGCGCGCCTTTTCTGCCTGCATGGCGCTGCGCCCATGCGCTGCCTAGGCCGGCCGAGACCAGGAAGGACGCGAGCACCACGGCCGCCGCGTAGAGGGGATGCTGCAACAGCAGGATGAACCTTTGCAGGTAGGCGATCTCGAGCAGCAGGAATCCTAGCCCGAGGGCTGTGAAGTAAGCCAGGACCCTGGCCGGCGAAACAGTCTCCGGAGCCGCCGACTCGCGAGTACGAACGAACAGAAGGGGCAACAGGATCAATGCGAAACCCAGCGTCAGTGCGAGAGCCAGGGTGACCAGCAGGGTCAGGTAGCCGGTATCGATCAGCGCGCTGCCGCCATGATGCCTGAGCGAGAGAATCTCTCCCAGGCTGCTCCAGCGGACGAACTGGAAGTAGTACGGTCGGTTGTCGGTGGCCGGATACAGGTTGAACTTGTAGTCGCGGAGAAATTCGTCGCGACCGCTCCCCAGCAGCGCAGCCACCGCATTGTAAAAATATGGCGCATCGAGACGGTTGACCCGGTTGGCCTCTTCCGCCGTCATCCCGGGATACCATGCCAGGTCGAATGCGCGCTCGCGGCAGAATGCCTTCAGCCGTTCGACCGCTTCCGCGGTCACCTCGCCGTTTCGCACCAGCAGCGTACTGGTCTGAAGGCCGCGCACCAGGAGCAGATGATTCCCAGGTTCGCGGACGCCCATGGACTCGAGCGCCGCGATGGCAGTGGCGAACAGCCTCGGAGTATCCCGCGGCGGCAGCCGTATCCAGCGCGTCAGCGCGAGGTAACCATCCGGCGCGAGACGCTCGATGGACTGGCGCAGCGCTTCCCCGGTGTAGAGGAAGTTCTCGTTGAGACCGTGCATTCCACCGGCCGCGCCCGCCCAGGAATCGAGTGGCGGCACCTGGATAATGTCGTAGCCACCGATCCCCTGCTGCAGGTATCCACGTGCGTCGCCGATGGTCACGCGGACATCCGGACGCGAATAGATCCCGCCGCTGAATTCGGCGAAACCCTCGCGCACGAGTTCGACGACCTGGGGATCGATCTCCACCGCGTCGATCCGCCCTGCGCCGTGATGGATCGCCTGCAGAACGCCGTCGCCACCACCTGCGCCAAGCACGAGCACCCGGCCGGGCTTTGTCAGGTGATAGGGCAGCGCGGAGGTCATGCCATCGAGGTAAGCGAGTTCGTCGCGATCGCCGCGAAAACGCGTGATCGCGCCCAGGCCGCCAGCATTGGCGAACAGACCGAGCTGGGGCGGCGGCCCTGCGCGCGCGGCCAGGCTCAGACCGGGCGCGTGACGGATCGGCTGGCGTGGGCTCTGAACGACGCTGACCCTGCCCAGCGGACTGCTGCGCTGCGCGACGATGCTGGTCTCGGGCACCTGCAGGAGCTGGCTCAGTTCCTTGTAGGGCGAGACTCGAGGCTCACTCCATTCCTCCGGCAACCAGTGCGCCAACAGTAACGTCAACAACAGGATCGCCAGCGCGGGCAGCGCGCGACCGCCCCCCTCGATCCAGGCCGCCGCGGCAGCCGCAAGGCCGAGACCCGCCACCCACCACAGCGCCTGCGCCGCCGGCATCAGGAACAGCAATCCAATGATGGCCAGCGCGCCGGTCCCTGCGCCGAGAAGGTCTGCCGCGTACACCCGGGGGAGCCTTTCCCGGTAACAGATCAGCGCCATGCCGATCAGGTTGGCGGCGAAGAAGAACGGCAGCGTCAGCAGCAGGATCACGAGGCCCAGGCGCAGCCAGTGGCGATGGTCCCAGACCAGTTCCTCGGGATTGAAGGAAAGCCGCTGCGCAAGCAGGAACCCTGCAATCAGGCTCATTGCGAACAGGCAGGCCTGGCTGACCGCGAAGCCGCGGAAATGTTGCCGAATGCGCGGCGCCAGGAAGACCAGCGCGCTGCCGCTGGCGCCGAAACCAAGCAGCGCGATGCTCACCACCAGGTAGGCGAAGTGATGCCACTGGATAAGCGAGAACAGCGCCATCAGCAGCACCTCCGACGCGAGCACCGCGGCCGCCATCAACGCGACTGCAACGAAGGGTGGCGAATCCGTCCGCAACGGGCTGCCTGCTAGCGCGGCGCCGCCAGGCCGGGGGGCATCAATGTCCGCCCGTGAGGGGCACGAACCGAACCGGGAGCACCTGGCGGGTGACGATCTCGTCGGCGCCGACGCGGCTGATCAGGATCAGTTCCTGGACTGAGAAGCGGCTGCCCACGGGAATGATCATGTTGCCGCCCACGGCGAGCTGGCTGACCAGCGGCGGCGGGATATGGCTCGCCGCGGCGGTGACGACGATGCCGTCGAACGGCGCGGCCTCCTCCCAGCCATAGTAGCCGTCGCCAAGGCGCAGGTGAACCTCGCCATAACCGGCTTCCCCGAGCGCCGCTTCCGCGCGCTCGCCCAGCGGCTCGATGATCTCGATGCTCCAGACCTCCATGCCGAGCTCGGCGAGTACCGCGGCCTGGTAGCCGGAGCCGGTGCCGATCTCGAGCACCCGTTGCCCGGGTTCCAGTTCGAGGAGATCCGTCATGATGGCGACGATATAGGGCTGCGAGATGGTCTGCCCGTGGCCGATCGGCAGCGGACTGTTCTGGTAGGCGCGGCCGACGAGCTCCTCCGGCACAAACGCGTGCCGGGGCACCCGCGCCATGGCGGCGAGCACCCGATCATCCAGGGCGGAGCGCTTGAGCCAGTTGCTCGTGTCGCGCACGTCCTGCTCGATTTCCGAGATCATCCCGTCACGCTCCGCCTGGAAGGCATCAGCGTGAACGAGATCCACGCCCGCAAACAGGACGATGGACAGCAGCAGCGTCAGTCCCATGCCCCCAGTTTACCTGTTTAAATTTGGTGACAGTTTACCTATTTCGTTGCTCGGCCCAGGTGCCCTTTCGTCAATTGTTAAATAGGTAAACTGTCACCAAATAGTGTATTTTCGCGTCGGGCAAACCGGCTTATCCCACGCTCCTTCGCCGGGAATGCCATTCGACCGTCTCTATGAACCCGCAGGAAAGAATCCATGAATGTGTACCGCCGTGTTCGCTGCCACGTATTTTCCCTGTTCGCTTTCCTGCTCGCTGGCCTGGCCTACGCGAATGACGAGGAAGCCATCAGGGAAGCGCTTTTCGAAGAGTTGCAGCATCACCCGGTGGAATATCTGGGCCTCGAGTGGGAGAACGCGGATACCTCGCACGTCGACGAACTCATCGCGCATGTCTATCACGAGAATGCTTTGCATCCCCTGTGGGTCACGCCGAGTGGTCCGACCAGCCACGCGCAGGGAATCTACCGCACCCTGCTGCACGCGCATTCCCATGGACTTGACCCGGCGGCATACGGCGTCGAGAAAATGTCAGCACTTGGGGACAGCCTCGTGCCCGCGGACCTGGCGCGGCTCGATGTCCTGCTGACGTTCGGGCTGATCGCCTACGCAAACGACGTGCATGAAGGCAGGCTGTCGCCACGCGAGGATGATCCCGCGCTGTTCGCCCATGCGCGTGACGAGGAGCTCGATCCGGTTGGCGTGGTGCGATCCGCGCTGCTCGCGGAAAATGTCGAGGCGTTCGTGGATTCTCTTGCGCCTACAAACCGCCACTACGTGGAGCTACGGCAGAAGCTGACGCAGCACCGCGACATCGCCAGCCAGGGTGGCTGGCCCAGGGTGCCGGATGGACCCGTGTTGCATCCGGGCGAGACAGACACCCGTATTGCCCTGCTGGCTGAAAGGTTACGCATCAGCGGCGACCTGCAGCAACAGGTTCCGCCAGGCGACGTGTACGGCCCTGTTCTTGTCGAGGCCGTCAAGGCGTTCCAGTTCCGTCATGGTATCGGCACGGACGGCGTGATCGGCGCGAATACGCTGGAACAACTGAACGTCCCCGTCGACGCCAGGATCCGGCAGATCGAGATCAACCTGGAACGCTGGCGCTGGAAATTGCGCGATCTCGGGGATGATTACATCCTGGTGGATATCGCCGGTTTCACCCTGGACGGCGTCAAGAATGGCGAGACGGTGATCGAAATGCCGGTGATCGTCGGCAAGCACCATCACGAATCGCCCGTCTTCAGCGACAGCATCAAGTATGTCGAATTCAACCCGTTCTGGAACATCACTCCGAACATCGCGCGCAACGAAATGCTGCCGCATTTACAGAAAGACCCGGACTACCTGGGCAGTAAACATATCCGCCTCTTCAGTAGTTGGGGCGAAGGCGCCAGGGAACTCGATCCCCGTTCGATCGACTGGCACGGCGTGAGCCGACGGCAGATGGGACAGTACAAGCTCAGACAGGACCCCGGCCCGTGGAACGCGCTGGGTACCGTGAAATTCGTGTTTCCGAACAAGTACAGCGTCTATCTCCACGACACCCCGAATCACAACCTGTTCGACAAGACGGACCGGGCGTTCAGCCATGGATGCGTCCGCGTTGACGACCCGGCGGGACTGGCCGTCTTCATCCTGGGAGGCGACGCGGGAGGATGGGACCGAAACAGGGTCAGCGAAATCAACCGTAGCGGCAAACGCACCGTGGTCGGGCTGGACGAGCCATTGCCCGTGCACCTGGCCTACCGCACCGCCTGGGTCGACCAGTCCGGAAAAATGCGCTTCAACAAGGACGTCTACGGACGCGACGCGAAGCTGCTCGCCGCCCTGTACTCAAGTTGAGGATTCCAATCGTGCACGAGATTCGCCGCATTCGGCCCACATCGCTCATCGCCATCCTGGTCCTGTGCCTGCCAGTCCCGTTCGCCACGACAATGGCAATGGATCGCGCGAGCGTCGGCACGAGGTCACTGAGTTTCTATCACACGCATACGGGAAAGACCCTGGACGTGCAGTACTACGCGAACGGACAGTACGTGCCGGAGGAGCTGGACCGCATCAACAGTTTCCTGTCGGATTTTCGCACCGGCGACTTGCACGCAATCGATCCCGGCGCGCTCGACATCCTGTTCCGACTGTCCGTCGAGGTCAACAACACCGCATCCGTCTACGAAGTGATCTCCGGCTACCGCTCTCCCAAAACCAACGAAATGTTGCGCAAGACGGGCGGTGGCGGCGTCGCCAGGAAGAGCCAACACCTTCTTGGCAAGGCGATCGACGTGCGCCTGCGGGGCACGAACACCCGGACGCTCTACAAGGCGGCGAAGTCTCTTGCCCTGGGTGGCGTCGGCTATTACCTGAAATCGGATTTCATTCACGTCGACACTGGTCGCATACGGAGCTGGTAGCCGGAAAGCAATCGTTGTCGCTACACCGGTAAATTCAATATTTTCAATAAAATATATTTCAATCCGAATGTTGATTCAACTATTTTAAATCCATATATTTTATACTTGAAATATATGGATTCCTGTGAAATACTAGCCGTCCCTGCATGCTCACTGGACTGACCCATGCGAATCGCCTGCCTGGGCGGCGGCCCCGCCGGACTGTACTTCGCCATCTCGGCGAAACTGAGACAGCCCGACTGCCGCGTCACCGTCTTCGAACGTAACCGCGCCGACGACACCTTCGGCTGGGGCGTGGTCCTGTCCGACGAGACTCTCGACAACCTCGAGGCCAACGACCCCGTCAGCGCCGCGCGCATCCGCGAGCACTTCGCCTACTGGGACGACATCGCCGTCAGCTACCGCGGCACCCGCACCGTATCCACCGGCCACGGCTTCTGCGGCATCGGCCGGATGAAGCTGCTGGAGATCCTGCAGGCCCGGGCGATGGAACTGGGCGTCGAACTGCGCTTCGAAACCGAGGTGGACTCCGCCGCATCCTACGCCGGGGACTACGACCTGGTGGTGGCCGCCGACGGCATCAATTCGAAGACGCGCAACGAGTTCGCGGAAGCTTTCAGACCCGACGTCGATATCCGCCGCTGCCCCTTCGTCTGGCTGGGTACCAGGCAGAAGTTCGACGACGCCTTCACCTTCATCTTCGAGCAGACCGGCAACGGCTGGATCTGGGCCCACGCCTACCAGTTCGACGCCGACACCGCCACCTTCATCGTCGAATGCTCGCAGGAGACGTTCGACAGGTTCGGTTTCGCCGACATGAACCAGGACGAGTCCATCGCGGTGTGCGAGGACATCTTCCGCGAACACCTGGGCGGCCATGCGCTGATGAGCAATGCGCGCCACCTGCGAGGTTCCGCCTGGCTGCATTTTCCGCGTGTGCTGTGCGAGCAGTGGTCGCATAAGAACATCGTGCTCATGGGCGACGCCGCCGCGAGCGCCCATTTCTCCATCGGCTCCGGCACCAAGCTCGCGCTGGAAAGCGCCATCGCCCTGGCGGCCTATCTCGACAGCGAGCCGAGCCAGGAAGCCGCCTTCGGCAAGTACCAGGAGGAACGCCGGCTGGAAGTGCTGCGCCTGCAATCCGCTGCGCGCAACTCGCTGGAATGGTTCGAGGAGGCTGAACGTTACTTCAATCTTGACCCGGTACAGTTCAACTACTCGTTGCTGACCCGTTCCCAGCGCATCAGCCACGAGAACCTGAGGTTGCGCGACCGCGACTGGCTGGAAAGCGCCGAGACCTGGTTCCAGGAAAGGGCGGGCGCACCCAAAGGCACGCGACGTGCGCCCATGTTCGCGCCGTTCGAACTGCGCGGGCTCAGGCTCCACAACCGCGTGGTGGTCTCGCCCATGGCGCAGTACAAGGCGGTGGACGGCTGCCCTACCGACTGGCACCTGATCCATTACGGCGAACGCGCCAAGGGCGGCGCCGGCCTGGTGTATACCGAGATGACCTGCGTCAGCCCCGAGGGCCGCATCACTCCGGGCTGCACCGGCCTCTACGACCCCGCCCACGAGCAGTCATTCCGCCGCATCGTCGACTTCGTTCACGCCGAGACCGGGGCCGCCATCTGCTGCCAGCTCGGCCATTCCGGCTCCAAGGGTTCCACCCGGCTCGGCTGGGAAGGAATGGACGTACCGCTGGAATCCGGCAACTGGGAGGTGATGGCGCCATCCGATGTGCCCTGGTCGGAGAACAACCAGGTGCCGAAGGCGATGAGCCGCGCCGACATGCAGACCGTGGTCGACCAGTTCGTCGTCTCCACCCGCATGGCAGCGGCCTGTGGTTTCGACATGCTGGAGCTGCACATGGCCCACGGCTACCTGCTGTCAGCGTTCATCACGCCGCTCACCAATCGCCGCGACGACGAGTACGGGGGCAACCTGGACAACCGCATGCGCTTCCCGCTGGAGGTGTTCCACGCGGTGCGCGCGTCCTGGCCGGAAGACAAGCCGATATCGGTGCGCATCTCTGCCAACGACTGGGTGGGCGAGACCGGCATCACGCCGGAGGACGCTGTGGAGGTCGCCCGTATCCTGCAGGACGCGGGCGTCGACATCTGCGACGTCTCCGCCGGCCAGACCAGCGTCGACGCCGAGCCCGTCTACGGCCGCATGTTCCAGACCCCGTTCTCCGACCGCATCCGCAACGAGACCGGCATGTCCACCATGGCGGTGGGCAACATCTACGAGCCCGACCACGTGAACTCCATCCTCATGGCCGGCCGCGCCGACCTCGTCTGCCTGGCAAGGCCGCACCTGGCCAATCCCTACTGGACCCTGCACGCCGCGGCCGCGCTCGGCGACGACGCCCTCGCCTGGCCAGATCCCTATCGCGCCGGTGGTGAGCAGATGCGGCGGCTGGCCGAACGCGGCGAAGGCGTGGCGCTCAGGGTATGAGCATGAACTCTCTGAAGGATCATCATGCGCTGGTTACCGGTGGCGGCACCGGCATCGGTGCGGCCATCGCCCGTGCGCTCAATGATGCGGGAGCGCGGGTCACTATCTGTGGCCGACGCAGGGAACCGCTGGAGGAGGTATGCGGGAAGCGAGACAACATGGCCGCTGAAGTCTGTGACGTCACCAAGGAAGACCAGGTAAAGGCGCTGTTCCAATCCTCGGCAGAACGATCCGGGCCGGTGGACATCGTCATCGCCAATGCCGGGGCGGCTCGCAGCGCGCCGGCAACGCATACCGGGCTGGACCTCTGGCAGGACATGCTTGACATCAACCTCACCGGCACATTCCTCACATTGCGCGAAGGTCTCAGGGGAATGAAGGATCAGCCCTACGGCCGGCTCATCGCCATCGCCTCCACCGCGGGCCTGACCGGCTACCGCTACGTCAGCGCCTACACCGCGGCCAAGCACGGCGTGATCGGCCTGGTGCGGGCCCTGGCGCTGGAAACTTCGGGCAGCGGCATCACGGCAAACGCGGTGTGCCCGGGCTTCACCGAGACGCCCATGCTCGAAGACACGGTAAGGAACATCACCGGCAAGACCGGCGCGAATGCCGAAAAGGCCCGGCACAGCATCGAGCAGATGAATCCCGGCGGCCGCCTGATCCGGCCGGAAGAAATCGCCGACACCATACTGTGGCTGACCGGAGAGAATGCCGGCGCGGTCACGGGCCAGGCCATCACCGTCGCGGGAGGAGCGGTGTAATGGCGCGGTCAAACGCAAAGACCAAACCCGGCAGCGACATCAGCCGCGATCACCTGCGGCTCTGGATCCGCCTGCTGCGCACCACCCGCGCCATCGAGTCGAAACTGCGCAACCGGTTGCGCAATAATTTCGGCGCCACCTTGCCCCGCTTCGACGTGCTCGCCGCGCTCTACCGCCATCCCGAGGGCATGCGCATGGGCGAATTGTCGCGCAGCCTGATGGTGTCCAACGGCAACGTCACCCCCATCGTCGAGACCCTGGTGCAGGCGGGACTCGTGCTGCGCAGCCAGGGCGACGGCGACCGCCGCAGCCTGGTGGTGCGACTGACCGGCCGCGGGCGCGAGGAATTTTCCACCATGGCCGAGGCGCACCGCGGCTGGGTGGACGAACTGCTGGGCGAACTGGACCCGGCGGACACCGAACAACTGGCCCGCCTGCTGGGCCACATCAACCCGGACACGGCATCCCATGACCACGTTTAAAGACTTTCAGCCCGAGCATTTCGACTTCGCGCTCAACGGCCGCACCGCGGTGGTATCGCTGCGCGGCGCGGAGCGAAAGAACCCGCTCACCTTCGACAGCTATGCCGAGCTGCGTGACTTCTTCCGCGCGCTCGCCTATGCCGATGATGTGCACGCGGTGGTGCTGGCCTCCAACGGCGGCAACTTCTGCTCCGGCGGCGACGTGCACGACATCATCGGCCCGCTGGTGAAGATGGACATGAAGGGCCTGCTTGACTTCACCCGCATGACCGGCGACCTCGTCAAGGCGATGCTGAACTGCAGCCGGCCCGTCATCGCCGCGGTGGACGGCATCTGCGTCGGCGCGGGCGCCATCCTCGCCATGGCGAGCGACATCCGTTTCTGCAGCCCCGATGCGAAGACCGCGTTCTTGTTCACCCGCGTCGGCCTCGCCGGCTGCGACATGGGCGCCTGCGCCATGCTGCCCAGGATCATCGGCCAGGGCCGCGCCGCCGAACTGCTCTACAGCGGCCGCAGCATGAGCGCGGAGGAAGGTCATGCCTGGGGCTTTTACAACCGCGTTATCGAGGCCGACGCGCTGAAGGGCGAGGCGCTGGCCTTCGCCGATCGACTTACCGCCGGCCCCGTGTTCGCCCACGGCATCACCAAGACCCAGATCAACCAGGAATGGTCCATGGGCCTCGAGCAGGCCATCGAGGCCGAGGCCCAGGCCCAGGCCATCTGCATGCAGACCGCCGACTTCGAACGCGCCTACCGCGCCTTCGTGGACAAGAAGAAACCCGAGTTCAAGGGTGACTGATGGACAAGAGCTTTCTCAACTGGCCATTCTTTGAAGCGCGCCATCGCGAGCTGGCCGAACGGCTGGAGCAATGGTGCCAGTCGAACCTGCCGTTAGATCACACCGACGTCGATGCCGCCTGCCGCGAACTGGTGCAACGCCTCGGCAAGGACGGCTGGCTGAAACATAGCGCGCCCGATCCGTCTGCGCCGATGCCACTCGACGTGCGCACCCTCTGCCTCATCCGAGAAACCCTGGCCCGACACGATGCCCTCGCCGACTTCGCCTTCGCCATGCAGGGCCTCGGCGCCGGCGCCATCAGCCTGTTCGGCAACGATGAACAACGCCAGTGGCTCAATCGAACTCGCGCGGGCGATGCCATCGCCGCTTTCGCGCTGACCGAGCCGCACTCGGGTTCCGACGTCGCCGCAATGGACCTCAGTGCGCGCGCCGACGGCGACGACTTCGTCCTCGACGGCGAGAAGACCTGGATCTCCAATGGCGGCATCGCCGACTTTTACGTTCTGTTCGCGCGCACCGGCGAGGCGCCCGGCGCCCGCGGATTGTCCACCTTCCTGCTGCCGGCGGACACGCCGGGCCTCACCATCGCGGAACGGCTGGAAACCATCGCCCCGCACCCGCTGGCGCGGCTGCAACTGGACGGCGTGCGCCAGCCGCGCTCCGCCATGATCGGTGAACCCGGCCGCGGCTTCGCCATCGCCATGGCGGTGCTCGACGTGTTCCGGTCCACCGTGGGCGCCGCTGCCCTCGGCTTCGCCCGCCGCGCGCTGGCCGAAACCGTGAAACGCGTCAACACACGCGAACTGTTCGGCGACAAACTGGCCGCGTTGCAGATGGTACAGGGCCACGTCGCCGACATGGCCCTCGACGTCGACGCCGCCGCGCTCCTGGTCTACCGCGCCGCCTGGACCCGCGACGCCGGCGCCGAGCGCATCACCCGCGAAGCCGCCATGGCCAAGCTCCATGCTACCGAGAGCGCCCAGCGCGTGATCGACCGTGCGGTACAGTTGCACGGTGGCGACGGCGTGCGCTCGGGTTCGGTGGTCGAAGGCCTGTACCGCGAAATCCGTGCCCTGCGCATCTACGAGGGCGCGTCCGATGTCCAGAAGGTCATCATTGCCAGACAAACCCTCGGAGATGGATGACATGTTGTTGCCCAGCGCCCACGTCGACAGCTTCGCCCGCGATAACCTGCCGCCGCCGGAAATGCAGCCGCGGTTCCTGCTGGACGGGTTCGACTATCCCGACACCCTGAACGCCGCGGTGGAACTCACCGATCGCCAGGTGGAAAAGGGATTCGGCGACAACACCGCCCTCATCGGCAATGGCCGGCTGCGCACCTACAAGGAACTCACCGACTGGACCAACCGCCTCGCCCATGCGTTGGTGGAGGACTACGGGGTGAAGCCGGGCAACCGCGTGCTGATCCGCTCAGCCAACAACCCCGCCATGGTGGCCTGCTGGCTGGCCGCCACCAAGGCCGGCGCGGTGGTGGTCAACACCATGCCGATGCTGCGCGCGGTGGAACTCAGCCGCATTGTCGACAAGGCCGAGGTGACGCTGGCGCTCTGCGACACCCGCATGATGGACGAGCTGGTGTCCTGCGCCAAGGACAGCAAGTACCTGGAAAAGGTCGTGGGCTTCGACGGCACCGCCAACCACGACGCCGAACTCGACCGCATCGCCCTCGGCAAGCCGGTCAAGTTCGACGCCGTGGCCACCAGCCAGGACGACGTGGCGCTGCTGGGATTCACCTCCGGCACCACCGGCGAGCCCAAGGCCACCATGCACTTCCATCGCGATCTTCTCGTTATCGCCGACGGGTACGCGAAGGAAGTGCTGCAGGTCACGCCCGAGGACGTCTTCGTCGGCTCGCCGCCGCTCGCCTTCACCTTCGGCCTCGGTGGCCTCGCGATCTTCCCGCTGCGCTTTGGCGCCGCCGCCACCCTGCTGGAATCGGCGACCCCGCCCAACATGATCGACATCGTGCAACGTTATCGCGCCACGGTGATCTTCACCGCGCCCACCGCCTACCGGGTAATCCTGTCTACCCTGGAAACCGGAATCGATATTTCCTCGCTCCGGCTGGCGGTATCCGCCGGCGAGACATTGCCGGCACCGGTGTATCACGAGTGGGTGGAGAAGACCGGCATCCCCATCCTCGACGGCATCGGCACCACCGAGATGCTGCACATCTTCATTTCCAACCGCCAGGACAATTCGCGCCCGGCCTGCACCGGCCTGCCGGTCACCGGCTACGAGGCGAAGATCGTGGACGACGATATGAACGAACTGCCGCGCGGCGAGATCGGCCGGCTCGCGGTGCGCGGCCCCACCGGTTGCCGCTACCTCGCGGACAAGCGCCAGGCCGACTACGTGAAGGACGGCTGGAACCTCACCGGTGACTCGTTCACCCAGGACGAGGAAGGCCTGTTCCACTTCGCCGCCCGTTCGGACGACATGATCATCTCCTCGGGCTACAACATCGCCGGTCCCGAGGTGGAAGCCGCCCTGCTCGCCCATGCCGACGTGGCCGAATGCGCCGTGGTGGGCGTGCCGGACCTGGAACGCGGCCAGATCGTCGAGGCCCACGTCGTGCTCTGCGAAGGAATCATCGGCGACGAGGACTGCATCCAGCGCCTCAAGGATCACGTCAAAGCCACCATCGCCCCCTACAAGTACCCGCGCTCGGTGCGTTTCGTCGACGCCCTGCCCAAGACCCAGACCGGCAAGATCCAGCGCTTCCGCCTGAGAAAGAAATCATGAACGACCAGACCGACCTCGAAATCCTCCACCCCAAGAACTGGAAACCCGCAAAGGGCTACGCCAATGGCGTCGCCGCCACCGGTAGAACGATCTTCCTCGGCGGCCAGATCGGCTGGAACGCCCAGCAGGAATTCGAGTCCGACGACTTCGTCGACCAGGTGGAACAGGCGCTCGGCAATATCGTCGAGATACTCGCCGAGGCCGGCGCCGGTCCTGACAGACTGGTGCGCCTCACCTGGTTTGTCACCGACAAGCGGCTCTACCTCGATCGTTTGGCCGAGGTTGGACAGGCCTACCGCAGAACCATCGGACGCCACTTCCCCGCAATGACCATGGTGCAGGTCAGCGCGCTGGTGGAGGACCGGGCGCTGGTGGAGGTGGAGGCTACTGCCGTTATCTAAAAGGCTCACGCATACAGCGCCAACCAGCAACTTCCGGGGGCGCCATCTGCAATCATCGGCGCGAGAATTTGCCTGTTCGCCGACAACGCCGGACCGGTCGGCGAGTCGTCAATGGATCGTTTCAGCGACCTGGAGAATCTCGACCGGTGGGAATATATTCAGTCGACGCGCCACCTCCATGTTGACGACGTAGGCGTAGTGGGTGACTTTTTCGATTGGCAGGTCGCCTGGAATCGCGCCATCCCTCAGGATTTTCAGCACCTGTTCCGCAGCAACCCTGCCGACGTCATAGGCCCGGGCCGCAATGGATACGAGCGCCTGGCTTTCACGAACGAGTTCCTCGTAGGGGCTCAGGACCGGGATGCCGTTGTCGACCGCCGCCCGGGTGAAGACGTCCTGGTGGATGCGAAGATAGGAGCTGGAACCAAGATAGATAAAATCCACTCCTGCCGCGGCGAGTTCCTTCACGCGCACGGGGATCAACTCCGGGTTGGGAACCTCCGGATTCCCCGGGTCGACTTCAATGGCGGTGAACTGGTGACCCATCTCGGTGGCAAGGGCTCGGTGCTCCTCCACCTTGAGCTGTGAATTGCGCTCGTTACCGTTGTAGAGAATTCCGAGGTGCCTGAAATCCGGCTTGATGCTCCGGATCGTGCGGATGTTGACGTCCTCGGGCACCCGGTTGAATGTACCGGCAATATGGGGACGACCGCTGCCGGCAAAACTTTCAGCGATGCCGGCGCCAAATGGATCGGCCACGTACCAGAATACCCCGGGCACGCCAGTCACGAATCGGGGGTCACCGTCGTCGCTGCGGCGCCCCAGAATACCCAGGGTTACGCTGGTCCCGTAAGTGGCCACCAGGTCTGCCCCAAGTCGCCGGGATTCCTCGACGAATCCGGGCAGTCGGGTCTTGTCCTGGTTGGCCAGGCGAAGAATGATCTCGGCATCAAAGCCGCTGTTTTCGATGGTTTCGATAAATCCCTGGCAAGAATGCTCACATTCGTGTTCCCAGGTCACGGTGTAGATCTTGTTGGTTTCGGCCCTTCCCGCCATGCTGAACAGCAACGTAACGCAAAGGATGACAGGAATGCCGCGCATTTTCCCCCGGTACCGTCTGGCTGATTGATCGGTCACTAGTGTTCCATTGCGGCCTTTCGATGTAAACCCCTGCCGCTCTCAGTCAGTATCATGAGGACAGCGCCGATGAGCAGGACGATACCCACAAGCATGGGCACGTATCCGATTTTGCCATCGGCCAGACGCGCGATGGTGGACTCTGCCAGTACCTGGACAAGGTAGTAAAGCATCACGGTACAGCCAGTATCGGCAATGGGGACATTGCGGGCATCGAGAATCGTGGGGGTCAGGTACCAGATAAAAACGGATTCACCAATATCGATGGTGGCGCCATTCCCGAGGCGAACTCTCAAACAGACTATCTAGGTGGACATCATTGGGTCAGAACATTCTGTGTCGGGCATCACAAACCGGTTGGTGACTGCCTGGCACGGGTTGTCCCCCCTATCTGAACCGTGGTGGGACCGGGAAGTGACGGTCAAGTTCGGCCTGCGCCGTACCCGTTGGTATGTTGATGAAAACGATTCCCCGGTCATGGGTAATGATCTGGGTCAAGTCGCCTCCCGCGATAGCTGTCTGATCGATCTCGAACCCGGTTCGAGCCGTGAATGACCTGTCGATACCTCGGTTCATGATATCGCTTTCCAGGCCGGGTCCCGCGTTGTGGAAACCGGCCGTCAGCACCGACCCGATCAGGCTGTGGATGATCTCGTGCGCCAGGGTCTCGCCCACCAGCCGCCCGAGAACCCTGATCGCAAACGACTTCTCGGTCGAGCTCGACAATGCCGAGGCCTGGATGACGCCGACCACGCTGTTGGTCAATTCGTCGACGTTTTCGTTCGCATTGCCTGCAACCGCATCAGCAAAGGCTCCGGGCCAGACGTCGATGGTCTCGTCGAAGTCGTTGGGACCGATACCGCCCGCATTCGCCCTGGTCCGCCCGTACAGCGCATGGCTCGGTGGATTACCACGGATCGTCGCCGCGGTCACATTGGCCGCCGCTGCCCCACCGGCAGCGAACTGCGCGGGCAGGGCTTCGTTGAACGGCGCCATTCGCCAGACGGTTCGCACGTTGGCGGTGTTGAGTACGGTCAGGCACACCCGCCGGGCCTCCTCCAGCACCTCTTCGCGTTCCTGCGCCACGGCCAGGCCCATCCCTGTCAGAACCGGGTTAAACGTTCCCGCGTCCACGTCAACGGTCACGAATTGCGGTATGGACAGTGGATACTTGACGCTCTCGTGCACCGTGCCGTCCGGGGTACGCAGCGCGACGTCGAGGTTGGACCGCCCAGGGCGCAATCCGGTCACTGCGACGCTGGAGCCAACCTGAGTCGTCGATCCGCCGGCGAGCGTGTAGTCGCCTGCCTCCGCCGGTGGAACCGACCAGCGGATAAACGCATCGTCCGGGAGATTCTCCGTCTGTCGTACTCGAACCGAAAACGTGGTGACGCCCGAAATATCGTGGGTCTGCGGCGAGAAAGCCCGTGTCTGCGAATTCAGGTCATCGCGCTCGATGATGAAATTGCGCTGGATGGTGCCGGCATCTTCTGTCTCCCCCACCTTCACGGTTTCACTGCCGTCCTTGGTCTGGCGCGACACCTCGATCGGTTTGCCGCCGGCCGACGCGTTGTCGACCGCCTTCTTGATCGACTCCTCCTTGGTCAGCGGTATTGCTGCCGGGTCGGTATTCTGCTGGTCGAGTACCTTTGATGCCTGTTTCTTCGCCTCAGGCTTGTCGATCAGGCCCTTCTCCTCGGCTTTCTTGATGTTGTCGAGTTTCTTTTTCGCGTCGTCCGCACCCATTTTCGCCTTCTGCAGATCGAGGGCTTTCTGGCCGAAACCACTCGCCAGGCTCGCTGCCTGGCTGAGTGCCGCCTGCGCCGCGGCCTGCGTGCCGGCCAGACCGGCCATATCCCTGAACGAATCCGACTTCCCGAGGGTCGATAGCAGGTCTCCAAATCCCTGGGGCGCAGGTGCCGTAGGTGCATTCTGAAGGGATATGATGGTGTCCGGCAGATTCGTCGGTGCAAGTCCTTCGGATGCCGAGCGTCTGGTCGAGAGTTGGTCGGCGATGGACTCCAGTTCCGGATCTTCCTGTGTCAGCACCCAGTCGGTCGAACCGGCATGTTCCTCGCAGGCATTGCACTTGTCCATCAGCGCCTGCGCGTAAAGACCCTCGGTGGGCAGACTCAGTCGTAGCGGATCAGCCCGCACCTGGCTGTCAAAGTAGTAACGGTGGGCGGCTTCCGGACTCTCGTGCCCGTCGATGCCAAGGAAGGCGCCTGCTGCCACCCGGAACACCAGGGTATTGCCCAGAATCGCCATGGGGTCACGCTCGACCACCGACGCAAGACTGCGACCGGTATCGTCCACCCATTTGCCGTCCTCGAAACGACGGCCGTAGGGTGCAGTGAATCCATCGAGCATCATGTAGATCTCATCGCGGTCCATCAGCCACCAGATCACCTTGTGGTAGTAGACCATGTTGGCATTCAGGTGCACGATCAGCCGCGCGACTGCATCCTCGATCACGTTGCGAAGATCCTGCTGTTCCCAGCGCGACAATGGAAAGATGGCGTCGGCGCCGTTTGAATCGGCTTGGCCCGTTCCCGGGTCGATCAGGTCACGCGCACCCCTGTCGGAAGACACCTGCCTGTCAAAGTGATCGGTATAGTAGTGCAGCGTCATGCGCTGAAGGTTGGCGACCGAGCCCGCCGGTAACTCCTGCGCCGTCTTCACCCGAATCTGTTGCAGGTCCTCGCGGGTCAGGTTCGAGTTAACCGGCAACGTAAAATCAATTCGTACGGTGCGCCCGAAACGGTATCGTGTGGAGAGCGTAAAATCTGCGCCCGACAGCGTGGTGCCATTCAGTTCGAACTCCAGGCGGTCGGCCCATTTCGACGCCATGGTAGGAGCCACCTCGGCCTGGTAGAACCGGTCGCGATCCGCCACGTTTTCCTGCATTCGCGCCACGATCCTTCTAACCGGGATGCCCAGAATCGGCGCCATCGGTGTCCAGAGATTGTAGTAGGCCTCTATCGCCTCCTCTTCTTCCTGCTCGCGCGGCCTCTCGATGGATAGCTGCACGTAAACCGAACCGGTAACGTAGTTGATCGGATGCTGCGAGCGTCGTCCGGGCGGAATATCGGAATTCGCCCAGGCACTGGCGACCTCGTCAAGCCGATCGAGCGCCCATCTCAATGACCGGTCAAGCATTCCCTGGCGAAGCTTGTCACGCCATTTCAATGCCTTGTCGATATCGAACGGTGTGATCGAGAACGGCACGAACAGACACTCGCGCACGCCCGCGAACCCGGTATCCACGCGCAGATGTCGCAGGATCTCGTAGTACAGAACCGTCAGGGCGTGGCAATAGTTGACATTGCGGAGCGTCTCGGAAACCCCTTCGACCTCCTCCTCCTGGGTGACTTCGGTCACCACCGTGCTCTCAAGGCGTCGAACACTCTCGCCATACTGGCGGATCGCGTCGCGCAGGTTCTGCTGCTCGGATGCTGCGACCCTTCGACCACCACGTTGCCAGCTCGAAGAGGAGGCCCGCCCGTGGGCGGCGCCCCCGCCAATGACGACAGGTCCCATCGCGAAGCCTACACCTCCCGCGACCCCGGTTGAGCGCGACTTCGAGCCCCCTTTCGACCATTCGGACAGGCTCGCCGACACGGCATCGGAATAGTCGCGTTCGCGGTTAGTGACCTGGGTCAGCGCATCGCTGACCTGGGTCTCTTCCGTTCGTCTCGCCTCTTCGCGACGCCGCCATGAGAGCTTGGCGATTCGCTTGGTCTGCCGTGGCGCCAGCGTCAACGTATGCGACACGTCGCCCAGGGAATATCCGTTGGAGCGCCACTGGACCCGCCACTCGAGCACATGCCCTCCCGCGACGGTCGCCGCCTGGTAGATCGAAGGATCACCTTCCCACTCGATGGGATCTTCCGCACTCACCGGGACGCGGCCCCTGGTTCGGTCGGTCACCCAGCGTACCCAATTGTTGCGGTTCGGCTTGAAGATGTTTGCTTCGAGGTCGCGGCGCAGATCAAACGCCGGCGCCGCCGCGGAGGCAAAATTGAGTCGCATCAGCGAGCTCGACGACAGTGTCGCCCTGCCAACGTTGTCTCCCAACGACGCGTTCAGGGTGGACAGTCTCAGGGGTGGTGCAAGATCCAGCACGATGGGCCGCGACACTTTCAGCGATCCGCGCCCGGAAACCTCGGGCTGGTCTATTCGGAGAATGGTGAAGAACCGTCGTTCTCCAAGGATCCGCTGCGGATTTTCGAACGGCGAGCAGTGCGTTCCCGGATCGTCTGCAAACTGATCGGGGTTGGCCACTACCGTCGCCTCGTCAAAGTCGAGCGACGGGCTTCCAACGCCGTTGCCACCGGATACGTCGCCGGTCCCGGTTCCATTCCCGTTCACTGGTGGCGTTCCGTCAGAGGCTCCTTCAGGCAGCAGGATCACGATATTGCGACGCGGTCGTGTAGGCACCTCTTCCAGTTGATAGCCGGCGAAACTCTCGCTGCCTACCAACCACCACAACCATGCAGTCTCGTCTCCCTCGATGTCGACTGAAATCTCGAACGTCCCGTCGGCGCGAACCATGGCAGTCTGGAAACCCAGCGCGTTTACCGCCTTGGGCTGCTGGGCTCCCGGTTGCACCTTTTTGGTTTCAAAGTCGGTTATCTCTCCCGATCCACCTATCCCCAGAAAATCGCGGGATGCCTGGATCTGCGGATTGGCTGAGCCGTCGTCGCGGGTTGAAGGTCGAATTGGCGCAACATAGAGCCGGCAGCCACTGAAATCCGGCATGGCATCGCTAAACGTCACGAATCGCCCGGACCGACCCAGCACCGCCGCGGCAGAGGGTGCGGCGCGACCGACGGCGGCATCGAAAACCGCCACCGGGATCTTGACCTCACCGCTGACCGGGTTGCCCCCGACTTTCACCGGACCGGATTCGAACAATACCGTGCCCTGCGCGGTTTCCACCTGCAGCTCCGGCAACGTGCCGGCGGCATGGTCCTCTACCCCGACCTCCGCCTTGCCGGTGTCCTCGTCGAGTTCGACCCGGACCGAAGCTGGCAGCTTCTGTGTTTTCGGTGCGGCCGGGTCGTCATCGACGACCGGTATCTCCCGCGTGTATATCAGTCTTGCGTAAAGACTCTGTGTGACCGTCCTGGTTAGTGGGTTCTCCGGTTCAATACGAACAATGATCGACTGTGCCATGACCAACTCCCTCTGCAAACATTCCTTTTGTGAACATCAGGCATGTTCAAAACACGCCATGCACAAACTGTAGCACACTGCGCGACGGTGTCACGGGCAATCCGGATTCAAAGCATTTTCGCAGTAGTCACTTTTGTTTCCAGCGATTCATCAAAACTGGCCTGTGCTGTCTTCAGTACCGATTGCCCTGACTGCCTGTAGCCAATTTTCCGAAGAACTGACGCCTGAACCGCTGGCCTGATAACTAGCCTGTCACTGGAATCACAGCCAGGCGGCGCCTCAGTTCCACGGCCATCGCACCCACCCCTGCCAGCAGCAGGAACACGAACACCAGGCTACCGAGCAGGGGAATAAACTGGCTCCCCACGAAGATGATCAGTGCGGCCAATACACCCAGGGACCGTTCCAGCCTCGTAAATGGCTCCACCTGTGCAGCCAGGAACAAAAGACGAGTGCCCAACCAGTGTATCCCGGCGGCAAAGCCGATAAACAGGATCACCGGGTAAAGCAGGAGCAACAGCAGGCCAAGCGGAATACCCAGTACTGTTACCAGTAGCAGAATCGCCAGCACCGGCATGACCAGCACCACTACCAGCCCGATTCCCAGGGCCCGGAATGGCTCGCCGGTGATGCGCCCGTCCGTTCCCCGCATCCAGCTGGGGAACAACCAGTACAACACGCCCAGGCAGACCAGCAGGCTCAGTAGCGTACCGAGCGCGCCGGGCCACATGGGCACCTCCGGCCGATCGGGCATGTCAAGAGGTTTGCGTTCTACGGACCCTGCAATGACCGCGCCGTCGGCGATGATCGCCTCCTGGTTGCTGCGATACACCAGGTTACCGTCGATCCGCGCGTTGGGCAGGATCTCGATCTCCTCTCCCAGCAGGATGGCGTCACCGCCCACGCTGCCGCTGATCACGATGGACTGGCCAGCGGCACGCAGTTCACCTCCGACTTCTCCCCCCACCTCCACCAGGCGTCCCGCGACCCAGAACCGGTTGCCAATACGTATACCGGGAGCGAGGGTGACTGTTTCACCGGCCACGACGGCGTCGTCCGCGATGGCGCCGGCGAGATCCACCTGCCGCCCCGCCAGGCGCACGTCGTCCCCTATCCCGGCGCGAATGGCGATCCGTTCACCGGCGGCAATGACGTCGTCGCTGACCGGCTGCTCGACAGTTACCCGCTGGCCCGCGGTGACCAGGTCGCCGTTGACCGGCGCCAGGACGTTGACGCTGCGACCGGCCAGGTACTGGTCTTCGGTGGTCGGGGTAGCGATCGTGACCTGTTCCCCGGCCTGCTGGGCGTGCAGCACGGAACCGTGAACCGGTAACAGCAGGCACAGCAGGCAGGCTCCAATGCGGAAGCTGCGCATGGTGATTCTCCGTGGATCAACTATGAAAGAGGATTCTGCTTCACCGTTCCCGCGTGGGTATTGATCGGGGTCAATGAGCACTCGCCGCCAGGGCAGTCCACTGGGAGGGCGTCAGGCGCCCTACCACCGAGAACTCACCGTTCCCCCCGGGAAGAATGACGATCCCCTCCGCCTCCCCGGGATAGACGGGAGTGGCCTCACGCGCCACGTTGCCGTGAGCGACCACGATCGTATTGGTTGAACTTTGTGGCGGCATGGAAAGCAAAGTGCGCGCTCGCGCAACGAT
Organism: Gammaproteobacteria bacterium; assembly: GCA_030432755.1. GTDB lineage: Bacteria > Pseudomonadota > Gammaproteobacteria > Arenicellales > Poriferihabitantaceae > VYFG01. Next base: position 19,174 of record JAUILZ010000010.1, on the reverse strand, counting down.
CGCCTCAGTTCCCCCGAAATACCCGGCAACACGCAGGTTCATCACGTCATCCGTGGTGGTAACCGGTCCCACCTCCATGAGACTGGCGGTTTCCACGGCACGGCAGTACGGACTGGAAAGCACCCGGCCAACCGGTATCTTCAGCGCCCGCATGGCCTCCCCTATCGCGATCGCGGTGCGCCGACCCTCGCCGGAAAGCTGCCGCACCTGCGTTGGGTCACAGCTAGTCCAGTCGCCGTGCCCCTGGATGTTGTCGCCCTGGGTCCAGTCCGTCTGCGCGTGACGAAAATAGATGTTGTATCCGCCACCGCGCAGCATGTCGACGATCGCCTGGTCTTCCTGCGATGCCGGTTCATTGGCCGGCGAATCGACGGGGCATACGGCGAGAAACAATACCAATAAGTACGTGACGCTCCTGGTCATTATTCAGGTCATGGGCCTGACAACGCTGGTCCGGTTGGATGACCGGTCCGTCTATGCCGCGGCGGCGGCCTGCATGGCAGCCTGGGCGCAATGACACGAGGCGCCGACCGGCAGGTCGGAACGTGCCGCGGCCAGCTCGAGGCGTTGGCGGATCAACTTCGCCTCGGCCGTGTCACCAGCGTTGCGGCGGCGCAGGCATTCGTCGAGGCCCTTGAGGCTCCAGATGTTGTCCGGATGGATGCAGGCGCGTGGAAGATCGCCGGCAAGACCAAGGTCCTCGCGGTAGGCCAGCTCGGCCTCCTCGACCCGATCCTGTTCAAGCGCCAGCGCGCCGAGCGCATGACGGACCGGTTGTATCCAACCCCAGGGCTCGTCATAGGGTAGCGAGTCTTCCAACTCGACCGCCTTGTGCAGATGGGCGAAGGCCCTGTCGTAGTCCCCTTTTCGGTATTCCAGTTCGCCGTCCAGCATCTGCTCCGCCACGTCGAGGAGATCGATGCAGCGGCAATTGTGGAGATAGCGGCTGTCGGGCACCCTGGCGCGCGCTTCCATGAAATTCGCCCGCTCGCGTTCCGCCTCCGTCACTTCACCCAGGGCCGAGTGGGCAACGGCCTTGGCATAGTGAAGCGAGGCAGTGGTGTTGCAGTAAAGACTGCTGTCGTCGGGCAACGGCTCGGCAATGATGTCGCGCCAGCGCCCGAAACGGATCTGGACATGGGTTTTCATGGAGATATAGCTCTCCACGAAATCGGCCATGGGTGGGCTTTCCAGTTTCAGCAACTCGATCGGAATCTCGGATATCAACTCTTCCGCCGCGGCAATTGCCGGTTCGTACTGGCCCAGGAACATCGCGCCGTAGATGGCGAAATGGTAGTTGTGCACGCGATACGCGGTATAGAAGTTCATCCGTCCTTCGCGCTCGGCGATCTTCAGGTCGGCCTCGATCCCCTTCTGGTTCCAGTGCAGCGCGTCACGGTATTCGCCACACTGGATGTCTATATGGGTTGGCATGTGAATCAGGTGGCCGGCATCGGGCACCAGCTCGCGCAGGAAGTCGCCCGCGACGAGAGCCTTTTCCGGCGTCGGCGACATTTCCATCAGGTGAACGTAGAGGTGAAGGATACCGGGATGTTTGTGGCCCTGTGGCGTATTGACAAACCTCTCCAACACCTTTTGCGCCTCGATGGTGCCGGCGCCCTCGGCAACCGTGTTTTTCCGGATGTCCCACATCTTCCATGGCGTCTGGTTGAGTATTGATTCCGCATAGACGGTGGCAACATCGATGTCGTCCGTGTGGGCCTCGTAGGCGCTTTTCATCGCGACGGCGAAGTCGTCGTTCCAGGGTGCCTGATCCTCGATCGGATCAGGCTGCGGGTAACGGGCTGGCAGAGCTTCGATCAGGGAACGCTCCGGCGGGGTGACCTCTTTGACCAGCGCAAGGGCAGCCTGCGTGCTGTCGTAAGCCGTTCCGAGCGCGCCACTCAGAGTGGCCGGGTCCATCATCCACCATTCAAAATTGTAGTTCGGGCCGCTGGCGTAGGCGACGCCCCAATGGGCCATGGCGCAATCGGGATCATGCTCCAGTGCCTTCCGGAAGCATTCGATAGCCTGTTCGTGGTTGTAGGAGTAAGTCCAGACAAGTCCACGATCAAACCAGCGTTGGGCATCGCCGGAACTCGTCGAGATTTTTCGCGAATACGTACCAAGATCGTAATAATTCATTCTTTGCACCTCTTCCGATGGGTTATCCCGCTGGTATGGTCAGTACTGGCACCCGACCTTCCTCGCCGGTTTCCGAGAGCATCAGGATCAGGCTGAGGAAGGTGAAAACCCGTTTCGAATCGAATTCTCCGTTCTCTATCCAGAACCAGTGGTCCGCGTAGCGGGTACTGACGAAGGCGTCATCCGGTGGCTCCGGGCCACTTTGGATTCGTATCAGCGGAGGAACGTTCGCCGCCCGATCGGACTCCACGATCGGTGATGGACGTACGTGATTGCGGGCCAGATGCTGTTCTGGCACCTCTATATACGCAGCGATTTCTATCATTATCTGGATCACCGAACGGGTCAGTATGGCGATCTCGTCGGGACTTTCGGGCACGGCGCCGAATCGGACCCGAAATCGCCGGTCACCTTCGCCAAGGTCGAGCAGATCCTTGAATTTCCCGATCATGGCCGCCGAGGCCGGATCGTGGGATTTCCGGTAGAAGAACAGCACCGAGGTTTCTGATTCATCCGGCTTCTCCTCGACGCGCATTCCGAACGCGCCCGAATACTGGATCTGTCTCAGTGTTTCGATGATTTCAAAGAACCGGCCATCCCCGGCGCCTGTTGTCGGACTGGACTGGTTGCGGTTGCCGTTCACCGCCTGCACAGTGGTACGCATGACCAGGTCCGCAGGCCAGCCCGACTGGATCATGAACAGCAAGGTGCTGGGCGGAATCGGCGCCAACAATTTCTTGACGAAATTGGTACCAGACAACGGGGAGTAGGTTACCGTAGGGCGATCGGTGAATGTGCCCTCAGCGCCGAATTCGAGAATGTCTTCGGCGTCCGACAGGCTGGCGCCCGCGGCCAGCGAACTTTCCAGGGTGTAGCCGCTGACGATTTGCGATACCTCGAGAAACACCGGCGTATCGGCATAACGCAGCCGAACCACATTCAGCAGGGTCTGCTCCTTCCATGAATCGCCAATGCTGTTGATATATCCGACGCGGTCGCGGGGTATGGTATCCGGACCTACCGTGGCGCAACCTGCTTGGGCCGCCAGGAGAACGCCCAGCAGCACAATCCGAGGGCCACTGTTCAGCAGAGAATATACGCTCGAAGGTCGCCGGGCAGACATTACGAATACTGGTCGTGTTGATTCGGTGACAGTATACTGAATTCGCTAAATGCCTGGCGGATCGGGCGTTTCTGGTGCCACTGTACGCCGCGGCAGTGTGGGAACCGCGAATATCAGCGCAAAGTGTGAATTGCTTCACAGACTGGCCGGGGGTGGGGCCCTAACATCCGCGCCACAGATGATTCGCTGCCTGGCTGATCAACGCTTATGGATCGAAGGGCGTGCACCCGACCCAACACACCTCGTAGAGACAATAGAATGTTACAGAAGGAACTGCGCCACGACACACCGGCAGTACGATCGGAAGGATTTGCCGACGACTGCGATGGAAAACCGATCCTGGATGCCAATGGTGTCATCCCTGCAGAATACCGGGAAGCCAGCAACGATGGCTATTCAGAGTCACTGACTACCCGATTCAACGATGAAATCGACGACTGGGCGCGGCGCGCGCTGCACAGAAACGGATTCGGTGACTGGTAAGTCTGAACTCACCACAGGGCATTTCCGGTTCCAACCCGATTTTACATACAAATCTGAAAAGATCTGGACTTACCCCGGGACCCTGGGCCGGTACCAACTGGTAGCGCCTAGTCACGAGGACTTCTACCATAGGGCCTGGCTACCACCTCCGGCCGCTTCGATGCGCTCAGCAATCCCATACACCTTACTATCGGTCTGGAAAACGTAGACCGCCAGGACCTGCAGACAGGCCTAATCCCTTTCTCATCTCCAGTAATCCGCTACACCCATCCTTCGCCATGATTTGCACTTAGGGTCACACAGCGTGGAGGGAAAAGCGCGAGGGCGCAGCTGTCATTGTGGCGAACTCCGGGCAGTGGCGGTAATCTGTGCGCTCCTTGACGAGCGGGAGTGGTCTGCTGGCGGCAGATGCCCGGGTCGATCAAGCGAGACTATCCGCTGAGAGCCAACGAAAAGGTGGTCTATACTTTCTATACTCTCACAAGCAACCGTTGTGCGGCGATGTAGCCATGGCTGAGAAGTACCCATTTCTGCGCGAGCGCAAGACGCACGTGATTTCGATCGATGCGTCAACATGGAACATCTCGGACGCGGAGCGCGCGGTAGTTGCGACCCACGAGCGACGTCACGTGACGGTCTACGTGGATCGTGAAGACGGCACGTGGGCATCGGTTGATCGCCGTTGGCAGGCGATCGATCGTCGGCCGCGTTCGCCGCGCGGCATCATTGACTCCAACTGGGGCGGGCAGATCGGCCTGGTCACCGAGGGTGACCTCCTCGGCGTGTGCTACAAGCGGCGCATCGACGGGCGGACGGCCCTCTGGTTTGATCGCCTGGCGTTCGACGGGCAGAACCTGACGCCGATCAGCGATCCGATTCCGCTGCCGCTCGACGCGCTTCGAATGGTGCGCGTTGGATTCGGAGTGCGCTGCGGCTACGCGAGCGACCAGCTTCGCATCGTCGTGCAGACGATGACAGATCAGGGCCGCATTCAGCTCACGTTGCTCTCTTCGAAGTCGATGCTGGAGGATCTGAGCGACGATCCGGGTACGTGGGAGGCCGATATGCTCGACCTCGGCGGCTACGACTTCGATGCCGTCTTCGACAATCACCTGGTTGAGGTTGTCCACCGCCGCACGCCTGGTGCCATCACGATTCCGCGCCGCGAGATGCCGACCCCCGACAACGCGCTGCTACTGAATGATCCGACCGTTCCAATCCCGCAACTTGAAGACATGGTGGCGCCGCTGGTCCGCGTCACCGTTGATACCAGCGTGCAATCGCTGCGTGTCGATGACCAGTTGCCGCACATGGAGCATCCGCAGATCCTGCGCCGCGAGCCCTTCCTCGTGGCCGGTGATCGACTGGTGCTCGGCATGCTACGGACGAACTTCGATGACGACGAAGATTCAGGAACGCTTCGCTTCGATACGTCCACGGCGGTCAAAATCGTTGCACGAGAGTTCGAGGACACCTGGCCGGTCGGCGAACTCTTCGCGATCCAGCCCGATCGCGTACCACGCCATCTGCAGGAGTTACGCGGCGCGCAGCTGCTCATCGGTCGAGATGACACGACGATCAGCCTGGCATCGCTGATGCCGCAGCACACCGTGGCGCTGCTGGGCGACAATCACGATGAGAAGTCAGATCGCATCGTGCTCGCGCACGAACTCCGGCGGTTCGGTGTGCTCGCCGCCACGACATTCACCTTGACCCACCAGCTTGACCCGCCGAGCACCGACGTGTCGCGCGAGGGATTCACCGCGCTAGACATCGGGCGTGAACAGATCGGTGATGTCGGTGGCGTTCCGCATCGGGCGGAGAACGAGCAGTTCGAACCGGTGTCGTCACTCGGCCCGCATGATCACATCGACGGCTTCCGGATCCGCGGCCCCCAGCGCTATGTCAACACGATGGGGGGCGGAGTAGTCGTCGCGCGGGATGGCGGCAGCCGCTCCTACGCCTACGTGGACATGGGCGACGCCGGACTGCGCGTCGTGCACGGCAGCCGCGTTACGCCTCCCGATTCGACCGCACCGTGGGACGCGAAGTCGTTCACACCGGACATCGTCTCCGGTCCGGGTGGTGAGGACCGGGTGTGGATCGATCTGAGCGCCGCCCAACTCACGCGTACCGGCGTTCCGGCGTACCGCGCGCCGTACGCCGAGATTGTGCGCGGCGTTGCCGGCGACGACGGTGTGCTCTCGGGTTTGGAAGTCCTGGCACTCGCGTTGCTGTTCGCCGGACCACTCGCCGTGAACTTCTATGAGCCGCGGTCGTTACACGGTGTACTCCAGCCGTCACTCGACCTGCTGCCGCTTGCCATCGCGATCACCACGCCGGGTTGGTCGGTTGCGGTGGATGGCGAACCGCTCGACGCAACCAGCGTGGTGCTTACACCGCTCGAGACGACTGCGGTCGAGACGTTCCTCGCCGACAACTCCGGCAACGCCGAGACCGGGAGCGCGGATGACGACGCGTTCGCCGTCACCATTCGGCAGTCGCCGGCGACCGTCTTCCCGGGAACGCCCGTCACCTTCAGCGCGATCGGCCCGGACGACGCGACTTTCGCGTGGTCGATCACGAATCAGGCGCCCATCGGCGCCATTCCTACTCTCGCCCCTTTCACGTGGACAGCGACCGGCCCCAGCGCGACTGAGACCTACATCGCGGCCGGATCGGAAACGGTCACCCTCACGGCGACGCGTCCGGACGGCACCAGTGTGACGGTGACGCGCAATGTAAGAACCTCCGAGTCGCTCTGGAACACGTTGTGGGTGCCGTTCGACTCTGTTGCGACTGACGAGTTTCAGCTCGGCGCGCTCAATCTCGATCTCTTTCAGTACACGATCGGCTATCAGCTCGACGGCGGCGGGCGCCGTTTAAGCGTGCAACTCGACTGGAAGTCATCGATGAATGCGTCGCATCGCTTCATTGGTTCGACCGGCGGACAAGGTCGCATAGACTACGGCATTCAGATCGCGTTCGATTCCACCAGCGCAACACTCACCGGCTTCCTCGGCGGCATCGCCCAGATCGACTCGATCGAGGGACAGTTGCGTTACGGACGAGAGTTCGCGCCATCCGTCCTCACCCGGGACCGCCGGCGGACGGACCCGGTGCGCGAACGCACGTTCGATCCGCGCATCGAGACGGTGCAGACACGCACGGAAGATCCCATACGCGCGATCTCGGCGCCGGCCGCGCTCGCGATGAAGCCGCTCGCCGGATCGTCGATCGCACTCGAGTCCAACAATATTTCGACATCACTCGCACCGCCGGCCCGCAACATCGCCTGGCTGATTGCCGCCATAATAGGACTGGGATTGCTGGTGGCGCTGCTCGCCGCTGCCGGCGTGGCCGCCATTGCAGGCGCTGCCGTGACGGTTGTCGCGAGCCTCGCCATCGGTGCCATCGTCAATCTGATTGTCGTCGCCGGACTCGCGGCGCTGATCATCGAAGTCGCCGCGCCGGCGATCATTCAGTGGATCGCGGAGGACCAGTTTCGCAAGCGTCTGGACGCGGCGCTGCCCGGGATTCGGGATTCGCTTGACGATCAGAACCTGCTGCGTTACGCGGGTGAGGGTCTGGCGGAGGGGTTGGCTGGTCAGGTGATCGATACAGCGCGCGCTGAAGGCATCGACATACCAGCACCTGCGAGGGAAGGGCGCGATCGGTTTCGGGGGGCGTTCTTTGAGACGATTGTCGTCGGGGATGGGGTAGCGCGGGTTCTGGTTCGGGTGGTTGATTGATGCGTCCAGCGGCCCAGTGTTGAATTGCATCCAAAGTTGATCCACCGTTTGCATTGAATATTGACCCGCCAATGATTGCAGTTCTCCCAATCAACCAACTACCTGCATATAGAAACGGATCAACTATCAACTGCAAGCCAGGCCCGAAGCGGGTGAGATCTTGCTGCAATTCAACAGATGAACCGATTAGGGAGCAACAAGCCATAGTTGATGCCACTTTCCTCTTAGACTTCGACTCATAACATGGCGCCTATAGTCAGTTGGCGATTTAGGACTTTTTGCCCTATGGCGCCTTGAGTTGCAGTAAAGACAGGCCGCTACAATGTTTGATCCGCAGTTAGATCCTTGTTCGCTCCGAGGAACCAGGTGCTCCCCGGTACATTTGAGGAGATTTACTTGATTTATCGACAGGCCGTGTTCTGCTGAGAATCCTGCAGAGTCTTTTTCCCACATGGGCATTTCACAGTAAAAGCACCGCCCTTCCTGCATATGAAACGCTTTCTTTCTGGCGGATTGAATTGATGAGATTTTCATGAACGACTCCAGTGTTAGTGGTTGAGGGTCTTACCATTCCCACGCGGGATACGGTAAGGCACCACTGAAGTGTTCCAAATGGCAGGAGGGAAGCAGTAATTAATCTACTTGCCCGGGTTGCCGAGATATTCGATCAACCTTGCCTGAGTATAGGATCAAGTATTTACTTGATCAATGTCGACGTTTCTGACTTCAAGGCTGGCACGTGATGGTCACTGCCTGAAGACCATTGCCAGATAGATGACAAATATCCAGCACGTGGCAGAAATTCTGTCAATTTGGGATAGATGTAAATAGTTGATTTTATGGTGGCCAGGGACAGAATCGAACTGCCGACACGGGGATTTTCAGAACTCTCATAGTCAATGGGGTATCGCAGATCATTTCCCACATGCGCGAAATCAGGCGACCCATCGACTGAATATGCGCTCTGGCGGTGGAAAATGGCCGCCAGACACTCATGCAAAAAAAATGCAAAAAAATGTCGAAATTGTGGTTTTATTAACGAAAATTAATGTAGAATAATTAATGTAGAATTAAAGTTAGCTTTCTAAATATCTGAAATATCTTGGTATTTTAAAACCATAGTTGAGCAGCATTATGGACAAATCGGAGCAGAACAACCTCCAACCGGCTTCCCCGGCTATCGACCCCCTGTCCGGTGCAGATTCTACCGGTTCAATCCCGGCATCCTCGGCATTGGAAGCCATGACAGGCAGCGATTCTGAATATCGGAGGATCCTCGAGTACTGGCTGTTTTTAGATCGTGGCGACACCTCCAGCGAGTCCGCCCACGCCCATCACGCCAGTTTCCTCTCGATCGATTAACGCGAGAAATTCTCTCGTCTGCCGGGATAGATTTCGGGGAGACCGTCACTTAAAGCCTCACCCAGGCCGTTACGCCGGACGAACGCGCCCTCGCCGTTCCAGTCGCGCTGCCGGGCCTTTTCGGGCCGGGGCAAGCCATGGCGGCTATTTGGGTAACTTAAGCGAGCGGTATCGTCTTGACGTGCTTGTCGATAGCGGTGATCACATCGGCGTGAAGAGGAAGGTTCTTTTTTTCGGTATGCCAATGTTCATGGAAGGAAGCGACTGTTTCCCGTGCGGTATCTAGAGCAAGCTTTTCCGGAAGCATGGCTTTGGCCGCGAGATGGGACAGCTCGTCTTCCGAGAAATCGGCAAACGCTTTTGAGCGGCTGACCTTTAGCGCGGCCTTGTCATCGACGATATACGGTATTGTCGAGACGAAATCATAGGCAGGTGCGAGCGCTGCATGCCGACGGTCAGGATAGATCAATGACCAGTTCTTTAAGTGCATATCGGCATTACCGATGAGCATGCTGAAAGTCAGTCGCCGAATAAATTCGGCAATATCGGCCTCGCCAGTCTCTGCGGCAAGGACGCGCGCAATACTGCGCATACTCGCCTTTTCGTACTTGTTGTCAGGATAGACTCCGAATACCTGGGCAAAATCTTCGGTATGGATGGCCGTACCGTCCGATAGCCGGTCAAACCGCTCGATCGCGTAGGCTTTCTGCCCTTTAAGATTGTCAAGGCCGGGAGGGAGGTTGCCAATGTCGTGAACATCAACGAGACGTATCGCCGGTACGTCCATGCCGATGAGGCGCGCCAACGTCATCATCGCATATTCGTTTTCAGGGACACCGGCGAACTCACGCGATGGCAATTTGACGATCCAGGAACCTCCGACACCTTCGGCGGGAATGGTTAACCCCCGCCGGGTCTCTTCGAGGGCTGAGAACTTGAGCTGAACACCAGCAAGAGAAAATCGCAGGGGCTTTCCTCCACGCGCTCTCCCGGTATCATGGCCGCTGGCGCCATCATCAACCACGGAAGGAGGCCATGATTCACCATCAGCGGGCCTGATGGTTATTGCCCCTGGAAGATCGCTGCCAAGCGCCCATATCAGGAAAAACTCGCGTTCGGGATGCACACCGGCGCGCTCGGCCAGATAGGTACGCATCCGCCCTTCGGGCAACAGGTTTGAGAAGAAGGGCATGAGCCTGATGCTGTACGGGCGGAATGCCGTTATCAACTCGCCGTACTGGTCCTTGAAACCCAATCCGAGTGTAGGCCGGTTTTTCTCGTTAATGTAACCCTCGGTGAAGGCAAAGATCGAACGCTCACCGCCGATATGCGTTAGTGTGCCGATCGGTTCACCGTATAACATCACTTCGAGTACGGAAACATCAGCCATCGCCATCATCCTCATCGAGGTTGTAGGCAGGGCGTATCGGCTTTAGCGCTTCTGGATCAATGTAAGCGTGCGCAAGCTTGTTGCGCAAACTCTCAAACTGTGCAAGAGAGTCGCGAATCTTGTTCAGGTTCTCCGCATCCTTTTTGAACTGTTCAATGGCCTTGTTTGCATTTTGAAATATCTTTGTATCGGGCAAAGCGATCTGGAAGCGCTCGAAGTCGCGGGCATAACGCGCAAGCTGGGCCAACTCTTTGACTTCGGGCTTTAGCTTGGTGACGTTGTCGAGTGTCTTTTGAAGATTGACAAGGGCGTTTTGCGTACGGCGCTGTTCGTCGCTGCGCGTTACAGCCGGTCTTTCGCTACTTTTGATAATTGACTGGACGGCGGGTGTCACCTTGCGCGGCACGAGAGCAAGCTCCAGATCAAGGGCACGAGCGAGGGCGATCAGGCTGGACAGCCTAAGATCGACCGCCCCGTTCTCGAATTTGGAGATTTGGGCCTGGAGGACGCCAGCCTTCTTGCCGAGCGCGCGCTGACTTAGCCCCTTGCTCTCTCGTGCGGCCTTTAGGGTCTTGGCAACATTTTCTATCTCGTAGTGCATATTGATATATACTTCTATGTCGAAGATATTTTTTGATACATATAAATATATCTATTGAATTACAACATTTCAATAGGTGACTTATTATTTAATATCATATTATTATAATGATATAGTTTTATATATCTTACGAGAAATTACCGAAACCTTAAATCCTGGCGGAATACATAAGCAATTACGCGGGCACCAACATCCCGAAGAAAACAACACTCTGTCCTTCGACGGTCGGTGAATTGTTCTGGTACGTGCCGGGGTTTCGCAGACCGGTTCCTAAATTCATGGCAAAATTTGCTAATATTTGCCATATAAACAATTGAGCTTCACCATGGCCACACTGAATGTTTCCATGCCTGACAGCATGCGCGAATGGATCGATGCCCAGGTAGCAGCTGGGGAATATTCCAATGCCAGCGACTATATTCGTGATCTGATCCGGCACGACCAGAGACATCGATACACGCTCAGGCTTGCGCTGATGGAAGGAGAGAAAAGCGGCGTCTCACGTCGCTCGGTGAGCGATATCGCCAGGCAGACAAAACGGCGACTCAAGCGTGCCTGATTACACACTCAGCCAGGCGGCGGACGAAGACCTGGCAGAGATTTATCGATACACCTACACAGAATTTGGAGAGGCCCAGGCGGATACGTATTTCGACTCCCTCGAAGAATGCCTGAACCGACTTGCCGAGCACCCCGAAATCGGACTGGATATCTCCGGTCTCCGGGTCAGGTACAGGAGATTCATCCACAAGCAACACTCTATCTATTACAAACCAGCCAATACCAGAATACTGATAGTACGCATCCTGGGGCCCGGCATGGCTGTTGAAAAGAACCTGCCGTGAGTTTTTGTCGCGGACTTGATTTAGTGGTGGCCAGGGACAGAATCGAACTGCCGACACGGGGATTTTCAGTCCCCTGCTCTACCGACTGAGCTACCTGGCCAGGAGGTGGGAAAAACGAAGGGCGCAATTAGAAAACAGCGGCCCGGATTAGTCAAGAAAATTGGCGGCGCCGATGGTCTGATGGCCTTCGGAGCTCGGCCTGCTAGACGTTTCTTCCCTCCTGGATGACAAAGTCCAGGAACACCTGGGCGGTGGGGGTGAGGCGCTTGCCGCGGCGGTAGCAGACGTACCACTGGCGGACCAGGGGGAAGTGCTGGACGTCCAGGGAGACCAGCCGGCCGGCCTCCAGTTCCAGTTCCACGGTGTGGGCGGAGACCACGGCGAGGCCGAGGCCGGCCTCGACGCTCTGCTTGATGGTCTCGTTGCTGGAGAGCTGGATACTGTGACCGGGGCGCACGCCGTGCTGGTCGAAGAGGCGCATCATCGCCGAGCGGGTGCCGGAGCCGGGCTCGCGCATGACGAAGGTCTCCTCACCCAGGCGGTCGATGCGGATCCGCTTCTTCTTCGCCAGCGGGTGCTGGGGATTGGCGATGAGGATCAGGGGGTTTTCCTTGAACGGCGTCGCCTCGACGTCGAGGCCGTCCGGGGGCTGGCCCATGAGCACGAGGTCGGGCTCGTTAGCCTCCAGTCTGCGAATCAGTTCCTCGCGGTTGATCACGTCGAGGCTGATCTGTACCTTGCGGTACTGCTCGCAGAACCGCGACAGCAGGCGGGTGGCGAAGTAGTTCACCGTGGAGGCGATGCAGATCCGCAGGTGGCCGCCCTCGACACCCTTGAGGCCGTTGATGTCGCGCTCGATCTCCGCGAGGTGGTCCATCATGGTGCGGCTGTGACGCACCATGGTCCGCCCGGCCTCGGTGAGGTGCACCTTCTTGCCCATCTGTTCGAACAGCGGCAGTTCGATCATCGATTCGAGTTGCTTGACCTGCATCGATACCGCCGGCTGGGTCAGGTGCAATTCCTCCGCGGCGCGGGTGAAGCTGAGATGACGGGCGACGGACTCGAACACCTGCAACTGGCGCATGGTGATGTGCAGGGACATTGTGGGGCGTCGGTGGCAATAAGGCTGGTTTATCCAGTGGCGCGGAATATATCAGATTCGCCTTATGGATTGTCAAAGCAATTCTTCGCAAAGTCCGCTCCGCGCTACCTGTGGCCACGGCATCGGGGTACACTGCACTTCATAACTAGATAAATCCGCGCAGATAACGCCGCGATGTCACGCCAGCATCCCATCCTCGCCATCACCGGGTCCTCCGGGGCCGGCACCACCACCGTCAAGAACGCGTTCGATCACATCTTTCGCCGCGACCGTATCCGCGCGGCCTTCGTCAGTGGCGACTGTTTTCACCGCCATACCCGGGAGGAATTCGACCGCCTGCTGGGCGAGGGCGCGGCGGAGAAAGGTGGCCACCTCAGCCATTTTGGACCGGAAGGAAACGACTTTAAGTCACTGGAAGAACTTTTTGAAAATTATGGTAAAAATGGAACCGGGCGCTATCGCTACTACCTCCACGACCACTACGAGGCACGCTACCAGGGCAAGCGCTTCGGCCTCGACCTGAACCCTGGGGAATTCACCCCCTACGAGGACATCCCGGAAGACACCGACATGCTGTTCTACGAGGGGCTCCACGGGCTGGTGAAATGCGACAACCACGATGTCGCCCAGCACGTGGACATTGGCGTCGGCGTGGTGCCCATCGTCAACCTGGAGTGGATCCAGAAGATGCACCGCGACAAGTACGAGCGCGGCCACGACATCGAGGACATCCTCGCCACCATCCTCCGGCGCATGCCGGACTACGTGAAGTACATCACCCCGCAGTTCTCCCGCACGGACATCAATTTCCAGCGGGTGGCCACCGTGGATACATCAAATCCATTTATCGCCCGCGACATCCCGACCCTGGACGAGAGCTTCGTCGTCATCCGCTTTCGTGACGTCGGCCGCTTCGGCATCGACTTCCAGTGGCTGCTGGCGATGATCCATGGATCTTTCATGTCGCGGCGCAACACCATTGTTGTGCCGGGCGGCAAGATGGGCTTCGCCATCGAGCTGATCTTCGGGCCGATCCTGGAGTGGTTGCTGGATCGGCGGAGCTGAGCGCCTGACCGGTCCATTGCCGGAAAAACGGGCTCAGCCCTCCCCGCCCGCCAGCTCCGCGAGATAACGCCGCCAGTCGAAGCACGGACCGGGGTCGGTCTTTCTCCCCGGCGCGATATCACCGTGGCCAGTGATCCGGTCGATGGTGATGGCGGGACAGGCCTGGCGAATCCTGCGCGTGAGGTCTGCCAGGGCGGCGTACTGGGCCTCGGTGAAAGGCTCGCTGTCACAGCCCTCCAGTTCCACCCCAACGGAAAAGTCATTGACCTTGTCTCGGCCGCGGAATCTGGACTCGCCAGCATGCCAGGCGCGGGCTCCAAGCGGAACGAACTGGGTTACCGTTCCGTCCCGCTCCACCAGGAAATGGGAGGACACCCGGAGGTCGGAGATCTCGGCGAAATAGGGATGGGCCGAAGGGTCGAGTCCGTTACAGAACAGTTCCTGCACGTGGCCGCCGCCGAATTCATCCGGTGGCAGGCTGATGGCGTGGATCACCAGGGTGTCCACCACGGTGCCTTCCGGCCGCCCGTCGCAGTTGGGGGACGGAACCTGGGCGACACCGTGGATCAGCCCCTCCTTAATCGGCGTCATGCGCCTCCCCCAGCAGGGATATGCCGATGGCATGCTTGCTCAGCAACGAACGCCTGAGCGGAAAGGCCCGCTCCAGTTCGGCGCCGAGTTCGAGCACGTCCGCCACGTCGCCGCGCATCAGTTCCAGTTCGATCTCGCACAGAGCCGCCTGCCTGCCCCCCGCGCGTATCTCGCCCTCGTCGAGCACCAGTTCCACCTGGCTGCTGCCGGCGGACAGGTGCACCACCCTGCGAAGCATGTCGACCTCGATGCGCGGGACGAGCGAACTGTCAGCGGGAATCAATTCCTCCACGCGCCGTCGAAACTCTCCGCCCGGCAGATCGGCCACCGAAGCCGGCCACCGGTCGATATCGGCCTCGTATTCCTCACGCTGAGACAGTCCATCAACCAGCGTACCGGGCAACTTGAGCGCCGCGCGGAACCGCATGCCCTCGCGGCGGGCGCGCAGGGAGCATCTCAAAACTTCGAGGTGGCTGTCCGGGGTGTCGTAGTACACCGCGTGGAAGCGTTCCGCGGGCGGATCGGTATCGCCTTCCACCAGCGAGCCGATCAGGCTCGATCCCAGCACCTCGTCCAGCACCGCGGCGTCCGCCACGGTGAACTTCAGTTCCTGTTCGAGCAAGTCGCGTTCCCGTGGATCAGGATACCGGCTCCACCCGCAGCTTCTGGATCGCGCGGTCGGTGGTGGAGTCGATGATGAAGCGGTAGCCCTCCTCGACGATCTCCTCGCCCTGGACGGGAATGTGGCCGAGGATGGACATCACCAGTCCGCCGATGGTGTGGCTGCCCTTGGTGTTCAGGCTGATGTCGAGGAGATCGTTCACGTCGGACACCGACAGCCGGGAATCGATCATGTAGGCGCCATTGCCGAGCTTCTCGTGGCTGTGGCGGCGGCGCGGCATGTACTCCTCGAAGTCGTAGCCGACGTCGATATCGCCGACCACCTCCTCGACGATGTCCTCCATGGTGATGATGCCGATGGCGGAGCCGAACTCGTCCACTACCACCGCCATGTGGTCGTTGCGCTTCCTCAGCACCGGCAGGAGCTGGTCGATGGTCTGGAACTGGAGCACGTAGTAGGCCGGCTGAATCAGCTCGGAAAGCTGCTTCTTCGGCAGCTCGCGGTCCATGAGATCCCAGGTGGTGAGCGTGGCGACGCCGATGATGTTGCTGATGTTGCCGTCGTACACCGGCAGGCGGTTGAAGCCGTAGCGGCGCACCGAGGCCATGGCGCGCAGGATGTTGCGGTTTTTTTCGATCGCGGTGACCTCGCTGATCGGGATCATCGCCTCGCCCACCGTGGTCTCACCGAAGCGGATCACGCGCTTGATCCGGCTGCGGTCGAAGGCGTCAAGCTCGGAGGTCATCTCCGTCATCTCCACCACGCTGCGGATCTGCTCCCGGGTCATGAACAGGTTCTGCTCCACCTTGCCGCCACCGAAGATGCGCGCGAACACCCGCGCGATACGGGAGACCACGAAGATCACCGGCGAGAACAGCAGCGAGAACACCCGCAGCGGGTAGATCGCCACCGGCGCTATCACATCCGACTTCTGCTGGAAGATGCTCTTCGGCACGATCTCGCCGAGGATCAGCAGCAGCGGCGTGAAGACGATGAACGCCCACAACTCCCCACCGTCACCAAACAGGTTGATGAACAGGATGGTGGCCAGGGTGGTGAGGGACACGGTAGCGATGTTGGTCCCCACCAGGGTGGTGCCGAGCATCACCTCCGGCGTCTTGAACAGGCGCAGTACCTCGCGCGCCCCCTTGTGGCCCTGGTTCGCACGCGCGTTCAGCTTCACCTTGTCGCAGTTCACCAGGGCGATCTCCGAACCCGAGAAAAACCCCTTCAGGATCAGTAGCACCACGATCAGCAGGATGATCAGGATGACGGTCATGAATCGGTACCTGTGCGGGGTTTGTCCGGTTGCTCGGGGTTTTCCGGGCCTTCGTCCTCTTCCTCGAACTGGTCCTCCGCATCCTCACCGACGATCTCCAGTTCCTCGTCGACGCCCTCCTCGGGTTCCTCCACCTCGGGGCGGTCGCTGATGATCTCGTCCTTGAGATCCTCCTGCTCGGTGACATGGACCTCGGTTTCGTCCTCGAGGTCCTCGAGGTCGACGCCCTGGGCGACGCGCACCTTGGCGATGCGGTGCTCGTTCATCTCCAGGACCTCCATCTGGATGTCATCGAATTCCACCCGGTCGCCAACCTGCGGCAGGCGGTCGAGGTGGCGGAAGGCCACCCCGCCGATGGTGGTCATGCGCGGATCCCAGATGCCGAAGTTGGTGAGGTCGTCGAAGTCCGTGAGGCGCATCTCGCCGGGTACGTCGTAGACGTTGATGTCCTTCTCCGCGTACAGCTTCGCGGTGGCCGGGGTACCACCGCTGATATCGCCGAAGATGTAGCTCAGCACGCCGCGCATGGTGATGAAGCCGTCCACCCCGCCGAACTCGTTCAGGCACGCGGCGGCACGCACCCGGTGCTCCTGGAAAAAGTCGAACATCTCGTCCACCTTCTTCGTGAGCGGCACCACCACCGGCGGATGCATGACGTCCTCGATGGTCATCTTCTCCACGTCCTCGTCGTCCAGCACCAGGCGCAGGATGTCCTCGGCGTGGAGGAAGCCGACGAGGTTGTCGCGATGGGTCTTGAACACCGGTACCCGCGGATGGCGGTAGGAGATGAATCGCTCCACCACCTCGGGGAACGGCATGTCGTAGTTGACGAAGGCCATCTGGGTGCGCGGCGTCATCACCTCGACGATCTCGGTCTCACCGGCGTCCAGCAGGTTGTAGATCAGCGCGCGCTCGGTGGCGTCGAGCACGCCCTCCTGGGATACCTGCTCCACCAACGTGAGGAACTCGTCGACCTGGAGGATGTTGTCCGCGGTCTTCGCCTCGCCCACCACCCAGGTCGTGATGCGATCGGCGATGCCGCGGATGATCCAGATCACCGGCGAGATCAGCTCCACCCAGAGCTTCATCGGCACCGCCACGATGCGCGAACTGTAGCGCACCGGGTTGGACACGGCGATGGTCTTCGGCGTCACCTCGCCGACGATGAGCAGTAGCGGCACCATGACGATGAGGTTGATCCAGCCGGCGTTCTCGTTGCCGTACAGGGTCACCAGGATGCCCGCCATGTTGACGGACGCGGCAATGTTGATCAGTTCATTGCCGGAGAGGATGGAGATGATCAGCCGACGCGGCTGGTCCAGCAGTTCGTGGATGGTTTCGCCGCGGGGGTTTTTTTCCTTGCGAAGCTGTTGCAGGTCGAGCCGCGACAGCGAAAAGAGCGCGGTCTCAGAACTGGAGAAAAACGCGGAGCCGCAGAGCAGCAACAACTGCACGCAGAGCCGGACGACCATGTCCGGTTCCGACAGCAGGGCGGTGTCGAAGGCGAAGAATTCGACCACGGACGCCCAGTACTGGCCAAGTTGTGACAGCAGCTGTTGCATGACGCGAGTAATATAGTGGGTTCAGGCCGAAACTCGACCCGGGCAAGTCGTTCATCGCTGGCGCGATCACTCCGCAAATTGAATCGGGGTGAATATCGCCCAATATCGATTTGATTACAATAGGGAAATTCTCCATCACCCCGAATATCCAAGACATATTCCAGTCATATCATTGGGTTACAATGGGAACCGGAGATCGCCTCTCTCGCGCCTGATTCTCCTCAGCGACGCCTCCGTTACCCAAACTGACCGCATCGAAGCCATCGTGGAAGACCAGAATACCGAAGCCAGCGTACGCGCCGAGCCCGCCGATGCCGGGGGATCGCAATCCACAAACAGTAGCGCCCCCGCCACTGTTGGGCGAAGACAGGCTATCCAGCGCAAGAAAAGGGCAGCCACCCCTGCCCTTGCGCCGGCATCCGCCCCCGAAGACGAAGCCGCGCTCGACGATCCCGCGCTCTACCTCAACCGCGAGCTGACCTGGCTACAGTTCAACCGCCGGGTACTGCACGAGGCCACCGACCCGCGTACCCCGCTGCTCGAACGGCTGAAGTTTTTCGCCATCTTCGCCTCCAATCTCGACGAGTTCTTCATGAAGCGCATCGGTGGCCTCAAGCTGCAGGTCGCCACCGGCGTGCGCGAGCTCACGGTGGATGGCCGCACGCCGCAGCAACAACTCAACGAGAGCTGGGCGCTGGTTCGCGAAATCGAGGCGGAACGCGACCGCCAGCTACCTGTGCTGCTGGAGGAACTCGCCGCCCACGATATCCGCATCCGTGGCTACAGCGATCTGTCGCCGACGGAGAAGGAACAGATCCGTAGCCACTATCTCGAAAATATCTTTCCACTGATCACTCCCCAGGTGGTGGATCCGGCGCATCCGTTCCCGTTCATCTCCAACCTCTCGCTCAACATCCTGGTGTCGATCCAGGGAACGCCCGGCGAGGAGACAAATCTTGCCCGGGTCAAGGTGCCTGTGGGAGTGGGCATCCCGCGCTTCCTGCAGATCTCGGACCGCAATCACTTCGTTCCCCTGGAAGAGGTGATCGCCCACAACCTCGACCTGCTGTTCCCCGACGTCGCGATTCTCGACCACGACTTCTTCTTCGTCGCGCGCAACGCGGCGGCGGAACGCGCGGAATCCGGGGCCAACGACCTGCTGGAACTGATCGAGTCCGAGCTCCGCGACCGCCGCATCGCCCCCATCGTGCGGGTGGTGGTGAACGAGGGCATGGATGCCGTGCGTAAAGGC
>JAUILZ010000044.1 GCA_030432755.1 Gammaproteobacteria bacterium | reverse complement strand
GGCGACCCTGCTGTCGGGTGGTCACCTGCTGATCACCGACCGCCCGGGGGTCGGCAAGACCACCCTCGCCAATACCCTGGCACGACTGTTCGGTCTCGTCTACAAGCGCATCCAGTTCACCAGTGACCTGCTGCCCGCGGACATCACCGGGGTCACGATCTTCGACCAGGACAGCGGCGAGTTCCGTTTCCATCCCGGGCCGGTGTTCGCCCAGCTCGTGCTCGCGGACGAGATCAACCGCGCCACACCGAAATGCCAGAGCGCCCTGCTCGAGGCGATGGAGGAAAGGCAGGTCACCGTGGACCGTTCGACCCATCCACTGCCGCGTCCGTTCTTCGTCATCGCCACGCGCAATTCCGCGGAACAGAGTGGCACCTTCGCGCTGCCGGAATCCCAGCTCGATCGCTTTACCCTGGGAGTCAGCCTCGGATACCCGGACCACGAGGCCGAGCGCCGGATGTTGTCGCGCGTCGATCCGCGCGCGGGGTTGGCCGACCTCGTTCCCGTGCTCAAACCGGAGGACCTCCTGCGTCTGCAAGCGGATGCCGCGGCGGTGAACGCCGCCCCTGCCCTGCTGGACTACCTCCAGGCGATACTTCGTTTCACCCGCCAGGATGCAGCGTTCGCCGCAGGTTATTCGCCACGCGCCGGCATGTCGCTGCTCGCGGTGGCGCGCGCCTGGGCCTTGATCCACGACCGGTTTCATGTATTGCCGGAGGATCTGCAGGCGGTGATTCCCTACAGCGTGCATCACCTCGAGGCGCGCGAGCCGGGCACCGACCTGGCGGCGAGGATCCTCGCCGATGTGGCCATTCCCTGAGCGTTCGCCGGGACCGGATAACGGCCCGGGGGAACTCCTCCGGCGCTGGTTCCGTTCCCTGGCCCGCAGCGCGCGCCCCGGTAGCGACGGCGTCGCGCGGATCGAGCCGCGCCAGGTCTATATCCTGCCCACGCGCTTCGGACTGATGTACGCGGTCATGCTGATCGCGATGCTGCTCGGCTCGAACAACTACGGCAGCAACCCGGGGTTCCTGCTCACCTTTCTGCTCGCGGGACTCGGCATGGCGGCGCTGTTCCAGACCTGGAAGAACCTGCTGCGCCTGGAGATCGCGATCCGCCCCGGCGAACCGGTGTTCAAGGGAAACCGGGCAAAATTCATCGCCGGCATCACCAATACCCAGGCGCAGCCTCGTGCCGGTATCAGGCTGCGCGCGGCGGATACCCGGGAAGCCACCGGCGAGACGGTGGACCTGCCCGCGCGCGCGACGGTGGAAGCGATTTTCGAAAGAAAGGCAGCGAGACGCGGCTGGCTCCCCGCGGGAAGAGCACAGGTGGAGTCGACCTTTCCCCTGGGCCTGTTTCGCGCCTGGGCCTATATCGAATCCGACGTCTCCTGCCTGGTATATCCTGGGCCTGCGGAACGGGGCGACGGCATACAGAGTGGCGGCGCGGTGCGCGATGCCGCCAGCCGCCAGGTCGCCGGTGACGACGATTTCGCCGGCCACCGGCCGCGCCAGGAAGGCGACGCGGCGATGCACGTGGACTGGAAGGCGCTGGCGCGTGGTCGGGGATGGCACGTAAAACAGTTCGACAGCCCGCGCGGCGATAGCCTGTGGCTGGACTGGTCCATGGTCCGGGCGCGCGGCACGGAGGAGAAGATCGCTGCCCTCACGCGGGCCGTGCTCGACCTCGACCATGCCAACGCCACCTGGGGAATGTCCCTGCCCGGTATCGACATTCCACCGGCAAGTGGCGAGGGGCACCGGCATCTCTGCCTGCGCGCGCTGGCCTTGCTTGACCCGTCCGGGGAGCAGCTTGAACAGGCGGCGTAAGACCAGGGCGCCGGCGCTCCTTTCCATCGATCGCGAACCCGGCGGGGCGCGCCTGGTGCTCTTTGCGATCCTTCTCATGCTGCTCGCGGTTTTGCCGCATTTCGGTCACCTGCGCCCCGAGCCGCTCCTGTTGTTCCTGTTCTTCGCCGGCTGGAGACTTGCGTCGTTGCGCTGGTCACGGCTGCCGCGCGGGCGCTGGGTGGTCATCGGCTTCGCGGTCGTCGGCTTCAGTGTCACCGCCTCGATCTACGGCGCGCCACTCGGCCGCGACCCCGGGGTGGCATTCCTCCTGACCCTTCTCGGTCTCAAGTGCATCGAGATAAACCGGCGGCGCGATCTCGATGTCGTGGTGCTGCTGGGATACTTCGTCGTCATCACCCACTTTCTCTACGCCGACGGCATCAACTGGGCGTTGCCGCTACTGTTCGTGGTAGCGGGATTCACCTGGTTGCTGGCCCAGGCAGGGCATTCCGGCAATGCCCGTAGCGGCCTCGCCGACCTGCGACTCGTCGGCAGGATGCTGCTCCAGGCGCTGCCGTTCGTGGTGGTGCTGTTCTATCTCTTCCCGCGCCTGTCAGGATCGGTGTTCCTCTTCCAGGCCGATACACGTAGCGCAATGACAGGCCTCAGCGATACCCTGACCATGGGCAGCATCAGCGAGCTGATCGAATCCGAGGAAGTGGCCTTCGTGGCCACGTTCACCAACGGCGCGTTACCGGAAGCAGCGCAACGCTACTGGCGCGGCAACGTGATGTGGGCCACCGACGGGCGCATGTGGCGGCGCGGCAAGAACCTGCCCTTCCTGCGCAGTGACGCCGCTCCCGGTCCACTGCCGCCGGACGCCACGCGCTACGAGGTTGCCCTCGAACCCGGCAACCAGGACTGGCTGTTCGCCCTCGACTATCCCGCCATCGTACCCGACGGCGCTACCCGGGACAGCGACCATCATCTCTATCTCGGGCGGCCACTCGAACGGCCGTTTCGCTATGACATGGCGGTGACCGGGACGCCGCCGCCGGAGCATCTCGACCGTGGCGCGCGCTGGATGTCCCTGCGCACCGAGGGCACCGTGGTGACGCCGCGCCTGCAGGCGCTGGTGGACGATCTTGTCAGTGGCACGGATTCGCCCCGCGAGATCGCGAATCGAGCGCTGGCGCATCTCAACCGCAACGAATTCATCTACACGCTGCGACCACCGCTGCTCGAAAGCGATGCGCCGGTGGACGAGTTTCTGTTCGAAACACGGCGCGGGTTCTGCGGACACTACGCCAGCAGCTTCGCCATCCTGATGCGTCTCGCGGGGGTTCCCTCCCGGTTGGTTACCGGTTACCTCGGCGGCCAGGAGAACCCGCGCGCGGACCAGATCGTGGTGCGCCAGTCAGAGGCCCATGCGTGGACGGAAATCTGGGTGCCCGACTCGGGCTGGATCCGCGTGGATCCCACCGCGGCGGTGGCGCCGGAACGCATCGAACGCTCGATCGACTTCGATTCAAGCCTCGACAGCGAGGGGCTGGTGCTGTTCGAGAACGCCAACCTGCGCGGCCTGCAGCGCCTGTCCATCGAACTTGTCTGGCTGAAGGACGCGATCAAGGCGAAATGGAACCGCTGGTTCACCACCTTCGACCAGGACCGGCAACGGGAACTGCTGCAGAGCCTCGGGCTCGGTGGATTCGACATGCGCTTCGTCTCCATGGCGGCGTTCCTCATCGCGCTCGGCCTGCTCACCCTGGTGAGCCTGCTGCTGTTCCGCGGCGAACGGCGGCGAGCGGAAGACCCGGTGCTCAGGCTCTACCGGCGCTTCCAGGACCGGCTCGCGCGACTCGGCGTGCGCCCGGTCATCGGCGAAGGGCCACGGGATTTCGCCGAGCGCGCGGGGCGTAAATTGCCTGCAAAGAGACACACGATCGATGCCGTAACACGCCGGTACGTTGAGCTGCGTTACGCCGGTGACGGTGCAGTAGACGCTGTCGCACTACGCCAGTTCCGGCGGCTGCTAGACGCCCTGTAGGCGTTTCTCAGGGAACGAGCGCCTCGCGCATGTCCTCGAACTCCGGCAACTGCCAGATTCTGGCGATGATCCGGTCCGCGGCGGATTCGTCGCAGGCATCGAAATGGGATACCAGGCCACGAAACTTGTCCTCGAGCTCCGCCCGTGAGAGCGGATTGCCGGGATCGCCCCGCGGACAGTCCACGCTTGCTTCCAGGGACCGTCCATCGCGCAGCCTGATCTCCACCCGCGCGCTCCAGGTCAGCGGATAGCGCGCGTCGATTTCCTCGTCCACCACCATCACGACGCGGTTGCAGAAGTCCCGTAGTGCGGGGTCACCGAGGGCTTCCTCCGTGAAGTCCGCGACCCCCGCCCTGCCATGGAGAAGGATCAGGCCAAGCACGAACCCCATGGAAAACTTCGACTGGTGGATGGTTTCCTGCAAGGTCACCGCGCCAAGAACATCCTTTGCGGCCTGGTAGACATGCACCGTGACCCGATCGATCTCCGCCGGGTCCGGAGAATTCCGTTCACACAGCAACTGCATTGCATCCGCCGCGGGATGGGTGTGGCGGCAGGAGGCATGGAACTTGAAGGAAGTCTCCGCCAGCGCCCAGCGGCTACCCAGTCCCGCGGTGAGCAGTGCCACCTCCCCGGTTGCGTGCATTCCCGCGCCAAGACCCTGCTTTCCTTCGAGGATCCGGCTCGCCCCGGTCAGTCCGGCGCGAGCCGTCCAGGCCGCCAGCAGGCCATCCGCCGCCGCCTTGGCGGTATGCAGCTGCTTGGAGTCCGCCGCGTCGCGCAGGAATTCCCACAGCCCCGCGGCCTGGGTGCCCGCGGAGCCGAGCGCATGACAGGTTGCATCAGGATCCAGGCGCAGCAGGCGCGCCACCGCCATGGCCGCGGCGACGGTGCCCGCGGTACCCGTGGTGTGGAAGATCCGGTAATGGGATTGACCGAGAAACTCCCCCACGCGAATACCGGCCTCGTAGCCCGCGGCCGCGGCGGCGAGGAATTCACGCCCGCTGCAAACGGGCAGGTCCTGGGCCATCGCGAGTAAAGGCGGGAATACCACGGTGGCGGGATGGAACACCGAGCTGTTGTGGAGGTCGTCCTGCTCCACCACGTGGGACGCCGCGGCATTGCAGAGCGCGGCGAAATACGGACTCGTGCGCAGGTCGCTGCCGAGAATCGCACTGGCTCCGCCGGCAGGACCCATGGCCGCGGCAAACTGCTGGAAAATCGCCGCCTGGCGCGAACCCGAACCGGCGAGACAGGACCCGGTCCAGTCCAGCAGCAGAGCCAGCAGGTGTGCGCTCGCCTCCGGTGGCAGATCCTCGTAGCGCAGCGCGGCGCAGAACTCGGCTAGCTCGCGGGAGGCAGTCACTTCGTCGGCTGCGGGGCGTTCAGGATTCGCTGTAGTTCTGCCAGTACGTGTCCGCCTCGGCGAGGCTCATGCGTCCATAGCAGGCCATGTACGCCCGCGACTGGCGGATCAGGTAGTCCTTGTGGTCGCGCTGCCAGGTGACGAAGTCCCAGGGCTCGGTCCGCGGCGGCGGCATGATGCCCTCGTCGAAGAACAGCGCCTCGGCGCAGCCGCCATCGAGGGCGTGGACCTGGCACGGGGCAAGTTCGTATTCCTCGCCCTCGAAGAACACGATGCGATCGAGATCCGCCTTGCTGAGGCCCACGAGAAGCACGCCCGGCGCCTCGAACTCGGCGTCCGGCACAAGCATGGGATAGCTTTCATGGGGCAGGCGTACCTTGCGGAATCCCGGGATGCTGGCCTGGACCATGGTGACATCGTCCACCGGACGGTCCAGTACGCAGGCGAGGACTTCACGGTCCATCAGGGATCCGAAGCAGAAGAGGGGCAGGTTCATGGTCCGCTCTCGGGAAAAGGCGCGATTGTATGCATTCTACGCGGGATTTCCAGAGGAAATCGCGGCATTTCGGCGCGCAATCGCCACCTGCATCAGTCGCTGTCCGGGAGGGAATACACGCGGATGCCCCGGTCCCGGCCGCGGATTGGCTGCTCGCCGAGATCCTGTACGTCGCAGTCCGTCTCGAGACGATCGCGGAACGCGCCGGACATCAGGATATTGACGTCGGCATCAAGATCGCCCAGCGTGTGTCCCATTTCCTCGATGCGGTTGGCGACGTTCACCGGATCACCCACCACGGTGTAGTTGATCCGCCCCGGGCTGCCGATATTGCCTACCATCACTTCGCCCTGGTGGATGCCGATGCGCAGCCGCACCGGCGTCCCCCCGGTATGCCCCTGGACGGCATTGAACGACGCCACGGTGGCGCGAATGGCGAGCGCCGCGCGTAGCGTGCGATCGGCTGCGTCGGGAAAGATATCCGGCGCGCCCCAGATTGCAAGCAGACCGTCGCCGATGTACTTGTCCACGGTCCCTCCCTCGTTTTCGATGCAGTACGCGAGGCGTGTGAACTGGTCGTTGAGATAGGCCGCCACGTCGGTAGCGCCCATGCTCTCCGACAGCCGGGAAAACCCGGCGATATCGATGAACATGATACTGACCTCGCGGAACTCCGACTCGATACCGCGATCGTGGTACACGCGTATGAGATCGCTAACCAGCGACTTGGGAACATAGCGCTCGAACCAGCGCAAGCCGTCGAGCATCGCGTTGAAGGCGCGGCCGGCATCGTTGAGCTCGCGAAAGAAACTGCCGGGAATACGCTTGACCTCGCTCAGTTCGAGGTTATGCACCCGGGTTGCGCTCTCGGAGAGCCGGCGGACGGGCAACGAGATCCGGCGGCCAATGAACGCCGCCGCCAGGGAAGAACCAACGGCGATCAACAGGCAGGCGATGATCGCCCACTTGAGGCGCAGGATCTCCGACATCATGTCCAGCGCGGGGAAATGGGTGCCCACCAGCAGTGTCTCTCCCGCGTAGTCTTCCATTTCCCGGAACAGCACCAGGTGGAGTGACTGCGAGACCTGGACGAAACGGATACCCGGGCCCTGCATCATGCGCTCACCGAGGGAACGCTCCTCGCGCGGCTGCCAGAGCGCGGTGATGACCGGATCGGTGAACGCTCCCTGGCGCGGCAACGGTTGCTGCCGGTTCAGCCCGGGATATCCGAAGGCCATCATCGGATGGGCGAGAACCGATTCCCGGCCATGGAGGATGAACGCATTGACGCCAAAGTCCGTGTCCAGGCTGGAAATCAGTTCGGACAACTGCTCGAGTGAGACCAGCACGGAAACGACGCCCCGGAATTCTCCATCGAGGATCACCGGGCGATGGTAGTTGAGCGTGCCCTGGCTGTATTCCTGGCGCCACAGCAGGTCGCCCCAGTAACCCCTGCCCTCCTCCCGCGCGCGCTCGATGCGCCGAGCGAGATCGTTGTCATCACCAACATGGCTGAACAGTGGAGCCAGTTCGCCGTCGAGCCGTTGGGTCGCGAAGATGCGTCCGCCTTCGGCAGTGTACTGGATACGGATGATCTGCGGCGTGGCCGCGATGGTGCCCAGCAGCAGGCTGACAAATTCCTCGCCGGGACCGGGCTCCACTTCCTCGCTAAGGATTTCGGAGGCGATGAAATCCGCCTGGGACTGGGCGGCGTCGAGGTAGTAGCGAACCTGCTGCAACTCGGCGGACACAAGCAATTCCGCCTTTTCCGTCAGCAGGTTCGCGGTGTTGCGATATCCACTGACAAACCCCACGCCCAGTACGCTGGCAATCGCGGTGAGGACGAAGAAGCCCAGCCCGAGCGCCAGCGTGACTGACATGGAGACCTGCAGTGGCGTCCTGCCGCGCTGGCGTGTCGTGGGTTCGCTCACGGCCTGGGATTCGCGGTGCTGACTGAGTCTTTCAACCCATTGTGCCCGGTTTCAGCAGCCTTGCATAGCGCGCGGACAGAAAATGGTCGCTTTGCGCATCAGTCCGCGCAAGCGATCACGGAGCAGGTCTGGCTACTGGCGCTGCAGCAGGGTGGAGATGGTGCGCTCGGCGTCGCTGTCCCGGATCCTGATGAAGTCGAGATGCAGTCCCTCGTCAACGAGCCTGCGATCGTAACGCTGGATCTCGAAATCTCCGGCCTCGTCGATATGCAGCGACTGGACCGTGAGCGTGTCTCCCTGGATACGCGCCCAGACATAGGGCTCGCCCGCAAGCGGGTCGAGCGGCACGTCGTGGCCGAAGACATTGGTCTTCATCGCCGATGCGTAGATACCCGGGCGCCGCGAGGGGACGAAGCGGATATCGTAGGACTTCTCGCGCGTGTCGCCGCTGGCGCTGAGGATCGCCGTGGTCCAGCGCACCGAGAATCCCTTTTTCTCTTTCCGGATCTCCACGCTCATGTTGCGCTGTTCCGTGCCGCTCGCCTTCTCAACCGTGGCGAACCCGGCGAACTTGCCGACAAACGGCTCGATCTCGTCGGCGGCAAGCACGCCCTGGGACAACAGGCAGAGCATCGCCATCGCCACGAGTCGCGCGCGTAGCGACAGGCGGGTAATGCCGGTTGGAGGGCCGTGGAGGGACATGGGACGACTATACTCCGGGCGGCCGGGGACGGCCACCCGCGCGTGTAGGCCCCGCGCTACTCTCCTCGTGGCGGCAGGCCGGTGTGCTGGGTCAGAATCCGTCCCGGGCGGCCCTTTGCCGGCTTGCGCGACGCTCCACGGGTCTTGCCGGCGCCGCGCCTGCGGTCACCCGCCGCGGTGGCGTTCTTGCGCCGCGGACTGTGGTAGTCGCGGCGCCCCGCGGGATCCGTAGCCGGCACCAGCTGGTGCTTACCGCCGCCGATGAGATCCGCGCGCCCCATGCGTCGCAGCGCCTCTCGGAGCTGCGGCCAGTTGGCGGGATCGTGGTAGCGCAGGAACGCCTTGTGCAACCGTCGCTGGCGTTCGCCGCGCACGCTTTCCACGTCGCCGCCCTCGCGGCTGACCCGCCTGAGCGGATTCTTGCCGCTGTGATACATCGCGGTGGCGGTCGCCATGGGCGAGGGATAGAAGTTCTGCACCTGGTCGGCGCGAAAGCCGTTCCTCTTCAGCCAGAGGGCGAGGTGCATCATGTCCTCGTCGGTGGTGCCGGGATGCGCGGCGATGAAGTAGGGGATCAGGTACTGCTCCTTGCCCGCCTTGCGCGAATACTTCTCGAACAGTTCGCGGAAGCGCTCGTAGCTGCCGATGCCGGGCTTCATCATTTTATTCAGCGGACCGTCCTCGGTGTGTTCCGGCGCGATCTTGAGATAGCCGCCCACGTGATGGGTGACCAGTTCCTCGACGTACTCGGGAGACTCCACCGCGAGGTCATAGCGAAGACCGGAACCGATCAAAACCTTCTTGACCCCTGGCAGCTTGCGCGCGCGGCGGTAGAGCTGCACCAGAGAGGAATGATCGGTGTCGAGGTTTTCGCAGATACCGGGAAACACGCAGGACGGCCGCCGGCAGGCGGCTTCCACCGCGCGCGACTTGCAGGCGAGTCGGTACATGTTCGCGGTGGGCCCGCCGAGGTCCGAGATCACGCCGGTGAAGCCAGGGACCCTGTCGCGGATCTCCTCGATCTCGCGGATGATGGAGTCCTCCGAGCGGTTCTGGATGATGCGGCCTTCGTGCTCCGTGATGGAGCAGAAGGTGCAGCCGCCGAAACAGCCACGCATGATATTGACCGAGAAGCGGATCATCTCGTAAGCCGGGATACGGGCGTCGCCGTAGGCCGGATGCGGCACGCGCGCGTACTCGAGGCCGAAGACGTAATCCATTTCCTCGGTGCTCAGCGGAACCGGTGGCGGGTTCAGCCAGACCTTGCGTCCGCCCTGGTTCTGCACCAGCGCGCGCGCATTGCCGGGATTGGTCTCGAGATGCAGCACCCGGCTGGCATGGGCATAGAGCACGGGGTCCCGCGCGACCATCTCGTAGGATGGCAGGCGGATGACGGTGCGCGCGCGGCGCGCGAGGCGCGCGGCGATACGACTGTCCTTGTCGCCAGGTGGATCGAGGTTGACGCGTATGCTTCCGGGCACGATACCCGTGGCGGCAGTCTGCTTGTCGTCGTTCGCCGGCGCGGTCGGATCCGCGTAGGGATCGGGTCGAACCTCGACGCGCCCCGGCTTGTCCACGTTGGTGGAATCGATGACTTCCCAGTCGTCGGGCAGGTCGGAGAGCAGGTATGCGGTGCCGCGAATGTCACGCATCTCGCCGATATCCTCGCCGGCCGCGAGACGGTGGGCGATCTCGACGATGGCGCGCTCGCCGTTGCCGAACACCAGCAGGTCGGCCTTGGCGTCCGGCAGGATGGAACGCCGCACCTTGTCCTGCCAGTAATCGTAGTGCGCGATGCGCCGCAGAGACGCCTCGATGCCGCCAAGCACCACCGGTACCGTCGGAAAGGCCTCGCGGCAGCGTTGGCTGTAGACCAGCGAGCTGCGATCCGGGCGGCGTCCGCCCACGTCACCCGGTGAATAGGCGTCGTCGGAACGCACCTTGCGATCGGCGGTATAGCGGTTGATCATGGAGTCCATGTTGCCCGCGGTGACGCCGAAGAACAGGTTGGGCCGTCCCAGGGCGCGGAAAGGCTCCGCCGAGCGCCAGTCAGGCTGGCTGATGATGCCGACGCGGAATCCCTGGGCTTCCAGCAGCCGGCCGATGATGGCCATGCCGAAGCTCGGGTGATCGACGTAGGCGTCCCCGGTGACGATGATGATGTCGCAACTGTCCCAGCCGAGCTGGTCCATCTCTTCCCGGGACATCGGCAGGAACGGCGCGCGGCCATAGCATTCCGCCCAGTAGAGCGGGTACTGGTTGAGCGGGGTGACGCCGTCGGGAGTCGCGGATTGCATCGGCAGGAAAACTGCGGGAACGAAGGGTTCGGGGATCGCCGGCATGGGGTCCTCGCGCCGACAGTCCGATTGTACGCCAAACCGCGCCAACCCTGTAGATCGGCGCGATGCGCAAGCGGCCCGGGCGATTGAAAACCTGCATGACGCCCTGTTCCATCGCCGGTTCCCGGCGTATGATCCGCCAACGCCAGCGGGCGCCCCGCCCGTTGCCAGGCACTGACATGAGCGACGATTCCCCGATTGTTTCCGAGGTCGACTTCGACCGTGACGGCCGCCACGCCGGCTTCCTGCGGGTGCCGCATTCGGTACACCGTTCCGCCTACGGCTGGATCCCGTTGCCGGTGATATCGCTGCGCAATGGCGATGGCCCGGTGGTGCTGCTCATGGGTGGCAATCACGGCGATGAATTCGAGGGCCAGGTGGCGTTATCGAAGCTCGCGCGGAATCTCGATCCCTCCCGCCTGCGCGGCCAGGTCATCCTGTTGCCGATGGCGAACTACCCTGCCGCCAGGGCCGGTCTGCGCACCTCGCCGCTCGATGACGGCAATCTCAACCGCAGCTTTCCCGGCAATCCGCGTGGAACCCCGACATCGGTGATCGCGCATTTCATCGAATCGGAACTCATGCGGCGCGCCGACTTTCTGCTGGACATCCACTCCGGCGGCAGTTCGATGCGTTATCTCCCCACACTGCTCATGGCAGGCCATCCTGATCCCGCGCAACAGGAACGCGGCCTTGCCCTCGTGCGCGCACTCGGGTTTCCCCGCGCCGTGCTCTACCCGGAGTCACCGCGCGCGAGCTACTCCTCCTCCGCGGCGCGGCGCAACGACGTGGTCGGCATCACCGCGGAAATGGCCGGTGGTGGTGGCGTGGATCGTGACGCGATGAAGCTTCTGGACGCGGCCCTGCCCCGCTATCTCGGCGCCTGCGGCGTGCTGGCGGACGCACCGCTTGCCCCCAAGGGCGAAACCCGCTACTTCCACGTGAATTCCGCCAGTGGCTACCTGTTTGCGCGCGACGAGGGCGTGTTCGAACCCGCCGCGGAACCAGGCGACACCGTGGCAGCCGGGGATCCCGCGGGTTGGATCCACTACCCGGACGTTCCCCTGGCGGATCCGGTCACGCTGCGTTTCGACGCCGGCGGATGCATCCTCAGCATGCGCGTCCCCGCGCGCGTGGAGCGCGGTGACTGTCTCTACGAGGTTGGTGTGCCGGCGGATCCCGGCGACGTCCGGTAGAAGTCCCGGGCGGAATCCCCGAAGGGAATAACGCCTGCTGTCACAGCAGTTCCGCCGCCAGGGTGGCGATGTCGGAACGTTCACCCTGGGTGAGGTTGACGCAGGCGAAGATTTCCCGGCCCTGCATCTTGCCGATGACATGGGTCAGCCCGCAGGAGCGGCGCGAGAGGAAGCGGTTGTCTATCTGGTCGGGATCGCCGGTGATGATGATGCGGGTGTTGCGGCCGGCACGGGTCAGCAGGGTCTTCATCTGGTGCGGGGTGAAGTTCTGCGCCTCGTCGATGATGATGAGCGAATTGTGCAGGGTACTGCCGCGGATGAAGTTGATCGGCAGGATCGGCATGCGGCCACCGCCCTGGTCGCTGGTGAGCGAATCGAAATCCTGTAGCCGCTTGCCTTTCTTCGAGCCCGCCATGGATTCCTGGATCACCTCGTAGGCATCGCGTATGGCGCGCTTGTAGGGACTGAATTTTTCATCCAGTCGCCCCGGCAGGAAGCCGATGTCGTCTGCGAGCTGGTCATTGGGCCGGAAGATGTAGACCTTGCCCGGCGTGCCTCCCAGCAGCTTCTGCTCCACCGCCGCCGCGAGCGCGAGGATGGTCTTGCCGGTGCCGGCCTGGCCGACGAGGGCGACGACCCGCGCGCGCTGGTCGTTGAGCACCTGGAGCGCAAGCTCCTGCTGCTGGTTGAGCGGACGCACCAGGGTATCCGTCAGGCCACCGTAGGGATGGATCGTGCCACCTCGGATATAGCCCGGATGCGTGTCGCTGCCATCCAGGCGCACGAGTGCCGGCTCGTCGATCCAGCCATTGGCCGGCAGTTCGACCTCCTTGCCGGCATTCCATGCTTCCCATTGCTCCGGCGGCAGGTCTACCAGGGTGGGCTCGCGGTAAAGTTCGTCGAGGCGGCTGCGGTAGTTCACCGCCTCGTACTCCTCCGACGCTATGCCGAGCGCATGGGCCTTGATCCGCACCGCGGCATCGTTGGAGACGATCACCACCCGGTCCGGGTAAGCCGGGTCCTTCTTGTAATGCATCGCCAGCGCGAGCAAGCGGTTGTCCGGCTTGTCCAGCGTGAGATCGAATCCACGCGCATCACTGCGCGCCACCTCGTGGGCGTCGAGGATGAAAGTACCGCCCGCCCTGAGTTGCGCGGGCTCGCCTGGCCGGTGACGGGTCGCAAGGTCGAGTATCCGGGTGATGGCCTGGCGCGCCTCGTATTCCGTCGAGGAACGTCGCTTGAGCCCGTCCAGCTCCTCCATCACGGTCATCGAAACGACGACCACGTGCTCCTCGAAGTTGTCCACCGCCGCCGGATCCACCAGCAGGATATTGGTATCGAGTATGAACACCTTGCGCTGGCCATTGGCCGGAGCAGGGTGCCGAAGTGCGACGGCATTGCCGCCCTCTGCCTGGGACGGCGACGGATTACTGACTGCCAAGGAATGCCCGTGCAAGAAAGCGCGAAGGAAACAAGCGCAAGATGATAGTCCGGGTTTGTGACACTTGTGGGTGAGCCTTACAATCGATGGTATCCAATACTGAACCCAATGACCAGTGAGCCGCCGCCAATTTTTACGCCGCACCGCCTATGTTGGCGGGGGGCTCACCCTGGCATACGCATTCGGCCGGCTCGCCGACTCGTTGATCGCGGGCGACGGCGACGCCATCGCCGATGACCTGGTCGACTTCGACCAGCGCACCGCCGTGCGGCGCGGTTTCGAGGTGCGCGCCATTTCCCCGGTCGGGAGCGTGATGGATGACGGTGTCAGGGTGCCGGAACTGCATGACGGCATGGGTTGTTTCGCCGGCGAAGATGGCGGCTACACCCTGGTGCGCAATCACGAGATTTCCGAGTTCGACCGCTCCCAGCGCCCCGACATGGCATGGGATCCGGCCTGTCGCGGCGGCACCACCACCGTGCGACTGGACGCCGACCTGCGACTGCAGGAACACTATCTCAGTCTCACCGGCACCCTGAAAAACTGCGCGGGTGGCGTCATGCCCTGGGGAAGCTGGCTGAGTTGCGAGGAAAAGTTCAGCGAGCGAAACGGCGTACGCCACGGCTACGTGTTCGAGGTTGATCACCGCCGGCCCAATCTCTCGCCGCGGCCGCTTCGCGCCATGGGACGGTTCGAGCACGAGGCCTGCGCCTTTGACCCGGAACATGGTCATGTCTACATGACCGAGGACCGCCCCGACGGCAATCTTTACCGCTTCCTGCCCGCGGAGCCGGGAAACCTGTCGGCGGGCGGCCGCCTGCAGGCGCTGGGCCTCACGCCAATGTCTGACGAGGCGTTCGCCTGCCACTGGATCGACGTCGACGATCCCGATCCGGCTGACGACACCATCCGTGCACGCGCCCAGGCCCTGGGCGCCGCGGGCTTCGCCCGCCCCGAGGGGCTATGGCTGGATTCGGACGGTATCTACTTCTCGGCCACCGCGGGTGGCGCCCGTGGTCTCGGCGAGATCTTTCACTATCGTCCGCAGGATGCGGACTCCGGTACCCTGCAACTCGTATTCGAATCCGGCGACCAGGGCCCGGTGCAGCCGGACGCGCTTCTGCGCCTGCCCGGCGGTGTGATGCTGGTCTGCGAGGACAGCAGCCGGGATCAGAGTCACATCCTGGGATTGACCCCCGACGGACGCTGGTTCACCTTTGCCCGCGGCGACGGCGTCATCGGCTGGACCGGGATCACGTTGTCGCCCGACGGACGCGTTCTCTTCGTCAACCAGCAATACATCGGCCGCACCCTCGCAATCACCGGCGACTGGGACCAACTCGCGCAACTGTAGCCGCGAATGCCGGGGCACTACTTCCGGGTCCGTGGAAACAGGTCGCTGACGGCAACCACGTCGCCTTCCTCGTCGAGATCGATGCGCAGCACCGTGTCGCGTCCCGCCACCACCCCCAGGTAGAGCGCGTCGCCCTCGCGGTGAAACAGGTAGGGATTGCCCTTGAACGGCACCCGCGGGCGCAGGTCCTCGCAGCGGAAAAGACGCGCTTCCCGGTCCAGGCTGCACTGCGCCAGCAGGTTGCGGGTGGCGGAGAGGTACCAGTGTTCTCCGACGCGGATCATGTCGTTGAGGCCCGCCAGGTGCTCCGGAACCCGGTAGCGCGCGATCTCGGGGTAATCCGGAAGGCGGTGATCCACCACGCTGACCACACCCGCGGCGGTAAACAGCCAGAGGTTGCCATCGATCAACCGAAATGAACGGGTATACAGGTCGCGAATCGACGCTATCCGCGTTCGCGACTCCTCCACCAGTTTCTCGCCTTCCCGCCGCAAGACGAGGATTTCCTGGGATGCGGCGGACAGAATGTAGAACCGATCCGTCGCCTCGTCGAACCAGGTCCGGTGGGGCCGCGGTCCGGCATCGACGATGACCTGGCGCAGGATCGTTTCACTGCCGTCTCGGCGATAGACGCGTACGCTGTGGGCCTCGGTGTCGTCGACCACGAGAAACGTCCCGTTGCCGGCGATGGAGTGGGGCCGCGACAAATCGTCGTCGACCACCTCCCACTCGTTCAGGGGAAGATCTGGTTTCGACGCCGCCAGCAGGCGGTTGTTATAGCTGTCGACAAGGTACCAGCGATCCCCGATCCGGGTGGTGAAGGTAGGCAGGTTCAGACGGTCCGGGTAAAAGGTTCTGCGCAGTTCCCCGGGATCCGGGGTCGGAACGCCCCGGGCGCGGTAACGCTCCTGAACGGCGGCAATACGCTCCGAAATCTCCTCGTCGGACGGGGATTGCTCCGAACAGGCGCCCACGAAGATCGTTACGCAGAGAACCAGTATTGCTGCAATGGCGCGACACCTGCCCGGAGCCAAGGACCGCGACATGGCGCGCGTTTTCCGCCACCATGGGGTTTGTTCTGCCCGAGTCATCCCCATGTGGTGAAATATTCGCGGGTGTCTGGACGGGCAGTATTCGTTTCTGGTATACAATATACCAAACACAATTATTACACCATTCGAGGAATATGCACCTGCCGCTGCTTGGCGTGGGTTTGCTTGTCTTCTGGCTCCTGCTTTCGGGCTACTGGACCAATCCACTGCTTCTCACGCTGGGCCTTTTGTCCATCGCGCTGACCCTGTGGATCGTCGCCCGGATATCCCGTCAGTACCGTTTCGGGTCGCCCTGGTACCTCTGCCGCCGGCTCCCTTCCTATCTCGCCTGGTTGTTGCTGGAAGTATACAAGGCGAATATATCCGTACTGAAGAATATCTGGTTTCCGCGCCGCCACCCCATCGCCCCGGCGGTGCGCCGCTTTCCCATCCGCGCGAAGAGTCGGATCGGGCAGACCATCTTCGCTAATTCCATCACCCTCACCCCGGGCACGGTATCGTTTGACGTCGCGGAAGGCGAGGTGACGGTGCACGCGGTGGAGGAAGGCGCCATCGCCGAGCTCATGGACGGCGACATGAACGACCGCGTGGCCGCGCTGGAGGAAGCGCCGCAGTGACCGCCATGCTCGCCGTCGCCACGATAGCGCTGCTCGCCGTCATGCTGATGGCGCTCATCCGCGCCTTGTCCGGGCCCACTGTGTTCGACCGCATTCTCGCGGTGAACATGTTCGGCACCAAGACCGTGCTCCTGATCGCGGTCTATGGCTTTCTCACCGGCCGACCCGATTTCCTCGACCTGTCCATCTTCTACGCCCTGATCAACTTCATTGGCGTGATCGCGGTGCTCAAGTTCGTCGAGCGGGTGGGTGAAAACGACGAGGCGGAGAAGTCCTGATGCTGGTGATCGACATCGTCAGTGGCCTCCTGCTCCTCGCGGGATCCATACTCGGGCTTTCCGGCGCTTGGGGACTGCTCAAGTTTCCCGACTTCTACGCCCGGGTGCATGCGGCGAGCATCACCGATACGCTGTGCGCTGCGTGCTTCGTCGCCGCGCTCATGCTCCAGGCGAGTTTTTCCCTGGTGGCGGTCAAGCTGCTGATGGTGCTGCTGCTCCTGTGGCTCACCAGCCCCACCTCCGGCCATGCCCTGGTCAAGGCGGCGCATCGATCCGGCCTGCGGGCGGTTACCTGGACCCCTCCAGCCGACGGAGGCCGGTCATAGAACTCCTGGTCAACGTCGTCCTGCTCACCATGCTGAGCATGACCGCCATCGCGGTGGTCCGGTTGCGCTCGCTGTTTGGCGTGGTGATGCTGTTCGGCATCTACAGCCTGCTGAGCGCGCTGATCTTCGTCGTCCTCGACGCCATCGACGTGGCTTTTACCGAGGCCGCAGTGGGCGCCGGCGTCTCCACGGTGTTCATGCTCGCCACCCTGGTGAGCACCGGGCGCGAGGAAAAGCCGTCCCGCTATAGCCCGCTGTTGCCCCTCGGCGTGGTCGTCGTCACCGGCGCCGCGCTCGTCTGGGGCACGCTCGACATGCCCCATTTCGGCGATCCCGGTAACCCGGTGCACGTGCACGTGGCGGATCGTTATGTCCAGGTATCCCCGACCGAAGTCGGCATCCCCAACATGGTGACCTCGGTGCTGGCAAGCTACCGGGGCTATGACACCATGGGCGAGGTCATCGTCATTTTCACCGCGCTGGTGGGCGTGCTGTCGCTGCTGACCATCCGCGGGCACGTAACCGTTCCGCGGCACCGCACAACGGGCCCCGACAGCCGACCCTACCCGGTGCTCCAGGTGATGGCGATGCTGCTGATTCCTTTCATCCTGGTGTTCGCTCTCTACGTACAGTTCCACGGCGATTTCGGGCCCGGCGGGGGATTCCAGGCGGGCGTGATCTTCGCCTCGGCGATCATCCTCTACGCGCTCACCTTCGGCCTCAATGACGCCGTCGCGCTGGTGCCCGTTTGGCTGATCCGCGTACTCGCCGCCGCCGGGGTGCTGATCTATGGCGGCACCGGCGTGGTGTCCATGCTGCGCGGCGCCAACTACCTCGACTATGACGTGCTGGCGCACGACCCCGTGCACGGCCAGCATTACGGCATCCTGATCATCGAGCTCGGCGTCGGTATCACCGTCGCCACCGTCATGATCGGCATCTTCTTCGCCTTCGTCAGCCGCGCGGAGGGAAGCCGCTGATGGTATTCAGCCTGTTCAACTACTGGGTGGTGATCGTGCTCATGATGGCAGGCTTCTACACCGTCATCGCGAGCGGCAACCTGGTAAAGAAGATCGTCGGCCTGAACATCTTCCAGACCTCGGTGTTCATCATGTACATCAGCGTCGGCAAGGTCATCGGTGGCACCGCGCCCATCGTCGCCGCGAACACCGAGCTGTATTCCAATCCCCTGCCACACGTACTCATCCTCACCGCCATCGTCGTCGGCGTGGCCACCACCGCCCTCGGCCTGTCGCTGATCATGCGCATCCGACAGGCATACGGCACGGTGGAGGAAAGCGAGATACTCGATATCAGTACCCGGGAGGACGAGGCCGGATGATCCAGGACCATCTGGCCGCGCTGCAGGTGGTTCTCCCCCTGCTGGCTGCTCCCCTGTGCTTTCTCCTCGCCCGCCAGCGCCTGCTTGCCTGGCTGCTCACCACCCTGGTTTCCTGGGGCTGCCTCGCGATCTCGCTCGCGCTCTGGTGGCAGGTTCGCGACGGCGACGTAATCCACTATGCCTTTGGCGGCTGGGACGCGCCCTGGGGAATCGAGTACGTGGTCGACCGGCTCAACGTGCTGGTGCTGGTGATCGTCTCCGGTATCGCCGCGATCACGTTTCCGGCGGCACGATGCAGCGTGGAAAAAGAGGTGCCGGAAGATCGCCAGGGGCTGCTATACACCGCCCTCCTCCTCTGCCTCGCGGGCCTGCTCGGCATCACCATCACCGGCGACGCATTCAACCTGTTCGTGCTGCTCGAGATCTCCTCACTCTCGTCGTATACGCTGATCAGCCTGGGACGCGACAGGCGCGCGCTCACTGCGTCGTTTCAGTACCTGGTGATGGGCACCATCGGCGCCACGTTCATTCTCATCGGCGTGGGCATCCTCTACATGCTCACCGGCACGCTCAACATGGCGGATCTCGCGGTGCGCCTGCCGGCGCTCGGGGAATCGCGCGCGATGCAGACGGCATTCGGGTTCCTCATCATCGGCGTCGGTCTCAAGCTGGCGATGTTCCCGCTGCATCTCTGGTTGCCCAACGCCTACGCCTACGCGCCTTCCATCGTCTCGGCGTTCATGGCGGCCACCGCTACCAAGGTCGCGGTCTATGTCATGGTGCGCTACCTGTTCACCATCTTCGGTCCGGCGTTTTCGTTCACCGAGATGCACGTGCAGTTGCTGTTCATCCCGGTGGGACTCATCGCGGTGGTGTTCACCTCCATCGTCGCCCTGTTCCAGCACGACATCAAGCGCATGCTGGCCTATTCCTCGGTGGCGCAGATCGGTTACATGCTGGTGGGCATCGGCCTCGTCAACGTCTCCGGGCTCACCGCGGCGCTGCTGCACGTGTTCAATCACGCGCTCATGAAGGGCGCGCTGTTCCTCGCCCTCGGCGCGACGTGCTACCGCATCGGCGCGCCGCTGATCGACAACCTGCGCGGCCTCGGCAAGCAGATGCCCTGGACCATGGCGGCCTTCGTCGGTGGCGGTCTCAGCCTGATCGGCGTGCCCCTCACCGCGGGCTTCATCTCCAAGTGGTATCTCATCCTCGCCGCGGTGGAACGCGGCTGGTGGCCGGTGGTGGTGATCGTGGTCATCTCCTCGCTGATCGCGGTGATCTACATCTGGCGGGTGGTGGAAGCCGCCTACCTGCAGGAGCGGCCGGATGACGCCGCTACGGTGACCGAGGCGCCGCTGGCGCTGCTCGTGCCAACCTGGATCCTGGTGCTCGCCAACTTCTGGTTCGGCGTCAACCCGGGCGCGCTGACCGCGCTCGCAGGTGATGCCGCGAGCGTGCTGTTCGGAGGCTACACCTGGTGAGCACGGAATTCCTGATCGCCGTGGCGCTCCTCCTGCCACTCGTCGGTGGCCTGGCGATTCTCGCTTCCGGGCGTCAGCCCAACCTGCGCGAGGGCTGCACGCTGGTGACCGCGGGGCTTCTTTGCATCGTGGTGTTGACGATGCTGGGGCGCGTGCTCGCCGGTGAACGGCCGTCGGTTACCGTGGTGGAAATGCTGCCGGGGCTGTCGATCCGTTTCGTGGTGGAACCCCTCGGGATGCTGTTCGCCTCCATCGCCGCGACCCTCTGGCCGGTCAACTCGCTGTATTCCATCGGCTACATGCGTGGTAACAACGAGGCCAACCAGACCCGGTTCTACTTCTTCTTCGCGGTGGCCATTTTCGGCGCCATGGGCGTCGCCTTCGCCGGCAACCTGGTAACCCTGTTCGTGTTCTACGAGGTGCTCACCCTCTCTACGTTCCCACTGGTGGCGCACAAGGGTAACGAGACGGCGAAACAGGGCGGTCGGGTATATCTCGGCCGCCCTTTGTCATAGGAGAGACCTGTCTCAAAGTCTCAAACGCGAGCTGCTACGTGCGACCGATTGTCGATCGTGCAATTGCTAGACGCTGGATGAGATTTTGAGACTTTCTGTGATAAATCAGCGTTTTCAGCGTCTTCTGGTGGCCGTCGATTACGGCCGAGTACGCATGGGTCTCAAAGTCTCACGCTTACTCTCGCAAGCAGCCGCAATCACACGAAAGCGATCTTCATCGTGCGCCCAGTTACGGCTGCGAAATTGCGACCGGCGCCAGCTTCCCAGGCAAAGGACGTTTGTTTCGGGAACGTGCTCGTCTCGTCGTGTTCGAAACTCATGAGATTATGAGACGACGGGCGTTGATCACGATAGCGACAAACTGCGCGATTCACGTCGACTTGTAGGTGTGTTGAAATATTCAGATGGACCAGTCGCTCCAAGGTACGCCAGCCACAATCTCGCGTGGCGTTTGGCGTGATGGAATCGGTTCATACCGAGGTTTGCGCCGTCCCGGCATCAGGCTGTAGCGGTACTGGTCGATCAGACGCAGCGTCAACTCATCGGACGGTGATAGCCGTCGACCCCCGCCCCCGGAATCCCCGCAAGCAGAGACAACAGGAGATGAACGTGCGTCTGCGACTGGTAAACACAGCGCCGCTTCACCACCATCCGGCGGTGGGGCTGGGGGTTCGGGGTAGTTGAACCAGCAGAGGCCGTCGTCGTCGATGTGCATGTCGAGTTGACCTGCGCTGGTCAGTTGCTGGAGCTTTTCCTGAACACGCCGCTTCTGCTGGCAGTGCAGTTTGCGCCCGAGGTAGAGCACGTAGGCGAACTGAGTGACGGTGAACCAGCCGCGGCCACACATGCGGCGGAGCAGTTCATTGAACAAGTGGAGTCGGTTGGGTAGACGGGTACGGTATGAGCCGATTGGCATGGGATAAAACTTCCGTAATTAAGTGATGTGTTAAAGCGCATCAAGCGCACAGTGAAAAAGAATCTCGCACAAAGAGGTGGTGAATAGTTGTTACAGCTCGCAGAAACTGCTGTTGCGTTGACCGCCCGCTATGGCGGGTACGAGGCCGCATTAACCCGCCTTATTGCGGGCGATGTTCCGCTGACAGCTTGCGGTGTTCAGAAAGTAGCATGGATGCTAAAATTGAGGCGCTTTCCTATCAGGAGACCGTCTCATGCCCGCCCGCAAACCCGTTCGTGCCCAGGACGTTACCCGCTACTGGTCTTTAACCCGCCGCGGTGACAAGACCCGGCTACGGGATTACCGCCAGCTTGGGCAGACCTACGACCGGTTTGTTGAGTATGCGCCGCATGGTCAGAAGCGGACCCGGACCGACCGGGTGGTGCAGATGATCTGCAGGAAGGAGCCAGGCCTCTCGGCTTCCTATGTCAGGGGGATCCTGTACAAGGCAAGGCGTTTCGCACGGGCGTGTTCAGATCAGCCGAGACTGCTCATGCAGCTCGAAAAGGCCGCACTGAGCTGGCGGCAGGTCACGGAATTGCTGTCGATCATCCGTCCCGAGCCCGCGGGTATCAGCGCCGCAGCGACGCGCGAAAGGGATGCGGGACTCAAGCAGTTGAACCTGTTGCTGAGACAGACGACGCGCCAGCGCCGCCCCCTACTGCCCGCAGCGTTAATCAGCCAGATGAAGGCCTGGAGTCGCACCCACCCGGGATATCTCGGTGTACACAAAGCGAGTTGGCGAGATCGGGCGACCACCAGAAAGCTCATGCGGCAACTGGGTGGCGTTCTGAGCGACTGGAAACAATTGAAGCGGTCCGTACCCCGGCGAGACTGGCAGAAGCTCAATCAGCGATTCCTGGCCGGCCAGAAGCAGGCGGTCGAGGCCCTGCGTGAACTGGAGCAGGGCCTTGAGCCGCTTCGCTGATTTCATTCTACTACGTCCGCCGGATTCCCTGTGAGGTTGTGAATATAATTGGCACACGTGCCAATTATAACTGGTGTGTATAGGTCATACCTCATGGGATTCGGCACGCTGTCTTGATTTGATCTGTTCTCTCCACTTCTTCCTCTCCATCCGTATCTTCGAGACAAGAGCGACGTTGGCCTCACAGAAATCATCTGGTAGCCAGAGCTCATCAACCGCTACATCCCGACAAGCAACGGCCTCCAGATTGAGTACCAGTGCGAACATCTTGACTTGAGGAGGAGCCGGATCAGAAACTCGACTCCCAAGATATCCCAGTTCCAAGGCGTCCAGCATACGCGCATAGAACT
>JAUILZ010000009.1 GCA_030432755.1 Gammaproteobacteria bacterium | reverse complement strand
TTTTCCAAAACATGTCCCCAACACGCTGAATCGGCGCAAACTGACGCCAGCCGGGGCTTCCCGCGACTACCCGAAAATTATTCCGGACAGTAGTGAGCGTAGGCTGGCGTCCATATGGCGGTTTTCTGGTGTGCTAAATGGATTCCAGCTTCCGCTGGAACTTCGTTCCTGTCAGGGGGTGCCTGACTCAGTACATATGTTGACCGCCATTGATGCTGAGGGTAGACCCGGTGATGAAGCCTGCATCGTCGGCCACCAGGAACAGCACCGAGCGCGCGATGTCGTGGGGGTCGCCGAGACGACCGACCGGGATGGTGGCGACTATCTTCTCGAGCACCTTCTCCGGTACCGCGCGCACCATGTCGGTGAGCACGTAGCCGGGGGCGATGGCATTCACGGTGATGCCCTTGGCCGCGCCTTCCTGCGCCAGCGCCTTGGTGAAGCCGTGTATTCCCGACTTGGCGGCGGCATAGTTGACCTGCCCGTACTGCCCGGCCTGACCGTTTACCGAGCCGATATTGACGATCCGGCCGAAGCCACGCTCGCGCATGCTCTCGATCACGCAGCGGCTCATGTTGAAGCAGGAAGACAGGTTGGTCTGGATGACCGCGTTCCACTGGTCGAAGCTCATGCGGTGCATGGTGCCGTCGCGGGTGATGCCGGCATTGTTGACCAGGATTTCCACGGGTCCCAGATCGGCCTCGATCTTCTTCACCGCAACCTGGCATTCGTCGATGTCAGAGACGTCGAAGCGGTAAGTGGAAATCCCGGTCCGGTCGCTGAACTTCTTCGCCGCCTCGTCGTTGCCGGCGTAGTTCGCGGCAACGGTATACCCGGCTTCCTTCAATGCAATGCTGATGGCTTCCCCGATACCACGGGTGCCGCCGGTGACGACTGCAACTCTGCTCATGTTGATTTACTCCTTTGGGTGGTAGGTGAATGAAAACTGGTGAAATTCGGGTACAGGATACCCGTATTTTCTGACCCTTTGTTGAATCCGGGCGCAGAAATTCTACAGGTCAGGTGGTAGCCGGTTGTCGGGGCGAGGAATCCGCCCCGGTGGATGTCGCCAGATACTGTCAGCCCTGGGGTTCTGCCGACAGGCGCACCCTGGCATAGCTGCCCGGCGCGTCCTCGATGGGCTTCAGCCGGGCGCCGCCCGGTTGGCGAGCGGCAATGCGCTTGCCAGAGCGGCGGGAAATCCAGCGCTGCCATTCCGGCCACCAGGATCCCTCCTCGACCTTCGCGCTCGCGAACCACTTGTCCGCGTCGGCCGGCGGCTTGCTGGTGGTGCGGTAACCGTACTTGACGTCCGCCGGCGGATTGATCACCCCGGCGATATGTCCCGAGCCGCCAAGGATGAATTTCACCTGGCCGGAGAACAGGCGCGTGCCGGCATAGGTGGATTTCCATGGCGCGATGTGATCCTCCACCGCGGAGACGAAGCACACGGGGATATCCACCGAGCCGAGGTCGATGGGCACGCCGGCGATCTCCACGCCTCCGGGATCCTTGAGCCGGTTCTCGATGTAGAAGTTCTGCAGGTACCAGCGGTGCATCTCGGCCGGCATGCGGGTGGAATCGGAGTTCCAGTACAGCAGGTCGAACGGACGCGGCGCATTCCCGAGGAGGTAGTTGTTGATGTAGAACGACCAGATCAGGTCGTTGGCGCGCAGGAGGTTGAAGGTGCCGGCCATGGAGCTGCCGTCGAGGTAGCCCTTTTCCTGCATCTTCTTGTCAAGGCTGTCGACCTGGGCCTGGTCCACGAACACCCCGAGTTCGCCCGGCTCGGCATAGTCGAGCAGGGTGGTGAGCAATGTGGCGCTACGGATGCGATCGTCACCGGTCGCCTTGAAGTAGGCGAGGGCGGTGGCGAGCAGGGCGCCGCCGATGCAGTAGCCGATGGCGTTGATAGCGGTCTCGCCGGTGGCCTTTTCCACCGCATCCACGGCCGCGCCGATGCCGTCGATGACGTAGTCGTCGAAGGTGGTGTCGCGGTAGCTCTCGTCCGGGTTCACCCAGGACACCACGAACACCGTGTGGCCCTGGTCAACCAGCCATTTCACCAGAGAGTTCTTCGGCTGCAGGTCGAGAACATAGTACTTGTTGATCCAGGGCGGCACGACCAGCAGCGGCCGGGTGAACACGGTCTCCGTGGCCGGCGCGTACTGGATGAGCTCCAGCATGCGGTTGCGGAACACCACCTTGCCCGGGGTGGTGGCGATGTTCCTGCCAAGCTCGAACGCCTCGGTATCGGTCATCGAGATCTGCAGCTGACCGTTGCCTTTCTTGAGGTCGCCCAGCATGTTTTCGAGGCCCTTCACCAGATTGCCGCCGTTGGTCTCGATGGTCTTTTCGATCACCGCGGGATTGGTGGCGGCGAAATTGGTCGGGGAGAGGCTGTCGAGGTAGCGCTCGGTGAAAAACGCCACCTTTTCCGTGGTGCGGTCGTCGAGACCCTCGACGTCGGATACCAGCTCCCGCGCCCAGCGCGAGGTCAGCAGGTAGGACTGCTTGATCAGGTTG
This sequence comes from Gammaproteobacteria bacterium, assembly GCA_030432755.1. Lineage (GTDB taxonomy): Bacteria > Pseudomonadota > Gammaproteobacteria > Arenicellales > Poriferihabitantaceae > VYFG01. The sequence goes on along the minus strand of JAUILZ010000009.1, from coordinate 136,644 downwards.
AACACCGGCTGGTCCTGCCAGGCCTCGTGACGAAAACGACGGTCGCCTTTTTCCTCGCTGATCACCGGCTCCTGCTCCACGCCCATGAGCGCGAGTGCGCTTTGCTGGTACAGCCGCATCGCGTCCTGCCAGTAGTTGAATCCGGCCTCGAACACTTTCTGCGGATCCGCGGAGATCGCCTTGAACCAGTTGTTGCAGGCCTCGGTGAGGTGGAACGGATCGAGGTCAGGAGCGGAGCTGTTCTTGACAATATCTCCCAGAATGTGTTCCATCTGTTTGATATTATTTGCCAGGATTTGCCCGGCATCTTGAGATTCCGGGGTCGTTCGGCTGTCTTTATCGGGCATGGTTCGGGACTGTCCGGTTGGGTTTGCCGTGGAGGTTTTGTGCGCTGCACAAAAATGTTATTGTTAAGGAATTCACCGGGCAAGTCAAGTGATCCATTGGAACGCCAGCCCTGGATCCCCGGTGTATGATTCGCGGCGAAGACCGTGATTCCAGCAATCCAATCCGATATTGCCATGAGTACTGAAGACAACATCCGTATCATCAAGAAGTATCCCAACCGCAGGATCTACGATACGCAGGAGAGCAGGTACATCACCCTCGGCGACGTGCGCGACATGGTCATCGAGGGCGTGGATTTCCAAGTCATCGATACGCAGTCGAAGAAGGACATCACGCGCAGCATCCTGCTGCAGATCATCATCGAGCAGGAATCCGAGGCCGATCCTCTGTTTTCCACCGACAATCTGCAGGACTTCATCCGCTATTACGGCGAGAGCCAGCGCCAGGGATTCTCGGACTTTATCAACCAGAGCCTGAGCTTCTTCCAGCAGCAGCAGGATCAGTTCCAGGACCGGATGAGTGAACTCATGGACCAGAGCCCGGTGCGCATGTGGAGCGATATCAGTCGCCAGAACATGCAGATGTGGGAGGACATGCAGGGCGCTATCTTTGGAAATCCTAGGAGTAAAAAAGACAAAAAATCAGATAAATAGCTCGTATTCTTGCCGGATCTGATTCGGCGAACGCAACAGTCATGTCCCGGGGACAGGCTTGACAAGCCCCTGGGCTGGATTTATGGTGCGGCGCACAATATTGCATCGCAACATCAGCGTTCACCAATCAGATTTCGGAGTACCCATTAAATGACAAAACGAGTGGCCCTGATTACCGGAGGTGTTGGCGGCATCGGTACCGCCATCTGCAAGGAACTGCACGACCGAGGCTGTACCGTCATCGCCTGCTATTTCCCGCCGGAACAGGCGGTAGCGGAAGAATGGCAGCGCAGGCACCGCGCCCTTGGCTATGAATTCACTATCGTTCCGGTGGACGTTGCTGACTACGAAAGCGCGAAGACCATGGTGGAAAGCGTCGAGCAGCTCTACCAGCGTATCGACATCCTGGTCAACGCCGCCGGGATCACCCGCGACAAGACGCTCAAGCGCATGACGCCAGACCAGTGGCACGCGGTGATCAATACCAATCTCGACAGCGCCTTCAACGTCACCCAACCGGTGGTAACGGGCATGATCGAGCGCGGCTTCGGCCGGATCATCAATATCGCCTCCGTCAACGGGCAGAAGGGCCAGTTCGGCCAGGCCAATTACTCCGCCGCCAAGGCGGGCCTTCATGGCTTTACCATGGCGGTGGCCCAGGAGACCGCATCCCGCGGGGTCACGGTGAACACGATCTCCCCGGGCTACGTGAGCACCCCCATGACCGAGTCGATGCCACGCGAGATCCTGGAACAGATCGTCGCCCAGGTGCCCATGGGCAGGATGGCGACGCCAGAGGAGATCGCCTTTACCGTATCCTGGCTCGCCGACGAGCGAAACGCCTATACCACGGGCGCGAACATTCCCGTCAATGGCGGGATGTTCATGAGTGCCTGAGCCGGGTCCGGTTCCGTAGTGTCATAAAAAAAGGCCGTTGCCCGTGGGCAACGGCCTGGGTTCCGGGCGCGGCCTGGAGGACCCGCGCCTGGAGTGGACCGTCCCGGGATGTGCGACCCGGGGACGGACCTTGCCTGGCAAACGATCAGGCGGCCTTGGCGGTTTCCGCAGCGGCCTTGATGTTGGCTTCGGTCAGGGTGCGAGCTTCTTCGAAGAATTTCGCGTTCAGCTCACCGAAAGCCTTGGCGTCGGAGGTCATCTGCGCGGTGAAATCCTTGGCGACGTCCTTTTGCTTTTCGGCGTACGCCTTGAATTCGTCCGCATTACGGATCTCGAGGCCGGCGCTGACATTGTCGAGGCCCATCTTGGCGTATGCCTGGAGGCTCGCGATCTGCATGTTGAAGGCCTGTTCGGCGTTCTTCAGAACGAGCTTGTTGAAGGCCACGACGGGTGCGATTGCAGCTTCTAACTGCTTGGTTTCACTTGCTTTGGTTGCCATTTTGGGTCTCCTTGAAAGGGTAAATAAAGTAACCTGACGGACTTCGATCAACTTTGTGCGGCGCAGCATAACGGATTTTTTTGTGCGTTGCAACATATTTTTTGCACTGCAACAATATTTTTTTCATGACCCAGTCAGATACACCCGGAACGGGCTCCGTTCGATCGCGTACCCCGGATGGCCGCCAGCACGTCCTGCGCTGGACCGAGTGGGGAGATCCTGCCAATCCCCGGGTGCTGGTCTGCGCCCACGGACTGTCGCGCAACGGCCGAGACTTCGATTTCCTCGCCCGGGCGCTGTCGGATCGCTACCGCGTGGTCTGCCCGGACTACCCCGGCCGCGGCCTCAGCGACCGGCTTGGGGATCCCGTGCACTACCACAACGGCCAGTACCTGGAGGACTCCCTGCGCATGATCGAGGCGCTCGCGCCGGAGACGCTCGACTGGGTGGGCACGTCCATGGGCGGGCTCATCGGCATGGGGATCGCCGCGCGTACGGACAACCCGGTCCGCAGGATGGTGATCAACGACGTCGGACCGTTCATCCCCGGCGCGGCCCTCGCCCTGATCGGTGAATACCTGCGCACCCACCCAAGCTTCGCTGACCTCGAGAAAGCCGAGGAGTATTTCCGCACGGTTTACCTGGGATTCGGCCCACTCGAAGACGTCCACTACCGGCATTTCGTCGAGCATGGCGTGCGCGCGGACGGTGATGGTTTCGTCCTGGAGATAGACCCCGCGGTGATCGACCGGTTCGTCGCCCAGCCCTGTGACGACATGGACATCTGGAGTATCTGGGATCAGATTCGAATTCCGGTACTGGTGCTTCGCGGGGAACGCTCCGGTCTGCTGTTGCCGGAGACCATGGCGGAGATGTGCGCGCGCCATCCGCAAGCCGAGGGGGTGGAAATCCCGCGCTGTGCCCATGCACCGTCGCTCATGGTTCCGGAACAGATAGGCCTGGTGTCGGAATGGCTCGGTCGCGACGGCTGATCCGGTTGCGCGCCCTTTCACGCGGCGCTAGAATTACGTTATTGTGCAGCGCACAATCCGGGCCGGAAGTGTTCGCCCGGCAAACCCAGTTACCACATCCAGATGGAGTTAAGTCATGAATGACGTAGTCATCGTCGGCGCCGCGCGTACCCCCATCGGCGCCTTTCTCGGCGGCCTCTCAACCCTGCCGGCCAGCAAGCTCGGCGAGATCGCCATCACCGAGGCGCTCGCGAGATCCGGAGTGGAGGCAAGCGAGGTATCCGAGGTCATCCTCGGCCAGGTCCTGACCGCCGGGGTAGGGCAGAACGCCGCCCGCCAGGCCGCCATGGGCGCCGGTATCCCTTCCGACCGCACCGCGGTGACCATCAACCAGGTGTGCGGTTCCGGTGTGCGCTCGGTGGCCATGGGCTACCAGGCCATCCGTTGTGGCGACAGCGAGATCGTCGTCGCCGGCGGGCAGGAGAACATGAGCCTGTCGCCCCATGCCGCACCGATGCGAAACAGGCAGAAGATGGGGCCGCTCAGCCTCGCTGATACGATGATCGTGGACGGCCTCTGGGACGTCTTCAACCAGTACCACATGGGCAACACCGCGGAGAACGTGGCGGCGAAGTGGGAGATCTCCCGCGATCAGCAGGATGCCTTCGCCGCGGCCTCCCAGCAGAAGGCGGAAGCCGCGCAGAAGGCGGGCCGTTTTGCCGACGAGATCGTCCCGGTGACGGTTCCGGGCCGGCGCGGCGACACCATCGTCGACACCGACGAGCATCCGAAGCACGGCACCACGGTGGAGTCACTTGCAAAACTGCGCGCGGCGTTCAGCAAGGACGGCAGCGTGACCGCCGGCAATGCCTCCGGCCTCAATGACGGCGCCGCGGCCACGGTGCTGATGTCCGCCGAGAACGCAGAGAAGCGCGGGCTCACGCCATTGGCCACGATCCGTTCCTGGGCCACCGCGGGCGTGGATCCGGCGATCATGGGCTCCGGCCCGATACCCGCCAGCCGTCTCGTGCTGGAGAAAGCCGGCTGGTCGATCGACGACCTCGAACTGGTGGAAGCGAACGAGGCCTTTGCCGCACAGGCCTGCGCGGTGAACAAGGATCTCGGCTGGAATCCGGAGATCGTCAATGTCAACGGCGGCGCCATTGCCCTGGGGCATCCGATCGGCGCGTCCGGCACCCGTATCCTCGTGACCCTGCTGCACGAGATGCAGAAGCGCGACGCTCATCGCGGCCTGGTGACGCTGTGTATCGGCGGCGGTATGGGCATCGCCATGTGCGTCGAGCGTTAGCCCGAATATTCCACCAGCCGAAATCGGGCCAGGTTGCAACCTGATGAAAGATCTCGAAAATTCATTGCGTAGAGCACCAAAAGCCCGGTCACAGTCTGGATTGGGCCCGATTTCTATCCCGGCCCTGACTGGTCCAGGAACGCCTGGACTTGCGCTTCACTCACCCCATAGCTACGGCTATGCGGTTCGCTCCAGCGCGGCGCCCAGCCGCCCCTGGCCTGCGTCAGCATCCGGGATGCTGGTGAAATATTCGGGCTCGGCGGAAACTCGTTGCCCGGCGAAGCCGCCATTGCTACCCTTCGCCCGTCCTCACCGCGTCCGCCATCTTGGAACTGAATCTCGATCCCGGCTACTACACCGATCCGACAGTCTTCGTGCGCGAGCGCGAGGGATTGCTGTCACATACCTGGCAATTGCTCGGGCCGGCGTCCCGGGTGGCGGACCCGGGCCAGTACGTGAGCGAGGACATCGCCGGGATCAAGGTTCTGGTGCTGCGTGGCCGCGACGGCGTACTGCGCGCGTTCCGCAATGTCTGCCGCCATCGCGGCGCCCAGCTCGTGGAGCGCGGCTGCGGCAGCCTGCGGCTCATCCGCTGCCCCTACCATAACTGGAGCTACGATACCGACGGCGCCCTCAAGCACGCGCCCTGGTTCGGCGAGGATCCTGACTTCGATCCGGCCGAGTGGCCACTGGAGTCCATTGCCGTGGAGACCTGGCGCGGATTGTTGTTCGTCGCGATTTCGCCCGATGTGTCCCTGGAACAGCAACTCGGCGATACCATCGACGAACTGGCGGACGTTTCCATGGAGGACTGCCAGCACGCTGAGCAGACACGTCTCACCTTCGACGCCAACTGGAAGATCTACACCGACAACTTTGTCGAGGGTTACCACATTCCCGGCATCCACCCGAAGTTTTACGCGTCCATCGACTTCGAGCAGTTCCAGACCTCCGCGGCCAACAACCTGGTGCGCATGACCGCGCCGCCCAGGGAAGGATTGTTTTACCAGGGACGCTGGTACTGGATGTGGCCCAACTGGACGCTGTCCCTGTTCAACGGCGGTATCAACACCTCGCGCATCAACCCGCTCGGGCCTGGTCGCACCGAGTTGATCTACGACTTCTACTTTCGCGACCTGTCCGAAGCGCAGGCGGATGCCCGCGCGGATACCATCGCGCGCAATCTCGAGGTTGTGCGGGAGGACTTTGGTATCTGCCTCGAGACCCATAACAACTACGCCAGTGGCGGCTACCAGCCGGGCCCCTTGTCGCCGCGTCACGAGGCGGGGGTTGCCTGGTTCCAGCAGCGTTACCGCGACTCCATCGCCGACGCCGGCTGACTGGCTTTATCCTCCCGCGCGTCGGATCCGCTTGCCGCCGAAGCGATCGGAGCGTCGCTCAGGGGGAGGATGACGCGGAACCGGCTTCCAACTCCCGGCGCGCTCTGCACCTGGATATCTCCTCCCATCTGACGCGCCACGGCGCGGGCAAACGAAAGTCCCAGCCCGCAACCATCCCGATTCCTGCTGTGATCGCAGCGGTAGAAGCGGCTGAATACCGCGGACTGTTCGGATTCGGCGATCCCGATGCCGGTATCAGTCACCGTCAGGACGGCCTGATCATCCCCCGCGTCGAGCCGCACCTCGACGTTTCCGGGCGCGGGAGTGTACTTGATGGCATTGTCGACCAGGTTGGCAACCAGGCGCTGAAGATTGGTCCTGTCGGCATCCACGCGCAGGCCCTGCGCCACCCGGCAGGCGAGGCCGAGGCCCTTGCCGGCGGCAACCGGTTCGAACAATTCCACCGCGTCCCGCACCAGCGCGGAGTAGTCCGTTACCTGCCATCGGCCCCGACGCATGCCGGACTCCGCCTCCGCCACGTCCAGGGTGGCGTCGATCATCCGAATCAGCCGATCACATTCCTCGATCGTCTGTTCCGCCTGCTGCGCCTGGTCCCCGGGCGCGAGGTTGCGCGAGAGCGCCACCTCGGACATGAAGCGGATACGCGCCAGCGGGCTTTTCAGGTCATGGGCGATGCTGTCGGTCAGTTCCCGCATCTCCTTCATCAGGTCACGGATCCGGTCCAGCATCCCGTTGAACGTCCTTACCAGGAGGTCGATCTCCCGGTCAACGGGTTGCAGCCGCACCCGCTCCTCGAATCCACTGCGACCGATACGGGTGGCGATCACGCCGATCTGCTCGATGTCGCGCGCGGCGCGACGGGCCATGAGCCAGCCCGCCAGTCCCGACAGCGGCAGTCCGAGCAGCAGCATCGTGGTGAATATGCGCGCGAGGAGCGACAGGGTTTCTTCCCGCGCATGGAGCGATTCGCCCGCGTGGATGAGCAGGTCTGCAGACACCAGCGCGGTGATTTCACGGAACGGCACCGGTTCCCCGTTGGACGCCGCGTCATGGGAGCGGGTGGACAGCACTGTATCGGAATCGTGCGGAAGATCCGGGGGCGATAGTTGTCGATACCAGGGCATTCCCGGCTCCTGCTGCATGGTCGGCGTTGGCGCCGGTCCAGTCCTGACCAGCCGAAGGAATTCCGCTTCCGCGTCTTCCCGGGACATTTCATCGTCGATCCATTCCTGCAGGGCGTTCGCACCACCGAGCCGGTACACCGCGCGCAGTTCGGCCACGTCCTCCAGGAGGTCCGCGTCCACCGCCGCGTCGAGCCTGTGCGCGATCACTATCCAGGCCAGGGTGAAGCCGCCACCAAGCAACAGGATGAAAGTGCCGGCGTACCACAGACTCAGCCGCGTCGACAGGCGAATCATGTTCCGCGTGCTTCCCGCCTGAGCACATATCCCAGTCCCCGCACGGTATGGATCAGCGGATACGCGAATTCCCGATCCACCTTTTCCCGCAGCTTGCTGATCCGGGTTTCGACGATATTCGTTTGCGGATCGAAGCTGTAGTTCCAGACCCGCTCGATGATCATGGTTCTCGATACGACGTGTTCATGGTGACGGGCAAGAAACTCGAGCAGCGCGAATTCACGCGGCTGGAGGCGGATCACTTTACCCTCCCGACGGACCTCGCGACGCAGCAGATCGAGTTCCAGTGCGTCGACCCGCAGCAAGCCGTCGTGTTCGTTCTGCATGTTCGTTGCGCGCCGGTACAGCGCCTGCATGCGGGCCAGCAGTTCGGCAAATGAAAATGGCTTGGTCATGTAGTCATCACCACCAAGACGCAGCCCGCGGATGCGATCGTCCACAGACCGCCGCGCACTGAGGATGATGACCGGCGTGGTCGATTGGCCGCGCCGCATGCGCTCGATGATGGAAAGGCCGTCCAGGCCCGGTAGCATGAGGTCGAAAACGCCGATGTCGTAGACATCGTTCAACGCCAGGTCCAGACCATCATCGCCATTGTCCGCGTGGGTTACGCAGTAACCCTGTTCGTGCAGCCCCTTGCCGATGAAGCCGGCGATCCGTTGATCGTCTTCGATGAGGAGGACTCGCATGGCATTGCCTGGTTCACCTCGTTGCCGGCCAGTGTAACGCGGCTATCCTCGATGAAACATTACCGATTGGTGAGGCGGTGATGAGAATCCGGCAATCCGTGCGGGCTAACGTGTTCAGGGATCGACCGATCAACAATGAATCCAGGAGATACCAACATGAACACGAGCAATAGATCTGGCGCGGCGCCCCGCGCCGCTGCCCTGCACACCAGCCTGGCCACCCTGTTGGTGGCGGCACTACCCGTGACGACTGCTCTCTCGCCTGCCGTGGCGGCCGGGATGGACATCTGCAAGCGCAGCGCCGGCAACCTTCACAATGCCTGTCGCAATGACTTGCGTGTGGCGTACTTCACCGGGCGTGCCGTATGCCTCAACCTGCTGGATGACGACGCCCGGCGGGACTGCTTCGATGAACTGCGCGAAGAACGACGTGATGGCCATGGCGAATGCCGCGAGATCCGGTCGGAGCGTTTTGCGCTTTGCAGCGTGATTGGTGGTTCCGCCTACGATCCGCCATTTGGCGAGGACCACGCTGCCGATTTCGTCGATCCACTGCAGATTGGTGGGGCGGTTCTGCCCAACCCCTACCTGCCACTGGTGCCCGGTGCGACCTGGACTTATGAAGCGACATTCCTCGATGACGAGGGGGAAAGCGTCACGGAAACGATCACGGTGACGGTAACCGATGAGACCAAATTCATAGAAGGCATCACCTGTATCACGGTCAACGATGTAGTGGAGGAGGATGGCGAACTCGTGGAAGACACCGACGACTGGTTCGCCCAGGATGTCAACGGCAATGTCTGGTACTGTGGCGAGATCGCCGAGAACTTCGAAATCTTCGAAGGCGACGATCCGGAGGCGCCGGAGCTCGTCGACATCGACGGTTCCTGGAAATCCGGCAGGGAAGGCGCGCGCGCGGGAATCCAGATGCCAGCCAATCCCCAGGTGGGCCAGTTCATCCGCCAGGAGGTTGCCTGGCGGGAGGCAGAGGATGTCATCGAGATCACCAGCATCACCGGGAGCGAATCGACGCCTGGCGGCAGCTGCGCCGGTGACTGCGTGGTGACGCGGGATTTCACCCCACTGGAGCCCGGGGTCGACGAGCAAAAGTTTCATGCCCCGGGAATCGGGTTGATCCTGGAACTGGACGCGGACGGAAACCGGGTGGAACTGGTGAACTACAGTATTCCCTGAACGGGTGAAGCCGATGCATGACGCGGGTGGGCGCAACGGATTGCGCGCCGCTATAATCCGGCCCTTCCATTCTCAACGGTCCGGACTCAATGAAAGGTTTACTTACCCTGGAAGAACTGCGGCAGGAAGTCGGGCAGGGCGCCATCGACACGGTTCTCGCCTGCCAGGTGGATATGCAGGGGCGCCTCATGGGGAAACGCTTCCAGGCGGATTTCTTCCTCGAGTCGGCCTGGAAGGAAACCCATAGCTGCAATTACCTGCTCGCCACGGACTTCGAAATGGAGACCGTGGAGGGATATCGCTCCACGAGCTGGGCGGCGGGTTACGGTGACTACACCATGGTGCCGGATATGGCCACGCTGCGCCGGGTGCCATGGCTTGAAGGCACCGCGATGGTGCTGTGCGACGTGCAGGATCATCACACCCACGAGGACGTACCCCATTCCCCGCGCGCGATCCTGAAGCGCCAGGTCGCCAGGCTGGATGCCATGGGCATGCAGGCGATGATGGCCTCGGAGCTCGAGTTCTTCCTGTTCGACACCGGCTACGCGGAGAACCGCGAGCGCGGCTATCGCGACATGGAACTGGCCAGTCCCTACAACGAGGACTACCACATCTTCCAGACCACCAAGGAAGAGGGCGTGATGCGCGCCATCCGCAACGGCATCAATGCCGCCGGAATCCCGGTGGAATGCTCCAAGGGCGAGGCCTGCGCAGGCCAGGAAGAGATCAACGTGGTGTATGCCGATGCGCTGACCTCCGCCGACCGCCACGTGATCGTCAAGAACGCCTGCAAGGAGATCGCCTGGCAGCAGGGCAGGTCACTGACGTTCCTCGCCAAGTGGGATACCGACGCGGCAGGCAGCTCTTCCCACATCCACCAGAGCCTCTGGAGTGCGGACGGCAAGACGCCGCTTTTCCATGATGCCGGTTCTGTCCACGGCATGTCCGACACCATGCGCCACTACCTCGCCGGCCTGCTTGCCCATGCCGACGACATCACCTGTTTCCTCGCGCCGTACATCAACTCCTACAAGCGCTTCCAGGCGGGTACCTTCGCTCCCACCAAGGCCATCTGGAGCCTGGACAACCGTACCGCGGGCTATCGACTCTGCGGCGAGGGCAGCCGTAGCGTGCGGGTGGAATGCCGCATCGGCGGCTCCGACCTGAATCCCTATCTCGCCTATGCCGGGCAGATCGCCGCCGGCCTCGCGGGCATCGAGCAGAAACTCGATCTGGAAGAGGCGTTCAGCGGTGATGCCTATCACGGTGAAGCGCTGCGCGAGATTCCGAAGACCCTGCGCGCCGCTAGCGATGCCCTGGACCGCTCGGAAATGCTGCGCGGCGCCCTCGGCGACGACGTGGTGGATCACTACGTGCATGCCGCCCGCTGGGAACAGCAGGAGTATGATCGCGTCGTGACGGACTGGGAGATAGCGCGCGGATTCGAGCGCGCCTGACCCGCAAGCTTTCAGCACCGGGGCGACATGGCCCCCGGCAACCAATTGCACTAGTACATCGACAATGACCAGCATTACCTGTATTTCACCCATCGACGGCTCCGTCTACGCCGAGCGCCCGGTGGACAGTCGCGACAGTCTCGCCGCCATGCTCGGCAATGCCCGGGAAGCCCAGGCGGCCTGGGTGGAGGCGCCGCTCGACGAGCGCAAACGCATCGTCGCCGCTGCCATCGACGCACTCGAGGCGATGAACGACGACATCGTTACCGAACTCGCCTGGCAGATGGGACGTCCGGTGCGCTACGGCGGCGAGATCGGCGGCGTGCGCGAGCGCGCGGAGTACATGATCCAGGTCGCCGACACCGCCCTCGCGCCGGAGGTGATCGAGGACTCCGACGCCTTCCGCCGGGTGATCGCGCGCGAGCCGCTTGGCGTGGTGCTGGTGGTGGCGCCCTGGAACTATCCCTATCTCACCGCGATCAATGCCATCGTGCCCGCGCTCGTGGCCGGCAACGCGGTGTTCCTCAAGCATGCCAGCCAAACCTTGCTGGCGGGAGAGCGGTTGCAACAGGCGTTTGACCGGGCGGGGCTACCGAAAGGGCTGTTTCACAACGTCCGCCTGAGCCACGAACTCACCAGCGACCTGATCGCGGCGCGCAGTTTCAACTTCGTCAACTTCACCGGCTCCGTGGGCGGTGGTCAGGCCATGGAGAGAGCCGCGGCGGGTACGTTTACCGGCCTCGGGCTTGAACTCGGCGGCAAGGATCCGGGCTACGTGCGCGCGGACGCGGACCTCGGCGCCGCGGTGGATACCCTGGTGGATGGCGCGATGTTCAACTCCGGCCAGTGTTGCTGCGGTATCGAACGCATCTACGTCCACGACTCCCTCTACGACGAGTTCTGCGACCGCGCGAAAGCCATCGTCGAAGGATACCGCCTGGGTAACCCGCTGGAGCCGGAGACCACGCTCGGACCCATGGCCAACGTGCGCTTCGCCAAACTGGTGCGTGAACAGGTGGCCGAGGCGATGGCGAAAGGCGCGCGCGGTATCGTCGACACCGCCAGATTTGATCTCGACGCGGCGGGATCTCCGTACCTCGCGCCACAGATCCTGGTGGACGTCGACCACGACATGCGGGTGATGCGCGAGGAGAGCTTCGGGCCGGTGGTCGGCATCATGCGGGTGTCCGATGACGAAGAGGCGATCCGGCTCATGAATGATTCCGACTTCGGTCTTACCGCTTCCCTGTGGACGACCGACCGTGCCGCCGCCGAGAGCATCGGCCGCCGCATCCAGACCGGCACCGTGTTCATGAATCGCTGCGACTATCTCGATCCGGCGCTGTGCTGGACCGGCTGCAAGGACACCGGCCGTGGAATATCCCTGTCGCGTCTCGGCTATCACGGACTGACCCGGGTCAAGTCCTACCATTTCCGCGGCTGATCCCGGCGATTGCCTCCTGCCGCCGCGCACAGGTTGGAGCTCCGGCGTATCGGTGGTAACCTAGTTCCCGACAGTCATGTGTGCTGCCGGGGGTAAGAAGTCCGCGTGTGAATCCGCCAGGGTTTGCAGAGTAGGGGGAAACGACACAATGAAAGATATGCGATCCCGTTCGGATGCCGACGCATCCCGTACGGATCTACCCGAGCCGAGCGAAGAGATGATTGCGCTCTACCGGGAACACATGCCCGCCTACCTGGCCGCACTCAATTCCGCGCTGGAAGAGAACGATGAGGAGGCGGTACGCTTCCAGTGCCACAAGATGGCCTCGGCGGTAAAGATCATGGGCTTCGACAACATCGCCGAGATACTGGAATCCATCCAGCGCCAGCAATCCACCGGCAATGAACTACGCGATCAATGCCAGCGGGTGGAGAAACTGGTGGGACACACCCTGGCGCTTCTGTCCAAGTAGCACTCGAACCGGTTATCCGAAAACCAGCTTCAGAAGGCAGACTGTGACATGGACGTGGGCCCCAGCTTTCGCTGGGGTAAACCTTCGCTGGCGTTTCGAGCGGTGGAATCCTGAAGGGAGATAAGTCGCGCGGGGTACTCCTCAACATTGTTGGTTGGTAGCCACTTCCAAGAAAAAGTAGCCACCGGTAACCGGCTTTAAAATCGACCGAGCGCAGCTGAGACAAGGCGAATTCGGGAGCAATAGTATGGCATGGACGCCAGCCTTCGCTGGCGTTTCGGGAAATGGGCAACTTGCCAGGTCGAGGCGTGCTGCCATCGTCTGCAACCGTTCTCAAAATCGACCGAGCACCGGTGAGACGAGGCGAATCCAGACTCAAAAGCGCAGTGTACACGGAGTACATGAGCATTTTGGGTCTGGATTCAACGAAGTATCACCAAGCGCAGGTCATTTTGAGAATCGGTTCTAGGCGCAGCAGGGATTGCTTATTAGGAATATCCTGACGGCCAACCCGATCAGGATCAGCCCGCCGATCCAGGCAAGCACGATACTCGCGCGCGGACGGCGCGCCAGTTTTTCCGCGAGCGTACCGCCGGCGAGGGAGACGATGATGTCCGAGGGAATGGCGGTGAGCGGTACCAGCATGCCGAGTACCAGCATCTGCGTGGTGACGTCGCTGCGGTTGAAATCCACGAACTGGGGCAGGAAGGCGAGGAAAAAGATCGCGGTCTTGGGATTGAGCAGCTCTACCAGTACGCCCTGACCGAGGATACGCGAGAAGCTGTTGTCGCGTACCTTGCGCACGCGCATGTCGTCCTGGCCGGCCTCCCGGATCATGCCGATGCCGAGATAGGCCAGGTAGATGCCGCCACATACCTGCAGCAGGGTGAACGCGCGCGGTGATACCTGGAACACGGCCGCGAGTCCCAGCGCGGAGGCGATGGCAAGGAGAATGCCGCCGATGGCGAGCCCGACCGCGGAGGCCAGCCCGGCGGCGCGGCTCTGTCCCACGCTGCGTGACAGCACGTAGAGCATGGACGGACCGGGAGAGGCGCTCAACGCCAGTCCGGCCAGTGTCACCGCGATGATGGTCTGTAGATCCGGCATTCGCCCTTGTTACTTCCGGCTTGTTCGTATTCTGGTTGCGCGCAGGTCCCTGGCTGCGGATAGTTGTCGGGGGCGGTTCGTTCCGGCACCCATGTTCCGGTTTCGCGGCTCACGTGGCCGTCTGGTTGATTTACTCCGATACTTTCACTGGCTCCTTGCCGTTAGGTTCCTGACCTGCGGTCCATACGCCATCCGCCGGAGGTCTGCCCCCGACAGACCGGAGGGGGTGACCTTGCCGCGCTATACCACCTGGTTGATGCGATTCTCGAAGGGGTTTGGTCCGGGGCGCAGCGAGGGCATCCGCAGTACGCCTGCTTCGTAACGCCGCCGCAGGTAGGGGAAGTCCCGCAGCAGCTGCGTCAACAGGTGCTGCCCCGCCATCACGGGCGGGTACTCGCGCTGCCGATCCGCGAACTTCGGGCAATACACCGGACTCACCACGGTATCGAAATTCGTTGCCTGGAAATACGGCAGCGAATAGCGTTCGTCGCCTCGGTTGGCGACCCGATGCGCCGTCGACACCAGCAGGCCGCCGCTCCAGGCCTCGAGCATGTCGCCGATATTGAAATAGAACGTGTTGTCGATGGGCGGCGCGTCGACCCAGTTTGAATTGAGGTCGAGGATCTGCAGTGCCGGGCTCCTGGCATGCAGGATGGTGAAGCATTCGTAATCGGTATGCGCGCCCATGTTGACGTCCTGCGGGCAGTCGGGGCGTTCATTGGCGAGGTAGTGCAGCAGGCGAAGCTGGGAGACCGGTCGCGTCATCTCGCGGCGGAAGGTGCCTTCGGGCAGCTCCAGCGCCATCTCGAAACCCCGGCACATGGTCATGCCGATGCGCTGCAGGGAGCGGAAATAGCGTCCCAGGATATAGCGGAACCCGGGGATGTCCGGCCAGGCATTGGGCCCCAGCAGGGGATTGCCGGCGAGGAAATCGGGATCGTTGTCCGGCAAATCCACGCCCATGTCGAATGCCTCGTAGCGTCGAGGGCCCTTTTCGTCGGAGTAGTCGCCCTTCTCGGTGGTCGGGACGTAGCCGCGATGATTGCGCGAATTTCCGATGTAGTAGCGGTTCTTGAAGGCCTGGTCCCGCTCGAAGAAGCAGCGCGCCTGCTCGTACACCGCGTCCAGCAGGCGATCCGACACGCCGTGGCTGCGGATATAGAGAAAGCCGTTCTCCATGGCGATCTCCCCGATGCGGCCGGCGGCGCTGCGCTGCACGCGGGGGTTCGGATCATCGAGCCCGTCGATATCGACCACGGGTAACGAATCCGGCACGCGGCGACGATGGGGAAACGGCAAAACGACGCCGTTCCTGGACTCGTCTGGCACCGCGCTGATCTTGGTGGTTATTGTGGAATCAGGCACGTCAATCAATTTGGGTTGCAGCCGGACTCTGCCAGCTTACGACTCACGGTTCTGCCCCTACCTGGCGGCCAGGGTCGATTGCAAAACACGTACAGGCTTGCTTTCTCCGCGCGCCGATTTTCGGCAAAACGGGCGACCTTAACCCGATCCTACACTTAAATCCCGGAAAAATGAACGCCTGTCGTGGAAAAAATACCGGGCGTCCACTGCCCTGTCGCTGTCCGGATACGCCCGCCGGAACCCATTGCAGCTGGAGCCGCGAGGGGCAGGCCGGAGGATCAGCCGGTGGCGCGTTGCTCGGGCTGGCGTAGCAGGTTGGCGATGGTGCTGCGCAGGTCGTTGGGATGGAATGGCTTGACGAGGTGATCGTCCATTCCGGCCCCCAATATCTCCTCCGGCGAAGCGGAGAGTACGTCCGCGCTCATCGCGACGATGGGAACCACCCCGTGGGGCGGGCCCAGTTCGCGGATCTTGCGCGCGGTGGTATAGCCCGTCCAGCCGGGCATCTGCAGGTCCATGAGGATCAGGTCTGGTTGCTCATGGCGTACCAGGTCGAGCGCCTGGTGGCCATCGCTCGCGGTGATGACCTCGACGTCCCAGCGCTCGAGGAATTCGCGCGCCACGAGGACGTTTATCGGGCTGTCGTCCACCACCAGGATGCGGAAATTCGACAGGTCGACTTCCTCGCCATCGGGTTCCTCGGGCAGACGCGCATGTTCACTGCCAATCTCGAAGGGCAGGGTGATGGTAAAGGTAGTGCCCTTGCCGGGATGGCTGTTGACGGCGATGGTGCCACCCTGTTGCTCCACCAGTCGCTTGGAGATCCCGAGTCCCAGGCCGACGCCGAAAAACAGGCTGCTTTGCTCTGGATGCACCTGCTCGAAGCGGTCGAATATGGTGGCCTGCTTGTCGTAGGGGATACCGACGCCGTCATCCACCACGCGGATGATCAGCATCACGCCGGCCTCGAGCGGATGCTGCACGGCCACCTGGATCCTGACGGTGCCCTGGTGAGTGAACTTGAGCGCGTTCAGGGTGAGATTGCCGAGCACCTGGGACAGGCGCGTGGCGTCCCCGGTCAGCAGGTCGGGCACCGCGTCGTCGACATGGTATTCGAGGGTGTTGAATTTCTCGCCGGCGGCGGGCAGCAACATCTGCTGCAGCCGCGCCAGCTGGGTGCGGATGGAAAAGACGGTGTGCTCGAAAAACACCTTGCCGGCGCCCAGCTTTTCGAATTCGAGGATATCGTTGATGATCTTGAGCAGGTTCTCGCCGGAATACTCCATGGTTTCCAGCAGTTCCCGCGGCTTGTCACCGGAAACCGAGTCCTTGAGCAGGCGGCTCAGGTTGAGGATGCCGTTGAGCGGAGTGCGAATCTCGTGCGACATCATGCTCATGAACTCGGTCTTCGCCTGGTCCGCCTTTTCCGCCGCCTCCTTCGCGCGAAAGTAGTCGGTGACGTCGATGAAATAGAGGTTCGCGTAGTCGCGGTCGGGGAACGGAATGATGTCCACTGAATAGATCGTGCCACCCACCGCGAGGGTGATGATGCTGTCCTCGCCGGACACCAGCGCCTCGGAGACGAAGCGGTAAAGATTCTGGTAACGGAACTGGAATGTCTCCTCCTCGAGGGCGTGCAGGATCTTCCGGCCGGGGGGATTGGCGAGCGAGACGTCGAACTCCGCGGACACGCGAAACACCGGGTTCGGATTCTCGAGCGCGAAGTGGGCGATGTCCTCGCGTTCCTCCTGGTGCAGCGTCTTGGAGATCTTGGTGCCCGAGATCGCCGCCAGGTCCTGCAGGGTCCGCAGGTGGAAATCGTCGTAGAAGCCGGGCTTGGAATGTTCGCTGTCGATGACCCCGATCAGCTTGCCCTCGGCGAAGATCGGCACCGCGAGTTCGGAGCGGCGCGCCTGGTCGTCGATGATGTAGCGTGGGTCGAGGCGGGTGTCGGTGACGAGTTCCGGTTTGTGGCTCGCCGCCACGCTGCCAACGATGCCCTTTCCGAGGGGGATCTCGATGGGGTCCTTGATCTGGTCCTCGTCGAGTTTCTTCTCGCCGTATGCGGCCTTTTGTACGAGAAGATTGCGCTTCTCATCCAGCAGGTAGATGACGCAGTCCTCGAAGTCCAGCTTGTTGATGCAGTTGGAGACGATGTCCCACAGAACGTCCTCCACCGTGTTGCGGCGAAAAATCGACTGCGAGAAATAGGTGATTATGTTGAGCCGCCGTTCCAGCCGCTCGTAATGCTGGTGATCGTCCACCCCGGCCTCCGTTGAGTCCTGCCCTGCGTCGCGGGCAGCGCCATTCTATCACGCCGTGCCCGACCTGCCCGGGAAGCGGACGAGACCTCGTGGGCGGCGTTTTCCGCCAATATAGCGGCGGTGGGCCGTTACGAGGCCCGGGGTCCATGGGATAAACTGCGCCCCATTCCAAAGTTCGGCTCTCGTCCGGTCCCAGCCCCTAACCAGTCCATGTCACGATACTCAGCCTGGAGTGTTTTCAAGAACGGCCTCACCGGAAACCGGGGCTGGGAACGCGCCTGGCGGGACCCGGAGCCGAAGCCGCGCTACGACGTGGTCATCGTCGGCGCCGGCCTGCATGGCCTGGCGACGGCGTACTACCTGGCGAAGAACCACGGCGTGCGCAGCATCGCGGTGGTGGAGAAGGGCTGGCTCGGCGGTGGCAACGGCGGCCGCAATACCACCATCGTGCGCTCGAACTACATGATGCCGGGCAACCGCTTCTTCTACGAGCATTCGCTCAAGCTCTGGGAGAACCTGAGCCATAGCCTGAACTACAACGTGATGTTCAGCCAGCGCGCCCATGTCTCGCTGCTGCACAGCCCCGCGGCACGGGACGCCGCCGCGCGGCGCTACAACACCATGCGTCTCACCGGGAGCGACGGCGAACTGTGGGATCTCGAGACCCTCAGGCGCGAGATTCCCCATCTCAACTACGACAACGCGCGCTTCCCCATCATCGGCGCGGCGGTGCAGCGGCGCGCGGGCACAGCGCGTCACGATGCCGTGGCCTGGGGTTATGCCCGCGCCGCGGACAGCCTCGGTGTCGACATACTGCAAAACTGCGAGGTCACCGGCATCCGACGCGAAGGCAGCCGGGTAAGCGGCGTGGTCACCAGCCGCGGCGAGATCGGCGCCGCCAGTGTCGGCCTCGCGGTGGCAGGCAATACCTCGCGTTTGTGGCAGATGGCGGGCCTCGGCAGGCTGCCCATCGAGACCCACAAGCTGCAGGCGTTCGTCTCCGAGCCGCTCAAGCCGCTGCTCGATCACGTGGTGGTGTTTGGCGTCGGCGGCACGCATTTCTACATCTCGCAGTCCGACAAGGGCGGCATGGTCTTTGGTGGCGACCTCGACTGGTACAAGTCCTATGCCCAGCGCGGCAACCTGCCCATCGTCCAGGACGTGGCGGAATGCGCGACCTCGATCCTGCCCTGCCTCGGCCGGGTCCGGCTCCTCCGCCACTGGGCCGGGGTGATGGACATGTCCATGGATGGCTCGCCTTTCATCTGTCGCACGCCGCTCGACAACCTGTACCTCAATGCCGGCTGGAACTACGGCGGTTTCAAGGCGAGTCCGGCATCCGGCTGGTACTTCGCCGACCTGATCGCGAATCGCCGCCCGGACCCGGTGATCGAGCCCTTCGATCTCGGTCGCTTCAACCGCGGGCTCAACATCGACGAACGGGGCGCCGGCCCCGATCCCAAGCTCCATGGCTGAGGAGGCGAGAGCATGATCCGCATTGCGTGCCCGTTCTGCGGCGAACGCGACCACAGCGAATTCACCTATGGCGGTGATGCCTCCGTGGTCTATCCGCCGCTCGACGCACCCGCGGAGGACTGGGCGGAGGCGGTGTTCCTGCGCGAGAACATTCGCGGCATGCAGGCGGAAACCTGGCACCATGTCAGCGGTTGCCGCCTCTGGCTGATCGTCGAGCGCGACACGATGACCCACGAGATCCGCTCGGTACGGCCCGCCCATCCGGGCATCGCGCGTGCGCTCGGGATCAACGTGGAGGAAGAGGCATGAGCGCGCGCCGCCTGATCCAGGGAGGACGCATCGATCGCGAGAAATCCCTGCGTTTCCGCTGGGACGACCGGGTGCTGTCGGGTCATCCCGGCGACAGCCTCGCCTCCGCGCTGCTCGCCAACAACCAGTGGGTGCTTGGTCGCAGCTTCAAGTATCACCGTCCTCGCGGCATCATGTCCGCCGGCGTGGAGGAGTCTGGCGCCATCGTCACCGTGGGCAAGGGTGATCGCCGCGTCGTCAACACGAAGGCGACGATGCAGGAACTGCATGACGGCATGGAGGCCAGTGGACAGAACGCCTGGCCGAGCGTGCGCCAGGATCTCGGCGCCATCAACGGCCTGTTCAGTCGCTTCTTCTCCGCCGGTTTCTACTACAAGACCTTCATGGGCATCCCGCCCTTCGAATGGGGCCGCGGCACCGGGATGTGGATGTGGTATGAAAAGTTCATCCGCCGCGCGGCGGGCATGGGCAATGCCTCCCGCGAGCCCGACCCGGATCACTACGATCACGTCCACGGGTTCTGCGACGTGCTGGTGGTGGGCTCGGGTATTGCCGGCATGTCTGCGGCGCTGGCGGCGGCAGAGGCCGGGCTCGAGGTGGTGCTGGTGGAGCAGGACTGGGAGCC
Source organism: Gammaproteobacteria bacterium (assembly GCA_030432755.1). Classification (GTDB taxonomy): domain Bacteria; phylum Pseudomonadota; class Gammaproteobacteria; order Arenicellales; family Poriferihabitantaceae; genus VYFG01. The sequence continues at coordinate 116,780 of JAUILZ010000009.1, read as the reverse complement.
GGGCGGCGATCTCCTAGGCCAGTATGGCGCGGAGGCCGAGCGCCGCCGCCAGGGCATGGTGCAGGATCTCCAGACCGCGGGCGTGCGCCTGATGCTCCGTACTACCGCGTTCGGACTCTACGACAATGGCGTCGCCGGCCTGCTGGAACGGGTTACCGATCACCTCAAGGATCCCCATCGGGATCTGCCGCGGCAACGGTTTCATGTCCTTCGGGCGCGCCAGACCATTCTCGCCACCGGCGCCATCGAACGCGGCATCGCGTTCGGCAACAACGACCGTCCCGGGGTGATGACCGCGGACAGCGCGGGCCTCTATCTCAACCGCTACGGCGTGCTCGCCGGCGAGCAGGTCGTGGTCGCCACCAATAACGATTCGGCCTACAACGTTGCACTCGATCTCGCGGGCGCGGGCGCCGAGGTCAGCGTGCTGGATGCGCGTGCGCGAATCCCCGGACGGTTGTCCGAACTCGCGGCGGACGCGGACGTGAACCTGCGTAACAACTGCACCGTGATGAAGGCCAACGGCGCGAACGGCATCCGCTCAGTGAATGTCGCTATCCGGTCCGGAGGGACCCGGTCCGGCGGGACCCGGTCCGGCGGGGCATGGAAGGCAGGTTCGCGCCAGGACTGCGACCTGGTACTGGTTTCCGGTGGCTGGTCCCCGGTGGTCAATCTCATGTCGCACCGTGGCGTTCGCCCGACCTGGAATGCCGACATTGCGTGTTTCCTCGTGCCCGAACCCCACGAAGGCATCCGCATGGCGGGCGCCGCGGCGGGTTGCTGGACCGTGAACGACTGCGCGCAGTCGGGTCTGTCGGCGGGACGCGCCGCCGCGAGGGCCCTGGGACGCGAGGTCACGATCGTGGACGCCCCCGCGCCAGGTGGCTGGGAGTCTCCGATCCGGCCGCTCTACGAGGTGCGCATCGACGGTTGGAAGCTGAAATCCCTGGTGGATCCGCAGCATGACGTGACCAGCGATGATGTGCGCCTGGCGCACCGGGAAGGGTTTGTCTCGGTGGAACACCTGAAGCGATATACCACCCTTGGCATGGCCACCGACGGTGGCAAGGTGGGTAATGTGATCGGCCTCGCGCTCATGGCGGAGGCGCTTGGGCGCGACATTCCCGAGGTCGGCACCACCACCTTCCGCCCGCCCTATACCCCGGTATCCATCGGCGCGCTTCGTGGAAGGAGCGTGGATACCCATTTCCGCCCGCTTCGACGTACCCCGCTGCACGACTGGAACCTCGCCCACGGCGCCACCATGACCATGGCAGGCTTGTGGCACCGGCCCTGGTACTTCGCCCGTGATGGAGAAACCATTTCAGAGGCCTACGTTCGCGAAACCGAAACCACGCGGCGCGCGGTGGGGCTCTGCGATGTCACGTCCCTTGGCAAGATCGCGGTGCAGGGCCCTGACGCCACGGAATTCCTCAACCGCGTCTATACCAATCCCTTCGCCAAATTGCCCATCGGCAAGGCGCGTTACGGCATCATGCTGCGCGACGACGGCATCGTCATGGATGATGGCACCACCTGGAGGCTCGGGGAAACCGAGTACTTCATGACCACCACCACCGCCCACGCGGCGAAAGTGATGGCCTGGCTCGAGGAACTGCTGCAGACCCGCTGGCCGGACCTCCGCGTGCACGTGACCTCGGTCTCCGAGCAATGGTCCGGATGCGCGGTGGCCGGGCCGAAGTCGCGGGAGGTCCTGGCAGCCTGCGTCGCCGACGGCGCGATCCTGGACAACGATCGTTTCCCCTTCATGGGCGTGATCGAAACCGAACTCAAAGGCGGCATTCCGTGCCGCATCGCGCGTATCAGTTTTTCCGGCGAACTCGCCTACGAGGCTTACGTGCCGTCCGACTACGGTCCGGCGATGATGGACCTGTTATGGGCGGCAGCTGCCGAACACGACGGCTGCCTCTACGGCCTCGAGGCTCTCGGCGCGATGCGTATCGAGAAGGGCCATGTCACCGGCGCGGAACTGGATGGCCGTGTGACCCTCGAGGATGCCGGGCTCGGCCGCATGGGCTCGGAAAACAAGTCATACATTGGCAGCGCGCTGCGCAAGCGCCCCGAACTGCTACGCGAGGACCGGCCGCGCCTGGTGGGGATTTTACCCAGGGACCGCAGCCAGAAGTTCAACGCCGGTTCCATCCTCTGCCACCCGGACGCGGTGTCCGGTCTGGGAGAAGGCTGGATCACGGGCGTGACCCATTCGCCGTCGAACGGCCACTGGATCGGCATCGGCTTCATCAGCGGCGGGCACGAGGCCTGGGACGGCAAGACGGCCATCGCCGCCGACCCGGTACGCCGCGGCAACGTCGAGGTGGAAATCGTATCGCCGCATATGTACGACCCCGATGGGGAGAAAATGCATGGCTGATCGCATTTCAGCGCTGGATGGTCATGTCACCACGGGGACTTTTGGCCTGGTCCCGGACGATGGCCCGGGGGTTATCCTGCAGCCACTTCCCGACCTGTCGTTGGTCCAGGTCGCCGGGTGGCCCGATACCCTGCGCGCGGTCGGCGCGCGGTTGCTCGCAATCACCGACGCGGTTTCACTGCCCGGTCCCGGCAAGGCGGCGACCGTTGGCGCGGTGTCTCTGCTCCGGGTCGAGCCGCTCAAGTGGTGGCTGCTTGGCGCGCAGGCGCCGGAGCTACCAGCGGAAAAGGGCAGCACGCTCGACCTTTCCCATTCCCGCACCCGGGTGCGCGTGGCGGGCCGGGACGCCGCGGCATTGCTCAACCGCTTCCTGTCCCTCGACCTGCGCACCGGTTCGTTCCCCCCGGGTTCCGTGGCGTCATCCTCGTTCCACCATGTCGGCGTGACCCTCTGGCATGCAGACGACGGCTATCACCTGTTCCTGCCGCGCGGCTTCGCCCTGTCCTGCTGGGAGGTAATGCTGGAATCAGCGCTCCAGTTCGGCGTCGAGGTTCGGCAGGGCTAACCGATCTGGAAATGCCAGCGAAAGCCGGGATCTGACTGACAGCAAACACTCGCCTCGTCATGGCGTCGTATAACGCGCCGTAAACCAAGCCCGCGTCAATCGCTCTCCAGTCCTTCTTCTTCCCGCTGCCGTTTCGCGACGGCTTTCTGCCGGTCGAAGTCCGCGCGCCGGCGGGCGATCTCCGCGTCGTCGAGGCGGTCGACGTTGTAGAAGTCCTGCTTCCAGTCCGGGTCTCCGCGCCAGGTGAGTGGCGATTGCAGCGTATTGCGCGCCTCGGTGGCGGCCTCCAGCAGCGCCAGGGCGAGCGCAAGGGTCTCGTCCTGCGAGGCGATGTCTCCGGGGCGCCCGGCGCCATTGCCCAGGGGAAAGTCGCTGAACAGGAGGCGCGGTACGCCGACATGCTCGACGATGTCGCGCGCGCAGCCCATCACCACGGTGGGGATGCCGGAGGCTTCAAGATGGCGGGCTGCGATGGCACAGCACTGGTGGCAGACCGGGCAGTTGGGCACCAGCAGCGCGATGTCTGCGCGGTCCTCGCGCAGTACGTCAAGGAGCGCCGGGCAGTCGCGATCGAGCGTGGTGGCCTGGCTGCGGTTGGTGGGCAGCCCATAGAAGCGCGGCGATACAGAGCCAATGCGGCCATCTGTGGCGGCACGCTGCAACGCGGCCAGCGGAAACCATGTGCCCGGATCTTCGGCGCTCGTATGGTCGCGGTCATAGCCGATATGCGAGATGCGGACATCCGTATTGCCATCCAACGGTTCCGCGTACACGGTGTAGAACTTCGCCGCCGCATTGTAGGCCGCGCCGGGTCCCTGGTCGCCCAGAGACGAATCAAACCGCGCCGCGGTAGTGACCAGCGCCACGCGGCTTTCCGCGAGCGGTTTCGACAGTTCCGTGAACGGCACGCTATCGAAGCTCGCCCAGCGATACGGCGCGCCGTATCCGAGTACCTCGTAGTAGCGACGGATACGCGCCAGGTAGGGCAGCGGAGCGGCCGTGGATTCGTCCACGATATTCACGAGCCGGCCCCGGGAAGTTGCAGCGATTCTCCGCGAAGGGCGCGCATCCCGGCGGAGTACCCCAGGAGCGACAGCCGCCCGGTGATCTCACGGCCGTTGAGATCACGGATGGATATGTTGAGATCGCTACCTTCCTGCATCGCGATATCCAGGTTTCGTGTGAGCGGGGTGCCGGCGTAGCAGCCCGCCTCGTCGCAGCGTTCGAAGACGATTTTCAGACTCACGGAATCATCCACCTGCAGGCGCGCGCCGAAGGGCAGGTGCACCCCGAGCGGCGCGGAAAGCACGAGCGCATGGGTATCGCCGCTGCGGTCTCCCGAGGGCGGCAGTGACGCGATCTGCAGCGCCAGCAGTCGCCGGCCGTCCTTGAGCAGCAGTGGCTGTGTAAGCACGCACCCGGAGGAAGGGTTTGACCCGGAGGGGCAGCGCAACGTCCAGTCGCGAATCCGGGTTTCCCCGCCCGCGCTACCCGTCTGCTGGGCAACGACGGAAGCAGGCGGAACCGCCAGCAGCAAGGCAGCCGCCAGTGGAATCAATCGAACGCGGTGGCGATCCGGACGAGGGAGCGAGCGGGCCTTTCTGCTGCCGATGGTGGCGCTCTTCACCGCTCCGCCACCAAGGGAATCAGCTTTCGGATACCGCGCGGTATCCGGCGGTGAATCCGCTCAGGGACATAGTCGCCGTGATCGACTTGCCGTTCAGGTTGTTGAACGTGACGCGGCAGTCGTTGCCCTTCATGAGGGATTCGAGCAGACTTGCATCGAGTATGCTACCGGCATAGCAACCGCCCTGGTCGCAGCGTTCGTAGGTCAGATCGATAGCCTCGGCGTCATCGACCTGCAGGCGCATCCCGCTCGGCAAATGGACCCCCAGGGGTACGGTAACCACCAGCGCGCGGGATTCGGTCTGTCCTTCCCTCGGCGGCAGTTTGCTTACCTGCATCGTCATGAGGCGCTGGCCGGTATCCACCGTGAGGTGCTGGAACAATACGCAGTTCTCTGCGCCACTCTCGGCGTCGGTCGCGCATTGCACGGTCCAGTCCGTATACCGTTGCGGTTCGGGAAGGGGTAGCGCCCCCGGTGCGGTGACCGCGTCCTGCGCCTGCTCCTCGTTGTTCGCCTGGGCAGCGACCGTGTTGCCGCCATCCGTGCCCGAGCCGGTTTCCTGGGCAAGGGCGGGCAAGCAGGCGGTCAGGCAAAGCAGAAGTGCGGCGGAAATTGCGGATCGCGACATGGGAAAACGAAAATTCGGGAGGGGAAAACTGCTGGATGATAGCGGATCGACTGGTCAATGCACAGGATGATTTGTCAAAATTTGGTGCTTCGCCATCGGCTGTTCAAGCCGCAACAACTTTCAGAATACCACTAGCGTCATGAATGAAATTACAGTACCGGGAATCAATGCAGATCGACTCTGGCAGTCGCTGATGGACATGGCGCGTATCGGCGCGACTGAGAAGGGCGGCGTGTGCCGCCTGGCGATGACCGACCTCGACGCCGAGGGCCGCGGGAAGTTGCTCGAGTGGTGCGAACCGCTGGGTTGCAGCCATGCGCTCGATGCCGCGGGAAATCTTTTCATTCGCAAACCGGGCAGCGATGATTCCACGCCCGCTGTGATGACCGGCAGTCACCTCGACAGCCAGCCCACCGGCGGCCGCTTCGACGGCGTCTACGGGGTGCTGGCCGGCCTCGAGGTGTTTCGCACGCTGCACGACAACGGCATTACCACCCGCAAGCCGCTGGAACTGGCGGTCTGGAACAACGAGGAGGGCAGCCGTTTCTCGCCGCCGATGATGGGTTCGGGCGCATTCACCGGCGTGTTCGAACTCGACTGGGTGCGCGCGCTCGAGGATGCCGAAGGTGTCAGCGTGGGATCGGAGCTCGAGCGTCTCGGCTGGGCCGGCGAGGGGCTTGGCGACCGGCCGGTGGACGCCTACTTCGAGGCCCATATCGAGCAGGGGCCGATCCTCGAGAACGAGGAAAAAACCATCGGCATCGTTACCGGCGCCCAGGGTCAGCGCTGGTACGAACTCGACGTCTACGGCCAGGAGGCGCACGCCGGACCGACTCCCATGCACCTGCGGCGCGACGCCCTTGTCTGCAGCGCCGAGATGATCCAGGCGGTAAACCGGATCGGTCTCGACCGCGGACCCCACGCCTGTACCACCTGCGGGCTAATCCAGGTGAAGCCCGGCAGCCGCAACGTGATCCCCGGTCACGTCTGGACCACCATCGATACCCGTCATCCTGACGACGCCGTTCTGCTGGAGATGGAGGCGGAGTTGCGCGCCACGTTCGAGACCATTGCCGCGCGCCACGGCTGTACGTTCGAACTATCGGTTTTCTGGGTATCACCGGCGACGCCGTTCGACGATGCCTGCGTGAGCCTGGTGCGCGAGGGCGTGGCCGCCGGCGGATTCCGCAGTCGCGAAATCATCAGCGGCGCGGGCCATGACGCGGTGTACATGGCGCGCAAGGCGCCTACCGCGATGATCTTCATCCCCTGCGAGGACGGCATCAGCCACAACGAGATCGAGAACGCCGAGCCCGCGGACGTCGCTGCCGGCTGCCAGGTGCTGCTGCACGCTATGCTAGGCCGTGCGGGCTGATTCCGGCGTACACCGGCTTCAGGGTCACCCCGTCAGTCCAGCCGAATCCAGTCGGCGGGGTCGCACAGCGCGGGACGGAAGTAGCAGATCATGCGTCCGTCCGGTCCCGCCGTTGCAGCGGGGTCCCAGGGCGCCATGCCGTGCAAAGCCAGGCGGTGCACGAGGTAGGCCTGCCCCGGTACGGCATGGATTTCGCGGCGCGGGCATTCGCTGAATACGCGGCGACGGAGTGCATGGTATTCGTCCGTCACATCCGTTTCCGACCAGCGTTCCATTGCGACGTCACCGAGAAGGTCGCGAAAGGCCGCGAGCGCGAGATGATGGGAACCCTCCCAAACGGTGAAGGGCGCCGCGCCCGGGTCACAAGTGCTCATTGGGATGCCGAGTATCCAGGCATGCTGCTCCCCCGGAAATCGCCGTCGTTCCGGCCCGTGCCGCCGCAGACCATCGATATGCGCCGCGTCCCGGTTCTTGCGAAACCGGTGATTGGCGTCCGATTCCTCAGCCGAGGGCTGCGGGTAGCCCGGCAGGCAGACGGATACCTGGGCGCGGTCGAGGGGCACGTCACCACCCGGTAACCGGCGGGCGCATTCCAGGGCAAAAGCTTGCAGTGGAAGACCACCGGCCACCGCGCCGTGGGTATCGTTGTCGAGCACATTGACTCCCGCGAACCAGGTATCCCCATGGCGCCACCATTGGCGGTTGGCCGGATCATGGAGGGTGCGGCGCGCGGCGTCCAGTGTGGCCGTGATCCAGTCCCGAAGAGCGGGGTCATCCCCGATCAGCGCCCAGCCCCGATCGGCCAGCGCGTGGACGACCGGAGCATGGTCGGCGTCGCCCCGCAGGCCGTTTGCGGCGGGCTGGATATCTTGCATGAACTAGGTGTCTGGAGTGGAGTGAAGGGAGAATGCGGCGGTGCGCTGGCGCTATAATTTGCGGGTAATAGTCACCCATGGCCACCGTACATTTTACCGCCAACCTTCGCCGCCACGTCCAGTGCCCGAGCACCGAGGCGCCGGGTGCGACCGTGGCCGAGGTGCTCGACAATGTCTTCGCGCAGTTCCCTTTCCTCAGGGGTTACGTGGTGGACGAGCACGGCGCGCTGCGCAAGCACATGGTGATCTTCGTCAACGGCATCGCGGTCGCAGATCGCCGCGGGCTTGGCGATCCGGTGCCGGAAAGCGGCTCGGAGATCTTCGTAATGCAAGCGTTATCCGGTGGTTAAAAGGAATTCTGGAGGTAAACCATGAACCAGGACAAGTTGCGTATCGCTACCCGCAAGGGCTTGTTCACCGCTGGCCGCCAGGCTGATGGCTGGCGTCTCGATCCCCCGGCATTTCTCGGCGACAACGTGAGCGCGGTGATGCGCCACCCGGTGAGTGGCGCGCTGTACGCGGCGCTGGATCACGGCCATTTCGGCGTCAAGCTGCAGCGTTCGCGGGACGACGGCGCGACCTGGGAGGAGATCCCGGTCCCTGCCTATCCCTCACCGGCGGAAGACGCCGAGCCCTGGGTGGATATCATGGGCCGGACGATCCCCGATTCGCTGCAACTCATCTGGTGCCTGGAGCCAGGCCACCCCGACCAGGGTGAACGCCTGTGGGCCGGCACCGTGCCCGGCGGACTGTTCCGCTCGGACGACGGCGGCGATTCCTGGCAGCTCGTGGAGAGCCTGTGGAACGATCCGTCGCGTAAAAAATGGTTCGGCGGCGGCATGGACTATCCCGGTATTCATTCCATTCTCGTGCATCCGGACAGGCCCGGCGATATCACCATCGCGATTTCCTGTGGCGGTATCTGGCACAGCGCGGATGATGGCGCGACCTGGGAATCCATCGGCCAGGGCCTTGAGGCGCCCTACACCCCGCCGGAGCATGCGTTCGACCCGGTGATACAGGATGTTCATCGTCTCGCCCGCTGCCTCGGGGAACCCGACCGCATGTGGCTACAGCACCACGCCGGCATTTACCGTTCCGATGATGCCGGGCGCAACTGGCGGCGCATCCAGCCGGTTTCCCCCGGGGATTTCGGCTTCCCCGTGGTCGTCGATCCGTCCAACGCGAACCGCGCCTGGTTCGTACCCGAGATCAAGGACGAGCATCGTATTCCGCCGGACGGGCAGGTTGCGGTCAACCGCACGGACGACGGTGGTGCCAGTTTTACAACGTACCGCGAGGGCCTCCCGGGGCCGCTCGCCTATGACCTCGTATTCCGCCACGCCCTTGATCGAGGCCGCGATCACGGCGCCATAGCCATGGGCAGCACCACCGGCGGTCTCTGGTTGAGCGAGGACGACGGGGCGTCCTGGCAGACCCTGTCCGCGCACCTGCCGCCGGTGTACGCGGTACGCTTCGATTCCACTCACTGATAACCTTGTTCGTATTGCCATGACCGTGCCCTTTCTCGACTGCCGCAACGAGGTCAGCGCACTGAGACAGCTACCCGCCGACCGCCGCGCCTGGCTTGCGCCGGAGGTCAGTCCCGCCGACTGGATGGTGCCTCTGGACGATGCCATGGGTGCAGAGATCGGCCGGCTGGCGCATTTCATCGAGGACAATCCGCTGCAGAACCTGCAACGCCGGGTCGCGGACTTCGAGCTCCCCGCCTGCGCTGCCGCCATGGGGAGAATGAAGTCCATCGTCGACGACGGCGTCGGCTTCGCGGTGCTCGACCGGCTGCCGCTCGACGACTATCCGCTGGATACGATGGTGGAGGTCTACTGGATGCTCGGCCAGTACATGGGACGCCCCGTGGCGCAGAAGTGGAACGGCGAGATGATCTACAACGTGCGCGACACCGGCCAGGCCTATCAGTACGGCGTGCGTGGCTCCCATACCTCGGTGGAGCTGGTATTCCATACCGACAACGCCTTCGCCCGCATGGTGCCGGACTATGTCGGCCTGCTGTGCAGTCATCCGGCGGTGGAAGGTGGCGTCAGTCGCTTCTGCAGCCTCTACACCGTGCACGGGATGATGCAGGAACGATATCCGGAGGAGCTTGCCCGGCTCTACCAGCCGATGTATTTCGATCGCCAGAAGGAGCATGCCGAGGGCGCGCCTCCCGTGTGCATGGCTCCGTACTTCAGCTGGACCGGCGACCGCCTCAACGCGCGCGCGAACTCGTCCCTGGTGCGCAAGGGCTACGACGTGGCGGGCGAGGAAATGGATGCGGCGTTACGCGCGGCGCTGGACGCCATCGACGAAGTCTGCGCGAGCGAGGAGATCTGGTACGAGGCGCCGCTCGAACGCGGCCAGGTGCAGTATCTCAACAACCACGAGGTGGGTCACTATCGCTCGGAATTCGTCGACCACGAGGACCCGGAAAAGAAACGCCACCTGTTTCGCCTCTGGCACCGCGAACGGGGGACGGCGGCTTACGACGGCCTCAAGTTCTGATTCCGCGACCTGGGTTCAACCTCCCACGAGCGCGCGTGCGCGATTGACGCGTACCGGGGCGGGGGTGGAACGGGTCGTGCTGTCGGGATTGAATGGGCTGGAACCGCATTCCTCCGTGGTATTGGCCGCGAAGTACTGGCCGGTGTAGATCATGTTATCGGCCACGGAATTGCTCATTCCGCAGTCATGGTTGAAGGACGTATTGTTGCGGATGCGTGGCGCCTGGTTGAGTATGCTGCCATGCAACACGATACCGGAAACCAGGTTGCGGCCGGTGAAATTGTTTTCAATTTTCGCCGACTCGGGATCGCCCACGGATAAACCGGTAGTTGAATTGAGCACGGCGATATTATGGCGAATTCGCGCGTTGCCATCCGGGGAATTCTGCCGGGCATCCAGGCCGGCCCCGACAGAGCCATTCAATACAGCGATATTGCCCTGAAACGTGCCGAGAGCGACGGCAACGAGGAATCCAAACAGGTCATTGCGTTCCACGACATTGTCCTGGACGCGGACGCGTTCCGCTTCGACGGCGGACTTGACGATTCCATTGCCACCATTCCAGGACGCCACGTTGCGCCGGATCGTGATTCGTTCACTGGATGCTCCAACCTGGATGCCCGTCCCGTTGAACTCTGTCCGGTTATCCTGGATGATCGCTCGCTCACAGTCGTTACATTGAATGCCTGCATACTTGTTCAGGAGCGCGATGTTGTTTCGGATACTGGCCTTGAAACCATTTTCAATGTACGCACCATGTTCATGATTCAGGAACCTGTTTCCCTCGATTCGAGATCGTTCGCCGCTGGCATGGATACCATGTCCTGTTGTAGTGGGTGTTACCCCTAGCGGGACTGGCGGTCCCTGGAAGGTGAATCCCTTGCCCTTGCCACCGACCCGTACCCGGGAAGACAAGATGACGATTCCATCGTCGTCCATCGCCGAGAGCACCACGGTGGCGTAGCGCCCGGCGGTGGATTCCAGTCTGAGCCCGTCCTTGCCCGCCGGAATCAGAAGATTACCGAGGTAGTCCCCTGGGCCGACCACGATACGGTCATTGACCCCCGACTGGTTGATGGCGTACTGGATGTCCTTGCAAGGGTTCGACTTCGGGCAGTTGGAAGTGGTATTCGCGCCCCATGTTTCCACGTAGCGGGTGGCGGCGAGGCTGCCGACCGGGCCAGCGCAGGCGAGGAGGATGCCGACCAGGCCGGCGAACAGGCCGCTGGGCTTTCGGAACATGGTGCACTCCAGGCATGTTTCCATGCCAATTGGAAACAGGGTAACGGTAGCAGGAAAAAGTGCCACGCGCTGTGATCCGCGTCACAGCCAGTCATGGTCCCGGGGTGCCGAAACCGGGTCTCCAGTGGCGGTGTCCAGGTAGTCTCCATCCCGCCAGGATGTAGGAAAAATTTCTGACTTCCAACAGCTTAAGCAATCAACCTTTTCAGATATCTGCTATAGTTGGATATAGCTTTGTTATTTAAAGATAAACTAGTCCTCGATACGTGCATCATTTGCTGGATGGTATCGCGGTACGGCAACTGCCGGTATCCGCTCAGAGTTTCCTTTCGCCCGATTCCCACGAGTCGCTCCGGACATGAGCATCCAGAGCGACATCCGTTTCAGTGTCCCGCCCGGGGTGTTCGGCAAGCTCCCCGGTTCGAAGCTGCTGCGCGGCATGCGCAAGGTCAGCCGCACCCGCACCCGTATCCGCAAGACCTACTACGACTCCCCGAGAAAAGTCTTCCAGAAGCAGAGCGTCCGGCTGTTTCTGCAACAGGAAGAGGAGCGCAGGTTCGTCGGTCTCAAGGTGCCCGCGTCCTACGGCGAGGATCGCGAGAGGGCGGAGCGCTACGCCATCGTTGCCGACGAACCCCCGACCACGGATATTCTCCAGCACGACATGCTGCCGAAAAACCTGTCGCGGCTGGGCCGGGTCGCGCGACTCGGTCCCTGTTTCGAGATCGACTGCGACCGCACCCGGGTGGAGTTCGAGACCGGTAGAAGCAGGATCCGGCTGACCCTCGACCAGGGAGTCATCTCGGCAACATCCCGGGCTGGCCGCAAGGACGATCTTATTCACGAGGCCAGGCTCCAGCTCGTCTCCGGAGATCCGGTGACTCTGCGCAATTTCGCCCTGGAGCTGTCGGAAAAGTATGCGCTCAACCGCGAACACCGTTCCAAGGCGATCCGGGGATACGAACTGGCCCGGGCGTCCGCCGGTAACAGTCCGGCAACCGCGAGTACCGTGGACATGGCAGAGGAAGTGACAACTGGCGAAGCGTTTACCCGCATCGTGGCGTCGTCGCTCGATCACCTTTACCAGAACCAGGCGCTGACCCTTCGGGGGCAGCACGAAGGCGTGCACCAGACTCGCGTCGCCCTGCGACGCACCCGCGCCGCGCTGCGCGCGTTCAAACGTTGTCTGCCCTACGACATGCGCAAGGCCTACAACGGCGAACTGCGCTGGTTCCAGCAACGATTCGGCACCTCGCGTGACTGGCATGTGTTCCTGACCGAAACGCTGCCGGACATGCGCAAGGATATTCCCGACTCGGCCGCCCTGGCGAGGCTCGAACGCATCGCCCAGAGAGAACGGAGGAAAGCCACCGCGGAAACCATCGAATTGATGCACGGCAAACGCTACGGGCGCCTGCTGCTCCAGTTCGAGCGCTGGATGACGATCCAGGACATGTCCGACGAATCCGTCCTGGGCGAGCCGATCCGTCCCTTTGCCACGACAGTGCTGATGAAAACCCATCGCGATCTCCTTTCCGAGACGCGGGCGTTGGGCCGCCTGTCCGGCGATGACCTGCACGAGATCCGGAAACGCGTCAAGAAGCTGCGCTACGCGATGGAGTTTTTCAGCGAACTCTGGGGCGACGCATTGGACACTACCATCTCGGACCTGAAGAAACTCCAGAAGAGTCTCGGCGAGGCCAACGACGCCAGGACCGCGATCCAGATCTTCTCCTCACTCGATCCGGCGCGGGTGCAGACCCGCGACATCGAGGTGCTCCGCCAGTGGGTGGATTCCCGCCTGCGCCGCTGTACCCGCTCGGCGCAGCCTGTCTGGAAGAGGCTTCGGCAGACTCCGCTCGAACTGCCGCAGTAATCAGCGGTACCCCGATGCGCCTGGACCGCGGTGCGGTGCTTGCATCCTATCCCCCGACCAGCGCCCGCGCGCGGTTGACGTTTACCGGGGCGGGGGTGGGGGCAGTGGTGCTATCGGGGTCGACAGGGAAGGCGCCACAGGTCACGTCGTTGTTGTAGTAGATAAAGGCGCGTGTATAAAGAAATCCCGCTGTTAGGCCGTTGCTGATCCCACAGACGTTGTCGTACAGGGCGTTATTGTGAAACCGGGGCAAGACCGGAGCCAAACCAACCACCAAGGCTCCGACCCCATTGTTGGCGGAGAAGTTGTTCTCGATTCTTGCCGCATCCGGATCCTGGAAATAAAACCCCGATGCTGCACTTCGCATCGTGATGTTATGTTTTACGACGGTCCCCGCAACGGTATTGCCGAGATCGAAAACCGCACCATACAAACTGTTGCGCGTTGTAATATTCCCTTGGTATTGCCCACCATCCACGGTTCCCCAGAAGCCGGCTGACGTATTGCGTTCGGAGACGTTATCCGTGATCCGTGGAGACTCACTGGCGCCGCCGGTCTGAATCCCGTCTGTGGTGTTAGCGCTGGTGACGTTTCTGATAATTGTTGACCGAGAGCTACCGCTACCCAGAAAGATTCCCCGTCCCCAGTTCAGTTCAGAGCGATTGTCCTGCACCAGGGCGCGCTCGCAAGTATGGCACCAGATTCCCGCGCTGGCATTGAACTGGGCGATATTGTTACGAATGCTCGCCCTTGGACCCTGTTGGATATAGAGTCCAACCGCATTCCACCGAAACCGGTTGCCCTCGATGCGGAGTCCCTCCCCGTTGGCGAAGATGCCGTGCCCACTGGTTACGGGAGCGGATGCGGGCGCGGTAGCAGGGCCGGCCGCATAGCTCGGTCCCTGGAGCGTGAATCCCTTACCCTTGCTACCGATACGTACCCTGGAAGACGCGATGGTCAAGCCGTTATCCCCAGAAGCTGCCTGCACGACCGTGGAGAATCTTCCCGTTGCGGATTCGAGCTTCAGTCCATCCTTGCCCGCGGGAATATTGAGCGGCCCCGGGTATTCCCCCGGACCGACCACGATGCGGTCGTTGGGTCCCGAGAGATTGATCGCATGTTGCAGTCCTGGACAAGGACTTGATTTCGGGCACGACGGGCCGTTGACGACACCCCAGATTTCCACGTAGCGGGTCGCGGCGACTCCCGCGATCGGTGTGGCGGTGGAAAGGAAGATCGCCAGCAGGAGATACGCTCCCTGGCGGGCGTTGAGCGGCCGAACCAACGACATCGTACCCTCCAGGCGTCACGTGGCGCCCGTTGACGAGGCAAGTAGTGTAGCACCGGGGATTTCTTTCTGGAATGGGGCGGCTCCGCCCCGGCGCGCCCCGAGAAGGCAAAGCGCGATTGGCGGGACAGTGGGTACGCCGTGGCTGGATCGACTGGTTCGGGCGCCCCGCTACAGGCGGCTATCCGGTATCCAGCAGCAACTTGCCCCGGCTGCGGCGCTCCTCAAGGTACTGCATTGCCGACGCGGCCTGCGCGAGGGGAAATTTCCGGTCGATGGAGACGCGCAGTTCGCCGGCGCGCACCGCGTCGAAAAGGTCACCGGTGCGCCAACCGATTTCGTCGCTGTCTGCTAGGTAGTGGGCGAGATGGGGGCGGGTGAAGAACACCGAGCCTGCCTCCGCCAGCGCCAGCGGGCTCACGGATTCCACCAGCCCGGAGGCGCCGCCGTAGTTCACCACCGTGCCGCGCGGACGCAGGCAGCGGATGCTGCGCTCGATGGTGTCCTTGCCCACGGAGTCGTATGCCACGTCCACGCCCTCGCCGCCGGTCAGTTCCATCACGGCCTCGCGAAAGTCGGTCTCGCGATAGAGAACGGCATGTTCGGCGCCAAGACCGGTGACGATGTCCGCCTTCTCCCTGCTGCCCACGGTGGCGATGACCCGGGCGCCACGCCGGATTGCGAGCTGCACCAGCAGTTGTCCAACGCCGCCCGCCGCGGCATGTACGAGGCACCAGCGTCCCGCCGACAGGCTGGCGGCGGAATGGGCGAGGTAGTGCGCGGTACAGCCCTGGAGCATGAGGGTGGCGCCGGTGTCGAAGTCGATGTCGTCCGGCAGTGGCACCAGCTTCCATTCGGGCACGCAGGCGGACTCGGCGTAACTGCCCCGCGACAGGCACCAGGCCACGCGGTCACCTTCCTCGAACCGGGCGTGGCCGTTGGCGTCGGCGACCACGCCCGCGCCTTCCATGCCAAGGGTGAAGGGCAGGGGCGTGCCGTAGGTTTTCGAATCCCGGTACTTGCCCTCGCGCATGTAAACATCGATGAAGTTGATACCTGCCACCGCGATATCCACTCTTATCTCGCCGGAAGCGGGAACGGGGGGCGCGATCTCGTCCAGCGACAGCCCGTCGATTCCGCCGTAGTCGTGGATACGGACTGCCTGCATCGCTACAACGTACGGATCAGGTCTGGCAGCTTGAGGCGCTGGATCTTGCCAGACGGGCCCTTGGGCAGATCATCGAGGAAGTAGATGGTCTTGGGGCATTTCACCTTGCCCACGGCTTCCTCGCAGAAGGCCTTGAGTTCGTCTTCCGTCGCCTTGTAACCCTCGCGGATCACCACGCAGGCCACCACCTCCTGGCCGTAGTTGTCGTCATCAATACCCACCGCAGCGGCCTCGAGGATGGCGTCGTGCTTGTAGAGCACGTCGTCGATTTCCCTGGGGGCGATGTTCTCGCCGCCGCGGATGATCAGTTCCTTGAGCCGGCCGGTGATGTAGAGGTAACCCTCATCGTCCTTCTGCCCGAGATCGCCAGTGCGGAACCAGCCGTCCAGGAAGGCGCCCTCGGTGGCCTCGGGGTTCTTGTAGTAATAGTCGAGCACGTTGTCGCCGCGGATCACCAGTTCGCCGGACACGCCGGCGCGGCATTCCTTGCCGGACTCGTCCACGACGATGATCTCGTTGCCGAACGGCAGGCCCACCGAGCCCGGTTTGCGCGCCCGCGGCGGCATCGGGTTGGTGGCGACCGTGCCCGCGGTCTCGGTGAGGCCGATGGTCTCGATCATCGGTACATGGAAAGTGTCTTCCCATTGCTGCAGCACAACCGCGGGCAAAGGCGCCGAAGCGGAGCGACCGAACCGAAATGCCTTCAGGCGTTCGTCATCGCCGAACGTGTAGGGCTCCTGGCCTGCGCGGTCGAGCAGGTACTTGATGATGGTGGGCACGACACTCGACCAGGTACAGCCGTAAGTCGCCACCAGTTCCCAGAAGCGGCTTGCGCGAAAGCGCGATGGCATCACCACGCTGCTGCCGCTGACCAGCGGCGCGGCCACGGTCACCATGGCGCCGTTGATGTGGTAGATCGGCAGTACGCAGAGCGCTCTGTCGTCTTCCGTCAGGTCGTGCCCCAGCATCACGTTCTCTCCGCCGGTGACGATGGCGCGCTGGTTCATCACCGCGCCCTTGGGCAGGCCGGTGGAGCCCGAGGTGTAGAGTAGTAGCGCCGGGTCCTTTTCCTCCGCGGTATAGGTGGTTGCGCCTTGTGCTCCCCCAGCAGGCCATTCCGGTCCGTTGACCTCGTCCAGCGGGATGACGCCGATGTCACGACCCACCGCCGCCATCAACTCCGCCAATCGCTCGCGGTAGGTTTCGGAGACGAACACCACCGCGGCATCGGAATGCCCGAGCACGTGCTCCAGCTGGCGGGTTCCGGCCACGGCATTGAGAGGCACGATCACCCGCCCCGCCGCCATCACGCCAAGGAAGAGCTGCGGCGTCCAGTAGCCGTTGTCGAGCAGGAACGCCACCCGGCCGCCCGGGGCGATTCCGAGGCGCGACAGTTCGGCGCCGATACGCTCGACGTTGTCGCGCAGCTCACCGAACGTCAGTTCACGGTTTTGCTCCGGGTCCACGAGGAATACCCGGTCCGGCCGGGCCGTGGCATGGCGGTCGATGACCGCGCGGATGGTCTTCGTCATCAATCTCGCCCGTAGCTGGCGAAATGGGCGCCGAACAATTCCTCTTCCGTTGGCTTGTCTTCCCCCACCGTCGTGACCAGGTGGGTGATGTTGATGAAATGCCGGTAGTTCAGGTTTTCCGAGATGCTGTTTCCGCCCCAGGTGCCGCAGCCCATGGAGAGGGTGAAGTTGAGTGCATTGTTGAAACTGCCGCCATTGCCGAAGGTATGCGCCTGGTTGACCAGCACGCGCACCACGTCGATGTCCTCGGCGAGGCGTTGCGGGTGGCCAGCCGTGTGTGTATGGATGCCGCAGGAGTGCCCCATGCCCTGCACGGTGAGTACATCACGCACCAGTTCCACCGCGTGATCGAAGTCGTGCGCGCGGTAGATCGTGAGCACGAGGGAAAGCTTCTCGTCCGCGAACGGTGACTTCGCGTCGAACGCCGGCTCTTCAACCATGAAGAATCGGCATTTCTCCGCTGCCTTCGCGAGGCCGATCCCGCGTGCGAACACGTCGGCATCGCGCGCGATGAGATCGCGGTTGAGCTTGCCGTCGACCCAGAGTTTGTCCTCGATCAGCGAACGCTCCGCGTCGGTGACGCGGTAGCCGCCGACCTTTGCCAGCGCCGCCATGGCGTCCTCGTATACGCTGTCGAGAATGATGAGCGAGTTCTCGGACGAGCACGAGGTGGAGTTGTCGAAAGTCTTGGAGGCGAGAATCTTTTGCGCGGCATCGTCCAGGTCGGCGCTGTCGTCGAGCACCACCGGCACGTTGCCCGCGCCGACGCCGATGGCCGGGGTACCGCTGGAATAGGCGCCACGCACGTTGTTCTGGGAACCGGTGGTCACCACCAGGTCGGCATGGCGCATCAATATCTGTGTCATGCTGCGCGACACCGGCGCCGGCAGAATCTGCACCAGGTCGGCGGGCGCCCCGATGCGTTCGAGCGCGGTGCGCATCAGCTCCACCGTCGTGTTGGTGGTGTTCCAGCCAACAGGGGAGGGCGCGATGATGATGGCATTGGCGCCCTTGAGCGCCATCATCGCCTTGTTCACCGGCGTTGCTGCCGGGTTGGTGGAAGGCGTGATGGCCGCGACAACGCCAACGGGCTTGGCGTAACGCACCAGTCCCCGATCCGGGTCGTTCTCGATGATGCCAACCGTTTTCGCCCGCATCAGGTCCCGGAGCGCGCCGAAGGTCTTGCGCTGGTTCTTGATGATCTTGTCATTGACGTTTCCGATCCCCGTGTCTTCCACGGCGAGTTCCGCCAGTCGGCGGGCGTTCTCGGGCTTGTAGACCGACCAGGCGATGGCGGTGACGAGTTCATCGATGCGCGCCTGGCCGTCATGGGCGATGTCCGCCATGGCGGCGCGGCCACGTTCGACGAGTTGCTGGATGATGACGGTTTCCTGGTCGGCGCCAGGTTTGGCTGCGGGCTGCGCCATGAAGAATGCTCCGGGGAACGAAACGGGGGGTGTAGTGTAGTGGCCGGTCCTCGCCAACTCAATTGCATTGCACCGCGATGGTGCGTATTGGCGGCATCCCGCCAGCGCGCCAGAACGGACACGTTGGTGATACATTGCCCGGTGGCGCCCGTGTTGCGCTCGTTTCGCTATCGGACTTTTCGATACCCTTATAAAAATTTTACCTTATGGATCTTCTCCGGGAAACCAGTCCCTGGATCCTGACGTGGTGTTTTTTCGCGCTCATGTCAGGCGGTCTCCTGAAAGGCGCCCTGGGCGTCGGCACGCCGCTATTGCCGGTTCCGCTGATGTCGCTCGTGCTGCCACCACAACTGGCCGTGGTGTTGATGGCGATGCCAGTGGTGGTGGCCAATCTCGTGCAGGTTTCGGAGGCCGGGCATCCGGCACATACCATTCGCCGATTCTGGCCCGCGTTCCTTCTCTTGCTGCTGGGAACATGGATCGGGGTGCGCATTCTCGCGGTGATCGACGAGCGCTGGCTGCTGGGCATCGTCGGCGTACTGGTTATCGTTTTTGCCCTGTTGCAGGGCTCGAGTCGACGATTCCATATCCCGGCAGCGATTGAAAAACCGGCAGGCGCGGGCTTCGGCCTTGCCGCCGGGGTTATCGGCGGCCTCAGTTCCATGTTCGGCCCGATGCTGATCATCTATCTCGTATCCATTCCGGACCTGGTCAAGAACCGTTTCGTAGGTTCCATCAGTTTTCTCTACGTCGCCGCGGTCATTCCCTGGACGATCACTCTCTTCGTCTACGGAATCATGGATGCATCCACGCTACTTTTGTCCACCCTGGCGATCATTCCGGTGTCCATCGGATTGTTCCTCGGCAAGGGAGTTCGCGGGCGTATCAGCGAGGATCGTTTCCGCCATCTCGTTATCTGGGTGCTCGTCGTTTCCGGTTGCACCATGTTGTGGCGCGCCCTGCGTTGACGACAATTGCCACTCGACAGGCCCCGGCTACTTGGATACCATGTCCTCACCCGTAGTGGAGATTGCGGCGCCTTCGGAGCCGATCTCCTGATCCAACCCGCGCCCGATCCGTCCGGAACGGCAGCGTAGCGGGCTCAAAAACACATACGCCATCCATTCAATGGCAAACACTCAATGACCCAGAGGAATTCAATAATGCAACTCAAGAAGTTTCTTGCCTCCACCGGAATCGTGGCCGGCTCCATGGTATTCGGCGCCAACCTGGCGTTCGCCGCCTGCGCCACCGACAGCCTGCCGGCGAGCATGGATGGCCCCGGCGGCTTCCCGGAGCGCGCACTGACCATGGTCGTGCCCTACGGCCCGGCTGGTGGTTCCGGCCAGGTTGCCCAGGCCATGGCCGAGGCGGTAACCGAACTGACCGGTGTCTCGATCAACCGCGACCACAAGCCCGGCGGTTCCGGCGCGGTCGGAATGACCGCCTACATGGCGACTCCGGCGGATGGTTATACCGTGCTCGAACACATCGACGACGCCGCGAGCGGACACGCCCTGGATTCCACCCAGCCCAATCCCGCGGAGGACCTGATTCCGCTGGTGACCTCGCAGATCACTTTCTCGCAGATTTACATCCGCGCGGAAGAGGATCGCTTCACCGACTGGGCTAGCTTCGTCGAATGGGTCAAGGCCCAGGGCGGCAAGGCGACAATCGCCAACGTCTCCAAGGAAGGCTCCATGGAGCGTATCAACATGAAGTACATCACCGACGCCACGGGGATGGAGATCCAGCAAATCTCTTTCGACAAGGGCGCACCGCGCTACGGTGCGCTGGCGGGTGGCCAGGTGGATGCGCTGTTTGAACAACCGGGTGACGTGCGTAACTTCCTCGATGCCGGTACCTTCAAGCCGATCCTTACCCTGCTCAAGGAGGCTCCGAGCGCGTTCGCCGATACGCCGAGCCTGGTGGATGCCGGCCTCGACTTCGAGCCGCTGCTGCGTTTCCGTGGCTTCTACGTCCACAAGGATGCCCCGGCGGATCGCGTTGAATGGCTCACCTGGGCATTCCAGAAAGCCTACTGCCTCGACAGCTACCAGGCGTACAACGAGAGCAAGTTCATGAACCTGATCGACAGCTACCGCGACACCGAGGGTTCGAAGTCGCTCATCACCAACACCATCAACCAGTACCGGGAGGTTTACAAGGAACTGGGGCTGGAGCTCAAGTAAGCGATTCCAGCATTCACAAACGGGCCCCGATGATCACCATCCCTGGATCATCGGGGCTTTTCCATTGAAGGCGGCGGCAGTCCGCCATTCCAAATACCCCGGTCACTTTCATGCGTAACCTGAAGTTGTCTGACCTCGTCGAGGCCGGCCTGTGGATCGGCATCGCGCTGTTCCTCTACGTTTATTCCTTCGAGTTCGATCGCAATATCGAGATCTACAAGTTCGGCGCGTCCGCCTGGCCGCGGGCATTGCTCCTGCTGGTGGTCGTCGCCGCCCTTGGCCAGCTCTACCAGACCTGGAAAAAAGGCGAAGCCGACTCGGGTAGCATGATCGGCCAGGCCTCGGACGACGGCGCGGAGGATGCGGCGGAGGAAGCGGAACACAACACCCTGGCCTGGTATCTCTGGACCATCCTGCTGATGGCCATACCCTTCGCCTACATGCTGGTGCCGGACTGGATCGGTGCGGCAATGGGCCTGGAAAAGGCCGGGCTCCACCCGATCAAGATGGTCTGCGCCATCGTGCTGCTGGTGGCGTACGTATTTCTCGTGCGCGGCAATCACCTCGGCGGCATGCTGGCGCTGCCCATCCTGTTCGCGGCATTCCTCCAGGACTACGGCTTCTATGCCATGGCGCCGCTGTTCATCGTCGGCGTGATGTTTCTCATGGGGGAGCGCCGGATCTCGCGCATGCTGATCGTGGCAGCCATCGTCTATGCCTTCCTGCTGGGCATGTTCCTCAGCCTGCTCTATGTCGGCCTGCCGACGGGCAATATCAGCCCGTTCTACGAATTCGGCACCGGCATGGTCAACCTGTTGCAATAGGCCCGCGATGGACGTTCTGAACAATTTTATTGGCGGCACCATCTCGCTCTTCAGCGATCCGATCGGCGTCCTGATATTTCTCGGTGGCGTAATCGGCGGCATGCTGTTCGGCGCCATCCCCGGTGTCAGCATGCTCACCCTGGCGGCCATCCTGCTGCCGTTCACCGGCCACCTGTCCGCGGAGCACGGCATCATGCTGTTCTCCGTGATCTACTGTACCGGGGTTTACGGCGGTGCGATCACCGCGATCCTGTTCAATATCCCCGGGGCGCCGGAAAACGCGCCCACGGCGTTCGACGGTTATCCCATGACGCGCAAGGGGCAGGCCGGCAAGGCGGTGGGCGCCGCGGTGATGTGTTCCGCCCTCGGCGGGACGGTCTCGGCGGTCATCATGATGGTCGCCACCGCGCCCATCGCCAACTGGGCGATTCGCGCGTTCGGCCCGCCGGAGATCTTCGCGCTGGTGTTCTTCGGCCTCGCGGTGGCGTCCTCGGTGGGTGCGAAAAGCTTCTGGAAGGGCTGGCTCTCGGTGCTCGTCGGCCTGTTGATCTCGGTGGTAGGGCTCGATCCGGTTGGCGGCATCGCGCGCTGGGATTTCGGCATGCCCTACCTGCTCGCGGGCATCCACTTCATTCCCATGATCCTCGGCTTCTTCGCGGTGTCCGAGATCTTCGTCCAGGCGGAGAAGAAGGTCATCGGCTCCTATGAGGCGCCGAAGATCAGCGTGGATTTCCCGACGTTGAAGGAGCTCATCGCGCACAAGGTCGCCGTGGTGCGTTCCATCTTCATCGGCTTCTTCTGCGGCATCCTGCCCGGTATCGGCGCCACCCTCGCGGCCTTCATGGGCTACAACGAGGCGGTGCGCTGGTCGAAGAATAAAGAGGAGTTCGGCAAGGGCAAGATGGAGGGCGTGATCTCCTCGGAGACCGCCAACAACGCCGCCACCGGTGCGGCGATGATCCCGCTGCTCGCCCTCGGTCTGCCCGGCGGCGCGCTCACCGCGATGATGGTGGGCGTATTCCAGATGCACGACATGCAGCCCGGCCCGCTGGTGTTTCTCCTCAGCCCGGACCTGGTCTGGGTGGTGTTCGCGGCGATGTTCTTCGCCAACCTGTCGATCCTGCTGATCGGCTGGATGGAGACCAAGACCATCATCAACCTGCTGCGCATCCCGTTCCAGTTTCTCGCGCCGCTGATCCTCTGCCTCGCGACGGTCGGTTCCTATGCGGTGCGCGGCCTGGTGATTGATGTCATCGTGATGTTCATTGCCGGCGCGGTGGGTTTCTTCCTGCGCCGGTCGGGCTATTCCGTGGCCGGCATCGTGCTCGGCCTGATCCTGGGCGGTATCGGCGAACAGACCTTCGCCCAGGCCATGCAGATGCTGCACTTCGAATGGAGCGGCTTCATCGGCCGGCCGATCGCGCTGGCGCTGCTCATCGCCGGCTTCGCCGCGCTGGTAGGCAGCATCTATAACGCGTTCTTCAGCAAGGCGCGGTAGCGGGGGATCACGGGGGCATGTCTGCCCTGGTGATACCCCGGGACACCGAGGTCCTCGTCATCGGTGGAGGCCTCGCGGCGCTGCGCGCGGCGGCAGCTGCGCGAATAGCCGGCCGCCGCGTTCTTCTTGTCGCCCGGGGTGAAGCGGCGAACAGTGGCTGTTCTGCGCGGGCCTCCGGGGGATTCGCCGCTGCGTTGCGCGCCCCGGATTCCCCGGGACAACATTTTGCCGACACCCTGGTGGGTGGCCGGGACATCAATGATCGCGCCCAACTCGAGCGGCTGACGGCGGAGGCGCCACGACGACTGGTCGAACTGGCGGCGGAAGTGCCGGGATTCCACGAGGATGTCGCCGGGCTCCTCGGACAACCCGCCCCGGCGCATACCGAGCCCCGCTCGGTCCAGTTCGAGCGGGGAATGCCGGTTCTGCTCGCCGCGTTGCGACGAGGACTGGAGTCTGAGGGCGTCACCTGCGTCGATCGAAAGCGCTGCGTCGAGTTGACCAGGGGAGACGATGGGCGTGTCTGTGGCGCCTGGTTTCGTGACGGGACCACCGGACAATTGCAGTACGTGGCCGCGGGCGCGGTGGTGCTCGCCACCGGCGGTTGCGGGCAACTGTTCACGGTGACCTCCAACGGCCCGGACCTGACCGGCGATACGGCGGCGCTGGCGCTGGCGGCAGGTTGCAAATTGCGGGACATGGAATTCATTCAATTCACGCCCACAGCCTTCGCGGCACCAGAGGTCATTCGCGGCCGGACCATTGTCGGTACTCTGCTGACCCTGCCGGGCGTGACCTTGACGAATGCGGAGGGCGAACGATTCCTCGCGCGTCACGATCCGGTGCGCATGGAGCGCGCCGACCGCGCGACGCTGGCCCGTGCCATCGCCCAGGAGGTACAGGCCGGACGGGGATCGCCGGCCGGCGGCGTATACCTGGATCTGCGCAGTGTTTCCAGGGAAGTCCTGGATGCGCATCGTCCCGGCTTCCATGCGTTTTGCCAGCGCGCCGGTGTAGATCCTGCGCGGATGCTCGTGGAAACCGCTCCTTCCGCCCACACCTGTCTCGGCGGCATCCAGGTCGACGACGACCTGAGGGCCTTGCCTGGCCTGCATGCCGCGGGTGAAGCAATCGGTGGCGTCCATGGCGCCAACCGGCTGTCGTCCAACAGCCTCGCCGATGCACTGGTCACCGGCTGGTGGGCCGGCCGGAAGGCGGCGGCGGATGTGGTCGCCCGGCCTGCAATGACCGCGTCACGTCCATTGCTTCCGTCAACCGGCGCCGGTGACGTGGACAACCTGGTCCACCGGCTACGAACGATTGTGAGCAACGCGGCAGGCGTACTGCGCGATGGCCAGGCCCTGGCAGACGGCCTGGCGGACCTGGAGCGGATAGGAATTGCCTGCCGGGAACTGGGTGTCAGTGGCGTTGACGACATCGATCGGTGGATCGATCTCCGCAACCTGCTGGAAACCGCGCGCCTGGTCATGACCGCGGCCAGCCTGCGCAAGGAGTCCCGTGGCGCGCATTTCCGTGCCGATTTTCCCCGCCAGGATGATGACAACTGGCGTGGGTACATCGCGTTATTTCGCGAAGACGGAAAATTGACACACCAGTATCATCCCGTGGATGGCGTTGGATAAGTTTCTGGAAGCGGACTACGTCATCGTCGGCGCGGGTTCCGCGGGCTGCGTACTCGCCAATCGCCTCGGCGAAGCCGGATACAGTATCGTCCTGCTCGAGGCCGGCGGCATGGATCGCAGCCTGCTGGTGCACGTACCCGCGGGTGTGTATAGCGTCTACAAGGATCCGCGCCTCAACTGGAATTACCTCGCGGCGGCTGATCCCGGCATCGGCGGCCGCGAGATGGAGCTGCCGCGGGGCAGGGTGGTAGGCGGCTCCTCCAGCATCAACGCCATGGTGTACATGCGTGGACATCCGATGGACTACGACCGCTGGGCCGCCCGTTACGACCTTCCCGGGTGGCGTTTCGAGCATTGCCTGCCGTACTTTCGCGCGGGGGAAACCTCGGATCGGGGCGCCAGTGAATGGCGCGGGGACAGCGGACCGCTGGGAGTGACCCGTGGACATCTCGACAATCCGTTGTTCGACGCATTGTGGGAGGCGGGCGCACAGTCGGGCCAGGGCCAGTCAGAAGACCTGAACGGCTATCGCCCGGAAGGCATCGCGCGCCTCGACCGCACCACGCGCCACGGCAGGCGCTGCTCGGCCGCGGTGGCGCACCTCAGGCCGGCGCTGGCACGTGGCAACGTGCAACTCGTCACCGGCGCACTGGTGCACCGCATTCTCGTCGACAGCGGCGCCGCCACCGGCGTTCGTTTCGCCATCGGCGATGCGATCACCGAAGCGCGTGCAGGACGCGAGGTGATCCTTTCCGCCGGAGCAATCAACTCACCCCAGGTTCTGCAACTCTCGGGCATTGGCCCTGAGGCGGAACTGGAACGGCTGGGTATAGACATCACGTATCATCTGCCAGGTGTAGGCAGTAATCTGCAGGACCATCTCAACGTGCACTACGCGCAGACCTGTACCCGAAAGGTCACGCTCGATTATCTGCAAAATCCGGTTCGACGCATCGGTGCGGGATTGCGCTGGCTCGCCACGCGGGGCGGGGTGGCCGCTTCCAATATCTGGGAAATGGGTGGCCTCGTCCACGGTGGCAGCGACTTCCCCCATCCCAACCTGCAGTATCACTTCGGCGCGGTGTGGCCCGAGTATCGCGGGCGAGATATCCGCCTTCACCAGGCCTGGACGATGTCCGCGGACCAGTTGCGCCCGTTCAGTCGCGGCCACGTAAGGCTGACGAGCGCCAATCCCGCTGACCCGCCGGTAGCGCGCTTCAACTACCTGTCCGACCGGCGCGACGTGATCGAATTGATGGACGGTGTGCGCAGGATGGAGGAGATTTTCGCGCAGAAGGCTTTCGACCCTTTCCGAGGTGAGCGCATCCTGCCCGCGCCCGGAATCCGGGACGACGAGGAACTGGAGGCTTTCGTACGCGAGACCGCCAATACCGACTATCACCCCTGCGGCACCTGTCGCATGGGTCACGATCCCATGGCGGTAGTTGACGGCGAGATGCGCCTGCACGGCATCGAGCGGCTACGCGTGGTGGATGCCTCGGTGATGCCCGACGTGGTGAGTGGGAACCTCAATGCCCCCACACAGATGATCGCCGCGCGCGCCGCGGATTTCATTCTCGGGCGGCCGCAACTGCCGCCGTTCCGGCCAGCCTTTCACTTCGAGACGTGAGGCACTAGCGCTCGGGGATCACCTCCTGCGTCTCATTGTCACCCGCGCGCGATTCGCGGTGGAAGATATAGATCCCTGAGCCGATGATGATGGCGATACCGATCCAGGTGATCGAGTCCGGGAAATCGTCGAACAGCCACAGGCCGAGCAGCGTGGCGCCGATGATCTCGACATACTGGAACGGCGCGAGAACGCCAACGGGGGCGTGTCGGTAGGCGATTACCACTACCTGGTGACAGACGGTGGCGATGAGGCCCAGCAGGGCAAGCAGCAGCCACTGGTTTGACGTGGGCCGGACCGCGGCCAGCATATCGACGCCGAGGTGGCTGCCGACTGACACGGCAATGCCCATCACCAGCAGGCCGAACACCCCGGCGAAGAACTGCAGCCGCACCGGGTCCTCGGTGGACACCATCCGGCGCGTGAGCAGGATGTAGAACGAGAAGCAGAACGCGGTGCCCACCGGGTACAGCACCGGCCAGCCGATCTCTGCGAAGGTGGGCCGGATCACGATGAGCGCACCGAGGAATCCTGTCGCCACGGCCAGCAGCCGGCGCCAGCCAACGGTCTCCTTCAACAGAAGCACGGAAAGCAGCGTCACCAGCATAGGTTCGACAAAGAAGATCGCGATAGCATCCGCCAGGGGCAGATAGGTGATCCCGGTGAAGAACAACAGCGTGGCGACCGCGATCAGCGCGCCGCGGATGGCATGGAGCCAGAGCGTCCGGTTCCACCACGGGCCGCTGGTGCGGAGCAACAGCGGGAACATGAACAGCACCTGGAAGAGGAACCGGCTGAGCGCGACCTGGCCCGGTGAGATGGCGCCCGTCAGCCACTTGGCGATGGCGTCGATGCCCGGCAGGAAAAGCATCGCGACGACCATGAGGAGCATGGCGCGGGCGTGATCGTGCAGTGCAAGGGGCATTGTGATTGGCTCCTTCGGCGGGAGGTCGTGGATGGCGATGCTGGTGGATAACGTCCCGGGAGCGCTGACGGGTTGTGCGATACTAGAATGCCCGGTGCCGGATTCTAACCTTCCCAGGCCGTGAGCGAAGATTTGAGCCACAAGCTTGCCGTGCTGTTGCATGCCGACGTCCAGGGCTCCACGGCGCTGGTTCGGACGCACGAGGGAACGGCGCACGAGCGGATCCGCGATACCTTCCGCCGCCTGGCGCGGGTCGCGGAAAAACACCGGGGGCAACTACGTGAAGTCCGGGGCGACGCGGTGATCATCGAGTTCCCGAGGGTATCCGACGCGGTCACCGCTGCCGTTGCATTCCAGGAGGAAAACCAGGCATACAACGTCACCCTGTCTGATGACATCCGGCCCGCTCTTCGCATCGGTATCGCCATGGGCGAGGTGGTCGTCGCCGACAACACGATCACCGGAGAGGGTGTCATCCTGGCGCAGCGCCTGGAGCAGCTGGTGGAACCCGGTGGTGTCTGCCTGCAAGGGGCGGCGTTCGATACGCTGCCGAAAAGAATCTCAATCCCGTTCGAGAACCGGGGGGAGATCACGCTGAAAGGATTCGAAGAGCCGGTACGCGCGTACGTGGTCATGCCACGCGGTGACGCGGAAACTGGCTCCGGTCCACTCCCCCGACGGGAGTCGTCCGGTGAGACACCATCCATCGCGGTCCTCCCGTTTCGCAACCTGAGCGCCGATCCGGACCAGGAGTACTTTTCGGACGGCATCGCCGAGGACATCATCACCGCGCTCTCCAAGGTCAGTGACCTGATGGTGATCGCCAGGAGTTCC
Source organism: Gammaproteobacteria bacterium (assembly GCA_030432755.1). Taxonomy (GTDB): domain Bacteria; phylum Pseudomonadota; class Gammaproteobacteria; order Arenicellales; family Poriferihabitantaceae; genus VYFG01. The sequence goes on along the minus strand of JAUILZ010000009.1, from coordinate 88,719 downwards.
GCGTTCACCTACAAGGACAGATCCGTGGATATGCGCCAGGTCGGACGCGAGCAGGGCGTACGTTACGTGCTGGAGGGCAGCGTGCGGAAGTCGGGAGATCGTATCCGGGTCACCGCGCAACTGGGGGACGCCAGGAGCGGTCAGTACCTGTGGGCCGAGCGTTACGACCGGCAACTGGACGACCTGTTCAAGGTGCAGGATGACCTGATGCGTGAAATCGTGGTCGCCCTCGATGTGCGACTGCGCGAGGGGGAGCAGCTCCGCATGTGGTCGAGCGGTACGGACAGTGTCGAGGCCTGGGAGTGTGTCCGGCTCGGCGCCCCCATCATCCTCGGCGGCGTGAAGGAGGAGCTGGGCCGCGCGAAGCAATGGGTGGAAAGGGCGATAGAACTGGATCCGGGATATGCCATGGCTTGGACCATGCTCGGCTGGTATCACCAGAACTTCGCCGACGTCGCCACCGGGGTGGTGTGCGACGCGGTGCGCGAGGAGGCCATGACACGCATGCTGGAATGCGCCAGCCGGGCCATCGAACTCGATCCCCAGTGCGCCGATGCCTACAGCGTACTGGCGCTCTACTGGATGGAACGTCGCGAGTATGACAAGGCGCTGGACAATGCAATGCGGTCGGTGGAGTTCGCGCCGGGCAACGCGGAGAACCTGGTTGAGGCCGGGGGCGTGCTGACCAAGTGTGGCCGGGCGCCTGAAGCGCTGGAACTGGTGCGCAAGGCCATCCGTCTGTGCCCGTTGTACCGTGCCGGGTTCCTGCGTGGCCTGGCGATGGCCTACCGGTTTTCCGGCGAGGTGGAAAAGGCGGCGGAATCCTACCGGCAGGCGGTCAAAAGACATCCCGACCTGCTCTCCGGGCAGGTCAACCTCGCCTCGGTCCTGGGAGAACTGGGCCGGCTGGGGGAGGCCAGGCAGGTCGCTGCCGAGGTCCTGAGGCTGGCGCCGGCGTTTTCCATCCGGTCATATGCCGGCGGGTTGTCCTACCGCGAGCCGGCAGACCTCGAGCGGGTGATCGCCGGGCTGCAAGCGGCGGGCCTGCCAGACTGAATTCCGCCTGACACGGATCGACGTATCGGCAGTTCCGACAGGGCGCAATGCATGCAGGCGGACGTGGCGCGCAATCGGAATTCCCTGTGGCGCCCCGGGCATAATCCGGATTGCCCGATCCGAGCCGGCTGCCGTAAGCTCCCCACACTTCCAGTCAAGCCAGAAACATGTCTGCCAAACTTCTAGGAACCGAGGATTTCGACGGCCTGACGCGGGCCGAGCCATCCCTGCCGGCAGGCTGGTACTTCGATCCGGACTGGTATCGAAAGGAGCTGGAAAGCATCCACTATGGTTCCTGGATCTACGTCTGCCATGGAAGCGTGCTCAAGCCGAAGGACTTTCAGCGCATCGCCATCGGTGACCAGGACATCATCGTGCTGCGCGACGAGCGCGGCGAACTGCGCGCTTTCCACAACACCTGCCGTCACCGCGGTTCCGCGCTATGCCGCGAGGCCGCGGGAAACTTCCCCAACCGGCTGATCCGCTGCCCCTATCACCAGTGGGCCTACGCCCTGGACGGGCGCCTGGTGGCGACGACCTCCCACGTGCAGGCGCCGGACTTCGACAAGGCCGACTATCCGCTCCTGCCCGCTTCGGTCTGTGAATGGCGAGGCTGTGTCTTCGTTTCCCTGGCCGATAATCCGCCGCCAATCGAAGTCGGCTTCGCCCGCGGCAGCGACCGCATCGGCAACTGGCCCCTCGAGGACCTCGTGGTGGGCCACACGTGGCGCAAGACGATGCAGTGCAACTGGAAGGTCTTCTGGGAGAACTTCAACGAATGCCTGCACTGCCCCAATATCCACCCGGAACTCTGCGAGACGGTGCCGATCTACGGCCGTCGCATCTCCTATTACCGCGACGAGCCCGGCTGGACGGAACACGTGGACGATCCGGATCCGAAATTCCGCGGCGGGTTACGCGCTGGCGCCGAGACCTGGTCCATGGACGGACAGGCGCTAAGGCACAGATTTGCCGGGCTCAGCGAAGAGGAGGTTCGGCGTGGCCAGAGCTATATCGTCAACCTGCCGTCGGTATTCATCGCCGCCCACGTCGACTACATGCGCAGCGTGCGCATCCTGCCGCTCGGACCGGAGTCCACCGAGGTGGTGGCCGAGTGGCTGTTCCTTCCCGAGGCAATCGCGGACAATGAATTCGACCTCGACAACATCACCCGTTTCGCGATCAGGGTGATGGAACAGGACGGGGACGCCTCGGAACTCAACCAGCAGGGTATGCACGCGCGTGACTTCAAACAGGGCGTGCTGATGCCCGAGGAACACTACGTCAAGATCTTCCAGGACTGGGTGCGGGAGCGGATGGCCTGAGGCCGCCGCAGGTCAGACGGATATGCGCAATGACCGGCTTTCAATACCATGGTCCACCGGGGCGCCGCCTATGCGACGGGTCCGTCCATCATCCTCCTGAAACGCCCCCGGTGGCTCACCCTGCCAGGCTGAGGGAATAGGCGTGGAAATCCTCGTTGGTGCGGCGATAGCCCAGTTTCTCATAAAGTCGCTGCCCGGCCCGGTTGGAGTGTGCGGTCAGCAGGTCGATACGACCCGCGCCGGTATCGACGGCATATTGTTGCGCGCGGTACATCAGCGCTTCGCCGATGCCGCCATTCCGCGCACCGCGGTCGACGAAGAGATCGTAGAGGATACAGATCCGGATCGCCTCGACCGAGCAGAAAGAATCATAGAGCTGTAGGAATCCCAGCGCGGTATCGCCCTCGAGCGCCGCAAAAATGGTGGACTCCCCGTTTTCCATGCGCGAACCGATGAAAGAACGGGCCAGCGCCAGGTCGGACTCGCACTGGTAGAACTGCCGGTAGAGATCGAACAGCCGGGCGATCTCGTCGAGGTGTTCGATGTTGGCCTGGACAATTTCCATGGGCGTGATTGTATCGTGCACCACTCATGGCGTGGGTTGACCCGAATTCCCTACGCGGCGCGAAGGTACTGACCACCCGCTCGCCCCGGACACTGGTCGTCCGCCAGGCGGGGCGATCACGGAGGATTGGGTTCGTAACGCGCCGGCACCACCACGCGAAGCGCGTCCGCGGTGTAGCGGAACCGGAGCGGCGTATCCATGCGGACCAGTTCGCCGTCCACTGCGATCCAGCGTGGTCCGTCCCGGCGAAAGCCGATATCGAACGCCTCGACCAGTCGATGCTCCAGCTGCCCTTCGCGGGCGAGGGGATCGACGCCGCGGAAGGCGGCGTCGAATGCGATGACAAGGCTGTCGAGGGCTCCCCCGGAACGTAATGCGATGACGTGCAGCCCACCACGTCCCTCCGGCGTCGCCTCGCCGAGCGCCGGGAAACGCAGCTCGCGTTCGCCCACGCCAACCGTCACCAGGGGCGTCTTCACCGGCTTGCCATCGAGCCGGATATTCATCACCTGCAGCCGTGACAGGCGGCGGAGGCCCGCGAGGACGCTGGCCGCGTGATAGTTCATGCGCTGCTCGAGATACTCCCGCGTGCGGACGAAGCGGACATAGGCGCCCACCGCGCAGGTGTTGATGAACAACCTGTCATCGACGTATCCCACGTCCACCGGTCGCGCCTCTCCCTGTATCGCGAGGTCCAGCGCCTCGCCGATATCACCGGGTATCCCGGTGCGATCGGTGAAGTGGTTCAACGTTCCGCCGGGTAGCACCCCGAGTTCCGTATCCGATCCCGCGAGACAGCCGGCGGCGAGGGCGATGGTGCCGTCGCCCCCGCTGACGATGACCCGGCGCAGGCCGGCTTCGGCGTATTCCGTCAGACGTCGGCGCATGGGTTCGGGCTCACATTCCTGGAGCAGGATCTCCGGGTGATCGTCGAGGGCCGCGACCACGTCCGCCGCGGAACCCGATCCCGGGTTCAGCAGCAACGGCAGGGATCCATCCGATGCAGTCATCGCCCGGTCTCCACCGCACTCCCGTTCTCCGACTCCCGCCAGCCGTCGGCGTCGCGTGCAAACCACTGCGTACGCGCTGACTGGAACATTTCCCCGCGCCATTCCAACAGTTCCACGCCAAGCCGGTCCCTGTCGCCCCGGATCAAGTTGAAGCTGTTGGGGAAACCCGGCAGCAGGCGATCGGAGATCCCGGTGCCGGCATGGGAGACGATCATGCCGTCGAGCACCCGGGAGAACGCCACGTGGATATGGCCGCTCAGGATGAGGTCCACCCCGGCATCCGCGAGTCGCGGCAGCGCCGCTTCGCCGCCATCGACCAGGTGGCGATGCGCATGGGGGCCGGGCAGCCAGAAGGGGTGATGCGCCAGCAGAAGACGCAGCGCATCGTCCTCCACGCCCGTGAATGTCGCCGAAACCTGTTCCACCTGGGCCGCGTTGATGCCGCCGCGCGACCAGTCCATGCGGTCGCCGAGGAGGCGCGCCGTGTTGATTCCCCGCGCCATGAAGCCGGCGCCCGGGAGCGTGGGTTCGAGATCATCGCCAACATACTGCTTCCAGTGAGCCCAGGGACGAAGAAATCGAGCCACCAGGTTGAATGCCGCGAGATCGTGATTTCCGGGAACGGCGCAAAGTGGCGCCGGCAACCGTTCCAGGAAGTCTGCCGCGCGGCGGTACTCGCTGCGCCGCCCGCGCTGGGTGAGATCGCCGCTGAAGAGCACGGCGTCGGGTGCGATATCCCGGATCGCGGCTAGCATGGCGTCGGCGACCGCGGGGACTTCCCGGCCGAAATGCAGATCGGAGATGTGGACGAGGCAGGGCATGGATCAGGAGCCGGCATTGTAACTGCTGTCTTCGCGAACAACGTTGCCCGCTCGCGTTGGGTCGATCCACGATGGGCCAACAGCCACGGCCGACAAGCGTCGCTGAAGCCCTGGAAAGCACGCAATCTCCAGAAAACCTGCAGGCGATCTCCAAGAATGTCTTCCTCGCCGCCCGTAGCATTCGATGCTTCATTCACATTCAACACGACGCGGAGCAACCGTGAATCATTCCATTAAAACCATGGCAGTAGGGGCGATCACTACGGCATTGCTGGCCCTGCCCGGGGCCGCCTGGGCAAAGACGATCTTCATCGAGCAGTGGGGCGCGAATCAGTCCAACTGCGGCTCGAAAGTGTCACCCTGCGAGAGTATCCAGTACGCTTCCTACTGGCGGGCGGGTCCGCGGGACCGGCTGGTTGTTGGGCCCGGGGACTACGTCGGCGACCTGAACATCGACGGCAACCATCTCGGCCAGAAACTGGTTGGCCTGAGCCTCGAATCGGTGGTGGGCCGCCATGGCACCCGTATCATCGGGGTGGTCAATTCTCAGGTGATCCGGGTGGTTGCCGAAAAGGTTCGCATCGGCCGCCGGGGTAAAGGCTTCACCGTGACCCAGGACCATAGCGATGCCGTGACCCTGATCCGGGCGCAGCACGCGGGCAATCTGCGCATCGAGAGCAATGCCCTGGTCAACGGCGCTTATGGATTTCAGGGGTCCGGAGGGGGATTTTTGATCCGGGACAATATCGTACGCAGTGTCACCGGCATCGACTGTTCCCGTTGCTGGAGGTCCCGCGTCCTCTCCAACCGGGTAGAGGATCCGGTCTATTACGGGATCGTGCTCGGGGACAACAACCCCTACGCCGACCGTACCGTGGTGGCAGGCAACCTGGTTACAGGCCAGTCCAACAGCAACTTCCACGCCATCAGAGTGGGATCGGCCGCGACCAACTACCAGCTGATCAATAACGTGGTGGTCGATGCTCGCGGTACCGGCATCGAGATCCTGGGGACCAACGGGGCGAAGATTATGGGCAATATCGTGGTCGGCGCCGGCTTCCAGGGGATGGAAATAACCGAACGGAACAACCCCACCCCTTCACTCGTCGCCAACAACCATGTCGAGGGCAGCGGCGGCGACGGAATCCGCCTGTTCAACGTCTCACGCATGAAACTGAACGGCAACAGCGCTATCCACAACGGTGCGTTCGGCATCTCCGTGAGCTTTGGCTATACGCCGGTACAGATCTCGGGAGGCAACCTGTTTGGCAACGAGAGTGGCTGCGGCATCGAAAACAGCTCGTCGCAGGAAATTCACTACAACAGGGTGTTTTTCGGCAACGCAGGCGGACCGGACACCGACTACAGCGCCGATGACCACGACACAGTCTGTGGCACTCCGGAGGTGACGGGAACGCATGCCACGAAGGCCCAACCGATCAAGGTCAACAAGGCGCGATTGTTGTAGTGATGGGCACCGGAACTTGACCATGTTGTCATCAACAAGCTACTCTTCCCCTGGAAGGAAACCAAAAAGTATTCGACCGGGGGGTTGAATCCATGAACATCTCGTAGCGGAGGCAGCGTAGGGGATACCTGACGTGGGGATGGTTCGGCCATGGATGTGCCGGACTATAGGACACGTAATCAGAACAACGACGTGGGACGGCTTAAGGATGATATAGGCGTAAGGATATCCGCCAGGGGGTGGTGGGGCGCGCCCGCTATTGCCCGCTTTATTCTTCTGATGATCGTTATCGTGCCGGTTCATGGTCCCGGGTCACTGGCGCAGGAAGACCCGGGTGAAGGTGCAACAGCGCCTGATCGGATTCCCAGTGCCCGAATCACCGCGGATCCGGGATTTCATGGCAGGGCCCCGATTGACATCAACTTCTCTGGAGAGGAGTCACGCGCTTCGGACGGCGAAATCGAAAGTTATCACTGGCGCTTTGGCGACGGATCCACGGCGGGCGGGCGCGAGGTCCAGCGGTCCTACCAGGACACCGGTATTCCGCAAAGGGATTTCGTTGAATTGCGGGTGACCGACGAACAGGGATACAGCGCCAGCAGCGTGCATAGGGTGTATATAGCCCCAGGCGCACGTACAGCGGAAATTTCCACGCTGGATTCCTGGCCTGCAGGCGCGGAACCCGGCGCTGTGATCCTGTTCACATCGGCTGTCACCCTGCCTGCGTCGGGAGTCGAAGGACTCGTGTATCGCTGGGATTTTGGTGATGGCGAGCATGAATCCGATGCGCTGCCCGCCGGCGTGTCAAATCGCCCGGTGCGGGTTACGGCCTCGCACAGCTATTCGGCTCCCGGCGACTACATGGTGGCATTGACGATCCTGGATGCCTACGACAGCGAGCTTGCGAATGCATCGCTTCCGCTGGTCATTGGTGGCAACGAGGCGCCGATCGCGGCGTTCACGATTACGCCGGATTCCGTGAGTGGGTCAACTGCCATGCTGTTTGATGCCTCCATGTCGGAGGATCCCGATGGCAAGGTGCTCGGTTACCAGTGGGACTTCGGTGATGGAGCGACCGGGTCCGGAATGCGCGTGTCACATGAATTCCCCGGTCCCGGTGCCTACCCGGTACGGCTGACCGCCTGGGATGATGCCGGAAAGGCCGGCTCGACAATGAGCCAGGTATTTGTTGGCTCGACGGATGGCTTGCCCGTTGCCTCCTTTACCGCTTCCAGTTTGAGCGGAACCGCGCCGCTCTCCATTACGGTGGATGGGCGCGCATCCCGCGACGATGGTGTAATCACGAGCTATCGCTGGGACTTTGGCGATGGCGGGACCGGGCTGGGCCCGGTGGCCAATCACGAGTACGCGGTGCCGGGATCGTACCTGCTGTCGCTTACGGTACGTGACGACGACGGAAACCTGGATCATCACGAACAGGCAATCGATGTCGGGGTGGCGAACATCCCGCCCGAGGCGGTGATCGGGGCCACGGCCTTCACTGGAGAGGTACCACTGGAAGTCCACTTCAGCGCGAGCGAATCCGTGGATGCGGATGGTTATATCGCACAGTATCAATGGCACACGAGGGACGGCGCGATATTGCACGGAGCCAACGTCTCACATGTCTACCACTCGCCGGGGAGTCACCGGGTAACGCTCACGGTGACCGACGACGGAGGGGCATCTGCGAGCGAATCCGTCTATATCGTGGCGGGACTACCCCATTCGCCCATACCGGACGAGACACCGACGATGGCGATGCAAAATCCACTGGATCTGGGCGGCTCGGCTGATCCGGACGTGGATGTACGCGTTTACGTAAATGATTTCCTCATCGCGGAGACACGGTCCGACGAATTCGGACGGTTTAACGTCTCCGTTCCTTTGGACCATGGTATCAATACCATCGAAATGACTGCGCTTGTCCATGGCGAGGAGTCAGTCCGTTCCATTGCCCGCGTCGTGGATTTTGAGAACCGGTTGGCTGCAGAGCAGGGTGGAACGGTGATCGACTCGACCGTCGTCTGGGGACAACTGCCGGGTGGCGCACATTACCGGGTTGAGAGCGGCGATCTACGCATTGAACCCGGGGGTGAACTGGTCCTCTTGCCCGGGGTAACGGTCGCATTCGGCAATGGCAACGCGCTCCGCCTGAACGGGGGTCTGCGGGCGATCGGGAGCGCAGAGCGGAAGGTCACCCTGACCTCCGCCAAAGTCGACCCCGGCCCCGGTGACTGGCAAGGCATTGTGATCTCGGTGTACCCGTCGAGCGGGCGGGTACAACTGGAGAACGCGGTAGTCGAATACGGCGAGAATTGCCTGTCCGTCTACAATGCCGTGGACGGAAACCTAGTGCTGAGAAACACCGAGATCAGGCATTGCCTTCGCGATGGCGTATACACCCAGGACCTGTATGGCGGTGTCCACGTGGAGGACAGCCATATCCATTCCAATGGACGTTACGGGGTGCATGTTCCGTTCAGCAACCGCGATCCCCTCATTGCCGGCAATCTGCTTGAGAACAATCGTGTTGGTATTTTTGCGGTGGGCGGGGACATACGATCCGAAGCCATTGCGCCATTCGGCAGCGACGAAAACTACGCGAGGATCGGGATCGAGGACAACGAGATCCGACACAATCAAACAGGTATCGAACTGCGCTGGCGCACCCGTGCGCAGATCCTGGGAAATGACATTCACCACAACGGAACCGGCGTCGCGCTTCACGGCGATGACGATAGCGGGCAGCTCCATATCGTGGAACCACCCGCAGTCATTGCCCATGACAACAACATCCATGACAACTTTGACCAGGGCGGAAGCGGAATTCCGCGGCGTATCAACCTGCTGACCGAGGGCAGGTTCCACTCACCGGAGGATGACCCGGTGAATCTTGACTTTCAGCGGAACTGGTGGGGCAGCGCCAACCCGGCGGACGTCGCGGACGCCATGGATCGCCGGGACACCGGGAGGATGGCGCGTCCCGACTACGGGCTGTTTCTCGACGACGTTGCAGGAGAGGGAGAACCATTCACCTACAGCCTGCTGGCTTATCTAGACCCAGGGACCATTCTGGCGGGAGACGGCGTCTACGTGGTTCCGGATACCCTCGTGATTCCCGCGGGAGCCGGCCTGGGGATTCGCGACGAAGTTCGGCTTGAATTCGCCACGGCGACGCCCGGGTACCATGACAGCGAAGACCCCCTGAACTACCTGGTGGTGCATGGAGAGCTCGATATCGGGGGCGGAATTCCAGGGGGCGTACAGTTGTACGGGGCTGGCAATATCGTGCCGGCATGGGGTGGAATCAAAACCGGGACTGGCGCGCTTGTCGACATAGAACGCGCATCAATCCGGGGCGCATATGCAGGGCTCTGGCAGCAGGGAGCGGGAAGCCAGGTCCGAATCGTGGATTCGGAGCTCCGCAACAACAGGGCAGGGGTTCTGGTCCTGGCCGGCGAGTCCCTGGAAGTAAGGGACTCAAGGATCACCGGCAATGAACACGGCGTCGTGGCAAACTACCGCATTATCCCGACGCAAGTCGCCGGTTCGGATATTTATGGCAACACCGTCACGGGAATCGGTGTACTCGAGAGGTATGGAGATTGGGGCTTCGTGACCAACCCGGGGAACCACAGGATCCAGGCAGGAGAAAACTGGTGGGGTGGGCCGTCGCCAGTGGTTACGAGCGGAATCCCGTCGCCTGCCTCTGACGTCCATGTCGACTCCGAGGAGTACCTGGAATGGATCGACCTTGGAACCGCCGCCGGGTCGGCAATACATTCCGGATTGGTGGGGGACGTCGCAATCAGCGCAGAGTATCTCTCGCCAAACGCTGACGGGCGCAATGACGAGATGCGCGTGAGTGGCTGCTTTCCTGGCACGGGTCAATGGTTGATACGCCTCGTCTCGATCCAGGGGCATGTCATTCGTGAATGGTCCGGGAGCGCACAATGCCCCGATATTGCATGGGACGGATCGATGCCGGACGGGGATTCGGCGCCGAACGGGGAGTACACCCTGCTGGCTTCGCAGTGGAATCCGGCGGAACTGGATCCCGTCGTAGTGTCGATTATCCGGGTCAATGCGAGCGCACCGAGCCTTGCAGTGCCGGGCGACATCGTGGTGGAGGCATCCGCCATCGAAACCGTGGTTCACCCGGGAGAAGCCACGGCGATGGACGCCTTCGGCGGCATCCTGGAGGCCGAAGCTGGCTCAGCGGGCCCGTTTCCTCCGGGCGTACACGAGATCCCCTGGACAGTGGAGGATGCCTGGGGTAACAGGAGCTCGGGAGTGCAAACGATCACGGTGGTGGATACCACGCCGCCAGTAGTGACGCCGCCGCAACCCGTGCTCGAATTCGGCGTATCCGCGAAGCCGATCGATCTTCCTGTTCCCGAGGTGGATGACATCTTCCCCGTCGAGATCACCAATGATGCGCCGGACGTCTTTCCGCCGGGAATCACCACGGTAACCTGGACCGCGAGTGACCCCTACGGAAATACGGCAACCGTGGAACAGGTCGTCGAGGTCGCCGACATCGCCGTGACCGTGGATACGGCGAACTGGCCGCAGGAGACGAATCGAAGAAGGATCCTGGTCAGCGGGTCCATCAGGTCGCCTAGAAATTCGGGTGTCCTGGTAAATGACGAAGTGGCGGCGATCGACTTCACCCGGTTCCCCTACGGGTTCTCCAGCTACGTCGAGCTGGAGCCGGGGATCAACGAAATTTCGATACAGGCCAGCGCAATCGGCGGGCTGACCGCGGATGCCAGCCTCCTGGTGACGCGGGAAGGTGAGGAGGTAGTTTCACATTACACGGTAGCGGTGGATACGCATTCCGGGGTCATCCCGTTTGACGTAACCTATACCATCGAGGGTGTCGGCAATGGACAGGCAGACACCGTGTGGATCGACCTGGATGGTGACGGTGAGCAGGAATACGAGCGCGATGTCAGCGAGTTGAGAGCTGGCGACGTACTGGAGGTTGGGGTGCCGATACAGGATCCCGGATCATACGATTCCGTTGTGACCATCCGGGAAGAAGATGGAGACATTCACTACTTTGAAAATACGATAGTGGGTGTCGACGGCATGGAATACGTGGCCATCAGTCACGAAATCTGGGATTCTTTTCATGGGCACCTTCTTGCGGGCGACGTGGAGACAGCCGAGACCTATCTGTCCGTTGCGATGGCCGCGAAATACCGCCAGGCGATCATGGAGATTCTCGACCAGTTTCCGGCAATTATCACCAGCTATTCATTCTTCGAGGCGATCTGGGTCACGCCAGGGATGACCGGTTTTTTGGTGAACAGGATCGAGGGAGGCGAGACGTATGCCTACCTGGTGTACTTTGGAAGGGGTCAGGATGGAGTCTGGAAGCTGATATCCATGTGATGACTGCGCACGTTACAAAACAGAAACGGGGAACGAGATGAAGAAGTTGCTGCTGCTGATCGGGATTCTTTCGCTCCAGGGCTGCCTGAGCGCGATGCCAATCACCACGATCCCGAAATTCGAAGTAACCGTGGTGGATGCGAAAACGGGTGAGCCGCTGGAGGGGGTTGTGATGTTGGCTGAGTGGTTTGTTTATCTGAAGACGCCTTTAGGTGACCAGCCGAAAGGAAATATCTGGATGGCGGAGTTTTTGTCGGATGAAAACGGAAAGGTTGGGATGCAGAAGAGACAACAAATAACGAATAGCAAAAATGGTCTGGCAAGTGAAAGTGGGTTCCCACAGTTTTCTTTTTACAAAGAAGGTTACGAAAGGTCAATTTTTAACAATTTTCCAAAGGGCCTCAAATATGGCCCGGGACAGGAATATCGAGATCTGTTCAATGGGAAAATAATTCGGTTAAAAAAATACGATAAGAATTCACCAAGCGAGTGGACAAATTTTTTTCGAATGGTTGCAAATGTGAAGAACTATTCTCGGAGCCGCGGGCTATGTGTTTGGGACAATTTTCCTTACTCGATGTACGCTGCAATAAGTGAGAATAGTTGGAATTATTCAAAGGTAAAGGACAAGAGTGGTGATCGAAAAGAAAAGTTTATTAGAGATATCTATGTGAGTTTTCCGTATTGTGAATCTTTCGACGAGTTTTTTGAGAAATACCCGGCATGGTGAACTACATACGATACATCTTGCTATTGTTCATAGCAATAAAGTCACCAGCTGTTAGTTCATATTCAGTGTCAAGTGATGACACCGTAGGGACACATGAGCACATAACATTTTCTGGAATGGAAGGTTCCAAACTGAACAATTTAAAAACAGTTTCTCAATATGATTTGAAAAACTTGAGGAATGTCGGCCTCCTAAGTTCGAAATTTGACGATGAATTTCTAGTTGGCCTGCCAACGTCCCAAGGAAACATCCTAAGTATTGATCAGATAGTCGCCTTTGGAGTGGGTTTTGAAGACACAGTCACAATTGATGATTCGAATCCGGAAATAGGAATCCTCCGTGTACTACATCACTTCTATGATCCTCAAAATGGAGGGAGGGCGCTGACACCATTCGGGTTTATCGCACATTTTTTTGCCAGGATGCTGAATCTCGATAGTCCTCCCAACTACGAGGTCGGATACCCGTCGCTAGTGTGGGCCATGACCGGCAAGGACTACCCTGTAGGAGCCGGCTCGGGGAGTCCTCCAGGGCCAATGTCCTATCGCCAGCGTTTCTCGTATGGAAATGCCAAGGACTATCTGTTCAATGCATTGACAGACCCTGAACTATCAGAAAGACGCCGTTATCTGGGGCTGTTCTTCCAGACCATTGGCCACGTCGTGCATCACATCCAGGACATGGCACAGCCGCAGCATGTCAGGAATGATGCGCACCTGCCAATCGATAATGATTTCCACGAGGCGTATACCAAGGGCCATGTCAATATTGAAGCTATGGCAGCTATTATTGATGGTGGACACCACAATGGGCGTGAATTCGCTCGGTCACCCTATTCGGGCGAGCGCGTCGTATTTCCCAGGGCTGTCGACTACGGCGACTACGAGGCGGACACGGACGACAGGGGTACCGACCGCATTGGCATGGCTGAATATGCGAGCACCAACTTCACCGCTTCGGATGTCAGCTTCATGGGCAACCAACACGGCTACTTTTCCCATCCCGAGTACCCGCTTCCGCAGCCGATGGAAGTCGAGTCAATGGACCTGTCAAACCCTGAAGCGGCTGCAACTTGCGCGCTACCCAGACTGACCTACGATGGCAGCCGCGGCATCCGAGGCATTCTCAGGTGGATCCCCAGCCGTGTGCTGGATCCCTACCTGGATCCCTCGGACCCGGCGTCGGACACTGTCAATCCTCACGCGGCGGCATTCTCGATCTGGAACCGGGAGATCTCAAGCTTTCGCAAAGCGCTCGAGGATCAGTACACAACCGAGGAGTTTACCGTCAACGAATGCGCGTTCTGGGCGCGCTATCGCTACCTGTTTCCCAGGGCTGTCGCGTTTACAGCGGGCATGATCGATCATTTCCTGCGCGGAAACCTTGAGCTTTCAGTTCCGGATGACGGGATCTACGCCATCGTAGACCGCTACCCCCTGGATACAGCCTCCACGGCTGCGCTTTCTGAATCGGGAAAAACCGGGGTCAACGGCGAGGTCTATGGCTTCAGAAAGCTGAGAGTCAACGTCAGGAACGTCACCCCGACCATCGCGCTTCCGGACCGCGCACCGTTCAATGTTTCCAGTGACGGACGTCCGCGACCGGTATCCGTTGCGCAGCAGATGTTCGATGGTGAGTTGTACGCTATCGTGAAATACTCACTGAATCGGTGCTTTTCCGGAGATGGCTCCGGAGAATTCGGCATCGATAGCCTTGCTGGTGCGAGCCTGGGTCAACTGGGCCAGGACTTGACGGCACTGTCCACCCTCTCCGGTTGTTCCTCATCCGACTATTTCAGTCACGGTGATAACGCCGAGTATGCCGACGTGGATGTTCATGTTCGGCGTCGCGATTCCGAGCAGATATCCGTGTCCCGGCCCCTGGTGATCGGAGAGGCGGCGAACGCCGTGCTGGCAGAGATTCCGCGCGAGGAATCCGTCACCCTGGCATTCGACTTCTCTGATGATCCGATTCCCCTGAATGCTACAGACGTCCGCCTCCAGGTGGTGTACCGTGGGAGTCTTGGCCCCGCGAACGAGTCGCTTCCCGTTGGTGCGCTCACCATGGTGGACGATGATGCCGTGGTGGTCCAGACCATCGATATCTCGGAGCCCGGGGATATTGTCGTCACCAACCTGACGGATCACTTCGTCAATCTGCCGACAAATGTCTGGGCGCAGGTTTCGTCATCGGAATCCCAGGGTGACGATTCCCCGCACACCCTTCGTCTGGACCCTGATCACCTCCTTCCCGGGAGCTACCAGATGGTTTTCCGGGGCGAGGGCGGGATCAATCGGCCGGTTCCGGTTGTGCTCGTCACGGGTGAGGTCGATTCCGATCATGAACTGCGCTTGTCCGACACCGGCTTGAAACTTGGCGAGGATGGCAATCCGGTTTCGGGAGAAATTGGAATTGAATTCTTCCCCCAGGACATTCCAGCAGATGAAATTACCCTTGAACTCGACGATGGTGCCATCATTGAAAGCGAGGATGGAGGATACCTCCATGTGATCGATACCCGCGGGATTCCCGATGGCGCCAGGTCTATAACCGTCAGTTACCTTGAAGGCGGTGAGTACAGGCGGTTTCGGCAATCCTTCGTCGTCGCCAACGATCCCGCCAACAGTATTCCCGGGTTTGAACTCACTACCGAGGTCGTTCATCCAGTGACCGACGGGTCCCTTGATCCGCTATCCCTGGAGTTTATCGTTGACGACGATTCCGACATTCCCCTTTCCGGAGTTTCCATTGCATCCGGAATCCGTGGCCTTATCGATCCCTCAAAGATTCTTCGTGTCGAGAAAATCGAGGGAAACCGGTTCAGGCTTGTCTTCCTGGGCGGAGACGAATACCGGGCCGTTACCGGTTCGACCCTGCTATTCAATCTCTATTCGCATATCCCCGTCAGGTTGACCGTCTCGGACGGCGTGTTTGAATCGTCCAGGGAACTCGTCTATCGGCGAGTCAATACGGCTTTACCCGACCAGGGATATTTCCATCCCCATATCGTGGAGGAGTATCTGTCTGCGCCAGTCGAGATCCCGTTCGTCCAGGGCGGGGAGAGTTCCCAGGTGCAATGGGGCGACCGGATTTTTCCCATCATGTCGCTACCAAACTACTCAGTTGGCCATGACAACCTGTCGCTGGCAGCAGGCGAAGGGTTCCAGACCCGCGAATCAGTGAATGGTCGACTATGCGAAGAGTGGAATGGGGCGGGTGGTAGCTACGACAATCTCTCTGAAGGCGACCTGCTGAAAAAACTGATCGACTTCACTCCCATGTTCAGCGGCATGCCGCCCGATCCAGGTCCCGAATGCGAGTTTTTCCACGTGTTCGACGATATCGATCTTGCGTTTTTGGCTTCGGATTCGATGGGTCAGCATGAACCTCTGGCGCGTATCGACGATCTCGGCGCCGGGGAGTTTGCCCGTTTCAGCGTGCTTGCCGATCCGGAGGCGAGATTTGCCCTGCGAGGTGGCGCGCTCGGATTTCCCTATTCCTGCGGAATCATCGCCCCGGATGTCCATCAATGGGGTGAAGACCGCCGGGCCTATGAACAGTCGGGTAGCGCGAGGAAAATAGGGAATGTCTATTCCGCAACCCGATTCATGGAAAATCTTGTTTGCGAGACCCTGGTCTCATCCGTAGGGCTTCCATCCCTGGTCGATGACGGCGAATTGACCCGGCAAATGGAGACCATGCTCGGCTATATCCAGTTGCAGCAGGTCGGTCTGTCTGGCATTCATCCCGCATACTGAGCCTGGACTGCTCACCCCAGGGGGAGAGCAGCGACTGAGCGCGATTATTGCCGCCTGCACATTGCCAGCGAGGCACAACGAAACGATCCGCCAGTCGCCGGCACGCCATCGAATTCCACTTCTTCCAGCGTGTAGCCGGCCTTTCGCAATGAGTCGTTGGTGCGCGCGCACCATGGGCTCCTGCGAACGATGATCGTCTCCCGGTTGATCGACAACACGTTGGTGGCAAGGTGTTCGCGCTCGCTGTCATCAACTGCGATCCAGTCCAGGCCCTTCAGTACGTCCAGGCTATCCGCCGGGTTCGCCTGGAGGCTGGCCGGGTGAATCAGCAGGTGCCCCAGGCCCAGCGGATTGAGGCAGCAGTCGAGGTGTAGTTGCTTGTGGGCCAGTGGAATCGCTCGAACTCCTCCTGGCGCAAGCATATCCCGCAGTGCTTCGAAGCCGGCGCGGTTGGTTCGTCGGTGGATTCCCACCAGCACGGTTTCGTCATCGAGCACGATGACATCTCCGCCTTCGATGATGGCGCCTTCCGGAAAACGCACGACCCGGTCCTGATCGACACCTTCCAGGTAATGCATGACTGTCTCAATCTCTCCAGCCCGGCTGGACACCGCCATGTTGGCGATGAAGAACCGGTCGCCGATGACGAAGCCGATATCCCGCGGGCACGTATAGTCGAAGGAATAGGCCGCGCGGGGGTCGGCGCGCAGCACCGCGACGCCATGTTTATCGAGCACCGCGACATAGTCCGCGTACTCCTGTTCCAGAATCGCCTCGGTCGGGTACTCCAGCGCAAGCACCCGATCGCGCCAGGCGGTATGGGGGAGAAACGGGTATTCCGCCATCTCCGCTGCTACCTGCGCCTTGTCGCGCTGATAGGGACTGCCAAGCCCGATGATCACCTGTTCGAGTGGCGCGAACTCGTCGGCGATATCTAGTGACATGGGCGTGGTGGAGGTAGTGGATCCAGGTGTCTGTTGCATCGTGTGCGCAATTTTTCGTGAAGGCAAGGCGGGGTTGCCGGCGTGGATTCCGCGCCCGGCAACCGGTTCGGAAGGCGTGTTTCCTGGCCCGAAAAGGGATTGAGTATACTGTTGCGAGATTCCCCGCAGATCCGCGATGTCCGCAATCGATCAGTTCGACCAGGCATTGGCCGGCCTGGGCATGGTGGATCCGGCGGAGCGGCGTCGGGCGCACTCCCTGCTGACGCCACGGTCCTTCGACCGCGAGTCATACCTGCATCGGGCCGGCGAGGTGGCAACGGAGGTCTACTTTCTCTGCACTGGACTGGCGCGTTTCTACTATCTCACCCCGGACGGACGGGAACTCAACAAGTCATTCTCCCGGGAAGGCCAGTTCGCCGGGGGGATCCAGTACACCGATCGCCCCGGACCCAGCCGCTTCTTCATCCAGGCGCTGGAACCGGTGGAGGCGCTGGCGATATCGCTCGCGGGGCTGGGCAGGCTGTACCTTGAGTCCCTGGCCTGGGCCAACCTGGGCCGGCTGTACATGGAAGATCTCGCGGTGCGGAAGTCGGACAGGGAGGCCGCGTTCCTGCTCGATTCCGCCGAGGTCCGGTATCGCGCCTTTCTCGAACGCGAGCCCGAACTGTCGGCGCGGCTGCCGCTCTATCATGTCGCCTCCTACCTCGGCATCACCGATGTCGCGCTGTCACGTATCCGTCGCCGGTTGAAGGAATCCACGATCTGAACCCGGGTTAAGGCGAACCGTTTCGCCGCCCCCTATCCTGTACGCCAGTTCAACTGAAACACACTGGAGTACGGATCATGAAACTGCACGACAACACCATCCTGGTCACCGGCGGCGCTTCCGGCATCGGCCTCGCGCTCACCCGCGCCTTCCACGCCCGGGGCAACCGGGTCATCGTCTGCGGCAGGCGGGAGGAGAACCTCGAGGCGCTGCGGCGTGAATTGCCGGATGTTTCGGCCTACGCCTGCGATCTCTCGGACCCGGCGTCGACGCAAGCCCTGGCGGATTCCGTCCTGGTGGAGCATCCCGGGATCAACGTGCTGGTCAACAATGCCGGCGTGCAGTTCCAGGGCGCGTGGACGGACGGAACGGACCTGGCTCCCCGCATCCGCGAGGAGGTCACGGTGAACCTCGTCGCCCCAATGCTGCTCACCGCGGCATTGTTGCCCGCCCTGGCGCGGCAGCCCGGCGCCGCGGTGATCAACCTGACATCCGCCCTTGCATTGGCGCCGAAAAAGAGCGCGCCGGTGTACTGCGCCACCAAGGCGGGCATGCGCAGCTTTACCCGGGCGATCCGCTACCAGCTCGATGGCACCGGGGTCGCCGTGCACGAGGTCGTCCCGCCGCTGGTGGACACGGCGATGACGCAGGGCCGCGGCAAGGGAAAGATCAGCCCCGAGGCATTTGCCCGGGAGATGCTGGCGGGCCTGGAAGCGGGTCGCGAGGAAATCCTGGTGGACAGGACCCGGATCCTGCATGCGCTGCACCGCGTATCGCCGGGTACGGTTCGCCGCCTGATGAAAGCCGCCTGAGGATTCCCGTCATGAAACGCATATCGAATCGATCGACCCTTGCCGCGAGATCGCCGGGTGCCGTGCTTGCCTTGTCTGGCCTCATGTTTCTAACCGGATGCGCAACCATCCCCGAGAAGAACATCCATACCGAGATCGCGATCGACGCCCCGCCGGAACGGGTCTGGGCGATCCTCGCGGACAATGCCAGCTATGCGGAGTGGAATCCCTACCATGTCCGGGTCGCGGGAGAACTCTCGGAAGGCTCCACCCTGGACCTCACGATCCACAAGCCGAACGGCGCGGTGATCGAGATCTCTCCCCGCGTGATGCGGAATGACCCGCCACGTGAACTCACCTGGGGCGGAGGCATCCGCGGCATCTTCTTCGGCAGGCACCGGTTTGTCCTCTTCCCCGACGGCGAATCCGGTACCCGCCTGGTGCACAGTGAGCGGTTTTCCGGCGTCGCGATACCCTTTGCGGAGCTGGACGCGATCGAGGAGGGCTACCGTGGCATGAACGCGGCATTGAAGGCGCGAGTGGAGGGGGCGGCTCATGGCTCGTGAATGTCTGCCGGGTGCCCTCGCCAGCGGTCCCAAGCGGTTTCCCGTGAACCATCCTGTAGTCGGACCTTATGTCGGCGCTGTGCGAGCAGGACAGTTGCGCTACACTAATCGGTGGTAAAGACAGGGCAGCGCGCGTTGCCGTGTCGGGCGAGGAGGCTGGATGCCGTTCCGGGTTGGACCTGTCCCCGGATACCGGCCCCGTCGTCCCGGGTGTATCGAAGACGGCTTCGCCTCCGGCAGGGAGAGTGTGGCCATGATCCAGACCAACCGTATCATTTCCGGGTTCGACGTCGAGTTGCAGCTTGGCGCCGGGTGGTTCTTTCAGGCGTTCAGGGGGCTCAACGAGCACGGGCTGTTGCTGCCCGGCGGACCGCCGCCGCCGTTTCCGCCGGATGCGGTGGTTACCGTGGAGACGGTCACCCTCGATGCCGACTCCACCAACCATGACCTGGAAGTCGGGGTCACGATCGGCGCGGTACCACTGACTGTGCTGGTGAGTCTCGACCTGAGCGATGACGGTTCGAAACTGGTCATCACCAGCAACATCCCTGACAGCGAACCGATCAGCGTGCCTTTCGACGCCCTGAGTGGCCTGGCCGGTGCTCCGCGCCTGCGCAAGCTGTCGGGCAATGCCGAGCACGATCCCTGCATCGCCTTCCTCGCCAACCTGGACCTGCGCGCGAGTTCCCAGGACCAGGAGCCGTTGCCCGAGGGCGAACATCTCCCGCGTGGCACCGAACTCGCGGTGTCGTTCCTGCCCGTGGGAAAGGACATAGCCATCGGTATCGGCGACGCTACCTTTCCCCGTATCGCCAATGACATCTGGCACGATGCCCTGCGCGCGGAAGACGGCAGCCATCCATTTCCCGACGAGGACGACGACCAGGGGACGTGGCAGTCGGTTTCCGTGGTTCCCCGGGAGGATGACATCCGCATCACGTTGCGCGCCCACGTGCCGGTGACCGGGCCGGACGCGGACGTCACCATCACCATCGATCTCGAGCCGCAAATCGTAATCGAACGCGAGATGCCCCCGGACCCGGATGATCCTGACAAGATGATCCATATGGTGAAATTTGGCTTCACCGTGGACAGCGACGTCGACACCGGCATACTGGGCAGCATCTTTGCCTTCTTCGCCGGCGGATTGCTTGGATTCCTGGCCGGCCTGGCGTTGGGACGCAACCCGTTCAGTGCCCTTGTGGGCGCCGGCGCCGGCGCCATCGGCGGCGTCGTCCTGGTCGAGTTCCGCGAAGCGGCGCAGGAAGGCGAGATCAGGCGCCAGGTGACCGCGTCGCTGGATGGCGAGGAGGTCCCGCCGGTTTATGCCTGTTCCGGCGGCGTGGTGAACGAGGCCATGCCCGGTGAGGATGACGGCGGACTGGCCGGGGGCTTCGGCGATGCGATTCCGAAGTCGATTCCCGTGGGCAGCGATCAGCCCGACATTCTCCACCAACGGACGGTGGTGGTGGAGGCCCTCTACGACGATTTCGAGGTCAACGCCGCCGGGCTCGCGTTCGTCGGCATGGCGGGCCTGGGTTTGCGGTTCCAGCCGCGAACCGTGGAACTCGTCGGACGGGTGCGCCAGAACGGCGAACTCCGGTCCCTGGTCTATCGTGACCCCGAGGCGACCGAGGCAGGCGAATTCGAAATCAGCCTTGCCGAGGTGCTCGCGCGGCGCAGCGAGGCGGAAACCGATCTGAAGACCCCGTTCCGGGTGCAGAAGTTTCCGACGGGGGCGGGGCCGCACGTTCCCGCGGGCAGGATTCCCTGCGTCTGCCTCACCGCCGACGCCATCCGCCGGCGCAAGACGGTGGTGCAGGAGTTCCACTTCTCCAGCGGCCTGGACCTGACGGTCGCCGAGGCGGTGGCGCTACAGGACGCGGGGGTGATCGTCCTGCGGGGGCTCCAGCTCATTCATCCGAGCAATGCGAACCCGTATTTTCGCGCACCCGCGAACGACGAATTCGGTGACAATGTCGAGCGGCTGCCGTCATTCTGACGGCGGCCTGGTTGCTATCCCCGCGCATCAGCTTCGAACGGCACGCGGTCCGGTGAGCACCGTTTTCCATACATCAGCAACAGCGCATCCATCGCGATAGCGGCGCGGACTGCCTGCCGAATTGGCGAGCTGAGCACTGGTTTCAGTATACTGTCACCAAATTCACCTGACGGGTTGAGGGAATGAGAAAGGACCGTATCGACGGACGCGTCTTCGATCTCTACGACGACTATTGCCACGGCTATATCGATCGCCGTGAATTCTTCCAGCGGGCCTCCGCGCTCACCATCGGCGGCGTGTCCGCCCTCGCCATGGCGGAGTCGCTGTTACCGGACTACGCGGAAGCGCAGGAGGTCTCGTTCACAGACGAGCGTATCAAGGCGCGCTACGTCACCTATCCCTCTCCCGGGGGCAATTCCGGTGAGATGCGCGGCTACCTTGTGGCGCCCGCGGGCGATGGCCCGTTTCCTGCGGTGCTGGTGATCCACGAGAACCGCGGCCTCAATCCCTATATCGAGGATGTCGCCCGCCGCGCGGCCGTCGGCGGGTTTCTCGCCCTCGCGCCGGACGGTCTCTATCCCGCCGGCGGTTATCCCGGTAACGACGATGACGGCCGCGAAATGCAGCGTGCCCTGGACCCCGACAAGCTGCTCCAGGACATGGTCAACAGCGCGCAGTTTCTCCGGACGCACGAATCATCCAGCGGCAAGCTCGGCGCTACCGGTTTCTGCTGGGGTGGTCTCGCAACCAATCACGTTGCCGTGACCCTGGGCGCCGATCTTGCCGCAGGCGTGCCGTATTACGGCCGCGCGCCGGCCAGCGA
This sequence comes from Gammaproteobacteria bacterium, assembly GCA_030432755.1. Lineage (GTDB taxonomy): Bacteria > Pseudomonadota > Gammaproteobacteria > Arenicellales > Poriferihabitantaceae > VYFG01. Next base: position 66,691 of record JAUILZ010000009.1, on the reverse strand, counting down.
CCAGGTGCCCGCCATTCGCGCCGCGATGATGCTGCAGTACGCCGAGGACGACGAACGGGTGAACGCCACCCGCGCGGACTACGAGGCGGCAATGGATGCCAATGGTGTCGCCTATACCACCCACGTCTATCCAGGCACCCGCCACGGCTTTCACAACAACTCCACCCCGCGTTACGATGCCGGCGCCGCAGAGCTGGCCTGGCAGCGCACGATGGAGTTTTTCAATACCCATCTCGCTGCCTGATCCATCACTCCACCCTGGCACCAATTGTGAGCTTCGATACCCGGTTCCTGGTGCCTTCCGACAAGACGGAATGGCGCGTACTCTATGACGGCTACGCGGATTTCTACGGCGTGCCGATGGACGACGCCATCGCGGATCGCCTGTTCGCCTGGCTGCTCGATCCCGGGCATGTCATGGAAGGCCTGATCTGCCGCGACCAGGTGGGCACGGCGGTGGGAATCGCCCATGTCCGCGCCTGCCCCCGGCCGCTGGCGGCCACCGAGGTGGGCTTTCTCGACGACCTGTTCGTCTCGCCGGACGCCCGCGGCGGCGGCGCGGCGGACGCCCTGTTCGCGGCGTTGAAGACGCTCGCCGGCGAGCGAGGGTGGCAGTCCATTCGCTGGATCACCCAGCATTTCAACGAGCGCGGCCGCGCCTTCTACGACCGCTATACCGAAGGCCCCACCGATTTCATCATGTACCAGTGGATGCTGGATTGAGAGTGGTATCGCGGGCGCTGGAAGGGAATATTCCGGCGGAACCTACTCCACGCTGAACATCACCTCCACGGTGCCGCGGGCGTTGCGCGCGGCGCTGAACGACAGCACCGCGTCGTTGAGATCCGGCACGTTGAGCCCGAGGGCGTTGGTATAGCCCCTGTGTCGTCTGAATTCCTTCACGTCCGTCGTTGCTGCGCCGACCTTGCTCCAGAGAAAGAATCGCCCATCGGATCCCCGTGGAGAGCAGCGGTCCTTGACCACCTGCAAGGTGATCCTGCGTGTGGAGTCAGTGAAATTACTGTACAAGATGACGCCCCCTGGTTGCAGGTCGGCACAGCGAATCTGCCTGACCAGGAAATCTGCTCCGGCGACTGTCGGCAATACGGCGCCCGCCAGCACTGAAAAGAGCAGGGTTGCCCGAACTCTGCCATGCATTGGTCCCTTCATCTCTTTGCTCCTTGTGATGATGCCCCGCAATTTCTAGCAGGCAACTCTGTGGATGGTCTGTGACGCAATTCACAGGACGGGCTTCCCGGTAATATGCACTTGACGGAATCGACTCAAAGCGGTTTTATAGTGAGCGACTGCCGGGCACTCGACACTGCATGACCACTTCTCCTACCGCGAGGGGAGCGCTCGCGGTCCTCCTGCATGCCGACGTGGCAGATTCCACTGTCCTCGTGCGGGCGGACGAGCGCCTCGCCCACGACCGAATCCGGGCGGCGTTCCAGCGCCTGGGCCGGGTTGTTGCCGACTATCACGGCGAGGTCGTGGAGATTCGCGGCGACGCGATGCTGGCGCGATTTGACCGCGCATCAAACGCAGCGATCGCCGCGTTGGCGTTCCAGCAAGGCGAGGCCCCCGGGGAGAACGCCACCACGGACGTCATCCAGCCAAGCGTGCGCGTCGGCATCGCCATCGGTGAGATGATCTTTGAGGACGATACCGTGACCGGCGCCGGCGTTGTACTCGCGCAGCGCGTGGAACAACTGGCTGAACCCGGGGGCATTTGTATCACGCCGGCAGTCCGCGAGGCATTGCCTTCGCGGCTGCCACTCTCAATCGACAATCTCGGCTTGCATCCCGTCAAGGGATTCGATGAAGCGATCAATGTCTACCGCGTTCGCCTGGCAGAGGATGCCGAATTGCCAGCGCCGGAATCTCCAGGGGCGCCGGAAAGGCAGGGTGGATGGCGCACCGGCGGGCGTAAGACCGTGCTGCTGGCCGCCGGGTTGTGCCTGGCAGTGGCCGTCTCGGTCCTGGCTTACCGGGCATGGCGGGATGTGGCGGCCGGGCCGTCGCCAGCGGGAGGGATTTCCACAGCCACTACTAACGAAGTCGAGTCGGCGGTCGGTAATCGCCCAGCCATCGCGGTACTGCCATTCGACAACATGAGCGGTGATCCGGATCAGGAATATTTCGCCGACGGCATTACCGAGGACCTGACCACGGATCTGTCGAAGATCTCCGGACTGTTCGTCGTCGCGCGAAACTCCGCTTTTGCTTACAAGGGACAGTCCACCGACCTGCGCCAGGTGGCGCGGGAACTCGGGGTCAGGTATATCCTCGAGGGTAGCATCCGTCGCGTGGCGGACCAGATCCGGATCAATGCCCAATTGATTGACGGGGAGTCCGGCGGGCATCTCTGGGCGGACCGCTTCGACGGCGGGATGGCAGATATTTTCGCGCTCCAGGATGATGTCAACCGGCGGATCGTCGATGCGCTCAAGGTCGAGTTGACGGATGCGGACCTGGCGCATTTCGACGTGGTCGAGACCAGTGTCCCCGAAGCATATGACCTGGTATTGCGTGGCGTCGAGAAATACAACCAGTTCAGCCACGCCGCGATAGTCGAGGCGCGTGCCCTGTTTCTCGACGCTATTGCTCTGGACCCCGGCTATGCCCGGGCATTCGCCAACGTCGCCTTGACCTATTCCGCGGAAATCAACTTCTACTGGTCGGATGACCAGGAAAGCGCCATCACCGAGGGTCTGTTGTACGCGGAAAAAGCATCGTCTCTGGACCCCGACATCCCGCAGATCTACTTCACCCGCAGTATGCTTTTACTGTCACAGCGGCAACACCAGGCGGCGATGGAGGCGGCGCTTCGCACCATCGACGTACATCCGGACTACGCGGACGGCTATGCTGCATTGGCATTCATTTCAAGTTACATGGGTGAGTTCGATCGCGCCCTCGAAGCGCTTAAGCGTGCACAACGGATCAATCCCCAGGGCACGGGAATCTATCTCGGTGTGGAGGGACGAGTGTACTTTCAGCAACACCGGTACGAGGAAGCCCTGGCGGTGCTGGACGAGTCGCTGGAACGCAACCCGGCGGTGGACGTCATCCACCTTTTCAAGGCGGCATCCCTAGCGGAACTGGGACGTCTCGAAGACGCGGAATGGTCGGTGGAAGAAGCCCTGGCGATCAATCCGGGCTTGACGCTGTCCCAGATACGCGAACGCAACCTTTATCTGCGGGAAACCGATATTGCGGGCTACCTCGCGGCACTGGAGAAAGCCGGCCTGCCGGAGTAGGCAGGCTTCCGGGAATCGGCGCGAGTTGATTCAACGGGCGAAGGAAAGGAAACAAGGTCCCCACGGTTGGCGATTGCCCGATAACGTGGTGTTATAGTACTTCGGGTATTTCCACGTTGTCTCCATGGACGTCGCTCACTCGGTCAGTGGCACGCTCGCTGTGATCCTGCACGCGGACGTGGCGGATTCAACCACCCTGGTACAGGTGGATGAGCGCCAGGCCCATGGCAGGATCCGCGAGGCGTTCCAGCGCTTCGACGGCCTGATCGCGGACTATCACGGCAAAGTCATCGAATTGCGTGGTGATGCGCTTCTCGCGCGGTTTTCACGCGCCTCCGATGCGGTGTTGGCGGCGCTGGCTTTCCAGCGGGACGAGGCAAGTGTCCGTGACCGACAGTCGGGTGGTATTCAACCTGCGGTCCGGGTAGGTATCGCCCTCGGCGAAGTCATATTCGCCGACAACACGGTCACCGGTGGCGGAGTCGTGCTCGCCCAGAGGATGGAACAGCTGGCCGAACCGGGGGGTGTCTGTATCACGCCGGCCATTCGCGAGGCATTGCCGGCACGGTTGCCACTGGTGCAGGAAAACATCGGAGAGCAGCACATCAAAGGGTTCCAGGAGCCAATTTCGGTCTACCGGGTGCGGCTTGCCGAGGGCATGGATATGCCCGAACCGGATGCGAAGCGGAGGCCAACGTCAGCGCGTTGGAGGCTCGTCGCCCTGGGCGCGGCCCTTTCCATCGTGATCATCGCTGCTGCGATGGGATACCGCTACCTCGGGGAATCCAGGGAAATCATCGCGCCAACTGCGGTTCCCGCTGGCGTGGAGGTCGGGGACCGGCCTTCCGTCGCGGTCCTGCCATTTGACAACCTGAGTGACGATCCGGACCAGGAATATTTCGCCGACGGCATCACCGAGGACCTGACCACGGACCTGTCGAAGATATCGGGCCTGTTCGTGGTGGCTCGGAACTCGGCGTTCGCTTTCAAGGGGCAATCGATTGATCTGAAACAGGTTGCCCAGGAACTCGGGGTCCGCTATGTGCTGGAGGGCAGTATCCGGCGGGTGGGCGACCGCGTGCGGATCAACGCCCAGTTGATCGATGGAGAATCCGGTGGACATCTATGGGCGGACCGCTTCGACGGCGGGATGGCAGATATCTTCGCGCTCCAGGATGACGTCAACCGGCGGATCGTCGATGCGCTCAAGGTCGAGTTGACGGACGCCGACCGCGCGCAGTTCGACGTGGTGGAGACAATGGTGCCGGAGGCATACGAACTGCTGCTCAGGGGCGTCGAGAAATACAACCAGTTCAATGCCGACTCCATCTCTGAGGCGCGAGAACTGTTTCTCCGTGCCGCGGAACTGGACCCGCAGTATGCTAGGGCCTATGCCAATATCGCGCTCACCTACGCGACGCAGGTCAACTTCCTCTGGACCGACGACCGGGATGGCTACATCGAGCAGGGCCTCGAGTATGCTGCCAAAGCCAGTGCGCTGGATGACAGCATCCCGCAGATCTACCTCACCCGCAGCATCCTCTACCTGTCACAACGACAGTACGACGCGGCACTGGAAGCCGCGCAACGTACCGTGGAAGTGCACCCCAACTACGCGGACGGCCATGCCACGCTGGCATTCATTTCGAGCTACATGGGCCTGTATGATCGCGCCCTGGACGCCCTCGACCGCGCCGGGCAGATCAATCCGCAGAGCACCGGGATCTATCTCTCCATGGAAGGCCGTCTCTATTTCCTGAAAGGCGAGTACGAGACGGCGCTCACGAAACTCGAGGAGTCCGTGGAACGGAATCCCGCCATGGACGTCTCCCACCTCAGCATGGCGGCCACGCTGGTGGAGCTCGGCCGCCTCGGGGATGCGGAGTGGTCAGTGGAGGAGGCGCTGGCATTGAGCCCGGACATTACGCTGGCGCGTATCCGCGAGGAAAGCCTGTACCGCAGCGAAAGCGATACCGAGAAGGTCATCGGAGCACTGCGCAAGGCCGGTGTGCCGGAATAGCGATCGGGTACATCTATTCGCTGCCAGCAACCGGTGGCGGGGCGCGATGCCTAGCTGATGGCCCGCTCCCGAAGCCTGTCGAACAGTGACAGCGCCTCATCAACCAGTCCGTCACCCACTTTGCCGCTGGGGACTTCCGACTCATTCTTCCGGGCGGGACGAATCCTGTCAGCCATGTTGACAAGAGCTTCCGCGTTTCTGATTCGTGTAACACCCGCAATGGCGCCGAGAACTCTCCGCTGCGATTGCCGCAAGCCGTCGTAACTCACCAGGTGGATGTTATCCGGCGTTGCCTCGAGCGCGGCCCCGTAGGCGGTGATCCAGTAATGCAGCCAGAAGTCGAGGGTGGAAGGGTCCCGCTCGGGTAAGCGGTCCAGCCATCCGCCGAAATCCACTGGCAGCAGGTTGCGTCCGAAGTCGAAATGACCGATGCCGCGCATGTACTCGAGCGCGAACCGGCTCTCATCATGCAGCCTCAGGAACTGGAGGTGTTGACGTAGCAGCGAACCGGCATGCTCCAGCGGATGGCGAAAGGGCACCAGTACGATCGGATGATGGAATGCCTCGTCCAGGCAACCCAGCCTGGCGATGTTGCCGTTGTTCTTCGACAGGTAGCGGCTGCGCTCCGGATTTTCCAGGCTGGCAAGGTGGATGATCTTGCGCAGGTGGCTACCGAGGAAGCCGGTGAACTCGGCATCACTGCAGTGGGCCCAGGGGCGGATGCGATCCGGAAGATAGTGACTTCCCCAGAACCGGCGCCAGATCATCTCCTCGAAGGATTCCACGCTGTCGAGGGAAATCTCCATGCCGTCGTCGTGGGCGCGCTGCATGCGGGCGTCATCGCGGGAGCGAAATCCGCCGGACAGCCTCTGCCAGAAGAGCGGACAGAGCACGAACGGCATGTGCCGATAGGAATGGCTGGCGAACTCGCCGGTCGCGTAAAGCAGTTCCAGCAGCAGGGTAGTCCCGGCGCGGGGCAGGGCAGTAACCAGCACCGGCCGGTCCACGCTGATGGCCTCCAGGGTTGACTTGTGCAGCGAGTCCTCCATGTCGGCGAGGGCGACCTGTAGCGCTCCGCCGCGAAACGCGAGACGGTGGAGCAGGCGGTCCAGTGGACCGTAGCGGGCGAGCAGTTCCGCGCTGCTCATCGCCTCGCCAGGCGGAATCCGACGATTGCGATCACCACGGTGGCGGCGATAAACCAGGGATCGAGCATGAGCGCCATGACAGCGTCGAAGTCCAGCCATCCGGCGCGCGCCACCAACCACAGCAGGATCACGGGAACGCCCAGCGCGATGACTGCGCCGAGGCAGAGTTTGCCCAGCAGCGCGAACATGCCCAGGCTGTGGGCCTGGATAGCCTTTTCCCGCGCGTGGTCATCCAGCGCGGGGTCGCGCATCACGCCGATGGACTCGCGCGCGCGAGCGATGACGGCACGGGAATTGGGGATGATACGGGTGAAGTGGAGCAGGAGCCCGAACAGGATCACACAGGCCAGGGCACCGGCGAGATTCATCGGTCGCCGGTTTCCTTGCCCTCGGGCTGTTGTGATTCCTGTTGCTCCCGGGCCAGCGTCGGCTCGCCTTTGCCCGCCTCCGATACTTCTTCGCCGTCCTTCTTGCGTTTCATCAGGCGTTTGATGGGGTACCAGAGGAAGCCGATGATGCCGAGGAGGATCGCGCCCACCAGCGCGAGGGCAGCGCCGATGGCGGACAGACCCGCGCCGGGTCCGACGTAGGCGAGAGCCTCGCCGGGGATGGCGGCGAGGGGCAGGAGCAAGAATATCGTGCGCAGGTGCTTGGTCACGGTCTCAGTTCTCTGTAGTGGTTAGCAGGTCCAGTCCGGGACCTGGAAATAGTCCGGAGGATACCGCGTCGCGTCGCGGAGCCGAAATACCTCTTCGTCGGAGTAGCGGTTGATGTACTCCCAGACGATGTCGCCGTTCGGGGTCACCTCGAAGGCTCGGCCGGCGCTCGATTCGTTGATGAGTACATTGCCGTTCGGCAGCACCTGGTGATCGCCCTGGACCGGGGTGTAGAAATGCTGGTCTGCGCCCTTGCCGTACAAGTAGCGGATCGTGTCGGTCTTCGGGTCCACAGAGATGATATTGCTGCCGCCAAAGTGCCTGCCGTAAGGAGAGAAATCGTATCGGTTGTCGAATACCGTGATGGTGCCGTCGGGCTGCCAGTCGGCGTCATGCTGCTGGATCCAGGGTCCGGTGCGGCGCCACTTGATGCGCCCGCTGGAGGGCTCCACCACCATCACGAGGTTGCTCTGCCGGAGCGAGACCAGCAGGTCGCCGGCGCTGAACTGCGGGAAGGCGCCGAGAAATTCCGTGGGAATCTCCTCGACGTCGTTGAGGTGGACGACGTCGCGTTCCTTGTTGGAGCTGTACCCTCGATTGTTGGCAAACAGTTCCCCGAGCCATTCCTCATGCCACAGCAAGTCCAGCACCACGTGTTCTTCCAGGATCTCCCCTTCAAGGGAGATCCTCGCAAGCGAATCGAGCTTGTAAGGCGTCCGCAGGGGGGCGTGCAGCGATTCGTCTTCGACGTAGCGCGTGGCAGAGGCCCAGAGCGTCCCGTCGGGAGCCGGCTCCACCGAATGATGAAACTTGCGCGGGATCTTCCACACCACGTCGCCGCAGCGGTCGAGCCGCACCAGCCCACCCAGAGGAAAGATCACGGAACCGTCGGGGAGCGCAACCACGCCATTGGATTGCACATGCCAGTTGTCCACCGGTCGTTCGTGATCCGGGATGAAGGTATCGCCGCCGTCCCAGACCTGGTGGTAGCGGATGGGCCACTGGTTGACGGTGTTCCCCTCGGCGTCTATCAGGCGGATGGCTACCTCGTCGTCATAAAAACTGCTGATCAGCGTCAGCCCGGGCGAGGAAAGCGCGGGGTCATGGCGGGTTACGCCGGCGCCGGCGTGGCGGGACGGCCCGAGTTGTTCGCGGGGATGCGTCCCGGTACGCATGCCGGCGTCGTCGATGACGAGACGGGTCGAGTCCACCGCGTACTCGATCAGGTCGTGAGGAAACACGCGATACTTTCCGACCACTATGCCCCAGATGAAGATCGCCGCGCCCACGGATATCATGAACAGCAGCTTGGGCGTGTTGATTGTCATGCTGCCGATTGCTGGTAGGAGTCCCGACTGTCAGGAGCGATCGCAGGACCAGTCACTGACCTCGAAATAGTCGTGCGGATAGCGGATCGCGTCGCGTGTTTTCACCACCCGCTCTTCGGAGTATCGGTTGACGTATTCCCAGACGATGTCCCCGGAAGGGGTCACCTCGAACACGCGTCCTGCATTGGTCTCGTTGATCAGGATGTTTCCGTTGGGCAGAACCTGGTGGTTGCCCTGCTGGCGGGTATAGAAATGCTGTCCCTCCCTGTCTCCATACAGGTAGCGCACCTCGTCGGTCCTCGGGTCCACGGAAATGATGTTGCTGCCCCCGAGGATACTGCCGTAGGGCGATCCGTCGAATCGATTGTCGAACACCGTGATCGTACCGTCGGGCTGCCAGTCGGCGTCGTGCTGCTGAATCCAGGGCCCGGTGCGATGCCACTTGATACGGCCGGTGGAGGGCTCCACCACCATCACCAGGTTTGGTTGGCGCAACGATACCAGCAGGTCGCCGGCGCTGAACATGGGGAACGCATCGAGATACTCCGGAGGAATTTCCTCGACCTCGTTGAGATGCACGACATCGCCCACGGGATTGGGGTCGAAAGGCCTGTTGTTGGCGAACAGCTTCGCCATCCACTCGTCGTTCCAGAGCAGGTCCAGGACGACGATCTCCTGCAGGATTTCCCCGTCGAGGGACACGTTGACCAGCGTGTCCATCTGGTAGGGCGCCGGCAGTGGCGGGTGCAGCGACTCGTCATCGGCGTAACGTGTGCCGGTTGCCCAGAGGGTTTCGGGTGGCGTCAATGCCAGCGAATGGTGGAACTTGTGCGGAAGTTTCCAGGTGATATTGCCGCAACGGTCGAACCGCACCAGGCCCTTGAGCACGACGATTAGGGAGCCATCCGGCAGGACGACCTGGCCGGCGGTCTCCATGTGCCAGTCGGTAACCGGACGAGCGGACGCGGGCATGAAATCGTCTTCGCCGCCCCACACCTCGTGGTAGCGCAGCGGCCACTGGTTGACGACGGTCCCGTCGGCGTCCATCAGGCGAATCGCCACCTCGTCATCGAAAAAGCTGCTGACCAGCGTCAGGCCCGGCGAGGAGCGTTCCGGGTCGTTACGTGTGACTCCGGAGCCTTCGTGGCGGGGGATCGCCAGGTGCTCCACGGGCCTGGCGCCGGTACGCATGCCGAAATCATCGATCACCAGGCGTACCGAATCCACCGCGTAGTCGACGATCGCATGGGGGAACACCCTGTATTTCCCCGTGGCCAGACCCCAGGCGAACGCCAGCCCGACAACGGACAGGAAAAACATGATCTTGGGACCGTTGAATTTCATGCTAGCGGTTGGCGTCGGGAGGCAGGGCAAGGGCCGGGTGAATTCGCCGCACCGGGGACCGTGCGATTCCCGTGCCACGGGCCAAATAGTTCAGCATCATGCAGTTGCAGCTGGACGGGGACGTTGATGATTGCGGAAGACCGGTTACGGGGCCTCGGGGCGCTTGCAGGGTCGTCGCGTTGCCTGATCGGGCCGGGCGGGAAGAGCGCATTTCAGTGTCGCGGAGAATAACCCATTTCCGCCCTGGCACAGAACCCGGCTGGCGCGCGGATCGGCTGCCGGGATCGCCATGTCGCTAGAGACACCAGTGACGACCGCGTTCGGTCGTCACGTACTCGGGCCAGCGAAAATGTATCGGTGGCGGGTAGTCGCACAGCGGACCCTGCCATGACGTTCCGCCGACTCCGCCCCCGGTGCGGCGCTCGAATTCCGCCTGCGCAGCGGCGCGAAGTTCGGGCCGGGTAACCAGGTCCACCACCGTGAGGCCAATGGTCTTCGCCGCGCAGTCGATCATCGGTTCGATGGTCTCGCGAATGCCGCCAAGGGCGTTCATCACCCATGCCGGGTATCGGTAGCCGGGGGAGGGCGCCGCCAGCGCGGGTCGGGCGATGTACAGGCGTACCGTGGGGGTATGCCAGCAATACTCAGTGTAGTCGTCCGAAGTGAAATGTTCCTGCCAGGCAGGCAGCTGGCGGCGAAGTTCCGCCTCCGCGTCCTGCGGCCTGACGAGCGTTTCCGTGGCCGCCAGGAACGGCGCTTCCATGGGCTCGAGCCCGAGGTTGCGCTGGATCCCGCGCGCGATCTCGAGCGCTGCGCCCTGGTTGAAACGCGGAGCGCCCACCTCGGAGAGATTGGCGAAGGTGGCCTCCGCGAGGACGTGGTTGGCGAGCCCGGGGCGTGACTTGGAAACCCATTGCCGTTCCCATTCGCAGTGGGTGGCGGCGGACGCCGCCGCGGCATTGGCGTCGAGTACGCGCAGCACCCTTTCAGCCATGGCGATTTCCGGTACCCGCACGATGTATTGCACCTGGGCCAACCGGGCGGGCAGGTTGTCCGCCGTGGCCTGGCCGGCGCTGAGTATGCACTCGTTCATCGACCATCCCGCGCCGGCGGACACCATGTGTTCACGCAGGCTTTTCGAGGTCTGCATCATCTGTAAAAGCGCGTCGTTGGCGCCAGGCGCGCGCGCCGAGGCGTGGGCCGCCGGGATGGGCGTATCGGCGCCGCCGCCGTCCGCGAGCCAGGTTTCCGGGTGTTCGCAGCGGAAGCTGTACACCATGGCATAGGCCGCGCCGCAATGGGTGTCCCAGCGCGTGGTGTTGCACAGCGGCAGCATGTAGAAGGGATGGAAGCTGATGGCGGTGTCAAGTTCGTCGTAGTAGCCACGGGCGGCATGTATCGGTTTGGATCCGCGCAACTTCTCCGCCGGCTCACCAAAGAATTTCAGTGTTCCGGGAATGTTGCCTTTCTGCATCGCTTCCTTCGCCGCGAGAAATCCACCCAGGCTCGCGATACCGAGCGCGGAATGCGGATCGGTGTGGCCACCGGCATGGACGCTGAGTCCGTCACGCGGGCGCTCCCGGGTATCCGCCGCCTGGCAGTTACCGGGCACCGCGTCGTACTCTGCGTAGCCGCCGATCACCGGCCCGTCACCGTTGTTCCAGGTCGCGCAGAACGCGGTGGGCATGTCGCCGCTGCCCGCTTCTACCGAAAACCCCTCCGCGCGCAGCCGTTCGACGTACCAGCGCGCGGACCGGTATTCCCGCCAGGCCGTTTCGCCGTGATCGAAGATCACCGCATGCCAGTCCGATAGCGTCGTCAGGTGGCGTGTTACCCAGCGCAATGCGCTGGTCCGGGCAGCGATGTTTTTCGTGTCGGTCACGGGGAAGCTCTTCCTTTTACGGTGACGCGGCGGCGCGGTATCCGGGTGTCAGCCATAAGCCACCAGGGCAATGAAAACCAGCAGACCCGCGCTCACCCCGGCGAGTACCCGTCGTCCGAGCAGGAAAAACACCCCGAGGCCCACGACCATTCCCGTCAGGCGGATCCACAGGGGGACCTCGGTGAGCGGTCCCACGGGGATGAGCACCATGCGCGCGATCAGACCTGCCAACATGGCGTAAGAAACACAGGTAATCCATTGAAAGAAAGCGCTTTCTGGATTTACATCCCGGGACAGCATTGCCCCCAGCATGCGCCACGCATAGGTCGCGCCGATGCTGCCCAGCACCACCAGCCAGAGCAGGGTGTGCTCACTCATGGCATGGACCCCGGAGCCGGTGAATCCAGAACGCCAGGCTGCCGCCGATGAGCCCGGTGGCGAGGAGGCCCCATTCGGGAGACAGCCAGTGGAAGATCGGCCCCAGCGGAATGCCCACCAGCAGTGCGGTTATTGCCGGGCCCGCGCGGGTGCCGGCGAGCAGCACGGCGAAGAACAGCGGATTGAGGAAGATCAGCCCCAGCGCGGCGGGGCGGCTCATCGCGCCCACGCCGTAGAATCCGATGGCGGTGCCGACGAGGCCCGAGAGCATGCAGATGCCGGCGAATGCAACATAGTAGCGCGGCCGCATCTGGACGGCAATCTCCGGGAAGCGGCGGATGCCCGCTGCCCAGGAATTGATCGACAAAAGCTGCACCAGGGCGAACATCCAGCCATAGCGCCGCACCCCGCCGCGCATCAGCGGGATGAAGGATACCGCCATGGGAAAGAAACGCGCGTTGGCGAGGGAGACGGCGAGGATCACGAACAGGGCGGAAACCCCCGCGGCATGCATTTCCGCGAGCGCCACCTGGCCCGGCAGTCCCCAGATACCGGCCGTGGTGCTGAGCGCCATGCCCAGGGTGAGTCCGCTTTCCCGCGCCAGCGAGCCGAAACCGGTCATGCTGGCGAGCAGCATCAGGGCGGGGAATCCCAGGGCGTCGCGCGCGGCCTGGCGATAGGTCTTTCCGGGAGTATCGATCACGAACGAAAAGCGGGCTTGACCTCGTATCCGGGGGACCAGGGTTCGTGATCGGTGTTCTCGGGCGGAAACCCGGGGGCCAGCACGTCCACGCCTGCCTGTTCCTCGAGCCGGCGGATGATGTTGTCTGACTGCTCGCCCGGGCCGTAGCGGCGTTCGCCGTCGCGGAAGATCTCTACGAGCAGCGGCGCGAGTTCCAGCTCGAGGCCGGCGCGTTTCGCGATCTCGTGAAAGATGCCGATGTCCTTGGAGACCAGTTCCATGGTGAAGCGGATGTCGCGGCTGCCGTTGAGGATGAGCTGGCTCTCGGTCTCGTGGACGAAGGAATTGCCGGAGGAGATGCGGATCGCCTCGTAGGCGGTGCCGAGGTCCAGGTCCGCCTTGCGGCAGGTCACCAGCGCCTCGCAAAGGCTGACGAGGTTGGCGGTGGCGAGGTAATTGGTCACCACCTTGAGCACCGAGGCCGAGCCGAGGGGGCCGGTGTGCAGGATCTCCCGTCCCATGAGGCCGAGGATCGGCAGCATGCGTTCGAACACCGGCCGTTCGCAGCCCGCGAAGATCGAGATGTTGCCGCTGGCGGCGCGATGGCAGCCGCCGGACACCGGGCAGTCCACCGCCTCGGCGCCGAGGGCGCGCACCCGTTCGCCGAGGCGCAGCACCTCGGCCTGGTCGGTGGTGCTCATCTCCGCCCAGATCCTGCCCGGACCGATGCCCGCGAGAACACCGTCCTCCGCCTCCAGCACCGCGGCGCTGACGGCCGGACTCGGCAGGCAGGTAATGATGATGTCAGTGTCCCGGGCCATCTGCGCCGGGCTCTCTCCCCACCTGGCGCCGCGATCGAGCAGGGGGCGCGCGGGCTCCGGATCGAGGTCACGCACCGAGAGTTCGACATCGCCACGCAGCAGGTTGCCTGCCAGGCGCGCGCCGACATTGCCGAGGCCGATCATTCCAACGCGGGTCATGACGGGAAACGTGAGTCGTGGGTCGAGGTGATTTTCAGCCCGCGATGCGCGGGGATCAGGGGGATTATAGGGAGGTGGCGGGTGATACCCAACGGCGATCTGCGACATGGCCGTCCACCGCGGCAACGGGATACAATTGCGCCCCCCGCAATTACCCCCTCATTGCATGCACGCTCCCGAATATCTCCGGCCACCCAGTCAGCGCCCGCGTCGCGACCTGGTTTCCGTCCCCCTCGTACGCGCCACCGACACCGCGGTCAAGCCCTTCGGCCGCCTGGTGGACGACCCGGACGCCTGCGAGATCGAGATCGTTCGCGGGCCCGCCCAGGGCTGGCGACCGGTGGACGAGGACAGCGGCAATGAAGGCGGCTGGGTCGAGGGTATCTTCCGCGGCGAGTGGAAGGGTGATGTTCTCTACGGCAGCAATGGCGCGGTGAACGGCCACTACATCCTCGGCTGGTCGAACCCCGACCCGGCGGCAGCCTCGGAGGAAACGGAGACGGTACCGCGGACCCAGGTCATCCTGTGGCATCTCAACTATCACCCGGATGGCGGTCAACTCTTTTTCCCGCGCGACAATCAACCGTTCGTGGTACCCGTGGCGCTCCCCGGCGACGACCTCCGACCGGAGCAGGTGATCGCGTTCTGGTGCGACGGCTCCCGCGGCCTCTACATCAACCCGGGCGTGTGGCACGAGGGCATCTTCCCCGTGGAAGACCGGCAGGACTTCACCGATCGCCAGGGCCGGGTCCATGCCCGCGTGAGCTGCGATCTCGGCGAGGAATTCGGCGTCTATCTCTCCGTTCCGCTCCGGCGTACCGCCCCGGGAAAATGACTTGGCGCTGCTGATCGACATTCGCGCGCCGGACTGGCTGCGCGAAGAGACGCTGCGCGAACGTCTCGCGCCGCGACTTCCCGGGGTGCCGATCTACTGCGGTGATCCCGGCGAACACGCGGGTGAAATCACCATGCTGGCCGCCGTGCAACTGTTTCCCGGCGTGGCCGCGTCGCTCCCCAACCTGGCACTGGTGCAGAAACTCGGCGCCGGGGTCGACGCCATCGTTCACGACCCCGACCTGCCATCCCACGTGCGGGTCTGCCGGCTGAAGCCGGATGCTCCGGCGATGGAGATCGCGGAGTACTGCCTTGCCCACGTGCTCGGCCACCTCCAGCACGTGGCCATCTATCGGGAGCAGGCGACGCGTGGCGAATGGCGCCAGTTTCCCCCGCGCCAGGCCAGGAACACCGTGGTCGCCGTGCTGGGCCTGGGTCATATCGGATCGCGGGTGGCGGAATCCTTTTCCCGCCAGGGCTTCCGTGTGCTGGGCTGGAGCCGCTCGCCGAAGGACCTGCCCGGGGTGGATTGCCGCCACGGTGACGGGGCCCTGGACGGTGTGCTGGGCGAGGCCGACTTCGTCGCCAGCGTGCTGCCATCCACGCCCCTGACCAGGGGCCTGTTCGACTACACCAGGCTCTCGCGGATGAAGCAGGGAGCCGTGCTGCTGAACGCCGGCCGCGGCGACCTGGTGATCACGGAGGATCTCGTTGCCGCATTGGATGCGGGGCACCTTTCCGGGGCGGTACTGGACGTATTCACGGAGGAACCCCTGCCTGCCGATCACCCCCTCTGGCGCCACCCCGCGGTGACGGTGACGCCCCACGTCTCGGGCTGGCACCTGGACGAGGGCCTGGACGACGTGGCGGAGAACTACCTGCGCCTCGCGGCGGGCGAGCCGCTGCTGCACGAGGTGGACCGCGGGGCGGGCTACTGAGCTTCGTTCCGCGACGACCACGCGAAGCTCCAGGCTAGGACGTGCCCTCGGCGCACTGCTCGGGTCCTTGACAATTCCACTAAAAACTATAAAACTAGATATATAGTTACTTTTATCGTCAACAATGCTCAGCGCAGAACAGGCTGCCGATGGATTTGCCGCCGCGGGATCCGGTGCCCGGCTGGAGGTTCTGCGCGTGCTGGTGCGTGCCGGCCCGGCAGGGCTCGCGGTGGGGGAGATCCAGTCCCGCCTGGGCATGCCAGCCTCCACCCTGGCGCATCACCTGCGCTCGCTCTCCGATGGCGGGCTGATTCTCCAGGAGAAGCGCGGCCGGGTGGTGATCAGCCGCGCAGACTTTGAACATATCCAGGCACTGGCCGCGTTCCTGCTGGAGGAATGCTGCGCCGATGTCGAGACGGGCGGCACCGGCTGCCTGACCTGAACCCCCGATCAACCGATACCCAGGAGGTCTCCATGAAACTGCATCTTTCCCTTGCGGTGCGCGACTTCGACGCCGCCACCGCGTTCTACAGCGCCCTCTTTGACCAGCAACCGGACGTGACCCGCCCGGGCTATGCCAAGTGGGATGTGGCCGATCCCGCGGTGAATTTCTCCGTGGAACAGAGCGACGGCGAAGCCGGGGTGGATCATCTCGGCATCCAGGCCGGTTCCGGCGAGGAACTCGAGCAACTGGCCGAGCGTGCCCGCAAAAGCGGTCAGCCGTTCCTCGACGTCGAGGCGCTGGACTGCTGTTACGCGCGCATGGAGAAGGCCTGGGTGAAGGGCGTGGCGGACGAGAAATGGGAGGTGTTCGTCACTCATCGCCACGATCTCGAGGACTACGGCGAGACCCAGAAGGCGGCGCTGGATGCGCTCTGATTCCCCGATGGCGGCTGTTGCCGAACCTGGGCAAGACTCCATGCTGGACCGAAACTGATGGGTATATTCGAGCGCTATCTCACGCTCTGGGTCGGGCTTTGCATCCTGGCGGGCGTGACGGCAGGTTATCTCGTCCCGGGGCTTTTCCAATGGGTGGCTTCACTGGAATACGCCCACGTCAACCTCGTCGTGGCGGTGCTCATCTGGGTCATGATCTACCCGATGATGGTGCAGGTGGATTTCACGGCGATCAGGGACGTGGGAGACAAACCCCGGGGCCTGGCGCTCACCCTGGCCGTAAACTGGCTGATCAAGCCCTTCACCATGGCCGCGCTTGGCTGGTTGTTTTTCCGCGTGGTGTTCGCGGACATGGTGGACCCTCAGACAGCAAACGAGTACATCGCCGGGATGATCCTGCTGGGTGTGGCGCCCTGTACCGCGATGGTGTTCGTGTGGAGCCAGCTCACGAAGGGGGATCCGAACTACACCCTGGTCCAGGTTTCCGTCAACGATATCATCATGATATTCGCTTTCGCTCCGATCGCCGCGTTCCTGCTGGGGGTCAGCGATATTGCGGTGCCATGGGAAACGCTACTGCTGTCTGTCGTTCTCTACGTCCTGCTGCCGCTGGTGGCAGGGTATATCACGCGCCGCGTGCTGGAATCCGGCGGGGGGCACTCGACGGATGCCTTCACGGCCCGGCTCAAGCCCTGGTCCATCGTTGGACTGCTCGCCACGGTGATCCTGCTGTTCGGCTTCCAGGCCGAAAAGATCATCGGCCAGCCACTTGCCATCGTGTTGATCGCCATCCCTCTGCTGGTGCAGACCTATGGCATCTTCGCCATCGCCTACGGTGCTGCCGTCGCGCTCAAGCTCCCCCACAATATCGCGGCGCCCGCCTGCATGATCGGCACCTCGAACTTTTTTGAACTGGCGGTCGCCGTCGCAATTTCCCTGTTCGGTTTGAATTCCGGTGCTGCACTGGCCACCGTCGTGGGCGTCCTGGTGGAAGTGCCCGTCATGCTCTCGCTCGTTGCCTTCGCCAACAGGACGCGAAGCTGGTTCCCGGCCTGACGGAAGCATCGTTCGGAGCGGAAGCGGGAGAAACGCGGTCAGTCGAAGCCGATCTGTTGTCTCAGTTTGTCCGCCCAGCGGCCGATTGGCCTGGCGGTCCCAGTGGCGGGGGTCACGGTGCAAAGTATGCCGTCGTGGATGGCCCGGCGGGTCACGCGGCGGGCGGGCGCGGACAGCCTGCAGGCGCGGTTGATCCTGCCGGTCACACGCAGCAACTGCATGGTGAAGGCGGGCAGTTCCACCGGGTATTCTTCCTGCAGCCGGCGCACGGCGCGGCTCCAGCGGGCAAGATAGAGCAGGATTTCCGGAGGGCTCAGCAGGGCGCCTAGTTCGATGGCCAGGCAGGTCCGTGCGAGGTCGACCTGGTGCTGGTATGCCCGCGTTGCGCGGGGTTCCTTGCTGACGTATGCGAGTTCCGGTTGCATGCTGAACTTCCTGGATTGATTTGTCCGTGAAGGCGAACCGGGCAGCGCCATCGTCCAATGGCAGCGGGTCCGCTCGAGCGGCCGGCAGTATAGATATTGGTCACTTCCGCGGCCTGTCGGGACGTGTCGAAACCCTGTCCGTCCACGCCATTCTTGTCGTGTTGACGGAGGGATCGGTTCAAGGCAATTCCATCTCCCGGTGGCGCCGGAGACCGGGCCACAGCCGGTCGGGGGGAAACTCGAGGTGCGCTACAGCCCGGGGCTCGGTTGCAACTGTCTCAGGACATGCTCGGCGAAACCGTGCCCGGCCTCGGCGTACAGGTTGAAGGTGACGCAGCCGAGCGCTTCCAGTTCCGCCTTCTGGTCCGGGTAGCGCGAGATCACCGCGAGGGTTCCCTGGAAATCGAAGCGCTTCGCCATATTGACGACGACGAGGTTCTCTCGGTGATTGGACAGGCTCACCAGCAGCATCCGTCGTTTCGCCAGTGCGGCGTCCATCCAGAAGTCGTAGTCACTGGCGTCGCCGGGAACGCAGCGATAGCCGTCCTCGGTGAGCTGTTTCGCCTTGTCGAGATTTTCCTCCACGCCGACGACGACATCGCCGAACTCCGCCACCAGTGTTGCATAGGCGCCCTGTCCGACGCGACCCATGCCGAGCACGACGATCTCCGCATTACCCAGGCTGACGGGGCGTTCGCGCTCGAGACGTTCCGTACGTTCGAGGCGGTGCAGGTATTTCGACAGCCGGCTGTAAAGATCATGCACCCGCGCGTTGAACACTGTGGAGATGAAGAACGACAGCGCCATGGCCACCGCCAGCGTCGTGAGCCATTCCGGCGACAGCGTGCCGGTGCTTACCGCGATGGCGCCGACGATGAGACCGAACTCGGAGTAGTTGAACAGCGCGATACCGGTGACGAACGCGGTGCGCGCGCGCAGACCGAACGCGGTCAGCAGCCCGTAGTAGATCAGTGGGCGGAGAAAGATCAACACGCAAAGCGCTAGCGCGACGAGGAACATCTCCGGGGAGGGTAGACCAAAAAATCCGATCTGGAGGAAGAAGCCGATGAGGAAGAGATCCTTGAGCGATACCAGGCTCTTGTACAGTTCACCGGATTTTTCCGATTGGCCCACGAGAATGCCGAGGATCAGAGCGCCGAGGCCGCCCTTCAGGTGCACAAGTTCGAACAGCTCGTACGCGCCGATGGCAATGACCACGCCGAACAGGACCAGCAGTTCGCCGTGACCGGCGCGTTTCAGTATCGCGTCGAGCAGCGGTCGTGCCAGGGGAAGAGCGAGCAGCGCCAACGCCCAGATACTCGGTGGGTAGTCCGCGGTGAATACGAGGAAGCTCACCGCGAAGATGTCCTGCACGATCAGGATGCCGATGGCGATGGCGGCGTGGAGCGAGGCGTTCTCGCCGCGTTCCTCGAAAATCTTCACCGCGAACACCGTGCTCGAGAACGACAGCGCAAAGGCCAGCGCCCAGGCGGCGGCCATGCTGTCGAGAACGAGCTCCGGAAACAGGTAGCCCGCGACCAGTATCACCGGCACGGTGAGCACCACGGCGATCACCATGTGCGCGGTGGCGCTGCCCCAGACCTGGACCTCGGCCAGTTCGCGCAGGTTCAGCTTGAGACCGATGGTGAAAAGCAGCAGGGTGATGCCGAGATCCGACAGCGTACGGATCAGTTCAATATCACCGATGCCGATCTCGTTGGCGACGAAGCCCGCGACGAGGAAACCAACGAGCGGCGGATAGCCCAGGCGGCGGCAGGCGAGCCCCGCGAGCAGGGCGACGAGGAGGAGGACGGCGTTCATGGGGGGCATTCTAACCCCCTGCGGCTGAATCGAAGTCCAGCGCCTGCATGCAGAAGCCGACGGTGAGTGCTTACTCTACGATACAGCGAAGCGTGTCATCGCCGTGAAGATTACACCCGGGTTCAGTCCGCCTGAACGAAATAATCGAAGGTACCGCTGACCCGCTGGCCGCTGGGAATCGTCTGGAAATGGACACGGGCC
Organism: Gammaproteobacteria bacterium; assembly: GCA_030432755.1. Lineage (GTDB taxonomy): Bacteria > Pseudomonadota > Gammaproteobacteria > Arenicellales > Poriferihabitantaceae > VYFG01. Next base: position 46,838 of record JAUILZ010000009.1, on the reverse strand, counting down.
GCGCGGTTGTTTTCGATACCCCGCTGTACGGCCCAGGTATTCCGGTCGGCGCGAGGCAGTACATAGGAGTTACCGTAGTTCACAGTCCCATCATAGTTCGTCTCTCTCAGGAGAAAGTTTGCGGCTTGCCCCCTGGGTCGACAGCTTTCCCTGACGATCTGGACCATCACGTACTGGGTAAATCCGGTTCTGTTCTGGTAGACCCCGGTGCCGTAACCTTCCGCCGCGCTAGCGCATTTTGCGCGCTTGACCACGACCTGGGCATCCGCGCTTCCGGGCAGACAAACGGCGAAGAGGAATAGCAGGGTGGGGAACACCATTCGAATCTGCTGAACCATGACGACCTCCTGTATCCAGTCAGCTTTGGTGACCATCTTACCATGCAACAGTCGACTGCTTTTACGATGAGCGCAACAACGCAGGGATTCAGCTCAGCGGCGGCGCACCTCCTTCCGCGCTGCGGCGCTTGATAAACGCCTCCAGTTCCTCCAGCCGCGCGGGATCGCGCGCCGGCGCCTCGAAATTATCCAGCAGCCCACGCCAGATACCGGTGGCGCGCTGGTCGGCGGTGAGGCTGCCACTCTCGATCCATTGGCCATGGTTGGAGCGGTCGGCAACCAGGGGTTCGTAGAAGGCATTGCGGTAGCGCTCCATGGTGTGACCGGCGGCGAAGAAATGCCCGCCCGGTTGCACTTCGTCAATGGCGTCGAAGGCCATCTCCGCGTCGTCCACGGTGGTGCCATGACAGAGTTCGGCAAAGGTCTGCACCATCTCGAGGTCGGTGATCATCTTCTCGTAACCGAAGGTGAGGCCGCCTTCGAGCCAGCCGGCGCTGTGCATGATCGCGGTGGCGCCTGCGAGCATCGCCGCCCAGCCGCTGAGCTCGGTCTCGTGGGCTGCCTGGGCGTCGGCGACATTGGCGCCGCTGCCGATGGAGGATCGCCAGGGCAAGCCGAGGTAGCGCGCCAGCTGGCCGGAGCCAAGGGTGGCCTTGATGTGTTCCGGCGTGCCGAAGGTGGGCGAGCCGGACTTCATGTCGACGTTGGAGGCGAAGTTGCCATACAGCACCGGCGCGCCCGGACGGCTCAACTGGCTGAGTGTGATACCCGCCAACCCCTCGGCGTGTTGCAGGCTGAGCGCGCCGGCCACGGTGACCGGCGCCATCGCACCCAGCAGGCAAAACGGCGTGATCATGCAGACCTGCCCGGCACGGGCGAAGTCGATGATGCCCTGGGCCATGGGATTGTCGACCTGCCTCGGTGAATTGGTATTGACCACCGTGGTGCAGCGCGGCTCGGCTTCAAAGGTTTCCGTGTCGATGCCGTGCATGATGCGGATCATCTCGAAGGCGTCCGCCACCTGGGAGCGGCCGCGGCAGAATACCCAGGGGGCCTTGTCGCCGATGGTCAGCTGAACCCGCAGGGTTGCATAGTGGCGCAGGTGCACCGGTACGTCCTGGGGTTCCAGCGACGCGCCCTGCATCTGCAAGGCATCGAAGCACTGCGTCAGCTTCATGATCTCGGTGAAGGCATCGAGATCGCCCGGACGGCGGCCGCGCTCGCGGTCGAAGACGTTGGGGCAGCCGGCGCCGGCTTTGAAACTGACGCGTCCCGGGGTAAGCAGCAGGTCCTTCGCAGTGGTATAGCCGCGCACGGTGAACGAACGCGGCGCGCTCGCCACCGCGGCATCCACGATATCGGCGCCGATACGCACCATCAGGCTGTCCTCGTCCACCAGCGCGCCGGCGTCGCGCAATATCTCGCGCGCCTCGGGCAGGAGGACGCGGATGCCGAGTTCCTGCAGTATGCGCAGTGCGTTGTGGTGGATCGCGGCGACCGCATCGTCGGAGAACACGGTCTGTGGCGTAAACGGGTTGGCGAGGTTGTGATAATCGATCGCGCGCGGATCGGCCGATTCCAGCGCCTGCGCCCGGCGCGCGCTGCGGCCGCCCCCCCTGCGTTGTCCGCGCGCGCTGGCTGAACCACTCAATTCATCGTTCATCGATCAACTCCGCAGCCGTTCGCCGTCGGGATCCCAGGGCGAGGACGAAAGCACTTCGGCGCCGCACTCGACGCCGACGATATGGGTTCGAAGGGAAGTGCCGGGCGTTGCGAATTCCGGTTCGACCAATGCCATGGCCAGACTCTTCCGCAGCGTGTGGCCATAGCCACCCGAGGTGATGAATCCGACCCGCCGGCCATCCGACCAGACCGGTTCGTAACCCGTGGCATCCGCATCCGCGGAATCCACCGCCAGCGTGACAAGACGCCGCCCCGGGCCCTCGCCATCGCGCTCCCTGACCGCCGCCTGGCAGCCGATGAAATCGCCCTTGTCGAAGGCGATCCAGCGGTCGAGGCCGGTCTCTCCCGGGGTATAGCCCTGGGTGAACTCCTTTGACCAGATGCCGAAGCTCTTCTCCAGGCGAAGCGAGTTCAGCGCATAGTAGCCGACCTCGCGCATGCCATGTTCCGCGCCGGCGGCGAGCAGTGTCTCGCGCAGGGTGATGTGGTCGGCGGCATGGCAATTGATCTCATAGCCAAGTTCACCCATCACCGACATGCGCGCCACCCGCGCGCGCACCAGGCCAACGTCCATCATCGTACAGCCGAGGAAGGGCAGGGCGTCGACGTCCGCGTGAGTGAGCGAGGCAAGCACCTTGCGCGCATTGGGGCCGGAAATGGAGAATCCGCACCACTGGTCGGAGATGTCCTGCACCGTGACTTGCTCGCCCTCGCCGACATGTTCCCGGAACCAGCGCATGTGCCACTGGCGCAGGTAGTAGGAACCCATGATCCACCACTGGCCATCGCCCCAGTTGAGTACCGTGAGATCCCCCTGGAGTCGCCCGCTCGGCGCGAGCATGGGAGCCAACCGGGCGCGCCCGGGCGTGGGCAGCTTTCCCGCAAGCACATAGTCGAGCCAGGTCTCTGCGTCTGCCCCGCTGACCGCGTAGCGGGAAAACCCCGTTATGTCGAGGAGACCCACCGCCTCGCGCACCGCGCGGCATTCCTCCGCGACGATGGGGAAGGCATTGGATCGCTTGAGGGTTGGTGTCTCGCTGAATCCCTCGGAGCCGAACAGAAGTGGCACTTCGAGCCCCCAGGACACGCCCCAGCGCGCGCCCGCGGCGTCCATTGCGCTCCAGGCCGGTGCGCGCTTCAGCGGCCTGCCCGCGGGAAGCTGCTCGTTGGGATAGGTCATGACGAAGCGGCGCGAGTAGAACTGCCCCGTGGTCTGGCGGATGTACTCGCGGTTGGAAGCGAAGTCGCCGTAGCGCGCGATGTCCATGGGCCAGGCGTCCGCCTCGGTCTCGCCGTGAATCATCCACTCGGCGAGGGTCTTGCCGACACCGCCGCCCTGGAGGAAGCCCGCCATCACCGCGCAGGCGAGCCAGTAGTTCTTTACCCCGGGCGCCGGGCCCACCAGCGGATTGCCATCCGGCGAGAAGGTGAAGGCGCCGTTCACCCAGTTGCGGATGCCCACCCGCTGTAGTACCGGGTAGCGGTGGTAGGCCATCTCCAGTTCACCGGAGATGCGGTCGATGTCTTCCTGCAGGAGTTCGATGCCGTAGTCCCAGGGCGCGCCGTCGATCTGCCAGTGCTGGTGATCGACCTCGTAGATGCCGATGAGGATGCCCTGCTGGTCCTGGCGCATGTAGGTGAAGCCCTCGAGGTCCACCGTCATCGGCACCTCGAAGTCCAGAGCCGCGACCTCGGGGATGGTTTCCGTGACGAGGTAGTGATGGGACAGCGGCGACAGCGGCAGGTCGAGCCCCACCATGCGACCCACCTGCTTCGCCCACAGGCCGCCGGCATTGACCACGTGTTCTGCGTGGATGACGCCGTTCTCCGTGATCAGCTCCCAGCTATGGTCGGGACGCTGCTTCAGTTCGAGTACCCGCTTGTGCTCGATCACGGTGGCGCCGCGCTTCTTCGCCGCGCCGGCGTATGCATGTACCGTGCCGGTGGTGTCGATATAGCCTTCGCGATCCGCCCACAGCCCGCCGATGACGCCGGTGACATCCATGATCGGGCATTTTTCCCGGATCTCCTCCGGCGTCATGAGGTGGCAGTCCTCGATGCCGATGGTCTGGAAGATGCGGTAGGCGGATTGCAGCCATTCCCAGCGCGCGGGCGCGGAGGCCACCGTGATGCCGCCGGTCATGTGCAGGTTGATGTCCTGACCCGACTCCGCCTCGACCTCCGAGAGGAGATCGATGGTATAGGCCTGCAGCGCCGCCATGTTGGGATCGGCATTGAGCGCGTGGATGCCGCCGGCGGCATGCCAGGAGGAGCCCGCGGTGAGAACGTCCCGCTCCACCAGGCAGACATCCGTCCAGCCCAGCTTCGCGAGGTGATAGAGCACCGACGCGCCGACGACGCCGCCGCCGATCACGGCGACCCGGAAATGCTGCATGGGAAAATACCTCCGCGGTGGATCCGTCGGAACAGACTATCGGCGCCCGGCCGTCGAGGCAAGAGCGGGTTGCGACACAGGGTTTCGCGATCGGCAGCCGGATTCTGTTTCAAATCCCGGCCCGACCGCCGGAATCAGTGTGTGTTCCCGTAAGGCGGCAGGGCGCGCCAGCTGAAGCAGCGCGGCGCGGCCAGGATCTCCCGTTGCTGGCGCTCGTACTTGATTACCAGGTTGGTGGGCGCGTCGGCCGGATCGGGGAACGCGGCAAACATCTCGCGCTCGCTGCCCGCCCCTTTCTCTCCACCGACGAATCGAATGCTCTGGTCGCGGCAGAGCCGGTCGAGTTCGCGGTAAAAGTGGTTGGTACGATCATGGGTAAACGCTACAGCACGTTCGAAATCCGCGCGTTCATCGCAGGCAAGGGTGAGACGATTGTGGGGATCGACGCCCCAGGGATTCATGTGGCCGTAGACGAGGATCTGCCCGTTGACACCGTCGTTGGCTTCGAAGAATTTAGCGAGGGCGAAAACATACTCACGGTTGATGCGCCACAACGCTTCCATGTTGTCGCCGGCATGGTCCGGGTCCAGTCGGATGGTCGCGTCGGTATGTCCCTTGAATCCGTATCGCCCGCGCGGCGCCTGGTTGCGCGCGGCGTATGGGATGCCCTCGCGCACGGCCCGCATTTCCTCGGGATCGTTGAACACCTCGCTGTGTTCGAGATCGATACCGGCGATGGTCAGGCTGTCGCCATCGGGATCGTCCACCAGGGAGAACAGGAACTCGTCGGCCTGCTGTTGCGAATGCGCGTTGATAAACACCAGGCCGTCACAACCGGCGGCCCTGCATTTTTCCGCGAGAACGGTGGCGCGGCGATTGACCGCGTTGTCCACGCCGGTGGCGAGCATCGGGCCCATCGCGTCCAGGGTGACGTGTTCGATGCCGAGGACGATGTCCTCGCCGCCGGTCCGGTTGACCAGCGTTCCGCCAGTTTCATCGAGGAAGCACCAGGGCGCGAGATGCGAAAGCAACGCGCCGAGCGCGGCGGGCGCGGAGTCCACCGGCAGGGCGAATGCGATCTCCCCGGCTGGCACACGCACGTAGCGGCAGCGCAGCGCGCTCACCAGGCCGGTCCAGCCATAGGTGCCGGCGTATCCTGCGAGCGACTCGCCGGAGATCGAACGGATCCCCGTGCCATCGCAGAGCGCGACCTCGGTGACGCTGTCGGAGAAGTAGCGCCGCTGCGGCCCCATGCCGCCGGTCATGAAGGTCGCCCCGGACTGCGCATAGGTGTAGCTGGTGAGGTCGGCGCCGAGCACCTTGTAGGACGAGTTCAACGTATCCGCGAGCGCGCGGTTGATCTGGTCCAGGGTGATCGCGGCGCCGACGAGAACTTCGCCGCGATCCGCGCAGATCACGATATCGTGCAGGCCGAGGGTGGTGACATCTACGTCCTCCGCGCTGCGTATCGAAGGCGTGTTCGCCGGCTCCAGGGATACTCCCGCCACGGTGCAGCCTTCCGGCACATCGACCTGGAAGATGCCACCACCGCCGGAACGCGCCGACAGGGGCAGCAGCAGGGTGTTCTCTCCGTGGCGTTCCAGGATCGCCTGCACCGCGCCGTCGAGTATGTCGCGGCCGCGCAGCGTATAGGCGACGGACAGGGTGACGGGATTGTTCTCCCCGTCCACCAGGGAAACATCCAGGGATTTGAGCGCGGTTGTCATCGGCAGGAGATCATATCCCGGCTTCGCGCTCGTTCTGCGCGTCCACCACCGCCCAGGCGGTGAGATTGACGATACGGCGAACGGTCGACGATGGCGTCAGGATATGCACCGGGCGCGCGGCGCCCAGCAGCACCGGGCCGATGGCGACGTTGTTCCCCGCGGCGGTTTTCAGCAGGTTGTAGGAAATATTGGCCGCATCGAGATCCGGCAGCACCAGCAGGTTGGCCGCGCCTTCGAGTACGGAACGCGGCATGATGATGCCGCGCAGGGCGGGGTCGAGGGCCGCATCGCCGTGCATCTCGCCGTCGATCTCGAGATCCGGCGCGCGCTCGCGGATGAGACCGAGAGCGGTACGCATCTTCACCGCGTCGGGATGGTCGGAGGTGCCGAAGCTCGAATGGGATACCAGCGCCACCTTGGGCTGGATGCCGAAGCGGCGCAGTTCCTCCACCGCCATCAGCGTGATCTCCGCGAGTGCCTCGGCGCTCGGCTGGAGGTTGACGTGGGTGTCGACGAGCGTCACCTGGCGGCCGGGCAGCATGAGCGTGTTCATGGCGCCGTACACCGAGGCGCCGGGGCGGCGGCCGATGACCTCGTCGATGTACTTGAGGTGCATGGAGATCGTGCCGAAGGTGCCGCAGAGGAGCGCGTCGGCATGGTCCTGGCGCAGCATCATGCTGCCGATCAGGGTGAGGCGGCGGCGCATCTCGATCTTCGCCAGTTGCTCGGTGACGCCGCGACGCTCGGTGAGGCGGTGGTATTCCTGCCAGTAGTCACGGTAGCGGTCGTCCCATTCCGGGTTGACGATCTCGAAATCCGTACCGGGCCGCATGCGCAGGCCAAAGCGTTCGATGCGGTTTTCGATCACCGCCGGGCGGCCGATCAGGATCGGGCGCGCGAGTTTCTCGTCCAGTACCACCTGTACCGCGCGCAGGATGCGTTCCTCCTCGCCTTCGGCGAACACGACGCGCTTTGTGCCGTCACGCCGCGCCGAGGCGAAGATCGGCTTCATGAAATTGCCCGAGTGGTAGACGAACTGCTCGAGCTGCGCGTGGTAGGCGTCGAAATCCTCGATGGGCCGGCTGGCGACGCCGCTGTCCATCGCCGCCCTGGCTACCGCGGGGGCGATGCGCGCGATCAGGCGCGGGTCGAACGGCTTGGGGATCAGGTATTCCGGGCCGAAGCCCTGGCCGGTGGCGCCGTAGGCGGCGGACACCACCTCCGACTGTTCCTCGCGCGCGAGTTCCGCCACCGCGTTCACCGCGGCGATTTCCATCTCCCGGTTGATGCTGGTGGCGCCGGCGTCCAGCGCGCCGCGGAAGATGAACGGGAAGCAGAGCACGTTGTTCACCTGGTTCGGGTAATCGGTGCGTCCCGTGGCGATCACGGCGTCGTCGCGCACCGCCTTGACGTCTTCCGGCAGGATTTCGGGATTCGGGTTGGCAAGCGCGAAAATCACGGGGCGGCTGGCCATGTGCTTCACCATATCCGGCTTGAGCACACCACCAGCGGACAGGCCAAGGAACACGTCGGCACCATCGATGACCTCGCCAAGGGAACGCGCATCGGTATCGCGGGCGTAGCGCGCCTTGGCCTCGTCCATGAGCTCGATGCGTCCTTCGTAGACCACGCCGGCGATATCCGTCACCCAGATGTTTTCGAGCGGCATGCCGAGTTCCACCAGCAGGTCGAGGCAGGCGAGGGCGGCGGCGCCCGCGCCGCTCACCACCACCTTCACCTCGCCGATGGGCTTGTCCACCACCCGGAGCGCGTTCAGCATCGCCGCCGCGACGACGATGGCGGTGCCGTGCTGGTCGTCGTGGAATACGGGAATGTTGAGTCGCTCGCGCAGCAGTCGTTCCACGCGGAAGCAGTCCGGCGCCTTGATGTCCTCGAGATTGATGCCGCCGAAGGTGGGCTCGAGCGCGGCGATGACCTCCACCAGCCGGTCCGGGTCTTTCTCGTTGACCTCGATGTCGAAGACGTCGATGCCGGCGAATTTCTTGAACAGCACCGCCTTGCCTTCCATGACCGGCTTGGCAGCGAGCGGGCCGATGTCGCCGAGCCCGAGCACCGCGGTGCCGTTGGTGACCACCGCCACCAGGTTGCCACGCGCCGTGTAGCGGAACGCATTTGCGGGGTCGCTCGCGATCTCCTCGCAGGCGGCGGCCACGCCGGGGGAGTAGGCGAGGGTGAGGTCGCGCTGGTTGGTGAGGTTCTTGGTGGGCGCGACGGAAATCTTGCCGGGGCGGCCGGCGGAATGATACTCGAGAGCGGCCTGGCGAAAGTGGGGATCCATGGATGCGTGGAAGATGTGGCTTGTTGTTGCCTGCGTTCGCCTCGCGGGAGCCGGGAGCAGGTTTTTGAGGTCGATTGCAATGATTATCGCCGAAGACGCGGGACAGGTCACGGCTGCTGCGTCCTTGCAGACAGGCGAAGACGGGAGCATTTCCGGTAAACTTTGTGCACCATCACTTGAATGGATCATCCAGCAGGAAGCCTCCCATGCGACTACTTTTCGCCATTCTCCTTGTCGCTTTCCAGCCTGGCGCGGCCAATGCCCAGGAACCCGCCGCGCCGAGCGCCCATATCGTGTTTGCCGCCGGCATCAACCAGGTGGAGAGCCGGGTGGATCCGGTGGATATCCGCGATCGATACGGCTGCGGCGAGGCGGTGCACGCAGTGATCGCGGTCGAGGGACTGTCCATCGGCTCCCACGAGATGACCGCGCGCTGGCTCGATCCGAACGGCGTGGAGAGAAAGAACCAGCGAGGCCGGCTGGACGTACCGCGGAACAACTGGATCGCCTACCTCACCTCGTCCATTGCCGTGGTCCCCGAATCGGCCAGTACACCCACCTCTGACGAAAAGAGTCCCTTCGCCGGTAACTGGATGGTGGAAGTGATCAGTGATGGTGCGGTGCTCGGCGCGGCAACCTTCACCATCGACTGCTGAACCCGGGAAGCGTTCGCCACGCTATTGCCGCTCGACCACCGGATTCCCTAAACTCCACGCGCGTATTTCATTGTCCACTCACGACCGGAACATGCCAGTCGCCGTTCCCGACGGGCTCGTGCCCCTCGACAATATCCTGCCGGATGAACCCCTGCTGATGATGGGCGCGGGTCCGGTGCCGATTCCGCACCGCGTGGCCCAGGCCAACTCCATCGTCATCAATCACCTCGGGGACACCATGAACCAGGTGATCGAGCAGGTGAAGACGATGTCGCGCTACGTCTTCCAGACCCGTACCTCGCGCATCCTCGGCGTCGCGGGCCCGGGCTCGGCGGCGATGGAGATGGCGGTGGTGAACATCGTCCGCCCGGGCATGAAGGTGCTCGCCATCTGTAACGGCTTCTTCAGCAACCGCCTGGCGGAGATGGCGGAGCGGGTTTCCGCGGACGTGGTACGCAAGAATGTGCCCGACGGCCAGACTGCCGATCCACAACGGGTGCGGGAACTGATTGAAACGCATCGCCCGGAAGTGCTCACGCTGGTGCAGGGAGAAACCTCCAATACAGTGCTGAATCGACATCTGCCGGAGATTGCGAAGATTGCGCGTGAGCGCGACTGCCTCGTCATCGTCGACGCGGTCTGCACCCTGAGCACGATGCCGTTCTCCATGGACGACTGGTGCGTGGACGCGGTAATCACCGGTGGGCAGAAGGGGCTCGCCTCGATACCCGGCGTGTCGCTGGTGGCGTTCTCGGAACGGGCCTGGGACCACATTACCGCGCAGCAGGAACGCCTTCGCCACTGGTGTCTCGACGCGGTACTGGCGAACAACTTCTGGAACGAGAAGTCCTACCATTACACCGCCCCGGTGTCCGGCGTGCTCGCGCTGCACGAGGCGCTACGGCTGATCTGCCGTGAGACCCTGGAACTTCGATTCGAACGCCACCTGCGCTGTTCCACCGCGCTCCAGTCCGGCATCGAGAGCATGGGGCTCGAGCTCTATACCCGTCCCGAGGCGCGGCTCAATTCCGTGATCGGGATCAACGTGCCGGAAGGTGTGGAGTCACGCCGCCTGCTGGCGCACATGTCGAAAGTGCACCGGGTGGAAATCTCCGGATCCTTCGGCCTCAACATCGTCCGCATCGGCCAGATGGGAGAGCAGAGCCGGTCGCATCATATCTTCCGCACGCTGCACGCCCTCGGCGCCTCGCTGTTCGCGCTCGGGGTGAATGTCGATATCCCCGCCGGCGTGGCGGCGCTCGAAAGCACGCTCGATGCCTATATATTCGACGGCTCGGGCTGATCGCTACTGCCAACGCTGCGTGTCTCGCTTAAATAGTATTTATTTCAATAATTTAGATCTATTATCTCGATCAGTTCGGATCAATTGTTCCTGACATGAAACCTGCGTGTCACGGGGCTGTCATGCGTTTCCGGGAGAATGCTCTTCGTTGTTGCCGGTTGCTCTGCCACAGGCCGGTAGCACCGCTGATGCTTATTGGATATCCCGAGCCTCCCGGTGTAACGGGATCAGGCGGCCTTACCCCGGTCGCCTTTTTTTTCGCCCGCGCGCTCCGGTCAGCTGCTTGGCGTTACCACCAGGCGCCGGCGTTGACCTGGATATCCTCCATGGTCAGTCCCGCGGCGGCGTCGGAGCAGCAGAACGCCACCAGCGCCGCCACTTCCTCCGGCTGCACCAGGCGGCCCTGTGGATTGCCGCGCGCCATCTCCGCAATGATCTCCTCGACCGTTCGGCCACTTCGCGTTGCCATCGTGCGGGCGCTTGCGCGCAACATCTCCGTTTCGACCCAGGTCGGACTCACGGCCACGCAGGTGACGCCATGGGGCGCACCCTCCATCGCCACCGCACGGGTCAGGCCCAACAGGCCCGCTTTCGAGGCGCAGTAGGCAGGGTGGGTGGGTTGCGCGGTTCTCGCCGCGGTGGAGGCGATATTCACGATGCGCCCCCAACCGCGCCGTTTCATTGCCGGCAGGCAGGCACGGATCATGCGGAACGGGCCGGTCAGGTTGATTTCGATCGTGCGATCCCAGTCCGCGTCGGAATGCCCTTCCACCGGCTGGTGAACGCAGATCCCGGCGCAGTTCACCAGGATGTCGGGTTCTCCGAGCGTCTCCCGTACCCGGGTGAGGAAGCCATCAATCGATGCCCCGGACGTGACGTCGAGTTCCGCCACCAGGCCGGATGCTCCCAGTGATTCCCGCGCTTCAACGCCCGTGGCGACGTCGGCTCCCTGGCGGGATCCGGTTGCCACGCGAATACCCTGGCTGGCAAGCTGCCGGACGATGGCGAGGCCGATGCCCTGGAGTCCGCCGGTGACGACGGCGATTCGTTCGGATGTCATGGCTGCGAAGAAAAGAGGGACGTGGCCAGCATAGCAGAACGGCATTCCCGCCACGGCGACTGGATCATTTCAGGTTCAACCCGCTGCGCGCCCGCTGGGCTACACTTGCCGGCCCATCCGCAATCATCCGAGGGTGCAACTAGCATGAACCAGCCCGCCAAGTTCGATACCGAGAGCATCCTTGCCAACGACGATCACCTGATCCATTCCTTCGCCGTCCTCGACCAGATCAGGGATCCCGCCGCGCGCATGGTGATCACCACCGCCGAGGGGCCTTATGTCATCGACGCCGATGGCCGGCGCTACATCGACGGCATCGGTGGACTGTGGTGCGTCAACGTCGGTCACGGCCGCGAGGAGATCGCCGACGCGGTGGCGCGGCAGATGAAGCAGCTCGACTACTACTCCACCTTCTACAACCTCACCCATCCGCTGGCCGCGGAACTGTCGGCGAAGCTCGCCAGCCTCGCGCCGGGCAATCTCAACCGCGTGTATTTCGGCAATTCGGGTTCGGTGGCCAACGATACCGCGGTGCGCCTGCTGCACCGCTACTTCATTCGCAGCGGCCAGCCGAAGCGCAAGAAGATCCTGTCGCGCATCGGCGCCTACCACGGTTCCACCCATCTCGCCATCGCGCTCACCACGCCGCCGTTTCGCGACGGCTGGAACTCCGCCGAGGAGCTGGTGGAGTTTCTCTCTTCGCCCTATCCCTATCGCCGACCGGACAACATGGACGTGGACCAGTTCTGTGACTTCCTCGTCGAGGAGATGCGTGACCGCATCGAGGCGATTGGCGCGGAAAACATTGCCGGCTTCATCGCAGAACCGATCATGGGAGCAGGGGGCGTTATCGTGCCACCGCCGGGCTACCACCGGCGCACCCGGGAACTGTGCGCGGAGTACGGCATCAAGATGATCTCCGACGAGGTGGTGACGGCCTTTGGTCGGCTCGGGGAGATGTTCGCCTCCGAGGAGGTATTCGGCATCGAACCCGATATCATCTGCACCGCCAAGGGGCTTACCTCGGGCTACCAGCCGATGTCCGCCACCATCGTCTCCGACGAGATCTACGAGGTGCTGTCCCAACCCGGCGACATGTTCCTCCACGGCATGACCTATTCCGGCCATCCCGCCTGCTGCGCCGCGGCGCTGGCGAACATCGCGATCCTCGAGCGCGAGGATATCTGCGGCCATGTTCGCAAGGTGGGCCCCGAGTTCGAGAGCGGGTTGAAGGAACTGGAAAAGCACGACATCGTCGGCGAGGTGCGCGGCAGTCATTTCATGATGGGCATCGAGTTCGTGCGCGACAAGACATCGAAAGAGGCCTTCGACGCAGAGGACAACATCGGCTGGCTGGTGGCGAAACACGCGCAGGAACGCGGCCTGATCGTGCGCCCGCTCGGCAGCATGGCGGTGCTGTCGCCCTGCCTGGTCCTCGACAGTAAACAGGTGCGCGAGGTGGTGGATGTCCTCGACGAGAGCATCGCCGCCGCCATGAGCGAAACGGATTGAAGCCCGGGTGATTGCCGGCGGAGGCTCCGGAACGCGCGAAGACGCCATCGATTTCCGGATAGTGGCGCTGCTGATGGCCTGTGTCGCGGTCATCGGCGCCAATTCCCTCGCCCTTGGCCCCATCGCCCCGGCCATCGCCCGGGACTTTGGCAGCAGCGTGGTGCGCGTCATGCTGGGAGCCTCGGCCTACGGCCTCTGCACCGCCCTCAGCGCCTTCTTCCTCGCTCCCTGGATCGACCGCTACGGCCCGCGCCGCATGCTGAGGCTGGCGATGGTGGTGCTGGGCATCGCCATGGCCGGCTGCGCGGTGGCGGGGCAGATCTCCACGCTGGTTCTCGCCCAGGGCATCGCCGGAACCGCTGCCGGCATCGCGCTGCCGGCAGTCTATGCGCTTGCGGCCGCCACGGCACCGCCCGGGCGAGCCAACACCATGCTCGGCCGGGTGCTGGTGGGCTGGACCGTGAGCCTGGTGGCCGGGGTATCGCTGTCCACTCTGGTGGCGGACCTGCTCGACTGGCGCTATGTCTACATGATCCTGGCCGGGATTGTGCTGGTCACGTTTCTTGGCCTCTTGCCCCTGTCAGCGACTCGTGCGCGTGAGACCGGAGTCGCGCCGGGCCCAGCCTCCGCGCTGGATGCCCTTGGCAGGCCGGGAGTGTTGCCGCTGCTCGTGATCTGCTTCGCTTTCATGGCCGCGTTCTACGGAACCTATGGCTACGTCGGCGACCATATCGTCAATGCCATTGGCAAGCCCCTGCGCGCCGGCGGCCTGGTCGCCATCAGCTACGGACTCGGCTTCGGCCTCGCCGCGTTTGCCGATCCCTGGATTGACCGCCTGGGCGGCCGACACTTGTTGCCTGTCAGCCTGTTCGTGGTGATGGTTGTGTACCTGCTCATGGCGTGGCTAGGCGGCGGCTATGCCTGGCTCGTGATTCTCGTCTTCGCCTGGGGACTCGCAAACCACGCCGCGGTGGGCCTCATCGTCGGCGGTCTCGCGGCGCTCGACCCGGCGCGCCGCGGCGCGATCATGGGCCTCCAGAGCGCGGTGACCTACCTCGCGGTGAGTGCGGGTACGTTCGCCTTCGGCCGGCTGTACCGGGATACGGGATTCGGTGCGCTGTGCCTCGTGGCCGCAGGCCTTCTAATGGCGAGTACGGTATACGCCCGTACCGTGGTCAGGGCGAGGCTGGCGGGCGGGTAAGGCGAAATGGAGGTGTTGTGATCCAGATCACAGCAATGCGAAAAGATTCACGTTACATTGCAACCAGTAGCGAGGCGAACAGGGGGAGTGTAGTCGACCATGCCGGCCCGCCTCGAGCGGGCCGGCGCCGATACAGGAGGTTTGCATGCGATCGTTTCTTGTTCTGGCCTGCCTGGCCATGTTTTCCGGTGGTATCGCGCAGTCCGCCCATGCGGTGACGCGATACGTCGAAGGTTCCTGGGGTAGCGATAGCGGCAGCAATGACTGCCGCGACAAGAAAGCGCCCTGCGCCACCATCGGGTACGCGATAGGCCAGGCTGGGACCCGTGACCGCGTTCTCGTGGGTCCTGGCGTGTATACGCCGACCAGTCCAATCTATCTCACGGTACCGGGTATTTCCCTGGTGTCGGTGGCAGGGTCCGCCGCGACGATCATCGACGGGACCGCAATCACCGCGGAAGCGGTAATCGGCATTGGCTACAACGAGAAAGCGGTACTCGGCCAGAAGCGCAAGGGGTTTACCGTCATCGCGGACGGCTCGGTTTCGGATGCCATCGTATTCGTTGCATTCAGTCGCACGGTCCGGATCGAGGGAAACCGGTTGATTGGCCTGTCCGACGTGACGACGAGTGGCATTGCCCTCGCACAGAACGATGCCGTTACCATCCGCTACAACGACATCCATTCCGCCCATTCGAATCCCATGGAATACGGTATTCGGACGGCGGACCACGGCTTCGGCGACGAGTACAATCGAAAATGGAATCTGTCGGACAACCGGATCCGTCATGTCGATCGTTGTATCCGGCTGTTCAGCACCGCAGCCAATCACGGGAACAAGGTCTCGAAGAATCGCCTGGAAAATTGCGCGGAATACGGGGTCCTGGTTTACAACTACGACTCCACTGGCGCACCCGGTCAGTCATCCAGGGACCGATACCAGGACAATGTCGTCCTGATGAAAGCGACTTCCACTGCCTATGGAATGCTATTCCGGGGAGGCAATCCCCGGGTCCAGCGCAACCTGGTGGATGCCAGGGAAGGTTTTACACACGGCGTCTGGTTGCGGGCTACGCGAAATGCGAACATTCGTGACAATGTGCTCCTGGGCCCACCGCCTAGCGGAGGGGCGTTCAGTAACGTCAACGGACTGTCCACGGATACCGCTGGCCCGGGGTCGTCTACACATAATACTGGGATGGTGATTCAGGGCAATTCCATCGACCGCTTCAACCACGTGGTCGCTGCCGACCTTCGGGAAGTCAAGACCCTGAAGAACAACAACCTCCTGCAGGCCAATACCTGTCCCATCTACACACCCAACGTCATGCCGCCGTCGACTTTGAAAGCCAGCCGGAATTTCTGGGGTGACCCGGCAGGACCCGACCTTTCCTCTTGCTCTTCGACCGCGCTGGCGGAAACCAACGGTTACATTGAATTCAAACCGGCTCCGCGTGCGAATCCCGTTCGATTCAAGGATCCGTTCCACTGATTCTTCCCCTCGCTCGAGCGCGAAGACTTGCATGATTCAACCTGACCAGGCGTAGCGTTCGGGCCTGAGGGGTTTGTGATCTGCATCACAGCTTTTCTTGTTGTGACAAGATAGATTAAACATTGAATTGGGGCGAGAAGGGACTTGCTGGTAACAGCCGGCTTGTCAAGCGCAGTCGGCTCAGATGCATGGAGGTGCATCATGAAGATGCTGATTGCCAAGGCTTTTGTTGCTGTATTCATGGGTTCAATTTCGATTTCCAATCTTGCAGCGACACGTTACGTCGAGGATTCCTGGGGCAGTGACGCCGGCCCCAACGACTGCCGCGACCGTCGGGCACCCTGCGCCACCATTGATTACGCACTTGATCAGGCTCAGCCCAACGACCGCATTATCGTCGGTCCGGGTTCCTATGAACCGCCCACAACCCTCAGTTACGGTGGCAACCAGGGAATCAAGCTGACCTCCGTTGCCGGCGCTGCCGCCACGATCATCGATGCGACAGCACTGGGCGCCGCTCACGTGGTCCTGATCGGTTTCGCGCCGAAGGGCGTGCTGGGGCAGAAACGCAGGGGGTTCACCATCATCGCTGACAATTCGGTGACCGGCCCCATGGCATGGATCAACCAGAGTGAAGGCGCGCGCATCGAGGGCAATGTGTTCATCAGCCCGGTGGCAGCGGTCAGGAGCGCGATCGAAGTGACCAATAGCGACAAGGTAACGATCCGGTACAACGATATCTCCGCTACCGATAGCGGTTCTTTTCAGTACGGCGTGCGCACTGTTTTCCCGGGTCCGGGCAGCGGTAAAAAATGGAACGTCTCGGAAAACCAGTTAAGCAACATAGAAAATTGCATGTCCTTTGAGTTCATCGTGACAAATCATGCCAACAAGATCGCGAAAAACCGGCTGGTGGATTGCCAGGATGCGGGAATTGCGGTGATCAGCAAGGATGAAATTACCGAGGATCCGAGCCAGTCTTCCCGGGACCGCTACATGGATAACGCAATACGCATGGTGAATACCGGAAGCTATGTTCCGGCAATGCGCTTCGAGGGCGGGAATCCGCGCATACAACGCAACCTGATCGATGGTACCAGGGGGTACGTGGACGGAATAGGCTTCGTGGAAACCACCAGGGCCATGGTGAAGGACAACCTTCTTCTCGGGCCGGTGGGAAATGCCAGTACCGGGACCGCTCCTTATGGCCTGTATGTCTCCGGTGGAGGAGATTATGGGTCCAATGACAGCGTGTCCATTTCAGGAAATACCATCCTGGATTATTACTATGGCGTTCGCACGGACCTGGCGGAGATCGGAATGCTGAAGAACAACAATATACTGAACATTTCCGAATGCGGATTCCACACTGGTTCGAACACCTCTCCGCCATCTCCGTTGAAAGCCAGCGGAAACTTCTGGGATGGTGGAAGTGATCCGGACCTCACCGCTTGTGGCTTTACGCAAACCGAGGTGACCGAAGGCGACCTGTCCTTCAATCCTTCTTCCCGGCAAAAGCCGATTCGGTTCAAGGACCCCTTCAACTGAAACCGGTCGTTGAAATTCACCCGACCGCTCCCGATAGATCGGTCGGAAGTCTGCATGTCGGCCCGGTGTGGCCAGGTGAACCATAAGGAAAAATTGTGACCCCGTTCACAGACCGATGTCGCGGGTTTGTGCCAATCTATTGAATGACATGGGGTAACAGGGGGCTGCTGGCAACCGGACCGGCTCCGTGAACGGCGGGTCGGGCAGATGGAAGGAGGCCCGTCATGAAAGCGCTGATTCCCATGGTTTCCCTGGCCATGATCCTGGGTTGGTTTTCTCCCGGCGTCCGTTCGGCGACGCGCTACGTCGAGGATGCCTGGGGCACCGATGCCGGCCCCAATGACTGCCGCGACCGTCGGGCGCCCTGCGCCACCATCGATTACGCTCTCGACCAGGCCCAGCCCAATGATCGCATCATCGTCGGCCCGGGCGCCTATGAACCGGCGACGAATCTCGACTTTGACGGCAAGCAGGGGATCAAGTTGACTTCCCTTGCCGGTGCTTCGGCGACGACCATCGATGCAACCGGATTGAGCAACTTCTACGTCATCCTGATCAGTGGCGCACACAAAGGAGTGCTTGGACAGAGGCGCAGGGGGTTCACCATCCTTGCGGATGATTCGGTTTCGAACTCCATGGTGAGGATCAATTTGAGTGACGGTGTTCGCATCGAGGGGAATCGCCTGATCAGTCCTGCTACTACTTTAGCGAGCGCGATCCGAATCACCGACAGTGACAAACTCACGATCCGTTATAACGACATCTCTGCTATCGGCGGTGGTTCACTTTCACATGGTATCGAGACAACTACTCCGGGAGCAGACAGCAATCGGAAATGGAATATCTCGGAGAACCGGCTGGTCAATATCGGTGAATGCATGCTTATTGACAGTTCGGCGCCGAACAATACCAACAAGGTGACGAAGAACCTACTGGAAGATTGTCAGGTCGCGGGAATTCGTGTCAGGAACTACGATAGTATGAACAATCCCGTCGTATCGTCCCGGGATCGCTACATGGACAATATCGTGCGACTGGCAAATGTTGCTTCTTATCGACGGGCCATGGAATTCGAGGGCGGCAACCCTCGAATTCAACGGAACCTGGTGGATGGCGGCAGGGGTTACGTCCACGGAATGGTACTTGATGGCACCACCAATGCCCGGGTGAAGGACAATCTCCTCCAGGGACCGGTTGGCAATCCTTCGGCATCGGGGTTGAATTCCTACGGATTGTCTGTCATAGGCGGCGCGAATAGCAGTGCGAGCGTTACGGGAAACACGCTGCAGGGATTCTATCGGGTTGTCTATGCCACTCACCTGCAACAGATCAAGACATTTACGAACAACAACGTTATGAATACTTCGTCGTGTGGATTTTTTGTCGACAACAACACGACACCGCCAAGACCTCTCAGGGCGCGCGGAAACTACTGGGATGGTGGGAGCGATCCAGATCTCGGCAGTTGCGGCAATACGCAGATGGAAGTGAACGAAGGCGACCTGTCCTTCAGCCCCTCTTCCCGGCCGAAACCGATCAAGTTCAAGGATCCGTTCAACTAAAGGACAACCGTGCGGCGGATCAGCGTGTATCTGTCCCCGTCACTACCAGTTCCGCGTTGCGCGCGGAAATAGCTTCTCGAAATGCCCCCGGGGGATCACGATCGGTAACGAAGGCGTCGATGTCGCGGGCGTCGCAGACCTTCACCAGCGCGCCCCGTCGGAACTTGCTGTGATCCGCGGCCACGGTCACCGTGGTCGCCTGATCGATGGCCGCGCGCGCGAACTCCGCCTCGTCGAGATCGAAGTTGAGCAGTTCCTGGCGCTCGTTGATGCCGCCGATGGACAGGATGGCATGGCGCACGTTGAACCGGCGCAGGAAGTCGATGGCCTGGGGACCGAAGGTGGCGAGCTGGTCGCCGCCCATTTCTCCGCCCACGAGGTAGACCCGGTTGCTGGCCTGGCGCACCAGGATGCGCGCGATCTCGGTGGCGTTGGTGATCACCCGCAAGTGGCTCTTGCGCGATAGCGCCAGGGCGACGAAGGCGGTGGTGGAACCGGAATCCAGGATCAGCGAATCGCCGTCCTCGATGCGCGCCGCGACGGCGGCGCCGATGGCCTGCTTGGCAGCACGGTTTTCTCCCATGCGCCGTTCCATGGGCGCCTCCCGCATCCGGTCGGGCATCACGATGCCGCCGTGGACCTTCTCCACCTGTCCCCGGTCCACCAGCGGGCGCACGTGTCGGCGCACGGTCTCGTCGGACACGCCGAGTTGCTCCGCGAGTTCGGCGATGGAACAGGTTCCGCGCAGGGTGACCAGGCGGAGTATCTCGTTTTCGTGGCGCGAGATGGATTTCATCGCCTGATTACAACATAAAACCACAAAAGCACATAAAAAATGTGCCTAGATGTTGAAAACTGGGGGAAGGGCGGAGTACAGTCTCGGCAGGCTATCCCGTGAGATCCGCGTGATCGGGACGGGAGTATTCACGGCCATTCGCAAAACACCATTCAAGACGAGGAGACAACGATGCAACCAATCCGCTACCGCATTCCCGCCACGCTGCTGATCGGCGCCGCCCTCCTGGCGGGCGGGCCCGTCCGCGCCGAGGTCGAGTCCACCGATCCCATCATCCTGACGCTGCACGACTGGACCGGCCAGTACATCACCACCAACATCATGGGCCGCGTGCTCCAGGAGATGGGGTACAACATCAAGTATCAGCAGGCCGACTATCTCGCCCAGTTCGCCGGCCTCGAATCCGGTGACCTGCACGTCGCCATGGAGATGTGGGAAACCACCGGCAAGGACGCGATGGAAAAGAGCCTGGCGACGGGCAACACCGTGGATCTTGGCGAGACCGGGATGCAGGCTATCGAGGAGTGGTGGTACCCGAGTTACATGAAGGAGAAATGCCCGGGCCTGCCCGACTGGCAGGCGCTGAATGACTGCGCCGAGGAATTCTCCACTCCCGAAACCGCGCCCAGCGGTCGCTACTTGGGCGGCCCGGTAACCTGGGGCGGCTACGACGATGAGCGCGTGGAAGCGCTGGAGATGGATTTCGAGGTGGTGCACGCCGGCACCGACGCGGCGCTGTTCGCGGAACTCGAATCCGCCTACCAGCGCCAGGCGCCCTGGATCGGCTGGATCTACACCCCGCACTGGGCGCCGATCAAGTTCGAGGGCGAGTTCGTCGAGTTCCCGCCCTACAGCGACGAGTGTTACGAGGATGCTTCCGTGGGCGTTAATCCCAACATGGCCTATGACTGCGGCAAGCCCCGCGGCTGGATCAAGAAGGTCGGCTGGAAGGGCGGCGAGGAGAAGTGGCCCTGCGCCTACAACGCGATCCGCAACTTCACCATCGACAACCAGGCCATGGGCGGCATGGTGGGTGAAGTCGACCTCGATGGCAAATCCGTGGAGGACGTGGTGAACGCCTGGATGGATGCCAACAAGGATACCTGGGGTGCCTGGACCCAGTGCGGTTGACGTTTGACCGGCCACCGGCGTTTTGCCGGTGGCCGGAATTGCCGCCAATGTTGACGACGGGTGGCAATAAGCGGCATTGCTCGAAGGTGATACTCCGAAACACCAGCGAAAGCTGGTGTCCATGCCACGGGCCGTACCGTGCGTAAAGAATGGATCTCAGCCTTCGCTGGGATTTCGATCTCCAGGGTGTCACTGACTCCGACTTGTGCCAAAGTGATTTCCGAAACGCCAGCGAAGGTTGGCGTCCATGTTACAGAGTGCGCCGTGCGTAAAGAATGGATCCCAGCCTTCGCTGGGATTTCGATCTGCAGGGTGTCACTGACTCCGACTTGTGCCAAAGTGATTTCCGAAACGCCAGCGAAGGCTGGCGTCCATATTACAGAGTGTGCCGTGCGCAAAGAATGGATCCCGGCCTTCGCTGGGATTTCGGTCGACAGGTTGTCGCGGAATTCAGTCTTTTGGCTGTCCTTAACGTGGAAAACCGGTTGTCTCTACAAAGTTAATCTGCGATTCCATTGACAGCGAGTACCACAACGCCCGTCGCGCTATCAGCCAGCGGATCAGGTCGCCAGTGGCCCTGGCCCTGGATCGCGTTCCTCGCCGTCGCGGTGGTGATCACGGTATTTGGAGAGTCCTGGCCGCGGGCGGTGACCTTTCCGCGGGAGTGGGTGATCCCGCTGCGCTTCTGGATCAGCGACTTTATGGACTGGCTGATCAACGATCTCGACTTCGGCCTGTTCACCTTCAAGGAAATGACGCGCTCGGTATCGTGGCTGCTGGAATGGCCGCTTACACTTGCCGACAACCTGCTGGTAAACGGATTCTCGTTTTCCACCGATCCTTCGGCTTCCGCTGTATTGCCGCCACTGCCCTGGATCGCGGTGATCTCCGTGCTGGTGATCCTCGGACTCTGGATCCGCGACTGGAAGCTCGCACTTTTGGTGGGTGCCTGCATGCTCTACCTGGTGGTGTTCGGCCGCTGGGAGAGCGCCATGGTGACGCTGAGCTCGATCCTGATCGCGGTGCCCCTCGGCATTGGTATCGGCCTGCTGATCGGCATCCAGGCGTATCGCTCCGCGCGCTTCGGCCGTGTCATCGAGCCGCTACTCGACCTGATGCAGACCGTGCCGGTATTCGCCTACCTGGTGCCGGTGCTGTTCCTGTTCGGCTTCGGCCCGGTGGCGGCGATGATCGCCACCATGATCTATGCCACCCCGCCGATGGTGCGCATCACCATGCTGTCGCTGTCCCAGGTGCCGGCGGAGTCCATCGAGTCGGGGCAGATGTCGGGCTGCACGAAGCGGCAACTACTCTGGAAGGTGCTGATCCCTTCCGCCGCGCCGGGCCTCATGGTAGGGGTGAACCAGGTCATCATGCTGTCGCTCAACATGGTGATCATCGCCTCGATGATCGGTGCCGGTGGTCTTGGTTTTGACGTGTTGTCGTCGCTGAAACGTCTCGCCATCGGCTCGGGACTCGAGGCCGGCATCGCAATCACGCTGCTCGCCATCGCCCTCGACCGGCTCAGCCAGGCGTTCGCGCAGCGCTCGCGTGGCGCGCCCCGGGAAGAAGGTTCCTGGTTTTCGCGACACACGTATCTTTCCATCGCCCTCGGCATCGTGTTCATTTCCTGGGCGGTGTCCTTCTTCCTGCCCGCGATCCGCAGCTACCCGGAGGCCTGGACCCTGACCACCAGTGGATTCTGGGAAGACCTGGTGCGCTGGATCAACGTCAATTACTTCGACCAGCTCGAGGCGTTCAAGACATTTCTCCTGCTCAACTTCATGATCCCGGTGAAGCGCTTCCTGCTGGCCACGCCCTGGGTGGTGGTGGTGGGATTCGTGGCGCTGCTCGGTTACCAGCTCGGTGGCTGGCGGCTCGCGCTGCTGACCGCGCTGCTCGCGCTGTTTGTCGCCTTCACCGGCGGCTGGAAGGACGCCATGGTGACGGTGTACCTGTGCGGGGTGTCCGTGGTGATCGCCGCGCTCATCGGTATTCCCATCGGCATCTGGTCGGGGCGCAACGAGAGTGTGCATCGCGTGGTCCAGGTCTGCATCGATACCCTGCAGACGCTGCCGTCCTTCGTCTACCTGATCCCGGTGGTGATGCTGTTCCGCGTGGGAGACTTCGCCGCCATGCTCGCCATCGTCGCCTACGCGGTGGCGCCCGCCATCCGCTACACTGATCACGGCATCCGCCAGGTTCCCGCGCATCTCGTGGAGGCCGCGACCTCGGTGGGCTGCACCCGCGGCCAGATCCTGCGCAAGGTGCAACTTCCCGTTGCGCTGCCGGAAATCATGCTTGGCATCAACCAGACCATCATGATGGCGCTGTCGATGCTGGTGATTACCGCCCTGGTGGGGACCCGGGAACTCGGCCAGGAGGTGTACATCGCGCTCACCAAGGCGGACACCGGCCGAGGCATCGTCGCCGGCGTGTCCGTGGCGTTCATCGCCATCATCGCCGACCGCCTGATCCGCGCCTGGGTGGCGCGGCGGCGCGCCATCATGGGTCTGCCCGGGGCTTGATCCGAATTTTTTTTCTCACTTAACACTTCGAGAACATCATGCAGAGCGCCATCGACCTGGTCCGCAGGCTCGACTTCTGGACCGAAGCGGTGGATCCCGAACCGCTGTCCGGCGGGATCACCAATGCCAACTTCGTCGTCACCTGTGGCGGGCGGAAGTACTTCGTGCGCGCGGGGGACGATATCCCGGTGCACGGCGTGATGCGCTTCAACGAACTCGCGGCGAGTCGCGCGGCGGCAGCCGCGGGCATATCGCCACAGGTGTTGCATCACGAACCGGGTGTGCTGGTGCTGGAACACATCGACGGAAAGACCTACGCCGAAGAAGATGTGCGCGCTCCCGCCAACCTGCCGCGCATCCTGCCCCTGGTGCGCCGCTGCCACCGCGATATCCCGAAGCACTTCCGCGGCCCGGCGCTGGTGTTCTGGGTGTTCCAGGTGCTGCGTGACTATGCCGCCACCCTGCGTGACGGCGGCAGCCGCATGACCGCACGCCTGCCGGAACTGCTGGCCACCGCCGACCGACTCGAGGCTGCGGTGGGGCCGGTGGACATCGTCTTCGGCCACAACGATCTGCTTGCCGCCAACTTCATCGACGACGGCGAACGGCTCTGGCTCATCGACTACGACTATGCCGGTTTCAACAGCCCGCTCTTCGATCTTGGCGGCCTTGCTTCCAACAACGGCCTCGACGAATCCCAGGAACGCTGGCTGCTGGAGGAATATTTCGAGGCCGCGCTCACGGAAAAGCTCTGGATGAGTTACCAGGCGATGAAATGCGCCTCCCTGCTGCGCGAGAGCATGTGGAGTATGGTGTCGGAAATTCATTCCGCGCTGGACGTCGACTTCGTCGCCTACACCGCGGAGAACCTCGAGCGCTTCGAGCGCGCGATGACCGACTTCGAGGGCCTGTCATCATGAGCAAGCTTCCGGACAGGGCGCACGTCGTCGTCGTCGGCGGAGGCATCGTCGGATGCTCCACCGCTTATCACCTCGCGGCCCTCGGGATCGGCGATGTCGTATTGATAGAACGCCACGAGCTGTCGAGCGGCAGCACCTGGCATGCCGCAGGTCTCGTGGGGCAGCTCCGCAGCCAGGCCGGCATCACGCAACTTCTGGGTCATTCCATCGACCTCTACCGCAACCTGGAAAAGGAAACCGGCCAGGCCACGGGCTGGAAGATGAACGGTGGGCTACGACTTGCCTGCAACCCCGCGCGGATGACGGAGATCCTGCGCCAGGCCACCACCGCCCACAGCTTCGGCCTCGAGATGCACGTGCTGTCGCCGAAGGAGGCGCTCGACCTGTGGCCGGTGATGAATGCAGACGACGTCCTCGGCGCCGCCTTCCTGCCCACCGACGGCCAGGCCAACCCGGGCGACATTACCCGGGCGCTGGCACAGGGTGCGCGCAAGCGTGGCGTACGGATTATCGAGAACTGCGCGGTCACCGGTGTGCACGCCGACGCGGGCCGCGTCAGCGGGCTCGACACCGCCCTCGGTTCCATCGAAACCGGTATCGTGGTGAACTGCTGCGGTCAGTGGGCGCGGGAATTCGGCGCGCTGGCCGGGGTCAACGTGCCGCTCATCTCCGTCCAGCACCAGTACCTCGTCACCGAGCCCATCGACGGCGTCAGTCCGGACCTGCCGACCCTGCGCGACCCCGACCGACTGACCTACTACAAGGAGGAGGTGGGCGGCCTTGTGATGGGCGGCTATGAACCCAATCCCATTCCCTGGGCCACCGGGGGGCTGCCCGAAAACTTCAGCTTTACCCTGCTCGACGAGGACTGGGATCACTTCGGGCCGATGATGGAACTCGCGCTGCCGCGCGTGCCGGCCCTCGAACGCGCGGGGATCAAGCAGCTCATCAACGGCCCCGAGAGCTTCACCCCGGACGGCAACTTCATCCTCGGCGAGGCGCCGGAGCTGCGCGGCTACTTCGTCGGCGCCGGCTTCAACGCCTTCGGCATCGCCTCCGGCGGCGGCGCGGGCAAGGCGCTTGCGGAATGGATCGCCGGCGACGAGCCGCCCTATGATCTCTGGGCGGTGGACATCCGCCGCTTCGGCGCGGTGCACCGTGACCGGCGCTGGGTCGAGGCGCGCACTCTGGAACTCTACGGCAAGCACTACACCATTGCCTGGCCGGGCGAGGAGCACGCCAGCGTGCGCGGCGCGCGCAAGTCGCCGCTCTACGACACGCTCGCGGGCCGTGGTGCCTGCTTTGGCGAGAAGATGGGCTGGGAGCGACCCAACTGGTTCGCACCCGCCGGTGTCGAGGCGAAGGACGTGTATTCCTTCGAGCGGCCCAACTGGTTCGAGCACGTCGCCGCCGAGCACCGCGCGGTGCGCGAGCGGGTGGGGCTCATCGACCAGACCTCCTTCGCCAAGTTCGAGGTGAGTGGCGCCGATGCCGCGTCCGCCCTGAATCGCATCTGCGCCAATGACGTGGACTGCGCGCCGGGACAGCTGCGCTATACCCAGTTGCTCAACAGCCGTGGCGGCATCGAGGCTGACCTGACGGTTACCCGTCTCGATACGGATCGCTACTACCTCGTCACCGGCACCGGCTTCGTCACCCACGATCGCCACTGGATCGGGGGTCATTTCCGCGCCGGTGAAGCCGTCACCCTGGAAGATGTCAGCGACCGCTACTCCGTGCTCTCGCTCATGGGACCGCGGGCGCGCGAAGTGATCTCCGCCGCGGGGGAGGGCGACTTCGGTAACGCCGCATTTCCTTTCGGCGCGGCGCAACGGATTCGCATCGCGGGGCGAGAACTGCTCGCGCTACGCGTAACCTACGTGGGCGAACTCGGCTGGGAGCTGCATTGCGACCAGGCGGACGCCCGCATCGTGTACGAAGCGTTGCTCGAAACCGGTCAGGCATTCGATATCGCCGATGCCGGTTACCGCGCCATCGAATCCCTTCGACTGGAGAAGGCCTACCGGGCCTGGGGTGCGGACCTGTCGCCGGATCACACGCCGTTGGAAGCGGGTCTTGGTTTCGCGGTGAAGCTGTCGAGCGATGTGGACTTCATCGGCCGCTCGGCCCTCGAGGCCCAGCGGGGCAAGCCTCTCGGCAAGCGACTGATGGGTTTCTCTGTAGACGATCCGTCGGTGACGCTGATCGGCCGTGAAACCATCTACCGCGACGGCGAACGCGTGGGCTGGCTGTCGAGCGGCGGCTACGGCCACACCGTGGGCAGCTCCATTGGCCTCGGCTACGTGCGCAACGCGGAAGGCGTCACCAACGACTGGCTGGACGCCGGCAGCTACGAACTCGAGGTGGCGACGAGACGCGTGCCGGCCACACTCCAGCGGCGGGCGATGTACGACCCGGAGATGGCCCGGATCAAGGCCTGACTCAGGCCGCGCTTGCGCCGCGCTCCGGGTGTGTGGCGATGAAATGCTTCAGCACGTTCTCGAGTTGCCGTACGCGTTCGCCGTTGCCGTGTTTTCGAGCGGCCTCGATGTCATCGAGGATGATGCTCCGGATTTGCTGCACGCCGTCATCGGATTGCACCAGGTATTCGGCCATCTCCGCGGCCACGATCTCGGGAATATGCTCGTGTTCCGCGATCGCCTCGATCTCCTCTTCCGACAGGTTGCAGTACTGCAGGCATTCTCTGAGTGTCAGCATGGTGGCGGTTTGGACGGGTGGGTACTGTCGACATTATACGTAGTCCGGCGGAAAAAATTGATATGGCTCAGTTCCGTGCCCTCATGGTCCGCCAGGCTCGCCATTGACCCGGACCGGCGCGTGCTCTAGGTTAGCCGGTTTCAATTGTTGCAACACCAATGAAAATCAAGCAGATAGAAGCCTGGATCCTGACCGCGCCGGACGACGGGCGGCCGCACTGGGTGAGCCATTTCATCGTCCCCAAGGCGAACGAGCTGCTGGTGCGGGTCACCACTGACGAGGGTATCCAGGGCATCGGTATCGCCACCAGCTACACCCCCATCGAGGCGGTGCGCCACGCCATTGGCGACGGCATACTCGAGCCGCTGATCGGTGCGGACGCGCTCGCCCCGGAGCGTATCTACGAGACCCTGTTTTCCCTGACCTGGAAACGCCGCGCCTTCGAACGCAAGTGGACCCGGGAGGCCGTGGTGCGCGTCTCCGCCGCCATCGACATCGCGATCTGGGACATCGTCGGCAAGGCCTCGGGGCTGCCGCTTTACCGCCTGTTCGGTGGCTATCGCGACGCGGTGCCGGCCTACGTCACCTGCGCCTACTATCGCGACGGCAAGGACGCGGTGGAACTGCGCGAGGAAATCACCATGCTGCGCGAGCAGGGCCATCGCGGCTTCAAGGCCAAGGCGGGCGGCGATACCCTCGAGGTGGACATGGAACGCATGGCGCTGGTGCGCGAGGTGATCGGTGACGACAACCAGCTCATGATCGACATCAACCGCGGCTGGGACCTCGACACCGCCATCGAGGGGGCAAGGCTGCTCGCCGAACTGAAGCCGCGCTGGCTCGAGGAGCCGGTGCGCTGGGTGGACGACCGGCGCGAACTCAAAATGTTGGCGCAGACCACCGCGATCCCGCTGTCGGCGGGGGAGAGCGAACTCACCAGCTATGCCTGCCGCTCGTTGCTGGAGGAGCAGGCGGTGCGCATCCTCCAGTTCGACTGCACCATGATGGGCGGCTTCACCGAGGGCCGCAAACTCGCGGCGCTGTGCGAGATGAACCACGTCCAGGTCGCGCCCCACCACGACTGCTTCATCCACGCCCATATCGTCGCCGGTTCTCCGGCGGGCCTGATCGTGGAGTCGTTCACGGATCCCGAGCGCGATCCCCTGCAGGCGGAACTGTTCGAGAATCCCCCGCGGATCGAGGGTGGCATGCTGTACCTGAATCCCGATCCCGGCCTCGGCCTGACGCTGTCCATGGCGGCGGTGGAGAAGTGCGGAGAGCGGATTTTGTAACATTTAACCCGAAATCCCAGCGAAAGCTGGGATCCATATCACGCCCTGCGAAACCGTCACATAGACACCAGCTTTCGCTGGTGTTTCAGGGTTAAATGCTGGCGTTTCGGAGTTTGATGCTGGCGCTCAGCGTGCTTGAAATCCCAGCGAAGGCAGGGATCCATCCAGCAACCTGCAAAATTGCTACATGGATGCCAGCTTTCGCTGGCATTTCGTGGTGTTTGGCTGGGGCTATTGCTGTCAGGGTATGAGCGTAATCTCCGGCACGCTGTAGATCTCGGCAAGCGAACCACCCTCGGCCACCTGCTTCAACGCGCGCTCCTCCTTCGCCAGGATCTCTCGCACCTTTTCCATCGTGGGGTCGATCTCTCCGTAGGGCACCACGGTAACGCCGTCATCGTCGCCGATCACCAGGTCGCCCGGCGAGACTGGTACGCCGCCGCAGGTGATGGCGCCGTCGATGATGCCGCCGAAGCCCTTGTGCGGTCCCCGCGGCACCACTGCGCGGCTGAAGCAGGGAAAGCCGGATTCGATGATCTCCGCGCCGTCGCGCACCGCGCCGTCGATGACGAGTCCCGCCACGTTGCCCTGCAGGCAG
Source organism: Gammaproteobacteria bacterium (assembly GCA_030432755.1). GTDB lineage: Bacteria > Pseudomonadota > Gammaproteobacteria > Arenicellales > Poriferihabitantaceae > VYFG01. The sequence continues at coordinate 18,079 of JAUILZ010000009.1, read as the reverse complement.
GCGCGGGTCATCAGGCCGCCGAACAGGGCGGTGTCCTCGAAGCCCTGGGCGTTGCAGACGAGCACGTCGACGCCGGGCTCGCACAACCCGATGGCTGCATGCAGTGCGCTGTTATCTCCCACCATGCATTCCACCGTGCGCGCGCGGGCGACGATGCGCATCCCGGGCGCGAGCGGCTTGATCGCGCCCGCCATGGCCTGGAAACGTCCGAGGCAGTCCGAGGCCACAGCCGCCGGCACGTCGCGCCAGGCGTCGAGGGTCGCCGCGCCGATCTCCGGCACGGCAATGTCGTGACGTCGGACGCTCATCCTTCCGCCGCGGCGAAGCCGGAGCCCGCCTGCGTATATTCCTTGCGCGGCGGCGCGAACACGTCCAGCACCACGAGGCCGTCGTCTCCCGCTTCCATGGTATGCGGCACGTCGCCCGGGGTGCGCCAGAAATCCCCGCTGGCGACGCTCACTTCCTCGTCGCCCTGGAAGCGTATGCCGGAGCCCGACAGGCAGACGCCCCACTGTTCCTGGGGATGGTGATGGAGCGTGCCGCGGCAGTTGGGTGCGAAGCGTACCACCGAGAGCATGGCGTGGTCGCCGGTATAGATCGTGGTGGTGATGCCGGGCGCGAGCTCGCGCTGGATGCCGCCGTCGAAGTCGTCGAGGTTGAAGAAGTTTTCGGGTCGCACGGGTGTGAAGGAGGGTTTGGACCAGCCGCCTGTATAGCACAGGCGGCAGCCAAACCCTACCGAGGGATCACCCGCACTCTCGATCAGAGGTCGCTCTTGTACTTCACCGCGTTGGCCTTGCTGGCGGGCCGGGAAATTTCCAGAAACCCTTCGGCAATGGCTGATTCCGCGGTATTGTCAAACGCGCAGTCGATCACCAGGTTGCCAAAGATCAGCGCCTGGTCGTGGTACGTCTTGTCGGAGACGATAAACGGGGGAGAGAATGGTCCGATGAATCCCTGATCCCCGATAAAGTCGTAGGGGCAGTCGTAATCCAGCAGGTTATTGCTTCTGAAGGTGCGGATGCTGTCTTCGGTACGGGGAAACACCACCGAGGTATCGTTGCCGACGAGGGTGTTGCCCTGGATCACGGTGCGGATAGTGTTGTTTTCCACCAGTATCCCGGTTTCCGTGTCCGCGACCAGGTTATCCCGGATAGTTGCCGTGATATCGCCTTCCACGTAGATACCCGAGACCAGCTGCCCGCGTATCGCATTGCGGCGGACCTGGGGCGATCCGCCAAATACATAGATGCCAGCGCCTGGGTACGCTGGTGGTATGCGCTGTTCCACCACGTTTTTCTCGATCCGGTCGCCGGATGAGTCGCCGCCGTAGATCTCGAAGCCGACATAGTCACAGTTGGTGACCACGTTGCCTGACACCAGGTTGCGGCTTTTCTCCCCGCTACCGACACCGATACAGATATTGCGTGCCCCGGTCACGTGGTTGTCCCGGACCTGGTGGCGGGTGCCATCAAGGCTGCTGTTGTCCAGGTAGATAGCGTCGGAGAATCCCTGCACCACGTTGCCGCGCACCGTGTTGCGCGCGCTGTCGGAGTCGATGGCGCTGGAAGCATTGTCATTCTCGTCGATGAAAATATTACCTTCAATGCGCGCCTTGTCTGCGCCCGTGTCGACGTATACCGCGGGATAGCCGTCGAAATTCCCGCGGAAGGTGAATCCTTTTCCGCGCTGTCCGATAGTGACGCCGGTGGCCTCGATTTCGATGGCTTCACCATTGCCACTGGGTACCAGCGTGGTTGCCCGCGCACCGGCAACCGAGGTCAGCTTGAGACTGGTTTGCAGGATCTCGAGAGAGGGATTCGGGATATCAAATGTGCCCGGACCGACGACGATGCGGTCGCGGTTGCCGGCGATGCCGATCGCTCCTCCCAGGGTATGGCAAGGGGCAGACTTCGAACAGGTGGCGTTGTCAGCGCCCCAGGTTTCGACGTAGAGCGTTTTTGCAAAGGACTGGTTGAAGGGGGCGATAAAGGACAGGGCCGCAAGGACCCCCGCCGCGAGGGTGTTCTTCTTCATGTTATCTCCGGTTTAGAGGTCCACGGCGCCGTCTCACCTCTACCATGCGGCGCCGAAACCAGACCTTAGACAACACGTGTGAAAATTGCACCCCGAATTCCTGTGACCTGTGTCACAGAATTTTCATCCTGGCTTATAGTATTGGCGAAGAGGTATTCCCTCAGTTTCCCTCCCCCCACTGCTTCTGGGGATGGTGCTGGAGCGTGCGGCGGCAGTCAGGCGCGAAGCGCACCACCGAGAGCATGGCGTGATCGCCGGTGTGGATCGTGGTGGTAATGCCGGGCGCCAGTTCGCGCTGGATGCCGTCGTCGAAGTAGTCGAGGTTGAAGAGGTTTTCGGGTTGCAGGGATGTGATGGAGAATTTGAACCAGCCGCCTGTATAGCACTGGAGGTGGTCATTCCCTACCGATCGCGGTCCAGCATCCCTGCCGTACCCGTGCTCTACAGGTCGCTATAGCCTCTGACCGGGTTTGGACGCGTGGCGGGCCGGGAGATCTCCAGGAAACCATGCGCCTGTGCGTTGGACGCGGTGACTTCCGCGCCACAGTCGATGGTGAGTTCGCCATCGAGCACTTCCTGGGTGTCATGGAAATTCCGGTCGGAAACGATCACGTCGGTTCCTTCGCCGGTAAAATCATCATCACCGTCGATGTCGTATGGACAAATATCGCTGTTCAACAGGTTGTTCCGGCTGAAGCGACTGGTCGCGCCCTCGTGGCGGGGAAGAATTACGCTGAAATCACCGCCGACAATGGTATTGCCCTGGATCACGGTGTTCAGGGAATCTTCCAGAACAACCAGGCCACCATCAAGGAAGTCGACTAGGACATTGTCTCGAATTGTAGCCACTGTAGTGAGACCGAAATCTCCGGTCATGATGCCGTTGTTTCCACCGCGAATGGTGTTTCGCTGGATTGTAGGATTTCCTCCAGCCAATGCCACGCCGAGGACTGCTGGATAATGGATCATGTTGCTATAGATCCGGTCTCTCGATATCTGGCCCGTTGCAATGACACTGATGCCTAAAGCTCCGCAATGCCAGGCGACATTGCCATAGATTCTGTTGCTGCCATTGGATCCGGAGGCGACCCCGATACAACTGCCATTAGCGTCCTCCACCCGGTTATTCGCGACGATGTGCCGGGTATCATTCAGCGTTTCCGTATTCAGGCTGATGGCGAACCCGAAACCGGACAGGAAATTTCCGCGAACTGTGTTGCGCGCGGTATCTGATGCAATGCCGGTACCGGCATGCGATTCGATATCGGTGATGAAAATATTGCCCTCCACCCTGGCCCGGTCACCGGCAGTGATATGGACTGCGATCTCATCCTCGCCGGGTACGGTTGAACGAAGCGTGAATCCCTTGCGTCGCTGTCCGATCACGACTTTTTCCGCCTGGACCTCGATAAGGGGAACCGTGCTCGAGTTGTCCTGCACCAATTCCGTTCCCCCGGCACCGGCCGCGGAGATCAACCGGAGCCCGGGCTGGGTGATAACCAGACCGGTGGGGCCGACCGCGAACGTACCCGGTCCTACGATGATGCGGTCCCGGGGACCGGCGATCCCGACCACGTAATCGATCGTTTCGCACGGCGCGGTTCTGGAACAGGAGACATTGGGATTGTCCTCCCCCCAGGTCTCGACGTATAAGGATTTCGCCAGGGCAGGGCCCACGGCGAGACACAGCAGGGCCGTGATCACCCCTGCGGCGAGCGCATATTTCTTCATAATCACCTCCGGTTTCGGGGTGCCGATTTTCGGTCTGCCCCGCCTGCTTGCACAGGACTGTATGAATACGCTAACTCCCCGCGTCAGTCAAGGGGCGGAGGGGTTGGTGCCCGCGTGTCAGCTTTCCCGGCCGCTCTTTTCCTTCACCCGCTGATCAAACCGCTCCACCGCCACCACCACGCGCTCGTGGGTACCGCGGCCGATGTCCTCCACCGCGTCGCGCGCGGACAGCTCGAAGTGGATGGTGCGGCCTTCCACGCCGGTGACCTTCGCCACCACTTCCACCCGCATGCCGTGTGGCGTGGCGGCGAAGTGCTCCATGTCCATGCGCGTGCCGAGCGACTGGTAGCCGCGTGGCAACTGGTGTTCGATGGCCGCGAGCGCGGCGGCCTCGAACAGGTTCACCAGCACCGGGGTCGCCAGCACGGGCGCCACCCCGCTGCCGACATGGGGCGCGGTGTGTTCATCCTTGACGACCAGCGACTGGTTAGCGGAAAGACCGGAGTGAATGTCTTTGACGGGGTTCATGGTGGGCGATTGCCGAACGTATATTTATGTTCATTATCCCATCAGTGCGCGGGGTGATCCATGTCGGCTGTCGTATCGGGTATTCCCGCGGCGGCGCCTTCGGTTCCGGAAGCCGGATGCGCTAGAATGGCGAGCATGTGGACCATGACGACCTGGAAGTCCCATGCTGAGTAGCGCGATCGACCTGGCGCGGATCCAGTTCGCCGCCAATATCAGCTTCCACATCCTGTTCCCCACGATCACCATCGCGCTCGCGTGGATGCTGCTGTACTTCAAGCTGCGCTTCCACTGGAGCGGGGACGCGGGCTGGAAATCGGCGTATGGATTCTGGGTCAAGGTGTTCGCGCTCACCTTCGCCCTTGGGGTGGTCAGCGGCATCACGATGTCGTTCCAGTTTGGCACCAACTGGCCGGGGTTCATGGAAACGGTGGGGAATGTCGCGGGACCATTGCTCGCGTACGAGGTGCTGACGGCATTTTTTCTCGAGGCCACTTTCCTCGGCATCATGCTGTTCGGCGCGAGCCGGGTTTCTGAGCGGCTGCATACTGTTTCCACGCTGATGGTGGCCGTGGGTACATCGTTGTCAGCGTACTGGATTCTCGCGCTCAATACCTGGATGCAGCATCCGATGGGATTCGAGATGATCGATGGCCAGGCCCATGTCACGGACTGGAAAGCGATCCTGTTCAATCAATCGCTGTCATTCCGCCTGTTGCACATGTTGCTGGCCTCGGGCCTGACAGCGGCATTCCTGGTGGCGGGACTGTCCGCATGGCGGAGGTTGCGGGGGCACGGTGATTCTTCCGTGGTGCTCGGGTTGCGTAGCGGGGTATTCCTCGCCGCGTTGCTGATTCCGCTACAGGTGCTCGTAGGTGATCTGCACGGACTCGACACTCTGGAACGCCAGCCCGCCAAGATCGCCGCCATCGAGGCCAACTGGGAAACCGGTACCCGCCGACCGCTCTACCTGTTCGCCGTGCCCGATGCTGAAACCCGTTCGAACCGTTTCCCCATTGCCATTCCGGGCGGCGCCAGCCTGGTGCTGACGCATGATGTTGACGGAGAACTACGGGGGCTCAATGAGTTCGGGGAGGACCATCCACCGGTGGCGCCAGTGTTCTTCGCTTTCCGGGTCATGGTGGGCGTTGGCCTGCTGATGTGGCTGCTGTCATGGATCAGTGCATGGCGACTGATATGCGGTAGTGTCCTGGCGCCCTGGATGTCATGGTCGCTGGTAGCAATGACATTTTCCGGCTGGGTGGCCACCCTGGCGGGTTGGTACGTCACCGAGATCGGGCGCCAGCCCTGGCTTGTCACCGGTGTGCTCCGCACCGCCAATGCTGCGTCCGATGTGACGTCTGCCTCGCTTGTTCTGACGCTGGCGTTATATCTCTCGCTCTATGTCCTGCTACTGCTTGCATACATCACCACGCTGTTCTACCTGGCGGAAAAACAAGGTAGGCACGCCGAGCCTGACCCTGGCGAACTGAACCCCGCGTCTCCGGGAGGTACCGCATGATTCCGGACGCCTGGCTGCCGCTTGCGTTCATGGGGTTAATGGCCCTCGCCATCATGATCTACGCTGTGCTCGACGGCTACGACCTCGGCGTCGGCATCCTGCTGCACTGGGGCAGCGAGGCCGACAAGGACCGCATGATCGCGAGCATTGGCCCGTTCTGGGACGCCAACGAGACCTGGCTCGTGCTCGGCGTGGGCCTGCTCCTCACCGCGTTTCCCCGCGCTCACGGGGTGGTGCTGTCGACGTTGTACCTGCCGGTGACCCTGATGCTGATTTGTTTGGTCCTGCGCGGGGTGGCATTCGACTTCCGCGCGAAGGCCAGGAGCCGTCACAAGGCACTGTGGAATCGCTGCTTCTGGTTCGGGTCACTGGGAGCCGCCGCCACCCAGGGATACATGCTCGGACTCTACGTGCTCGGCTTCCAGGGCGGAGCGGGCGCGGTCACCTTTGCGCTGCTGAGCGCGCTCTGTGTCAGCGCGGGCTATACGCTCATCGGCGCGTGCTGGCTGATCGGCAAGACCGAGGGCGAACTGCAAATGCGTGCGATTCGCTGGGCGAGGCGCGCCCTCGTCCTGACCGCCATCGGCATCACTTGCGTGTCGCTGCTGAACCCGTTGGTGAGCCCGCGGATATTCGAGCGCTGGTTCTCGATGCCGGAGATGCTGTTGATGGCGCCGGTACCGCTGGCGGCGCTCGGCCTCATGCTCTTCACCTGGAAAATACTGGGCGATCTGCCACGGCCGGGTGACCGCGACTGCTGGCAGCCCTTCGTCGCCGTGGCCGGGGTGTTCGTGGCCTCCTTTATCGGCCTCGCCTACAGTTTCTACCCGGACGTGATTCCGGGCCAACTGGCCTACCAGGACGCTGCCGCCTCGCCCGCGTCGCTGCGCTTCGTGCTGGTGGGTGCGATGATAGTGATGCCTGCCATCCTCGTGTACACGGTGTTCGCCTACCGGGTCTTCCGCGGCAAGGCCACCGCGCTCAGGTACGATTGAAACGAGTTTCTAAACGGTAGGGCGGACTCTTTCGGCGCCGCGGAACAGGAGCGCGCGCATGGCATCCGTTGCCTTGCCATGAGGGGCGAGGATTACCGGGTCACCATCGTACGCGGCTTTCGCGACAGTTCGAAGCAACCGTAACGACCCTTGCCCCGGACCAGTGAGGCGCAGTCCCCTTCGGCGTTCAACTGGCGCGTGCCTGCCGGCATGTAATGCATCGACAGACCGATACACCGGTCCGCGGAGCGATTCGGACCCGAGGCATGGGTGATCGATACGTTATGCAGCGACATTTCCCCGGTGGCTAGTGGCATGAGCACCGCGCGCGATTCGTCCACGCCGACGATCTCCTGGCTGCGGGTCAACAGGTTGTCGTCGTAGTAGAGATCCTGGTGAGGCAGGGGATCCTCGCAATGGGAGCCGGGTAACACCCGCATGCAGCCACTCTCCTCGCTCGTCGGCGACAGTGCCATCCAGGCGGTGACGAGCTGCGAGGTGTCGAGATCCCAGTACTGGCTGTCCTTGTACCAGGAAACTTAGCTGTCGCTGCCGGCCTCCTTGATCCAGAACCAGGTGTTCCAGCAGAGGATGTCTGGCCCGATAAGATACTCCACGCAGTCGAGGAGGGCGTCGTGGCGCAGGAGTTCATCCACCCATCGGAACAGCAGGTGCGGCTTGGCGCGCAGCGGACCCTGGACGGGGTGGTCGAGTTTGCCCTCGTTAGCCTTGAGCTTCGCCCGGTATGCTGCGGTCTCCCCGGCGTCCAGCACCGGAAGCGGTTACAGGTAGCCGCGCTCGCGGTAGGTGGAGATCTGTTCGGGCGCCAGGCGGCGGGTGCGGACCGGGGTGCCGGCGGAAGTGGTGCTTTCCATGGACCTGGTGGCCTGTCGGTGATAGTCGATGGCTGCAAGGGTACACCAGCCCGCGGCCTAACCTCCACGTCGGATTATTGCGGGTCGTGGTCACCCAGGAATATGGGTTTCCGCCAAAATACTGCTCCACATGGCGTTCGTTCCCGGCATTCTCTTGATCCAGCTCAATTGCAGCAGGAAATTGATCCTTATCATGGCACGCTATTGAACGATTGGTGAACCGAGATGAGAAAGAAGGGCGCTTTCTTCAGAAATGGCCTGATAATCGTTGCCACGATCCTTTTCCTCGTGGTCGTCACGATACTGATTGCGAGATCCCTGGCCTAGGAAAATTCCATGAAAAGACTGTGTTTTGTCTCCCCGGATTTGGGCCACGCCCATCATGTCGTCAACGAACTGAAGGGTGACGGGATCGAAGAGCGTCATATCTATGTCGTTGCCAGGGAAGGAATGGATCTCGAGGGTCTGCCAGATGCGGGTCCCGAAAACGACGATTTCCTGCCGGCCTACGAGCGCGGGATTGCCGTTGGCGGTACGGGTGGCCTGCTTGCGGGTCTCTTCGCCCTCAGCGTTCCCGGCGCGCCGGTGATCGGCGGTGGAACAGCGCTCCTGTTCGGCCTCTACGGAGCGGGCCTCGGCGGGCTCCTGACGGGGATTGCGGGGGCATCCTTCTCCAGCACCCGTCTGAGGAAGTTTCGGGAGGAAATTGAGAGCGGCAAGCTGCTCGTCATGGCGGATGTTCCCGCCGACCGGGTTGACCACTTCGAGGAACTGATCCGGTCCGTGGACAGTGAAGTCGAGGTAGCGGGAATCGAACCGGAGGCACCGATCATCCCGTAACCCGGTACGTTTTTGACTGGTATATCGATGGCGTGGAATCAGACAGGGTGATTCGGGTCGCCCGCCATTTGATCAACATCACGATATCCGGCGCCACCACCGCGCGAAGTCTGGTGCTGGCGTCCATGTGGGAACGTCGATGAAGAATCGACCTGTTCGGACAACTGGCGGAGAGTGCGTCTAGAGAACCTTTTCACCCACCAGGATATGCGCGCTTTCCGGCATTTCCAGTCGCCCGGTAACGCCATCGACATATCCCGCGAGCTGCTCCCGGGATGCGGCGCGGATGCGCGCGATGGTTTCCTCGTCTAGATGCACGTCCATTACCGGCAGCCAGCCGCGGAGCTCGCCGTCGACGAATTCATCGATTCCCGGAAATTTCGTGGCGCCGGGCAGGGTGTCCACGCGCACGTTCCGGAAGCCGGCCTCTTCGGCCATCGCCACCAGCGAATCGGTGTCGCCGAGGCAGAACGGCGCGCGCAGCGCATCGGCGGCACGTTCGCCCGCTTCCGTGGCGAGGATGTCGATGGTTTTCGCAACGCCGGGATTCGCCTCCGGGTCGTTCCATACTGCGAGCGCGAGGCGTCCGCCGGGGAGCAGCACGCGCCGCATCTCCGCGAGTGCGCCCACGCGATCAGTAAAAAACATGAGGCCGTACTGGCAGACCACGCGCTCAAAGGACGCATCGTCCCAGGGGAGGGCGCAGGCATCACCCTGGCGCCAGTCGATTTCCGGCGCGAGGTCGGCCGCCACGGCGAGCATTCCCGGGGCCAGGTCCACGCCGCTCAGTAACATACGCTGGTAACGGGCCGCGATGTCCCGCGCGAGTATGCCGGTGCCGCAGGCGACATCGAGCACCCGCTGCCCCGGCGCGAGATCCGCGGCGGCCATCATCGGCGCGCACCAGTCCCGGAACAGCGCGGGGACGAAGTTGCGCTCGTATTGCCAAGCCGCTTCCACCGCGGCGGGCGGAGGTTGCGGAATGGTGTCGATCTCTGTTGCTGTCGATGAGCTGGTTGCAGTCATGATGTCCTCCATTGGCAGGGAATCCGTTTCCACCCATACTAGTGGCCATGGCACAGGGAGAACATGGCAGGGCGTCCGCATCCGTTGACCGATCGTCCGGGGACCCGCAGACAGGTTTGCAGGCCTCGCCGGACCCGGTCTCCGACGTGCTCGAGGCGGTGCGCCTGGAGGGCGCGTTGTTCTTCTTCTGGGAGCCTGCCGCGCCCTATGGCGTTGGCGTGGCGGACGGCGCCCGGCTCAGCCGTCGCCTGCTTCCGGCCACCCGCCGCATGCTGTCCTTCCATATTGTGACCGAGGGGCCGTGCTGGGCCGTTGTCGAGGGCCAGGAACCCCTGCGGCTGGAAACCGGTGACACCCTCGTGTTGCCCCGCGGGGACGCCTACAAGATCGCCAGCGAACCCGTCGCGCCCACGGAAGCGGAACAGCAGGAATCCCTCGGCGCACTGGCAGCCATTGCTGGAATGGAGGCGCCGGCGGTAATACGCGACGGCGGCCAGGGGCCGGATCGAAAACGCCTCGTCTGCGGTTTCCTCGGCTGCAATGCGCTGCCGGGACACCCGTTACTGTCCGCGCTGCCAGCGGCGCTTCGCGTCCCGGCGCCAAAAAACGGCGGCGATCCTCTTACGACGCTGGTGCAACTCGCCCTTACCGAGTCTGGCCGAACCCGTGGCGGCGAGCGCTGCCTGTTGCTGCGCCTGAGCGAGGTGATGTTTATCGAGATACTGCGCCGCTACCTGGCGAGTGAAGCAGTCGAAGACGCAGGCTGGTTACGGGGGCTGCGCGACCCGCTGGTTGGTCGCGCGCTCGCTTTATTGCATGGAAACGTGGCGCATCCCTGGACGCTGGAACGCCTGTCAACCAGCGCCGGCGCGTCCCGCTCCGCGCTGGCGGAACGCTTCACCCGCCTGGTCGGCGCACCACCGATGCAGTACCTGGCCCGCTGGAGAATGCAACTCGCCGCCGAGCGCCTGCGTCACCCCGGCGCCCGGGTACAGGCTGTGGCACTCGAGGTGGGATATGCCTCCGAGTCCGCGTTCAGCCGGGCGTTCCGGCGTGAAGTGGGGACCAGTCCCGCGACGTGGCGCGCGGGGGGAACGAGCGGTTAGTAACATGGCGGAGTGGAGACAATTCCTGCGTATCGGAAACGTGTCATGCGCTTTCGGTATAATTTTGTGACACTTTCAAGTGAACCAATGAGGAGACCTGAGAGAATGAAAATGACGAAAGCAACAAGTTGGCTGTCCTGCGCGACACTGGCGCTGGCCTTGCAGGCAACCGCGCATGCGGACGAGGATTATGCAACCAGGGTCTGCAAGGGCAAGATCACGGACGAGTACCACCTGGATGACTTTCGCAACGTGTGGGCCGAGCAACTGGGCCATCACAAGTGGAAAATCCATGGGAGGGTCGGCCATCGTGGTGACTACGATCGCTTCGACTGCACCATCCAGGAAGGCCAGGTGCGCTCCTATCACTACGAAGGTTCGCACAGTCGCTACCATGACGACGATGATGACGACACCAGCGACAGCAAGAAAGCGGCGGTCGCCATCGGCGCGGGCCTGGCGATAGCCGCGCTGGTTGCCGCGGCCCGCAGTTCGTCGGGAAGCGACAAGTCACACCGCGAGGATGATTGCAGCGACGAACTGTCACGCCGGTTACGCCGGGATCATCACAAGACCGCCTCGGTGCATATCAGGGACAGCCAGTCCGAGGGCGACGAACTCTATGGAAGCGGCAGGGTCTCGTGGGACCACTCACGCGGCAACCGGATCGAGTTCAGCTGCTGGTTCAACGACCGGGATTTCGTCGTCGATAGCGAGTACAAACTCTACTAGGCCCCGGAGTCAGAGAAGGGCATCGAGTTCCCGGGCCACAATCGCGAAACGATCGGCGAGTTCCGCGAGCGCCACCTGGTGTAGCGTGGCCGCGGGAACGACTCCGCCTGTGCCATCAGGCAGGTCGCGGGTGCCGCAGGCGGGTTCGGCGATGGTGACCCGGTAGCCGAGATCCACCGCCGCGCGCGCGGTGGAGCTCACGCACATGTGGGTCATGAAGCCTGCAAGCACGAGGTTCTTTCGCCCGGTGGCCTCGAGCAGCGCTGCGAGTTCGGTATGCGCGAAGGCATTGGGCAGGCCTTTCTCGACCATCGTTTCATCCTCCGCCGGGGTCAACGCGTCGGCGATCTGACCGCGCTCGGCATCGCGATCGAACAGGCTGCCAGGCTGGCCGCGGTGGGCGACGTGGAATACCGGAGAACCCTGTTCGCGCGCCGCAGCGAGTAACCTTGCCGCCTGGCCGATACCTGCTTCGGCATTGCTCACGGCGATGGGGCCCGCGCGGTATTCGTTTTGGAGGTCGATGAGTACCAGGGCGGCATCGGCCACCCGCGCGGGAGTGAGATCGGCGCCGGCCATCTCGAACAGGGTCTTTGCTTCGGACATGGAAATTTGTGTGTGATGTGTTGCGAGTCGGGGCGCAATTGTGCGATAGCGTGCGGAGTAACGGTAGTGCCAATACAGCCATCCGGGGGATCGCACCAGGTTGCTCGTAGAAATGATTATCGTTAGCGGATTGAGTTTCGTGGCCTCCCTGATCCGACTTGCCGCTGAAACATCTCTGCGTTAGTCTGGTCGCAAACGAATGACAACGGCGCCATGATCGAGGGTAACGACATGCAGGAAAAGAAGCGGGAACTGCGAGTTTTCCTGTTTCTCACCGTGTTTCTCGCACCGCTGCTGTCGGTGGCGATCGTCGGCGGTTATGGCCTCCTGATCTGGATCAGTCACATGATTGGTGGTCCGCCGGGACCACCCACCGGATGAGCGATTGCAAACGATGAACACGGAATCCCATATCTCGAGCCTCGTGGTGCAGTACCGCCCGGCAGTGCACGACACGTTGTTGCCCGCGCTGCAGAACCTGCCCGGCGTGGAAACACCCCTTGGCGATGCCCGTGGAAAGCTCGTGGTCGTAGCCGAGACTCACTCCGAGGCAGCGCTCGCGCAACTCATCGATAACATCAACCGGATGTCCGGGGTGATCGGCGTCAACCTCGTCTATCACCACTGCGAAGACACGGAATCACTGAACCAGGAGATGCCCGCATGACCATGACCCGGCGAGACTTCATCAAGTCGTCCGCCCTTTCGGGGGCCGCGGCGGCGGCAGGACTCACGTTGCCTGCCGGCGCCACCAACCTGGTGACCGACTCCGAGTTCACGCAGCTCAAGTGGTCCAAGGCGCCGTGCCGGTTCTGTGGCACCGGCTGCGGCGTCAACGTGGCGGTCAAGGCGGGGCAGGTGGTCGCGACCCACGGCGACATCCGCGCGGAGGTCAATCGCGGCCTCAACTGCGTGAAGGGCTACTTCCTCTCCAAGATCATGTACGGAGCCGATCGCCTGACCCATCCACAGCTGCGGATGCGCGACGGCAAGTACCACAAGGAGGGTGAGTTCACGCAGGTGTCCTGGGAGCAGGCCTTCGACATCATGGAGGAGAAGTTCAAGGAAGCGCTACGCGAGAAAGGACCCACGGCGGTGGGCATGTTCGGTTCGGGCCAGTGGACGGTATGGGAGGGCTACGCCGCGGCGAAACTCTACAAGGCCGGGTTCCGCTCCAACAACATCGACCCCAACGCGCGCCACTGCATGGCCTCGGCGGTGGCCGGCTTCATGCGCACCTTCGGCATCGACGAGCCCATGGGCTGCTATGACGACATCGAGGCCGCCGACGCATTCGTCCTCTGGGGCTCCAACATGGCGGAGATGCATCCCATCCTCTGGACCCGGGTAACCGACCGCCGGCTGTCGGCGCCCCATGTCCAGGTGGCGGTGATGTCGACGTTCGAGAACCGGAGCTTTGAACTCGCCGACCTGCCGATCGTGTTCACGCCGCAAACCGATCTCGCGATCCTCAACTACATCGCCAACTACATCATCGCCAATGACAGGGTGAATCGCGATTTCGTCGACAAACACACCAATTTCAAGCGCGGCAACCCGGACATCGGCTACGGCCTGCGGCCCGATCATCCGCTGGAGCAGCGAGCCGCCAACGCGGAAAAGGCCGGCGGTGCCGAACCGATGTCTTTCGACGAGTACGCGGAATTCGTCAGCGTCTACGACGAACAATCTGTTTCCGAACTTTCCGGCGTAAGCGTCGACAAGCTGCGCGCGCTGGCGGAGCTCTACGCCGACCCCGAGCGCAAGGTCACGTCGTTCTGGACCATGGGGTTCAACCAGCATACCCGCGGCGTGTGGTGCAATAACCTGGTCTACAACATCCACCTGCTGACCGGAAAGATCGCCACCCCGGGCAACAGCCCGTTTTCGCTCACTGGCCAGCCGTCGGCCTGCGGCACCGCGCGCGAGGTGGGGACCTTCTCCCACCGGCTGCCCGCGGACATGGTGGTCAACAACCCCAAGCATCGCGCGATCGCCGAGGAAATCTGGAAGCTGCCCGAAGGTGTCATTCCGGAGAAACCCGGTTTCCACGCGGTGCAGCAGAACCGCATGTTGCGCGACGGCGTAATCAACGCCTACTGGGTCCAGGTCAACAACAACATGCAGGCGGCGGCGAACCTGGTGGAGGAGGGTTACCCCGGTTACCGCAATCCGGACAACTTCATCGTCGTGTCGGACGCCTACCCCACGGTGACCGCCCAGGCCGCGGACCTGATCCTGCCCACGGCCATGTGGGTGGAGAAGGAAGGCGCCTACGGCAACGCGGAGCGCCGTACCCAGTTCTGGCACCAGCTCATCGACGCGCCGGGCGAGTCGCGTTCCGACCTCTGGCAGGTCATGGAGTTCTCGAAGCGCTTCACCACCGACGAGGTCTGGCCGGCGGAGATCCTCGATGCCAACCCGGACTATCGTGGCAAGACACTCTTCGACGTGCTCTACGCCAACGGCCAGGTCGACCAGTATCCGTTGTCGGATCGCAATCCCGAGTATGCCAACGCGGAATCCGAGGCCTTCGGTTTCTATGTACAGAAGGGCCTGTTCGAGGAATACGCCAGGTTCGGCCGCGGCCATGGCCACGACCTCGCTCCATTCGATCGTTACCACGAGGAACGCGGCCTGCGCTGGCCGGTGGTGGACGGCAAGGAGACGCTCTGGCGTTTCCGTGAGGGCTCGGATCCTTACGTCACCCCCGGCAGCGAGTTCGAGTTTTACGGCCACGAGGACAAGCGCGCGATCATTTTTGCCTTGCCCTACGAACCGCCGGCGGAATCGCCTGACGAGGAGTATCCATTCTGGCTCGCCACCGGCCGTGTGCTGGAGCATTGGCATTCCGGCTCGATGACGAGGCGCGTGCCCGAGCTGTACCACGCAGTGCCGAATGCGCTTGTTTACATGCATCCGGATGATGCGAGCGAGAATGGCTGGCGGCGCGGCACCGAGGTACGCCTGGTCTCCCGCCGCGGCGAGATGCGCACGCGGGTCGAGACCCGGGGCCGCAACAAGCCGCCCCGCGGCCTGGTGTTCGTTCCCTGGTTCGATGCCAGCCAGTTGATCAACAAGGTCACCCTGGACGCCACCGACCCGATTTCAAAGCAAACCGATTTCAAGAAATGCGCGGTGCGCATCGAGGCGGTGTAGGAGGCGATGATGATCAGACCGCTGACCACGCTGACGCTTGCGCTCGCATTCACTTCCACGCTGGCGCTCGCGCAGAACATCGACGCCATGCGTGGCGATTACCCCATCGCCGAGGAACCCCCGGCGCCGCGCATGGAGCAGACCGAGAACACGGACATTCGGCGCAAGCGCAACTACCCGATGCAGCCGCCCACCATTCCGCACAAGATCGATGGCTACCAGGTGGATCTCAACACCAATCGCTGCCTTTCCTGCCACAGCCGACGGCGCACCGAGGCATCCCAGGCGCCGATGGTCAGCGTGACCCATTACATGGACCGCGACGGCAACTTCCTCGCCGAGGTGTCGCCGCGGCGCTACTTCTGCAGTCAGTGCCACGTCGCCCAGTTTCCGGGCAATCCCCTCGTGGAGAACACCTTCGAGGACGTGGACGACATCATCGCGCGCACCTCCGCCGCGCAGTAGTCCGGGATTCGCGCGATGTGGGCAATGATCAAGCGTGGCTGGGTGACCCTGTCCCGGCCGAGCAGGTACTTCAGCCTCGGCTTCCTCACCATCGGTGGTTTCATCGCCGGCATCCTGTTCTGGGGTGGATTCAACACCGCGCTCGAACTGACCAACACCGAGCCGTTCTGCATTGGCTGTCACGAGATGGAGAACAACGTCTACGAGGAACTGAAGACCACCATCCACTACACCAACCGTTCCGGGGTGCGCGCCACCTGCCCGGACTGCCACGTGCCCCACGAGTGGACCAACAAGATCGCGCGCAAGGTGCAGGCGTCGAAAGAGGTCTGGGGAAAGATCTTCGGCACCATCGACACGCGGGAGAAGTTCCTCGAGAAGCGCCTGGAACTCGCGAGCCGTGAATGGGCCCGCTTCAAGGCGAACGACTCCCTCGAATGCCGCAACTGCCATGACTTCGAGTATATGGATTTCACCCGCCAGAGCCCGCGCGCGGAACAGGCGCATTCCACCGGGCTCGCGGACGGCACCAAGACCTGCATCGACTGCCACAAGGGCATTGCGCACCAGTTGCCGCCGATGGCCGGGGTGGAGGGCTGGTAGGGAGCAGGGCGGGAAACAACCCTGCGAATGGTGGTGCCCCAGGCCGGATTCGAACCGGCGACCTGCCGCTTAGGAGGCGGCTGCTCTATCCTGCTGAGCTACCGGGGCATCGCGATGCGTTCAGGGGGCGGATTCTAACCGAAGCGGGCGAGCGGGTTGGCGGCGTGACGTGCAGGTGCTTCCAGTACCGCGGGCAAAGTGGCAACATTCACGGCATGGCGCCGTCGCGCGAGGATTGCGAGTGATCCGCGCATCTGGCGATACTTGTCCAAATCCGAACTACAGGAGACCGAGCCCGTGAACCACCCGATCCGATACGCTTTCCTCGCAGCCTCTCTGCTGGCCCTGCCTGCCCAGGCCAATGTCGAACTCACCGAGGAATTCCTGGAGGGTCCGTGGTGCCTCGAGTACATGGAGAACGACGGTGTGCAGGATCCGCAGAACGTCAGCTACGTGTTTCAAAAGGGGGGAAGCTTCAGCTACCAGGCAAGCAAGAGCTCGGACAAGATGAGCGACGGCAGCTACGAAATCGATGGCACCATGTTGAAGCTGAAACCCACGCGTCAGAACCTGGAGATCGTGGAAATCGGCGCCAACCGGATCGTCGCGATGATGTTTATGCGGCTGAACTTTGCCCGCGGGAACTGCACCTGAGGCGACAGGCGCCTCTCAGCAGGTGCGCGGGAGCCCGGTCACCCGCTACCGGTGCAATCAGTTTCCCGCCGGATACGTCGGCAACCCGTCGTTGATGTCGTACCAGTCCGCCTTGTCATCGGCGAAGATGTGGTAGCCGTAGCGGCCGCCGTGGTCGCCGTCGAGGGCGCTGATGGCCATGGAGACGTGTTCCGGCTTGCGCCGGTCGCGGAATTCGAGGGTGGAGCCGCAGGTTTTGCAGAACGTCCGCGAGCAGTGTTCGCTGGACCGGTATTCCGCGATCAGTTCCTCGCCCTGCAGCCAGTGAACGCCATCGAGGGTGACGTAGGCGCCGAAGGGGCCGCCGTGGGCCTTCTGGCACATGGTGCAGTGGCAGGCGCTGCCGGCGCCGTCGATGGCGTCGGCTTCGAAGCGGATCCCGCCGCAGAGGCAGCTTCCCTGGATGTTGGCCATGTCGGTATTCCCGGAAGTGTCGAATGGTGCAGTGTCAGTCGCGGTCCGCGTTCTGGCGACGGAAATAATCCGCAAGGAAGGCGTCGAATGTCATTGTGTCCGCCGCCTCGATCTCCGCCTGGCGCTCGAGTGAGGCGGTTGCCTCCTCGCGATAGCGGCGCTCCGTTTCCGCGTCGATCACCCAGTCCTTGAAAAAGCGTTCGTGCTCTGTCGCCTGGTGCATGGCAAAGGAGAAAAAGCTGTCGAATCCCTTCGCCATGGCGTCGAGCACGCGCGCGGACGGCGTCAATTCGCTGTCCCGCACCTTGTCGCGCTGGACCTCCAGGGTCTCGCGGTAGAGCCCGCCGCCAACGACGCCATCCATCATCGTGGCGACCGCCTCGAGCCGATCGAGGATCGAATTGGCGGCCTCGGTAAAGGGAACTTCCCGGCCGCCAAGCGCCAAGGTGAGCCCCGGGCGGCGTCCCTCCAGCACTACGCGCTGCCGGTTGTCGCCGGCCGTGGCGCGTTCCTCCTGGCTGATGGGTTCCATGCCACTGAACAGGCAGTAGACCAGGAACAGGTCGAAGAATCGCACGGTCTGCGCGTCGATCCCGATGGGCGCGAACGGGTCGAGGTCGAGGCTCCGCACCTCGACGTACTGTACCCCGCGATCGCGCAGAGCGCTGGACGGGCTTTCGCCGGAGGCCGCCACCTGCTTGGGGCGGATCACGGCGTAAAACTCGTTCTCGATCTGCAGGATATTGGGGT
>JAUILZ010000043.1 GCA_030432755.1 Gammaproteobacteria bacterium | reverse complement strand
GCACTTTCCGTCGGCTCGCGCCGCCCAGGCGTTACCTGGCACCCTGTCCTCTGGAGCCCGGACTTTCCTCCCCGGGCCGAGGCCCGGAGCGACTGCCTGGCCGACTCCCGGGCGCGATTATAGCCGCTGTCAGGCCGATTCGGTCCGGGCGCTGAAGTCCGCGGCGATCAATTCGGGCCGCAGCATCCGTCGTGCCTCGCGGCGCACCTCGATCCAGCGGAAACGCACGGAATTCTCCACGATCTCCTCGTCCCGCGACTTGAACTCGTCGGCGATGGGCGACCAGTGCACCAGCGCGCCCGGGCTCTCGGTGAACACCGTGTCATCGTCGGGAATGGCGTTCCAGCGCGCGTCCCGCACGCGCTCGAGGAAACGCGCCCGCGCCGCGGTGAAATCCACGCCGGCTTCCGGCGGGACGCCGCAGTCTCCGAGCAGTTCCTCCGCCAGGCCTTCCATCAATGCCGCGGTGGCGGCGTCGTCCAGTCCACCTTCGCGGCGCATCTTTCCCCCGACCCAGAGAAGAAGATCGGAGACGCAGGCGAGCCAGACATGCCACTTGGCGATATTGATCGAATCGAGCATCACCGGGTTCTCGAACAGTTCGGGAAACCGTGTACCCGCGCGGGTTTTCAGGTAACCGTACAGGGTCGACTGGGACACGTGACTGGCGCGGGACTTGACGAACTTGCCGAGCCCGGCGACCTCGGCCACGGCGTTTCGCCGCCCCCCGGACCCCACGCCAAGATACTCACCCAGGGTCCGCCAGGAGAGTCCCGCGGGGCCCTTCCAGATCAAGTTTTTATCTCGTCGTCTACGACTAAAGTCGTAGACGACAGGCTAAAAATATTTGCTGCCATTGCACGCGCCTTCACGTTACTATCACAAATGGGGCCCCAGTCCCCGCCCCGATAACTATATTTGGCAGCCCCACACCATTCGAGGAGGTTCTCATGCCACAAACATCAAGACGGGCCGAACATTGGGCTAGAACGCGAAGCCTGATGATCATCACCTTGGTAATCTGGTTCATTTTCTCTTTTGTCGTTCATTGGTTCGCCGATGCCCTGAATGCTTTCACCTTCATGGGATTCCCGCTGGGATTCTACATGGCGGCCCAGGGATCGGAGATCATCTTCGTGGTACTCATCGTCTGGTTCGCCTGGTCGCAGCACCGGATCGATACCGACACCGGCTTCGCCGAGGAGGAATAGGCCATGATCAAGGGCAACTTCATCGATAACCTGCCGAAGGTCTACGGGCTCTACACCGGCGGCTTCCTGGTATTCATCCTGCTCATGGCGCTGCTGGAGCAGATGGGGGTTTCGGCCGATACCATCGGTATCCTGTTCGTGGCATTCACGATCTTCATCTACGCCGCGATCGGCTGGCTGTCCCGCACCATGCAGGTGGACGCCTACTACGTCGCCGGCCGCCAGGTGCCCGCCGTGTTCAACGGCATGGCCACGGCGGCGGACTGGATGTCCGGCGCGTCCTTCGTGGCGATGGCCGGCGGCATCTACTTCGGCGGTCACGGCTACCTCGCCTTCGTCGTCGGCTGGACCGGCGGTTACGTTCTGGTGGCCTCGCTCATGGCGCCGTACCTGCGGAAGTTCGGCTGCTACACCGTGCCGGACTTCATCGGCACGCGCTACGGTGGCAACCTGGCGCGATTCCTCGCGGTGGTGGTCCTGGTGGTGGCCTCGTTCACCTACGTGACCGCGCAGATCAACGCCACCGGCACTATCGCCTCGCGCGCCCTGCAGATCCCCTTCGAGGTGGGCGTTTGGTTCGGTCTCCTCGGCATCCTGCTCTGCTCCATGCTGGGCGGCATGCGCGCGGTGACCTGGACCCAGGTGGCGCAGTACATCGTGCTCATCATCGCCTACCTGGTGCCGGTGTTCTGGATGTCCAACAAGCAGGGCTTCGGTCTCATCCCGCAGTTCGTCTATGGCGACGCGGTGATGCGGATCACCGAGCTCGAGGCGATGTACAACCTCAGCGGGTTGCCGGCGGTGGATAGTCCTGTCGCCGGACTCGCGGCGCTGAAGACGCCGCACGTGGCCGCGGGCACCGGCCTCGCCGCGTGGAAGTTTGTCACCCTGGTGCTCTGCATGATGGCGGGTACCGCGTCGCTGCCGCACATCCTGATGCGCTACTTCACCACGCCTTCCGTACGCGCCGCGCGTAACTCGGTGGCCTGGTCGCTGTTCTTCATCTTCCTGCTCTACTTCACCGCGCCGGCCCTGGCCACCTTCACCAAGCTGCAGGTGCTGGATCCGAACCTGGCGACAGGCATCATCGGCAAGTCCATCGCCGAGGTGAATGCGCTCGAGTGGATACAGAAATGGTCGAGCGTGGGCTTCCTCGCGATCAATGACGCCAACGGTAACGGCATACTGGAACTCAACGAGTTCTTCATGCGCGGCGATATCGTGGTGCTGGCGACACCGGAGATCGCGGGCCTGCCCTACGTCATATCCGGTCTGGTTGCCGCGGGCGGCATGGCGGCGGCGATGTCCACCGCGGACGGGTTGCTGCTGGCCATCGCCAACGCGCTCTCGCATGACCTGTACTACAAGATCATCGATCCCAAGGCGGAGACCAAGACCCGCCTGCTGGTGGCGCGTATCCTGCTGATCGGCATCGGCGCAGCGGGGGCGTTCGTCGCCAGTCTCAAGCTCACCAGCATCCTCGGGGCGGTGGCCTGGGCCTTCGACTTCGCCTGTTCGGGCCTGTTCTTCCCCATCGTGCTCGGCATCTGGTGGAAGCGGGCGAACCGGCCTGGCGCCGTCGCCGGCATGCTCGGCGGTTTCATTGCCGGCAGCCTCTACCTGTACTGGGTGGCCCCGGCGTTCCTTGGCAACACGCCATGGATGGGCATCGACCACCTGCGCTTCGGCATCATCGGCATGCCCGTGAGCCTTGTCTGCATGGTGGTGGTTTCGCTGATGACGGCGGAACCGGACGCCGAGACCCAGGCCATGGTGGACGAAATCCGGGTGCCATCCGGAGAAACCATACTGGGCTCATCGCACTAACCCAGCAATAGCCGATCAAGCCGGGGCGCAAGCCCCGGCTTTTTTTGTTTTCCGGTAAGCTCACCGGTAGCCGCGCCCGTCCGTCATTTCTGACACTGATCCCGTCCGGATACCTCCATGTACGCAGAGTTCCCGATCTGGCTGCTGGCCCTGGACTACATCCTCGGGATGGTGATGTGGACCCTGATCGGCCGCTTCGCCATGGGCATCTTCCTGCCCGAGGACAGCTCGTTCTTCTTCATGCGCTTCTTCGTGCGCGTCACCGACCCGCTCATCCGGGTGTTCAAGCCGGTGACGCCGGACTTTCTGATCAAGCCCATGGTGCCACTGTACGTGGCGTGGTTTTTCTACATGGCGCGGTTCTATGTCATGCCGTGGCTGCTCGGCTACTCCGTGATGGGAATGCTGTCGTTTCCCCTCGAGAGCGAATTCGCCCACGGGGTGGCGGAGTTCATCGGCTGGTTCGCCGACTGAGCCGCGCCGGTATCACCCCCGCCCGAGCGGATCCCCAAGGGCGTTCGCCACGAGATTGACCCGCTCCAGCGCCCAGCGAAAACGTTGCCGCGCCGGCGCCGTCATCTCTCCCGGCGCCACCAGGCTGGACGGCGAGATGCCATTGGCGAGGTCGCGTACCTGCTGCGCCAGCATGGCGCCGAGCAGGATGCGATGCACCTCGATGAGGTTCTGGCCCACGGTAACCATCGGGTCGTCAGGCTCCAGGACCTGAAACCAGGACTCCAGACGCCCACGGGTCGAGCGGCGGCGGACGCGGTGTTCGATCGCCAGCGTCCGCGCCGCGGAGAACACCGGCAGTAGCCCACTGAGTTTCGCGTCCAGCCGCCCGTCCTCCAGCTTCAGCCTGCCGAACAGTCCGGTGGGATCAGTAAACCGGCAGGCGTTGAGCCTTAGGAGGGACAGGAATGACTTTGAAGCCGAAGCGCGGGTAAACGCGTCGTCCAGGAGCGCGTCGCCGAGGCCGCGGTCACCGTGCACCACGCGCGCGTCGAAAAAGATATCGGTGTTCAGCAGGTCTTCCGGCGTCTGCCGCCGAAGCCAGGTGGCGACCTCGCCGCGCCAGGCTTCCAGCGGGCGTCGCCAGGCCGCGTTTTTCGCCATCACTCCGCCCTTGCAATAGGGGACGCCGGCAAGATCCAGCGTATCCGCCACCCGCCTTCCTAGTTCGGCGAACCAGTCGTCCACCGTGTCCGGGTCGATCCCGGAGTCATCTTCGTCGGCGTAGACGATGGCATTGTCCTGGTCCATGGCGAGCAGCGATTCACCGCGCCCGCCGGATCCCAGCACCAGCATCGCCCAGGAGCGCGGCGCCGCGCCAAGACCCTCGCGCTCCATGTCCTCTTGCGCGAGGACGCAGGCGCGCGCGGTGAGGGCGCGCAGTTCATGGGAGATCACCGCGGCGATGTCGCGCGCGTCCACGCCCTGTTCCAGCAGTCCGCGCGACACCGGCGCCAGCGATGACCAGGCGGCGACGAGTGCGCCCACGGACTCTGCGCGATCTATACCGTCGTCCAGTTGCAGCGCCGCCTGCCCGCCGCCCCCCAGCAGGTCGCGGGCGGACAGCGCGCCCACGACCCTGCCGCGCGCGTCGTGCACCGCGAGGTGGCGAATGCGCTCACGCGCCATGCGGCCTGCCGCGCGATAGACGAACTCGTCATCCTGGACGCTTCGCAATGGCTTGCTGGCCAGATCGCCGAGGCTCAATGACAGCGCGGAGTCCGGATCCCGGTCGATGGCGCGCAGGAGATCACGCTCGGTGACGATGCCGGCGGCCTCCGGACGCAATGCGTCATCCTCATCCAACTCGTCGTCATCGATGCGAACGAATACCGAGCTCACACCGCGTGACAGCATCAACCCGAGAGCCTCGCGCGCGGTCGCGCCGGCGGTCATGACCTCGACATCCCGGGACATGCGGTCCAGCACGCGAAACCGGTAGTGGCCCGCATCCAGTGACGGCAACGGCTCCTCGTCCGGGAGCAGGCCGTCGCCAGGCGCGCGCCGGCGACGTTCCCACGGCGGCAGTTCGCTGCCGGGCAACGCGTCGAGCGTATCCCGGCAGAGACGAAGCGCCTCGCCGACGGTGCGGATTCCTGCTTTCCGCAAATGCGACAACAATGCGAGGAATACTTCCGCGGCGGCTATCGCGTCCCCCATGGCGCTATGCCGCTGTTGTATCGAGATCCCGAGGTAGTTGGCGATGCTGTCGAGGGAGAGATCCGGCAACGCCGGCAACACGCGCCGCGCCAGGAGCACCAGGTCGAGACAGGGCGTGTCGGACCAGTCCCGGGAGGAGCGTGTCGTCTTCGCCAGGCCATGCTCGCGTTCCAGGATGGCGATATCGAAACCGATGGCGTAACCGACGATGATGCTGTCACCCAGCCAGTCATCGAGGACGGGCGCGAGTTCGGCAAAGGCGGGAGCGCCCGTCAGCATGTCGCGGGAGATGCCGTGCACGGCGAAGGCCGCGGGCGGCACTTCCACGCCGGCGTCCACCAGGCTTTCGAACCGGTCATCCTCCACGACATGCCCATTGCGGATGCGGATCGCGCCCACCTGCAGCAGGCGGTCACGCTCGATGTCCAGCCCCGTGGTCTCGGTATCGAGGGCGGCCAGGTTCGCCGCCACCAGCGGCTGCATCGCGAGCGACACGGGAAGTGGTTTGCGTGTCATGTTGGCCATCCACTGCTGGGGGTATCCGTCAATACTATTCTGCTAGAATCCCGGCAACAACGGCGGAGTCAGGAATTCGGGCCGGGGCAACGCCGTGCCGTCGCCTTCAGGTCTGTCCACCAGCATGTTCAAGCGCCACTTGCCTGGCCACCATCTGCTCATCCTCGCGGTAGCGCTACTCGCCGGCGCGCTAGTCAGTAATCTCGTCAAGGAAGGGGTGCTGAAGCGAGTCGATCTCGCGCAGATGGTGGTGGAAACCGACCACGAGACCGAGATCGCCATGCACATCGGCAATCTCGGCGTCAATGGTGGGTTCCGCGCCACCGGCAAGGTCAACCGGTTGCTGTTTCCCACCGGCGTGGAAACGCTGAAATTCCGCAATCACAAGGAAATCGGCGACGCCCTGCAGTTCATGGTGTTCGAGCCGCTCACCCTGTCGATCCACCAGCTCGACCTGTACAACCTCCGGGCAGACGCCTGGACCCGTCTCAAGGGACAGGAAATCATCGATACGCTGCGGCCGGCGGATGACCGCTCGACCCTCAGGCTGGAAGACGGTATCGCCAGGCTGGAGGTGACCAGGCCACGCGCGCGACTCAATCTCTCCGTGGATCTGCAGCAGCAGAACGCCACGCTGCGCTACGGTATCGCGGGGATCTTCGCGCTGTTGACCTACGTCCTGCTTCTCTACGGCAAGGGCTTCCAGGTCTACGGCATCAGCGACATGTTTCCCCAGGGGCATTCGCGCTACCTCGTGGAACTGGATGGCCTGCGCGGGCTGGCCGCGCTTACCGTGATGCTGGAACATACCTGGGCCCCGTTCTCGGGCATGGGAGTCACCGGGGTATGGCTGTTCTTTATCCTGAGCGGCTACCTGCTCACCCAGCCCTTCGTGAACAAACCGGAGCGCGCGGTGGACGTGAACTACGTGTGCGGCTACCTGGTACGCCGCCTCGGCCGCATCCTGCCGATGTACCTGGTGGTCCTGGTGGTTGCCTACGGCTTCACCGACAACACTCCCGCGCTGGTGGAGCACATCCTGTTTCTCGACGCCGCGGGACATTTCTGGACCGTGACCCAGGAACTCGCGTTCTACCTGTTCCTGCCGCTCTTCATGCTCGCCGGTTACATCGCTCACCGGATCTCGCCGCGGCTGTTCTTTCCCACCATGCTGGTGCTGTGCATCGCATTTCTCTGGAACCCGGGGTTGGCGCCATTCACGCTGCGCGGCAACGGCGTCACCCGTCCGCCCTACATCGGCTGGTTCCTGCTCGGCGTGGTGATGGCGAGCGTGGGCCCTTATCTCGACACACTTCGGGAGCGCCTGAAATCCCGCATTGCCAAGTGGGTGGGACTTGCCGGTGCCGCGTTCATGATCCTGGTGCTGAGCGTGTCGAGCTATGGCATATCCGGGGAACTGGTGATGCAGAACGTCGCCCTCCCGGCGCACTATTCGCGTGTTTTCGGCATCGCCGCGGCGCTGATCATGCTGCTCGTCATCATCGCGCCGGGGTCGCCGCTCGGGATGATACTCAGGCTCTGGCCGCTACGGGCCGTGGGCATCGTCGCCTACAGCTTCTACCTCCTGCACCCGCTCGTTATCAAGATGGTGAGAGACATGGCGGTGAAGTTCTGGAACGTGACGCTGGATGGCCCGGAACTTTTCATCATCGCCAGCCTCGTCACCTGGGTGATCTCTTTGGTCACCTACTCCCAGATCGAGCGCCCGTTCCTGTCACGCGCCAAGCCGAGCGCATAGGCGCGCTTTCGCGGGATGCCGAACCATTCGGCGGCGACGCGGCTCGCGGCGCCGTGGGACATTTCCGGCTGCAACAATTCGAGCAAGCGGCGGATCTCGTCCTCCGCGGGGTCCCGCGGCCCGGCGCCCTCCACCATGATCACGAACTCGCCGCGCTGGCGGTCGCTGTCCGCTTCGAGGTGTGCGCGCAGTGTTGCCGCATCCCCGCGATAGAAGGATTCGAAGCGCTTGCTGATCTCGCGACCTATGACGATGGTCCTGTCCGCGCCGAGATGCGCCGCCATGGCGTCCAGCGTGTTCAGGATCCGGTGGCTCGACTCGTACAACACCACCGTGGCCGGTTCCCGGGAGATTTGCGCGATGAGGGAGTCGCGCGCGCCGGCCTTTGGCGGCACGAATCCCTCGAACACGAAGCGATCGGTTGGCAGGCCGGAAGCGGACAGCGCGGCGACGAGGGCGCAGGGGCCGGGAACCGGCGACACGGTGATTCCACGTTCCCGCGCTTCACTGACAAGGGGATAACCCGGGTCGGAAATCAGCGGCGTGCCGGCGTCGCTGACCAGCGCCATGGATTCACCACGGGCGATACGGTCGAGCAGCGCGCCCGACTGCTTGCGCTCGTTGTGCTCGTGAAACGCAATCACGGGGGTGCGGATATCATAGTGGCGCAGCAGGATACCGGTCTGGCGGGTATCTTCGGCAAGCACCAGGTCCACCGACCGGAGAACGTCGGCAGCGCGCGGTGAAAGATCAGCCAGGTTGCCGATGGGCGTCGCCACGACGTGGAGCACGCCGGTTTTGCTGTTCATGGAGCGGTCTCGTATACTGTCGTTGACACTGTACCATCCAACCCCACAGGGATTCCCCATCCAATGAGACGTGCCGCCCGGAGCGGGAGCCGGGAACGACGGGCCTGGCGCCTCTCGACAATCCTGGTGCTGGCCGTCGCGCTGCTGTCCGGCTGCGCCACGCAGCCCGCGCGTGGCCCCGCGCCGGTAGTGCTCGAACCTGCGGGTTCCACGCCGCCGGAAAGCGAAACCTCCGACGTCGTCGTCCAGGGCCTCGAGCCCGAGGTTGCGATCGATAGCGAAAGCATCGACAGCGAAAGCCCCTGGGACCTGGCGCTGCGCGCCGACAGCGCGCCCACCGACGTTGCCATCGAACTGCGTCTGGCGGCAATCGACGGTTTCCTCGAACTGCAGGAATTCGGAAACGCGGAGACCCAGGCCAATTACCTGCTCGATGTCTTTCTCGACCAGTCGCAGATCAATCGGCTGAACTTCCAGCGTGGCCGCATCGCCCTCGGATTCGGCCAGTACCAGATAGCGCTCCAGTACCTGCAGCCCCTGCGCGGTGATCCCCTCTGGACAGCGGACGAACGCGCGCAGTTATTCCTCGCGCTCGCGGAAGCCCAGCGCGGTCTCGACCGGCGGGTGGATGCGCTGGTAAGCCTGTTCCTGCGTGATCGCTTGCTTGGCGACCGCACGCAACGCCTGGAGAACCAGCAGCGCATTCTCGACCTGCTGCGCGGCACCTCCGAGCTGGAACTGGCGCTGCTGCGCCAGAGCGCGGGCAATAACGGTCTTCCGGCCAACCTGGTGGACGGCTGGCTGGCATTCGCACAGCTCACTGCCCTGCCCGAGCCGGAACGGGTCGCGGGATTCCTGCGATGGCGCAACAGCTATCCGGGACACCCTGCCGACCAGGCCCTGATCGGCGCCGGGTCCACGGTCAGCCTGGAACGCTTCAACCACGTCGCCCTGCTGCTGCCGTTCACCTCCCCCTTCGCCAACGCCGCCCAGGCATTCCACGATGGCTTCATGGACGCCCATGCCGCGGATACCAGCCTCGAGCGCCCCACGGTATCGCTTTACGATATCGGCGAAACCGCGGCCCTGGCGCCGATCTACTACCAGTCGGCGACGGTAGAGGGCGCGGACTTCATCGTCGGCCCGCTGGGCAAGGATGCCGCCGCGGCATTGCTGCAGGGCGGGCCGCCTGCGATTCCGACCCTCGTGGTGGCGGATGTCCCCCCGGAGTCTGTCTCCCCGGAGCTTTACGGAATCAGCCTGTCGCCCGAACTGGAGGCGCGCCAGGTGGCCGAACGCGGATTCCGCGACGGTCATCGCCAGGCCGCGATCCTGCGCAGCGATTCACCCTGGGGTGGGCGCGCCGCGGCGGCCTTCGAGGCGGCCTGGATTGCCCAGGGTGGAAACATCGTGAGCAACAAGTCGTTTCCGGACTCGATCGAGGATTACTCGCAAATCATCCAGCGCTACCTCGAGGTGAGCCAGAGCGAGTCCCGGCGCGCCGCACTGAGCTCGCAACTTGGCATCAACCTGGAGTTCACCCCGCGCCGGCGCGATGACATCGACCTGCTGTTCTTTGCCGGCAATGCGCGCCAGGCGCGGCTGCTGGTGCCGCAGCTCCGCTTCTACCAGGCGCACGACCTGCCGATATACGCCACCTCCAATGTCTTCAACGGCGCGTTGAACCCAGCCGTTGACGCCGACCTCGACAACCTGGTGTTCGGCGACATGCACTGGATGGTGGATATCCGCTACGAAGTGCCGGAGCCGGCGCTCGAGCGGGAAATACCGGCAGATCCGAGCACGGTTGCCTCGGACGCGGGACCACCTGAATCCACCGAGGCGAACCCTGCCCAGGAACAGGCGACCGAGCCAGTTGCGGAAGCGCCGCCGCCGGAGCCCCAGCCCGTGGCCAAGTCACCCTACAGCTTCACCCCGCTCGATCGGCTCTACGCCCTCGGGCTCGAGACCTATCACCTCATCCCGCGGCTGTCCTCGCTCCGCAGCGAGGAATGGCAGCGTTACAACGGCCAGGCTTTTGATGCCAGCGTGGGCGCCGACGGCAACGTCATGCGCCATCTCGAATGGGCCACTTTCCGCAAAGGTCGCATCCGGCTGCTCGATGTGCCGGGAGCACCCTCCGCGGATGCCGGCCAATGAGACCAGCACGCCCGCCGGCCTCGGCCGGGCGGCGGAAGACCACGTACTGACGGTACTCCAGGGGGAGCGCTATCGCCTGCTGGAGCGCAACTACCGTTGCGCCGGCGGGGAAATCGACCTCGTGATGGTCACCGGTCCGCCGGGGGACACGGCGGAGGTCGTGTTTGTCGAGGTGCGCTATCGCCGGCGGGACGATTTCGGCGATGGCGGCGAAAGCGTGGATCGCCACAAGCAGCGTCGCCTGCGCCTCGCCGCGGAACGCTGGCTCCAGGACAACCATGACTTTCCGTTTCGCTACTGCCGCTTCGACGTGATCTCCGTCACCGGAAACCCCCCGGCATTTGAAATCGAGTGGATCGTGGATGCATTTTGAACCGTGCTCAGTTATGTTCCGCACTGATTCCGGTTTCACGCTCATCATAAGTTTTTCGATGCCCTCAATACCCAACCGCGAGATCAACGCCATTTTCAGTGACTCGGTAGCGGCCATCGAGCGCGCCCGCGGCCTGTCCGCCACCGTGGCTCGCGCCTGCGAGGCGCTGGTTGACTGTCTGAAGGCGGACGGGAAGATCCTGGTCTGTGGCAACGGTGGCTCCGCCGCGGACAGCCTGCACTTTTCGAGCGAACTGCTGAACAAGTACCTGCGCGTGCGTCGCCCGCTTGCCGCGATCAGCCTGGTGGCGGACCCCTCCACCATCACCTCGATCGGCAATGACGAATCCTTCGACCACGTGTTTTCCAAGCAGGTGGAAGCACTGGGACGCGCCGGGGATGTACTCGTCGCGATCTCGACTTCGGGCAATTCACCCAATATCCTCGCCGCGATCCGCGCCGCGCATGAACAGGGACTGCGCGTGATTACTCTCAACGGTCGCGATGGCGGCAGGATCAGCCCGCTCCTTGGTGCGCAGGACAT
Organism: Gammaproteobacteria bacterium; assembly: GCA_030432755.1. GTDB lineage: Bacteria > Pseudomonadota > Gammaproteobacteria > Arenicellales > Poriferihabitantaceae > VYFG01. The sequence goes on along the minus strand of JAUILZ010000043.1, from coordinate 11,748 downwards.
CGACATAGTCGTGCCCGGGGAAAAGACCGCGAGGATCCAGGAAGTCCACGGTATAATCATTCACGCGTTCTGCGAATTCATCGACCAGCAACTTTTCGGAGAGATCACTGCATGAAACGGATACTCGCCCCGGGCTCCAGGCTCAGAACCGCCGGCCTCGGCGTTCTCCTTCTATTTACCGCCGAACTGTTGACCGCCTGCGTGCCGTTACTGGTTGGCGCCGCTACGGTGACCACGATCAACGTCGCGACCGATCGCCGCACCGTGGGTCGTAACCTGGACGACAACACCCTGGAACTCAACCTGCGCAAGGATATCCTGCTGGACGAGTCTCTCAAGGGCACCAATATCAGCGTCACCGCTATCAATGGCATCGTCCTGCTCACCGGAGAGGTCGCCACCGATTCCCAGCGGCGCCATGCTGAAGACCTGGCCAATGGCTGGGTACAGACCCTGAGCGTGGTCAACGAATTACAGCTTGCGGGTAGCACCAGTGTTACCAGCCGCGCCAACGACACACTGATCACGAGCAAGGTCAAGACCAACTTGCTGCGTTCCAAGGACGTGCCGGCCAATGCGGTGAAGGTGGTAACCGAGGGCGGCAAGGTCTACCTGCTCGGCCTGGTCACACGCGCGGAGGGTGATGCGGCAGTGGCGGCGGCGCAGTCCGTGGGTGGCGTGACCCACATCGTCAAGGTGTTCGAGTACATCCAGAGCTGAATTCGCATCCCGGGGGATCGCTCCCGGTTCGCTTTGCTCCCGCAATGTCCCAGGCAGACAGGCCCCGCATCCTAGATCCTGCCGAGGGTCCAGCGGATTCCGGGGCCGCGGCGCGGTTCGTCTCGGATCTGCCCCGGCCACTGGTGTTCACCAACGGCTGCTTCGACATCCTCCATCGTGGTCACGTGACCTACCTCGCGGAGGCCGCGGCGCTTGGCGCCTCCCTGCTGGTGGCGGTGAATGACGATGCCTCGGTCAAGCGCCTGGACAAGGGCGTGAACCGGCCGATCAACCCGCTGGCGGATCGCATGGCGGTGCTCGCGGCGCTGCGCGCGGTGGACGCGGTAGTGCCATTTTCCGAACCCACACCACTCGAATGGATCCTGGCGATCCGCCCCGACATCCTCGTCAAGGGTGGCGACTGGTCAGTGGACCGGATCGTGGGCGCCGACGCCGTTCAGGGCTGGGGCGGCACGGTGCACAGTATCCCGTTTCGCTTTCAGCGCTCCACCACTGACCTGGTCGCCCGCATCCGGGGCGACTGAAACCGGCTTCGATTGTCGGGCGCGAGACGCGCCCGCCGTGTTACCAGGACCCGGTATTTTCCATCGACGCCCAGGGCTCTTTCGCCGGGAGCGAGTCGCCCTGCTGCAGAAGCTCGATGGAGATGTTGTCGGGCGTGCGGATGAACGCCATGTGTCCGTCCCGGGGCGGCCGGTTGATGGTGACCCCCTTGTCCATGAGCTTCTGGCAGGTGGCGTAGATATCGTCCACCGCGTAGGCGAGATGACCGAAATTGCGTCCGCCGGTGTATTCCTCGGGATCCCAGTTGTAGGTCAGTTCCACCACTGGGGCCTGGTTTTCGCGCGCGTTCTCGACATCGTCACGGGCCGCGAGAAACACCAGGGTGAAGCGGCCCTTTTCGTTCTCGTAGCGGCGGGTCTCCACCATGTCCAGGCAGTCCTGGAAAAAGTCGAGGGTCTTGTCCAGGTCGGAGACCCGGATCATGGTATGCAGGTATCTCATTGCTCTCCTGTGCGGGATTCAGTAATGCGGCGGCGGCTGATGCTGCTGCCCGGGATCTTGTTCCTCCTCGTATTTTGACAGCTTCTCCTCCAGTCGATCCAGTCGTTTCCCGAGCTCCCTGATCTGGCGCTGCTGGTCGCGCACCAGGCGGTCAAACTGCTCGAGGGATTCCTCGTGTGTCATGAGGAGAAGTTCCAGGCGCTCCAGCCGGTCAGCGTCGTCTTTCATCCCGATACCTCCTGAACACCGTGGCCCTGGCCATTTCGTGGGCTGGGAGACCCGCAATAACCTTGACCTGAAAGATAACCGGATTCGTACATGATGCGGCGGCGTACGCCGGTGAGGAAGGCGCGAATCTTAACGTGATTGCACGGGCAAGTTAAACTCGCCCGCCCGCCAGCCAAAATGCCAACGATCATGCCCGACCAGGATAGCGACCAGTTCTGGAAGCTTGCCGACCAGTTCATCAACCTCGCCAATGACCTTTACCAGCAGGAGCAGGACGGCCGCGTGGGATACGCCCTGATGTACGCGGCAGCCCGCTTCAATGCCTTCATCGTCGCCACCTCGGCGGGACACCGCAATGCCCTCGGCGATGAGAAGGCTGATGCCACCACGTATTTCACCGAGCAGTATCGCAAGATGTTCAGCGAGAACATCGATGATTACGAAGAGAATTTCGACCACTACCTGTAAACCGGTCTCAAAATGACCTGCACTTGGTGATACTTCGTTGGATCCGGACTCAAAATGCTCATGTACTGTTTGTACACTGCGCTTTCGAGTCCGAATCCGCCTCGTCTCCCCTACGTTCGGTCGATTTTGAGACCGGTTTACGAAATTGCCAGCTCCCGTTAATCGACCCGAGACCGACGTTGCGCTCACATGGTGTGGGGTGAAATAGTGGTGTGAGATCTGTCGATACCGCCATCGTCTGGCTGCGGCGTGACCTGCGCCTCGCTGACAACCCCGCCCTGAACCATGCCCTGGAAGCGGCGCGCCGGGTCATTCCGCTCTACATCCATGCGCCGGAGGAGGAGTCGCCCTGGGCGCCCGGCACCGCGTCCCGCTGGTGGCTGCATCACAGCCTGGATGCGCTCGACTCGGAGCTGTCGCGATGTGGATCGCGGCTGGTGATTCGAAGTGGTGACAGCGAGGAGGTTTTGCGTGCGGTGATCGCGGAATCCGGCGCCGGGCTGGTGTGCTGGAACCGGCTGTACGACCCCGCCACGGTACCCCGTGACAAAAGTGTCCGGACGATGCTGCGGAACCTGGGCGTCGAAACCGCCAGTTTCAACGGCGCGCTATTGCGTGAGCCCTGGGAAGTCGAGAAGGAAGGCGGCGGGATGTACCGGGTTTTCACCCCGTTCAGCCGTCGCTACTCCCCTGGTGACCTGGAGGCGCCGCCGCTTCCCGCGCCCGAGAAACTGCCAGCGGTCCGCAAGAGCATCGGCTCGCTGAGCGTGGCCGGTCTCGGGCTTTTGCCAGGTGTGCCCTGGTACCAGTCATTCGATGACTACTGGCAGCCCGGGGAAGCGGGCGCCCTGCTGCGCCTCGACGACTTCATCGAACGCGGCGCGCTGCTGGACTACGGCACGACGCGCGACCTGCCGGGCCAGGACGGGGTGTCGTCGCTTTCGCCCCACCTGCATTTCGGAGAGATCTCCCCGCGCCAGGTATGGCAGGCGATCCGGCACGCCAGCGACGAGGCACTGGACCAGGGAAGTGGCGATGCCGCCGAGCGCGCTTTCGACTACCTGCGCCAGCTCGTCTGGCGGGACTTCGCCCACCACGTTCTCTTTCACTTGCCCGAAACCGCAAGTGAACCGTTCAACGACCGCTTCAGGGACTTTACCTGGGAGAAAGATCCAGCACTGCTGGAAGCATGGCAACGCGGCCGGACCGGAATACCCCTGGTAGACGCCGGCATGCGCCAGCTCTGGCATACCGGCTGGATGCACAACCGCCTGCGCATGGTGGTTGCCTCGTTCCTGACGAAGAACGGACTCATCCACTGGCTCGATGGTGCGCGCTGGTTCTGGGACACGCTGGTCGACGCCGATCTCGCCAACAACAGTATGGGCTGGCAGTGGACCGCGGGTTGCGGGGTGGATGCGGCGCCTTACTTTCGCATCTTCAACCCGGTGCGCCAGGGCGAACGTTTCGACCCGAAAGGCGATTTCGTTCGCACCTGGGTGCCGGAACTGGCGGGGCTGCCCGCGAAACATATCCACGCGCCCTGGCGCGCGCCGGCGAGCGCGCTGAAGGATGCCGGAGTCAGGCTGGGCAATGACTATCCCGAACCTGTACTGGATATCGCGCGTTCCCGCGAGGAGGCGCTACGCCGTTTCAAGGCGGCGGGCTGAGCACCGGCACCCGGGCGCCTTTGCCACCGGCGACCCACGGGGTCTTCGGATCAACCCGCGGACAACGAATCCTCCTCTGAGCAGGATCGGGTCCGGAACTTGCCGAACCCTGCCCGGACGTGGCGATACAATTCACGGGTCCAATCCGTATCCGTCATGTCCATTGCACCGCGCCCGGCCCTGGGCGCCCTCGAATGGTTCCTCCTCTTCGCCCTGGGCATTCTCTGGGGCGGGTCGTTCTTCTTCGCCAAGGTGGCAGTGGCGGAGGTGCCGCCACTGACGCTGGTGTTCTACCGCGTCTTTCTCGCCGCGCTGGCGCTTCTCGGCTGGCTGAGGCTACGTGGCATTCCCCTGCCCGCCGGGTTGGCGCACTGGCGCGCATTCCTCGTCATGGGCGCGATCAACAATGCCGTCCCGTTCAGCCTGCTGTTCTGGGGGCAGGCGCGACTCGACGCTGGCCTCGCTTCCATCCTCAACGCCACCATGCCGATCTTCACCGTGCTGGTTGCGCACCGGTTCACCCGCGATGAATCCATCACGCCCGGTAAACTGGCGGGCGTGCTGCTGGGATTCGCCGGGGTGGCGGTGATGCTGGGGGGCGGAATCAGTGGCGACATGTCCGGGCCACCGTTCGCCATGATCGCGGTGCTTGGCGCCGCGCTCAGCTACGCCTTCGCGAGCGTTTATGGCCGCCGCTTTGGCCGCATGGGGATCAGACCGGCCCAGGTCGCATTCGGCCAACTCGCGGCGTCCTCCCTGTTGATGGTTCCGCTGGTGCTCTGGCTCGACCCGTTGCCGGATCTAATGTCGCTCACCGCGCCCGCGCTGACCTCGGTGCTCGCACTGGCGCTGGCGAGCACCGCTCTCGCCTATATCCTGTACTTCCGTATTCTCGCGAGCGGTGGCGCGGTCAACATCTCGCTGGTAACGCTGATCGTGCCGGTAGTCGCGATCCTGCTCGGCGCCGCCTTCCTCGGCGAACGTCCCGGCTGGCAGGCGTGGTGCGGCATGGCGCTCATCGGCGCCGGCCTCGTCGCCATCGACGGGCGCGTGTTCAGGCGGGCTCTCCGAGCAGGCTGACCACGGCGTCGGCGATGGCCAGGCAGGACGTCAGGCCGGGGGATTCGATGCCCAGGCAGTGCACCAGGCCTTTGACTCCGTGCCTATCCGGGCCATGGATCTCGAAATCCGCGACCTCGACGCCGGGTCGGCGGATCTTGGGCCGGATGCCGGCGTAGTCGGGCTGCAGCACGTTGTCCGGGAGGTCAGGCCAGTACTGGCGAATGCTGGCGGAGAAGCGATCGGCCCGCGCCGGATCCACCGCATAACCCGCCGCCGGTCCCTCCACCGGTTCCACGTCCGGACCAAAGCGCGCGTTGCCTGCAAGATCCAGGGTCAGGTGAATCCCCAGCCCGCCGGGTTCCGGTACCGGGTAGATCAGTCGAGAGAAAGGCGCCGTCCCTGCAAGACGAAAGTAGTTGCCCCGCGCGTAGTACGCTTCCGGCAGGTCCCGGCGCTGCGCGCCGCCAAGGGACCAGGCCAGCGCCACGGCCTCGTGCCCCGAGCAGTTCACCACCTCGCGCGCACGAAGGACCATCTCCCCTTCCGCGGTGTCGATCGTCAGCAGTGTTCCGTCCGAATCAGTGGCTATTGCCCGCAATGTGCTATGTGTGCTCACCACGCCGCCGAGGGATTCGAGATCACCCTGGAGCGCGAGCATGAGCTGGTGCGAGTCGACGATGCCGGTGGAGGGCGACAACAGCGCGGCGTGACAGGAAAGCGCTGGTTCAAGATCGAGCGCCGCGGCGCGATCCAGCAGTTCGAGATCGTTCACGCCATTGTCCGCCCCTCGCGCCACGAGCGCGGAAAGCGTGGCGGCATCCTCCGCGCGGGTAGCCACGATCAACTTGCCGATCCGCGCCGCGGGCACCCCGCGCGCCGCGCAATAGGCATAGAGCCGCGCCTTGCCATCGACGCAGAGCCGCGCCTTCGCCGACCCCGGTGGATAGTAGATCCCGGCATGGATCACCTCGGAATTACGCGCGCTGGTCTCCTCCCCAATGGCAGCATTGCGCTCCAGCACCAGCACCTCGCGACCGCTGTCGGCCAGCGCAGCTGCGCAGGCGAGACCCACGACGCCGGCGCCGATGACGACCGACTGGATGTCCGGCACCTTACTCATGTCAATAGTCACGCCCGTTCGAACATTCAATCTCAAATGCTATCGATCATCTGACGGTTGTGCCACTATCCCCTGACAAATCGGAACGGTAAACACTACCAAAATGAAATTGATGCTAGCGAGACGTGAAACTTTTTTGACACTCTCCTGTTTTGTTTTGGTGATAGCAATATTGACGTTGCGCTGGGCATTTGCCACGTACGCATTACCAACAGACGCCATTTGGTCAGCCAATGATGGGCCAAAGTGGATGGTTGCCATTGTCGAGTGGTTAAACGGCTCGGGATTTAGTAACCCATTGACCAACTACTATACGGAGCCACATTGGCGAGACGGGCAATTTTCAATGGTGGCATACCCGCCACTACACATGCTCCTGTTGGCCACACTTTCAACTGATAGCGATGTTTTTGAGGTTTATAGAGCTATCTGGCGCGTAGAGTCGATTGGTCTGATATTTCTGCTTCTGGCATTGCTTTCCATACTCTTTCGTTCCAGACAACAGCATAGAATCACGATGTGGGTCCTAGTTATTGCGAGCCTGTTATGCGCCGGCACACTTGGATTCTCCGGCCGTCCTGATACGACTTTCGTTGCGTTGCTAAGTCTTGGTTGTCTATATGCTTCGGTAGCTTTAGTTCCGAATTCAGTAATTGTTGGAATGCTATTGGGCGTAATGGGCGCAACCCAACCCACCACCGCTCTCATAGTCGCAGCCTGCGTCATAATCTGGTATTCCATGCTTTGGACTGGGCATGAGTTAGTACGCAGACTGAGCATCCTTGCGATTATTTCGATACTTCTTTTTACTGTGGCGATTGGGACCTACTATAACCCGGTAGATGTATTACTCGCCATGGGGCGAAACTCTTCAACGCAATTCTTTGCCTACTTCACCCCAGAGCTTTTTCTCCAAGCACAAATGCTGGATTACTGGCGACCATTGTCTGGTCTAACTCTGTTCACTGGTGCAATCGCACTCACCATACTACTTTTGTGCCAAGATCCCAAGAGCGTTTGGGGATTGTTAGTTGGAACCTGCGCCCTTGCGCTGCTCTCAACACATGCATTTGTGCTTCGACCTCACTGTACCTACAACTCTTTGGCGATGCTTCCCGTTATACTGATAGTCACTCTGGTTGCTGCCGCCGAGAGCAATAATTTTTGCCGTTTGAGTTGTATAGCTCTCGGGCTTTCCGCTTTAGCACTACCATTACAAGCAGCATTGTTACATGATCATGTATCCAGGGGCATAACGCTGAAATCAGCGCAATCAATCTACACTGAAGTTGTTGACCGACTTCCTTCTGATTCGTGGCTTGGTATCAGTTCTCAGCTGTGGCCTCTCTCTTCTGATGGTGGGGACTGGGACAGAAGTTTCCATATTAACTGGGCTGGCCCTCGGAATCGCGATGCATCAAATTCAGCGCTATTCATAAGCGAAGGTAGGAACCCAGCTCGAGGGAATTCCTTACTAGCGTTTCCACGCGCCAAAATCCGCGACCATCCAGAAGCAATAAATCACAGATTATGGCTGGACTGCAATACCAAAAAGCTGGTCAGAATACTTGGTCGCAATATATACACTCCTGTAAAAGGGTTTGGGTTTTCTGTTTATGTGCCAATCGGCTGGAGAAATTGGTGCCCCTCAGACAGTGAATGTTATCGCGCAATGGAAGTCTTGGAGAGTTGCAATGTTTTCACTGAGCGCCAAGCGTCTAAGATGATCTGATTCGTCGATCACAACCATACTAGACGCGAGTTCACTGCCGTCAATCCAGGGCACCTGGCAAGGGTCCAAATACCGACCAGCCGGTGCGGCGCACCAGTTCTTCGAAGGCTCGCGATGCCAGCACGGAGTTGCCCTTGTCATCCAGCCCGGGGCACCAGGCGGTGACCGCGGCGACGCCTGGAACGATGCCGAGGATTCCACCGCCCACGCCGCTCTTGCCGGGTATGCCCACGCGGAATGCGAACTCGCCCGAGGCGTCATAGTGACCGCAGGTCAGCATCAGGGCATTGATACGACGCGACCGCGCCGGGGTGATCACGCTGTGCTCATGGGCGCCGTTGTTTCCGGCATCCGCCAGGTAACAGCCGGCGCGGGCCAGTTGGCAACAATCCATGGCGATGGCGCACTGGTTGAAATACACCTCGAGTACCTCCTCCACCGCGTGGTCGAGGTTACCCTCGGCGCGCATGAAGTTTCCCAGGGCAAAATTGCGAAAGCCGGTGCGGGCCTCCGAGCGCGCCACCTCGACATCCACGTCCACTGTATCGTCATGGGCGAGGCTGCGCATGAATCCCACGATCTCGCTGATGGCCTCACCGGCGGTCTGGCGCGCCAGGATCACGTCCGCCACCACGATAGCGCCGGCGTTGATGAACGGGTTGCGCGGAACGCCGTGCTCGTACTCGAGCTGGACGATGGAGTTGAACGGGTTGCCGGACGGCTCCCGGCCCACCCGGCGCCACAGGTTGACCCCGACCTTTTTCAGCGCCAGGGTCAGAGTGAATACCTTGGAGATGCTCTGGATCGAAAACCGGGTGTTCGCATCGCCGGCCTGAACCGGATCGCCGTGAATGGGAACAATCGCCATGCCGAACTGGTTGATATCCACCTTGGCCAGTTCCGGGATGTAGTCGGCCACGGCGCCACGCTCCGTTTCGAGGACGAAGCGCCCGGCGATGTCGTCGACGATCTGCTGCAGCTCTTGCTGGGTAGGTGACGCCACGGTTACTTCCATATCCCCCTGTCAACCCGATTGGCAACCTCCGGGAAACGCCCGGCGTCGAAGCGCGGCTCCCTGCCCTCACTTCGCTGTCCCAGATAGTCGCGGGTCAGGGCCACTACAGTTCCCGACAGCAGCAGAACGGCAATCAGGTTGATGGTCGCCATCAGACCCATGGAGGCGTCGGCGAAGTTGAACACCGTGGCCACCGTCTGCAACGCACCCCAGACAACCATGCCCAGGCAGGCCACCCGCAGCACGTTGATAGCCAGCGGATTCTGCAGCCCGAGAAAGGTCAGCGCATTTTCGGCGTACGAGTAGTTTCCAAGGATGGAGGTGAAAGCGAAAAACACGATCGCGATGGCAACGAAGTACTTGCCGGCCACGCCGATGTGCGCGTCCATTGCGAGCTGGGTGAGTTGCATTCCAGTGGGGCCATCGGCCGCGAGTACTCCGGACAGCAATATCATCACCGCGGTTGCTGTACAAACCAGGATAGTGTCGATAAAACAGCCGAATGCCTGCACCAGTCCCTGCGAAGATGGGTGATGGGGATCGGGGGTAGCTACTGCCGCGATATTGGGCGCCGATCCCATGCCCGCCTCGTTGGAGAACAGGCCGCGTTTCACACCGTTGAGCAACGCCGCCATGATGCCGCCGGCGATCCCGCCGGCGGCCTCTTCCAGGCCGAAGGCGCTGCCGACGATGAGCCAGAGCGTGGCCGGCACCTTGTCGAAATTGAGCAGCATGATAACTATCGCCAGCAACAGGTAGGCGCCGGCCATGAACGGCACCACCAGTTCGGCCACCTTTGCAATGGATCGGATGCCGCCAAATATGACGATCGCCGCGATCCCCGCCACCACCAGCCCCACCCACAGCTTGGGGATACCAAAAGCACCTTCGAACGCTTCGGCGATCGAATTGGATTGCACTGCAACGAAGATCAGCCCGAAGGACAGGATCAGGCATACCGAGAAAATCGCGCCGGCCCAGGGAGCATTCAGCCCCTTTGACATGTAGAAAGCCGGGCCACCACGATACTCGCCGCTCTTGCCCTGCACCTTGTAGAGCTGGGCGAGGGTGCTCTCGGAATAAGCCGTGGCCATGCCCACCAGGGCGACCATCCACATCCAGAAGATGGCACCGGGTCCGCCCAGGGTCAGCGCGACGGCGACGCCCGCGAGATTACCGGTCCCCACCCGGGAAGCCAGGCTGATGGTCAGCGCCTGGAATGGGGATATACCTTGTCGGTCCGCAGTGCGCGACCCCGTCACCACGCGGATCATTTCCCGGAAGTGGACGATCTGGAGCGCGCCCAGTCGAAAGGTGAAAAACAGGCCGGCCGCGAGCAACCCGTAGATGAGCACGTAGTCCCACAGCAGGAAATTGATGGTGTCGATCGCTTTGTTCATGGTTCTTCCCGATTTCCGACAGAGGTGTCTTCTGACCAGTCGCTGGCCGGATCAATGACAACACGGCTACCGTGCAGAACAATACCGTGAAGACCGCCAGATTTCGAGAAGTTATTTCAATACGCCTTGCGGCTCGTACCGCGGGATTGACCGGATACGGTAGTTTTCAGTGAGCAGGCAAAAAAAACGCGGCCCGAAGGCCGCGTGAACAGTGGTGGTGAAGAAGGAATGATCAGCCGCCCACCTTCAGGTTGGTGGCCTTGACGCCGACCTGTTTGCCGCCGTTACTGCCGGAGCTCGGGATCTTGTAGCAGTTGAAGGTGGTCTCGCCGATGGCGGTGTACTCGCAGAGTACGCAGATGCTGTTGCCGACCCGTTCGCTTTCGCAGATGGTTTCGAACTGCACTTCCGCTTCGTTGACGATACCTACCGCGGCAAGCACGATCCGGGTGTCGTCGGTAGCGGGGTCGTAGAGCGCGTCGCCGGCAAAGGCAGGTACGGTCGCGAGGGTAGCCACGAGGGCCAGGGTGGTTTTCAGTTTGCTGAGTTTCATGGTTGCTGTCTCCAAAAAGTGATGAAAGGCTGTTGCCTGGTTTACTGCATGTTTGCTTGCATTGCCTGGTAGTCGTGGGCACTCGCGTGGTGGTTCAAATTAATTTTCAACACAGCACTTCCACTGCCAGCGGGGCCATGGTGACGCCGTCCACGCTGACCTCCACGCGCCATTCACCGATGGCATCCTCGAAGCCCGCGGCCGGGTCGAACATGGCGCCCAGGAGATTGTCCAGGGCGGAGCCGGCGGCGTTGATATCGATACCGTCCCAGGCGTAGACCCCGCCCGAAGGCATCGGCTCGAACGCCCGCTCGCCCGCCTTTACCACCCGGCCGGCCGGATTGGTCCAGCGCGCCTCGATGGTGGAACGACGATCCCGGGTGGCGTCCGACTGGACGAATACATAGATCGATTCCGAGCAGTCGAACTTGCGCGCGGCCTGCACCTGGCCGTCGCCGATACGGGCGCTGTAGATTTCCAGGCCCGCGGTGTCCGGTGTCGTGGCCGCAGCGTTGCAGGCGAGCATCGATCCGGCCAGGGCGAAGGCGATTCGCGTAGTGTTTGAGAAAAGAGTCATGTCTGTTGCTCCGTGCGTTTCGTCACTATTGGGTCGGCGCTTCATCGCGGACGGTTCAAAAAAAAAGACGCCGCGAATGCGGCGTCACAATCCCCCGGTCATCTCCGGATCAGATGGCCAGCTCCATTTGCTGGGCGATGGTCCAGGTGCAGACCGCTGTCAGGTCGGTGCCGTTGA
>JAUILZ010000008.1 GCA_030432755.1 Gammaproteobacteria bacterium | reverse complement strand
AAAGCGCGGTAGCGGCGCGCAGCCAGGGCCGCCTTTTCTTTGGTGACTTTCTTTTGGCGGCGCAAAAGAAAGTTACTCCCCTTTCGGAACGAAAGGGGATACTTTGACGAAGTCGAAATCAATGTACCAACATGCAAGATGAAAAAAGGCCCGACCCGAAGGGTCGATAACCACTAAATGGGCTACTATGCCCCCGTGCCGGCGGGAGCCGGTCCCGTCAAACCCTGGGGAGAAAAATCGAAATGATCGAAGAATTCAAGAAGTTCATCATGAAGGGCAATGTCGTCGACATGGCCGTGGGGATCATCATCGGCGCCGCCTTCGGTACGGTGGTGAAGTCGTTTGTGAATGACGTGATCATGCCACCCGTGGGACTGCTGATGGGCGGGGTGGATTTCAGTAATCTGTTCTGGGTGATCAAGGAGGGCAGCACGGCAGCGCCCTATGCCACCGTGGATGCCGCCGCCGAAGCCGGTGCGGTGACCATCAACCTGGGGCTGTTCATAAACAACATCATCAGCCTGTTGATCGTCGGCTTTGCCGTGTTCCTGCTGGTCAAGGCGGTAAATCGCATGCAGGAGAAAAAGGAAGACGAGCCGGCGCCGCCGCCCGAACCCAGCGCCGAGGAGAAATTGCTGGGCGAGATCCGGGATCTGCTCAAGGATCGACAGGCCTGATGAAGCCTGTTCGGACTCCATTCCCGCGAATGGCTAGTCGTCAGCAGGGCGAAGCATCAGGGCAAGCCTTCGTCCGCCCGGTCCTTCTCGTCAACGGGTGATTGTCCGTCATCCTCCTCGAGGCTGCGACGATAGTCTTTCCGCCGGCTCCATTCGTTGGCCACCAGCATCCGCCAGATGACGTTGGATAGCACGTAACCCGCCGCCCCGAGGGCGGTGCCGAAGATCAGGCAGCCGATCCATAGCGCGAGCAACTGGTCCATCATCATCTCGACGGTGATGCCGTGGAGCGAGATACCTGTCTCGCCGAGGATGGCGAGTCCGAGGAGATAGGGCGGGGTGTAGAGGATCAGCCAGGTGAGCGGGTTTGAGATCCACACCAGCAGGATCGCGACGGGCAGGTTGGCGCGGAATCCGATGGCCAACAGCGCGGCGATCAGCATCTCCAGCGGCATCGGCAGATAGGCGCAGAACAGGCCAATGGCAGTGGCGCGGGATATGCTCTGACGGTTGATGATCCAGAACCGCTGGTCATGTATCCGGTCGCCGAGATACCGGTGGAGATTGAGTGAACGGATACGTCGGGGACTCGGGGATACCCGCTTGATAAACCTCCTTGGCTTGAAATACGATGGACGCATGGTTCCGGGATACCAGCTCGTGCCGCCACGAAGGTAGCACGATTTTCCCGGGAGCACCGCACGGCCAAAGGAATGGCCGCTTTCAGGGAGTGAGAAGAATTGCGATACCAGGGAACGGGTACGGAAGGCCGTGCACGCGCGGCGTCCACGGATGGCGTGCAGACTGCTGCATTGCTGATGTTTTCCGCGGGCGTCATTTGCCTTCGCTTCCTTCCCGTCGCTCCATCCATCCTGCTCTCCATTGCGCTGGCAGTTTGCGCCGGCATCGCCTGGCGATGGCTGCGTTTGCCTCCTGCCTGGACATGGCTCCTTCCGGCCTGGCTCGCGGGCCTTGCCTGGGCGGTCGCGGTTGGCGCGGCGGTGATGGCCGACCGTCTACCTGAATCACTGGAAAAGCGCGACCTGGTGGTAACGGGGAGTGTCGAAGGGCGCATCCAGCACCATGACCGGGGCGGACGTTTCGACTTTCGTGTGCAGGAGGGGTGGTTGGGTACGGAGCCGGTTCATGTGCCGGAAAAGATTCGCCTGTCTGCCTACGATCCCGCGCTACTGCCGGATACGGCAACGCCCTGGCAACTGGTCGTGCGGTTGAAACGACCGCGGAGCATCGTCAACCCGGGTGCGGCCTTCCTCTACGAGACCTGGCTGTTCCAGGCCCGTTTCGGCGCCACCGGCTACGTGGTGGGCGCTTCACCGAACACCGGCGCCGATGGGCCGCTCCCGTTCTGGCAACGGCGCCTGGAGTCGTTGCGCGTGGGGTTCGCCGCCTACCTGTCGGAAAAGCTGTCCTCTCGAAATGCCGCGGTACTAGCGGCTCTGAGCGTGGGCGTCAGGGACGATCTCGACGATGCTGACTGGACCCTCCTGCGGGACACCGGCACCGTGCACCTGGTCGCGATATCCGGGCTGCATATCGGACTCGTGGCGGGTCTCGCCGCCTTCCTCGGCGGCTGGTGCTGGCGCAGATCCGCCTGGTTGTGTCAGCGTTTGCCATCGCCCCTTGCCGCGGCCCTTGTCTCCGCGGTCGCGGGGACCGTCTATGCCGCCCTGGCGGATTTCACCCTGCCCACGCGCCGCGCCCTGCTGATGCTGCTCGTCGCGGTGTCGGCGGTGCTCCTCAGCCGCACGGCCGCGCCGATGCGATTGCTGGCGGTGGTCCTGGCCGTCGTCCTCGCGATGGATCCGCTGGCGCCGTTCGGATCGAGTTTCTGGCTGTCCTTCGTAGCCGTCGGGGTGCTCGTGATCATGGGTCTGGCGGTGGCGCGCCAGGTGGTCGATGCGGCGTCGCCCGGCATCCGTGCAACGCTCGTCGTCGGCGGCTGGATTCGCGCCCAGGCCTGGCTGTTCGCGGGCATGGCGCCGATCCTGCTGCTGGCGTTTCACCAGGTATCCCTGGTCGCTCCGCTGGCAAACCTGGTTGCGGTGCCGCTGGTGGGCATGCTTGTGGTGCCGATGGCATTGATTGCACTGCTATGCTGGGCACTCGACATTCTGGCGCCGGCCGCCTGGTTGCTGCACGTCTCGGCGATACTGCTCGACCTGGCGTGGTGGCTGCTGGATCACCTCGTTGCTCTCCCCTGGGCGGTGCACCTGGCGGCGCCAAAACCCGCGTTCATCGCCCTCGCTCTGGTTGGCCTGGCGACCTGCGCCTGCGGCCCGGCTTTGCCGTCCCGGGGCCTGGGTCTGCTTTTGATGGTGTCCATGCTGCTCTTCCGCCCCGCGCCTCCGGATCCCGGCAACCTTGACCTGGATCTGCTGGACACCGGGCAGGGACTGTCGGTGGTGATTCGAACACATCGACATGTCCTGGTATATGACACGGGCGCGTCCTGGGGCAGCGGATATGACCTCGGCGAAATCGCGGTGTTGCCACACCTGCGCGGGCTTGGCGTCCGGAGACTGGATATGCTCCTTCTGAGCCACGCGGATAACGACCATATCGGTGGCGCCGGGGCAGTTATTAGTGGCCTGCCCGTTGAACGCATCCTCACCAGCGACACCGGCCACGAGCGCGCCCCGCCCGGCTCCCGATCCTGCTACCAGGGCCAGGCATGGGAGTGGGACCGGGTGCAGTTCTCAATGCTTTGGCCACCCGCGGACGCTCCCTATCGCGGGAACGATTCTTCCTGCGTCTTGCTGGTGCGCTCGGAAAGCGGATCGGTGCTGCTCACCGGCGATATCGAGGCGCCGGTGGAACGTCGATTGCTGGTGCAGTACGGTGACGAACTAGCGGTGGATGTGCTGATGGCGCCCCATCACGGCAGCAAGACCTCATCGTCGCGCGCGTTTCTCCGGCGAACGCGACCGCGGGTTGCGCTCGTCAGCAGTGGCTATCGCAACCGGTTCGGACATCCTCACCCGGCCGTGGCAGAACGATACCACCGTCTCGGTATTCCGCTCATCAACACCGCGAGCGAAGGAGCCATCGAGGTGCGCCTGCGGCATGACAGGACGCGACTCGCCGGGGCGCGGGACGCTGCCGGGTTCTGGGTCGCGCAGGGAATCGAGGATTTCCACGCGTTGAACCTGCGAACAAGCCGCTCCGGGGAGCGGATGCTAGAATCCGCAGCCCCGTTACCAACCCCCCAGTTTCCATGAGCGCGGTACTCGTCACCGGCGGCGCCGGATACATCGGTTCCCATACCACCCGACACCTGGTGGAGGCCGGCCACAGGGTCTGCGTCCTCGACAACCTGTACTCCGGTTTCCGCGAGGCGGTGGATCCCCGCGCGAGCTTTGTCGAGGGGGACATCGCCGACGCCGACCTGCTCGACCGGTTGTTCCGCGAGGAGGGAATCGAGGCAGTGATCCATTTCGCCGGTCATATCGTGGTCCCGGAATCCGTGGCCGATCCGCTCAAGTACTACCGCAACAACGTGGCGAGTTCGCTTACGCTGCTCGAGCGCGCTGCCGCCGCCGGCGTTCCCCACGTGGTGTTTTCCTCCAGCGCCGCGGTCTATGGCATGCCCGACACCATCCCGGTGGATGAAACCGTGCCGCCCGCGCCGATCAATCCATATGGCGCGACCAAGCTGATGACGGAGTGGACGCTGCGCGATCTCGCCGCGGCCCACGATGACTTTCGCTACGTTGCGCTGCGCTACTTCAACGTCGCCGGCGCGCACACGGGCGGCGACCTCGGCCAGTCCACGCCGGAGGCGACCCACCTTATCAAGGTGGCCTGCGAGGCGGCCTGCGGCAAGCGCGACGGGATGTCGATCTACGGGGACGACTACGATACGCCGGACGGCACCTGTGTGCGCGACTACATCCACGTCGACGATCTCGCACGCGCCCACCTGGACGCGCTCGACTGGCTCGAGGGTGGCGGTGACAGCGCATTCCTCAACTGCGGCTACGGGCGTGGCTACAGCGTGCGCGAGGTCATCGACCAGGTGCGCGCGGTCAGCGGCGTCGATTTCCCCGTGACCATAGCGGGCCGGCGTGCGGGCGATCCACCCGCGCTGGTGGCGGACAACGCCCGCATTCGTGACCTCTTCGGCTGGCAGCCGCGGCATGACGACCTGGAACTGATCTGCCGCACCGCCTACCAGTGGGAACGCAAGCTGTTAGAATCCGGCCTCCGGTCCTGAGACCGGTCAGGCGTGTCCCGGAAGCGAGGCGGGCACCGGTTTTTACCCTGTTTTCCCCAACGATTCCTTGACCTTTCAAGACCTGATTCTGAGCCTGCAGAACTACTGGGCCAGGCAGGGCTGCGTCATCATGCAGCCCTATGACATGGAGGTCGGGGCGGGCACATTTCATACCGCGACCTTTCTGGCCGCCGTCGGACCGGAGCCGTTGCAGGCCGCGTACGTGCAGCCTTCCAGGCGCCCTACCGACGGGCGATACGGGGAGAACCCCAATCGCCTGCAGCACTACTTCCAGTACCAGGTCATCCTCAAGCCCTCGCCGGATGACTTCCAGGAACTCTACCTCGGCTCGCTGCGAGAGCTGGGCCTCGACCTGCTGCGCGATGACGTGCGCTTCGTCGAGGACGACTGGGAGTCCCCGACCCTGGGCGCGTGGGGTCTCGGCTGGGAGGTCTGGCTGAACGGCATGGAAGTGACCCAGTTCACCTACTTCCAGCAGGTCGGCGGGCTCGACTGCCGCCCCGTTACCGGGGAGATCACCTACGGACTCGAACGTATCGCGATGTACCTCCAGGGCGTGGACAGTATCTTCGACCTGGTCTGGAGCGATGGGCCCACAGGCCGCTACACCTATCGTGACATCTACCACCAGAACGAGGTCGAGCAGTCGCGGTACAACTTCGAGCATGCGAACGTGGACTACCTCTTCGGCCAGTTCGACGAAGCGGAGCGGATGTGCCACCACCTGCTCGAGCATCGCCTCCCGTTGCCCGCCTACGAGCAGGTGCTGACCGGGTCCCATGCCTTCAACCTGCTGGACGCGCGCCACGCCATCGGCGTCACCGAGAGGGCGCGCTACATAGGCCGCGTGCGAGGCATGGCGCGCGGCGTGGCCCATGCGTACTACGAGAGCAGGGAAGCGCTGGGATTCCCGCGCGGAAAATCGGCGCCAAAGGCGACCCGCCGCAGGAGGCGTGCCTGATGGTGACCCGCAAGCGCAGTCCCGGCGCGGGCCGGCGGCGCAACCTGCTCCTTGAACTCGGCACCGAGGAACTGCCGCCCAGGTCGCTGAAGGCGCTGGGCGAGTCCTTCGGGCGAGCGGTATTTGAATCTCTGCACGCTGCAGGGGTGGCCGAGAACGGGCGTGACTCCTGGCGCTGGTTCGCCAGCCCGCGCCGGCTCGCAGTCTGGGTGGGACAGGTGCGGCCGCGGCAGCCTGATCGCGTGGAAGAGCGACGCGGTCCTTCCGTGCGCGCGGCATACGATGAATCCGGCGCGCCGACGAAGGCCGCGCTCGGCTTCGCTGGCTCCTGCGGCATCGCAGTAGAGAAACTCGAACGCATGGCCACCGACCAGGGAGAATGGCTGGTGTTTCGCCGCAAGGTCAGCGGGGAGCGCATCCAGGCCCTGGTGGAACAGGCGCTGGAGAGCGCCATACGCCAGTTGCCCATTGCCCGGCGCATGCGCTGGGGCGATCGCGAGCAGGAATTCGTGCGACCGGTTCACTGGTTGCTCGCGATGTATGGTAGCGAGGCGCTGAAGGTGTCCGCCCTCGGCCTGCGCGCGGAGCCCTGGACCCAGGGCCATCGATTTCATTCCCGGGGCCGGATTCGCGTGCTGTCCGCCGACCGGTACCTCGACACGCTGAAAAAGGACGGATTCGTCGTTGCCGATTATTGTGAGCGGCGCAAGCTCATCGAGCGCCAGGCGACGCGCCTCGCGAAGCGCAGTGGCGGCAAGGCGGTAATCGAACCAGCGCTGCTCGACGAAGTGACCGGCCTGGTGGAATGGCCGCAGGCGCTCCACGGCGAGTTCGACCGCCGGTTTCTCAAGGTGCCGCCGGAGGTTCTGGTTTCCTCCATGAGCGATCACCAGAAGTATTTCCACATGGTGGACGACAAGGATCGTCTGTTGCCCGCGTTCATCACGATCAGCAACATTCGCAGCAGTTCGCCCAAGCGCGTGCGCACCGGCAATGAACGCGTGCTGCGGGCGCGGCTCGCGGACGCCGAATTCTTCTGGCAGTCCGACCAGAAGGTGCCACTCGCGGACAGGCGGCCGGATCTCGACCGCGTCCTGTTCCACGAGCGCCTGGGATCCATCGGCGACAAGGTGGAACGGATGCGTGCATTGGCCGGTTCCATCGCCGCGCAGGTCGGCGCCGACGAGGGCGACGTCGAACGCGCCTGTGTGCTCGCGAAGGCCGACCTGGTCACCGACATGGTAGGTGAGTTCCCGGAACTGCAGGGAATCATCGGCGCCTACTACGCCGCGAACGGCGGCGAGAACCGGGCGGTGAGCAGCGCTATACGCGAGCATTACCAGCCGCGTTTCGCCGGTGATACCCTGCCGGCGACACCAGCGGGACGCTGCCTCGCGCTCGCCGATCGCCTGGATTCCCTCGCGGGCCTGTTCGCCTGCGGTGAGATTCCCGGCGGCGATCGCGATCCATATGCGCTGCGCCGCGCCGCGCTCGGGGTGCTGCGCATCCTGATCGAGGACGGCATCGATCTCGACCTGCGGCAATTGCTGCGGCTGGCTCTGGACCAGTTTTCCGGTCGTGACGGCCTGAACACGGGGGACGACACTGCCACCCAGGTGTACGGCTTCGTCACCGACCGCTTGCGCGCTTACTACCAGGCCCTCGACTTCGATGCCCTGGAGATCGCCGCGGTGGCCGCGGTGGATCCCGGTCGACCGCTGGACTTTCACCAGCGGATCTCGGCGTTGCGCACGTTCTTTCGCGACGACGCCGACAGCGCCCGTTCCCTTGCCGCCGCCAACAAGCGTATCGCGAACATACTTTCCGGGCAGAAGTCGCCAGAAGATGCAACGGTGGACGAGTCACTGCTTCGGGAAAAGGCGGAGCGCACCCTGTACAAGAAAGTCATGAAGGCGGACGAGAATGCAGGCAAGCATCTCGACGCCGGCCGTTATGCCCGTGGTCTTGCGGAGTTGTCGCGTTTGAAGAAACCGGTGGATTCCTTCTTTGATAAGGTCATGGTCATGGACGAGGATCCCGCGATCCGCGCCAACCGACTCGCTCTGCTGGGACACATCCGCCGGCTGTTCCTCGCGGTGGCAGACATTTCCCTGGTACGGGTCGAATGAACGACGCTCCGGCGGGCGACGGTTCGTTTACCCGAATGCTGGAGGCGGTGCAGGCGTTCCACGACAAGCACCAGTTCCGCGAGCGTGGCGGCGAGGACATGATCTACCGCCTCGCGCTCATGACCGAGGAACTCGGCGAAATCGCCGACTGCGTCACCAAGGGCAAACCCCGGGAGGCGCTGGCGGAGGAATGCGCCGACCTGTTGATCCTGCTGATGGGCAATGCCATCGCCGCGGACTTCGACATGGAAGCAGCGTTCTGGGACAAGATGGAGAAGATCGGCCGCCGCGGCGAACGCATCGTGGATGGCCGGGTGCGGGTGACTGCCTACCGGGAGGATGGCTGAGCGCGAGCGCGGATAACATGGCAAACGTCGGCAAACTCGTAATTCTTGATCGCGACGGGGTGATCAACCGGGACTCGGATGAATTCATAAAGTCGCCCGAGGAATGGGAGGCGCTCCCAGGCAGCCTCGAGGCTATCGCCCGGCTCTCGCGGGCGGAGTATCGCGTGGTGGTGATCACCAACCAGTCCGGCATCGCGCGCGGCCTGCTTACCTTCAATACCCTGAACAGGATTCACCAGAAGATGCTGGACCAGCTCCATGCGCTGGGGGGTGAAATCGACGCGATCTTCTTCTGTCCCCACGGCCCCGATGGTGGTTGCGAATGCCGCAAGCCGCTGCCGGGACTTTACCAGGAGCTAAAGCAACGCCTGAAATGCGATCTCGACGGTGTGGATTCCGTGGGTGACTCGCTGCGCGACCTGCAGGCCGCGAGCGCGGTGGGCGCCAACCCGGTGCTGGTCCGTACCGGCAAGGGCGAGGATACCGAACAGCGTCTTGCTGCCGGGGAAGAGCCCTCGCTCGGGCGGATTGCGATTCATGATGACCTCTCGAGCTACGTCGAATCCCTCAAGGTTGGAGGCCAGATCGACTCATGATCGCCCTGCGTTCATTGATCTACCTGCTGGGGCAGATCCTGAGCGCGATCGTGGTCGACATCGCGGTGATACTAGTCCTGCCTTTCCCGGACAGGATACGCGACCGGGTGATCAGCAGCTGGGCGCGATTCAATATATGGACACTGAGGATCATCTGCGGCCTCGACTTCCGCCTTCAGGGCAGGGAAAACATCCCCGACGAACCGTCAATCATCCTCTCCAATCACCAGTCAGCGTGGGAGACCCTGTGCTTCCAGCTGATCTTCCCGCCGCTGTCCTTCGTGCTCAAGCGACAATTGCTGTGGATACCGTTCTTTGGCTGGGGGCTTGCGGCTCAACGCCCCATCGCCATCGACCGATCTCAGAAAGTGCGCGCCCTGGACCAGCTCATCGAGCAGGGCAAGGAACGCCTCGCGGCAGGGCGCTGGCTCGTGATCTACCCGGAAGGCACCCGCATGCCACCGGACGCCCCGGGCAAGTTCCAGGCTGGCGGCGCCATGATCGCCAGCAAATCCGGCGCCCCCATCGTCCCGGTGGCCCACAACGCTGGCAACTTCTGGCCCCGTAACGGTTTCCTCAAGTATCCCGGCACCATCGACATCGTGATCGGGCCGCCGATCCAGCCGGAGGGAAACAAGGTGCGGGAGATCAATGATGCGGTGGAGGGGTGGATCAAGGACACGTTGGCGGGATTGCCACGTGTCAACAGGTAGTGGACAAGCTTGTCTTTCCAATTCCACCAATGATTTTCAGTCGTTGCCAGCTTCACGGCATCGCGTCGCCTGCCGATGCCTGCAGCACTATTACAAACTGACGTTACGTCGTTGAGTCCAGGACCGAGGACAACCGCAGGTAGTCCTTCGGGCTTAGCGCCTCGGCACGCAGCGACGGGTCGATTCCAACGGAATCGAACTGCGCAGCCGTAACCATTCCAGAAAGCGTGTTACGTAATGTCTTGCGCCTCTGGGCGAAAGCGGCAGTGACCAGTCTCGCCACGAGATTCCGGGGAACCCCTGATCCATCTGATTCCCTGTCCTCAACACGTCGGGGGAGCAGCTGGATCACGCTTGATTCCACCCTGGGCGGCGGATCAAATGCCTCCGGCGGAACGTCGAACAGGATGGTACTGTCGAGATCCAGAGCGGCCATGACTGTCAAGCGGCCGTAGGCCTTGCTTCCCGGCGTCGCGGTAAGTCGCAGGGCGACTTCCTTCTGCACCATGAATACCATGCTCTCGATGAGTTGCAACTGGTCCAGCAGATGGAAGATCAGCGGGGTCGAAATGTTGTAAGGCAGGTTGCCCACCACGCGGAAGGGCTTTCCCGGATCTGGTCTCTCCAGTGTATCGAGTTCGCAGCGCAGGATATCCATCTGGTACAGCTTGAGCTGACCCTCCGGATACCTGTTTGCGAGTCCGGCGGAGAGATCGCGATCCAGCTCCACCGCGACCAGGTGGGGTACACGTGCCAGCAGTTCAGCGGTCAATGCGCCGAGCCCGGGACCGATCTCCAGCAGGTTGGGTGGCGATCCCGCCACCGCCACCGCGGCGATTCGATCCAGAACCCTCTGGTCGTGCAGGAAATGCTGACCGAATCGTTTTCGGGGTACGTGCCCGGATACTGCGTTCCGACGGCTGTTCACTGTCCGGCCTGGTTAGCTGGAGCAGCGTTGCGCGCAAACGCGATGGCCAGTTCAATCGCGGCAACCATACTGTCCGCGCTGGCCTCGCCGGTACCCGCAAGTTCCAGCGCGGTGCCGTGGTCCACCGAGGTGCGGATCAATGGAAGACCCAGGGTGACGTTGACCACGTCGCCGAAACCCTGGTGCTTGATCACCGGCAGGCCCTGGTCGTGGTACATCGCGAGCACCGCATCCAGTTCATCAAGCACTCCCGGAGTGAACGCGGTATCGGCTGGAAGTGGGCCAGTGAGGCACATGCCCTCGGAGCGGAGAGATTCCAGTGTTGGAGTAATGATCTCGATCTCCTCGCGTCCCAGGTAGCCGCCTTCGCCAGCATGGGGGTTCAGCCCGAGTACGCCGATGCGCGGACGGCCGATGCCATACAGGCGGCCGATGTCGCGGTCCATGATTTCCAGGATCCGGGACAGCAGTTCCGCATTGATGGCGCCCGGAACCGCCGAGAGCGGCAAATGCGTCGTTGCGAGACAGACGCGCAGCTTCGGGCCCGCGAGCATCATCACCGGGAGCGCGTTTCCCACCCGCTCGGCGATCCACTCGGTATGGCCCCGGAACGCGATGCCAGCGTCGTTGATGACCGCCTTGTGTACCGGCGCGGTCACCATGGCGTCGGCATCGCCTGCGAGGCACAGGTCGGTGGCGGTGTCGATGGTGGCGATCACGGCGGCTGCGTTGGCGGGGTCGAGGCGGCCCGCGGAGACCGGGGATGACACCGATACGGGCGTCACGCGAATGTTGCCGGGTCGATGCGGCAGGAACTCGCCCCTGTCACACTCCGAGACAGTGACCGCCTTCCCGATCTGCCGCGCACGATCCGCGATCACTCCGGGGTCTCCGAGCACCGCGATTGCCGCCGCATAGTCGCGGTCGAGTGCGTCAGCGACAATATCCGGGCCGATCCCGGCGGGATCGCCCGCGGTGATGACAATGCGGGGTAGAGTTTGACTGCCCACGGGGAGATTCAGCGCCGGCTCAGTTCCATCCGGTTGCCGGAGCGCGTCATGTTGAGCTGACCAAGGAACGAGGCGCCGAGTAGCGGGTACTCCGGAAAATTCCCGGGCACGACATTGGCGGCGATGTTGCGCAGCGTTATGCCTTCCACGGTGACCCGGTCGAGGGTGATGGACTTGATCGGCGTCACCCCGGATGCCGTGGCGGCAAAGCCATTGCGTCCCTCCTGGTAGTCTACGCCCAGGCGGTCGGCCTGGACGCTGCTGAGGGTGACGGTGTTGGCGCCGGTGTCCACGAGGAACCGGGTGCTGCGACGGTTGACCGCGCCATTGGCAAAGAAAAACCCGTTCGGCTCCGCCCAAAGGGTAATCGCTGCTGGACCACTATCCACAGCCGTATCGTCGACATGGTGATCATCCAGCAGTACCGGCGCCGCCACGCTGCCCGTCTCAAGCACGTGTTCATCGCCATCGATATGGAGGACGGCCTGGTCGGAATCAGCTGATACTAGACGAACGCGGGGATGGGATTCCTCGCCAACGCGCAGCACAAGGCGCTCCCCGTTCACCAGCACGATGGCCCGGGAACTGCCCGTGACGACGAGCTGGAGCGAGTCCTCGGCAATGGAAATCAGCGGCAGCGCCAGCCAGGCGACCAGCAGCGCTATACCGTTGCCCCAGTGTCTACTGATTGCAGTCATGACTCTTCCTCCAGCCAGTGCAACTCGGCTTCGATCCAGCCAAATCGGTCGAAGTCCACCCGCCCGCGGGCGTCGAACACGACGCCCTCGGCCAGCAACAGATTCCGTTGGCGCGCGTCCGAACCACCGTCCTTGCGTGCACTGATTTCTCCGCGGCTGTTGATCACGCGGTGCCACGGCACGTCCTGGTCGGAAGTCAGCGCCGCCATGGCATATCCCACCTGGCGCGGCCCCGTGCGCACCATGCGCGCGATGCGGCCATAGCTCGCCACCTGCCCTGGCGGGATGCGGCGGACCACCTTGTAGATGCGGTTGTAAAGACTTTCCCCAGGCGGGTCAGGGACCAGTTCGCGCGATGAGTTCGGGATTTTCACTGTTTTCGGACAGGGCTGCGCCGCAGGCGAGGTCATTATAACGGCAAGTGGCGGTATGCTATAATTTTCGACTTCCTGCCGTTCCGGCTTTCACCCTATTGCATGTCAGGCTCCGCCGGAATCTCTCCACCTCCTACCGAGTCTCTCCCCGTCACGGTGATACGCCCCGTGGAGGGATGGCGCCGCATCGATTTCGCCGAGCTTTGGGATTACAGGGAACTGTTCTGGGCCCTGTGCCGCAGGGACATCAAGGTGCGTTACCGGCAGACGGTGCTGGGCGCTTCCTGGGCGATTCTGCAGCCCCTGGTGAGTATGCTGATATTCACGGTGATATTCGGCCGTCTCGCCAATATTCCGTCCGAGGGCTATCCCTACCCGGTGTTCGTATTTTCGGGGCTGCTGCCCTGGATGTTCTTTTCCACCGTCGTGTCCAGCGGTTCCGCCGCCACCGTCGGATCAGCGCAGATGGTGAGCAAAATCTACTTTCCCCGTCTCCTGGTGCCTCTGTCGTCGGTGGGCAGTCCTTTCGTGGATCTCGCTATTGCCAGCGTCATACTGGTGCTGTTGATGGCGCTGTACGGGGTTTCCCCGGGCGCCAGTCTCGTGTTTCTGCCGCTGTGCCTTGTTGGCATGGCGCTTGTCGCCCTGGGAATCGGTACCGCGATTTCGGCGATTACGGTCAGCTACCGGGATTTCCGCTTCGTCGTGCCATTCATGGTGCAGATCTGGATGTACATTACGCCCGTGGTCTATCCCCCCAGCTTTATCCCGGAGAGCTGGCGCTGGTTGCTATACCTCAATCCCATGACCGGTTTCGTGGACGGTTTTCGCGCGGCGTTTCTCGACAAGCCCGTAAGTATCGCGGTGTTGCTGATCTCGCTGGTTTATGCCTCCGCAATCTTCTATGTCGGACTGAAGTACTACCGCAAGGTAGAGCAACGATTCGCCGACGTGATATGACCAACGCAATCGAGATCAGGGGGCTATCCAAGCAATACCGGCTTGGCAGGGGAGTAACCGCCCACGGGGATTTTCGCGAGCTTCTTGCATCCTGGTTCAGATCCCCGCTTCGGCGACGTGTCAGGTCTGAATCCAGCGCCTCCGTAGACCTGTTCTGGGCGCTCAACGATGTCTCGTTCTCGGTGGAACGCGGGCAGGCAGTGGGTGTTATCGGCAAGAACGGCGCTGGCAAGAGCACGTTGCTCAAGTTGCTCTGCCGGATCGCGACGCCAACCCGCGGCGAGATCGAATACCGCGGCAGGATGGCAGGCCTGCTGGAAGTGGGCACGGGTTTTCACCCCGAACTTACAGGCAGGGAGAATGTCTTTCTCAACGGCGCCATACTGGGCATGAAGCGCAGGGAAATCCAGGAGAAACTGGATCGCATCGTGGAGTTTGCCGAGGTGGAAAATTTCCTGGACACGCCGGTAAAACGTTATTCCAGCGGTATGCTCGTCAGGCTGGCCTTTTCCGTCTCCGCGCATATCGAACCGGACATCCTGATCGTGGATGAAGTCCTTGCAGTAGGAGATGTCGCGTTCCAGCGCAAGTGCCTGCGCAAGCTTCGTGAACTGGTGGAAGGTGGTACAACGGTCCTGTTCGTCAGCCACAGCATGGATACCGTACAGTCGCTAACCAGCAAGTGCCTTTACCTGGAGTTCGGGGAACTGAAGTACTATGGTGATACACCCCGGGCAATAGACCTCTACCTTGCTGCCAACCGGTCCGATGGGTCGATTACTGGCTACGGTGACGGGCGCGTAACCATAACGCACCTGGAAGCCGAGCTTGATGCTGCCAACCGCGACTCCATGGACATCCGCATGACCGTGCGTTGCCATTTGCAGCGGGATGTCGAAGTCTTTCGCCTTGATTTTTCCATCGAGAACGACCGTGGAATAGAATTGATCCACTACATGGCGCCGCCCGAGACCGGCATAGAGGGCGCTGCAGGGACCGAAGTGGAGTTTCGCTACCGCGTTGCCGCTGGCCCCCTGGGCAGCGGCGAATACCTGATCACATTGTCCGGTTATGTGAACAGGGGGGATCTGGTGACCCAGACCAACAAGATACCCCTGCTGACGGTTCCCCGCCCCGTCGACCAGTATGGTGGCCTGTCTCAAAGAATCCGGCCGATGCTGAATGCGCCGGTGCATAGCGAAGCACGTGTCCTCTCGGACGGGATCCTGACGCAAGCAGGGATCGGCCCAGCTTGACGATCACCAGGCAGCGGAGATGCCGGACCGCAATTGCACTTTGACAAGGCAACGTTCACCCGCCGCTTCCGGTAGCCCGGTGCAAACCCTTGCCAATAGTAAACTGCTGGTCATCGCCCCCTCCGCCTACACCCTGGGCGGTGTCCAGAACTGGCTAGACTATCTGTTGCCTGGACTCGAAGCGCGCGGCGCGGAGGTGACGCTGGGTCTCGTGTCAGGCAGGGCTCATCAACCCGGGCCCTATCTCAATCTCCATCCCTGGTCCCATGTAGTGGAGATCCGGAATCACTCCGGCAGCAACACCGGCCGCATCGAGGCAATCAGCCGGGCAGTCGAAGACGTCGAGCCCGACCTGGTGCTGTCGGCAAACGTTGGCGATGCGCTCGAAGCGGTACATTGGCTCAGATGGCATCGTCGTACCGCTGCCCGGTTAGTGATGTCGGTACACGGAATCGAGGGAGATTATTTCAGGGAGATGCATCACTACGCGGAAGTCCTGGACGGTGTCGTGGCTACCAACCGGCTTTCGGCTGCGCTGGCCATTCAGCAAGGAGCCGTCTCCGAAGGACAAGTGTTTTACGCTCCCTATGGAGTTGAACAGCCGGGGGTGCCCAAAGACCAGCGAACCGCCGATACCGTATTGTGGATGGGCCGCCTGGAGCAGGAACAGAAACGCGTGCTGGAATTGCCGGACATCGTCCGTCGGCTTGCGGAATCTGGCCAACTGTGGCGCCTCCAGGTGGCTGGTGAAGGCCCGGAGGCAGTGGCGCTTCGCGCGACCATGCCCGAAACGGATTTGGTGAGCGTGGAATTTCTCGGCACGGTCGCGCACGGAACACTTGTCGGCGAGATCCTGCCTGGGGCAGGAGCATTGCTGGTCAATTCCACCTGGGAAACCGGGCCGATCACCATCTGGGAAGCGATGGCGGCCGGAGTGCCGGTGGTGAGTTCCCGCTACACGGGCTCCGGTCTCGAGGGCGCGCTGCTGGACGGTGAGAACGCCCTGCTATTCGACGTGGGCGACACGGATGCTGCTGCGCGATGTCTGAAGCGCCTGCGCGAAGATCGCGGCCTGGTGGAGCGGCTAACCAATGCCGGCCGAGAGCTTGTCGCCGCGCGCTATTCCAGGGAGATCTCGGTGGATGCGTGGGCCGGGGCGCTGGATTCCATATTGCAGAGTGAACCCCGAGGGGTGCCCAGCCGTCCGGAACCACTACCCTCCCAGGGGCGCCTCGATCGCCTGCTGGGCGCAAGCCTGGCCGAGCGTGTGCGGCGCGCCACTGGTATCGGGTTCCAACACCGGACAGCGGGCGGAGAATGGCCCCACGCGCGCCACGGGATGTCTCCCGAACAACGTGAGAAGTTCTTTGCCGAAGCGGTGAAGATGGACCTTGAGCCCGGCGGTGAATCATGAGCGCCCTCGTCAGCACCATCATCCCGGTCTACAACCGGCCGGAGCAGTTGCAAATCGCTGTCCGGAGTGTGCTGTCGCAGACCCACCCGGAGATAGAGGTCATCATCGTCGATGACGGTTCCGACGATGCTACACCTGAGGTCATCCGGGAGATGGCGTTGGATTCGAGGGTCAGCACGCTCCGAATCAACAACACAGGGCCGGGCGGTGCGCGCGAAGCGGGCAGGCAGGTGGCGCGGGGGGAGTTCCTGCAGTATCTCGATAGTGACGACTTTCTGTATCCCGGGAAGTTTTCCCGCCAGGTGGCGGCGCTGCTGGAAAATCCCGAGAGTGACGTGGCGTACTGCCGCACACTGTATCGCCAGGGCGACCACCTGCTCGAACAATCCCCGGAAAAGCGGACTCACGAACGCTTCGATCACATGTGGCCGTCGTTTCTCACAGGGCGCTGGTGGAATACGCTGACGCCGCTTTACCGGCGCAGCGTTTGTCAGCGCGCCGGTCCCTGGACGACTCTGCGCCAGGAGGAGGACTGGGAGTACGACAGCCGCATCGCCACCGTCGGCGGCAGGCTGTGTTTCGTCGACGAGGCGTTGTGCGAATTCCATCACCACGGGGCGGTGCGACTTTCCGGCGAAGGGCTGTCGACGACCCGCAAACTTGCGGATCGCGCATCGGCGCGGCGTCTCATATACAACTCGGCCATCGCGGCGGGAATCATCCGGGAAACCCCGGAAATGGCCCATTTCTCCCGCGCAGCCTTTCTCCTCGCGCGCCAGTGTGGCGCCGCCGGCCTGGCCCGGGAGGCGGCAGACCTGTTCGACCTGGCCCGGGAATCGGCCGCCAATCCGTCCACGCCCGACCTGGTGCTTTTCCGCGCCGCTGCCGCGCTGATCGGCTGGAAAAACGTGGGCCGGCTTTCTGAATGGTACGACCGCTATCGCTCGGGTCCGACCGGGAGTGCATCCGTTGAGTGATACCGGAGTGCAGCCGGTCGGGCAGGAGGCGCAACCGCCCGTTGTCAGCGTCGTGATGAGTGTCTTTAACGGGGCATCCGCTCTTCCCCGAACCCTGGAAGGCCTCTCGTTGCAGCAGGGCGTCGCCTTCGAGACCGTTATCGTCAATGACGGCTCCACCGATGGCACCGCTGAACTCCTGGATCGCTGGTGTTCCGGGGCTCCCGGTCGTCATGTGCTCCACCAGGACAACCAGGGGCTCACGGCCGCCCTGGTGGTGGGCTGCGGCGCGGTGCGAGGCCGCTATATCGCGCGCCAGGATGCTGGCGATGTCTCGCTGCCGGGACGCCTGGCGCGCCAGGCTGCCATGCTGGACGCGGACCCGGAAGTGGTGCTGATCTCTGCCGGCACACACTTCATGGACGACGAGGGCGAGCTGCTGTACGAGGTCGTGATGGATGACGCGGCCGTGACAGCCAGCCTCACCGCGGAAGATCCTCGCGACCTGCGCGGTCCGCCCCACCACGGCAGCACGATGTTTCGCCGCGACGCCTATCTTGCCGCCGGGGGATACCGCACTGCATTCCGCGTCGCCCAGGACCTCGACCTCTGGATCCGACTAGTGGAAGAAGGCAGGGTGGCCAGTCTGCCCGAGGTCCTGTACCGCGCGGACTCTTCCCCGGGCGCGATCAGTTTCAATCGCCGCCACCTGCAGCAGGAGGCCACCCGACTGATTGCCGCGGCCAGAGACTGCCGCCGCCGGGGAGAATCCGAGAAAGCGGTGCTGGACGAAGCCAGGCGCGTTACTTCGCAGCCCGCGAGGGGCGGCCGCCAGAGCGCCGCTGACTATCACTATTTCATCGCCGGCTGCCAGCGCCGCAATCGACCGGAAAGCGCGATGCGCAACTATCGCCGGGCCCTCGCCGCCAATCCGTTGTACTGGCGCGCCGCGCTGCGCTGGTTGCAATGCCGGCTGGGGCGTTTCAATAGACCCTCACCGGCTAAATGAATACACTATCGGCCTTCCCGACAGTTTTCGTCGACTCCAGACATGTTTGAACTATTAAAGGCCGGGGGTTTCCTGATCTGGCCGATCCTGCTGTGCTCCGTGATTTCGCTGGCGATCATCCTCGAGCGGGCGCTCGCGCTGAAATCGAAGGACGTGGCGCCGCCGGAACTGCTAGACCGCATTCGTCGGCACCTCAAGAAGGGTAACCTGGACACGAAGACGATCAACGAGATCGAGGAAAACTCTCCCCTGGGGAAAGTGCTCGCCGCCGGCCTGCGCAATCCCAACCAGCACCGGGTGGTGATCAAGGAATCCATCGAGGAAGCCGGTCGCCACGTGGTGCATGACCTCGAAAAGCATCTCCCGACCCTCGGCACTATCGCCAATATCACGCCGCTGCTCGGCCTGCTGGGCACCGTGATCGGCATGATAAAGGTGTTCTCCGCGATCACGACGTTCGGCGTGGGCGATCCCCAGGCGCTCGCGGAAGGCATTTCCGAGGCGCTGGTGACCACCGCGGCCGGGCTGTCGGTGGGCATTCCGAGTCTGCTGTTCTACCGCTATTTCCGCAGCAAGGTGAGTTCCCTGGCCGTGGACATGGAGCAGCAGGCGCTCGCGTTCATGAAAATCCTCCAGCGGGAAACCTGAGCGGCGGCGAATCATGCGGTTTCGCAATCCCAGCGACGAGAGCGACGCGGACATCAACCTGACGCCGCTGATCGACGTCGTCTTCCTGCTGCTGATCTTCTTCATGGTCACGACCACGTTCTCGCGCGAGGCGGAGATCAAGCTGCAGTTACCGGAAGCGGATTCGGGGGAACAGGCCGACGCGGAGTCCCGCTTCCTGACCATCCAGATCAGCGATATCGGCCAGTACGCCATCCAGGGACCCGACGAGGATTCCCCCCGCGAACTGATCAATACCAGCGTGGAAACACTGCGCAAGGCGCTGGTGAACGCGGCGGGTGATCTCGAGGATCCGGTGATCCTGATCCGCGCCGACGGACTCTCGCCACACGAAGCGGTGGTCAAGGCCATGGACGCTGCGCGCCAACAGGGCTGGTTTCAAATTACCTTCGCTACCGGGGTGCCGCAGTAGCTCGTTACCCGCCTGCGCTGGAAAACGGCTTCCCTGGGTCAGCGTGTCTCTGGCGGGCGCTTGCCTGTACCGGGTAGCCAGGTTCCGACATGGCGCCACTCGGTTTCATAGTGGCTGCCATGAATCTCGAATTCGTGGAGCGGCCCAGTATGGTCCGATTCCCAGGCGTCCCTTTGCCATCGATAGTAGTAGAAGCGACGCAGGGGTTGATCGTCCGGCGCCATGTCGGTGATCGGTACCTGGCCGAATGCTTCCTGAAACCCCAGGATATCCGATATGGTGTCGGGCAATTGAGCTAGCGACACCAGACTGTCGTCGAATACCATACGGCCACGGGCTCCCGGCGGTTTGATCGCCAGCAAGGGAGACGCCAGGGAAGCTACGGCATTCTTGATAATCAATCGCTGATCCACAACGATCGGCGGTCCATGATTGCGAATGTTTCCGGTCCAACCGCCATGGTCACCGTGAATGACGATCAAGCTATTTTCGTACACGCCTGCGTCTCGCAAGCGTTGCAACAGGACACCCAGCGAATCTATTGTGCATTTGCTCTGGTAGGTCAGCGTCGCCCGGTTCATGCCGCTCTGGTTCTTGTAGGTGCAGTCCTGGTCCACCACCATGGGGTTGTGGGTATTCATTACGTGGAAATATTTGTAAACGGGCTTCTCGCGATCCACGCTGATGTTTCTTCCCAGGGTATCCAGGAACCGGGTATGTAGGAAATACCAGTGTTGTAGCCCCCCAGATCCGGAAAACCACTGGGATAACCACCAGTTCTGGTTGTTATAGACGCGTCGCTTGATTATCTGTGGCAGATTACGAAATAGCGACAGGTCGACCAGCCTGGAGGCCTCGGAATGTGCCGGATTGTATGCCACATCCTGGTCCAGGGCGTAGATATTGTCGGGTTGAGTAAAGGCGTATTGCCTGACCCAGTAGTTGGCGCCACTGCCGATATCGACCTCGTACCCGGATTCCCTGGCCTCGCTGAAAAGTGTTTTCCCCTCCAACGCTGCGGCGATATATTCGTTTTTGACACGCTGGTTGTAGTAGAAATTGCCACTGAGAAAGGCAGGCACGGAAAATCGCGTGTAAGGATAAACGCCCAGGGTTTCACGGTAATAGGTGAACCCGTCAAATGCTTCCTGATAGGTATCCGCCAGAAGCGGATGATTCACTAGGTAGTCGAAGACGTCGGACTGGAAGCCGTCCACCACGAGATGAATTACATTGCGGTCGGGCGAGAAGCGGTAGAGGTTGAACAGATCCTCTTCGTTGACATAGGCGCTGGTATCGATCCTGTTTTCCGCCAATGCAGGCAACTTGACTGCGATGGAGCCTGCCTGAATGAACACCAGGAACGCGGCTGCCTTCCAGAGTATAGGAAGCCAACGTCTGCCGAATACGAGCACAATAGTTAGACCGCCCATCCAGACGGCCGTGTCTATCAGGGCGTTTCGTCGGTAGCTACCCCAGTCAATGGCCTGGCCGTCCAGGACTCCGTAATCCCACAACAGGACATTGCCCTGGAACCAGGACAATATGACGATTCCGACAATAAGCAACCGAAACAGGTCCAGTGCAATCCCTTTCAGAATGCGTTGCAATAAAAACAATACGAGAAATACGGTCAGCGCGGGCAGCAACCACAGCATGACCAGAGATTCCAGATCAACCTTCATTTCCTCGAGATTCGCGAGGTACAGTTGTAGTGGAGTGACCAGGAACCACTGCAACGGCAGCAACGACGCGATAAACATGCTCATGGGCTTGCTGCCGTATTGATTGCTGAACCCCCATACCCACCGCCGGGGGCGAGTTCGAACAGGAACAACGTACGTACCGATTGTGAAACCGGAACGCGTTCACGCTCAATGAAATATCTGCTGAATGCTTGAGCAAAGCTGTCAATGTCGTAGTCGGCGAATATGTCTTCCCGCGAAAGGAGCAGGCGCTGGACCTGGGAGTCCTCGCGGGGAACGAATTCGATGATCAGATGTTTACCGAGGCTGGCGAAATATTCGGCAATCAGGTCTAAGGGAACGTTGTTGGCAATGGCAAGATGGTGCACGAGGGCGAGCGCCATGACGAGGTCCACGGGACCGCGCGCCGCGAGGCTGTCGCGTTCACGGTTGCCCCAGCCTATGCCCTTGCTCGGATTGGTCAGATCGAGCAGCAGCGGCAGCAGTCTGGTTTCATTACCGTCGCGTACCTGGAGATAGTTTCTTTCCACTGCAAGCGGGTCAACGTCCCAGCACACCACGGTTCCACCGCCGGACACTGCCGCGCGGCTGTAGAAACCGGTATTGCCGCCAAGATCCCAGGTGAGAGACGGGGACAATCGCTGGCACCATGCGGAGACCATTTCCCGTTTGTGACGGGTGGCCTCCTCGCCGTAGTTGGTTTCGTCATAGTAATCGCCCCATTCGGTCCGCGCGGTGGTCCCGCGGAGTTTCGTGACGTTGCCTCGCAGGCTGTCAAGTAAACCGAGGAGTCCATTACGCGAAACCTGGCGCTGAGTCCGGGCCGGCGATGCTGCAGTCTGGTCGGAAAATTTGCGCTGTGCGCGTGCATGCAGGCGGATATGCATCCAGGCGCCGGGGGACAGGCCGGTGCGGCCGTTGAGTAACTTGCTCGCCAGGTCGAGAGGCACACCGTCGATATGGGTCTCCAATAGTCGAAGCAGTCGTATATCAATCCGGGCAGCCAGGGTGAGTGGGGCCAGAAAGTGTTGGCAGAATTGCCGGTATCCGGACCACGGGATCCCTTCCTCTAGCGCCTCGAACGATCCAGTGTCGATGAAAACCGGTCTGCCTTCCAGAAATTGGACGTTATACGCGGAAGCGTCCTTCAGTATCATGTCATGAGCAATCGCGATACGGCAGACCTCCAACGTCAGCAGGGCCGCGTCCTGGTATTCGGAGAACGACCACTCATAGGGATAGGAAACCTGCGGTACTGGAACGGGCGCTATCGTTGTGCCTGTTGAAGTGTCGTCTACTGGGGTGAGTTCCTCGTGACGGATCAGGAGACCCCGATCGACCAGGACCTGGTAGAGACCGGAATCCATCAACTTCCGGTATCCGGGGAGTCCAGCGGAAGTTATGTGGCGTCGTAGCTCGCCACGCTCGCGAAAAACATAACTACAAGGATCCCTGAACGAGGATGGGAGCCGTCCGTTATCCACGGCGCAAAATAGCGAGTTTCCCAGCCTAGTCCGCTGCGGACTGCGGGGGCTCCTCTTCTTTCTTTTCGCGGCTGTCGTCCCTGGAAGATTTGCTGAAAAATCCCTTGAGGCGATGCCAGTAAGCCTTGATCGCGAACAACCCTCCGGCTATGGCCGCGATCAGCCCCTGGATCAGGATGCTGCCAGTGCCAGGATCGAGGTAGGCGAATGCCGGCTCGCAGACCAGGCAGCCCAAGACGATACCCGTGCTCGAACGGAGAATCAGTCCCCCCTCACTACTATCAAGTTCTTCTATGCTCTTCATCCAGAGCATTCTACTCTACCGTCACCGACTTCGCCAGATTACGAGGCTTGTCGACGTCTGTACCTCGTATAAGGGCAACGTGGTAGGCCAATAGTTGCAGGGGAATCGTGAACACGATGGGCGCGATGCTGGAGTCCACCCGTGCGATGTTGATGACCTGCAGGTTTTCCTGGTCCACCATGCGTGCATGATCGTCGGCGAACACGATGAGCTTGCCGCCCCGGGCGCGCACCTCCTCGATATTGGACTTAAGCTTGTCCAGCAGGCGATCGTTGGGGGCCACGGAGATCACCGGCATATCGGCATCCACCAGCGCCAGTGGCCCGTGTTTGAGCTCGCCGGCGGGATAGGCCTCGGCGTGGATGTAGGAAATTTCCTTCAGCTTGAGCGCGCCCTCGAGGGCGATGGGGTAATGCGCGCCGCGGCCGAGGAACAGGGCGTGATGCTTGTCGGCAAACTGGCCGGCGATCTCCTCGATCACCGGCTCCAGGCGGATGATCTCCTCGATTCGCGCCGGCAGCTCCCTGAGTTCGTTGATCAGCAGCGCCTCGGTCTCGGCGTCGAGGTTGAAGCGCCGGCCGATGGCAATGACGAGCAGCCGCAGCGCGGCGAGTTGGGTGGTGAAAGCCTTGGTGGACGCGACCCCGATTTCCGGGCCAGCATGGGTCATCAACACGAGGTCGGATTCGCGCACCAGCGAACTCTCGGGCACGTTGCAGATCGCCAGGCTGCTGTCATAGCCGAGACCGCGGGCATAGGTCAGCGCTGAAAGGGTGTCGATGGTTTCGCCGGACTGCGACAGCGTTACCACGAGACAGTGATCCGGTACCGCGTGGGCGCGCGAGCGGAATTCGCTCGCGATCTCCACCTGGCAGGGCACGCCCGCCTCCTCAAACCAGTAACGCGCGACCAGGCCGGCATGGTAGCTGGTGCCGCAGGCGATGATCTGCACCGCGCGCACGCGGTCGAATACGGTCCCCGCGCCGGTGCCGAAACATTCCTCCAGCAAGCGCGTGCCGGTGATTCGGCCTTCCAGGGTATTGGCGATGGCGGTGCTCTGCTCGTGGATTTCCTTGAGCATGTAGTGGCGGAACTCGCCGAGCTCGATGGCGTCCGTGGACAGGTTGCTGGTGCGCACGGCGCGTTCCAGCCGGTTGCCCGAATGATCCACGATGCGTACCTGCCCGTCCTGGATATCGACGATGTCGCCGTCCTCGAGCACGACGAAGTCCCGTGTCACCGAAATAAGGGCGGACATGTCCGAAGCGATGTAGCCGCCATCTTCGGCGATGCCGACGACCAGCGGCGAGCCCTTGCGCGCGCCGACGAGGCGGTCCGGCTCGTCGGCACAGACAACACCAATGGCATAGGCGCCCTCGAGCACCTGCAGCGTGGACTGAACCGCGGCCAGCAGGTCGAGGCCCTTTTGCATGTTGCTGAAGATCTCGTTGACCACCACCTCGGTGTCGGTCTGCGACTTGAACATGAATCCCGCTGCCTGCTGCGCAGCTCGCAACGCCTCGTGGTTCTCGATGATGCCGTTGCAGACGAGCGCAAGCCTGGCGCCGCTCATGTGGGGATGGGCGTTGACCTCGGTGGGCGGGCCGTGGGTGGCCCAGCGGGTATGGGCGATCCCGGTATTACCGATCATCGCTTCATTGCCTGAAAGCGCTTTTTCGAGGGCGATGATCTTGCCGACGCTGCGGGTACGGGCGAGGTGGCGGTCGCGGTTGACTACCGCGATACCGGCGGAGTCATAGCCGCGGTATTCCAGTCGACGTAGACCATTCAACAGGACCGGCAACACATTGTCCCGCGCCACCGCGCCGACGATGCCGCACATGCTAGCTCTTTCCTTCCGGTGGCTGTTTTATCGGCCGTTTCCAGCCCGGGATGGTCTGCTGCCGCGCGCGACTCACAACCAGTCCCGGCTTGTCGATATTGCGGGTGATGGTGGAGCCGGCGCCGATGGTGGCGCCGTCGGCGATCCGCACGGGCGCGACCAGCTGGCAGTCGGAGCCGACGAACACGTCGTTGCCGATTTCCGTGCGGTGCTTGTTGGCGCCGTCGTAGTTGCAGGTGATCACGCCGGCGCCGATGTTGGTTTGCCTGCCGACGCTGCTGTCGCCGACGTATGCGAGGTGATTGACCTTGGCGCCTTCATCCAGCGAGCTCTTCTTGATCTCGACGAAGTTGCCGATGCGTACGTTATCCGCAAGCTCCGTATGGGGTCGCAGGCGAGCGAACGGGCCAACGTTGCAGTGTCTACCCAGGACCGAGTTCTCGATGACGCTGTGCGGGTGAATATGGCTATGATCGCCGATCCGCGCGTTGCGGATCACGCATCCGGGACCGATGGTGACGTTGTCTCCGACGGTCACGTCTCCTTCCAGCACCACGTTGATATCCACCATGCAGTCCTGGCCGAAGTGGACGTCGCCACGAACATCCAGTCTCGCCGGATCGCGCAGGGTGACACCGGCCTCCATGAGCGCGTTCGCCGCCAGTTTTTGGTAACCACGTTCCGCCGCCGCGAGGTCGGCACGGGAATTGATCCCGCGCAGGCGATCGGCATCCCCGGCCGGAACGCCGTCAATGCTGCAGCCTTCCGCCACCGCCAGGGCAACGATGTCGGTAAGGTAGTACTCACCCTGATCGTTGTCACAGCCGACGCCATTCAGCCAGCGTGTCAGGTCTTCTGCGCGAGCGAGCATGATGCCGGTGTTGATCTCGCCAATCGCGCGTTCGGCCGGGCTGGCGTCCCGTTCCTCCACGATACCGGTGATGTTGCCGTCGCTATCGCGCAAAATGCGACCAAGACCGGTGGGGTCAGACGGTTTCGCGGTAAGCAGCGCGAGGGAGGCACTGGAGTCCGCCAGGCGAGCAAGATCGGCCGGATCGAGAAGGGGAACGTCGCCTACCAGCACGAGACAGCGCGACTTCGAATCGACATCTGGCAGCGCCTGGGAAACAGCGTGGCCAGTGCCCTTCTGGTCGGCCTGCAGTGCCCAGCTCAGCCGCCCCGAATCCTCCGGATAAAGCGACTCCATCGTCCCCCGCACCAGTTCACTGCCATGCCCGGTAACAATATGAATCCGGGCCGGATCGAGGTGGAGCGCCGCGTCCACGACATGAGCCAGCATCGGCCGCGCGCCCACCGGGTGCAGTACCTTGGGCAGGCTCGATCGCATGCGCTTGCCCTGCCCGGCGGC
Source organism: Gammaproteobacteria bacterium (assembly GCA_030432755.1). Taxonomy (GTDB): domain Bacteria; phylum Pseudomonadota; class Gammaproteobacteria; order Arenicellales; family Poriferihabitantaceae; genus VYFG01. Next base: position 116,051 of record JAUILZ010000008.1, on the reverse strand, counting down.
AAGAATAATGACTTCGAGTGGCATCGCGGGGCGGGTGGCCTGGATCCTTGGGAGCGGTACGGGAATCGACCGGGGGTTCACGCCCCGGAGAGTGCAGGAAACAAACGGTGATATGATAATACGCCGGACATCGGTTTACCAAACCAGGAGGCGCCAGGTTGGCCAGGGAACTTCCCGGCATTCCCGGAGGCGGTAGCGTCCCGGCAGGGGCGGTTTCCAACGGCAGGCGCGATATCGCCACGACAACCAGGCGCGACCAGAACGCAGGTAACGCGTAGAACGTCATGTACCAGGACTATTTCGGCTTCAAGAGCACGCCATTTTCCATCGTCCCGGATCACCGGGTGGTGTATATGAGCGCGAGCCACAAGAAGGCGGTTGCGCACCTGCTCTACGCGATGAAGCAGTCCGGCGGCTTCGTACAGCTCACCGGCGAGGTGGGCACCGGCAAGACCACGGTGAGCCGCTACCTGATCGAGCACCTGCCGGATGACGTAGATGTCGCCCTCCTGCTCAATCCGCGGATCGACGAGCGGGAAATGCTGCAGGCGATCTGTGTCGAGCTCGGCATCGCCTGGGACAAGAACTTCTCCCTGCGGGAGCTGATCAACCGGCTCAACCTGCGCCTGCTGGAATCCCATGCCAGGGGTCGCCACACGGTGCTGATCATCGACGAGGCGCAGAACCTCTCCCGCGAGGTGCTGGAGCAGATACGCCTCCTCACCAACCTCGAGACCTCCACCGACAAGCTGCTGCAGATCATCCTGATCGGCCAGCCGGAACTGGAGACCATCCTCGCGCGCCACGACCTGCGCCAGCTCGCCCAGCGCATCATCGGCCGATATCGACTGGAGCCGCTCAAGCTGCAGGAAAGTCGCGAGTACATCGCCTACCGGATGCGCCAGGCGGGCTGTGAACGACAGTTGTTCTCGCGCGCCGCCACGCGCCTGGTGCATCATCTGTCGGGCGGCATACCACGACTCATCAACGTGCTCTGTGATGCATCGCTCATGGCTGCGTTCAGCCAGGACCATGAACGCGTCAGTTGGAGCACCGTGCGCGGGGTGGCAGGGGAAGTGCTTCCCGGGCAGGCATCGCGGGGTTGGCTAGGGCAGTTGCTTCGCTTGTCTACTGCGCCCCTGCTCGTCGCCGTGCTGCTGGCAGGTGCGATCAACCTGGGCACGGAGAAACAGATCGGTAATCTCGTGGCGGGAATCTGGCCCGAGGAAGCCGGCAGGTCCGCTGCGCCGACTGCCTCATCTGCGTTCGGAGCCGGCGGGTCGTCTGCGTCAGTCGCCGGCGTGGGAGAGCAGTTGGCGGGGGGGCAGGGCCGCACCGCGGTATTGGCGCCCGATGTTCGCCACAATTCCACCAGTAGGGAAACGGTCAGTTCCCCGGATTCCCGCTTCGACCTGATTTACCGGATGGGTGTGCCCTTGAATATCCACTGATGTCCCACATTCTCGATGCCATTCGTCGCGCGGAGCAGCAGCGTCAGGAAGATACCGTGCCGTCACTGGAAGCGATGGTTCAGGAACGCCGGAACCAGAGCCGTGGAGTTGGGCGGGGCTGGCTGGTCTGGCCATTGCTCGCTGTCGTGGTGGTAGCGTCCTGGTACCTGAATCGTGAACGGATAAGTGCCGCGGTGGATTGGGGACCGGGCTCTTGGTACCGCCAGGTGACATCGGGTCTGTTTGGCGAGGAGGAGTCCGCGCCATCGGCGGCCGCCGATTCCGCGGCTGCGGGCGCCTCCGGCGGCAATGACGACGCGACGGACGCGCCCGCGCTCACCAATGCGCAACGGCAACTCCTGCAGCAGATTCGCTTCGCCGTGATCTCCTACTCAACCGACCCGGACAAGCGGTTCGCCATGGTGGGCAGCGACACTTTGCGCGAGGGCGATCTGCTGGAGGGCTATCCCATCACCCGCATCCGCCGCGACGGCGTGATGCTGGACGTCAACGGGCGCGCGGTATTGATACGACCCTGATGGGTTAGAGTGGTAACGCAATTGTGGACGCCAGCTTTCACTGGCGTTGCTTAGCGGGCCATTCTCGAAATCCCGGCGAAGGCTGGGATCCATGTCCATCGGGCGCATAGTGCTGCAGTCTGGACGCCAGCCTTCGCTGGCGTTTCGAGCTATTAAACAGCGCTTGCCCTGTGTATCGCGGCCCGGGGCAATGCGCCCGCTAGCGATTCTCCGCCAGGTAAAGCCAGGTTTCCACCACCGTGTCCGGGTTCAGGGACACGCTCTCGATGCCCTCGTCCATCAGCCACTGGGCGAGGTCGGGGTGGTCCGACGGCCCTTGGCCGCAGATGCCGACGTACTTGCCAGCGCGGTTGCAGGCGCGGATTGCCATGGACAGCATCTCCCGCACCGCGGGATCGCGCTCGTCGAACAGGTCGGCGATGATGGCGGAGTCACGGTCGAGACCGAGGGTGAACTGGGTCATGTCGTTGGAGCCGATGGAGAAGCCGTCGAAGCGCTCGAGGAACTGGTCCGCGAGTACCGCGTTGGACGGGATCTCGCACATCATGATGATGCGCAGGTCGTTTTTGCCGCGCTCGAGGCCGTTGTCGGCGAGCAGCTTGATCACCGCGTCCGCCTCGTCCAGGGTACGTACGAAGGGCACCATGATCTCGACGTTGGTGAGGCCCATCTCGTCGCGCACCCGGCGCACCGCCTCGCATTCCATCTCGAAACAGTCGCGGAACGAATCGGCGATGTAGCGAGACACGCCGCGGAAGCCGAGCATGGGGTTTTCCTCGTCCGGCTCGAACAGGCTGCCACCGAGGAGGTTGGCGTACTCGTTGGACTTGAAGTCGGACAGCCGCACGATCACCGGCCGCGGGTGGAACGCCGCACCCAGCGAGGCGATCCCCTCGATCAGTTTCTCGACGTAGAAGCTGCGCGGGTCGGCATAGCCTGCCATGCGCTCGTCGATGCGGGCACGCAGGTCCTCCGCCATGCTGTCCTTCTGCAGGAGCGCCTTGGGGTGCACGCCGATGGTGTTGTTGATGATGAACTCGAGCCGCGCAAGGCCCACGCCGTGGTTGGGAATGCGGGAGAACGCAAACGCGCGCTCCGGGTTGCCCACGTTCATCGTGATCTTGAAGCCGATCTCCGGCATCTTTTCGAGGTCGGTGGTGGTCACCTCGTAGTCCAGCAGGCCGGCATAGACGTTTCCGGTGTCGCCCTCTGCGCAGGATACCGTGACCTCGGCGCCGTCCGCCAGGTCGCGGGTGGCGGTCTCGCAGCCGACGATGGCGGGGACACCCAGTTCCCGGGCGATGATAGCGGCGTGACAGGTGCGGCCGCCACGGTTGGTGATGATCGCCGCGGCGCGCTTCATCACCGGCTCCCAGTCGGGATCGGTCATGTCGGTGACGAGCACGTCACCGGGCTCCACCTTGTGCAGGTCGTCCACGCCGGGAACCAGGCGCACCTTGCCGCTGCCGATACGGTGGCCCACGCTACGGCCGGTGACCAGCACCTCGCCGGACTGCTTGAGGCGAAAGCGCTCCAGGGTGCGGCCGCTGTCCCGGCTGCGCACGGTTTCCGGGCGCGCCTGGAGGATCATGAGTTCGCCGGTCTCGCCGTCCTTGCCCCATTCGATGTCCATGGGACGGCCGTAGTGCTCGCCGATGGTGACCGCCATGCGCGCGAGGGCGGTGACGTCCTCGTCGGTGAGGGAAAATTTGCGCTGCTCTGCCAGGTCCACGTCGACAATGCTGACAGGCTTGTCCGCACCCGGCCCGGCATAAACCATCTTGATCAGCTTCGAGCCCCGGGTGCGCCGCAGGATCGCGGGCCGGTTCGCGGCGAGGGCGGGCTTGTAGACGTAGAACTCGTCCGGGTTGACCGAGCCCTGGACCACGCATTCACCGAGGCCCCAGGATGCAGTGATGAAGACCGCGTCCTCGAAGCCCGACTCGGTATCGATGGTGAACATGACGCCGCTCGCGCCGAGATCGCTGCGCACCATGCGCTGGATGCCCGCCGACAGGGCGACGTCGGCATGGGCGAAGCCCTGGTGGACGCGGTAGGCGATGGCGCGGTCGTTGAACAGCGAGGCGAATACTTCGCGCACCCGGGCGAGGACGTCGTCGATACCACTGACGTTGAGGAAGCTCTCCTGCTGGCCGGCGAATGAGGCCTCGGGCAGGTCCTCCGCGGTGGCCGAAGAGCGCACCGCCACGCTGCCGCCCAGCGTTGCGTAGGCTTCACGAATGGACTGCTCCAGTTCCGCCGGAAGCGGATGGCCCATGACCAGCTCCCGGATGCTCGTTCCGGCTTCGCGCAGCTCGCCGACGTCATCCACGTCGAGCCCGTCGAGGATCGCATTGATCCGGGCATCCAGCCCCTCGTGGCTGATGAAGGCGCGGTAGGCGTCCGCGGTAGTGGCAAAGCCATTGGGCACCTGGATGCCGGCGGCCGAGAGGTTGGCGATCATCTCCCCGAGGGACGCATTCTTGCCGCCGACCCGGGGAACGTCATCCATTCCCAGGTCGCGAAACCAGACAATCCAATCGTTCACGGTGCTGAATCAGAAAAATGGAGGCCGGATTCTATCAGCCGCGGGATGGGGCAGCACCTGTACATACCGGGGAGGGAACTCGAGCGTCCACTGGGCCGGCGGCGGCCCGACGAGGCAGTGAAACGCCCCGCATCGCGTATAATTCTGCCTCCCCGCCAGCCTCTCAGACCTTGTCCCGTCGCCCCGTTTTCATCATCTCCGACCGCAGCGGCCTGACCGCGGAGACCCTCAGCCACACGCTGCTCAGCCAGTTCCCGGACACCGGCTTTCAGCAGCGGGCCCTGCCATTCATCGACAGCCACGAAAAGGCACGCGAAGCGGTGGAGACCATCAACCGCGCAGGCGAGGCGGCCGGTTGCCGGCCGCTGGTGTTCACCACCTTCGTCGATGAGGCGTTCAACGAGACCCTGGACACGGCCGAGGCGGAGATCTTCGACCTGCTGTCGCCGTTCATCGCGCGCATGGAGCGGGTGTTGGGGCAGCCTTCGTCTCACAAGCCGGGACAGTCCCACAGCATCTCGGACTTCAAGGAATACACCAATAGAATCGACGCGGTGAATTTTGCGATGCACTGCGATGACGGCCTGCACCCGGCGGATTACAGCAAGGCGAGCCTGATCCTTATTGGCGCCTCGCGCTCGGGCAAGACGCCCACCTGCCTTTATCTCGCGCTGCATTTCGGTTTCTACGCCGCCAATTACCCACTGACGGAGGAGGATTTCTCCGGCAGTCGCCTGCCGGAGCCGCTGATGCCGTTCCGTGACAAGGCGTTCGGGCTCACCATCGACCCGCTACGCCTGCACCAGATCCGTACCGAGCGGCGCCCCGGCAGCGAATATGCCTCCCTAGGGCGCTGCCGCGAGGACGTGGCCCAGGCGGAGACCATGTTCCGGCGCAACAACATTCCCTTCTGCGACTCCACCAATTTCTCGGTGGAGGAACTCGGCAGCACCATCAAGCACCAGATGGGCCTGGTGTCGTCGCTCTACTGAATCATGGTCCCAGCCAACGCACCCGGCCGCATCGGTTTCGTCAGCCTCGGCTGCCCCAAGGCCACGGTGGATTCCGAGCGCATCCTCACCGAGCTCCGGGTGCAGGGCTACGAGATGGCGGCTGACTACGCGGGCGCGGATCTCGTCATCGTCAATACCTGCGGCTTTATCGATGACGCCGTGGCCGAATCCCTGGGGGCCATCGGCGAGGCCCTGGACGAGAACGGCAAGGTGATCGTCACCGGCTGCCTCGGCGCCCGCGGCGACATGGTGCGCGAGAACTACCCCAACGTGCTCGCCGTCACCGGCCCACAAGCCACGGAGGCCGTCATGGCCGCGGTGCACGACCACCTGCCGCCCGTGCACGACCCCTACGTTGACCTCGTGCCGCCCGGAGGCCTCAAGCTGACCCCGCGACACTACGCCTACCTGAAGATCTCCGAGGGCTGCAATCACCATTGCAGTTTCTGCATCATCCCCAGCATGCGCGGCAAGCTGGTGAGCCGCGGGGCGGCCTCGGTGCTCGCGGAAGCGGAGGCGCTGGTGCGTGCCGGGGTGAAGGAACTGCTGGTGGTGTCCCAGGACACCAGCGCCTACGGCCTGGACATCCGCTATCGGACCGAGTTCCACGGCGCGCGACCCATACGTTCCCATGTCCAGGACCTGGCGCGCGCGCTGGGCGGGCTTGGTGCATGGGTGCGGCTGCACTACGTATACCCGTATCCGCACGTTGACGACCTCGTGCCGCTGATGGCCGAGGGTCTGGTGTTGCCCTATCTCGATATCCCGTTCCAGCATGCGAGCCGGAGCGTGCTCAAGGCGATGCACCGGCCCGCGCATGCGGAGAAGGTACTGGACCGCATCCGCCAGTGGCGCGAGATCTGCCCGGACATCACCATCCGCAGCACGTTCATCGTCGGCTTTCCGGGAGAGACCGAGGAAGATTTCGAGGAATTGCTGGACTTCATCGCCGAGGCCGGGATCGATCGCGCCGGTTGCTTCACCTATTCCGACGTGGAAGGAGCTGCCGCCAACGATTTGCCGGACCCGGTGCCCGAGGCGCTGCGCGAGGAACGCTATCACCGCTTCATGGCGGCGCAGCAGGAGATATCCGCCACCCGCCTGGCGGCGAAGGTGGGTAGTACTCAGGACGTCATTGTCGACACCATCGAAGACGGCGTGGCCATCGCCCGGACCCGCGGCGACGCGCCCGAGGTGGATGGTGTTGTGACGGTGGAGAATCCCGGTCCTGAACTGGCTCCCGGAGACATCGTCGCGGTGCGCATCACCGGCTCGTCAGAGTACGACCTGGTAGCGGAACCTGCGCATAAATACTCACCTGGCGCCGATTGAATACGGCGCATAAAAACCCCATTTACCGGAGGGTAATAAGAACCTTTTTGCGGAGTTTTCAGTCATGAGAATGGACAAGCTGACGTCCAGGTTCCAGCTTGCGCTGGGCGAGGCCCAGAGCACGGCGCTCGGGCGCAACCACCAGTTCATCGAACCGGTGCACCTGATGCTGGCCATGCTGGACCAGGACGGCGGCAGTATCCGCCACCTGCTCACCAGCGCGGGGGTCAACGCGAACCGCCTGCGTTCGGCCATCGGCGAGGCGCTGGACCGCCTGCCCCAGGTGGAGGGTAACCAGGGCGAGATCCACATTTCCAACGATCTCGGCAAGCTGCTCAACGTCACCGACCAGGTCGCGCAGAAGCGCAAGGACCAGTACATCGCGAGCGAACTCTTCGTGCTTGCCGCGCTCGACGACAAGGGTACGCTGGGCAAGCTGCTGCGTGAGGCCGGGGCCTCGAAAAACGGCATCGAGAAGGCTATCGAGAACATGCGCGGCGGCCAGAGCGTGGACGATCCCAACGCCGAGGACCAGCGCCAGGCGCTGGAGAAGTACACCATCGACGTCACCGAGCGCGCCGAACAGGGCAAGCTCGATCCGGTGATCGGCCGCGACGAGGAGATACGCCGCGCGATCCAGGTACTGCAGCGGCGCACAAAGAACAACCCGGTGCTGATCGGCGAACCTGGCGTGGGCAAGACCGCCATCATCGAGGGCCTGGCGCAGCGCATCGTCAACGGGGAGGTGCCGGAAGGCATGCGCGGCAAGCGCGTGCTGTCCCTCGACATGGGCTCGCTGCTCGCGGGCGCCAAGTACCGTGGCGAATTCGAGGAGCGGCTGAAGGCCGTCCTCAACGATCTCGCCAAGCAGGAGGGGCAGATCATCCTCTTCATCGACGAGCTGCATACCATGGTGGGCGCGGGCAAGGCCGAGGGCGCCATGGACGCCGGCAACATGCTCAAGCCGGCGCTCGCGCGGGGCGAACTGCATTGCGTCGGCGCCACCACCCTGGACGAGTACCGCAAGTACGTGGAGAAGGACGCCGCGCTCGAGCGCCGCTTCCAGAAGGTGCTGGTGGACGAGCCCTCGGTGGAGGACACCATCGCCATCCTGCGCGGACTCAAGGAACGCTACGAGGTGCACCACGGGGTGGATATCACCGACCCCGCCATCGTCGCCGCGGCGACGCTTTCGCACCGCTACATCACCGACCGCAACCTGCCGGACAAGGCCATCGACCTCGTGGACGAGGCCGCGAGCCGCATCCGCATGGAGATCGATTCCAAGCCCGAGGCCATGGACCGCCTCGAGCGGCGCATCATCCAGCTCAAGATGGAGCAGGAGGCGCTGAAGAAGGAGAGCGACGCGGCATCGAAGAAACGCCTCGACGCGCTTGGCGAGGAGATCGGCAAGCTGGAGAAGGAGTACGCCGACCTCGAGGAGATCTGGAACGCCGAGAAATCAGCGGTACAGGGCAGCCAGCACATCAAGGAGGAACTCGACCGGGTGCGCACCGAGTTCGAGGCGGCGCGCCGCGCAGGGGACCTGCAGCGGATGTCCGAGCTGCAGTACGGCAAGATTCCCGAGCTGGAGAAGCAACTCGCCAGCGCCGACGCCGCGAGCGAGACCGAGACCACGCTGCTGCGCAGCAACGTCACCGAGGACGAGATCGCCGAGGTGGTGTCACGCTGGACCGGGATTCCCGTATCCAAGATGATGGAGGGCGAGCGCGAGAAGCTGCTCTCCATGGAGGAAAACCTGCACAAGCGCGTGATCGGCCAGGAGGAGGCGATCAGGGCGGTGTCCAACGCGATCCGCCGCTCCCGGGCCGGGCTCTCCGACCCCAATCGCCCCTACGGCTCCTTCCTGTTCCTCGGGCCCACCGGCGTGGGCAAGACCGAGCTTACCAAGGCACTCGCGGAATTCCTCTTCGACACCGACGAATCCATGGTGCGCATAGACATGTCCGAGTTCATGGAGAAGCACTCCGTGGCCAGGCTCATCGGGGCCCCCCCAGGATACGTCGGCTACGAGGAAGGCGGCTACCTCACCGAGGCGGTGCGCCGCCGGCCGTACTCCGTGATCCTGCTGGACGAGGTGGAAAAGGCCCATGCCGACGTGTTCAACGTACTCCTCCAGGTTCTGGACGACGGCCGCCTCACGGACGGCCAGGGCCGCACCGTGGACTTCCGCAACACGGTCATCGTCATGACCTCCAACCTGGGCTCACAAATGATCCAGGAAATGGCGGGGGAGGGTAACTACGACCGGATGAAAAACGCGGTGATGGAAGTCGTCGGCGGCCATTTCCGCCCGGAATTCCTCAACCGAATTGACGACATCACGGTGTTCCACCCGCTGGAAAAGGACCAGCTAAAGCAGATTGCGGAAATCCAGGTGGAATACCTGAAGCGGCGCCTGAAGAGCCGCGACATCACGCTGGAACTCACTGACGAGGCGCTTGATCTCCTCGCCGAGGCGGGTTTCGACCCGGTCTACGGTGCGCGGCCGCTCAAGCGCGCGATTCAGCAGCAGGTGGAGAATCCGTTGGCGCAGGAGATTTTGGCGGGAAATTTCGGCGAGGGATCCATGGTCCGGGTGGTGGTCGTAGACAGGAAGATCGCTTTCACAGGATAACGGCGCGGACAATCGAAAGGTCGGGCCTCTTGGGCCTCGAACCCGCCAACGAGGCCCGTGTTGTCTGGCCGCTTCATTACTGGTTAAATCCTGCATCCTACGGGGGTGGCGGGCGTCGGACGGTGTCGCGCCCGCCGGAGTCCATTGACTAGCAGGATAAAATGAAAAATTTCGCGGTAATCGGCGTCGGCGGATATGTTGCGCCCAGGCACTTGAAAGCGATCAAGGAGACCGGAAACCGGGTCGTTGCCGCCATGGATCCCAGTGACTCCGTTGGCATAATTGACAGCTATTTTCCCGAAGCTGCGTTTTTCACTGAATTCGAGCGACTCGACAGACATGTCTACAAGATCCGGAAGTCGCCTGACAAGTTGGACTACATATCGATCTGTTCACCAAACTACCTGCACGATGCGCACATCCGCTTCGGCTTGCGCTCGGACTGTGATGTTGTTTGCGAGAAACCACTTGTCATAAACCCCTGGAATCTGGATGGTATCGAAGAACTGGAGCGAGAAACGGGTAAAAGACTCAATGCGATACTGCAACTTAGGGTACACCCAAACGTAATCCGTTTACGGGAGCGGATCAGTCAGCAGACATCAAGAAAGAAGTACTCCGTCGAACTGACTTACATCACGCCGAGAGGAAGATGGTATGACATCTCGTGGAAAGGACAGGAGCACAAGTCGGGCGGAGTTGTAACGAATATTGGTGTGCATTTTTTCGATATGCTCGGGTGGGTGTTTGGTCCCAGCCAACACGTAGAAGTTCACAGAAAGATCGGAAGCAGTGTTGGTGGAATGGTTGAATATGAAAATGCAGTAGTAACGTGGTATCTATCCACGGATGCGAGAGATCTGAAGACGCTGGGTCGCGAAAACATTCCGTTCCGGGCCCTGAAAATCGAGGGCGAGGAATTTGATTTTTCGAGCGGCTTCAACGATCTGCACACTCTGAGCTATGAACAGATCCTGAGCGGAAGCGGGTTTGGGGTGTCTGAAGCGAGGCAGTCCATTGAAACAGTATATGAAATCAGGGAGGCGGATATCTCCCGAGGTGAGATACACCATCCGCTACTGGCCTTGCTGAAGTGAATAACTCCTGCTTTGTTCACGACACGGCAATTGTCGATGCCGATGTATACATAGGAAACAATTCCAGGATATGGCACTGGACTCACATATCAGAAGGGGTGCAAATCGGTCGCGACTGCGTCCTGGGCCAGAATGTGTTTGTAGGTAAGAATGTAAAGATCGGCAACGGATGTAAGGTTCAGAACAATGTCTCGATATATGAAGGGGTTGAGCTGGAAGATGGTGTGTTCGTTGGGCCATCCGTGGTATTCACGAACGTGATAAACCCGAGAGCGTTCATGGATAAGAAGAGTGAGTTCAGGAAAACACTCATCAAGTCAGGGGCTACTTTAGGCGCAAATGCAACCATTATTTGCGGAGTCTGTATTGGTGAGTATGCGTTGATCGGTGCTGGTGCGGTCGTGACAAAAAATGTTAAACCGTTCGCTCTCGCGATGGGATCGCCGGCAAGGCAAATGGGAACCGTTGATAAATCGGGGCGTTCTATGCAGGACTGATGCAGACTGGAAGCTCACGTACATGCAGTTCAGTTCTGCGTGATGGCATCGAAAAGCAGTGACTCTTTGGTGTTCAAAAAGCTGCTGTTGTGCCAGAGTAGCGTGAAGACGCCATTGTGCTTGATACATTCCTGTTTCAGGTTCAATGCGAGATCAAGTGCCTGGTCAGGATTTTCCAGGCCAAGATACCTGCTATCGAGCAGGGATCTGTCCATCAAGACGAGCGGCAACTCCAGGAGATTGAGACGGGTTCCTGTTTGCAGATCGTACATGGGGTAGGGTAGACAACAGGAAGATCGAAATCCTGGAGATTCAGCATAGCCCAGGGTCGAATCGCACTGTACGTTGATTTTTTCGAGTAAGCCGGGAGTAGATCGTTGATTCCATCGAAGAAAGTGCTGGCGTGAATATAGCAGCCGTGAATCGAGCGAATAGCTCTTCAGCGCTGCTTTCAGGTTCTCAAACTCTGCTGAGAGCAGTTCAATGCTGTCGTATGAGTGATAGCTTCCGTGTAATCCAAATTCAACAAAATCATACTTGCTAGCAAGATCAAATACGACCTCCAGCCTGTGGTCGTTCAGGCGATAGTCTGACCCGTTCTGAGTAGTACTGGCATCGCTCATGAGGAAGAAAATCATTTTAGAACCGGTTTCTCCGGCACGTTCGACAAGCCGGTGGAAGCTATTGAAGTGGTCAGATTGATAGCTTATGAACCGCGAATGGAAAACGCGGTAGATATCCGCTGTGGCACTCTCGACGAGAGTTCCGGATTTTGCCCTTTTCGAGAGGTTCACCATCTTCCAGAAAAGGTTTTTTCCCTGCGGATAGGAGAGAAAATCTATATCGCAGGTGATGGCTTGTGAAAACCGGAAAGTTTTAAAGCTTCTGACCCCGATACGGCGCAACATTGTCTTCAGAACTGACAAGAACTCGTTTACCAAGGGGCGTTGAAGGAGGTCTTCAACGCCTAGTACCGAAGAGGCAGCCTGATACCTCAAATGCGCATCCGACCTGGCTTGGCAGTATTCCTCATACCTGGATACATGAAAAAATATGTTTCCCAGAAAGTCGATATTCGATTCAATGATGTTTCCTCCTGATACCGATGGAGTCCCGAAGAACGGGCTGGATTCATCGGTGGTGCGATCATCAAAGAGACTGCTTAACTCGGTATTCGAACTGTCTACGGAAACGACTCTGGCGGGTGGAATCAGTGCAAGTGAGGCCTCGGTCAACCAGGTGCCTGAGAGGAGGTCAAAAAACACGTCAGGAAGGGCCAGTTCGCCGGAATTTCCCTTGACTCTATATGCTTTCTGATCATGAAAATGATATTCTACTTCTGCCCCCATAAACCACTCGAATACCAGATATGCGATGTATCTCTTTTCCGTCGCAAACGTATCTGAGAAGTAAATTTCGAGTCTGTCCATCAATCGGTAGAAAAAGTCTGTACTGTCAGTGAAATCCAGAGCCACCAACGAGTTTCGTAACCTGCTCGCTGGCTTTGGGAAAAGCAGGCTTCTCGGTGGTATTGCTACGCAATCTCTGGGAGGTGGGGTTGGCGGTATGGTAGGGATTTTATCATCCGCAGTATTTGTCAAGTTGTATTCGCCCGAGGAATTGGGCGGTCTTTCTCTCTTTCTTTCCCTGGCTTTGTGCCTGACTCCACTGACACTGCTCAGGCTGAACTATGCGCTCGTCAATGAGAATGATGATCATAATATCGGACAAATTTTCGACCTGTGGGTCTTTGCGCTTTCGATCATCATGATCCTGCTGGCTGTTGCGGTTGGAGCAATTACGATCTTCGACCTGCAATGGTATGACCTGGAGGGAGGAACGATGATTGCGCTACTGCTATATATCGCACTGAGTTCCGCCTATACGATGTTAACTTTCCTACTGGTCAGGCAGGAGGCGTATCGAAGTATCAGTCTGAACCAGGTAGCACAACCATCTGCCAGGTTCCTCATGGTGGTGACGTTGTATCTGTTTGGCGCGCAGAACGAGCTGATCATCGGATACCTTCTCTCGATAGTGGCGATGCTGTCTCTGATTCTGATTCAATGCCGCTCGTTTCGGTATCGCGTTCTTGAATATGGAATTCAGATAGAGGTGCTGGCTAGAACCTATCAGAGGTTTCGACACCTGATCGTGCACAGTTTTGCGACATCCATTCCCAACGGGATCGCGAACAACGTGATGCCGATCGTGGTTTCGATGTCATTATCGATTACTGCGGCTGGATATATTTTTGTACTCCAAAGTGTGGTCGCTGGCCCATTGCTTGTTATTAGCGGCGTTGTCTGGCGATCTATATACGCCCGGATCACGAAGTACGGAGATATTCGAAAAAGAAAGGAGGTTGTTTCGTCGGTGCACCAACTCACGGTTCCGTTAATCAGTGGTTTCGTGATAGCTGCGTCCATGGCTGCGGAACTGGTTTCCCACTATATTCGCGAAGACTGGAGCCCGATATTTGGGATCGTGTCAGCATTTGTTGCAATGGTCGCAGTAAACACGATTTCGAACTCCATGAGTTACTTCATCGCATTTGAAAAATATTCCTCTGAGGCATTCTGGAACTTGTTGGTGCTCGCCGCACGTATTCTGCCGATACTGGGATTGCCATACGTTATTGGGGACGATATGACCAGCATCAATATCTATTTCACGTTGGTCGCATTGGTTTACCTCGCACTTACTCTGTACTGGGCAAGATTCCTGGAATGCCTGAAAAGTTACCTCTTTGATCTGGCGCGATATCTGCTCCCTTCTTTGATTCTCTCGCGAGTCATACTGGACTCTTCCAGGGATTTCAGTGTCTACGCAATAATCTTCGGTATGTTGTTTGTTCTGTACATCGCGCAAGGAGCCTACAGAGCCGCTAGAGAGGTATTGTGCTTACAATGAAAGCCCCGATCGAAGACATTGTCGAATCAGACCTTTGCATTGCCTGCGGTGCATGTGTGGTCGCGTGTCAATATGACAATATTCGGCGAAACGTTTCCGACTACCGAGGCTCCGTGGAAGTTCAGATCAAGAATGACGTCGTTTGTGCGACAGAATGCAAATCCAGGGAATGTGGCCAGGTCTGTCCCAGTATCAATGCGTTTGCCGGTGCTGAAAGTACAATTCCCGAGGGGGGAGATAAGTCAGATCGAGTGGGTCCGGTATTGGAGGTGCTCCTGGGATATTCGCCGACTTTTCAGCAGAACGGAAGTTCGAGTTCGGGTGGTGTCATTCGTGAAGTTTGTGCCTTGTATCTGGAAAGAGGATTTTCAGTGATTGCACTGGGTGAGATTGATGGCGGGGATTCGATCGAATACGACGCAATTGCTTACTCAGATCCGAAGGATCTGCGCAAAATGCCTGGCTCGATCTATCACTCTATTGGAGTTTTCAATGCGTTGCGGGTTCTGGAAAATCAAGACGGTCCTTTCGTTATAGTTTCCATTCCGTGTCATCTGGAGGGAATCGACAATTACATACGGGAATGCAACCCTTCACTGGCGGACAGGATACATCTGCGGGTTGGGATTATTTGCGGCTGGATGTATAGTCACCACGCCATTTCCAGTTTCACTGAGTCGATGGGGCTGGAGGGCAAGATCCGAGACGTCAGGTATCGTGGTGAAGACAAAGTTGGAAAGTTGAAGATTTGGTTTGATGCCGAGACGCCAGTTCAATTTGATCGACGTGTTCACAAGACGTTCACGGAACGCCTGGTCTATCGTAGTTCGTTCTCAACCGAGATGAACAGAATGCGTTGCAGGCTGTGCCAGAATCATACCAATGTATCGGCAGATATTAGCGTAGGGGATGCGTGGCTGGCGAGAAAAGGGCAGCAGAAATTGTCAATTGTCGTTGTTCGATCCGACCTCGCTATGACCCTGGTAGACGACCTTAGGCAACAAAGCCGACTGATTCTCGAGAAGGGGTGCGTGGAGGATATCGTAGAAAGCCAAAGCCCTAATCTCGTGTATGGAAAAGTTGCGCAGAAACTGGCGATCTACCAGAGAAATCGTCACCGGTGTGTTCCCCACTACCCGTTCCTTGAAAATGAAAAATTGAGTTTTGTGGAGAGTATCGGATTCATGAGGAACGACTGGTTTCGACATATCATAAGATCCCGAAGGTACAAACTATTCAGGTTTCTTTATTTGCTCAGTCGGCCCCTGCTGTATGTCTCCTATCTCAAGCAGCAGTTTGGAAGAAAATGAGGATTCTGGTTACCGGTCTCTGTATGCAGGGAAACAAGGGAGGCCCAGCAATTGCCCTGTCGCTGAAAGACGCAATCGTGCGCTACAGGCCGGATGTGGATCTTGTATTTTCGGTTCCAGGCGGAGAAGAGTTTCAATACGAAGTGGAAGCGGCGGCGCAGTTCCGAACAACCGTCATTGAGAAAGTTTCGCTTAAAAACCTGTTTCCCCCGTACCTGTTTTTGGGCGGAAATTTTCGACGGGCAAAGGTTTGGTTGCGCAACCTGAGGAGTTCCGCTGCACTCATGGATATGACGGCTGTCAGCTACGTCGGACCGCCAACTGGACGGGTCAAATCTATCCTGAACGGAAGATTTACCTACTGGAGTATTGCAAGGATACTAGGTGTCAAATTTCTTCCGTGGACCCAGAGTTACGGTCCGTTTTCAACTCGGCTCGTCAGGACGCTCGCTCGAATTGATCTCGGATCTGTTCCGGTAGTATTCTGCCGTGGGGAGGAGTGTAAGAAGCGAGTCCTGGAATTGTTGCCCCATGCGAAAGCAGAGTCCTATCCGGATGTTGCAGTTACGCTTGGCGCAGACGATGGTGATCTGGACAGCTTTGGTTCATGGGCCAGCCAGGACTATGTGACCGTGTCTCCCAGTGCGGTGCTATATTCAAAATCCGGAGGAGTAGGCATCGATAACAACCATGTGCGCGCTCTGGCTGAAGCATGTCGGTCACAGATGGATGCGGGTCTCAATATTGTTTTGTTGCCCCATACAGTCAGGAAGATCAACTCTGTTCCCAATTCATGTGATGCAGCGGTATGTCGTTTGATCCATTCGTCGATTGCGCAGTCAGATAAATTATTCCTGGTTGAAAATGACTATGGTCCAAAAGAGCTCAAACGCATCATCAGTGGGGCCAAAATACATGTGGGTGGCAGGTATCACAGCGTGGTCGCCGCACTTTCTACCGGTGTTCCGTGTATCTCCATTTCATGGCATCAGAAATACCGTGATCTGATGGCTCAGTACGATATGGCGAAGTATGTCATAGAGAGCATGGAGTCCGGCGGACCATCAGAACTGATCGCAAAGATTGAGGACATTATGGAGAACCGATCGTCACTTGCTAAGAAAATTTGTGATTGTCAGTCGAATGTCGAACAAATGGTTAGAGTCAACGTTGAGAGATATCTTTCACTGCTAGCGGAGCGATAAGGTGGAATGCCGAATTTGCGGCGAGCGGAATGCCATTAAACTTGGATCAGTCTCGACATATTGTGACTACAATGTCGAGATTCTCCAGTGTCCCGATTGCGGTTCAAGGTTCGCACCTTACAAGGAAGAGGTATATGAATTCCTGCATGCAACCGCGAATTCCACGTATGAGCCACACAAGGCACTCGCCAGAGCGGTGTCCGATGCATTCCGAAATGGTGATTGTGATTCCATCAGGAGGCTATTGATTGGCGTACCGAAGTACCGGTATGTTATCGAAAATATCGAAAAGATGCCTCTGCAGTGCAAAATCCTGGAGGTTGGGTGTTCTTCGGGTTACCTTACGGCATACTTCAATTCGATAGGATTCAACGCAACAGGCATGGATGTATCCTCGAGTGCAATTGCGGATGCGAGGAGCCAATTTGGTGAGCACTACTGCACTCTGGATGAGTGGAAAGTGTTTTCAGGCCCGAAGTACGAAGTCGTGGTTTTGGTGGGCACGATCGGTTGTGTGGAGGACCCGGTTGGCTTGTTGAATGACCTTTCGGAACAATTGAGTGAATCTGGCGTGATCTTGATGAATGCGCCCAACAGAAACTTTGCTGATCGAATGGGTGTAAATCATGTATGGCCGTTTACCACGAGTCCGCCAGACTTGATCACGGCCTTCGCGCCCGAATTCTGGTCAATGATGTTTTCAGATGATTTTGACGTGGAAACGCAAGCATCATTCTCGCCGGCCCGTAATGCAGTCGTTGCAGGATTACTTGAAAAATGGAATATCTACCGAATACGAAAGCTGGTCAATTCATCGAAGCTCAGGTGGAGGTTATTCAAGGCCATGCGCTTGGTCGTGACAGCTTTTGCAGCATTGAAATATTCCAAGGTAATGACCGACATACCCGCGGAGTATGGGCTGTATGTGAAGATGACCAGGAAGAGCGAGCACGGAAGGGAGAATTATGTTTGACTCTGGTTCCCGAGTATTGATTCTTTCGCCGCATACCGACGATATGGAGTTTGGATGTGGTGCCACCGTTTCCAAGATCATCGGTACTGTCCAGTCAGTGACTTCAGTGGCTTTTTCCGCGTGTGAAGAATCGGTGCCAGATGGCTACCCGAAGGATATCCTGCGGCAGGAATCACGAGCTGCCGCGAGGGCTCTCGGGATTCCCGAAAGCCACACCAGAATACTGGATTTCAGAGTGAGACGATTTATTGAGAACCGGCAGGAAATCCTGGACACAATGATCGATATCCGAAATTCGATTCAACCAGATGTCGTGATCGTTCCTGCATCGACAGATGTTCACCAGGATCATCAGTTGATCTATTCAGAATCGCTACGGGCATTTAAGAAATCGACAATTCTTGGTTACGAACAAGTATGGAATGGTTATTCGCTGAAAGCCAACCTGTTTATCGAAGTAACTGATGCGCATATCCGGACAAAGATTGCGGCCATAACCGAATACAGATCGCAAGCCGGTCGCCCATACAGCTCCGGTGATATCATTACGAGTGTCGCGAAGACGCGAGGTCTTCAGTCAGGGCTTGAATACGCAGAAGCATTTGAGGTGGTGCGCGTTGTGGACCGGGTTCGATGAAAAAGTCCGACGAGGTATTCATGCTCAGGACGCGAACTAGAATCGCTGGGTACCTTACGCCCTACATGTCCCAACCGACGGAGATGCCGGAGGATGATGAGATTGTCGGAATTTCGCGCCCGGATCGCGCTTCGCTCAATATCTTGTCGTTTGACGATGGCAATGGAGAGAATGCGACTGGCGGAATCGTCTTGGTCAGCGAAAACGTGCGTAAGGGGTATACCGTTGACGGCATAAGAACTCTCATCGGTGTAAGAGAGCCAAAATTGACTTTTGTCAAAGTCGTCGGCGAGATTCTGAGCGAGAACGAAATTTCCAACTACTCATTCAGGTCGACGATTTCAAACAGTGCGTTTGTTCACTCCACTGCGCATATTGATCCGACTGGATGCGTGATTGGAGATGATGTCATTATCGCGGAAAATGTCATTATCCGTTCCGGTGTTAGTGTCGGGAATGGATCCAGAATTGGCCCTAATTGTGTGGTTGGTGAGACTGGTTTCGGATATGTCAGAGAGAACGACGGCCGTTCGCTGCGTTTTCCGCATCTTGCAGGAGTGGATATTGGTATGCGTGTCGATATAGGTGCGCTGTGTTGTATCGATCGGGGATCTCTTTCGAATACGACGATAGGAGATGATGCCAAGATCAATAACCTGTCCATGTTAGGACACGGCGTTAAAATTGGAAAAAGCACGTATATTCATGCCGGGTGTACCGTTTCCGGTGGCTCCACGATCGGTGAGTATTCGTGGTTGGGGCCCAATTCATCGGTCAACAACAAGAGGAAAGTCGGAGACAATGTACTTGTTGGAACTTCTTCTGTCGTAACCAAGGATATACCTAGCGGCGTCGTGTATGCTGGAAATCCAGCCCGGTATATTCGTGATAACGGTCATTAGGTGTCGCCTGCTATTTTCTAATTCCTGTCAGTTGCAGCATAATTCGCGCCAGGGATTGCGCCTGGCATTGTCTGGAAAACGACTTTCTCACGGATTCTTTTGGCTTAAAGCTCTGTAGTCTACCCGAGGTGAGTTCATCGATGGCCTGCTTCAACAATCGCAGTATGTCGTCTGAATTTCCGGAATCCGCTGCCCACCCGAATTTTTCGGCTTTGATCAATTCCCGCAATGGGCCCGGCGGCGTGGTGGCAAAGATCGGTCTGTTTGCGCCGATGTATTCAAAGATCTTTCCAGTCATGATCTCACTGGAGAACAAGTGTGGAATTTCAATTGTCAGCAGTAGAAGAATATCCGCGGATGTTTGTAGCCTGATTACTTCCTTGCGATCTACGAAGCCAAGAAACTCGTGTTGCGCTCCATCCAACATGTCTTCAATATAGCGTTGAATATCGTTGTCGATCAGTCCGGCAAAAGTGAATCTGATTCTCTCTGACAGTTCCTGATTGCTCCGGAGGAGTTCTTGCACGGCGGTCATGAATGAAATTGGTTTTCTTCTGCCGATGAGTGTCCCTGTGTAGACAATATGAATAGTGCTGTCCTTACCCGACTCCGATCGCGGGTTCGGAGTGACTTCGTAGTCGTCGGGATCGTAACCGTTAGGAATGACGCTACTTTTCGGTCTGAGTTCGCACCCAGAAACCCTTGCGATCATGTTTTCTCTCATGGGATCCGATACGCAAATGATGTGGTCCGCTGTGCAGCAGAACTCCCGCTCCCAGAGTCGATTTACGACTTCCAGCAGCCTGTTCGACCAATTCGGTTCCGTTGCCATTCTCCGGTACATAGAATCGCGCAGGTCGATGATCCAGGGCACTGACAAATTACGTTTCAGGTATCTGCCGAAATACAGCGACGCATAGGAAGGTGCGGTTGTCCAAACGCAGTGTATCCTCTCTTCCTCGACAAGTCTCCGAAGTTCCGGTCTGCAGTCTTTGTACCAGGCATAGAATATCTGTCCGAACCAGAAATACCTGAGTGCGAGTCCGGCCTTATAAACATGATTCCTTATCCCTTTGTAAGCCGTACGGTGGTAGGGTATAAGGCTGGATCCGCCCATACGATAGGTTTTGACGTTCTGGAAACAGGGGTCGTTGAATAGCGTAAGATCCTGGCTTTTTCCAAGCCCGTGTGAATTCGTGAGCACTACCGGATTGTGACCTAGTTGTTTCAGGTACTTTGCGAAATGGAAGATTCGTTGGGTCCCTATGCCGCCTACGGGTGGATAGTCATAGTTGACAAGAAGAATGTTTAATGCGGACGATGTCATCTTGTGGATATTGGTTGTTCCGGGTTCGCTGTTACTCAGTGTGGCTGCGATCGGCAAAGAACGAGCATATACCCGAGGAATCTCGGCTATTCAATAACCTGTTGTATCGCGAGGTTTTGGCGTTCCCTCTATGAGTGAGATTCCATGAAATCATCGGCCGTGGCGGTAGTGGTCACGCTCAATCCGGATATCGGGATACTGGGCAGGCAGTTGGATAACCTGTCTATACAGTGTCCGGTGATTATTGTTGACAATGGCAGCGTTCCGGACATTCTGAATCCGATCAGGGCGCTCTGTGCCGCTGACGCAGGCAGGAAATTGACCGAACTGAGTGGAAACCATGGTATCGCGGCTGCGCAGAATATCGGCATCAGGGTCGTGGAGCGGGAATATCCTGAGCACCGTTACGTATTGCTCCTGGATCATGACAGTGTGCCGGCGCTCGACATGAGTATGAATCTGCAGAAGATGATAGAAGAGAAAACGAACAACGGAGAGAAGGTTGCAGCGGCTGGTCCAATACTATTTGATCCAAGATCCAAAGCCCATCTTTCAAACCATGTCATCCGTGGCGGACTTTGGTGGAAATTGCAGGCCAAACCCGGTTCGGGTTCAATCAGAGTCGACTCGCTTAACAGCTCCGGTTCGCTGATCAGTCGTGTCGCATTGAACGAAGTGGGTCTGATGGATGAGGCTCTGTTCATAGATCACGTGGAAACCGAATGGTGTTTTCGCGCAGCGCAACACTCCTTCCGTCTGTACGTCGATCGCGGCAGCGTGATGGAGCACACCATGGGCGACGACGTCGTGTCGGTAGGTGGCGACCTTGGTATGAAGATGCCATATCGTAGTCCGAGGCGTCACTATGCGATTGTTAGAAACTCCATCTACCTGCAGCGGTTGAGTCATGTGCCACTCGTCTGGAAATTCTGGAACATTATCAAACTATTATTTACCTTTATCTATTTTGGGATATTTTCGCAGGATGCCGGAAATCATAGAAAGTGGATCAGGAAGGGATTGCAGGATGGCATGTCTCGCAAGATGGGGCCAATCCCGGAGTCCGCCGACTAGTTGAGTCTGCTGTGACTCGCCAAGTTTTCATACAAATCGCGGAACCTGCTCGCTGTTGTTTTCCAGCCAAAATTCGATTTGACCAACTGGAATGCGTTGTCTACGATTTTTCGTGTGAGTGCATCATCGCTCCGAAGACGCTGGATCTGACGGGCCATTGACCCGGCTTCGCGTGGCCTGCATACGAGCCCTGTGGTTTCATGTTGCACCACGTCTCCAATAGCCGGCACATCACCGGCAATCACCGGGCATCTGCATGCCATGGCTTCTACCATAACCAATCCGAGGCCTTCCATATCACCGTCCGATGCCCTGACAAATGGAAATATCGCAAATTCAGCTTGCTGATAGAGTATCTTGACTTCGTATTGGCTGAGCGAACCAGCAAACCTGACGTGTTGAGAAATGTCGAGGGAATCTACCAGGTCGGTCAACTCATCCTTGTATGGTCCATCTCCAGCAACGAGTAGATTCAGGTCAGAATTGTTTTTGAGTATCGAGGGCAATTCACGAATCAGGTACTGCAGTCCTTTTTTTTCGACCAATCTGCCAACGAATAGCATTTGGCCTTTGGTTCTCGGAGAATTCGATGGGACAAAGGCTCGTTCGATGTCGGTTCCCATCGGTATCACAGAGACTTTCGCTGCCAGTGTGTCGTCCTCCGAAACGATGTGACTCGCCATCGCCTGGCTGACAACTGTGATTCCACTGGCAGATCGGTATATTCTGCGCTTGATCCTCGATGCGATTCCGCCATTCAGTGCGTAGATATCGGCACCGTGTCCAGTGCACAGGAACGGTATCCGTATCCGAAAAACTGTTGTCGCGAGATAGGCGGCCAGCCCCTGAGGAATGATCCAGTGGGCGTGTATCAGGCTGTATGGATGTTCGCGGGTCAACCTGGCAATCTTGAATACAAGGCTAAGTAGAAATCCAGGTACCACCACCCAAAGCCATGGTTTGTGCCGAAGCGTCGTAGTGATGCCGCCGTGTTCGGAAAGTCGTTCCAGAAACTCGGGCGCGTATCGAAAGCGTATGATATCCAGATCCTGGATTTTTTCAGAAACTCGGGAACCTGGTCGGTGTTGGGTTAGCACGGTGATATCGTAGGCTTCGGACAGGTGAGTGCAGAAGTCAAGGATGAATCTTGGCCCTCTATCCTTGTCATTTGCGGGAAATGTTGACGCCAGCACGAGAACTCTGGGTTTCATGTCCAGGTTGCCAGCGGAAGCGGTTTCAGCGGGACTGGAGGTCCATTTGCCTGTCTTCAGAGTTCTGCGATGATTGATAGTGCAACGATGAAATCTGTTCCGCTAGAATGCCGATCAGAAAAACGAACAGCGAAGACAGGAGCAGTACAGCGCCCATATTCGTAAATCGCCCCTGCGTGAGATAGGTGTGGGCATAGTAGGCAATCCCTGTGGCAAACAGCGTGCCACTGATGGGGAGAAACAACCGCATCGGTGAGAACAGAGCGCCGACCTTGAGGATTATGATGAAAAACCGCAGGCCATCTCGAATCGGATTTATCTTGCTCTTTCCCTCACGCTGGCGTGCGGTGATCCACACGTAGTGGATCGGAAATCCCGAGCGCAGGAATGCCATGGTGATCGTGGTGGGATACGAGAATCCGTTCGGCAGCAGGTACAGGAACTGGCGGAACAGGCTTGCTTCCACCAGCCGAAATCCTGATGTCAGATCCATGATTCGAAATCCCGTCATGATGGAGGCAACGCGGTTGTAGATGAAGTTCATTGCGCGACGAGCGGCGGTAGCATGGGAGGCGGGCTCCCGGGCGCCGATGACCATGCGATATCCCTTCTCCTGCATCGCGTCGATTAGGCCATCGATATCCCGTGGATTGTGCTGGCCATCGGCATCCAGAAACAGGAGGTAGCGATTGTCGGCTTGTCGCGCCCCGGCCTTGATCGCAGCGCCGTTTCCCATACTGTAAGGATTGCTGAACACCCTGGCGCCAGCCCGGCGGGCGATAGCGGCGGTATCATCTGTGGATCCGTCGTCCACGACGATCAGTTCGGCATCTGGATAGAGTGACCGGATTTCGGCGAGATGGGGCCCTAGGTTGGCGGCCTCGTTTCTTGCAGGGAGGATGATGGACAGGTTTTCCCGAATATTCACTATTTTCAGAGACTTAGAAGCCAAGCCCGCAGTATAACCGGGATGCAGGAACAGGCCTAACCCGCGCTGCACGGACGGCAATCCCACGCGCAACGATACTCCCTGCCACCATGGTCACGGCGCGGGACGACGTTCGGGATCACAAAATTTGGCACCCTGATGACAGAAGTTGTCACTACAGTCGGAGGGTTGGTGGAACCCTGCGACCACATGTGCGTCCCGAAAGATCACAGCCCCCTCCTGACTTGAAAAACCGACTGTAATTTATCTTATTGAAAACAATACATTAAATAGATATCTCCCCAGCCATGGGAAGGGCGCGCATCAGATCGAAGTGAGTTGGCACGAAGATTGCTTTTCTTTGAGTTCACAAGGGGGAGTGCCCTTTTGAGAAGCAATTTTCTGTTAACAGTGCTCAACAAAGGTAAATTCATGAATTTCAGCAAAATCAAGAAACAGGGCGGTTTTACCCTGATCGAGCTGATGATCGTCGTAACGATTATCGGCATTCTGGCATCCATCGCGGTACCGGCCTACCGGGACTACACCATTCGTACACGGGTAGGCGAATCCGCAAGTGTGTACTACCCGGTAAAGACCGAGACCGCTGTTTACTTCAGTGAGACCGGCAACATGCCGCGCAGCTTGGGTTCACTGGCTCGCGTGACCCAGACCCCGGCTTCCTATGAAGGTGACTACGTGGCCTCTCTCAGCTTGGCTTATGATGGTGGTGCACAGGTACAAGTATCCCTCAAGGACATCACCAAGCTGGGCTCAGCAGCTGGCGGTCAGGTTTACTACACCGCGACGATAGGTTCCCTGAACACGATTAACTGGTCAGTTTCAGGCACCATCGAAGAGAAGTACTGGCCCGAAACCAACTAACTGTTCGGCCTGCACGGGCCCAGCTAGTGATACACGAAGAACCCCCGGATTGTCCGGGGGTTTTTTTTGGCGTCCGCGAAACCCCTCGTCTACACTCGCGATTTCCCCGACTTATTCTCCAGATAGCGCATTTCATTCGGCGCACAAGTATCTATGGCATTGGAAAACCCCAGGTACAGGGGCGTGGCGTACATTGCCATGCTGTTGGCGACGCTTATCGTGTTCTGGGCATACTGGATCGGCCTGAGAGGTGGGATTTACTTCGATGACACTCACGTCATCCAGGAAAACCCACACATCCAGGTCGAGCAACTTGACCGGTCGTCTCTGGTTGCCGCGGCGAAATCCTTCGCTGCTGGGGGCAGGGAGGTCAGCATGTTGTCCTTCGGCCTCAATTACTACCTGTTCGGCGAGTACATATTCTCCTTCAAGGTAGTCAATCTCGCGCTACATCTGCTGACAGGCTGGCTACTCTACTTGCTGGGAGTTGCCCTACTTTCTGCCCTGCGCGGGCGCCATGATCTGGGCGCTGCAGGGGATCGCTCCGTCCAGCGCTTCATTCCCCTGACGGCCGCTGCCTTCTGGATCGCAGCGCCCATCAACCTGGGTCCGGTGCTATATATCAGCCAGCGGATGACCATTCTCGCGTCGCTGTTTACCGTGCTCGGCATCCTGCTTTACCTTCGGATCCGGCTCTCGGGACTCCGCCCGGCGCCGAAGATGGGCCTGCTCGCGGTTAGCACGTTCCTGTGTACGTTTCTCGCCTACCATGCCAAGGAAAACGGCATCCTGCTTATTGGCTATCTGGCGCTGGTCGAATTCGTACTGCTGCAGGATATCGATCGCTGGGTGATTTCGCGGATTCGCGCATCGATGGTCGCGAAAGCGGTCGTGTTGTTGTGCGCACTTGTGGCAGGCTGGTTGGCCTGGGAGGTCGCCCTGCCATTTGTCGAGCGCCAGGTTCACGGATATGACGGGCGTGACTTCACGCTCTACGAACGTGTACTTACACAGTTTCGTGCCATCAGCTTTTATATCTCCCAGGTGTTGGTTCCGAACAACGCGGAACTGTCTATGTGGCATGACGATTTTCCGGTTTCCAAGGGCCTGCTTCAGCCCGTGACAACGCTGGTGGCCATCGTTGTGATCGTCGGGTTAATCCTGTTGGCGCTGGTTTCCATCCGCCGTAACCGCCTCATCAGTTTCAGTATTTTCTGGTTTTTTCTCGGCCATTCCCTCGAATCCACGTTCATTCCCCTGGAAATGGTGCACGAGCATCGTAACTACCTGCCGTCCTGGGGTATCCTGTTGCTGCTGTCCTACGTGGTGCTGTCGAGCAAGATGATCCGCCCGCGCATGGCCCTAGTGATTCTCGGCGGATTCTGGGTGTTCAACGTCGGCGTCCTGCACGCGCGCGCGCAAATCTGGTCCAACGACGTTGTCAAGGCGGGGCACGAGGCGCGTTACCACCCTGACTCGCCCATGGCGCAGTTCAACTATGCCCGCTACCTGTTTCTGGCGGGAAGGACGGGAGACACCGAGGCCGCGGCCGCCGCGGAGCGGTTACTAGAGCACAATATCACCATTGACCGGTCATCTATCGCCAGCGAAATGTTGCTGGTGATGCTTGCCTATACCACTGACATTGAATTCAAGGAGGAGTGGATTCGCAGAGCGATGGACAAATTGGAGACTTACGGCTACACCGCAGTCAACAGCCGCGCACTATCCGGAGTCCTTGAATATCTGCAGGAACAGAAGGATAAGGTTGATGCTACTCCATTGGCTCCTCTCTACAAGCTACTGGAGGATTTGGACCATCCCCAGTTGATCACTCTTGCCGCGGTTTTCCAACTCGAGGTCCAGGAAAATGCCGAAAAAGGCCTTGCGTTGATGGAGCGCGCTGCGGAACGGGCAAACTACCGCCCCGCCTACCGCTTCAACCTGCTCCGGGCACAGATCAAGCTACGCCGGACGGAAGAAGTGTGTCGGTCCCTGGAGGAGATACGGGGTCTGCCGTTTGAGGAACTGGTGATGTTCCAGAAGGAACTCGCCGATGTGGATCGCTTCCTCGGTGATGCCTGCGATCCACAGCCGCTATAGCCACCAAACCCCTTGCGCCGCTACTTGATCCCCAACTTGCTGATCTTGTAACGCAGTGAGCGGAAGGAGGTACCAAGCAACTCTGCAGCCCGGGTAATATTGCCATCGGTCTTGTCGAGGGCGTCCCGGATCAATTTGCGCTCGATATTCACGAGATGCTCGTCGATGGGCGTGTCCATGTCAGCGACGGATGTCGCGGCCTGCTCTGACGAACGGGACGGCGCGGAACCCAGTTGCGGAAGATCGATATCCTCCGCCCCGATGGTGTCGCCATCGAGCAGGGCGAGGGTGCGCTCAAGGAGGTTTTCCAGCTCCCGCACGTTCCCCGGAAACCGGTGCGTGGCCAGGATCTTGAGCGCCTGGGCGCTGACCTTGGGTGGCGGGATGCCGATCTTTTCGCTGATCAGTTTGACGAAATGCACCGCGAGGACGGGAATGTCCATTGGCCGTTCCCTGAGGCTCGGCGCCTGGATCGGGATTACGTTGACGCGGTAATAAAGGTCCTCGCGGAACTGCCCCTTGGCGATCATTTCCTGCAGGTCCTTGTGGGTGGCGCTGATCAGGCGGACGTCCACGGGCTTTTCCATCACTTCGCCCACGGGTCGCACGGTCTTCTCCTGGATGGTGCGCAGGAGCTTGACCTGCAGGTCGAGAGGCAGTTCCGCGATCTCGTCGAGAAAAAGGGTGCCGCCGTTGGCCGCCTGGAAGAGGCCCTTTTTGTCGGCGTGGGCGCCGGTGAAGCTGCCTTTCTTGTGGCCGAAAAACTCGCTTTCCATGAGTTCCCTCGGAATCGCGCCGCAGTTCACTGCGATGAACGGGTCGGCCGCCCGTGGGCCGCTGTCGTGGATCAGGCGGGCGATCAGTTCCTTGCCGGTGCCGGTCTCGCCGTGGATATGCACCGGGGCCTGGTTACGCGCGACCTTGGCGATGAGCGCGCGGATCTGTTCCATGGCCTCCGACTCACCCAGTAGCGCGCGGCTGGTACGGGTCGGCGCTTCCTGGCTGCCGAGGCGGATGGAGGAATCGATGATGGCCTTTAACTGCTCCACCTCGATGGGCTTGGCGATATAGTCGAAGGCGCCGAGCTTGAGGGCCTCCACCGCGGTTTTCGGATCGCCGAACGCCGTGATCACCGCCACCGGGACGCTGCTGTGATGGGCCTGGATATGACGCACCACGTCCATGCCGCTTCCATCCGGCAGTCGTAGATCAGTCAGGCAGAGGTCGAAAGGGCGACTGTCGAGCTTTTCCTTCGCTTCGCCCACGGTGCCGGCCTTGATGGATTCGACACCCATCCGCCGCAGCGTGATGGACATCAATGAAAGCAGGTCTTCTTCGTCGTCGATGATCAGGGCGATGGGCTGGGTGCTCATGGTTGTACTGTCCTGGAACCGGTTTCGTTATAGTTTGCCGCGGCCTCCGTCTCCGCGTCCGCGCGGGAAAAGGTGATGCGGAATCCCTGCTGGGACTTGCCGCGGAGGTACTCGATGTCCGAGCCGTTGATATGGCAGAATTCGCGTACGAGAAACAGCCCGAGTCCGGTGCTGCGGGAATCGCTGGTGTGAAAGGGCTCGAAAAGCTGCTCCACGTTCTCGGCGGCGACTCCCTGGCCATTGTCGATAACATCGAGATACGGCATTCCTACCGCGAGATGCCCTACCACGAAGCGGATTTTCAGATGACCGCTCTCGGGTTTCGCGTACTTGATGCTGTTCTGGCACAGATTGGTGATGACCTGCTCCAGCTGGGTCGGATCAAACAGGATTTCCGGGTCCTCGCCGCGGGCGCTGAGTTGTACTTCCTGGTCGTCCACCGTTTCGCGAAAAGTCTCGATAAATACCTTGAGCCACGCCTGCAGGCGCAGGCGCTTTCGCTGCGGCTTGCCCGGCCGGCTGCGTTCCAGCACCGACTTGATGATCTCGTCGATTCGTCGCGTGTGCGTGCGGATGATCTGGATCAGTTCCGCTTCCTCGCCATTGCCGTTGCTCGCTGGCTTGAGAAGCTGGACGGCGTGGCTGATGGCATTGAGGGGATTGCGGATCTCGTGGGAAATGGCCGAGGCCATGCGGCCGATGGATGCCAGCTTGGACTGCTGGATCTGCTTCTGGATATGGGTGCGATCCTCGATCTGGACGAGGTGGCCGTTGCTGAGCGGCAGCAGGGAAAACCCGTATTCGCGATTCTGGATGCGGAAATTGAAATCCGGCTCCGCGCCCTGGCCCGTGTGGGCGGAAAGCTCCTCGGCGAGTTCGCCGGTGACGTGACCGGTGGCATTGATAAAGGTGCCGATCATGTCGCGCGCGCTGCGATTGATCTGCTCCACCACCATGCGACCATTGACGAACAGTACGCCGATGTCGAGCTGTTCGAGTATGACCTGGTTGATGCGGTCGAGATCCTCGAGTGCGCGTTCCTGCTTCGCCACCACCGTCTGCACGGATCGTGCGCGCCCGGCGATACGGCCGACGATGGCGACCACGCTGAACAGGCCGATCACGAGAAGGGGAGTGACGTAATAACTGCGGATCACCAGGGTTCCTTCCATGAACTTGGTGTAGTCGTTGTAGAAGATCAGGAAGGCGCAGAGAATGGTGTAGACCAGGCTGACACGCTGGGAAAACAGCACCGCGGTGGCGGCCGCGGTGGTGACATAGAGGATCAGGGTGCTCG
Source organism: Gammaproteobacteria bacterium (assembly GCA_030432755.1). Lineage (GTDB taxonomy): Bacteria > Pseudomonadota > Gammaproteobacteria > Arenicellales > Poriferihabitantaceae > VYFG01. Next base: position 86,798 of record JAUILZ010000008.1, on the reverse strand, counting down.
AATCCAGCAGGTGACGCGAGAACGTCAGCATGGTGATGAACAGGATATCGAACAGGAACAGCAGGTGCGCCTGGACGAGCAGCGACGGCCAGCGGCGCTGGATGTTGATAAACGTGACCAGGGAGATGAACGCGATGCCCGAGGTGGGCACCAGCAGGCTGTAGAGCTCATCGTCCGTGGCGATGCTGCCGATCACCGGGGAGGCGAGTCCGAGAAGGAGTATCGTCAGCCCGAGCCGATAGATATTGTAGTAAAACAGGATCTGCCAGCCTTCTTCATCGCTGCCGGCATTGATGTCGCTGAATAGGGATTTGTCCAGGACCAATGGGATGTTCCTGCTTCGGATCTCGGTTACGGCTGGTGCGGTTAGCGGACTAGCCCGGATATTTCACCAAGTGAAATATCCGGGCTAAGGTTTCAGGCCCGGGCAATTGCCCAGGCATCGATCTGTGACAGACCCTGCCGGCGGAGCGCGCGGCAGGTGGCGCGTAGCGTCGCGCCGCTGGTTATCACGTCATCAATTATTGCGACGGCATCATAGCGCCCCGCGCCGCGCACGGCAAAGGCATCGTGCAGGTTTTTTTCTCTCGCCGCCACATCGAGCCGGGTCTGGCTGGGCGTTTCGCGCGTCCGGATCAACAGGTCCTGGTCCACGGCGACACCCAGCAACCGGCCCGTCTCCCGGGCGAGCAGGGCGGACTGGTTGAAACCTCGACTCCGCAATTTTCGTGGATGCAGTGGTACCGGCGCGATGACATCGGGCAGGACCGCGCACTGGCGATGGACCTGTTCGGCGAGAGCCATGGCCAGGGGCGCGACATGGCGCAGGCAGCGGTCATACTTCAACCGGTGCAGCAGGCGGGAGACGGGGTCGGCATAGTGGAACGGTACCACCATCCCCTGCCAGGGGGGACGTGCGCGCTGGCAGTCACCACAGGTACCCGGATGGGCCAGGGGCCGACGGCAGCTCTCGCAGGCAATGCCGATCCAGGGTAGCAATTCGTGGCACGAATGGCAGAATCCCCCGTCATGAATGGCGAGGCAGAGAACGCAGCGATCCGGCACCACGAGGTCGCGACACCAGGCGCCGACCCGCATACCCGTGGCGACGGCGCGGGCCATTCCGCGTATTGCAAGCGCATGCGCGATCGTTCCCCGGCCTGGCGAGGCATCTTCATCCCGTTCCATGTTCTGCTGCCTTCCCTGGCAAGGTGTTACACAATGGGGGTCGGCGCCATCCCTTCTCGACAATGCTGAGCGTCGATCCCGATACCCGATTGAAACCCGCCAGCGAGTGGATCGCAAGCCGCCGGCGGCGCTCGGCGGGACTGCGTCCCATGGGCTACCTGTTTGACCGGGTGAACGCGGATATTGAACGCAGGGTCGATGAGACCGGGGGTTGGGGAAATTCGCGTCTTCTTGTCGCATTCCACGGCGAGTTTCCGCGCGCGCCCGAGGCTGGCAGTAACCGGGTTTCCTGGCTGGAGGGGGACGATCCGGAGGCTATGGTAGAGGAACCCGACCTGCTGGTGATCAGCCTCCAGGCGGCATGGCTCGCGCCCGAATACTGGATCGAGCGGTCTCTCGCACTGCTAAAGCCTGGTGGTCGGCTGGTATTTTCCAGTTTCGGTCCCGATACGCTGGTGGAACTGGCGGAGGCCTGGGCGCTGGTAGACGAACTCCCTCATGTGCATCCATTCGAGGACATGCATCATCTCGGTGACGCCCTACTGCGCCGTGGATTTCAGAAACCGATTCTCGACGCCGACTGGATGGGAGTCGAGTACGAGGATGTGGACCTGCTGATGGACGACCTGCGGCGGGAGGGTTTGTTCAATCTCTCCCCGGGGCGACGGCGGACTCTGACCGGGAAGAAAAGACTCGCGGCGTTGCGCGAGCAATTCAGGGGGCAGGATCCGGTACGCATGACCTTCGAGCTGGTTCACGGATACGCAGAAGCGCCACAATCCACAGAGGGAGGCATTCGCGTGGAGCCGCCTTCGCTGCGTCGGGACGCCGAATAATTAGGGCCTGAGAGCCGGTGCGCTGAGCGGAATGCCGTTATTCAGGATTGCCTGGTAAACCTGCAGTCCGAGGTAGGCATCACTTTCACCGGGCAACAGCGGCGCGGCGCCGGCTAGTGCGTTGCAACGGGCATAACGCCGGTATTGCGTGCCCATGGGTTCTCCGTCGGCGGCCCAGCGCAGACTGTAGGCGGGATAGCCCGCGCCATGACCCAGCGCGGCGCTCAGTACCTGGCCGCGTAAGCGGTTTCCGGCATTGTGGACGTGACAGTTGGCGCAGGACAGATTCATCTGCCCGCGTTTCGCCCAGAAGGTTTCCCGGCCGATCGCGTACAGGCGGCGCATTTCCTCGTCGCGGTAGTCGATATCGATGGGTTGCCCCTGCCAGGGCGCCTTGAATGCCGCGACCAGGCGCGCCATCTCACCACCCAGCTCGTCCAGTGGTTCGAGGCCATTCAGCTCGCGGCACTGGTTGATATCGCCGGCGATGGTGCGGACCTCTCCGTTGAAGAAGTACGGGTAGGCCGTGGGTGGCGGCTTGCCGGTAAAACATGCCGTGAGCGTCTGACCCGAGGGTAGCAGCGTGTCCCAGGCCGCGCGTCCCGCGGCAAGGGCGTCGTCCTGGGGCGGCGCCGCCAGCAGCAGGTCGCGGTTCAGCTTCTGGCGCGTATTCTGCGGCAGGGCATCCACGCCCTGGCGGTAAGCCTCCAGCGGCACGTCCGGGAACCGGGAGAGAAAAAAGCCCTGGAACTCGCGTACCTCGTCGCGCACTTCCGCCTCGGTAGGCGTCGTCTGCGCCATCGAGAGGGATGGAGTGCTGAGCAACAGGACAGTGAGCAGGGCGCCCAGCCCGCGCACCGCCCTGGTCGAGACAACGCCGATCATGAATCCGCCTTGCCGTCGAACCTGCGCCGCGTCTCGCCGCTGGATCCGCGAATATCGATCCAGGACACGATGATGGTATCCCCCTCGGCAAGGTCGGCGAAGCGGGTACCCACCGCCGGGTCTGCTGAGACATGACGCCCGAGGAGAATCTCGGCGTGCAGGTCACCGTTGCGCCGAAAGGTGACCTGGCTCAGGTAGTTTTCCTCGCTCATCGGATGAGGGATCCGGCAGACGACGTCGAAGCCGCCGCCGGCGGCACGCACGTAGATTCGGGGAGACCTGCGCACGATTTACTCCGCCACGTCGCGCCAGGAACCGGCGATATCCACCCGCCGGACCGCGCGTCCCAGGCGACCGTTGCGCAGCGCAAAACAGGCCAGGTGGCCACTTCGCTCCATTCTAGCCTGCCCGACCAGCACCGCGGGATTGCCCCTGATCTGGTCCATCGCCATCACCAGTGGTTCAGGGTTGGCGTCACAGAGCACGGCGATTTTCTCCACCCCGGGAGCGCTCACCCGGAACGGCACCAGTTCCCCGAGGGACACCTCGAGAGGCACCACGATATCGATGGAGGCGTCATCGGCGGCATCGCGCTGGCCAAAGTAGAAGTCGAGCACGTCGCCGAGTGCCGTCGCGGAGAATTCCGGCCGTGGATCCGGCGCCGCAAATGCACGCTGAAAAAGGGCGCCTGCGCCCAGCCAGGCAACACCGAGCATGCGCAGACCATCCTGCAACAGGGAACGGCGGGATCGGGAAACGGGCCGGGCCATTACAGGGTCAGGAGAAACTGGAGAATGCGCTCGATCTCGGCTTCCGTAAGGAGTTCGTGCCGCAGGTAGGGTGGCATCGTGGTGCGGGGATTGAGCGCCGGGGCGTCCGCAACCTGCCGGCGCAACTGCCCGATATCAGGAAACCTCGGCTCCATGGCGACGAGGGGCGGTGCGATATTGCCGGCGACGGGCAGGGACTTCGGCCAGGGAGTGACGTTGAACGTGTGACAGGCGATGCAATTGCCCTTGTCGCGATCGATGGCAAGGCACCAGCCCCGGACGATTTCATTTTCCGGCGGTAGTTCGCGGCATGTGGCCTCATCCGGCCACTGGTTGGCATTTGTTTGCGCCTCCGTGGGGGACGTCGCGAGCAACAGTACCAGCAGGCAGCCGGTTGCCCGAGGCAGCAAACGCATCACCAGTCCCGCTCTCCCGCATTGATAACGGGCCGAAATTCTACTCCAGGGAAGGCTGGCATGCCGGCCGTGATGCTGGCAATTCGCTGGCATTTGCGGGAGGCGTTATTCTTTCTCGCGCAGCTTGCGATCCGCCTCGAGCCGTTCCAGTTCCTGGATGCGTGCATTGACCGCCTGGGTGATGTACTGGCTGCCGTCCTTGTTTTCACGCAGGGCGAGCTTGAGGGAGGCGATCGCTTTTTCATAACGCCCCATGGCGGCGTCGAATTCCGCGTCCGCCTGGTGGGCCTCGGAGAGGTCCCCCAGGGCAACATTGGCTCGCGACAGCAACGGATAGAGCTCGTAGTCATCCGAATCGCGGCGCAGCCGGTGGCGAATCACGCGCTTTGCCCCCGCGGCGTCGCCCTGGCGGAGCATCGTCTCTACCCAGGCGTAGCGCAGGTAGTCCGCCGTGGGGTAGCGTTCCACCAGCGCCGCATAGCTTGCGGCGGCGCCGGCCGGATCACCGGCGCGGCCCTGGATCTCGGCCGCCGCGCCCAATACCTGGGGGGTATTCGGCAGGGCCGCTTCGACTTCCTTGATAACCTTCTCTGCCTCGTCAAATGCGCCTTCCTGCAACAGCGCGAGGGCGAGCCCGTAGCGCCAGGCCTCGCGCTCGGTCCCGCTCGACCGTGCGATGCGATCCTCGAGCAGCTGGCGCGCGTCTGCCGGTCGGTCGCTGAAAAGGGCGAGGATGCGCGCGCGGGCGAGGTGGAAGTCCACGCTGCTCTCGTGGGCAATCGGCGGGTAGGTATTGATCCGCGCCTCGGACTCCGCCACCCGGTTGTAGGACAACGGGTGGGAACGCAGGAATTCAGGCACGTCCTTGCTCGAGACGATGTTGAATCGTTGCAGCTTGTCGAAGAAGGAGGCCATGTCCCGTGGATCGAATCCGCTTTCCGCCATCAGGCCGATGCCTATGGCGTCCGCCTCGCGCTCGAACTCGCGGCTGTAGGCCAGCTGGTTGGAGAGCAGGGTGGCATTGGCCAGGGTCACTCCCGCCATGCCGGCCTGCCCCCCGACGAGGATGGCGGCAAGGATGGCGGCGGTGGTAGGGATCTTGCTCGCCTCCGCGTTGGCGATCATGCGCGGCAGGTGCCGCTGGGACAGGTGGGCGATCTCGTGGCCGATGACGGATGCCAGTTCACTCTCGGTATCGGTGGTGAGGATCAGGCCGGTGTGGAACGTGATGTAACCACCCGGCACCGCGAACGCGTTGAGCTCGTTCTCCTTCAGCAGGTTGAAATGCAAATTGACCCCGCCGAGATGGGCAGAGGCGCCGATGCGGCGCCCGAGCCGGTTCAGGTAGTGTCTCAGCTCATGGTCGGAGACGTAGCTGTCCATTGCCACCAGCTGGCGCAGGAAACGCTGGCCGATCAGTTCCTCGTCGTCGGCGTCGAGGAAGCGGGTGGCGGCCTCGCCGAGCTCGGGCAGGTTGCCGCCCTGGGCATACGCCGCGGGCGTCGCCGGGAGAAGACAGGCGACCGAGAGGAACGCGCCGAGCAGCGGGCGCACGAGGGCGGACGGGGATGACATGGAAGCAATGATCATAGCGATTCGGACATAAAGCCGGGCTTACAGTTCTGTAATAGCATGGATCCCTGTATGATGCCTGACCAAATCCCTACAAGCGGTCTCAAAAAGGCCTGCGCTTGGTGATACTTCGTTGAATCCGCCCTCAAAATGCTCATGTACTACTTGTACACTGCGCTTTTTCGGCCGGATTCGCCTCGTCTCACCTGCGCTCGGCTGTTTTTGAGGTCGCTTGTACGCACTATCATGGCTGACACCGACCAACTGCTGATCTCCGCAAGCGACCTCGCGGCGAGCATCGCCGATCCCGACCCCGACGCGCTGCTCGTGGTGGTGGACTGCCGATTCAATCTCCTGCAACCCGGTGAGGGGCGCGAGAAATATGACCAGGGGCATATCCCCGGCGCCTTCTACGCGCATCTCGACGATGACCTGGCTTCGCCCATTGGCCCCCGGACCGGGCGACATCCCCTGCCGGAGCGTGACGTGTTTCGCCGGCTCGTGGGCAGCTGGGGCGTCGAACCGGCAACCCGGGTGGTGGTGTACGACCAGGGGCCGGGCGCCATTGCCGCGCGACTCTGGTGGTTGCTGCGCTGGATCGGGCATTCCCGTGTCTCGCTGCTCGATGGCGGGTACCGGGCATGGAAGGAGGCGGGACATCCCGTCAGCACCGACCCCGCGGCGCCGGATGCAGGCGCCGGGCTCGCGGGATCGGCGGATGAGCAAACCCCGTGGATAACCACAACCGCTCTCATGCAAACCCTGCCGGAAGCCTGTCTCGTGGATGCCCGCAGTGGCGCGCGATTTCGCGGAGAATCCGAGCCCATCGACAGCGTGGCCGGACATATCCCCGGCGCGGTCAGCCGGCCTTTCGAGGACAATCTCGGCGAAGATGGCCTTTTCCTGGACGCTGCGGCGTTGCGCGACGCATTCCTCGCGGTGCCGGGGCTGTCCGAGGCCGCGGCATCGGGCAAACCGGTGATCCACTCATGCGGCAGCGGCGTCACCGCCTGTCACAACATGCTCGCCATGGAACTCTCCGGACTCGGAGATTCGGTGCTGTACGTCGGTTCCTGGAGCGAATGGATTCGCGATCCGGATAGGGCCGTGGCGACCGGGGAAGACTGACCGGTTCCAGGGGCTACTGGGCGCCGAGAAAGTCAGTAACCTCCGCCCGGCTCCAGTCCGCGCTGGCGACCCGCCAGCGATCCTCGAGATTGAGCTCGAGGTCGAATCGCATCAGTTCCGCGCGCAGCCCGGACAGCGCCGAGGCATTGTCGATGGGCCGCCCGGCGAGGGCCGCGAGCACGGTGACGCGCGCATGGCTGTCATCGACCAGGGCCAGGTCGCGCACCACCTTGAAGGCATGCAGATTGGGGTTGCGGATGAACTGGATCTGCACCATGGCGCGCACGTCCTTCCAGGTGCGGCCGCCATCGTCGCTATATTGTTCGCTGACGAGATCCATGAAGCCGTTCAGGCTGCGTTCTTCAGCGGCGGCCTGCAGATCGTCGATGGTCTGGCGCAGTTGCGCTTCCGGTGAGTCTTCGTCGGCGCCACAACCTGCGAGCAGCAGCAGGAACAGCAGGGGCAGCAGACGCCACCCGTCGCGGAGCTCAGATCGTTTCCACGCCATCGTCACCGCCGAGAATCAGCAGGTCGGCGCCGCGGCGCGCGAAGAGGCCCACGGTCACCACGCCGGGCAACTGGTTGATCTCCCGCTCCATCTCCACCGGATCGAGGATGTCGAGGTTGTGCACGTCGAGGATCACGTTGCCGTTGTCGGTGGTGAAGCCGGTGCGCCAGGCCGGTTCGCCGCCCATCCTGACGAGCGCGCGCGCTACAAGACTGCGCGCCATGGGAATCACCTCCACCGGTAACGGGAACGCGCCCAGGCGATCCACCATCTTGCTCCGGTCGGCGATGCAGACGAAGGTTTCGGACGCCTCGGCGACGATCTTTTCCCGCGTGAGCGCACCGCCGCCACCCTTGATGAGGTGCCGGTGACGGGTGGCCTCGTCGGCGCCGTCGACGTAGAGCCTCAGCTTACCGACGTCGTTCAGCTCGCGTACCTCGATGCCGTGGCCGCGCAGTCGCTCTGCAGTGGCTTCGGAACTGGCCACCGCGCCATCGATTCGGCCTTTCAGCTTCGCCAGACCGTCGATAAAGTGATTGGCGGTGGAGCCGGTACCCACGCCCACCACGTCGCCGGTCCGGACGTGATCCAGCGCGGCGAGAGCAGCCGCCTGTTTGCCCTTATCCTGAGACATTGTCCTTGCTCATGGTTGGGTCCTCGGGTTTCGGTATCAGAACAGCGAGGCGCTGAGTTCGTTCACCGCCTTCAGCATCTCGGGATCGTCTGTGAGGGTCTCCGAGATCGCGCCGCGGCAGGCGACCCGTGGAGAGATGCCGGAATGCATGAGCTTGGCGGCATGCACCAGCAGCCGCGTGCTGGCGCCCTCCTCGAGTCCGCTGCCCTTGAGATTGCGCGTCATGCCGGCGAACTTCACCAGCCGCGCGGCCATCTTGTCGTCGAGGCCGGATTCCTTCGCGACGATCTCGGATTCCAGCTCGGCATCGGGATAATCGAACTCGATGGAAACGAAGCGCTGGCGGGTGCTCTGCTTGAGGTCCTTGAGCACGCTCTGGTAGCCCGGGTTATAGGAGATCGCGAGGCAGAACTCCTCCGGCGCCTGCAGCAGCTCGCCGGTTTTTTCGATCGGCAGCACCCGGCGGTCGTCCGCCAGCGGATGGATCACCACCGTGGTGTCCTTGCGCGCCTCGACGATCTCGTCGAGATAGCAGATGCCGCCGCCACGCACCGCCCGCGCCAGCGGGCCGTCGGCCCAGCGGGTCTCGCCGCCGACGATGAGATAGCGACCGACCAGGTCGGACGCCGTGAGGTCATCGTGGCAGGAAACCGTCACCAGCGGCCGCTTGAGCCGCCACGCCATGTGCTCCATGAACCGGGTCTTGCCGCAGCCGGTGGGTCCCTTCAGCAGCACCGGGATGTTGTTGGCATAGGCGGCCTCGAACAGCGGTATTTCGTCCTCCTGGGGCGCGTAGTACGGCTCCTCCGGAATCAGGTACTCGTCGAGGTGGATGTCGATACTCATGGCGGGGTCAATGCGAAGAGGCCGGGAGTTTACCAAGAATGGCTATCATCCTCCCGGACCGCCGGGCCGATCGATCAATCCAGGATCGATACCGTATCGCCAACTGCAAGCCGGCCTTCACCATCCGGCGACGCGTTGATGCCGAAGAACACTTCGCCATCTCTCCGCCGGTAGCTCGACAGGGTATGGATCGGTTCGGGGCCGGCGAGGACACCGGATTCCGGGTCCACCGTTGGTACCGAGCAGCGCGCGCAGGCTTTCACCAGGCGCATGGAGATGTCGCCGATGCGCAGTGTGCGCCAGTCATCCTCGTCGTGCGCGTTCGCGCCGTCGATCACGATGTTGGGGCGGAAGCGGTTGATGCTCACGGGGGTGGCGAGACGTTCGTTGAGATAGTCCAGCGAGGCCTGGGTGACGACCAGCAGGGGGAAGCCGTCGGCGTAGCGGGTGTGGTCACCCGGATTCGAGTATTCGGGATCGCAGGGGCGGGTGTCGCTCGCGGGAAACGCGATCAGGCGGCATTCCTCGCCGATGGCCTGGCCGAGCCAGTCGGCGGTCTCGTCGCCGACATCGATGCCGGACACCGCGCTGCCCCATACACTCGACGAGCGCCGCGCCATCGCCGCGTCGGTAACGGGAACGCGATGGGTGTCCATGCCGAAGGTGTCGAGCACCAGCACGCCGTCGTCGAGTGACGTGTCCACCAGAGCCATCTGTGGATGACTGCGTTGGGTCATCATCGCGCCTTTTGAATCCACCAGCATCCACTGGCGGTCATGGGCAAGGCCGGCCAGTTGCAGGTCCGACTCGGCGAGGGAAATTCCGCGCAGCGACTTGACGGGATAAACGTGCAGTTGCGAGATCGTGAGGGGCATGGGCAATGGGGGTGGTCTGGCTGGTGGGCAAGGATACAGGTATGCGACACTCATCACCATGAGCAGCGCCGACTACCTTGATATTCTCGACAACCTGATCCGGTTCGACACCACGAGCCGGCGCAGCAATCTCGAACTGATCGACTATCTGCGCGCCTACCTCGAGCGACTGGACGTCCCCTGTGAACTGAGCTGGAATGCCGAACGGACCAAGGCCAACCTGTTCGCCACCCTCGGCGAGGACAGCCAGCCCGGTATCGTGCTCTCGGGGCATACCGACGTGGTGCCCGTGGACGGCCAGGAATGGCAATCCGATCCGTTCCGGCCGGAACAGCGTGACGGGCGCTTCTATGGACGCGGCAGTTGCGACATGAAGGGCTTCCTCGCGGTCTGCCTCAGCCGCGCGGAAAGCATCCTGGCCGCGGGACTCCCGGTGCCGGTGCATTTCGCGTTTTCCTACGACGAGGAGGTTGGCTGCGTCGGCGTCAAGGGCCTGATCGAGGCATTGCAGAAGCGACCACGGCTGCCGCGCGCCTGCATCATTGGCGAACCGACCTCCATGGGCGTGATCCGCGCGCACAAGGGGATGCTGTACAAGCGATGCAGGGTGCATGGCAAGGCGGCGCACTCCTCCCTCGTGCACCAGGGCGTGAACGCGGTGACCGCGGCGGCGAAGACCATCGCCCGCATCGACGCCATCGGCGAGCGCATCCGGCGCGAGGGGCCCTTCGACGACCAGTTCGAACCGCCCCATACCACGCTCCACTGCGGCGTGATTCACGGCGGCACCGCCAACAACATCATTCCGGAACTTTGCCAGTTCGAATTCGAGATCCGAAACCTCCCGGACCAGCCCTCGTTGCCGTTGTTTGAGGAGGTGGAGGACTACACCCGGGAGCTGGAGCGCGAGATGCGTGAACTGGACGAGCACGCCGGATTCGAGTGGCAGAGCGTGGCCGAGTTTCCCGCCATGAATACATCCCCGGAAGAGCCCGTGATCGGCCTGGTGGCGCGTTTGCTGGACGATCACCGCCTGCCGGGCAAGGTGAGTTACGGCACGGAAGGAGGTCACTTCCAGGCGGCCGACATCCCCACCGTGATCTGCGGACCCGGCAGCATCGAGCAGGCGCACAAGCCCGACGAGTTCGTCGAGCTGTCCCAGCTAGCGCGCTGCGCGGCATTCGTCGACGACCTGGTCGCGGATCTCGGCAAGACGCCGCTGCGATGACGCGCTGCAAATGACGGTGTTCCTTGGGCTCGGCGCCAACCAGGGCGACCGGGTCGATCAACTGGAGCTTGCCATCGCCGCACTGGAACGGGACGGCTTCCGCGTGCACCGGGTATCGCCGCTGGTGGAGTCGCCGGCGATGCTGCCCGCGGAGGCCGAGGCCTCCTGGGATCGCCCCTACCTGAACATCGTGGTCGCCGGTGATACCCGGCTGGCGCCGCGCACGCTGCTCGATACTGTCAAGGCCATCGAGCGCGAACTCGGCCGGGAGCCCGGGCCACGCTGGTCGCCGCGACCGATCGATATCGACATCCTGCTTTGGCATGACGAGATCATCCGCGAGCCGGAACTGGAGATTCCCCATCCCGGCATCGCCGAGCGGGACTTCGTCATCACCCCGCTCCTGCACATCGCACCCGGGGCGAGGATCCCCGGACTCGACCGGACCGTGTTTGAACTGAGCCTGGGCCGGCGCAATATCCCGCTCTGGATGGGGATACTCAACGCAACCCCGGATTCGTTTTCAGACGGCGATTCCTGGACGGACCTGGACAAGCTCTCGGATTGGCTGGACCGCATGTTCCGGGAAAACATCCAGGTCATCGATGTCGGCGCGGAGTCCACCCGGCCCAATGCCGACACCATCCCCGAAGACGAGGAGTGGCGCCGCCTGGAGCCGGTACTGGCGATGGTGCGCGAGCGAATCCAGGGCCGCAGGGTGCGTCCGCTGTTGTCCGTCGACAGCCGGAACCCCGCCGTGATTGCGCGTGCTCTAGAAAATGGCATCGATATCATCAACGACGTCACCGGCCTCGATGACCCGGACATGCTTGCGCTCGCCCGGGACAGCCATTGCGATGTCGTCGCCATGCACGCGATGAGCGTGCCGGTGGATCCTTCGCTGTTGCTGCCGGCGGATGAACCGGCAACCGCTCAGATGCGTCGCTGGATCGATTCGAAGGTGGTTGCCTGGGATGCCGCCGGTATCGACCTGTCTCGCATGATCGTCGACCCGGGTATCGGCTTCGGCAAGACATCGATCCAGGCGGCGGAGCTGATGTCCTCGGTGCACGATTTACGCAGCGCGGGCCAGCGTCTGCTCATCGGCCATTCGCGCAAGTCATTCATGGCGGCGTTCACCGACCGCCCCGCGGCGCAGCGGGACGTGGAAACCCTGGGCATCTCCCTCGCGCTCGCGGCCCAGGGCGCTGACATCATCCGCGTGCATCAGCCCATGATTCACCAGCGCGCCTATCGCGCATGGAGTCACGTTCTGCGGGAGTAATCCCACATGGTCGTAATCAGTGGAAAACGACCTCCGCCGAAAGCGTGAAGACCGGAATGCTGGCATCGAACAGGCTGCCGTCGTCGCCCTGCATCTGGTAGCTCCCCATCATGCTGCCCACGGGCGTGGGTAGGATCGCGCCACTCGTGTATTCGTAACACTCGCCGGGCTGCAGGTGGGGGTGTTCACCGACGACCCCGGGTCCGCGCACCTCGCGTGTCTCTCCATCCGCATCGGTAATGATCCAGTGGCGGCTCAGCAGTCTCGCCGGTATGTCACCGGTGTTTTCCATCTGCACGGTATAGGCGAACACGTATCGCTTTGCCTCCGGATTGGACTGGTCAGACAGGTAGCGGGGAATCACGTTGACGCTGATCTGCTGGTTGATGCTCATGGACTCTGGCTGCCTCCGGGTTATCGTAAGTTTGTACTGGAAAACGTCGATCCGCTGTGTTCGATTATAAGGTCCGTTGTCGAATTACCGGATTCCGGAATCATTAGTATATGCGAATGATTTTCGATTCTTCGGGGAGGTTATCCCGTACGCGATTACGGGGACACAAAGCGCTTGAGGGACCCATGTGGAAGTGATATGTTTTTCCGGTAGAAAGACCACAATCCGGATGACACGATGTTGTCACAGTCGTTCGGTGTTCAAAAACGCTTTCCCAGGAGAATAAAATGCTACGTTCCCTTTCCATCGACCCGGACAAGTGTACCGGCTGCCTGCAATGCGAAATGGCCTGTTCGCTGGAGAACGAGGGTATCTTCAATCCCGCGAGGTCTCGCATCAAGGTATTCACTTTCCACGAGGAAGGCCGCTTCGTTCCCTATACCTGCACCCAGTGCGACGAGGCCTGGTGCATGCATGCCTGTCCGGTGGACGCCATCAAGATGAATTTCCAGACCGGCGCCCTGGAAGTGAACGAGAAAACCTGCGTAGGTTGCAAGGTCTGTACCATCGCCTGTCCCTTCGGCACTATCAACTACAACCGTGTCAGCGGCAAGGTCATCAAGTGCGACCTTTGTGGCGGTGATCCCGAATGCGCCAAGGCCTGTCCGACCCAGGCGATCACCTACGTGGATTCCGACGCCACCGGGCTCGAAAAGATGCGCGCCTGGGCCGGCAAGACCGATAACGCACAGCACGCCGCTGGTTAAGGGAGGAACGCACCATGGCATGGGCAAAGAAGGTACTGCGCGTCAACCTGACTGACGGCACCATCAGCAGCGAACCCCTCAACATGGAGTGGGCCGCCGACTACATCGGCCAGCGTGGCCTCGCCACCCGTTACCTGGTGGCGGAAACGGATCCCGGCTGCGATGCGCTGGGTCCCGACAACAAGATGATCATGGCCACCGGTCCCCTGACCGGTACCGCCGCATCAACCGGCGGCCGCTATTCCGTGATTACCAAGAGCCCCCTCACCGGCGCGGTGGCCTGTTCCAACTCGGGCGGCTTCTTCGGCGCGGAGCTGAAAGCCGCGGGTTGGGACATGATCATCTTCGAGGGCAGGTCACCGAACCCGGTCTGGCTTAATATCGAGGATGACCGCGCGGAGCTGCGTTCCGCGGACGGCATCTGGGGCAAGTCGGTGTGGGAGGCCGACGCAGCCATCCACAAGATCACCGGCGATCCCCAGACCCGTGTCGCCGCGGTTGGGCGCTCGGCCGAATCCGGCTGCCTCTACGCGGCGATCATCAACGACCTGCACCGCGCCGCCGGCCGTTCCGGCGTGGGCACCGTGATGGCCTCCAAGAACCTCAAGGCGGTAGCCGTACGCGGCAGCCTGGGGGTGGCAAACATCAAGGATCCAAAGCGCTTCATGGAGACCGTGGCGGAGCAGAAGGTTGTACTCGCGGAAAATGCGGTTACCGGCCAGGGCCTGCCGGCGCTAGGCACCCAGGTGCTGATGAACGTCATCAACGAGATCGGCGCGCTGCCCACCAACAACATGCAAAAGACGCAGTTCGAGGGCGCGCACAGCATCTCCGGCGAGGCCATGCTGGAGCCGCGCAAGAGCGACGGCAAGCCGAATCTCACCACCAACGCAGCCTGCTTCGGCTGCACCATCGCCTGTGGGCGGATATCCACAATCGATCCCACCCATTTCAGCATCCAGGACAAGCCGCAGTACCAGCATAACTCCGGCGGCCTCGAATACGAGGCGGCCTGGGCCATGGGCGCGGATACCGGGGTGGACGATCTCGACGCGGTGACTTTCGCCAACTTCGTCTGCAACGAGGACGGCATGGACCCGATCTCCTTCGGCGCCACCGTGGCCGCGGCCATGGAACTGTTCGAGAAGGGCGTCATCACCACCGAGCATACCGGCGGTATGGCGCTCAACTTCGGCTCCGCGGAAGCGCTGACCTGGTGCGCCGAAAAAGTCGGCACCGGCGATGGCTTCGGCAAGGACCTCGGTCTTGGCTCGAAGAAGCTGTGCGAGAAGTACGGCCATCCCGAGTTGTCGATGACGGTGAAAGGCCAGGAATTCCCGGCCTACGATCCGCGCGGTATCCAGGGCATGGGCCTCACCTACGCCACCTCCAACCGCGGCGCCTGTCACCTGCGCAGCTATACCGTGGCTTCCGAGGTGCTCGGCATCCCGGAGAAAACCGATCCCGCGGTGACCGAGGGCAAGGCCGGCCTGGTGAAGGCCTTCCAGGACGCCACCGCCGCGGTGGATTCCATGGGACTTTGCGTGTTCACGACCTTCGCCTGGACGCTGGACAACATGGCGCCGCAGCTCGATGCCGCCTGCGAGGGCGACTGGACCGTGGACCGGCTGCTGGAAGCCGGGGAGCGGATCTGGAACCTGGAGCGCGACTACAACATGAAGGCCGGTCTCACCGGCGCCGACGACAATCTTCCGGAGCGCCTGCTCAAGGAGGCGTCCAAGGCTGCGCCCACCGAGGGCCAGGTGTGCAACCTGCACGAGATGTTGCCGGAGTACTACCAGCTCCGCGGCTGGACCACTGACGGCCAGCTCACCGACGAGGTGCGGCAGAAGTTCTCCCTGCCCGGATGAAGTACCTGGTCATTGGCGCGGGTCCCGCCGGCGTCGTTGCGGCGGAGACCCTGCGCAAGCTCGACCCGGCCGGCTCGATCACCATCCTCGGTGACGAGCCGGAGCCGCCGTACTCGCGCATGGCGATTCCCTACCTGCTCATCGACAATATCGACGAGCAGGGCACCTACCTGCGCAAGGATGACGGCTACTTCGCGTCGAAGAACATCGACGTGGTCGTAGGCCGCGCGGAGTCGCTGGATCCCGCGTCGAAGTCCGTCACCACCAGCAACGGCGAGACGCTCACCTGGGACAAGGTTCTGGTCGCCACCGGCTCGCGCCCGATCCTGCCGCCGGTAGATGGCATCGACAACGAGAAGGTGACGACCTGCTGGACCCTGGAGGATGCGCGCCGGATCGCGGCGGGCATCACCCCGGGCGCGCCGGTGGTGCTGATCGGCGCCGGTTTTATCGGCTGCATCATCCTCGAGGCGCTGGTCTCCGCCGGGGCGAATCTCACGGTGATCGAGATGGGTGACCGCATGGTGCCGCGCATGCTCGACGACAGGTGCGGCTCGCTGCTGGAGAAATGGTGCGAGGCCAAGGGCGTGAACGTGCTCACCAGCACCACCGTGAAGGCGATCGAGCCGGACGGTGACGCAGTCAAGGTGATCACCAGTGATGGTCAGTCGGTGACGGCGAACCTCGTGATCTCCGCCGCCGGGGTAAAACCCAATGCTGAATTTCTCGAGGGGAGCGGAGTCACGTTGATGGATGGGGGAATCGAGGTAAACCAGTACATGCAGTCCTCTGTTCCGGACATATACGCAGCGGGCGATGTTGCCTGGAGCAAGGATTTTTCCACCGGCGAATTCGGCATCCAGGCGATCCAGCCCACCGCGGTGGACCATGCGCGCATCGCCGCCAACAACATGGTGACGCCCCGCTCCGTGGAACACCAGGGCAGCGTCAACATGAACGTGCTCGACACCATGGGACTCATTTCTGCGTCCTATGGGCTGTGGCAGGGCGTCGACGGCGGTGAGTCCACCGAGTTGCTGGACGAGGAGAACTATCGTTACATCCGGCTCCAGTTCGACGGTGATCAGCTGGTGGGCGCCAATACCCTCGGGATGACACAGCATATCGGCGTCCTGCGCGGCCTGATCCAGGGCCGGTTCCACCTGGGTGAGTGGAAGGACCGCCTGGTCAGCAATCCCCTGCAGGTCATGGAGGCCTACCTCGCGGTTACCCAGGGCGCCTGACCGGCGCCCTCCATTCCTGTCCCGGTGTTCCAGGGACGCACAGCCTGATGAAAGTCCAGCTCAAGCTATTCGCGACCCTGATGGTCTATCTCCCGCCGGGCGCGGAGAAAAACGCGGTGACGCTCGAGGTGGAGGAAGGAACGACCCTCGACCAGCTCATAGATCGCCACCGCGTGCCGCGCGAACAGGTCCACCTGGTGCTCCTGAACGGCCACTTCATCCAGCCAACGGAGCGTGACCGGGCGCTCTCGGAAGGGGATGCGCTCGCGGTCTGGCCGCCGGTCGCGGGGGGATGAATGCCGACAGCCCGGATTTCATCTGGCGCGCGCAAATGGGGTTCGCCCGGCACGAGCTGATCCGCGCATTGCCGCGGGCGATAGAGCCTTTTCAGGTGATTGACCCGGCGGCGAATCCGGTTGAAATGGTGCATGAAAACCGCATAGTCAGGTTACATACCGGACCGGATGGATTTCGGGCCATTGCATCGATGCGAATACCGCAGCTCCCAGTATCCCTCGAGTTTTTCGGATTCAACGGCGAGGAGTACAATGTCTTCTTGGCACGGTTCCGCAAATACCTGCAAAAGGGCGGTGGTTGAAGCAATACGCAGGGTGATTGAGATTGGTTTTCATGAAGATTAAGGTCAAACTGTTTTCCAGCCTGATGGAGTTCCTGCCACCGGAAACCGAGGGCAATACGGTGGAGCTGTCCGCCGCGGAATCGCTCAGTTGCAACCAGGCGATAGAGCGGTTTCGCATCCCCGGGGAACGGATCCGCGTGATCATGCGCAATGGAGAGTTCCTGCCGCCCGCGGCGCGTGACGATGCGCTTTCCGATGGCGATACCCTGGCTGTATGGCCCGCGATCCAGGGTGGCTGAACCGGAACCGGATTCACGGCACAACCTGACATATCCGGCCATTTTTTTCTGATCCCATGACAGGCAGTACAATTCAAAACCCCACGGATACCCTGGACAGGCCGCTCCGGGACCTGCGTATCTCGGTCACCGACCGGTGCAATTTCCGTTGCGGTTACTGCATGCCGCGGGAAATCTTCGGCAAGGGATACCAGTTCCTCCGCCAGGACCAGTTGCTGAGCTTCGAGGAAATCACCCGCCTGGTGCGATTGTTTGCCGGATTCGGCGTGCGCAAATTGCGCCTGACCGGTGGCGAGCCGCTGCTGCGGCGTGAAATCACATCGCTGATCGAAATGCTCGCCGGGGTGGATGGCATCGATGATATCGCCATGACCACCAATGCGTCCCTGTTGACGCGGGAGCGCACGCAGGCATTGCTCGACGCAGGCCTTGGCAGGCTGAACATCAGCCTCGATGCCCTGGATCCCGCGGTGCATGCCAGGATCAACGAGGTCGATACACCCCTCGACGCTGTCCTGGATGGCATCGACAATGCGCTCGGTGAAGGTTTCTCTTCAGTGAAGATCAACATGGTGGTGCAGAAGGGCATCAACGAGGGCGAAATCATTCCCATGGTTGAGCGCTTTCGCCACAGCGGGGCGATACTGCGGTTTATCGAGTTCATGGACGTGGGTAACCACAACCAGTGGAGCCTGGACCAGGTGTTTACTGCGAACGAAATCATTCGCCTGATCGATGCCCGTTATCCCGTCGAGCCAGTGGAAGCCAACTATCATGGAGAGGTGGCGCGGCGCTGGCGTTTCCGCGATGGCGGCGGGGAAGTCGGCGTTATTTCATCCATCAGCCAGCCGTTCTGTCGCGACTGTTCGCGCGCGCGGCTGTCTGCCATCGGTGAGCTGTACACCTGCCTGTTTGCTACCGCGGGCCATGACTTCAGGGACCTGCTTCGATCCGGCGCCAGTGACGCGCAGATCGCCCAGCGCATCGATTCCCTCTGGCGGGCGCGTGATGATCGCTACTCGGAGGAGCGTCTCCAGGGCCTGGGCCGGCCGCGTCAGAAGGGGGGTAGCGTCAAGGTGGAGATGTCCTATATCGGCGGTTGATTCCGCGCGGATCCTGGCGCTCCCGACGACACGGTGTGGTTGATTTCATGTAACCGCCCCAGGGGAGGATATCCAGGATAACTTGTTGTTTTAAGAAGAAAAAAAGACTCAATTCCACCTGGCGCAGACATGAAAAAGCCCCGCCGCGGCGGGGCTTCGTGCTGTCAGACCTCGAGGCTGGTCTCAGTCTCTCTTGAATGGCAGGCGAATTTTCATTCCAGCCATTTTGCTCAGGCTATTTTTTTTTTGGTTACCTTTCTGGTGGTCTTTTTACGGGTAGCCTTTTTCTTGCTCGTTTTTTTCTTGCTGGCCTTTTTCTTGCCGGCTTTCTTTTTGCCAGCCTTTTTCTTGCCAGCCTTTTTCTTGCTGGCCTTTTTCTTGCCGGCTTTCTTTTTGCCAGCCTTTTTCTTGCTGGCCTTCTTCTTTGATGCTTTCTTCTTGCTCGCTTTTTTCTTACCAGCTTTCTTCTTGCTGGCCTTCTTCTTCGATGCTTTCTTCTTGCTGGCCTTCTTCTTGCCGGCCTTCTTCTTGGATGCTTTCTTCTTGGTGGACTTCTTGCGGGTTACTTTGGCAACTTTCTTCTTGCTGACTTTCTTCTTGGTTGCCTTTTTACGGGTTGCTTTGGAAGCTGCGCGTTTCGCGGTAGCTTTCTTCTTCGATGAAGTTGCCTTCTTCTTTTTTGCCATAGGTGTTTGCCTCTCAGTCATCAGGGATAAAATTCAACACTGGTCGCCCGAACCAGGAGTGCGAGGTGCGCTCCGTATTGGATTGAAATCCGGTTTGCCGACAGACACCTCAAACCTTCCGGATCCGGTCAGCCCTTGCATGCCAACAGTCGCGACCGTAGAGTATCTCAGTAACAATGTCAACAAGATTTATCAACAATTTAAATCACCACAGTGGCGGCCTTGATCGCGTTTATAAAAAACAAATTTTGAATCATTCAGCATCTGCCAGTGACGCGCGAATGTACCAGGTCAGTTTCAGTGGTCAGCGTTTCTCATGTTCATCGTTTTTCTGCCGTGTTTATGCGCCGGAAATGAGCGCGAATATCCATCAGTGAAGGTGCAAAGTAGAGAGTGTGAACCCTACGCCGGGTGACAGTACTGCGCTAGAATCACATTCTTTGTAACGATTCCCGGTGATCCATTGATAGAACAGAAAAACCGGTACGACCGGCAGGAGCTGATCGAGTGTGGGTACGGCCGAATGTTCGGCCCCGGCAATGCCCAGCTACCACTTCCAAACATGCTGATGTTCGATCGCATCACGGAGATTAGCGCCGAGGGCGGCGCCCATGGGAAGGGGGTGGTGGTCGCGGAGCTCGATATCTCCCCCGATCTGTGGTTCTTTGACTGCCATTTCCATGGTGACCCGGTCATGCCCGGTTGTCTCGGTCTCGACGCACTCTGGCAACTGGTTGGCTTTTCCCTCGGCTGGCGTGGCGGAGAGGGCCATGGCCGCGCGCTGGGCGCGGGAGAAATCAAGTTTACCGGCCAGATTACGCCGGATTCACGCAAGGTGACTTACCGGGTGGATTTCAAACGCGTGATCATGCGCCGGCTGGTAATGGGCATCGCCGATGGGGTGGTATCCGTCGACGATCAGGAGGTCTACGCCTGCAAGGATTTGCGCGTGGGCCTGTTCAGGAATACGCAGACGTTCTGACGGCTGGCTCCGGTCCCGGGGAGGAACAGTACCCTGCCTCGCCCGCGGCCCGCTTCCCCGGTCGCCGAAGGATTCACGAGGTCGCCATGAAACGAGTCGTCATCACGGGCTACGGAATCGTTTCGAGCCTGGGAAACAACCGGGAGGAAGTGCTCGCGAGCTTGCGTGCTGGTCGGTCCGGGATCGTTGCCGCGCCGGAATACGCGGAACTCGGCATGCGCAGCCAGGTGCATGGGGCGATCACTGTCGACGCGGCGGCGTTGATCGACCGCAAGGTCTACCGTTTCATGGGGGATGCCGCGGCATACAGCCACATTGCCATGCAGGAAGCGGTCAGCCACGCGGGGTTGAGCGAGTCGGAAGTGCGCAGCGAGCGAACGGGTCTCATTCTCGGCACGGGCGGTGCATCACCATCGAATATCGTCCAGGCCGCGGATACCCTGCGCGAACGCGGGGTGAAACGGGTCGGGCCCTACATGGTGACGCGCACCATGGCGAGCACCATCCCGGCCTGCCTGGGCACTGCGTTTGGAATCCGGGGTATCTCCTACTCGATTTCCTCCGCTTGTTCCACCAGCGCCCATTGCATCGGTCACGGCAGCGAGTTGATCCAGTTCGGCAAGCAGGACATCGTCTTCGCGGGTGGAGGCGAGGAACTGCACTGGTCTCTATCCGTGCTGTTCGACGGCATGGGCGCGATGTCCTCGAATTTCAACGATTCCCCCGACACCGCGTCGAGGCCCTATGACGAAGGTCGCGACGGCTTCGTCATTTCCGGCGGCGCCGGCGTGGTTGTGCTGGAAGACCTGGACCATGCGCGCGCAAGGGGCGCCCGAATCCTGGCCGAGCTGGTCGGTTATGGCGCGACTTCGGACGGCTTCGACATGGTGCAGCCCTCGGGCGAGGGCGCGGTGCGCTGCATGCGCCAGGCAATCCAGGGACTGTCCGGGCCGGTGCAATACATCAACGCTCACGGAACCAGCACCCCGGTCGGGGATGGGCGTGAGCTGGAGGCGGTGAAAGAAGTGTTTGGAGATGACCTGCCTTTCATCGCCTCCACCAAATCGCTCAGTGGACACGCCCTGGGCGCTGCTGGCGTCAACGAGTCCATCTATACACTGCTGATGATGGAGCATGGATTCATCGCGGGATCGGCGAATATCACCAACCTGGATCCCGTCGCCGAGGGCTTTCCCATTCCGCGAGAACGCATGGACGGTGTGGCGCTGGATTTCGCGATGAGCAACAGCTTCGGCTTCGGCGGCACCAACTGCTCCCTGGTTTTTCGGCGCTGGAATGACTGACAGCCGTTTCGGGAGCACGACGAAATGAACATGGACTCGACCTTCCGCCGGCGTGTCGCCACCTGGCTGTTTCTCTGCGCAGCGATGGTATTCGCCATGGTGGTCCTCGGCGGCGCGGTACGGCTCACCGGGTCGGGGCTGTCCATGGTGGACTGGCAACCCCTCGTGGGCGCGCTGCCGCCACTCAACGAAGCGGCATGGGAGCAGGTCTTCGCGCGCTACCGGGAGTATCCGGAGTACCGGCTGGTGAACAAGGGGATGAGCCTGGACGAATTCCAGTTCATCTTCTACATGGAGTACTTTCACCGCCTGCTTGGCCGTCTCGTCGGGCTGGTATTCGCGCTGCCATTCTTCTACTGGCTGGTGCGCGGTGTCCTTCCCGGCTGGTTGAAGCCGCGACTATGGTTCGCCCTGCTCCTGGGCGGGGCCCAGGGCCTGCTGGGCTGGTACATGGTGAAAAGCGGGCTGGTAGACAATCCCCACGTCAGCCAGTACCGACTGACGGCCCACCTGATGCTGGCGGTGTTCATCTACGCCTGGCTGCTGGCGCTGGCATTCCGCCTCTCGTCGCCCGCTGCGCCGGCGCCGCTGTTCCGGATCCTGCTGGATCGCTGGCGGCGTCGCGCCGATGCTGTACTGGCGCTGGTGTTCGTCATGATCGCCACCGGCGGCTTCATGGCGGGAACGCGCGCGGGATACATATACAACACCTGGCCGTGGATGGGAGAGGACTGGATGCCGGAGTCGGCCTGGGCGTTAACACCGCTGTGGCGCAACCTGACGGAAAATCCCGTGGGTGTTCAGTTCGTTCATCGCTGGCTTGCCATCGCCGTGATGCTGGCGGTGGTCGCGTTCGCGATCGGCGTGATACGCCGGGTGCCGCATTCTGCGGCGAAACTGCTGGGCGCGATGGCGCTTGCCATGGTAATGCTCCAGGTTGCGCTCGGAATCGCCACCCTGGTGAGCGGCGTACCGGTGATGCTCGGCGTGGCGCATCAGGGTGGTGCACTGGTATTGCTCGCAATTCTGCTCGCCCTTCGCGCCCGCCTTTGTCGTGGCGGTGACGAATGAAGGTTGCTAGAATGTCCGCAACCGCTTCAATCCGCCTGGGCCAGGTGTGTTTGGAGGCCGGTTCCAATCACCTCCCGGGGAAAGGTATGATGAAGATAACGAGAAAAGTCCCAGGCCTTGCGGCTTCAGTACTGGGTCTTGTGGTGTACATGGGGGCAGGAACAACAGGCTTGTCCGGACAGGCCGCCGCCCAGGAAACGGCGTTCGTCAGTGTTGAGCGCGAACGCGGTCTGCCCGTGCGGGGCGCCTCTCGCGCCAGCGTCCGCCAGGCACATGGAGAACCGGCGGGTAGCAGCCCGGCTGTCGGTGATCCGCCCATCAGCAGCTGGGTTTATCCGACCTTCATCGTCTACTTTGAACACGACCTGGTAATCACCACCGTGGCGGACGACGATTCCCTGCCGTCCCGCCTCGACAATATCCAGTAGGGTGGCTGGCGGCCGGCTTCCCTCCCGCCAACCATTGATCTACCAGCATCCCGTGGCGCATTTCCGTCCCGTGGCGTAATTCCACTATAATCTCCGCCGGTGACCGCGGATTCGCCGCGGTTACGGCTGCGATTCGGCGCCGTGGCAGAGACGTTCTGGCAGAGGCGTGTCGGCGGAAAAGGGGCGACCGATTCGCGGTATTTGATGCCGGCAGGGAGAGGCCGAAAGAGGATCGCGGTGCAGCGGGGGCTCACCGCCAGGTTGTTCGGCGTGGCAGCGCCGGCCGAAGATGTATCAGCGCATAATATTATTCTGACAATACAATGAAGTCTTTTATTCGGAGGTGGTTACCGGCCCTGGTGTTTCTCATGTCCTGGCCGGCGGTAGCGTCGCCCCAGGCGGCGTGGGACACGGAAACCCTGATGCACGACCTTGCCATGGTGCAGGAAGCCGAACTGACATTCGTGGAACATCGCACATCCGGTTTCCTGCTGGGCGAGACACGCCTCACCGGCCGCCTGCGATACCGCGCGCCCGATTTCATCGAGAAGACCGTGGAATCTCCGTTCGTGCAGGTCACCACCATCCAGGGCGACAGTATCTCCATCGAAAAGGTCGGTGACCGCGGGGAGTCGGTGACTCGTCACTACAACATCGATGCCTCCCAAGCGTTGCAGACGGCGGTGGAAGGCATTCGCGCCACGCTTTCCGGCAACTACGGCTATCTGCGCGAAAGTTACATGGTGGAATTGACGGGTGACCGTGACAGCTGGTCCGTGACGCTGGTGCCGCGCGACGATGTCATGCGCGGCGTGATCGAAACGATCCGTATCAGCGGCATGGAAGCGCGCATTTCCAGTATCGATACCACCAACGCTGACGGCGACGAGTCGCGGTTGAGCCTTTCCTATCAAACCATAAGGTAGTGGCGCGGATACGGGCCGCGCTCGTTCTCCTCCTGCTCGCGGCCTCGTTCGTCGTCGTCGGGCTCAACTTCAGGATTTCCACCGATCTCAAGCTGTTCCTTCCGGAGCCTACCAACCGGGAGGAGCTGTTGTTGCATCATCAGCTCGACAACGGCGCGTCCACCCGCCTCCTGTTCGTCGCGCTGACCGGACTGCCGCCGGAACAACTCGCCTCCGCCAGCAATGATCTCGCGCGGGCCCTACTCGCATCGCCGCTTTTCAGCAAGGTGGTCAACCGCGCCGACAACCTCGGAGAGGAAGCGCTCGACTTCGTGGTGCGTAACCGCTATCTCCTGAGTCACAGGGATCTTTCCAGCCAGTTCAGCGAGGCGGGGCTGCGTCGCGCCCTGGCGGAACGGGTGGCCGGACTGTCCGGGCCCGCGGCCTCGCTGGAAAAACAGTTTCTGCGCAGCGACCCGACCGGCGAGGTGCTTGCCCTGCTGGAAGAGTGGCAGGGGAAACTGAGCAGTCACAGCCGGCCGGAGCAGATACACGGGGTATGGTTTTCCCGCGACCACCAGCGCGCCCTGCTGCTGGCGGAAATGCGCGCCCAGGATGGCCGCCTGGAAAGCCAGGAAGAGGCGGTCGCGGCGATACGAGAGACTTACGAAGACATTCGCCGCCCCGGATTGCGCATGATTCTCACCGGCCCGGCCGCGTTCGCGGTGGAATCCGGCGAGGACATCCGCAATGACGTGCGCGTGCTGACGTGGCTCGCGGTGATCTGCGTGAGCCTTTTCCTGCTGCTGGTCTACCGGTCGGTGCCCCGTGTGCTGCTGGTGTTCACGCCACTGTTCATGGGGGTGGCTGCGGCCACCGCCTGCATCCTGATGCTGCACGGCCAGATTCACGGCATCACCCTCGCTTTTGGCATCACCCTGGCGGGGGTGGCGGTGGACTACCCGATACACCTGATGACCGGGTTGACCAACCGCGCCGCGGGGCAGAAGGACTATGCCGCGAAGATCTGGCCCACCCTGCGTCTCGGCGTGCTGTCCACGGTGATCGCCTATGCCGCGTTCCTGATGTCCGGCTTTGGCGGGCTGATCCAGCTCGGCCAGTTCACCATCATCGGTCTCGCGGTGGCGGCCCTGTTCTCCCGCTGGGTGTTGCCCCTGCTGCTCGAGGGGCGCGGTGAACGCCGCCAGGGGCTGACGCGACTGCATGCCGCGCTGGTGCGTCTCGGCGTTTCGGCGCAGCGCCTGCGCTGGCTCGTGCCCATTTTGATGTTCGCTGGACTCGTGGCGCTGGTGTCCACGGACCGGCCCATTCTTCACCTCAACGTCGACTCGCTGAGTCCGATCAAGGAAAGCCGCCGCGCGGAGGGGCGCATGCTGCGCGACGATCTCGGCTACTGGTATGGTGGTAACCTGCTGATCGTCACCGCGGCGAACAAGGAAGCCGTGCTCCAGCGCAGCGAGGCGATCGAACCTGAACTGGAGGCGCTGCGCCAGGAGGGACAGATCACGGGATTCGACATGGCATCACAGTTTCTTCCCAGCATGGCGCAGCAGCGTCGTAACCTGGATGCGTTTTCTGATCTCGCGGGTATCAGGAACAACATCGCTGGCGCATTGGCGGATTCCCGATTTCGTCCCGGTACGTTCGATCCGTTCGATCGGGAAATCACCGAACTCTCGGCAGCGGAGCCGATCAGCGTGTCGGCATTGATGGAAAACGATGTCGGCCGCCGCCTGGAGCCACTGATCTTCGACATCGACGGAGAAAGCGCCGGCGTGGTGCTGCTCCACGGTGTCGAGGACGAGGCGGCCATGCAACGCTTCGCCGGGAATCACGACGGCGTGCTCTACATGCACCTGAAGTCCGCCGCCACCGATCTCGTGGCGCGCAGCGTGAACCGGGTGCGCTGGATCATGCTGGGCTGCGTGCTGGTGATCTACCTGCTCCTCTGGCGCGCCTTTCACTGTCCCCTGCGCCCGTTCAGGATCATGGTGCCAACATTCTCCGCCGCGGTAGTTTGCGCCGCGCTGCTGGTATTCGCGGGCAGCCCGCTCAGCATCTTTCACCTGATATCGCTGATGCTCGTGGTGGGTCTCGGCCTTGACTACGCGCTCTTCTTCAACCGCCTGCCGGACAACGCGGAGGAATGGAACACGACGTTCAAGTCGCTCTGGATCTGCGGCTTTACCACCATCCTGGTGTTTGGCATCCTGGTGGTATCGCAGACTCCGCCGCTACGCGCAATCGGCATGACCGTCGGCACTGGTGCGGCGCTTGCCATCCTGTTCGCCGCGATCTGGTCCTCCGCCGGGGATAGCCGGCTCGTCACCGCGAAAGCCTGATCATGGCGCGCATCGCGGTCGGCGGCTGGCAGCACGAGACCAATACCTTCGCCACCATCCCGGCGGACTACGCCGCGTTCGAGCGCGCGGACGAATGGCCACCGCTACGCGAGGGCGAGGCGATGCTCGAGGCGGTGGACGGCGTGCACCTGCCGGTCACGGGCGCCCTGGACCACCTGCGCTATCACGGCCACGAGATCGTTCCCCTGCTCTGGTGCTCCGCCACGCCGTCGGCCCATGTCACCCGTGACGCCTTCGAGCGTATCGCCACCAGGCTCGTAGAGCTGATTGCCGCCGCGCTGCCCCTGGACGGTCTCTATCTCGATCTCCACGGCGCCATGGTGGCGGAACACCTGGAGGACGGGGAGGGCGAACTGCTGCGCCGTATTCGTACCGTCACCGGGGAGGCGCTGCCCATCACGGTGAGCCTGGACCTCCATGCCAACGTCACTCCCGCGATGGTGCGTCATTCGGACCTGCTCGAGATCTTTCGCACCTACCCCCATGTCGACATGGGGATCACCGGAGCGCGCGCGGCGGCGCAGCTGGAACGTATGTTGGCGACCGGGGAGAAGCCCAGCAAGGCCTTTCGCCAGGTGGAATTCCTCATCGCGCTGAACTGGGGCTGCACGCTGACCTCGCCCTGCAAGGAGATCTATCACCAGGTACCGGCCGCCTATTCCGGAAACGTGATCTCCGCCTCGTTCGCCGCCGGATTCCATCTCTCGGACATCCACGATGTCGGCGCCTCCGTGGTGGCTTATGCGGGCAGCCAGGGAAACGCGGACCGGGCCGCGGACGGGCTGCTCCGCTACATCCACGAGCGCGAGGAAGATTTCCAGGAAAAGATCTGGCCCGCGGCGGAAGGCGTTGCCGAGGCCATGCGCCTGCGGGACGCAGGAAGCGGCACCGTGGTGCTGGCGGATACCCAGGACAATCCGGGCGGAGGCGGATCGGGTGACAGCACCGGGCTTCTCCAGGCGTTGGTCGCAGCCGGGGCGCATGGGGCGGTGTTTGGCGTGCTGGCGGATCCGCTCAGCGTGAAACGCGCCCGCGAAACCGGTATCGGCGGTGAGTTCGACGCCGAGCTGGGCGGTCGCTCCGGACTACCGGGACAGTCCCCCTGGCGGCGTCGTTGCCGGGTACTCGCGCTGCCGGACGGCAACTTCACCGCCACCGGGCCGATGTATCACGGCGCGCACATGGTGATCGGGCCCTGCGCATTGCTGGAAACCGGCGGTGCGCGCGTGCTGTTGGCATCGCACGCAGTGCAGGTGGCGGACCAGTCGATGGTCCGCCACTACGGTATCGAGCCGGGCGACGAATCCATCCTGGCGATCAAGAGCTCCGTGCATTTTCGCAACGATTTCACCGAGCTGGCGGGCGCCATCCTGGTGGTGGCGGCGCCGGGCGCGGTGATCGCGGATCCGACGACGCTCCGGTATCGCAATATGCGCCGGGGCCTGCGCCTGCTGACGCGTTGATTGCAATTCCGTCGCGGACGGGTATTTTCCAGCCGCCGTCGCGGCCCTACTATCCGGGCATCCCAACACGAGCCGCCATCCATGACCCGATTCAAAACGGAATCTCTTCGCAACCGTAACATCCTGGTCATCATGGCGGACCAGCTCTCCGCCAGGGCGCTGGGTTGCTATGGCAACCCCACCGTGATCAGCCCGCGCATCGACCGGCTCGCGGATGAGGGCGTGCTGTTCGAGTCGGCATACTGCAACAGCCCGCTCTGCACCCCGGCGCGCTATGCCTTCATGACCGGCCAGCACGTTTCGCGCTGTGGTGGTTACGACAATGCCGCCTACCTGCCCGCCACCATGCCGACCTTCGCCCATTACCTGAGGCTCATGGGCTATCGCACCTGCCTCGCGGGGAAGATGCATTTCGTCGGACCGGACCAGTTGCACGGCTTCGAAGACCGGGTCACCACCGACGTCTACCCGGCGGATTTCGGCTGGGTTCCCGACTGGACCATCGGCGACGAGCGCATCGATCTCTGGTACCACAACATGTCCAGCGTCAAGCAGGCGGGACCGGCGGCAATCACCAACCAGCTTGCCTACGACGACGAGGTGGGCGCCGCGGCCTTGCGGACGCTATACGATCACGCACGGAGCGAGGATCCACGTCCGCTGTGCCTGGTGGCAAGCTTCATTCACCCCCATGACCCCTACGCCGCGCGCCAGCGCTACTGGGACCGGTACGAAGGGGTGGACATCCCGCTGCCGCGCGCCGCGCGGGCACCCGGGGCGGCGCGCCATCCCCATGACCGCCGCCTGGAAAAGGTGATAGCCCTCGACGCGGTGGACATCAGCGAGGAAGAGATCATCGCCGCGCGCAGAGCCTACTTCGCCAACGTCACCTATGTCGACGACTGGGTAGGGCAGCTCCAGGATGCGCTCGTGGAATGCGGTATGGCGGAGGACACCACCATCGTCGTGACCGCGGACCACGGCGACATGCTGGGAGAGCACGGCCTCTGGTACAAGATGACCTTCCGCGAATGGTCGGCACGGATTCCACTGCTGATTCATCGCCCGGAACGATTTGCTCCGGGGCGGGTGGCGGCGCCGGTGTCCCAGGTGGATGTGCTGCCGACACTTCTGGAGCTCGCGCGGGAAGCGACGGGCGTGGCGATTCCGCCACCCATCGATCCCTTCGATGGTCGCAACCTGCTCCAGTCGGTGGATGGCGGGGAAGACGCAGATTACGCCCCGGTGTTCGGCGAATACCTGGCGGAGGGCACGATGGCGCCGATGCTGATGATCCGTGACGGTCGCTACAAGTACATCCAGTGTCCCGGTGATCCCGATTTGTTGTTCGACCTCGAGGGCGACCCGGAGGAGGAGTTCAACGTCGCCGGGGAAACGGGAGTGTCGGAGACGTTATCGCGGATGCGCGCCCTTGCCGCGGCGCACTGGAACGCGGAAGAGGTGCGCGCGCGGGTGATTCACGACCAGCAGCGACGCCGCGCGGTGCACGCGGCCCTCCGGGTCGGGCGCTACCAGAGCTGGGACTACCAGCCTCCGCGTGACGCGAGCAGCGAATACAGCCGCAGCCACCTGGACCTCACCCGGTTCGACATCACATCGCGCCATCCCCGGCCACCGGCCTTCGAGCCGCGCTGGAAATAGCTCCCGCGACGGGGCCCGCAGTCAGACCCAGTACGCGGTTCGGGTCATGACCCGCGATGCCAGCGTCATCAGGCCCCGCAGAGGCGCGGGCAGCGGCGCCGCGCCGGCCTCGCGCGCCATGGCGGCGTGCTCGGCCTCGTCTGCCTGCATCTGTGACACTACCTCGCGGCTGCGAACGTCCGCTTCCGGCAGCACGGCAAGATGGTTCTCCAGGTGATTGACCACCTGTTTCTCGGTCTCCTCGACGAAACCCAGGTTCCAGCGGTCTCCCGCGAGACCCGCGGCGGCGCCGATGGTAAAGGCGCCGGCATACCACAGCGGGTTGAGCAGGCTCTTTCGCGAGCCGAGTTCCTCGAGGCGTTGTTCGCACCAGGCGAGGTGGTCGATTTCCTCGTCCGCGGCGGCGGCCATGTGGCGGCGGGTCTCCTCGCTGCGTGCAGTCAGGGCCTGGCTCTGGTACAGCGCCTGGGCGCAGACCTCGCCCACGTGATTGACCCGCATGTAGCCGGCCGAGCGGCGGCGTTCCGCCTCGCCGAGATCGGTGTCGGGCGAGGAGGCAGGAAACGGGCGGCCCGCGGCGGCGGGCTGGCAGAGCACGGCAAGGGCATCGCCGGCGCCGATCAGCAGGCGGTCGAGCCCGGAATATTGTCGATCATTGTGCATGCCGGCCATTATAACGCCGGGAGACTGGGCGGCCTTGTCCGGCTGGCGGACGGGCCTGTACATCGGGAGTGTTCCGGATACAATCAGGACGCTCCTCAAGCCTCCACCGGACATGTCCGAATCCTACTACCGCCAGCACGTGTTTTTCTGCCAGAACCGGCGTGATGACGGGCGCCGGTGCTGCGCCGAGTTCGGTTCCGAGGAATTGCGCGCCTATGCCAAGGACCGCCTCAAGGAGCTTGGCGAGCACGGCCGGGGCAGGGTGCGGGTCAACCAGGCGGGCTGCCTGGACCGTTGCGACGAGGGTCCGGTGCTGGTGGTCTATCCAGACGAGACCTGGTACACCTATGTCGATCGCGAGGACATCGACGAGATCATCGAGGAGCATCTCGTGCACGGGCGCAAGGTGGAGCGCCTGCAAATCTGATCCCGGCGACCCGCGTTCACCCGGAATTCGCTCTTTTTGCGGCCATCCCAACCTGAACAGGCGTTCAGGCTGGTTTCAGCGCTGGTTCATCCTCCACTG
Organism: Gammaproteobacteria bacterium; assembly: GCA_030432755.1. Taxonomy (GTDB): domain Bacteria; phylum Pseudomonadota; class Gammaproteobacteria; order Arenicellales; family Poriferihabitantaceae; genus VYFG01. The sequence goes on along the minus strand of JAUILZ010000008.1, from coordinate 56,295 downwards.
CTACATTCCTCTCCGTGCCGCGACATGTTCCGCGGTATGACTCCTCCTTCCTCCTTATGGTGGTTATTGGGGCGCAACTCTCCGGGGTTGCGCCTTTTTTGTAACCGGATCCACCGCAACCGGGCCGGAGGGAGCAATGTCCCGCCATGGAAGGACCCGGACAGGGCGCCCGAAGCCCCGGAAAACGGGCCGAATCGGGGTAAAAAAGCCCGATTTCTCCCTTGTATCCCGGGGGGCGCTCCAGTATCATTCGCCGTCCGATTTTTGCCCACCACCGCCGGTGGCCGGGCCGATCCCAATTTTTACGATCCGATGAAGACGTTTTCCGCCAAACCGAAGGAAGTCACGCGCGACTGGTACGTGGTCGACGCCACCGACAAGGTGCTGGGCAGGCTGGCGGCTGAAGTGGCCCATCGGCTGCGCGGCAAGCACAAGCCCGAGTACACCCCCCACGTGGATACGGGTGACTACATCGTGGTGATCAATGCCGAGAAAGTAGCCGTGACCGGCAACAAGGCCAACGCCAAGGTTTACCACCACCACAGCGGCCATCCCGGCGGCATCAAGACCATCAGCTACCAGGACATGCTGGAGCGTCACCCGACCCGGATCATCGAAAAAGCGGTCAAGGGCATGCTGCCCAAGAACAAGCTGGGCCGCGCGATGTTCTCCAAGCTGCGCGTCTACGCCGGCGGCGAGCACAGCCACACCGCCCAGCAGCCCAAGTCACTGGAAATCTGAGTTTCATGGCACAAGCACAGCAAACCTACCAGGGAACCGGTCGTCGCAAGTCCTCCACCGCGCGAGTCTACCTGCAGCGCGGCAGCGGCCAGATCCTGATCAACAAGACGCCCCTGGACGAGTACTTCGGCCGGGAAACCGCCCGCATGATCGTCCGCCAGCCGCTCGAGCTGGTCGAGATGACCGACAAGTTCGACGTCAACGTCAATGTCGCCGGCGGCGGTAACAGCGGCCAGGCCGGCGCCATCCGCCACGGCATCACCCGCGCGCTCCTGTCCTACGATGAGGAAATGCGCCCGGCGCTGCGCCAGGCCGGCTACGTCACCCGCGATGCACGCGAGGTGGAACGGAAAAAGGTCGGCCTCCACAAGGGCCGCAAGCGTCCGCAATACTCGAAGCGGTAATTTTTTTCTGCCCCTTCGGGGCGGGATGGAAAAGGCAGCCTCTGGCTGCCTTTTTTATTGGCGGGTGCTCGGCATTGCCGAGGGTTTCTATTTTCGTTCCGAAAGGGGTGTTCCCAGACTCGAAGCCTGCTTTCAATCGGCTAAGCCGAGTGTTTCACCTTCCCGTTCCGGGAAGGCGAGCCACTTTCTTTTGTCTCGTCAAAAGAAAGTAGCGAAAGAAAAGACGACCCGGATTCCGCGCTCCCGCCCTGTCGCTGCGCTCTGGGGCGGGAGTCCCCTGCGCTTCTCGGCTCCGCGGGGTCGCCGTCACGGCGCATCCCTGCGCCGGGACGGCTCAAATGGCGTCCCTGCCATTTGCCCCCGCTGCGCCTGCGATGCTCGGCGCTGCATACGGGGAAAGTGGCCAAAATTTACCTCCTGCTTCTTCCCCTTGCGTAGCGCCGAGCACCGGAGCCGGAAGGGGGACAGCCCGCAGGGACGCGGGCTGAGCAAAGCCGCGGCAGGAAGCCGCGTGTTTGCGTGCCCCCTGGAGGCGAGGAGCGCAGGGAACCGTTGCCGCGCGAAAGCGCGGTAGCGGCGCGCAGCCAGGGCCGCCTTTTCTTTGGTGACTTTCTTTTGGCGGCGCAAAAGAAAGTTACTCCCCTTTCGGAACGAAAGGGGAAACAAGACGAAGTCGAGAAAATCGAATTCAGGAAGGAGGGCTTACAGATCAATAAACCCAACCCTTTCTGGAGGGTTCTTTTGGGGGAAAAAGATCCCTAACGCACTCTGGTGCCTGGTTTCGCCCCCTCGTCCGGCGACAGGACGAACAGGTCGCTGCCGCCGTCCCCGGCGGCAAGCACCATCCCTTCGGAGAGGCCAAAACGCATCTTCCTCGGCGCCAGGTTGGCCACCATGACCACGTGGCGGCCGACGAGGTCGGCGGGGTCGTAGGCGGACTGGATGCCGGCGAAGACGTTGCGTTGCTCGCCGCCGAGGTCCAGGGTGAGGCGGAGCAGCTTGTCGGAGCCTTCGACCTTTTCCGCGTTTTCCACCCGCGCCACGCGCAGATCCACCTTCGCGAAATCATCGATGGTGATCTCCGCTGCCAGCGGGTCGTCGGCGAGGGGGCCGGTAGCGCGTTTCTGCTGGGCCTCCCGCGCCTCGCGGGTTTCCTCGAGCATGGCTTCGATGGGCTTTTCCTCCACCCGGGTGAGCAGCGGCCTGAAGCGGTTGATGGCGTGGTCGAGAAGCGGTTCCCGCGGGCTGTCCCAGGTCAGGGGAGGGATATTCAGAAACGCCTCCGCCTTCTCCGCGGTGGCGGGAAGCACCGGCTTAAGGAGGGTCATCAGGACGCGGAACAGGTTGAGACCCTGGGTGCAGATGCCCTGCACGGTCTGTTGCTCGTTTTCGTCGCGGATCAGTACCCAGGGTTTCGCCGCGTCGATGTACTGGTTGGCGCGGTCCGCCAGGGCCATGACGTCGCGCACCGCCTTGCTGTAGCGGCGGTTCTCGTAGTCGTCGGCGACCCCGTCCAGGGCGACGACGAACTCGGCGTACATCGCCGGTTCCGGCAGCTCCGCGGCGAGCTGGCCGCCGAAGGACTTGCCGATGAACCCTGCACAGCGGCTGGCGATGTTCACCAGCTTGCCGACGAGGTCGGAATTCACCCGCGCGCGGAAGTCGTCCAGGCTGAGGTCGATGTCATCGATGCCGTTGTCGAGCTTGGCGGCGAAGTAGTAGCGCAGGTATTCCGGGTCGAGATGGCGGTGGTAGGTCTCCGCCATGATGAAGGTGCCCCGGGACTTGGACATCTTCTGCCCGTTCACGGTGAGAAAGCCGTGGCACCACACCGCGGTGGGCGTGCGGTAGCCCGCGCCCTTCAGCTCGGCGGGCCAGAACAGGGTATGGAAGCGGGCGATGTCCTTGCCGATGAAGTGGATCATCTCCGCGCTGCTGTCCGGGCCGAGGAACTCGTCGAAGTCGATGCCCTCGCGATCGCACAGGTTGCGGAAGCTGGCGAGGTAGCCGATGGGGGCATCGAGCCAGACATAGAAGTACTTGTCCTTCTCGCCGGGGATTTCGAAGCCCCAGTAGGGGGCGTTGCGCGAGATGTCCCACTGGAACAGTTCCTCGGCGAACAGCTCCTTCTGCTTGTTGGCGATCTCGGCCTGGGTGCGGCCCTCGGCGAACCAGCCCTCGAGGAAGTCGCGGAAGTCCTCCACCTTGAAGAACAGCTGCTCGGAGTCCTTTTCCACCGGGGTGGCCCCGGACACTACCGAGTAGGGCTTCACCAGTTCGGTGGGCTCGTAGGTGCTGCCGCAGACCTCGCAGTTGTCGCCGTACTGGTCCTCCGCGCCGCAATTCGGGCAGTTTCCCTTGACGAAGCGGTCCGGCAGGAACATCCGCCGCTCCGGGTCGTAGAGCTGCTTGATCGTGCGCCGGGCGATATGCCCGGCCGCGTCAAGGCGGCGGAAGATCTCCTCCGACAGGACCCGGTTCTCCTCCGTGTGGGTACTGTGGAAGTTGTCGAACGCCACGCCGAAGTTGGCGAAGTCGCGGGTGTGCTCCGCGTGCATCCGCTCGATCAGTTCGAGCGGGGTGACGCCGTCCGCCTCGGCGCGCAGCATGATCGGCGTGCCGTGGGCGTCGTCGGCGCAGACGAACCAGCATTCGTGGCCTTGCATCTTCTGGAAGCGCACCCAGATGTCGGTCTGGATATATTCCACCAGGTGGCCGAGATGGATCGGGCCATTGGCGTAGGGCAGGGCGCTGGTGACCAGTATTTTCCTGGGCCTGTTGGTTATGCTTGGGGCGGACATGCTGGGAAGTGCGTCACGGAGGCACGACAGGACCATCCGGACGGTATCGGGGTAACGGGCCGGGTATTATACTCGCTGCCCAGTCGTTACAATCAAACGTTTTCCCAGGTGAAATCACGATGGCTACCATCACCCGCGACGATGTCGAAGCATGTCTGAAAAAGGTGATCGATCCCCATACCGGGGTCGACCTTGTCAGCGGCAAGAACGTCGCCGACGTTTCCGCCGACGGCAACACGCTGCACGTAAAGATCGTGCTCGGTTACCCGGCAAAGAGTTTCGCGCCCGAAATGGAGAAACTGGTGCAGGAGGCGCTCCCCGGCGCCCGCGTCAGCGTCACCTCCGACATGGTGGCGCACCAGGTCCAGGAGGGCGTGAAGCCCCTCAAGGGCGTGAAGAACATCATCGCCGTGGCATCCGGCAAGGGCGGCGTGGGCAAGTCCACCCTGTCTGTGAACCTCGCCCTCGCGTTGTCCGCCGAGGGCGCGCGGGTGGGCGTCCTCGACGCGGACATCTACGGCCCGAGCCAGCCACGCATGCTTGGCATTACCGGCAAGCCGCAGTCGAAGGACGGCAAGACTCTCGAGCCCATGACAGGCTATGACATCCAGGCAATGTCCATAGGCTTCCTCGTGGACGAGGAATCGCCGATGATCTGGCGTGGCCCCATGGTCACCCAGGCGCTGGAGCAACTGCTCAAGGACACCCAGTGGGACGATCTCGACTACCTCGTGGTGGACATGCCCCCGGGCACCGGCGACACCCAGCTCACCCTGGCGCAGAAGGTCCCGGTATCCGGCTCGATCATCGTCACCACGCCCCAGGACATCGCGCTTCTCGACGCGCGCAAGGCCTACAAGATGTTCGACAAGGTGGAAATCCCGGTGCTCGGCGTGGTGGAGAACATGAGCACCCATATCTGCAGTAACTGCGGCCACGAGGAGCATATCTTCGGCGCCGGCGGCGGCGCGACCATGGCAAAGGACTATGGCACGGTGCTGCTGGGCGACGTGCCGCTGGACATCAGCGTGCGCGAGGGCGCAGACGGCGGCCGGCCGACGGTGGTGTCCGACCCCGACGGCCCGATCGCGGCGAAGTACCGCGAGATCGCGCGCCGCGCCGCGGCCCGCCTCGCCCAGCGTAAAAAGGACTACAGCGCGAAGTTCCCGAACATCGTCATCCAGCAGAACTAGTCCGACAAGAAGCCATGGCCATCAAGTCCGACCGTTGGATCCGCCACATGGCGGAAACCACCGGCATGATCGAACCGTTCGAGCCCGGCCAGGTGCGCCAGAACGAAATCGGCGACAAGATCATTTCCTGGGGCACGTCGAGCTACGGATACGATATCCGTTGCTCCGAGGAGTTCAAGATCTTCACCAACATCAACTCCGCGGTGGTGGATCCGAAGTCCTTCGACGCCAGCAGCTTCGTCGATTTCACCGGCGATGTCTGCATCATCCCGCCCAATTCCTTTGCCCTCGCGCGCACGGTTGAGTACTTCCGTATCCCGCGCAACGTGCTTACCATCTGCCTCGGCAAGAGCACCTACGCGCGCTGCGGCATCATCGTCAACGTCACCCCGTTCGAGCCCGAATGGGAGGGCTACGTCACCCTGGAATTCTCCAACACCACGCCGCTGCCGGCGAAGATCTACGCCAACGAGGGCGTCGCCCAGGTGCTGTTCTTCGAGTCCGACGAGGTCTGCGAGGTGTCCTACAAGGACCGCGGGGGGAAGTACCAGGGACAGACCGGGGTCACGCTGCCGCGGGCCTGAGCCATTCGCTGGACGCCCGCTGCGTTTCGAGCGTTCAGGCCGCTTCGACGTTCCAGTCCTCGAGGACCTGTTCCACCAGCTCCAGGTAGTGGTCGAGCCCCGGTGTTTGCCGCCCGGGCACCTTGGCGCCGTCGTCGTAACGGCGCACGCGGACGATGGTATCGCGCCAGGGGTTGGCGGCGAATTGGCGCGCCTCCTTTTCGTCCATCGGGCCGCCCTGTAGTTCCAGGGTGCGACGCGAGGCGTCGGAAAGCGCCTCCAGGTAGGAGGGCTCCACCGCGCACAGGTAACGCTTGGCAGCGACGTGCCAGCGCACCGCCTCGATGACTTCCGGCGGAAACCAGCGTTCCAGGATACGCGCGCCGGCCTCCTCGTGCAGGTTGTCCACGCCGCGATCGATGTAGTCGTCGCCGAATTCCCCGGTGTAATGGCCAATATCGTGGAGCAGCGCCGCCACGACCACGCCCGGCGTTTCTCCAGCCTGCTCGGCGATCCATGCCGACTGGAGCATGTGCTCGGTCATGCTCACGGCTTCTCCGAGATAGGATTCCCCACCGCGCCGTTCGAGGATGTCGCGGATCAGCGCGGTGACCGCCGCGGGCGAGTCGGGCGTCGGCATGGTCTGGCCGATCATGCGGCGGCGGGCGCGCGCAAAGCCCTGAGGGTGCTGCGCAGACCGTCGATGTCCGCGTAGGCGCCCTGCAGCCAGCGGCTGCCGGCGGCATCGAACGCGGTGCGGCCGTGGAGAACGCGGGTATTGTCGACGACGAACAGGTCGCCGGCATCGAGGCGGAACGACACCACCACCGATGGTCGACGCGTGATCTCCACCAGGTGGCGATAGGCGGCGTAGAAGCCGGGCACGAGGTCAAACGGGACGCTGCGCAGCGCATGAAAGGCGCGGTTGTTGATCCGCACCTGCTGCAGTCCGCCGCCGGGCGCGAGTTCGAGCATCGGCCGCTCCGCGACCAGGTCGGTGCGGCCGTCGCCACGGTAGCGGAATTCCACCGGGTAGCGTGCCAGCAGGTCAAAGTGATCGGGGTATTCGCTCTTCAGGATTTCGGCGGCGCGAAAGCCGTCCACCACGCTCGAATCCCCGCCCGTGGCGGTATTTTCCAGGCAATGCAGGATCTGTAGCGTGGGCACGGGGTCACGGTAGGGATTGTCCGTATGGGGGTCGAGGCCGAGCCGGGTATATGCAAGGTTTTCCGCCTCGACCCGCGAACGTACCTCGAACAGGCGCCCGTAGTTGGTTTCGCGCACGAACCCGAACAGGGCGATGACTTCGAACAGGGCGCCGGGCTTTGCCGGCACGTCCGTCAGGCGGGCGAAACCCAGCGTGTCGATCCAGCCCAGCCAGCCGGCGAGCGCGGCGGGATCCTCGCGAAGTGTCGGATACGCGGCACTGACGCTGGCTGCATCGAGGCCGGCGTCCCAGGTGATTCGGCCTGATGGCGGCGCTACGTCTTCCGCCAGTGGATCCGGGGCCATTTCCCATAGCCAGGCGGAATCGATCCAGGTCGAGACGCCGCCATCGAATGCCAGGTCGATGCGACCATCCGCGATCACGGCCGTGCGGATGCGAATCGCCGGATCGATATCGGTGGCGGTGAGAAGTTTCTGCCCGCTGCGCGGATCCCGGGTGGCGGGGTCCTGGCCGTGATCGCGCAGCCAGGCGGCATGGAATCGGCCGCGTCGGCCGTCTGGCCAGTCGAGGCCCAGGACGGTACGGTCGTCGCTGAGGAAGAGGACGGGCGCGGTGGTCATGGTGCTACCAGCAGATTGACTGGCGCCGAGTATACGACCGCGCCGCCCCCGCGGCGGAAATCAGGGCTTCCAGAAAGGCTTCGCCGCCTCGACCATCGCCTCGGCCTCGGAGATGCCGATATCGTCAAGTAGTGATCGGGGCAGATCGCGCAGGTGCTGACGCTGACGATAGCGTTGATCCCAGGTCCGAATCATGTCCATCAAACCCAGGACGGTGTTTCGGAAAACGCCATCGGTAGCGATCGGGGCCGTTCCGGCAGCGCCGTCGAAGAAGCATTCGCTCTTGGTGTTCAGATAATGTGACATTATACTCTCCTTGGGTTCAGCTACACTCCCGGTATGGGAATCCTGCTTGGTTAAGCCAATTTATCGAGATATCACGGTCGCCGCAAACGACCATTTCTAATCTTCAAAATTAGTTCTATTAATCCGAACATGCCACCGAGACTACCGCCTCTGGCGAGCCTGAAAACGTTCCGCGCCGCCGCGCACGCGCTTTCCTTCACCCGCGCCGCGGAGGAACTCAACGTCACCCAGGCCGCCGTCAGCCACCAGATCAAGGCGCTCGAGGAGTCCCTCGACACGCGCCTGTTCGCGCGCGGCAATCGCAGCCTGGCGCTCACGGAGGCCGGCAACCGTTTTCTCCCCTACGTGGACCAGATGTTCCAGCTCCTGGAGCAGGGCCTGCGCCAGGTGCACCGCCGCGACAGCGATTCCACGCTCACGGTCTCCCTGCTGCCGTCGTTCGCCTCGCGCTGGCTGGTGCCGCGCCTGGGGCTGTTCCTCAAGGCGAATCCCGAGGTCGACTTCCGCCTCGCGCCGTCCCGCGGCCTGTCCAATTTCCAGACCGAGGACATCGATCTCGCGATTCGTTACGGCGGCGGCAAGTATCCCGGCCTGACCAGCCAGTACCTCATGGACGAGGACATCTTCCCGGTGTGCAGCCCGGAACTGATGCGGGGTCCGCACCCCCTGCGCCGACCGGCGGACCTTGTCCATCACGTCCTGATCCACGACGAGGGGCACGGCGACTGGCGCAAGTGGCTGCTGGCGGCCAACGTGCACAACGTGGACGCCGACAAGGGACCGGTCTACACCGATTCGGGGATGGCGGTGCAGTCCGCGATGGAGGGCGACGGCGTGGCGCTGGCTCGCAGCCGCCTGGTGCGCGACGATATCGCCCGCGGCCGGCTGGTGGCGCCGTTCGAGATTTCCCAGCCATCCGGTTATTCGTACTATGTCGTCTATCCCGAGGACCGGCGCGTGACCCCCGCGATGCGGGCGTTCATCGACTGGCTCCAGGAGCAGGTGATGGCGGACACGCGCAAGTTCGGGGATACTTCCGGAGATGCGGAAGCAGGGAGTGAGCAGACAGCAGCTTGACGCCGACCTGGACGGCCGGCTGGACGCCCTGCGGTCAGCCGGGCTCTACAAGTCCGAACGTGTCCTGTCCTCGCCCCAGGCGGGCACGATCACCCTCGCGGACGGCGGCAGGGTGCGCAATTTCTGCGCCAACAACTATCTCGGCCTTGCGGACCACCCGGCCATGATCGACGCCGCGGGCAGATCGCTCGCGGCACAGGGATTCGGCATGGCGTCGGTGCGCTTCATCTGCGGAACCCAGGACAAGCACAAGGCTCTCGAAAAGGAACTCGCCGCTTTCTTCGGCTTCGACGACGCGATCCTGTATTCCTCCTGCTTCGATGCCAACGGCGGCCTGTTCGAGACCCTGCTCGGCGAGGACGACGCGGTGATCTCGGACGCCCTCAACCATGCCTCCATCATCGACGGCGTGCGGCTCTGCAAGGCGCGCCGCCTGCGCTATCGGAACAACGACATAGCGGACCTCGAACGCCAGCTCGAGGCCGCGGCGGATGCGCGCTACCGGCTGATCGCCACCGACGGGGTGTTCTCCATGGACGGCATCATCGCCAACCTGGGCGCGATCTGCGACCTGGCGGAGCGCCACGACGCGCTCGTGATGGTGGACGACAGCCACGCCGCCGGTTTCGTCGGCAAGCACGGGCGCGGCAGCCCCGAACATTGCGGCGTCGAGGGACGCATCGACATCCTCACCGGCACCCTGGGCAAGGCGCTGGGCGGCGCATCCGGTGGTTACACCCTGGCGAGCCGGGCGGTGGTGGACTGGTTGCGCCAGCGCTCCCGGCCCTACCTGTTTTCCAACAGCCTCGCCCCGGTGGTTACCGCGGCAACGCTCACCGCGCTCGAACTGGTCCGCGACGCCGGGGAGCTGCGCCGGCAACTCGCGCGCAACTCAGAGCGGTTCCGCGCGGGCATGACGGCGCTCGGCTTCGAGCTCGTCCCTGGCGAACATCCCATCATCCCCGTAATGCTGGGTGACGCCGCCCTCGCCGCGCGCATGGCGGACCGCCTGCTGGAACTCGGCATCTATGTCATCGGCTTCTCCTACCCGGTAGTGCCCGAGGGCCAGGCGCGCATCCGCACCCAGATGTCCGCCGCTCACGACGATGCCGACATCGATGCCGCGCTCGAAGCATTCGCTACCGCCGGGCGCGAGCTGGGGGTGATACGGTGACCCTGCCCGTCACCATGCGCGCGCTGGTGAAGTCGCGCGCGGAGCCCGGGCTCTGGCTCGAGGAGGTGCCGGTGCCCGAGGTCGGCCAGCGGGACGTGTTGATCGAGGTAGGCAAGAGCGCCATCTGCGGCACCGACATGCATATCTGGCACTGGGATCACTGGGCGCAGAAGACCATCCCCGTACCCATGGTGGTCGGCCACGAGTTCAGCGGCCGCATCGCCGCCACCGGTAGCGCGGCGGACAAGTACGCTGTAGGACAGCGGGTTTCCGGCGAGGGGCATATCGTCTGCGGGATCTGTCGCAACTGCCGCGCCGGTCGCGGCCAGCTCTGCCACAACAGCATCGGCGTCGGCGTGCACCGGCCGGGGGCGTTCGCGGAATACCTCTGCATCCCGGAGCACAACGTGTTTGCCCTGCCCGACGAAATTGGCGACGAGGAGGCGGCGATCTTCGATCCCTTCGGCAACGCGGTGCATACTGCGCTCACCTACAACCTCGTGGGGGAGGACGTGCTCGTCACCGGCGCCGGCACCATCGGCATCATGGCCGCGCTGGTGGCGCACGAGGTGGGCGCGCGCCACGTGGTGCTCACCGACGTCAACGAGAACCGCCTCGAGATCGCCCGCGGTCTCGGCATCGAGCACACCTGCAATACCGCGAAAACACGGCTGAAGGACCTGATGCCGACCCTCGACATGCACGAGGGCTTCGACGTCGGCCTCGAGATGTCAGGCGCGCCCCAGGCGCTCCGGGAGATGATCGACAGCATGAACACCGGCGGCAGGGTGGCGATACTCGGCATCGCCACCGAGCCCTTTGCCATCGACTGGAACAAGGTCGTGTTCAAGATGCTCACGCTGAAGGGCATCTATGGCCGCGAGATGTTCGAGACCTGGTACAAGATGGCGGTGCTGGCGCGCGATCGCATCGACCTCGGACGCATCATTTCCCATCGCTTCCCCGCGGACGCGTACCGCGAGGCGTTCGCGATGATGGAGGGTGGGCGCTGCGGCAAGGTGATCCTCGACTGGGACCAGATTCGGCAGTGAACCGCGACGACCTGGAAGCGGCGGTATCCGTCCATGGACTGGTGCTGCGGGGCGGTTTTGCGCCCGCGGTGGAAGACGCCGTGCCGGATATTCGCTCCGGCGAGCCCGCCGCAACGCTGGTGCTGTTCGGCAACGCGGGTTCCTCCATCTGGACCGCGTTTACCTCTTCACCGGAGTGCCGCGACGGCCTGCCGGATCCCATGGATCGCTGGAGTTCCCGCGTGGGTGGAGAAATGGCCGGGGTACTTGGCGGACGCGCATTGTTCCCGTTCGGCGGACCGCCCTGGCTGCCGTTCATGCGCTGGGCGGCGAAGGCCGAGGGCCTGCGGTCTTCGGCCCTGGGGATGCTGATGCACCCCGAATACGGGCTCTGGCATGCCTACCGGCTGGCCATCGCGCTGCCCGGGAATGTGACGGGTCTTGCCGCTCCGGATGATGGGGCGCATGCCTGCGACTCTTGCCAGGCGAAACCCTGCCTCCATGCCTGCCCGGTGAACGCATTCGATGGTACGCGTTACGATGTCGATGCCTGCTTCGACTACCTCGCCTCGCACCCCGACGCGCCCTGCCATCGCGGCTGCCTCGCCCGTCACGCCTGTCCCGAGGGCGTGGGCTATCGCTATTACGAATCCCACGCGGCCTTTCACATGGCGCGCTTCTTTGAGGCCCGCCGGGCACGCCGCTCCGCAGGGAACGGCTGATTCGGCAACGTCAATTCCGACTGAAGCTGCCGCGCAGGTAGCATTCGGGCCGATTGCCATCCAGTAGAATCCGCGTTCTTTCCAGCGTACGCCAGCCATGCACTACCAGCTCGGTATCGACACCGGCGGGACCTACACCGACGCGGTGCTGGTCGATGCCGACAGGAAGGTCGTCGCCAAGAACAAGAGCCTGACCACCGCCTTCGACCTTACCGTGGGTATCGGCAACGCCATCGCCGCGTTGCCCGCCGAGCACCTGCAGTCGGTCAACCTGGTGGCGCTTTCCACCACGCTGTCCACCAATTCCGTGGTGGAGGGCCGGGGCGCGCCGGTATGCGTATTGCTGCCTGGCTACAACGCGGCGCAGGTGGAGAAGAGCGGTCTGGGCGAGATCATCGAGCGCGAGCAGGTGGTACTGCTCCAGGGCGGCCATTCCGCGATCGGCGCGGAGCAGGCGCCGCTCGACCTGGATGCCGCGCGCGAGGCCATCCTGGCGCAGCAGGAGCGGGTGTCGGCGTTCGCCGTGTCCGCCATGTTCGGTACCCGCAATTCCGCCCACGAACTCGCCCTCAGGGACCTGGTGATCGAGCTCACCGGCAAGCCGGTGGCTTGCGGACACGAACTGGCGTCGTCCCTGGGCGCCCCGCGCCGCGCCCTCACCGCGGCGCTCAACGCGCGCATGATCCTCTACATCCAGGAGCTGATCACCTCCGTGGAGGCGATCCTTGCGCGCCGCTCGATCCATGCGCCGCTGATGATCGTCAAGGGCGACGGCTCGCTGGTAAACGCGGAAACCGCGCTCCTGCAGCCCGTGGCCACGGTGCTGTCCGGACCCGCGGCGAGCGTCATCGGCGCCTGCGCGCTGAGCGGACGGCGTGACGCCGTGGTGGTGGACATCGGCGGCACCACCACCGACATCGCGATCGTCACCGACGGCCAGCCGGAACTCTGCGCCGACGGTGCCCGCATCGGCGACTGGCAGCCCATGGTCGAGGCGATCCGGGTGTTCTCCATCGGTCTCGGCGGCGACAGCGAGGTGCGATTCCGCGCCGGGATGACGATTTCCCGCCGGCGGGTGGTACCGATGAGCCTGCTGGCGCACCAGTATCCCGACGTCGTGCCATTGCTGGAGCGCCAGTTCGCCGCCGCGCCGAGCCCGCGCAACAACCGCTTCGCCCTCAGGTTACAACAGAACGAGGTCCTGCTGCGTCAGCTCGGCGGCGCCGAGAGGGAAGCCTGGGCGCGGCTCCAGGACGGGCCGGTGGAAATGGATGCGCTCGCCGACGCCAACCGCGCAATGATGCGCGCCATCGCCCGGCTGGAGCGGCTCGGACTCGCGATCTACTCCGGTTTCACCCCGTCAGACGCCACCCACGTCCTCGGCATGAGCGATCACTGGAACCGCCACGCGGCGGAGTTCGGCGCGCGTATCTGGGCGCGGCAGATGCGTCACCTGTACGGCTGCGGCAACTGGACCCCGGGGGACGCCGTCGCTCCCAGCCAGGAGGTATTCGACCTGGTGGTGCGGGAGATCAGCGCCAAGCTGGTGGAGGCGGGACTCAACCAGCACGGCCGTCTGGCGGATTCCCAGGCGCGCAACCTCACGCGGCTGCTCACCGACATCGTCCTCGGCAGGGGCGATACAGAGGCCGGGGCGGCCGGCGCATCGCGGCCACTGTTCGAGATCGACTTCGCGCCGGGTTATCCGCTGGTGGCGGTGGGCGGGCCGGCGGCGGACTACTTCCCCGAGGTGGCGAGGCTGCTCGACATGGAACTGGTGCTGCCGAAGGATGCCGACACGGCCAATGCCATCGGTGCGGTCATGGGGGCGGTGGTGCAGATGGCCCACGTCACCGTGACCCAGCCGGAATTCGGCACCTTTCTCCTGTTCCACCGCGACCGGCCGCAGCGCTTCGAGAGCCTGGCCGCGGCGCTGGACAGGGCGCGCGAACTGGCAATCTCCGAGGCCGACAGCATGGCGCGCGCGGCGGGTGCCGCCAGCGTCGAGACCCGCCTCCGCCAGGACGACAACCACGTGAAGCACGACATCGACGGCGAACTTTTCGTCAGCGCCACCGTGACCGCTATCGCCACCGGCCGACCGGCGACGTTGGTCGCGTAGTCCTGATACTCCCGCAGGCACCCGTCGTCAGGCTGGTAACTGTGCATCTCGGCCCTGGACGCCAGCCCCAGCCTGCGCTGGGGTAAACCTACGCTGGCGTTTCGAGAAACGGAATCCCGGCGAAAGCTGGGATCCATGCCGCTTCAAGGTCTCGACCTGACACCTGCCGGGCTCTCCTCGCCGGGCGCCCCTACCGGTTTACCGGACCGGCGTCCAGTCTGGCAAAGGCTGGAGGATTGTTCTATCCTGATTCCATTCCTTTCCACGATTCCCCAGATCCATGCCCTATGCAATCCGAGCCACCAAGCCCGGTGGTACCGATGTCCTCGAACAGTTCGAGTTCAACCCCGAAGATCCCGGCACCGGCGAGGTGCGCATCCGCCACGGCGCAATCGGGGTCAATTTCATCGACGTCTACATCCGCACCGGCGCCTATCCCTGGCCGGTGGAGAACAACCTGGTGCTTGGCTGCGAGGGCGCGGGCGTGGTGGAGGCCGTCGGCGCCGGGGTGACCGGCTTCAAGGAAGGCGACCGGGTGGCCTACACGTTGCCCAACGGCGCCTACAGCACCCATCGCAACATCAGCGCCGCGAGCGTGGTGCACCTGCCGGACGAAATTGACGACCAGACCGCCGCGGCCTGCATGCTGAAGGGCCTGACCTGCTACTACCTGCTGCACAACAGCTTCCGCGTCGATGCCGGTCACAAGGTGCTGTTCCATGCCGCCGCGGGCGGCGTCGGCCTGATCGCCGGCCAGTGGCTGGCGGCCAGGGGGGCTGCGGCTTACGGTACCGCGGGCACCGACGAGAAATGCGCCCTCGCGATGCAGAACGGCTATACCGACGTGATCAACTACAACACCGACGACTTCGTCGTCGGCATCAAGGCGCTCACCGAGGGGAGCATGGTGGACGTGGTCTACGACTCCGTGGGTGCCGCCACCTGGCCGGGTTCACGGGACTGCCTGAAGCGCCACGGCACCCTCGTGGCCTTTGGCCAGTCGTCGGGTCCGGTGGAAGGTTTCAAGTTCGCTGATCTCGCCGTGGGATCGCTCTACCTGACCCGCCCGACGCTGTTCCACTTCGTGTCGGATCGCGGCTGGCTCGAGAATGCCTCCACCGCGTTGTTCGACATGATTTCCACGGGCCGGGTGAAAATCGCGATTAACCAGACCTTCCCGCTGGCCGAGGTCGCCGTGGCGCACAACGCGCTGGAGTCGCGCGCGACTACGGGTTGTACCGTGCTCGTTCCCTGAGGGGACGTAGCGTCAAATCGGCCGGGCCCTTCGTGGCCCGGCCCGCTCAGTACGACCTAACCGGCGAGGAAGCGATCGAGGAAGTCCAGCCGGTCCTGGCCCCAGAAGTTCTCGCCGTCCACCACGTAGGTGGGCGAACCGAAGACGTCCGCATCGTGCGCCTCTTTGGTCACCGCCTGGTACTGTTCCTCGAGCGCGGGGGATTCCGCCTCGGACAGCAGCGCCGCCCCGTCCATTCCGCACGCCGTTGCCAGCGCGACCAGCGTGTCGCGGTCGGTGATGTTCTTCTCCTCCTTCCACACCGCGGTGAGCACCGCGTCGCTGAGCGCGCCGGCGCCATGCCCCGCATTGCCCGCGGCCAGCAACATGCGCGAGGCGAGGGACGGGTCTACCGGGAAATGCGCCGGCTGGAAATTCATCGGTATGTCGAGGTGCGCAGACCAGCGCTTGAGTTCGTCCATGCGGAAACGCTGGCGGGAAGGGTGGCGCTTCGGCAGGGGTACTCCGCCCATGTTCTCGAAGGTCGGCATCGGGGCGATGGGCTTGTAGTTCACCGTGGCGCCGTGACGCGCGACGATCTCGTTGAACCGGCCAATGGCGAGATAGCTCCAGGGCGAGACGAGAAAATGGTAGTAATCGATGCTCTTGGACATGGTGGTTCGCAGTTATTTGGGGGTTGCTCCGATTGTACCCCGGCCCGGATGGGTGGCGACGCGAACACCGTCTTCGCGCCGGGTTCCGGTTGGCGCCGTGGGCCCATGTATCGGGCGGACGGGGATTTGAAATCCACGCGCCACTTGGGTTAAATGCGCCGGTCCGCCGGAGAAACCATGCCCCCCGCCCAGAAAAAGCCCTCGCCGCTGATCGAGATCCTGGTGAATGTCGTCATTCCCTCGGTGATCCTGATGAAGTTCAGCGGGCCGGAGCGGCTCGGCACCGTCAATGCACTGATCATCGCGCTCGCCTTCCCGGTGATCTACGGTGGCTACGACCTGGTGCGTAATCGCCACGTCAACTACATCGCCATCCTCGGCCTGGTGAGCGTGCTTCTCACCGGTGGCATCGGCCTTCTCAAGCTGGACGTGCGCTGGCTCGCGATCAAGGAGGCCGCGATCCCGGCTCTCATCGGCATCGCCGTGGTGATCACCGGCTTCACCCGTTCGCCGCTGGTGAAGAAGCTCATCTTCAACCCGCTGGTGATGGCGACCGAGCGTATCCAGGACACACTCGAGCGCAAGGACAACGTGCAGCAGTTCGAAAACAAGCTGCGTTTCGCCAACCACTGCCTGGCCGGCACGTTCGCGTTCTCCGCGGTAATGAACTACGTGCTCGCCAAGGTCATCGTTACCAGCGATACCGGTACCGTGGCGTTCAACGAGGAGTTGGGCAAGATGACATTCCTCAGCTACCCCATGATCGCGATTCCGTCGATGATCATGCTGTTCGGTATCATGTGGTACGTGATCCGTACCATCCGTCGCCTCACCGGTTTCGATCTCGAGGAAATCTTTCACCGGGAGGACGGGTAACCACACAATGATCTACCTGCTTCGCCATGCGGAAACCCTGTGGAATTTCCAGTTGCGCAAGCAGGGGCTTGACGATTCCCCGCTCACGGAAACCGGCGTGCGCCAGGCACGGGCCTATGCCGGGGTGCTGGGGCAATTGATACCGGGCGAGGACATCCGCGCCGGTAACGTGCCGCTCCATGCGAGTCCTCTCGGCCGCACCCGGCGCACCGCGCAGTACCTGATCGACGCCCTCGGCTTCCCCGCCGAAGCGGTGCATTTCGAGCCGCGTCTGATCGAGTTCGACTACGGCGACTGGTCGGGACTCACCAACGACGAGATCGAGCAGCACTTTCCCGGCGCCCTGGAGGAACGCGAGGCGGACAAGTGGTTCTACACCGTGCCCAACGGGGAGTCCTACGCCGACGTCGAGGACAAGGTGGACCGCTGGATGGACGAACTGCCCCGGAATCGCGTCATCGTCGCGGTCACCCACAGCGTGGTGAGCCGGGTGATCCGACGACGCTACCTCGACATGGAACGCGATGTCGCCGGCCAGCTCGATCATCCCCAGCACCTGATCTTCCGCCTTGACCGGGGCAACGTCGAGGCGATCGATATCCAGCAGATGGCGATGGCGGAAGACGTAACCGGGGCCTGAGGCCGGTTCCGGCTACCACAATCTTTCGATCTCTCTCGGAGTGGTATCAGTTCTCCGGGAGTTCGATCGGCTCCACCAGTTCCGCGCCCTCGTTGCCCGACCGGTTGACCGCCTTGCTCACGGGATGAAAGGTGAAGCCGCTCACGTCCTGCCCGTCCATGAGATCGTCGAACACAGGCACGCCGTCGTTCAGCCATTGCTCCGCCGCGGTATGGTCCAGCATCAGCGGCATGCGCGAATGCAGGTCGGCCAGTACGCCACCGGAGGGCCGGGTGATGATGGTGCAGGAGTACAGGCTGTCTTCCCCCATTTGCCAGTGTTCCCAGAGGCCCGCCATGACCAGCGGTTCGTCCGCCACAGGGTGGATGAAGTAGGGTTGCTTGCTGCCTTTTTCCCCCTTCCACTCGTAGTAGCCGAGGGCCGGTACCAGGCAGGTCTGTGATTTGTTCCAGGCATGGCGGAACGCGGGCTTGTCCGCGACCGACTCCGAGCGCGCGTTGAAGGTGGCGTACTTGAGTTTCTTCTCCTTCGCCCAGGGCGGGACCATGCCCCAGTGCATCGCGCGGCCGGACTCCGCGGTGAACGCCGGCACCATGGCGGTAGGCGCGATGTTGTAGCCGATGTCCGCGTCCGCGGGCCAGTCGCCGAGCAGGTCGGCCCACTGGCCCATCTGTCTCACGTGGTTGGCGTAGCGGCCGCACATGGTTCAGAACCGATTCATAACATTACTGCCCCGATCAGTTTTAAGGCTGATTCTGGTCGGAATGGTTCTGTTCCGGCGGCGCTGATCTGTCGACCAGGCGTCCCGTCACGTATTTGTGAAGCACGCTGGACATCAGTGTCTGGTAGGGAATGCCCTCGATCAGAGCGCGTTCCTGTATCAGGTCGAGGTCCTTACCGGAGATCCGGATATTGACGCGCTTGTCTTTTGCGAATGTCCGCCTTGCAGCTTCCCTGTGGCGCTCGATGCTTTCGCTGGTCCTGATGGATTCCCATTCGCCGCGTTCATAGGATTGGAGCAACTCCTTTTCCTCTCTGGACAGTTTTCCGCTCACTGGCTTTTCCCTCGTTTGTTCGTCAGGTAGTTTCTCGTGGCTTTCCGGCTCGGGATGACGGTCTTCAGGAAGATATGCGCATCCGTCTCAACGAATGGGACGATCCAGGCGTAATCGTCCACCTCGACGATATAGATCTGCTGGTGCGGAAAACGCTCCGTGTCCGGATGGCGCATGATATCCAGCAGGCCACCCTGTTCGATCTGGAACACGATCCGTTCGAAGGATATGCGCCGTTCACGCATGAGCCATTCGTTCTTTGCGATATCCCAGGCATAGACGGTCATCGAACTCTCTTCTGGGAGAATTTATCACATTGTGTGCCTTTTGTAATCATTCTATTCCCTCGTTGTCCGGATCCCAATATTACTGTATAAATAAACAGGTAAATTCCCTGCCCCGGAGAAAACGACGCCATGGCCCCCAGGAAATCCGCCGGCACCCGCCGCCGAAGACCGCCCCAGGACGACCGCCCGTTGACGCGGCGCCAGAAGCAAGTACTTGATCTGATTAGAAAAACCATGGACCGGACCGGCATGCCGCCGACCCGGTCGGACATCTGCGGCCATTTCGGCTTCAGTTCCCCCACCGCGGCCGAGGACCACCTGCGGGCGCTGGAGCGCAAGGGTGCCATCGACCTGCTGCCCGGGCTGTCCCGGGGGATCCGCCTGCGCGAGAAGACCCCGTCGGGACTGCCGGTGGTGGGCCGGGTGGCGGCGGGGGAGCCGATCCTGGCGGAGGAGCATATCGAGGAGCATTTCGAGATGGACCCTGCCTTCTTCGAGCCGCGCGCGGACTACCTGCTACGGGTGCGCGGCCACAGCATGCGCGATGTCGGGATACTCCATGGCGACCTGCTCGCGGTGCACAGCACGCCGGACGTGGTCTCGGGCCAGATCGTGGTGGCCCGCATCGGCAACGACGTCACCGTGAAGCGCTTTCGCCGCCGCGGCTACAGCGTCACCCTGGAGGCGGAGAACCCGGACTTCGAACCCATCGAGGTGGACCTCCGGGAGGAGGATTTCGCCATCGAGGGCCTCGGCGTGGGGGTGATCCGCAACCGGGGGCTGTCGAAGCGGTGAGCCGGGGATGGTGACGACGAGCAGCGCGGATGGTCGGCGATGAGCGGGCGGGCGGCGGTCTGGCAGGAGTCGGGTCATGATGTTTCGGCCCGCCCGGACACGATGCAGCCGGACCTGGTCCGGCGGGACCCGGTCCGGCGGGACCCGATCTTGCGAGACCCGGACGGGCCGGCGGAAGAGGGCGATGCGGACGCTGAAATCAGTCCCGATGATGCCCCCGGCGACATTCCCGGCGACGACGAAGCTCACGGGTCCGCGCCCACGGGAAAGGGCCTTGAGCAACTGATCCGCGAGACCCCGGGCCTCTGGCGCGGGCGCGACCACGGCGGAACCCGGTCCGGCGGGACCCGGTCCGGCGGGACCCCGGTCCGTGCATTCGACACGGACGCCGGCGTGGAACGCCGCGCCGCCCACGTCTTCGATACCGGTTATCCGGCGCTGGACGATCTCTTGCCCACGGGCGGCTGGCCGCGCCGCGCGGTGATCGAGATTGTGGTGGCCGCCTGGGGCAGCGGCGAACTGCAGCCGTTCCTGCCGCTCATGACCCGGCTTACCGCCGCCGGCAGTCGGGTGGCCCTGGTGGCGCCGCCGTTCCAGCCCTATGCCCCCGCGCTGGTCCAGGCGGGGGTCACCCTCGCCAAGCTGCTGGTGGTGGCGCCGGGGCAGGAGCCAGAGGAAGCCGACACGGGCGCGGTCGTGGAGAGGCGGGAGCGGGATGCCTGGTGGGCGGCGGAAAAACTGCTGTGCCAGGGAGACGCGGCGCTGGTATTGCTCTGGCCCGGTCAGCGGGCAACCTTCCGGGCGCAGCGGGTCCGCCGGCTGCAACTGGCGGCGGATCGCGCCGGCGGCATCGGCGTGATCCTCGGCCTCGGCCCGGCGGTGGACAGCCCGGTGGGCCTGCGGCTGCGGGTGGCGCGCCGCGCCGGGGCGGTCCACGTGGCCCTGGTGAAGTCGCGTTATGGCTGGTGTGGCGGGGAAAGCGTGGCATTGCCGCCGTGGCGACCCGGGACCTGATCGCCGAGGCCGGGGGGGATCCGGTCCGGCGGGACCCGGTCCGGAGGAACCCGGTCCAGCAGGACCCGGCGCCGTCCGGCCAGCCGGAATCCAGCCTGTCGCGGTCCGATCTGGCGCGGCCCGATCTTGTGCGGCCTGGCCCGGAAGGGGATAGCCCGGAGCGAACAAGCCCCGCCCCGTTCCATGCGCCCGCCCGGATCGCCCGGGCGCCCGTGGCATGGCCGGACGTTTCCGCGGATACGGCCTCGGCGAAGAGCGAGGCCACTGCCGCCGCGTGCCGCCCGCCCTGCTGGATCGCGCTGCATTTCCCCGCGCTGCCGCTCCTGGTCTGCGACTTCCCCGAGGGCCTGCCCGGGGTGGTGATCCATGAAAGCGGCGGCCGGCAACTGGTGCATGCCGCCTGTCCCCTGGCGTCGGATCTCGGCGTGGCGCCGGGGATGCCGCTCAATGCCGCCCACGTGCTGTGCCGCAACCTGGTGGTGCGGCGGCGGGACCCGCTCGCGGAGTACCGCTGGCTGAAGCGCGCCGGCGAGGCCCTGCACCGGTTCACCCCGGCGGTGAGCCTCGGGCTCTGGCGCACCGCCTCGGAAACCGCCCGCGGCCGGAAGACGCCGGTGCGCGCCGTGACCGGTCCCGCGGACAATGCCGACTCGCTGCTCATGGAGGTGGCCGGCAGCCTGCGCCTGTTCGGCGGACTGGAGGCATTGCTGGACCGGTTGCGGGAGCGGTTTGCCGCGGGCTCCGGCCCGGCGGGGCCCGACCCGGCGGGGCCCGGCCCGGTGGAACGCGGCACGAGGGAATACCCGCCACCGCTGCTGGCGGTGGCCCCCGCGCCCACCGCGGCGCTGCTGCTGGCGCGCAACGGCCGCGAGGAGGTGATCCGCGACCCGGCGGAGCTGCGCGCGCGGCTGGGCGACATCCCCCTGTCCGGGGCCGACATCGAGGCCGGCCTGGTGGCGGACCTCGGGCGCTGCGGGCTCGGCACCCTGCGGGATCTCTGGCGGTTGCCCCCCGCGGACCTGGGGCGGCGCTTCGGCAGCGCGCTGCCGGACTACCTCGGGCGGCTCGCGGGTGAACGGCCCGAGGCCGCGGCGCGGATGGAGCCCGTCCCGCGCTTCCGCCGGCGCATCACGCTGCCGGCGGACACCCGCGACAGCGGCATGATCCTGCTGGCGGCGGAGAAACTGCTGGCGGAGGCCTGCCGCTTTCTCGACCGCCACGCGGCGGCGGCGGAGGAGGTGCTGTTCGAACTCTGGCACGTGGATCGCGGCCGGGGCGAACGCCGCCGCACCCGCCTGCCGGTGGCGACCGCCCGCGCGGGATTCCGCGCGGGGCATTTCCTGCCGCAACTGGAGACCCTGCTGGAGGCCCGGCTGACGGCCCCGGCCCGGCCCGCGGCAAGGCCGTGTGGCACTGGTGGTCGGGCCACGGGCAGCCGGCGGGTGGCCATGCCGGAGGCCGTGGAAGCGGTATCCCTGCGCATCGACCGCGCGCTGCCCCGCGGCCAGGACAGCCAGGACCTGTTCGAGCGCCGCCAGGACGACCAGCCCGACTGGGACGGCCTCGTCGACCTGCTCACCGCCCGCCTCGGCCGGGAGGGCGTCTGCCGCCTGCAACTGGTGGCAGACCACCGGCCGGAGAGAGCCGCGTGTCCGTCGTGGGCGGGGGAAAAGCCGGGAGACGTTGCCACCGCTTCGCTTCGCCAGGACCTGTCGCCCCGGCCGCTGTGGCTGCTGGCGGAACCACGCCCGCTGACGCGGCGGGAGGCGATCCATCCGGCCGCGGACCGGCCCCCGGAAACCGAGCGTATCGAGGCCGGCTGGTGGGAGCGCGCAGACATGCGCCGCGACTACCTCACCGCCGGGATCGGCGGCGACGCCCGAGGCAACGGTCCCCGGGACGACGGCCCCCGCGGCTGGCTGTTCCGCGACCTGCGCGCCGCGGCCGGCGGCGACGGGGCGGGGCGCTGGTACCTCCACGGACTGTTCGGGTGAGCCCGGGTCGCCGCCATGCCCGACTACGCCGAGCTGTACGCGACCAGCAACTACTCGTTCCTCCGGGGGGCGTCGGGCCCGGATGAACTCGTGGCCCGGGCCGACGACCTTGGCTACCGCGCCATTGCCATCACCGACGAATGCTCCCTCAGCGGCATGGTGCGCGCCTGGCAGGAGGCCCGTGAGCGCGCCGTCCGGCTCATCGTCGGAAGCGCGTTCGACCTGGGCGATGGGCTGCGGCTCGTCCTCCTCGCCGCCGACCGCGCCGGCTACGGCAACCTCTGCCGCATCATCACCCATGCCCGCCGCCAGGCGGAGAAGGGCGATTACCGGCTCGGTATCGGCGACCTCGAAAATCTCCCCCGTGAAGGATGCCTCGCCATCTGGCCTACCGATCTCGCCGCCACGAAAGACCAGGGCCGGGCGCTGGCGGCGTTGTTCCCCGGCCGGCTCTGGACCGGGGTATCCCTCCAGCGCTCCGGCCGCGACCGGGAACTGCTGGCCCGCAGCGAGGCCCTGGCGTCAGCTCTCGGCCTGCCGCGCACCGCCTGCGGCGACGTGCTGATGCACCACCCGGCGCGGCGCCCGCTGCGCGACGTGCTCACCGCCATCCGCCTCGGCCGGCCGCTGGCCGAACTCGGCCACGACCTGCCCGCCAACGGCGAGCAGGTCCTGCGGCCGCGGCCCCACCTCGCCCGCCTGTATCCCCCGGAACTGCTGGCGGAGAGCATGGCCATCGCGGAACTTTGTACCTTCGACCCCGGCACCCTGCGCTACGAGTACCCGGACGACCTCACGCCCCCGGGGATGCGCGCCGACGAATGGCTGCGCCAGTTGACGGAGGAGGGCCTCACCCGGCGCTGGCCGGACGGCGCGCCGGCGAAGGTGCGCAGCCAGGTCGAGAGCGAACTGCGCCTCATCGGCGAACTGAACTACGAGCCCTATTTCCTCACCGTCCACGACCTCGTGCGTTTCGCCCGCGGCGAGGGCATCCTCTGCCAGGGACGCGGCTCGGCGGCCAACTCGGCGGTGTGTTACTGCCTCGGCATCACCGAGGTGAACCCGGCCAACGTCGATCTCCTGTTCGAGCGCTTTATCTCGAAGGAGCGCGACGAGCCGCCGGACATCGACGTGGATTTCGAACACGAGCGGCGCGAGGAGGTGATCCAGTACATCTACCGCCGCTACGGTCGCCACCGCGCGGCGCTCGCCGCCACCGTGATCACCTACCGCGCGCGCAGCGCGATCCGCGACGTCGGCAAGGCCATCGGCCTCGGCCTCGACCAGGTCGACCGCATCGCCCGGGCGGTGCAGCACTGGGACAAGGTGGAGGTGCTGCACGAGCGGCTGAAGGAGTCCGGCTTCGACCCGTCCAACCCCCGCATCCGCCTGCTGTTCGACCTGGTGGGGGAGGTCATCGGCTTTCCCCGCCACCTGTCCCAGCACGTCGGCGGCTTCGTCATCGCGCGGCGCGAACTCGCCGAACTGGTGCCCGTGGAGAACGCGTCCATGGCGGACCGCACCGTGATCCAGTGGGAGAAGGACGACCTCGAGGCGCTGGGCCTGCTCAAGGTGGACGTGCTCGCCCTTGGCATGCTCACCGCGATCCGCAAGACCTTCGACTACATCCGCGACTATCGCGGCGAGGAACTCACCATGGCGGGGATCCAGAACCGCGGCGAGGACGCGGAGGTATACGGGATGATCCAGCGCGCCGACACCGTGGGCGTGTTCCAGATCGAGTCGCGCGCGCAGATGTCGATGCTGCCCCGGCTCCGGCCCGCGAACTACTACGACCTCGTGATCGAGATCGCCATCGTGCGCCCGGGGCCGATCCAGGGCGACATGGTGCATCCCTACCTCAGGCACCGCAACAATCCGGACCAGGTGACCTATCCCAGCGAGGCCCTGCGCGACGTGCTCAAGCGCACCCTCGGGGTGCCCATCTTCCAGGAGCAGGTGATGAAGATCGCCATGGTGGCGGCGGGCTTCACCCCCGGCGAGGCGGACCAGCTCCGCCGCGCCATGGCGGCGTGGAAGCGGCGCGGCGGGCTCGAGCATTTCGAGGACAAGCTCATCGGCGGCATGCTGGAGCGCGGCTATACCCGCGAGTTCGCGGAGCAGGTGTTCAACCAGGTGAAGGGCTTCGGCGACTACGGCTTCCCCGAGTCCCATTCCGCCAGCTTCGCGCTGCTCGCCTACGTCTCCTCCTGGCTCAAGCACTACGAACCGGCGGCGTTCTGCTGCGGCCTCCTCAACAGCCAGCCCATGGGCTTCTACCGCCCGGCGCAACTGGTGAACGACGCCATCCGCCACGGGGTGGAGGTGCGCCCGGTGGACGTGAACGAGAGCCGGTGGGACTGCCACCTCGAGCCGGGCAGGCACCCCGCGCAGGGCGGGCGGCGCCCGGCGCTGCGGCTCGGCCTGCGGATGGTGAAGGGGCTCGGCGAGAACGCCGGCCGGCACCTCGTCACCGTGCGCAGCAACGCCCGCTTCCGCACGCTGCAGGATCTCGAACAGAGGAGCGGCCTGGAAAAGAGGGATCTCGCCGCCCTCGCCGCCGCCGACGCCCTCGCCGCCCTCAGCGGCCATCGCCACCGCGCCTACTGGGAGGTGGCGGGCATCGAGGAGCCGGTGGAGACTCTGGGCGAGGCCGCGTTCAACGAGGCAACCCCCATGCTCACGCGACCGGTACAGTGGCAGGACACTGTGGCGGACTACGCCAGCACCGGCCTCACCCTCGGCGAGCACCCGCTGTCACAGCTCCGCGATACCCTCAGCGCCCGGCGCATGGTCACCGCGGCCACGTTGCCGGAAATGCCGAGCGGAAGGCGCGCCACCGTGGCGGGCCTGGTGATCAATCGCCAGCGCCCCGGCACCGCCTCGGGCGTGATGTTCGCCACGCTGGAGGACGAGACCGGCCACGCCAACATCGTCATCTGGCCGAAGCTGGTGGAGAAGCAACGCCGCATTCTCCTCACCACCCGCCTCCTCATCGTCACCGGCACGGTGCAGACCGAGAGCGACGTCACCCACCTGATCGCCGAACGATTAGCCGACGGCAGCGACCTCGTGGAAGGGCTGGCGACGAAGTCGCGGGATTTTCATTGAGCGCGCGAACGGCGATACGGTCGCGTAAATGCCCGGAGATTCTCCGATCCGGTCAAAAGGACTGCTGGTGCCGGCAAAATGTTGCCCGATGACATGGGTGTAGATCTGGGTCGTGGACACGTCGTTGTGACCGAGAAGCTCCTGCACCGTGCGGATATCCGAACCGTTGCGCAAAAGTTCGGTGGCGAAACTGTGGCGGAAGGTGTGGCAGTTCACGCGCTTGCCGATGATGCCCGCCTTTTCCACGGCACTCCGGAGAAACTTCCGGACCACGGTCTGGTGCAGATGGTGACGGCATAGCTCGCCGGTGACCGGATGCGCGCAGGTCCCCCTGGAAGGAAACACGAATGCCCAGGCGCGGGAACGGAACGCGGCAGGGTACTTGCGAGAAAGCGCCACGGGCAGGGAACAGCCGAATCCGGACATGTTATCCGCGACCTGCTGCTCCGCCGCATCCTCGATCAGCAACTGCAGGGGATCAACGAGATTTCCGGGAAGCATCACGTTCCGGTCCTTGCGGCCCTTGCCGTCATGCACGGTGAGCGACAGCCCCCGAATATTGATGTCCTTGATCCGGAGCCGGAGCACCTCGGAAACACGAAGCCCGCTGCCGTACATCAGGCCGATGATGACCAGGTTGCGGCCAGACAACTGCGCGCAGATGGCCGCCACTTCACCAGGGTCGAGTACGGCCGGAAGGTAACGCTGACGTCGCGCCAGGGTAAAGCCGAGATCGCCGAGGTCCCTGCCCAGGAACTTGTGATAGAGAAAAACAAGCGAGTTCAGCGCTACCTTCTGCGTCCCCGGCGATACGTGCCGTTCCACCGCTAGCCAGGTCAGGTACTCACGAACCTCCTTCGCTCCCGCGTTTTCCGGGTGGCGCAGCCCGATAAAGCGTATAAACCCGCGAATCCAGTGGAGATAGGTTTTCTCCGTCCGCATGCTGTACCCCCGCAAACGGATATCTCGCCGAATCGATTCAATGAAAGCGCTGGCCATCGCAAAATTCCTTTTACTGTATTATTATACAGTTATATTCAATAATATCCAGCCAAGAATGCTCGCATGGCAATTCGCATACGCTCGACTGTCATTCAATGTCTAGATACAATTTTTTAATATCAGCAACTTACCAGGGATGCGTCCTGGATATAGAGACCTCGTGTTCCTGGATAACAAGCACGCTCGCTTTGTCTATAATAGGCGTCGAACTGAAAACAATACCGGAGGAAAATCAGGTGCTTAGCAGAACCCAGGAATCAGCATCGCCGACAAAGCGAGCATGCACCATATACAAATGTTATAAAGCACTTTAACTACGGAGGAGCAATGGAAAAAGAAGCAATAATGGCAACTCTCGAAAACTACGCCTCTGCATACTGCGAAAAGGACATCGATGCCCTCATGAAGGTGTTTGTTGATAGCGATGATATTTCTCTGATTGGTACCGGTGCCGACGAACTGTGTGGCGGAAGGGATGCAGTCATGAAAGTTTTTCTCCGTAATTTTGAGGAAGCAACTGCGGAGCAGTTTGAATGGCACTGGTCACATATAATTGTTTCTGGTGATTGTGCTGTCGTTGCAGTTACTTTGACTATTCATCTTATCTATCAGGATGAAGATCTCAAGGTTCCTGTCAGATGGACAGTCGCGCTAAAGAAAGATCAGGGTCGTTGGGCCTGGCTGCATCGGCACGCATCATCTGCAGCATCGGGTCAAGATGAAGGTGCAGCTTACCCAAAAGATCAATAAAGCAATGTGCTTTATAACAAGCGCATGTAGTCGGACCAAATATCCGCTACACGGTCATTTGGCCGCTGATGCGAGGCGTTAGACGCGACCAATATTCTAGTGAGAAATTCTAGTGAGTAAAAGAGCGCTATTGTTTACAACTGGATCACCGTTTGCACGTGCAGTTCGAATAACACTTGACGAACTGGGTCTCGAGTATGAACGTCGAGAGGAAATTACTACTCCAAGTGCTGAAGATCGTGCTCAGTCATCTCCAACCCTTCAAGTCCCAACACTCTGGGATGGTGAAGTTCGTCTTTGGGAGAGCGGACTTATTGTTGAGTATTTGCTATCTACCTACAAAGTAGATAGTGATGAAGGCATGCCGTTATGTAGAGGCATCGGAAGAGAGGAAGAAATTTGGAGAGATCGCTTGGTGCTTTCAACCATTCAGACGCTAGGGACGGCTGCCACGACAATTAGTCAAATGAAATGGGGAGGAGTAGCGATCGGGGAACATGCATACTTAGTGAGAAGTGCGGATAGATATCCGTACCTTTTGGAGTGGCTTGAGAATGAAATCCCTGAAGCTGGTAGTGGTTTCATTGCAAATGTCCTTTCCGCACAAGATATTTTCTTTGCGTGTCATATAGATTTTGTTTTGAACCGACCCCTTGGATTAGATCCAATGATCGAGAATTTTCCAAAGCTTTCAGAACTAGTAGCGAGATTACGAGAACGAAAGTCCTTTGAATCCAATCCTATACTATGGTGGGAGCCTGGAGTAATTGGCTACGGCCCCAACAATGAGCCCGTGTACAAAGAGAAGCTCTAAGCGTTGCATGATACAACCGCGTCTAACAAGGCATTGTAGCGGACCTGCCTGACGGCAGGCCGCTGAACAGCGACGTTATGCCGCCAACAACCAACCATCGAGGATAAGCCTATGAAAGCCGATCAATTGACTGAAATGAACATTTATACAAACAGACAAACTGAAAGGAATAGAAATGAATCTTGTAACAATTGCTCAGGAGCTCGCTTCTGACCAAGAAATTCAGAGATCTGATTTTTTGAAAGAGTTGTGCACTTCAACTATCGCCATGTATCCGAACGGAGCGCCGACGCCTCCTTGGGTGGGCTATTTGGCAGAGGAGCAAGGCGTGTTTATTGGAACCTGCGCATTCAAAGCGCCGCCAGAGTCTGGCGAGGTAGAAATTGCCTATTTCACCTTTCCGGAACACGAGGGACGGGGAGTGGCAACTTCAATGGCGAAAAGTCTGATCGAGCTAGCCATAAAGCACGGCGTAGTGAAGATCAAGGCTCAGACAATGCCAGAGAAGAATGCATCAACTCGCATCCTTGAAAAACTCGGCTTTGAATGTTCCGGCCCCATTATCCATCCAACGGACGGTGAAGTTTGGGAGTGGTATAAATCAGGAGCGGCATAACAAGTCGTTCGGGCGGACGGCCCATGCGGGCCGCCGCTCAAATCAAGCGTTAGAAGCAATTATGGGAGAAGCCGACATAGAGGTAAATTTTCGACTGGCTCAGAAGGAGTAGATGGAAGCGACCGCACAAATTGAAAAGCTGGAGAAATAGATGTAGAAGGGATCTGGAACAATTTATTGCTACATTTTGTAGAAGATGAAAAACAGAGGTAGAAAACTTGGTGAGTAGTCGATGCGCAGATATATGCAATATTTGTGTCCATGAAGTCAAAGAGTTAGTGGGAAATTCCGACTCGGATGAACAGGCTCTCTTCGATAGCCAGTGGGACCGCCACCTCGATCCGGGCCAGCATCCCGGGCAGGTCAGGCGGCGCCTGGCGTACATGGATTGACCCAATTTGGCGTAAACTGGCGATACGTTCGAAGGAAACCCGGGTGACCGCGTGTGCCCGCGGAACCTCTTCACCAGAAATACGGTCGCATTGGAAATGCAGGCGCCAGGCTGCATCGTTGCGGTTGATCGCCAGGAGTCGAGAATGGACGAAGATCTGGACGGGATGAGCAAGGCGCAACTGATAGACGAGGTCATCAGGCTTCGCGCAGGAATTCGCGCACACAGGGACAGTAGCGGCCACGACCTCTGCTGGTACCACCCCGACCTGTGGGGCTTGTTGCCCGACAGCACGGATCCCCTTCCATCGGTACCGGAATGGCCGAAGTTCATGGAAGGTTGTCTGCGGTATCGCCAGTCGCTGGACGTCCAGGCCAGGGACGCGCCGAGAACCGACGAAACTTTCGAAGAATAGGGGCACATGCTGATGTGCCTAGAATCCACGAGCCCGGGAGCGACGAAGCGAATACCGGAGAGACCGAATATTTCCAATCCCGCCATCTCCGGTATGTAGCCAGTCGTATGATCAGAGCAACGATGGCACGGTAGGTTCGTCAACGGTAGTCAAGTTTGCCACTCACTCACCGGATGCAACCGGAAGGTTAGCTTCCAGCCAATGCTGCTTGCCCTCCACATACTCGTGTGCATTCGTATAACCCATTTGCTGCAATACATTGGTTGCCTTCCTGGAGTTCTGGCATTCGGTGCTGGCGCAGTACACGACTATGAGCGCATCCTTGTCAGGCAGCATTTCGGGCGCTCGCTCCCGCACTTCGTCGTGGGGCATATTGACAGCACCGGGTAAATGCCCGGCCAGAAAATACTTCTGTGGTAACGCCTCGACGAGCGTGATGGACTCACCTGAATCCAGTTTGTGTTTGATCTGTTCGCGGGTGATGGTCTTGGTCATTTCGGTCTCCTGTTTGAATATAGTTGCAAATGCAACCATATCAATCCTAGCAGCATAAAGTTGCAAATACAACTACTTTTGATCTAGCATTTTCCCCATGGAAAACTCACCAAACGAAACAACGATCGGGGCATGGATACTCCTGCACCGCGCACATCGAAAACTCCTGGAAAAAGTCGGTTTATCACTAAAAAACCATGACTTGCCTCCTTTGGACTGGTACGACGTATTGCTTGAGCTACATCGGGGGGGAAACGCGGGATTGAGGCAATACGAAGTCGGTGAGCGGGTTCTGCTCAACAAACACAACCTGTCTCGCCTGATAGATCGGCTGGAAAAACAGCACCTGGTTCGTCGCGATCCGTGCGAAGAAGACGGCCGGGGTAACCGGATTACAATCACCGAGGAAGGCGAAGCAGTTCTCGGGAGGGTTTGGCCGATATACGGTCAGTCCATACAAAGAGAGTTTGGAGAGAGGCTGAGCCAACTCGAGTGTTCAGAATTGTCGCGGCTCCTGGGCAAGGTGCTGGAACAAGATGAAAACACTTAGCTATCATGGCCCGATGCGCTTTGAGGCATGGAATTGATTTTGAGCAGGCTCAACTCATGTGGGAGGACCCGAACTTAGTGGAATTGGCCGCAAGGTCTGATGATGAACCTAGATCAATCGTTATTGCTCGTCGCAATGGGCAGTACTGGTCTGCCGTTTTTACATATTGAGACGGGGAGATTCGATTAATTTCGGTCAGGCGATCTCGAAAAGCTGAGGTAGATCTCTATGAAAGCTAAAGATTTCGATAAAAAAATCGACCAGGGCAAGGATGAAATAGTTGAAGATTTGGACCTTTCTAGCCTGAAACGGCCGAACCAGACACCGCGGCGTGTTAACGTAGATTTTCCCGAGTGGATGATCATGTCTCTCGATAAAGAGGCGGCAAGGTTGGGTGTTACTCGTCAGTCCATTATTAAAGTATGGCTGGCAGAGCGTCTTGAACACGTCCCTAACAAGTAAAGGCTGCGGGCGGCTTCGCCGCCGCAGCTCTAGGCGTTATGCGGCCACCAGAACTCATGGACCACATGAAAAGTCGATTTGAGGCCAAAATAATTCCAGGTTCGTCCAGAACTGAGATTGTCGGCTGGTTGGGAGATTGTCTGAAAATAAAAGTAGCTGCACCACCTGAGCGAGGAAAAGCGAACCAGGCCGTAATTGGACTACTGTCTGAACGACTGCAAATTAACGAAGACTGTATAACCATCGTCAAAGGATCAAATTCACAATGGAAGATTATTGAAGTCTATGGCATATCACCTCAGCAACTTACTCATGCATTGCCGGCAAAGCCCGCATGACATGGCCAAGCAACGGATGCGCGTGCCGCGTGCCCTTGTCGGTGGCGCTAGACAGACCTGGAACCAAGGAGCATCATGATCCCTATAGAAACAATCGGCGTATTCTTCGCGGCCTCGGTCGCACTGGCCCTTGCGCCGGGACCAGACAATATTTTCGTTCTCACTCAATCCGCGCTCAGCGGTCGAGTCGCTGGCTTGATCGTTACGCTTGGCCTCTGTACGGGGTTAATCGTCCACACATTGGTCGTTGCATTTGGGGTGGCCGTGATATTTCAAACATCGGCGATGGCTTTTAACGCACTGAAGCTTATTGGCGCGGCATATTTGCTGTATTTAGCGTGGCAGGCATTTCAAGCGAGACCTTCAGACATGACCGGCGGCGTCAACGGTGAACTGCCTCGCCGCAAGTTGTACTTGCGCGGAGTGGTTATGAATGTCACAAACCCAAAGGTGGCGATATTCTTCCTCGCTTTCCTTCCACAGTTTGCCGATCCCACCAGGGGCTCGGTTGCAATACAACTGGTGTCGTTAGGCGCTATCTTCATGTTCGCGGCGCTAGTGGTTTTTAGCGCAATCTCGTGGGCGTCGGGATTCCTTGGCGAATGGCTCCAACGTTCTGAGCGTGCGCAAGTCATCATGAATCGGGTGGCCGGGACAGTATTCGTAGGGTTGGCGGCTCGGCTGGTAGTGACACAGCGGTGAGCGTGGTGGTCGGCGGCCTAAAAATTCGTTGCAGCGGACGTTTATCTCGCCACATGCCTTGATTCTGCAATGAAGGCGTCGCCTCAGTCGCCACTGAACTCAAGCGTTATGTGACGTGAATCGTAAGATAACAGGCTTCCGCAAGGACGAAGAGAGTCACTGGGTGGCAGAACTGGATTGTCGACACCTGCAACATGTGAGACACAATCCTCCGTGGGTAAATCGCCCTTGGGTGGAGAGCGAAGCCGGTCGGAAAGAAAAACTGGGTTCTGACATTCAATGCAGAAAATGTGATGAAGGTGTAGCGAGTGATTTTTAGCATCAGAATCCAGGAAACGGCGCTATTTGTCGACGATGGCAACACAAGATCGAAAGACATCCCTGAAGAAGTGGGTCGTTCGTACAAGGTTCTTTCCAACGTCTAGGTCGTCGACAAACCGAAGGTATGATCTTCGCGCAGGGCTTACGCTTCGGTAGTCATGTCACCATGGTTATTCATACAAGCTGTGGTCCCAATGAGGAAGGCCAGTAGAATGCTTACAATGCGCATTGACATCGGCAATTGGATTGGACCGACAGGAAATTTCCACTTTTTGAGGCTGATGTAGCGAAGGCCCGCTATTCGGAGCCAGTTAACCGATGATGCTCGAAATTTCCACGATCAGTATCCAGATTCTCTTGCCGCTACTGCTTATTTCCTGGATCACTTTCGCGCCTCTGCAGAGTCGAGTCGGCTTTGCTCTTCAGGCGACAATGACGTTAAGCGCGCTGTCAGCATTGGCTTTGGTCGCCATCTGGATTATGCCACCCTGGTGGATGCCCTATGGCTATTTGACGATATACCTCGTCTGTCTGTTTTGGCGAATGCCGCGTCTATGGCGGTCAGAGTGGGTCTGGCCGAGGTCACCGCTTGAACTCATCAGCCTGATTCTCCTGGTGCCCCTGGGGCTGTGGGGAACAATACTGACTTGCAAGGCGCTTGGCGGCCGCGTGCCCCCGCCGACAATGGAGAGCGTCAATATTCCCATGCCACTTGGAGAAGGCACTTACCTGGTCGCAAACGGCGGCTCCACTGATGCTGTCAACGGCCATTTCCTGACGTTGGACCCACAAACGGATCGGCAACGTTCCTACAGAGGTCAGTCATACGCGGTTGACCTGGTTAAATTGAACAACATCGGTCTTCGTGCGTCAGGCTGGCGTCCTCCGGATCCCGAACTATATGAAATATTTGGTGAGCCGGTCTTTTCCCCGTGCGACGGGGTCGTTATCCGGTCTCATGATGGCATGCCGGATATGAGGGTGCCCGAAACCGACACAACGCTTCTTGAGGGTAACCACGTGCTTATCAACTGTGGGGAGTACGCTGTTCTCTTGGCCCATTTAAAAAATGGCAGTGTACCAGTGGGCACCGGGGATCGCGTCGCATCGGGAGGCGTTATAGGCGAGGTTGGAAATTCAGGTCAGACTTTTGAGCCCCACCTGCATGTGCATATTCAGCGACTGGCGCCCATGGGCATGCCGCTGTTGAGTGGGGAACCAGTACATGTCCGACTGAATGGCCATTTCCCGGTTCGTAACAATCGAATCATAAACTGAGCGAGAGAATGCTAGACCCAGGTTATGATTTGTAGCTCGTTTTTGATCGAAAGTGCTATCGTATTTGCTACAGCGGAAATTGCCAAGATTGACTCCCGCAGTTTGTTCCAAACTGACGCGGGCATCCGGTCATTGTTGAGCCTGTTCTTGCCCTCACTGGGGTGCCATATGGCGAATCGCTATGTCAAATGTTCTGCGTAAAAAGAGGTATCTATGAAGGTTTGCATTGTCGGGGCGTCCGGAAAGCTTGGACAGTACATGGTGCAGCATGCGTTGGACCGGGGTTACGAGGTGGTAGGCGTCTGTCGAGAGCAGAGCGTCGCAAAGCTGGACGCGTTCAAGGGACGCATGACTGTCATTCCCGGCGCGACGAACGATAGCGCTGTCATCAGGAAAGCAGTTGCAGAATGTGACGGTGTACTTACCGTGCTGGTGCCGTGGGGGGTGCAGCAGTACTCAACGGGAACGGCCCAGGCGGTTCTCGACAACGCGCCTCCGGGCGCGAGGCTGATTTTCTCCTGTGGTTGGCACATCACGCGCGATGGCCAGGACGTCTATTCCTGGAAGCTCACGACGTTCGTGAAAGTCTTCGGCCGGATTGCGCGGCTCGTCCGTTTTGCGGATCTCGACGACCAGGTGGAAGCCTGTCGCCGGATCTTTGCCAGCGATACCCGGTGGACCGTGGTACGCGGAAGCGATCTTGAAGAAGGGCCCAGTCAGGGGCTGCCCGCCTGGAGCCGACACGTCGGTGATCCAATACTCGAGAGCAATCTCACGCGCCGCATAGACTTTGCCCTGTTCATGGTGGCGGCCCTTGAGAACGACGAATTGATCCACGAGGCTCCGGCGATTGTCGGGTGTCAGACGCCATCGGCGCTCGCGTTTCAAGGGGCCAGTCAGCGTTGAAATGGAGGATCGAGGGAGACGTGGCCCAGCATGGGGCGACGTATTCGAAACACTGGTTCCAGGAAAGTCGGGAGACCAGTGATGCCATCTGGGCAGCGGCAGACGACGAGCCAATTTAGATGGCTTTCGTGTCGTTTTCGCCCCTCAAGACTCCAACATACGATCCCGGTCCGTCGAAGAGGCACGCCGGTGATATGCTGATTTGAGCCAATTGGTATTCAGTGGCCGAATTTACGGATGGAGTTACCGCCAGGCGAGCCGACGAGTGGGAATCGTTCAAACAGGGTATCGAGCCAGGATACTGGATTTCTTCAAGAAGAAGCCCCCTCGCCTGGTGCCGCTCATCGTTTACGCGGTTCGGTTTTACCTATGACGTGCTTGCGATGGCTATGGAATTTGAGGGTATACTGGTATCCGACTTTCCCAATAGAATGAGGAAGGGTGAGATCCCGAAGCTTGCTGGACCATCCGGATTAGGGTATGGAACTGGTCAAATCCGCAAGGCCACGGACACCGGATAGTACGACGAAACTTCCGTGAGGCCTCAACGGGCGTTTTGAATAGTGCATATGAAAATCCTTTCCATCAACACGGCTAGCCCGCAAACACTCCAGGTCGGCAAGAAAATGGTGACCACCGGGATTTTCAAAGAGCCCCGGCAGGGTTCGGTTTTCCTGGGTGAGCTGGGGCTGGAGGGCGACACGATAGTTAACAGGCAGGTCCACGGTGGCGAGGACCAGGCCGTCTACCTCTACAGTGCATCGGACTATGCCTGGTGGAGCGATCAATTGGGCAAGGATATCCCGCCGGGAATGTTTGGTGAGAATCTTACGATCACCGACTATCACGACGGTACCTTGCGCATCGGTGATCGCCTGCTTATAGATGGTCGTGTGCTACTGGAGATCACCGCCCCGCGGGCACCATGTGCGCAACTAACCAACAAGATGGGAGACAGGACATTTGCCAGGAAGTTTGTCGCCGCCCGCCGGCCCGGAGCCTACGCGAGAGTCCTGGCGCCCGGAGAAGTGAAGGTCGGCCATGAAATATCGTGGCTACCGACAGACAAGGACCATGCAACCATCGACGAAGTATTTGTGGAGTGGCACAGAAAGTCATGGTCCGAGACCGTGGCGAGAAAAGCCTTGAATTCACCGATTTCGAAAATTGCGCGCAGAATCATTCAGGAAAAGAGCGGATTGGCGCTGTAGCGCGCAAGTTTTACGCCATATCAGATTTCCAGTGCAACGATACTCCCGATTTGAACCCATGTTGGACCGTCCAAACGCACGGGTCAATTTGGTATACTTTACTTATCCAATGTCCGCAGGCCGATAGCCTGTCGGTTATGACCCATCCGGTGTAATGAGCATAGATGTAGACCGTGACGCAGAAGGGTACCTGGTGAATCCCGATGACTGGACAGGTGCCATTGCCTTGGAACTGGCACAAGAGGAAGGCATCGACCTGACCGAACCTCATTGGCAGATCTTGCAATATATTCGCAAGTATTACGGTGAACACAGGGTGATTCCGGATGTCCGCCATGTCGATGATTACCTGGCGACTGCAAACAGCATCAACAAAAAGGAAGCCAAGAAGATCCTTTTCGATCTGTTCCCCTACGGCTATGTAAAGCAGGCCTGTAAAATATCCGGTATGCGAAAGCCGCGGGCATGGAGCACTGGTTGACCGGGCAATGCAATCTCATCTGCATGGAATGCAGGAAGTATCGCCTGGTCCATGTGGCGTCACAGGCACTCCAAAGAACTCCATTCAGAGAAGTCTAAGTTGAATATTCACGATTTCATGGCCGGCTACAAGGCTGCCTGGGAGGCTAGGGATCCCGCGATGTTCGCGGCACTATTCCACATTGGGGGCAAGTACCACAACACGCCATTCCAGGTTCAGGACGGCAGGGCGCAACTTGCAGAGTACTGGCAGCGGGTCCAGTTGCAGGAAGACGTGCAACTCACCTACACCATCCTCGCCGATGATGGTGAAACCGGCCTGGCGCATTGGCATGTCACCTACCAGGTGGCGTCGGAGGAACTGTTCCAGATCTGGGCGCGGTCGACGGGAACGGGTTTACCGCCGCGGGAGCCGGGCGATCCGTTGCCGCGCATGATGTTGGACGGGATCCTCCAGGCGAGGTTCTCGGCAGGGCTGTGCGCCGAGGCGCGTATCTGGTGGCACAGCATGCCGCAAGCGGCTGGCGAGACGTGACATGCCGGAGTTCAAGTAAGGATCGTACGAGACAGGGTTGGGGCCGCCTTTCTCGGAATTCGGTGACGTATCCACCATAACTCCATGCGACAGCCGCACACCGGCAGACCTCGTACAATCAACATTGTATTGACGGCTGGTCGAATACAACGGAGCAATTCATGAGATTGAACAACCTGGTCCCAATGCTCAACGTCAGGGACATATCAGCGAGCCTTGAGTTCTATGGTATCGCTCTCGGGTTCTCGATAGTGAGCGATCCGAAAGCTGTCGACGAGTGGAAATGGGCAACCATTCGATCTGGCAGCACGGAGATCATGCTTTCGGAGACGAATTGCGAAACCAGACTGGAAAAGAATATCGACCCGCATTCGAACACGAACTGGCCGGTAATATTCTATTTTTATCCGGACAACGTTGCCGAGTTGTACCAGCACATCAAGGAATCAGGCTTTGCTCCCACAGAACTCGTTACGACGATCTACGGCATGAGGGAGTTCAGCATTCAGGATCCGGATGGTCACATGCTCAGTTTTGGTGAAGATGCCGGAGATCTGTAGTCAGAGCGCAATACAGTGATGGCCAACGACTACCCGTCTCGATATTTTGCGGTTCAAAGTGTATGCGGTTCACAATCGGATCATGCCAGGAGGCAGGTGGTTACCGTCCATTGCCCTATGCAGCATTTGTTCGTATTTGTGACAATTGCCAGTATCTATGAGTGAACGATCAGTCGACTGCTTTTTCTACGGTTTGTTCATGGACGAGGAAGTTCTAGTTCAGGCGGGGGTCAGTCCGTTCAACAGCCGTCAGGCATACGTGTCAGGCTTCAAATTGCAGATAGGTGCGCGCGCCACGCTCGTGCCGGATCCTGGCGCCATCTCACATGGCATGGTGATCTCTCTTTCTCATTCGGATCTCGACCGGCTCTATGGCGCGCCAGGTCTGGAGGGATACCGACCAGAGGCCGTGCTGGCGCATATCGCCGATACAGATTCGATTCCCGCATTGTGTTACAACCTGGTAAGTGCGCCCGGGGACAATGAACGCAACCCGGAGTACGCCAGGCGACTCGGGAATGTTCTCAGAAAGCTGAAGTTTCCCCCAGGATATGTTGCTTCCATCGCACGCTCAGTGACGGACACATGAATGAAATCAGTCTTTTGGCGGTAGGATCATTCAAAGGATGCAATCCGCTTAGTAACACTTCATCATCAGGGACAGGAAAATGAAACAGGGTGAGACGCATTCACGTTTTAGCGCCACGATACTTCGCCCTCTGGATCCAGCAGGGGATGAACCATGGGTATTCGTGGTGCTTCCCAGGGAGGCAAGCGCCAGGCTCCCGAGAAGGGGGCGACTAACGGTCGAAGGTTCGATCAACGGTGTGGAATTTGACGTACTACTCGAACCGGACGGACAAAAGAGTCACTGGATGAAACTGAACCACCGGCTACTGGAAGAGTCGGGTGCGGTCATCGGAGAACAGGGAAGCTTTGAGATTGTTGCCGTGGAGTCCGAGCCCGAACCTGAAATTCCACCAGATCTGCTGGGCGCCCTTGAGGAAGCTCCCGCCGCGAAAGCGACCTGGGAAAGCACGACGTCCGTCGCCCGGCTGGACTGGATTCATTGGGTGACATCCGCGAAACAGGAAAAAACCCGGAAAAAGCGTATTCAGGACGCCTGTGAAATGCTTGCATCCGGCAAGAAAAGGGTATGTTGTTTCGACTCGTCCGGTTTTTACAGCAAGGCGTTCAAATCTCCCGAGCCGGCGCCCTGATGATGACAGGCAGGGAAGGGACGACGCCCGGAAAGGAGAGGGATTGATGCCGTTGCCCGGTACCGCGGCCATGCTTCTCGTGTTTGACATCGAACATGACGCAGTCGCCGAACACGACCGCTGGCACACGCAGGAACACCTAACTGAGCGTCTGTCCATTCCAGGGTTCCTTCGGGGGACGCGTTGGTTTTCGGACGAAGGTAG
The DNA here is from genome assembly GCA_030432755.1 of Gammaproteobacteria bacterium. Lineage (GTDB taxonomy): Bacteria > Pseudomonadota > Gammaproteobacteria > Arenicellales > Poriferihabitantaceae > VYFG01. The sequence continues at coordinate 17,443 of JAUILZ010000008.1, read as the reverse complement.
CGTCAGGCATTACATGGTTCTCTACGAAGTTGCCAATATTGGCGTCCTGACTTCCAGGGCCTATCTCGCGCGATTGAATGATCCGACGCCCTGGACGCAAGAGATCATGCCGCACTATCGCGGCATGCGACGCGGGCTCTGCGAAGTGCTCGGAAGTTTTGGCGCGGGGATGGGCGCCTACGCCGGCCTGGTGCGATTTGTTCCCACCGGGCCGGGTATCGCAAGATTGTCAGATTGGCTGCTTGGCGCCGTGTTACCCGGCGCGCCGACGATGGCGGGCCTTGGCAGCGTGCATCTCCTGAAGGGGGCGGAGCGGGCGGAAATGACCAGCGAGCAACGTATCCGCGGCGCTGATCGTGGTGTTGACATGGCCCTGGTCGTGACAGGCTACGACAAGGCCGCCGTGGAAGAATTCGTCAATGAGCTATGCGGTGATCCCGCCCTGGTAAAGCGCGGCGCCACGTCGATCGCCTGCGAGGTCTTTCGATACTCCTATTCCCTCGCAAAAGCCGACCTCGATACCTGATCGCATCCAGGTCGCTTGCGCCCCGGGGTCTCGAGACACATGTCGATTTCAGATCGATTGGTGAACTCTTCGGCTATGGCGGGATGTAGAATGCGGGTAATGAAGTGGTTCCCCGGGACTGTCTCTTCACGATTTATTCCCCGAATACCTGCCCGCCAACGGATGATGTCATGACTGCGGATGCAAGAACGGTTCGTCTCCACCGGGTACTTCGCGCTCCACCGGAGCGGGTGTACAAGGCGTTCACCGGTCGTGGCGCGCTGGAACGGTGGCTGCCACCCCACGAGTCTGTCGGCATCGTCTTGTCGTGACGGACCCGTCCCCATGGACAGGAACTCCAGTACCCTGCTGTTGATCAACCACGCGGGGTGGAAGGCGATCATTCCGGCCGCGCCGTGCCTTGCCTTCGGCGTTGGCGGCCTGTATGCGTTTGCCTGGCTCGCCGCGCGCGGCGGAATGACGGGTAACCCGTTAGGAACCTTCGGTTGCCTGCTGTTCGGGCTGTTCTTCGGCTACATTGCCCTCGGTTTCCTGTTCTACGCGAAATGCACGCTACTGGACAAGGACGCTGGCACTGCGGAGCACTGGATTCGTTTCGTCAACAAGTGGCAAAAGGAAACAGCGAAATTCTCCACGAAGGCGAAGCTCAATATCTGGAAGACACAACACCGTGGAACCAAACTCATGCTGCGGGCCAGACCGGAGTCCATCTGCCTGTGGCAGGCCGATTCCTGGGAGACCGTGTGGAACAAGGGCAACGAGGTTTCGCGATACCTCGGTGTTCCGCTGCTCGAAGACAAGTAACACCATTTCCTCCCGACCCGGCATCGATCGCTGACGCCAGCAGGTGGTGGCCTGCCCGCGCTACTCGCCGGGATCGCTTTCCGCGAATTCCTTCAGTGCCTCGAGGCGCCGGTCCCACTGGATTTCCAGCCTGGCGATGAAGCTGCGCGCCAGTTGCAGGGTCTCTGTATCGAGCACCACCCGGGTCTGCCGCCCACGCGGGACGAGGTGCACCACGTTGGCCGCGACCAGGACCTGGAGCTGCTTTCTCGCGCCCTGTCGGGAAATGCCCAGGTTGCCCGACAGCTCGCCGATGGTGGAGGGCGAACCACCAGCCAGGCGCGAGACGATTTCCAGCCTGATCGGGTCGCCCAGCGCCTTGTAGATTTCCGCTTCGACCATTCAATCGCCTGCGAACAGTTTCACCAGGCGGCCCAGCATGAAGTCCCAGCCGCCGGAATTCTGGCGGAAGGCGTCCTCCATGATCTCCTTTGGCAGCTCTGCGAAGCCGGATTCGGTGAGCGTGACCTTGCAGGTGTCGTCCGGTTGTTCCTCGATCCGGAATTCCACCAGGGTGGTCTTCACGCTGAGCACGTCGCCGAGGAAATGATTGGCTCCCGGCACCCAGCGATAGGCGAAGTACTCGTGGGGCCTGGCGTCGACGATATAGACCTGGTTGCGACCGTGCTCGCCGAAACCGAATACCGGTTGCTTGCCCACGCTGTACTCGCCCTCGAGTGTTTCCGGGAACCAGCGGACAACCTTTTCCGGGTCCGCGATGGCCGCGTAGACGCGTTCTGCGGGGGCGCTGATCGTGATTTCTCGCCGGATGACGTTCTGCATGATGTTTCCTTTCTGCCGGGTTGTTGATGATTGCGGAAGTAAAACACAGCGCGAAACAAAATGCAACCAAAAGGTTGCATAAAGTTTTGCATTTCCTCCGCTGTTTATTACCGGGTGATTACAGGGAAGCGGGAACCGTTGAATGCGGCCGTTGCGAACGCCATAGAACATGATTCAGCCTGTTTCCGGAAAGAACTCATGAATTTCATTGCCAAGTACCGACTTGCCTTACTGTTCCTGCTGCTGGGAGCGGGCTGCCTCGTCACCTACAACGTCATCGGATCACATGTTGACGAAGCGGGAATCCTCAGGGAGCCGTTCGCACTCGTGCCGATGACCTGGATATTCCTGCTGCTCGGCGTCATCACGTTTTTCGTGACCCGGTTTCGGAAGCGTTCCGTTTAGTCGATTGCCAATAGCCGGGCACCGCGATCCGGGAGGTCTGGATACCTGCGTCCTGTATGCATGGGCGGAGAGCGCCCCTGGGAATGGCCCGGATGGGTTTTGCTAGAATGTCGCTTTTTACATTGCCAATTCAAACGATTCCAACCGGAGAATCATGAGCGTGACGATTCCATTGCTTGGGCTGGCGTTCCAGGCTGGGTCGTTTCGGCGAATGCCCGTTTTCCTGTCGACAGGGCTCGCCGGAATGTTCCTGTCGAACCCCGGCGGCATCGCCTACGCCGATCGTGGATCGCTGGCACCCTGTTCCGAAGACTGGAACCGCCAGGTGGACGAGCGGGTCGTCACCGGTGATGGCGCGGGGCACGGTCCCGATTTCGGTTCGGACGAATGGAAGTCCGTCGTCGAATTCAAACTCGGAATTCGCGGCAATGCAGACGTGCCGGCGCGCGAAAGTGATGACTGGTGCGAGCACATCCATGGCCTCGTTTTCGGCGATGGGCCTGCAGAGGGCGGGGAAGGGCCATCCTATAGCTGCGACGGGGTCGAGGAAGGCAGCACCGAGGCGCTGATCTGTAACGACACCGAGCTTTCCGCGCTCGATCGCGAACTCGGTGCGGTCTATGCGCAGGCACGCGAGGCGGCAGCGCATGAACAGCCCCCGGTCCTGAAAGCGGAACAACGGGGATGGATCAAGGGGCGCAACGAGTGCTGGAAGGCCGATGATGAGCGCGACTGCGTCAGGGGCAACTACGTTCACCGCATCGCGGAACTTCAGGCAATGTACCGGCTGGTGGACGGCACGGGACCGGTTTTTTACGCCTGCGACGACTATCCCGCCACCGAGGTAGTGGTGACATTTTTCGAGACCGACCCGCCCACATTGATCGCGGAACGCGGCGACAGCGTTTCGCTGATGTTCATCCAGCCGAGCGGTAGCGGCAGCCGCTACCGGGGACAGAACGAAACCTTCTGGGAGGCGCACGGCGAGGCGACGATCACCTGGGGCTACGATGCCCCGGAGATGCGCTGCAAGCCGACGTCCTGATCAAAATGACAAGATACATGCTAATCGAGACCTTTCGGGAGAATTGCCTCGAGCAGGCCTATCGTCGCTATCACGAGGAGGGAAGGTTACTTCCCCCGGGCGTGCACTACGTCGATAGCTGGCTCACCGGAGATGGAGCGCGCTGCTTCCAGTTGATGGAAGCGGAGAGCCTGGAACACTTGCGGGAATGGATGACCCGCTGGGAAGACCTGGTGGAATTCGAGGTGTGTGAACTCGGTGAGAAACCGGCGAAAGGGTCGGTATCACCGGACTGAACCCGTGCCCCGGATTTGCCGGACGGGAGCCATGCCCGCCCGGCAATATTCCGGGACGCCATGTCAGTGATGTCCCGGACCCCTGGCGCTACTCCGTGGCGGGTTTGAAAACCGCGTACCAGGCCATCAGGAGAAAGGGAAAGAACACACCAAATGCCAGAATACCGTAGGCGTATGCCGCCACCAGCCTGTCCATGAACCGCCTGAATGGCCGGACCTGCGTCGCGCCCAGTACGGAGGCGACGGCGGCGGCAGCTTGCAGGGGGGGCGCGGTTTCCGCGCCAGGGGCTGGTGACAACTCCGCCACGGGGGAACCCACCATGGTGCTCATAGAAGTGTCAACCTGAAAGGAAACCGCGATATTGCGGCGGCGGTAGTTTGCTCCCAATCCCGACGCTTCGCAATATGGCCGGGAAAATATTTTCCTGGCAACAACCCGGCCTGCCGGAGACTCCCGACGTTTCAGTATACTGGCCCGGATTCCCTGTCGCGGACACCCGCCGGACGATCGTCATGCTCGAACTCAGACCTACCTGCGAACACTGCAACCGGGCCTTGCCGCCGGATTCACCCGACGCCAGGATCTGCTCCTTCGAATGCACCTTCTGCACACATTGCGTAGATAACGTGCTCCACGACACCTGCCCAAACTGTGGCGGAGGGTTCGTGCCGAGACCCGTCCGTCCGGCCACGGAGTGGAAGGCGGGCGCATGGCTCGGCGCGCGCCCCGCCAGCACCGTTGTACGCCACCGCCCGGTGGACCTGGAAGCCCACGCCAGGCTACTGGCTGCGCAGGCGGGGCTGCCACCGGAGAAACGGTGAAGTCCCCGTGACGACAGTGCTCGTCAGTGCATTCGAGCCGTTCGACGGGCAGCGGATCAATTCTTCCCTGGAGACCGCGCGCGTGGTTTGCCGTGAGGATCATCCCCGGGCACGACTCGTGCTGGCAGAACTGCCCGTGGTGCGGGACGCCTGCGCGGAACGGTTGATCGAATGCATCGAGCAGGAATTGCCGGACGTCGTGCTCATGCTGGGTGAGGCCGGACGCCGGCTTAGCGTGCAGCCCGAGCTGGTCGCCATCAACCGCGAGCATTACCGCATCCCGGACAACGCCGGCAACCGGCCACGGGAATCGCCTGTGGTCGCTGACGGCCCGGTGGGTTATTTTTCCACCCTGCCTGTCAACGCGATGGCGGCGCGCATGCAGGAGGCGGGAATTCCGGCGGAAGTATCCTCCTCCGCGGGTCTCTACATCTGCAATCACCTGTTCTACCGCGTCATGCACCACCTCGCGCTGCACCACGTTCCCGTACGAGCGGGATTCGTGCACCTGCCGTTCCTCCACCGCCAGGCGACGGAGGGGAAGGGAGACGTCCCCGGGATGGCGCCCGAAACGTTGACGGCAGCGGTTCGCAGCGCCATCGATGTCTCGCTGGAGTCGACGGACCCGGATGACGTCACTGGCCATGGACCGCAACAGGTCACGTTGTGACCACCACTACGCGGTCATTTGCCCTCGAGGTACCAGCGATCATGGAACGTAGCCACCCAGCGCGGCCATGGCGCCGCCGTTGGCTATTTGGTGACAGTTTACCTATTTCCCGACCCTGACCGTTGTCTCGAGCGAGGCGACGCTCGAGAGGCCCGCATCCGCGAATTAAGTATACTGTCACCATATCCAATGAATGCCCTGGTTCCGACACTCTTCCTGCTGGTGATGGTGGCCTCCGTTGCCGCCTGCCATGCGATCGCGGATTCCCGTGGCGGCAACCCGGTGTTCTGGGGCATCATGGGCGCGCTGTTCGGTCCGCTGGCCATTCCCTTCGCCTTCCTGGCCGGATCACGCGGGCGCAAGGACAAGAAGCGCTGAGCGACTGTCCCGGCGCACCACCCGGGTTTTCCGACCAAAGGGGAGCAGATGACGATGACCCGACCGCCCTGGGACGGTGTGCTCAGCGGTGCCCCCGGAGAGCCGTTCCGTGACTATGCCACCCGGGTGGAGCGCCTTGCCTTTGCCAACCTGCGCCTCGATATCGCCCACCTCACCGAGTTCGACCGGCTCTACGATGAACTCGTCGCGCGTGGCGAAGATCACGAGGATGTGCGGGACGAGCGCATACCCTACTGGAGCGAACTCTGGCCCTGCGCCATCGCCATGGCCGATCACCTCGCGAACGAACCCGGACTGGTGGCCGGTAAACAGGTGCTGGAGCTTGGCTGCGGCGCGGGACTGGCGGGCATCGCGGCGAGCGCACTCGGCGCGCGGGTGTTGTTTACCGACTACCTTGGCGATGCGCTGGCGTTTGCTGGCCACAACTGGCGGCTCAATTTCCGGGAAACGCCGGAGACGTGCCTCCTCGACTGGCGAGAGCCCGATCCCGAACTCGCCGCAGAGGTGGTGCTGGCAGCGGACATCGCCTACGAACCTCGCGCCTTCGAGCCGATACTTGCGGCGCTGCCACGCCTGGTAAAGCCCGGCGGCCAGGTGCTGCTGAGCGAGGAGAACCGTTACTTCGCGCGCGAGTTTCTCGATGCGTTGTTATCCCTTGGGCGGGATGCCAGCCAGGAGGTGGCAAGGGTGAAGTACCGCGGCGTCACCTCTCGCGTCAACCTGGTGTGGATAGCGTTTTAGCCGGTGGCTTCGCGATACGCTTCAGGACTCCGGTCGTCGGAGCCTTGAGGTAAGCGCCGGCAGGTCGGCGAGGTAGGGCAGTCTTTCACGGGCGACGCGGACGCTGTTCGCGTCCAGCGTGCCGGTCAGCAGGGACTCGGTGTTAGCGGCACGCGCGGTAATCTCGCCCAGCGGATCCACGATGCAGCTCCCGCCGTTGTATTCGAGGCCGTTTTCCACCCCGGCATGGTTGGCGTACAGCAGCCAGAGGCCGTTTTCGAAAGCGCGCGTGGGCACCAGGTGACGCGCCACCACGGCCCAGCGGGACGGGAGCGCGGTGGGCACCAGCAAGACCTCGGCGCCGGCCAACGCCGCGGCGCGCGCCGATTCGCCGAACTCGGCGTCGTAGCAGATGAGGAGCGCGCAAGTCATTCCACCGAGGGAGAAAAGCGTCTGTCCCTCGCCGGTGCGGAACCGCCCTGCCTCCGGCCCGGGAGGGATCACCAGCTTGCGATGGTTGGCGAGCAGGGCGCCATCCGCGCCGACGACGGCGGCTGTGTTCCAGGGGTGGTCGTCGCTACGCTCGGGATAACCGTAGGCAATCGCGGTTCCGGAGGCTTTCGCCAGTTCGGCCACGGCGTTCATGAAAGGGCCGTGCTGCGGCTCCGCGAGGCGGGCGATGTCGTCACCCACGTTGTAGCCCGAGAGGAACAGTTCCGGGCACAGGACGAGATCGAGGGACTGGCCGCGGAGCGCATGCGCGAGCCGATCCAGGCGATCCCGTGGGGAGAGGCCGCCACCATCGCACTGAAACACCCCGGCGCGCATCAGCGACCCACTCGCCTGTGTTGCGCGATAACGTCCTTCATCTCATTCCTCGTGCCGCTTGGCCCATTCCGACAGGCCGATACCGCCCAGTACCAGGGCCAGCGCCACGGCGTGGAACAGGTAGAACCGTTCCCCGAGAAACAGCACCGCGATCACCGCGGCGAAGATCGGGATGAGGTTGAAGAAAATACCGGCGCGCCCCGGCCCGATGATGGACACGCCCTTGATGAAGAACACCTGGGCGAGGAAGGACGGAAAGATCGTGACCAGCACCACCAGCACCCAGCCGAAGGGCGTCGGCCATTGCAGCCTGCCCATCGCGGCCTCTATGAACGGGAGCGGCAACGCTGCCGCGAGCGCGCCGAGGGCGAACAGGGTGAACAGCGCCAGCGGGTCCACCGGTGGGCAGCGCCGCAACATCAGCGAATAGCCCGCGTAGAGGATGCAGGCGAGGATCATCAGCAGGTCACCGCGCTGGAAGGCGAGCGCGGCCAGGCGTTCCAGGTCGCCGCCCACGGTGGCGATGATCACGCCGATCATCGTTACCACGATGCCGAGCACCTGCAGCAGCCGGATCGGCGCCTTCAGCAGGAACACCGCGCCAACGAGAACGAACATCGGGATCGATCCCTGCAGGATACCCATGTTGAGGGCGCTGGTGGTATGGGCTGCGACATAGAAGAGCGCGTTGAACGCGGTCATCCCCAGCATGCCCATGAGCACCAGGATCGGCCAGTGCTGGCGCAGCACCGGCCAGTCGCGAATGAACGGACGGCGGAAGAAAACCAACAGCAGGGAAATGGTCCCCACCCAGCGCAGCGCCACCATCAGCATCGGAGAAATTTCTCCCACCGCCAGCTTGCCGAAATTGGCGTTCATGCCAAAGCAGAGCGTGGTGATGAGGAGATAGCCGTAGGCGCGGAGATTCTGGTTCGTGGTCACTGGGGCTGCCGGTTCGAGGGCGGACTGTAGCATGGGGTTCCGGTTGCTCGCGCCGAAACGCGGGCCCGGGACTTGCGACAGTTTGCCCTCGAAAACGGGGCGCGCCGGACTCAGCCGATGGCGCGTCCGGCGCCTTCCGGCAGCGGCAGGTTCGCATGGGCCGCCGCCCACGCCGCGAGACGCGATTTCACTGGCTCGGCAGGTTCGCAGGATTTGCGCGTGCCGAGATCCACATGGATCATCAAGTGCTCACCGGTGGCTGCGAGCCGGCCGTCAAGGGTTTCCAGGCGGTGGAACACGCGCAGCTTCTTGCCCTCGCCCTGGAGCACCTGGGTGGTGACGCGGACCCGGTCGCCGACGTTGATTTCATCGAGGTGACGGATATGGGTTTCCACGGTGAAGAAGCTGAGCCCGCCGGCGATGTAATCGCCCTCGGCGCCGAGCAGCGCCATGATGCGGTCGTTGGCCTGGGAGAAGACCTCGAGGTAATGGGTCTCGTTCATGTGACCGTTGTAGTCGAGCCAGCTCTGGGGCACCTGGCGACGGAGGACTTCCGCCGGTTCGGGCGCCACCGGGGGATCCTGGACAAGGCCTCGGTCATGGGCATTGAGGGTGGCGCCGGCGCCCCAGTCGGAGTGCTTCAGTGCGCGCATCATGCCCACCAGGTTGTCGTCGCGGATACGTTCCATCTGCCGCGGGGTCAGGCCGCCGGCCTGGTCGTCGCATTGTCCGGCGATGGTGTCGATCAGCTCGTCGGTGAGTTCGGGCACGTCCATCAGCTTGGTCCAGGGCCACTTCAGCGCGGGACCGAACTGGGCGAGGAAATGACGCATGCCGCCCTCGCCGCCGGCCAGCCAGAAGGTCTGGAAGGTGCCCATCTGCGCCCAGCGCAGGCCGCAGCCGAAGCGAACGGAATCGTCGATTTCTTCCGTGGTGGCAATGCCGTCGTTGACCAGCCACAGCGCCTCGCGCCAGAGTGCCTCCTGCAGGCGGTCGTTGACGTGGCCGTCGATCTCTTTCTTTACCAGCAGCGGATACATGCCGATCCCGCGCATCAGTTCAATCGCGCGGTCGCGGATCGCAGGCGCGGTCGCGGGCGAAGGCACGATCTCCACCAGTGGCAGCAGGTATACCGGGTTGAACGGATGCGCCACCAGGATCTGTTCCGGACGCGTCGCGCCCTCGCAGATCTGGGACGGCCTGAACCCGGAGGTGGAGGAGCCGATGACCGCGTCCGTGTCCGCATGCTGCTGGATCTCGCGGTATACCTCGAGCTTGACGTCGAGGCGTTCGGGCACGCTCTCCTGGATCCACTGTGCGCCCGCCACCGCGTCGGCGATATCGGTGGTGATTTTCAGTCGGCCTTCCGCTGGCAGCGCGTGATCGTAGAGCGAGGGCAGGCTGCGGCGCGCATTGTCCAGGATCTCGCCGATCTTGCGTCCGGCCTCGGGATCCGGGTCAAAGACCGTGGCGTCCCAGCCGTTGAGCAGGAAGCGCGCGGCCCAGCCACCGCCGATGACGCCGCCGCCGATGAGGGCGGCCTTCGGGGAATCACTCATCTTGGCGCGCGTTTCTCGAGCTTGAGTTTCTTGCGTACTTCGTCCGGACCGATCACCCGGGCGCCCATGTTCTCGACGATGCCCCGCGCCCGCTCGACGAGCTGGGCATTGGTGGCCAGCACGCCACGATCGAGGTAGAGGTTATCCTCCAGGCCGACGCGCACGTTACCCCCCGCGAGCACCGCAGCGGCGGCATAGGGCATCTCGTTGCGGCTGATGGAAAACGCCGAGAATACCCAGTCCCTGGGAATGTTGTTGACCATGGCCATGAAGGTGTTGAGATCGTCCGGCGCGCCCCAGGGAATGCCCATGCAGAGCTGCACCATCACCGGATCGTCGATCAGGCCCTCGGAGACGAGCTGCTTCGCTAGCCACAGGTGGCCGGTGTCGAAGGCCTCGATCTCCACCCGTACGCCGATGTCCTGCATGCCCTTCGCCATCGCGCGCAGCATGCCCGGGGTGTTGACCATGATGTAGTCGGCCTCGGCGAAGTTCATCGTGCCGCAGTCGAGGGTGCAGATCTCCGGCCGGCATTCCGCGACGTGCTCGATGCGCTCCATTGCGCTAGCCATGTCGGTGCCCGCGGCGGACGGTGGCAGGGGGCTGTCCGTGCTGCCAAGCACCAGATCGCCGCCCATGCCGGCGGTGAGGTTGATGACGACGTCGGTATCGGCGTCGCGGATGCGCTCGGTGAGTTCATGGAACAGCTTCACGTCACGGCCGGGCTTGCCGGTCTCCGGATCGCGCACGTGGCAGTGGACGATGGCGGCGCCCGCGCGCGCGGCCTCGATGGCGGCGTCGGCGATCTGTTTCGGACTGCGGGGAACGTGCTCGGACTTGTCCTGGGTGCCACCGGAGCCGGTGACGGCGCAGGTGATGAAAACTTCGCGGTTCATTTCGAGGGGCATGTTCGTCTCCGATGTGGACGGTGAGCGATGGGAGCGGGAGTATACTGATTTTGGCGTTTGCCCGATGCGCCGGCCGGCGGGGTTGGCGGGCGCCGGCCAGTTCATGGCGCGATCGTGACAGGCGGCGGTGGAATCCGCCATGCGCAGGCTGCGGCGCCAGGTCGGCGTTCGCCCCGATCCCCTCGGGAATCAGTCCGGCGCAGAGTATCCGCGCTGCTTGTCCACCCGGTTCGCCAGAGGTTCGCCGGTGCGGTAGCGCGCGAGGTTGTCGAGGAACAAAGTCACCAGGTCTGCCTCGAACCCGCGGTAGTCGCCGGAGTTGTGCGGGGTGATGACCAGGTTTGGCGTATCCCAGAGCGGGCTCTCCGCGGGCAGGGGCTCCTCCTGGAACACGTCCAGCATGGCGCCGGCGATCAGTTCCTTCTCCAGGGCATCGCGGAGGGCGTCCTCGTCCTGGGCGTCACCGCGGCCGACATTGATAAAGCGCGCACCGGGCGACATGGCGGCGAACAGTTCGTGGTTGAACACGCCCCTGGTCTCCGCGGTGGACGGCAGGACACCGATCACCCAGTCCGCCTCCCTGGCGAGTGAGGGCAGATCGGCAAGGGTATGTACCTGGCCGAACACTGGGTCCGCGGCGCGCTGGCTGCGGCCGATACCCCGGACCTCGACCCCGACCGCGCGCAGCAGGTCGCCCACCTCGTGGCCGATGCTGCCGACGCCCACGACGAGCGCGCGCTGGCCCCGGAGGCGGTCGGATAGCCGGTGCTCCCACTGGCGCTGTCGCTGCAGGTCCCACGATTTGCGCAGACCCTTGGCTTCCACCAGCATGTAGCCGAGCACGGTTTCCGACATCGCGCGGTCGAAGATACCGCGCGCATTGGTGACGGCGACATCGCTTTCCACCAGTTTAGGGAACAGCAATGCGTTCACCCCGGCGCCGCACCAGTGGATCCAGCGCAGCCGGTCGGCGAGCTCCCAGCAGTTCTCCAGCGCGCGGCCACGGAAGTTCCAGCCGAGGAGGACATCCGCGTCCGGCAGCGCCTTCGCGAGAGAGTCCTCGTCCGGGGCAAAGCGGATGTCCGTATCGCCGGCGGCGGCATCGAGCCCGGGGACCTCGTCGAACGAGGCGGCGCCCTGGACCAGGAGTTTGAGGGTCATGGGAATTGTGTCCGAACGATGTTTCCAGTCATGGGCATGCAGCGAGCGGGCAATCTATCCCGCGTCCGGCCTTGCGTCAAATTTTCCATGGCGGGACCGTGATGCGCGGTCGGTTATAGTATCCGGTGCATCGCCGCCATACCGGGTGACCAGAATGAAGATCTCCGCCTACGTCATAGCATTCAACGAAGAAGACAAGATCCAGGACTGCGTGCAGACACTGCTCTGGGCGGACGAGATCATCGTCGCGGACTCGGGTAGCGTGGATCGCACCGCGGAAATCGCCGAATCACTGGGCGCGCGGGTTGTGCAGATTCCGTTCGACGGTTTTGGAGACCTGCGCAACCGGGCGATCGATCATTGCCAGGGCGAATGGATCTTCAGCCTCGACGCCGACGAGCGCTGTACCGCCGACGTCAGGGACGAGGTGCGGCGCATCGTCGACGACCCGGCGTCACTGGATATCTACCAGGTGCCGCGGCGCAACTGGTTTCTCGGCCGCTGGGTGCGCCACTCGGGCTGGTACCCGAACTATCGTCAGCCGCAACTGTTTCGCCGCGGCTCCATGCGCTACGGCACCGAACCGGTGCACGAGGGCTGGGTGTCGCAGAGCGCGAAACCGGTGGGCGCGCTCGACGCCGCGATATGGCAGATGCCGTTCGGCGATCTCGCGGAGACCGTGGACAAGGGCAATCGCTATTCCACCCTGGGGGTGGAGAAGCTGGTGGCGCGCGGCAAGCGCGGTTCCTTCGGTGCGGCCGTGTTCCATGGCTGGTGGGCGTTCACCAAGCACTACGTGTTCAAGCTCGGCTTCCTCGATGGCTGGGCCGGATTCGTCATCGCGCTGATGAATTTCAACGGCACCTTTTATCGCTATGCCAAGCTGGCGGAGCGCCAGGCGGACTGGTCACCCCCGCGCAGCGAACGTGTCACATAGCCTGTGGAAATTGGTGGGAAATTGGTGACAGTTTACTTATTTCACCACCAGAACATGCCAACAAGTAAGTACGTACAGAAATAAGTAAACTGTCACCAATTAACAATTAAACGAGTGCCGCTTACGGGAAATTCGGTTCGGCGTCAAATGCGTATACTGTCACCGATATGAAACTCGTGACATACCAGAAAGCCGACGGCATCGCGATGCTCGGCGGCATCAAGGGGGATCGTGTCTACAGCCTGCATTACGCCACCGCGGGGGTGTTGCCGGAGGACATGCGATCGTTTCTCGAATTCGGTGACGAGGGGATGGAGGTGGCGCGGGAAGCGCTTGCCAATGCCACCGGCGGCGTTCCCCTGGACGAGGTGAAGCTGTTATCGCCGATCACCAACCCGAGCAAGGTCGTCGCCATCGGTCTCAATTACCGGGATCACGTCGACGAGGCGAAGCTGCCCTTTCCACAGATCGCCACGATGTTCTGCAAGTATCCTTCCGCGATCATCGGCGCGGACGAGCCGATTCGCTGGCGCCGGGAGATCACCGAAAAAGTCGACTGGGAGGCGGAACTGGCGGTGGTCATCGGTCGCACCGCGCGCAACGTGGGCGAAGACGTGGCGCTGGATTTCGTTGCCGGCTACATGAACTGCAACGACGTCAGCGCCCGCGACCTGCAGCTCGAGCGCGGCGACCAGTGGCTCAGGGGCAAGTGCCTCGATACCTTCTGCCCGCTGGGCCCCTGGCTGGTGACCCGTGACGACGTTCCCGACCCGGGCAACCTCGGCATCCGCGCACTGGTGAACGGCAAGGTGATGCAGGACTCCACCACCGCCAACCTGATCTACGACGTTCCCTTTCTCATCAGCTACCTGAGCGAGGCATTCACCCTGCTGCCGGGGGACGTTATCGCCACCGGAACTCCCGCCGGTGTCGGTGCATTCCGCGACCCACCGATCTGGCTCCAGGACGGGGATACCGTCACCATCGAGATCGATGGCCTGGGCAGCTTGAGTAACCCCTGCCTGATCGAACCCGACTTCCAGAACTGATTCTTGTCAACCGGCCTCAAAATCGACCGAACGCAGGAGAGACGAGGCGAATCTGGTCTCGAAAGCGCAGTGTACAAATAGTACATGAGCATTTCGGGAACGGATTCAACGAAGTATCAACAAGTGCAGGTCATTTTGAGGCCGCTTCTAGATAGTGATCGCTTCGCGGCTTATGTTTTCCAGTCCGAACAGCTGCTTGTAGCGCGCGACCTCCTCCTGCGGACCCGAAGCCTTGGAGAGATTGTCCGAGAGCTTCACCGTGGGCCTGCCATTGGCGCGCGTGACCTTGCACACCAGCGAGATCGCCTGCAGCTGTTCGTTCATGTTGGGCGCGCAGTCGCGGAAGTCGTTGGTGAGATGGGTACCCCAGCCGAAGGCCAGGCGCACCTTGCCGTGGAAGTGGTGGTAGGTGCGTTCGATGGAGTCGACGTCCAGGCCATCGGAGAAGATCAACAGTTTTTTCTTCGGATCCTCGCCACGCTCGCGCCACCAGGCGATCAATTCCTCGCCGCCGGTGATCGGATCCTTGGAATCGATCCGGCAACCGCTCCAGTCGCTGACCCAGTCCGGCGCATTACGCAGGAAATGCGTGGTGCCAAACGTGTCCGGCAAGACGATCAGCAAATTGCCGTCATAGGTGCGCTGCCAGCTCTCCAGCATCGCGTAGGGCGATCGCAGGAGCTCTGAATCGCTACCTGCCAGCGTGGCCTGCACCATCGGGAGTTCGTGGCCGTTGGTGCCGATGGCGTCGAGGTCGAGTTCCATCGCCATCAGGACGTTACTGGTGCCGGTAAATGAGTTCCCGAGGCCTTCCTGCATCGCGGCGATGCACCAGCGCTGCCAGAGGAAACTGTGCCGCCGGCGGGTGCCGAAGTCGGCGATGCGCAGGTCCGGCAGCGCCTTGAGGCGCACTACCTTTTCCCAGAGCTTCGCCTTCGCTCGGGCGTAGAGCACATCGAGTTCGAAGCGGCCGACGCTCGCGAGCGCGGCGCGGGAGCGCAGCTCGCTGACTATTGACAGCACCGGGATCTCCCACAGGGTGACCTCCGCCCAGCTGCCGCTGAAATCGATCTGGTACTGCCCATCCACTACCTTGAGCTCGTATTCGGGCAGTGAATAGTCGCGCAACCAGTGGAGGAATTCCTCGGTAAAGAGACGCTTCTTGCCGTAGAACGTATTACCCGCGAGCCAGATGTATTCCTTGTTGGTGAGGGTGACCGTGCGTGCGTGATCGAGTTGCGCCACCAGTTCATCGCGATCCACTTCGTCCGCCAGTCGAACCGAGTTCGTGCGATTGATCAGCGAAAAGGTCACCGGCACGTCGCGAAACTCCTTCCAGATCGTCTGCAGCATGAGCAGCTTGTAGATGTCCGTGTCGAGGATGCTGCGGACGATGGGGTCGAGCTTGAACGTGTGGTTATAGACCCGCGTCGCGATGTCTGTCATGTGGGGGTAGATCATGCGAAAGCCGCGGGGCGGAAGGAGAGCGCGTGGCAACGGGAGAGCGCGCAAGTATAACCCATGGCCCGAAGGCCAGGGATTGGTGGCGAGGTCCCGGGCGGGACTGGTAGCTAGCCCGCGCGCCCGTAGAAGCCGATGCGTTCGTCCTCGGTAAACAACACCCCGGGCCTGTCGTAGTAGGAAAACACTGCGACCATGCGGGATCGTTCGCCTTCCACCGGGGTGATCCTGTGCGCCGTGTTGCGGCCGCGGAACACGTTCAGCGTGCCCGGCGCCAGGCGCAGCGTGCGCGCGCCGGACTGGTCGCCGGCGACGAATGCGCCCACCGCATCGTAGTTGGGATCGGTGTCGCTGCGCAGGTCGTTCTGGTACTGGAACTCGCCGCCCAGGTCAGAGGACTGCAGCAGCAGCGTGGTGGTGAACTCCGAACGATCGAAGTGCCAGTTGAGCGCTTCTCCGCGGTGATATCGCATCACGTTCATGCGCGCGAGCGGGTCCGCCATCTCGTAGAGCGCCGGCATCTCCATCACGCGGGCAAGGAAATTCCTGAGGGGCGCCCACTGATAGATCTTCGTCAGTAGTTGACCGGCCATCTGGTCGGCGCAGATGGTCTGGTTGCTCGAGACAAATTCCGCGCGCGCCGGATGTTCCGCCGGCAAGTCGTCGAGATTGCGGCGAAAGTAGATGTTGTGGCGCCGCGCGTGCGTAAAGGCATGACCGGCGAACACCGGGTCGACTTCCGCGAGGATGGTCTCTATCGCATCGGGACGCACCAGGGCTTCCAGGTTGAACATGCCGGTGTCCGCCAGTTCCCCGCGGCACCGGGCTACCAGTGGCGTCACCCGCTCCGGGGAATCCAGCGGGAAGCGTTCGAGGTCGAGGATTGTTTCCATGATATGGAAGAGTCCGCAGAAAGCACCACTTTGTCAATCGTGGAGATGTTGGAATTGTCCCACCGTGCCATCAGCCGGCATGGCCCCGATGCGGCGGAAATTTTTCCCGCCGTGCCAAGTCGACCAGGTATCTTTGCTCCCGTCCTGGAGCGGTGATAGGCTGTCCCCGTCACTGTCCAGTAAACGGGATCAGCCCACCGTGTCCAGCATGCTTTCCGAGTCGGACTTCACCCGTGTCGCCCAGGGTTACCATCGCGAGCCGGCGCGTTCCAGCTCATTGCGCGCAGAGGCCTATACCACCGCGCACTGGTACGACGTCGACCTCTCGGCGATCATCCGCCGCACCTGGCAGTGGGTCTGCCACGGAGAAAAGCTGCGCCAGCCCGGGAGCTGGGTCAGCACGGAGATCGCCGGCAACCCCGTGGTGGTGACGCGGGACCGCGACGGCAAATTGCACGCGTTCTACAACGTCTGCAAGCATCGCGCCATGCGCCTGGTGCAGGGCGACGGACGCGGCAACCTCATTACCTGCCCCTACCATGCCTGGTCCTACGGCCTTGACGGGCAACTCGTGCGCGCGCCGGAAACCGGGCACCTCGCCGACTTCGACAAAAAGCGGATCTGCCTCGACCCGGTGCAGGTGGAGGAGTTCTGCGGCTTTGTCTTCGTCAATCTCGACCCGGGTGCCGCGTCGCTGGCGAGCGCCAGCGGCAAACTGGCTGAGGAGATCCGGCAGTTCGCGCCGGACCTCGACTCGCTCACCTTCGCCCACCGGTTGAACTACGACATCCGCTCCAACTGGAAGAACGTCGTCGACAACTTCCTCGAGTGTTATCACTGCCCGGTGGCGCACAAGGACTTCTGCACCCTGGTGGACATGGACACCTACCGGGTCACCACCCACGGCATCTATTCGAGCCACATGGCGGAGGCCGGCAAGTCCGCCAACAGCGCCTACTCGGTGGACGGCGCCACGGTGAAGGATCATGCCGTCTGGTGGCTCTGGCCCAATACCTGCCTGATGCGTTATCCCGGGCGCGGCAACATGATCGTGATGCAAGTGATCCCGGCGGGTCCCGACCGCACCCTGGAGACCTACGACTTTTTCCTCGAGACCAGCGAACCGGACACCACCGAGCGAGAGGCGATCACCTATCTCGATGAGATCCTGCAGGCGGAGGACATCTGGCTCGTCGAGAACGTGCAGAAGGGCATGG
>JAUILZ010000042.1 GCA_030432755.1 Gammaproteobacteria bacterium | reverse complement strand
TCTTCGCGGTGGCCATTTTCGGCGCCATGGGCGTCGCCTTCGCCGGCAACCTGGTAACCCTGTTCGTGTTCTACGAGGTGCTCACCCTGTCCACATTCCCGCTGGTGGCGCACAAGGGCAACGAGGCGGCGAAACAGGGCGGACGGGTCTATCTCGGCATCCTGCTGACCACTTCCATCGGCCTGTTGCTGCCCGCGATCATCTGGACCTGGAGCGCTACGGGGACCACGGAGTTCACCGCCGGCGGAATCCTCGGCGGCGCGGTGACCGGGCCCGCGCTCACGGTGCTCGCGTTCCTTTACGTCCTCGGCATCGGCAAGGCCGCGGTGATGCCGGTGCACCGCTGGCTTCCCGCGGCGATGGTTGCCCCCACCCCGGTGAGCGCGCTGCTGCACGCGGTGGCGGTGGTCAAGGCGGGCGTGTTCAGCGTGGTAAAGGTGATGGTGTACGTGTTCGGTATCGACAATGCCGCTGCCGCGCCGGGCATCCACTGGCTGCTCTGGCTCGCGGGGTTCACCGTGCTCGTGGCCTCCATCATCGCTCTGCGCCAGGACAACCTGAAGAAACGGCTCGCCTATTCCACCATCAGCCAGCTGTCCTACGTGGTGCTCGGAACCTTGCTGCTGGCGCCTCTGTCCATCGTCGGCGCCGCGCTGCATATCCTCGCCCATGCCTTCGGCAAGATCACCCTGTTCTTCGCCGCCGGCTCGATCTACACCAGCTGCAAGAAGACCGAGGTCAGCCAGCTCGATGGCATCGCGAAGCGCATGCCATTCACAATGACCGCCTTCGCCATCGGCGCGCTGTCGATGATCGGCGTGCCGCCGGCGGTGGGCTTTATCTCCAAGTGGTACCTGATGTCGGGCGCAATCGAATCTCACCAGATGGTGGCGCTCGCCGTGATCGTCGGATCGACGCTGCTGAACGCCGGCTATTTCATCCCCGTCATCTACGCCGCGTTTTTCCGCCGCGAGACCTCTGAGTCGGTGCTGAGCTACGGCGAGGCGCCCTGGCCGGTGGTAGTGGCGCTTTGCATTACCGCCACTATCACCATTCTCCTGTTCCTGTTCCCCGGGCTCGCGCTGGAACTCGTGCAACAGATTCCGACATGAACAACGACCGCGAAAAGCACTGGCTGTATCGCCGGAAAAACCTGCCGAAGCTGTGGATGATCCAGGCCGCGATCCTCGTGCTCGCGGTACTGCCTGAATTCTTCATCCATCATCACGAGCACTTCCCCGACCAGGGCATCACCGTCGACGCCTCCTTCGGATTCTTCGCCTGGTACGGCTTCCTGACCTGCGCCGCGATGGTGGTAGGCGCCAAGATCCTCGGCATCTTTCTCAAGCGGAAGGATACCTACTACGATGACTGACTTCGCTTTTCCGCCCGCGCTGATCCTGATCCTCGGCGCCTTCGTCCTGCCGCTGGTGCAGGGCACGGCGCGGCGGGTGCTGATTCTCGGCCTGCCGGCGCTCGCGCTGTGGGCCGTCTGGTCGTTCGCGCCCGGGAGCCATGTCTCCATCCCGTTTCTCGAATACACCGTGCAGCCGGTCAACGTCACCGCCACCGGCCGCCTGTTCGCCACCATCTTCTGCATCATGGCGTTCACCGGCGGGCTCTACGCCATGGGCCAGGCGCGTCTGCTCGAACTGGTAGCGGCTTACGTCTACGCCGGATCCGCGGTGGGCGTGACCTTCAGCGGAGACCTCATCAGCCTGTTCGTCTACTGGGAGCTGATGGCCCTCGGCTCCACCATGGTGCTCTGGTCGGCGGGTACCAGCACCGCGTGGAAGGCGAGCTTCCGCTACCTGCTGATTCACCTCCTCGGCGGGGTGATCCTGATGGCGGGCATCGTCTGGCGCGTTTACGACACCGGCTCGGTGGCTTTCGCTCCGATGCAGCCGGACAACCCGGCGAACATCCTCATTCTCATTGGCTTCCTCATCAACGCCGGCGCGCCGCCGCTCTCCGCCTGGATCGCCGACGCCTATCCCGAGGCGAGCCCGAGCGGGATGGTGTTCCTCAGCGCATTCACCACCAAGACCGCGGTGTTCACCCTGATGGTGGGTTTCCCCGGCGCCGAAATCCTGGTCTGGATCGGCCTTTACATGGTGTTCTACGGCATCATCTACGCCCTGCTGGAAAACGACATGCGGCGCATCCTCGCCTACAGCATCGTCAACCAGGTGGGCTTCATGGTCTGTGCCATCGGCATCGGCACCGAGCTCGCGCTCAACGGCGCCGCCGCACATGCCTTCGCCCACATCATCTACAAGGCCCTGCTGCTGATGTCCGCGGGCAGCGTGCTGCACATGACCGGCAAGCGCAAGTGCAGCGACCTCGGGGGCCTGTTCCAGACCATGCCCGTGACCGCCATCAATGGCATCGTCGGCGCGCTTGCGATCTCCGCCTTTCCCTTCACCTCGGGCTTCGTCACCAAGTCGCTGGAGACCTCCGCCGCCGCGTACCAGGGCATGGCCCTGGTCTGGTTCCTGTTACTCGCCGCCTCGGCGGGTGTCTTCCTCCACGCCGGCATCAAGTTCCCGTGGTTCGTGTTCTTCCAGAAAGATTCGGGGCTGCGGCCGGAGGATCCGCCGCCGGGCATGCGCTGGAGCATGTGGTTCTACTCTTTCCTGTGCATCGCCATTGGTCTGTTTCCCGCGGCGCTGTACAACATCCTGCCCTATTCCACGGACTACGAGCCTTATACCACTGACCACCTGGTGACCCAGTTCCAGTTGCTCCTGTTCGCCGGATTCGCATTCTTCGCGCTGCTGCCGATGATGAAGCGAACGCTCACCATCAGCCTCGACTTCGACTGGTTCTACCGCCGCTTCCTGCGCATCATCGCCGCCGAGTTCACCCTGCGTTCGAGCCATGCGCGAGAGCGCATGGAGAAACGGGCCCGCGCCCGGGTGGAGGGATTCATCAACCGTCTGTACCGCCATCACGGACCCCACGGCATCCTCGCGCGTACCTGGCCAAGCGGCGGCATGGTGCTCTGGGTCGCGGTGATGCTGGCGGGGATGGTGCTCGCCGCGGCTATTTTCTGATCGCGGTATATCCCAGCAGATCGGCATGGGGGATATCCGTCAGATCCTCCTCGGTATCCGGCAACCCGGTCAGGCGGCGCAACAGGTAGTAGACAAGGGTGCCCGTGATCACCGCGAAATTGAGATTCCAGAACACCGTGACCACGGTGGTATAGACGATGACCAGCAACTGAAGGTTGCGCGCCCCGTTTCTGTACCAGCGCCCGCGGAGATAGGCGCGGGGAAAATCCTGGTCGAACACGTCCAGTCCCGCCTTGAGCAACACCCCGGCGAAGACCGCCGCGGTGATATGCGTGATCCACTGGCTGAACACCAGCACCCCGAGCAAGGCAAACGTGCCCACGAATACCCCGGCGATACGGCTCGTCGCGCCCTCGTTCACCAACAGTACGGAACGGATCGTCGCCTGGGCCCCGGGAATCCCCTGCAGCAGCGCCACCACTGCATTCGCCGCGCCCTGGGCCAGTAACTCACGGTCATGGGCGGTACGCTCCCCGGTGAGTCGGTCCACGACCAGGCTGGTGAGGAGCGAATCCAGGTAGGCCAGCATGCACAACTGCGCCGCCAGTGGCAGCGCGAGCCAGAGTAACCCGCCGTCGAGGAGGAGATCGCCCCGGGGCAGATAGGCGAGCAGCAAGTCCAGAAACTCGCCCGCGGTCAGACCGCCACCATCGATACGCACGTGTTCGATCTCCAGTGTGAGCAGATCGGTGATCAAGGTCATCAGCAGGATGGCGACGAACATCGAGGGAACCAGGCGACGCAGGTGATGCGGCAATCCACTGGCGCGCAGCAGGTAGGGCAACCCGAGGATGCATCCCAGCGTGCCCGCCGTGACCAGCAGGTTGACGAAGGGCGATCCACCGATCTGCTGGCGCTCCAGGAATCCGCCCAGGCGCGCGGCCTGGTCCATCCAGATCAGCAGCGCGATCCCGTTCATGAATCCGAGCACCACGACCTGGGGCACCAGGGCGATGAAACGCCCCAGGCGCAGCGCGCCTGCAAGCACTATCATTCCGCTGGCGAGCAGCAGTACCAGGGTGATGTACTGCTCCGCCAGCGCCCGCTCGCCGGGAAAATGCTCGTAGGCGGTGGCGACGATGACTGCTGTGACGGCGGTCATGGGCGCGGTGGGGCCCGAAGCCTGGATACGGGTACCGCCGAGTACCGACGTCACCAGCGGTATCACCGACGCCGCGATCA
This sequence comes from Gammaproteobacteria bacterium, assembly GCA_030432755.1. Classification (GTDB taxonomy): domain Bacteria; phylum Pseudomonadota; class Gammaproteobacteria; order Arenicellales; family Poriferihabitantaceae; genus VYFG01. The sequence goes on along the minus strand of JAUILZ010000042.1, from coordinate 19,417 downwards.
TCCCCGCCATCGCGCCGCGCCCTGACATGACCCCGAACGCGGCTCCCAGGGACAACGCGGCGAAACTCACGCTGAGCCCCGCGAGCAGGTTCTGCACCAGGGCGTGCGCGCCCGTCGGGCCGGATTCGGAAACGACCGCCACTACAGCGCCGGTCCCGGCTCGATGGGGCTGCCATCGCTGAAGCGTCCGAAGCGGAACCGTCCGAGGTCATGCCCGGGCGCATTGCCCTGCACCAGGTCCGCCAGGATGCGCCCGGCGGCGGGACCGATACCAAAGCCATGGCCGCTGAAACCGCTGCCGAGGACCAGGCCGGGAATCGCCCCCACGCGGTCGATGACCGGCACCACGTCCGGGGTCGTATCGATCATCCCTGCCCAGCTTTCCACCAGGGTTGTTCCCGCGAGTGCGGGCAGCCGCTGCGCCAGGCTACGATTCAGCCGTTCCATCACCGCCGGGTCCGGTCGCGGGTTGAGCACACGCTGGCGTTCAAATGGCGATTCTCCATCCAATGGCCAGCGTCTGGTATAGCAATGGCCGCCCGGCGATCCGCCGTCCATTCGCAGGCGCGTTTCGTGCCAGGACTGTTTCAGCACCTGGATAAAGGGCACGGCGTAGCGCAGGCTGTCACAACTGAGCGAATGTTCGTGAATATCCCCGGGGGCGATGGTGTAGCCGCCGTCCTCGCGGCGGCGGAATGCAAGGTTTGCGCATGCCGCATTGCCGGGATAGAAATCCGCCACCGGCGCGGTGCGCGCCACGGTGGACTTCACGGTCAACTGGGGAAAGCGGATGCCCAGGCTGCCGAGGAACATCGACGACCAGGCGCCACCGGCGAGCACCACGCTGTCACAGGCCACCGCGCCATCCTCCGTAATGACGCCGGATACCCGTCCGCCGCCCGTTTCCAGACCACGCACCGCGCAGTTTTCCCGGATCACGACGCCGCGCCCGGCGCAGGCCCTGGCGATGGCGGGTACCGCCTCGAAAGGTTCGGCGCGGCCATCGCTGGGTGTGATCACCCCGCCCAGCCAGTTTCCCTGCAGGCCCGGCAGCCGGGAACGGATTTCGTCGGGCGTCAGAAGGATCGACTCCAGCCCGTGTTCGGTCGCGAGTCTGACCCAGGCCTCGTGGCGCTCGCTATCCTCGCGCGACTCGGCGATGTAAAGCACGCCATGCTGGCGGAAGCCCACGTCCTCGCCGATGTCGGCGGCAAGCCCCTGCCAGATGCGGTTGCTCTCCATCATGATCGGCAATTCCGCCGGGTCGCGGCCCTGCTGCCGGACCCAGCCCCAGTTGCGGCTCGACTGCTCGCCGGCGATGCGTCCCTTGTCGCAGAGGAGCACCCGGAGCCCGGCGCCCGCCAGGTACCAGGCAGTGCAGGCTCCGATGACGCCGCCGCCGATGACCACCACGTCCGTAGCTGGTGGCAAAGGTTCGGAATGGGTGACGGGTGACTGGTCGGACAGGATCATGTTGACGGCGGAATACGGGACGGGCAGGATTCTATCCGGAAGTCCCGGCCGCGCGTCAGTCCATTCACCCCGGCACGCCTCCTGCCTGTGGATAACTTTGTGGACAAATGTCCGCGCGCCGGATCTGGATGCAATCGCTAAAACCGTGGTATCCGGCGACGACCCGGGGATTTTGTTATTTATTGTTTTTTATTAATATTTTACAAATACTAAATAAGGCGAATTATGAAAACAATGGGCTTTGTTGCAGGTTTTCGCAAACCTGAACAACTGTGAATAACTCGTTTCGCCTTGCGCGTGGTCGAGAATTGATCCGCAGCGGCGGTCGCTGATGGCTTCTCCCGGAAATCATGTCTCCGCGTCAGTACAACCACGCGTCGGCATTGCCCTGTGGCGGCGACTTGCGGCCGCGCTGTACGACGCCATCATGCTGTTCTGCATCATTTTCATTGCCTGGCAGCCGGTGCCGCTGTTGCCGGACGCCACCTGGCCGGAATGGCTTTCACGCGGCGTCCGCCTCGCCTACCTCGTACTGCTGATCTACCTGTTCTTCGGCTGGTTCTGGACCCACGGCGGGCAGACCATCGGCATGCGCTCCTGGAAGTTCCGCCTCGTGGACGCGTCCCCGGCGGAATCCGCCGGGGCCACGGTCACCTGGCGCCAGGCGGCCATCCGCCTCGTCGCGGCGGCGTTGTCCTGGGCAGCGTTCGGCATCGGCTTTCTCTGGGCGCTCTGGGATCCGGAACGGCGCGCCTGGCATGACATCGCCTCGCGTTCACGCCTGGTCATGGCACGCTGACTCGCTTCAGGAGATCGCACCGGCAGGCCGCGTCCGCCGGGATACGCCAAGGGCCAGGATCAGCATCCCGGCAAACAGTACCACCGGCAACGTGGAAACGTTGAGCCGCTCCCATCCCATCGCGTGATGGAAGTAGCCGGAGGTGAGCGCTGTGAACGCGGTCGCGGAGAACACGAGGAAGTCATTGATACCCTGGATCGCGCCTTTCTCCGCGGGCAGGTAGGCCTCGGTGAGGAGCGTGGTCGCGCCGACGAAGAGGAAGTTCCAGCCGAGGCCCAGCAGCAGCAGTCCGGTAAAAAAGTGCAGGGTCTGCTCCCCCGCCAGCGCAACCAGCGCGCAGCCCGCAATCAGCACCGTGCCGGCAAACATGACCGGCAGGACACCGACGCGCTGGATCAGGCTGCCGGTGAAGAACGACGGCGCGAACATGCCGACGATATGCCACTGGATCACCAGCGCGGTCTCGCCGAAGGGCATCGCACGCAGGTCCATGGCGAGTGGCGTGGCGGTCATCAGCAGGTTCATGACGCCGTAGGCCACCATCGCGCAGGCCACCGACACGAGGAAAATCGGCCGCGTCAGGATCACTACCAGGGGCCTGCGCTCGCCATGGACTTCCGCCTCCGGCGTCGGCGGATAGCGCAACAGGGATTGCACCAGCAATATGCCGAGGCAGAACAGGGCGATGCTGGCATAGGAGGCGGAAAAGACCGGTCCGGGCACGAGGTCGCGGGTCAGGCGCGCGGCGTTGGGGCCGATGAAGGCAGCCGCCAGGCCGCCCGCCAGCACCCAGGAGATCGCCTGGGCACGGGCGGAGGGTTCCGCCACCTCCGCGGCGGCAAAGCGATAGAACTGGCCGAAGCCGTTGGCGATGCCGATGAGTACCGATCCGGCGCAGAAGCCGGAGAAGCTGCCCTGGTAGATGCTGACGGCGCATATCAGGCCACCGACGAATCCGGTCGCGGCGCCCAGCAGGAAACCGCGCCTGCGGCCGTGGCGGCGCATGTAGAGCGACGCCGGGATCATCGTCGCCATGATCGACAGGTAGGTGAGGCCGAGCGGGAGGGTGGAACCGCCCGGATCCGGCGCAAGGGCGTGGCCCACCAGCGCGGAGGTGGTCATCACCAGGGAGGTGACGGACAGCATCAGCCCCTGGCAGATCGCCAGCATGATTACGCCGCGGTTGATCGTCAACTTACTGCTTGTCCTCGAAGGCAGGAAAACGCGCGATCATACTGAATTTGCGCGCGCGAATCGCTATCCCTCCCGGGGAAGGCGAAACGGTCTCCCTATGCATCGGGCGCTGCGCAACGCATCCCCGGCGTCACTTGCGCCCGGCCAGGGAAACGGTTAAAACACGCGCCTCCCGCCCTCCCTCCCGCTACCGTGGAACTCTTCGAAGCGCTCAACAAGCTGGCCCAGATCCTGTTCATTGACCTGGTGCTCGCCGGCGACAACGCGATCGTGATCGGCATGGTGGCGTCGCGGTTTACACCGGATTACCGGCGCAAGGTCATCCTCTGGGGAGTGGGCGCGGCGGTCATCCTGCGGGTGCTCTTCGCCCTGCTGACGGTGCAGCTTCTCGCCATCACCGGCCTCGCGCTGGTGGGCGGCCTGCTGCTGCTCTGGGTCTGCTGGAAACTCTGGCTGGAATTGCGATCCTCGGCGCCGGACGCCAGTCACGAGCATGAGCAGTCCGGCGAGATGGCCGAGGCGGACAACCCGCCGATGATGTCCGCGATCATCCAGATCCTCGTCGCCGACCTGTCGATGTCGCTCGACAATGTCATCGCCGTAGCGGGGGTGGCGGACGGCCACAGCGGCCTGCTGGTGCTCGGTCTCGCGATCTCGATCCTGTTCATGATGTTCTGCGCCAACTGGATCGCGCGCCTGTTGCAGAAGCATCGCTGGATCGGCTATCTCGGACTCGCGGTTATCCTCTATGTCTCCATCAAGCTCATCGTGGATGGCGGACGCGAGATCCTTGCCCTGTTGGCCTGAGAAATTCGATCCGGACTCTCCGAATCGCGTCTCCGGGAAGCGGCAATCCTGCGTCCCGCCCGGGAAAATCAGTATAATAGTCGCCGATTCGGGGTGATGCGATTCTCGCCAGACTGGTGCAGGGTCCCGGTTCGCATGCCGATGGAAAGTTTCAATACGATACCAGCCATGCTTTCATTTACACCACGCGAACACACCCTGTGCCGGGCGGCGCGCGTGCTGGTGGTCATCCTCTGCGCGCTGGTCTGCGTGAATCCCGCCACGGCGCAGTCGCCACGCTATACGGAGGCCTTCACTGCCTACCAGAACCAGAAGTTCAACGACGCCGAAACCATCTGGATCGATCTGGCCAATACGGGAGACGTCAATGCGCAGTATGCGCTCGGTGTCATGCACCTGCGCAACGAAGCAAGCGCCCCATCCCTGGAGTCGGCGTTCTCCTGGTTCGAAATGGCGGCCAGCCAGGGACACGCCACGTCGATGTTCAACCTCGGAGTCGCCTACTGGGAAGGCGCCGGGGTGCGGCAGGACAAGCACCAGGCGCTTCTGCTGTGGGAAGAGGCTGCCGACAAGGGAGAAAGCGGCGCGCAGTTCAACCTTGGCCTTGCCTACTACATAGGAGAGGAGCGTGATGCCGATCTCGACGAGGCGGCAAAGTGGATCGGCCTGGCCGCGGAACAGAATCATCCCGAGGCGAAACGCATACTCAAGGTCATCAACGAGGAACGTGAAAGCACGGCGGGTAGCCAGCCTGCGCCGATGACCACCGGGGACGGCCTCGCGCCGGCGACCACCGATAGCGCCGGTACCGTGGCCGAGGCCGCGCAGGAGCCGGAAGCGGCTGACCCCGCTGCGCCGACCCTGTCATGGTGGCGCACGACGGATCGTGACGCACCGCTCTACGATGCCCCGGACGGGGTATCCTTCCGCACCCTTCCCGCCTCCACGCCCCTCGAGGTAACCGACCAGCAGGGCAACTGGGCGCGGGTCGCCATTCCGGGCGGGTTGCGCACCTGGATCTACGCGCGATTCATCGACATCTCCGGCGATACCGGGGTGATCAATGCCGAGGCGGTGCGCGTGCGTCCCGAACCCTCCACCGATAACGCCACTTCCCCGCCTCTCGGCAAGTATCCCGAGGGCGCGCGGGTTCCGGTATTGCGCCAGCAGGGTGACTGGGTGGAAGTGCGCGCGCCGGACGAGATCGGCGTCTGGGTACGGCTGAACGACATTATCCAGTACCAGGATTCCGCGGAGAACCGCGAAGCGGACTGGGAACGCGCCAGGGCCACCGGGGTCTGACGTGGGTTTCGACTGGTCGGTCCGGGTTCGTGGCGGGATGGCCTGCCTGCGAGCCGGCCGGAGAAGGAGGATAACCCTTCTTGTCGCGCTGCTCGGGATCGTCCCCGTCACCCATGCGCAGAACGCTGACCACGCGGAACTCCATGCACTGGTTGAGAAGGGCCAACTCGATGCTGCCAGCGAGCGGCTCACGCGTTTGCTGGCGCAAAGCCCCGACGATCCCGATCTGCTGTTCACCCGCGCGGTCATTGCCGAGCGTTCCGGCGAAGGGGAGCGCGCGGTGGCCATTTACGCCAGCCTGATCCGGAACCATCCCGGACGTCTCGCCCCGTACAACAACCTCGCCATCCATCATGCCCGCAAGGGCGACTACCAGGCCGCGGTGGCGGTCCTCGAGAAGGCGATGGAAGCCGATCCGGCGGTAGCGACCGCCTACGCCAATCTCAGCGCGATCTATGCCCAGCTTGCCAGCGCCGCATACCGCAAGGCGCTGAATTCCTCCACCCCGCTGGCGCCCCTGGAGCTCACGGCCCTGGACCGGCTCGAACCGGCACATGGCGTTCGCACACGCGGTACGCCCACCGCGGTGGCTTCGGTGGAAAACACCATCAACCGTCCGCCCCGTAACGACACAGCCGATCAGGAGATCGTACTTGCCGCGGCGGACGATGCCATCGGCCGCACCGGCGCCGATCCGGCCCAGGTCACCGCTACCACTGCGACGACCGAAGCCACGCCGGAGCCCGCGCAAGGCGCCGTCGTCCTCGCCGCGGCGCCCGGGGTAATCGAGAACGCGGATGAGAAACAGGCCCTTGTCAATCAGGTCAGGGACTGGATCGAGGCCTGGGCGGAGCAGGACGTCGAGCGCTATGTGTCCCACTATTCCACGAACTTCGTTCCCGGCGACGACCTCAGCCTGGAAGAATGGAAACAACAGCCCTACGGTCGGCCGCCCTCCCGCCAGCTCGTCGAGTCGAAACCCGCCGACTTCGGCGTGGAAATGGATGGCGATACGGCGCGCGTGAGTTTCCCATGGCGCCTTCAATCCGGTGGATCGCTGGTCCTGCGCAAGGAGGACGGTGGCTGGCGCATCGTCCGCGAACGGATCTGAGCCCGGAACGGGACCGGTTTGAAAGGAACCCGCCAATCCACCGCCCGCATTCTCGCCCGCATTCTCGCCCGGGTTATCGTCCTTGCGATGTTCGGCCTGGCAACGCTGGCGGGAGGGAGTGAAAACGGAACCGGGCCCGGTTACGAGTCCACCATTCTTGAATCGGTGAACGCCATCGGCAATGCCGACATCCGTGGTTCGCTGTCCGGGATCGAGAATCTCCTCGATCACTATCCCAACAGCAAGCTCGGCTACCTCATGATGGGTGACCTGTTTGCCGCGCGCGCGGGCAGGCCGGGGCTGATCGAACACTATTCACGGGATCGCCTGCAACTCGAAGGGCTGCGTGATGAACTTGGCTATCGCTGGCAAAGCGGCATTGGCGGGACGCCGGCGGCCGAGGGCAAGCTGCCGCTCAACCTGGTCCTGTCCGCGCCCATGAACCGCCATGTTCTGGTGGCCGATGCGAGCGTTGCGCGGCTGTACGTGTACGAGAATACCGGCGCCGGTTACCGCCTGGTGGACGATTTCTTCATGACCATTGGCAGGAAGGGCATGGTGAAGCACGTCGAGGGCGACCTGAAGACGCCGGAAGGGGTGTACTTCGTCACCTCCTACCTCCCCGGCGAGGGCCTGCCCGCGCGCTACGGTCCGGGCGCGTTTCCCATCGACTATCCGAACAGGTACGACAGGAAACTCGGGCGCACGGGCTACGGCATCTGGATTCACGGCACCGAACCGGAAAACCATAATCGCGTCCCGCTGGCCAGTGACGGCTGCCTGTCCCTCAGCAACGACGACTTCGAGCGCATTCGCCCGTACATCTCAACCGATGGCCACACCCCGGTGATCATCGGACGATCCTTTGAATGGGTGGATCCTGGGACCCTTGGCGCCGCCAACGCATTCGCCCCCGCGCTGGTTCGCCAGTGGGAGCAGGACTGGGAGAGCCTCGATACCGATCGATACCTCTCCCATTACTCACCCGCCGAGTTCGAGGGTTTCGAGAGTTTCGCGGCCAACAAGAGGGCGTACAACCGGCGCAAGACCCATATCGATATCGAGATCGACAATCTGAGTATCTATGGCTATCCCGGCGACCAGGAAATGCTGGTAGTGACCTTCGATATGACCTACCACAGCGACGATCACGACAGCGTCACGCGCAAGCAGCAGTACTGGAAACGCCAGGACGGCCGCTGGCGAATAGTACTCGAGACCTAGGCCTCCCCGGTGGCGCCGAACTAACGGGTACCGCCCGCCGCGGTTCAGTGCACCTTGGGATCGAGTTCGCCGCTGCTGTAACGGCTGGTCATCTCTTCCAGGTTCAGCGCCGCGATCTTGCCCGCATTGCCCGCGGTACCGAATGCCTCGTAGCGCTCGACGCAGATCTGCTTCATCGCCTTCGTCGCCTCGCCGAGGTACTTGCGCGGATCGAAAGCCGACGGGTTCTTCGCCATGTAGCGGCGAATGGCTCCGGTCGAGGCCATGCGCAGGTCGGTATCGATGTTGACCTTGCGCACCCCGTGCTTGATCCCCTCCACGATCTCCTCCACCGGAACGCCGTAGGTTTCCCCCATGTCGCCGCCGTACTCGTTGATGATCGCGAGCCAGTCCTGGGGAACGGAGGATGAACCATGCATCACCAGGTGAGTGTCAGGGATACGCGCGTGGATTTCCTTGATCCGCTCGATGGCAAGGATGTCGCCGGTGGGCGGGCGGGTGAACTTGTAGGCGCCGTGGGAGGTGCCGATGGCGATAGCGAGCGCATCGACCGCTGTCTTGCGAACGAAATCCGCGGCCTCCTCCGGATCGGTGAGGAGCTGGGAATGGTCCAGCGTGCCCTCGGCGCCGATGCCGTCCTCCTCGCCCGCCATGCCGGTCTCCAGGGATCCAAGACAGCCCAGCTCGCCTTCCACGGAGACCCCGCAGGCATGGGCCATCTCCACCGCGCGCCGGGTGACATCGACGTTGTACTCGTAGCTCGCCGGCGTCTTGCCGTCTTCCTGCAGGGAGCCGTCCATCATCACGGAGGAAAAGCCGAGCTGGATCGAGCGCTGACAGACCGCGGGCGAGGTGCCGTGGTCCTGGTGCACCACCACCGGGATATGCGGATACTGTTCCACCGCGGCCTGGATCAGGTGGCGCAGGAACGGCGCGCCGGCATAGCTGCGCGCGCCCGCCGATGCCTGGACGATCACCGGCGAGTCGGTTTCGTCCGCCGCCTGCATGATGGACTGCATCTGTTCCATGTTGTTGACGTTGAACGCCGGGCAGCCATAGTCGTGCTCGGCGGCGTGATCCAGCAGTTGTCTCAGGGAAATGATCGGCATGGTGAAATTCTCTTGCGAAACGGGTTTTCGGTGATCGACCAGTGTGGCCGGCATTGTATCACCGGGCGGGCGCACCCTCTTCCGCGCGCGCCGCGAGGATGGCCACCGCCGGCAGTTCACGACCCTCGAGAAATTCGAGAAACGCGCCGCCGCCGGTTGAAATGTATGACACCCCTGACGCGAGGCCGAACCGGTCCACCGCCGCCAGGGTGTCGCCGCCGCCGGCAATGGAAAAGGCATCGGATGCGGCGATGGCTTCACCCAGCACCCGGGTGCCATCGCTGAAGGCGTCGAATTCGAATACGCCCACGGGACCGTTCCAGACGATGGTGCCCGCATCCTTCATGATGCCGGCGTAGCGCGCCGCGGTGCGCGGGCCGACGTCCAGGATCATGGCTTCAGGAGGCACCGCGTCCACCGCGCACACGGTGGCCGGCGTGTCGGCATCGAAGGCCTCGCCGGTCACCACGTCCTCGGGCAGCGGAATGCTGATGCGCCCCGCATCCGCGCGCGCGAGAATGGCGCGCGCCTCGTCCAGCAGGTCGGGCTCGTACAGCGACTTGCCCACCGGGTGACCCGCGGCGGCGAGGAAGGTATTGGCGATACCGCCACCGGGCACCAGCACGTCCACCTTGTCGCACAGGCTGTTCAGCAGCGTGAGCTTGGTCGACACCTTGGCGCCGCCGACGATCGCCACCGTCGGCGGCTTCGGCGTAGTGAGCGCACGCGCCAGGGCTTCCAGCTCCGCCATCAGCAGAGGGCCGGCACATGCCAGCGGAGCGAAGCGCGCGACCCCGTGGGTGGAAGCCTGGGCGCGGTGCGCGGTGCCGAAGGCGTCCATTACGAAGACATCGCAAAGCGCCGCGTAACAACGCGCCAGCGTTTCGTCGTCCGACTTCTCGCCTGGATTGAAGCGGACGTTCTCCAGCAACACGACGCTTCCCGGTGGACATTCCACGGGCCGATCCAGGTAATCCGTCACCAGCGGCACCTCGCGACCCAGGGATTCGGCGAGGTACGCAGCCACCGGGGCGAGGGAAAACTCGGCGGCGGGCTCTCCCTCCACCGGCCGCCCGAGATGGGACATGATCATCACCCCGGCGCCGGCATCGAGGGCCAGGCGAATGGTCGGCAGCGAAGCGCGGATGCGCTGGTCCGAGGTCACGCGGCCGTCCTGTATCGGCACGTTCAGGTCCTGGCGAACCAGGACGCGCCTGCGCGCGAGGTCGAGGTCGCGCATAGAGATTACGTTCATTGCCCGCTCCGCGTCTTCACGCAAGCAGCGCTTTCAGTTCGCTCACGATGCGATCGGCCGTGAGGTCGAAGTGACGGAACATGTCCGCCGCCGGCGCGGAGGCGCCGAAGCTGTCGATACCGATGACCGCGCCACCGCTGCCAACGTACTTCCACCATCCAGCGGTGACCCCGGCTTCCACGGCGAGCCGCCGGGTCACTCCCGACGGCAGTACGGACTCGCGATAGTCAGCATCCTGGTCATCGAAACGGTCGGTGCTCGGCATCGACACCACGCGAATGCTGCGCGCGGACAGTGCTTCAGCGGCTTCCATGCAGATCCCCACCTCGGAGCCGGTGGCGATCAGGATGGCCTCGGGTTCGCCTTCGCAGTCGCGCAGGACGTAACCTCCACGGGCGATCCGGTCGATCTGCTCCGCGCTGCGCACCTGGTGCGCCAGGTTCTGGCGCGAGAAGATAAGGCTGAACGGCTGACCGGAAGCGGCAAGCGCCTGCTGCCAGGCGACGGCGGATTCCACCGCGTCGCATGGCCGCCAGACCGACATGCCAGGGATCATCCGCAGGGTCGCGGTCTGCTCCACCGGCTGGTGGGTCGGCCCGTCCTCGCCCACGCCGATGGAGTCATGGGTGTAGAGGAATATCGACGGCTGGCCCATCAGCGCCGCCATGCGCAGGGCATTGCGGGCGTACTCAGAGAACATGAGGAAGGTGGCGCCGTAGGCGCGGAATCCTCCATGCAGGGTCATGCCGTTGACGATCGCCGACATGCCGAACTCGCGCACGCCGAAATAGACGTAGTTACCGTCCGCGGACTCGCGGATATCCCTGGAGCCCGACCAGATGCTGTAATTCGACCCGGCCAGGTCCGCGGAGCCACCGATCAGTTCGGGCAGCAGCGGTCCGAAGGCATTGAGCGAGTTGAGAGACGCCTTGCGCGAGGCAATGGACTCGCCCTTCTCCGCGAAAGCGTCGATGATCTCCCGGCTCCGCGCCTCCCAGTCCGCGGGCATATCACCCGCCAGTCGACGCTCGAGTTCGGCCGCCAGTTCCGGGTAGGCTTCGCTGTAGTTCGCCATCCGCGACCGCCAGTCGGACTCCAGCGACGCACCGCGATCACGCGCGTTCCAGGCATCGGCAATCTCGCCCGGCACCTCGAATGGTCCGTGGGGCCAGCCAAGCTGCGCGCGCGCGGCGGCGACTTCCTCCGCCCCGAGAGCCGCGCCGTGGCAGGCTTCCGTGCCCTGCTTGTTGGGCGCGCCGAAACCGATGATGGTCTTGCAACAGATCAGCGTCGGACGATCCGTCTCGGCAAGCGCCGCCTCGATCGCGTGGTGTATCGCGTCGGGATCATGGCCGTCCACTTCCGGCACCACCTGCCAACCGTAGGCGTCGAAACGCTTCACGGTATCGTCGGTAAACCAGCCCTCCACCTCGCCGTCGATGGAAATGCCGTTGTCGTCGTAGAACGCGATCAGCTTGCCAAGGCCGAGAGTGCCCGCCAGGGAGCAGGCCTCGTGGGAGATGCCTTCCATGAGGCAGCCGTCTCCGAGGAACACCCAGGTGCGATGGCCGACGATCTCGTGCCCCTCGCGGTTGAACTGCGCCGCCAGGGTGCGCTCGGCGATCGCCATGCCGACGGCATTGGCGAGGCCCTGGCCGAGTGGGCCGGTGGTGGTCTCCACCCCGGGGGTCTCGCCGTACTCCGGGTGTCCCGGAGTTTTCGAATGGAGCTGGCGGAAACTCTGCAGTTCGTCGATCGGCAGGTCGTATCCCGTCAGGTGCAGCAACGAGTAGAGCAACATCGACCCGTGGCCGTTGGAAAGTATGAAGCGGTCGCGGTCCATCCAGTCGGGATTGGCAGGATTGTGCCGATGGTAGTCGCACCACAGGACCTCGGCGATGTCCGCCATTCCCATGGGTGCGCCGGGATGACCGCTATTGGCCTTTTGCACCGCGTCCATGCTGAGGGCGCGTATGGCGTTGGCCTTGTCGCGCCGGCTGACGTTGCTCATTGTTCGCTTCCGGTAGAAGTAAAAACCGCCCACGGCTGGGACGTTATCGGGAGGGGGCGACCATAGCAGATGACACCCCTGCCGGGAATCCAACGGAGGTTGATGACGCGCATCCGCTGAACGGTACCGGGGTCGATCCCGGCCCGCGGAAAGACTCAGGCGTCAATCCGGTTGAGGTTGATCCAGGCGGTCCATTGGGCGAGCAGCGCGGGGCTGGCCGCGGCAACCACGGAACGCTTGCGCAGACTGCTGCAGTCGAGCTCCGCGCCGGACAGCGAGGTCGCCGCGCCGCCGGCCTCGGTAAGGATCAGGTAACCCGCTGCAAAGTCCCACAGCTTCTGCCCGCCGTGGAGGTAGAGCTGGATACGTCCCGCGGCGAGCCAGCACCATTCGAGCACCGATGAGCCGAGATTGCGCTGGCTGCGATACGGCGGCGACTGTACCAGGCGCGCGGCGAGCGCCCCGACGAGTCGCTTGTAGTCGACGTTGGCGATGCAGGAGCCGAGCTTGCCGGTATCGAGGCAGCGGATGGGCTCGCCATTGAGCCAGGCGCCCTCCCCCGCGGCGGCGGAAAAACATTCACCGCGCACCGGGTCGTAGACCACGGCCAGGCGCGAACGGCCGCCAATCACGAGCGCCACGGAAATACCGTAACAGGGAAAGCCCGAGGTGAAATTGGTGGTCCCGTCCAGGGGATCGATGACCCAGTAGCCCTGTTCGCTGTTGCGGCAGATGGATACCTGCTCAGAGTGTTCCATCTCCTCGCCGATCGCGCCGTAACCGGGCCAGCGCGCCGCCAATGCCTCCAGCAGGTTGTCCTGCAGCGTCCGGTCCACGTCGGTGACGTAGCTGCCATCGAGCTTGCGCAGGAAATCGCTGCCGCCGCTGACAAGAGCGTCCACCCTGCCCGCCTCGGCAATCACCAGTGCCGTCAACGCCTCCAGCGAGGGCAGTGAGTCACTGGCCCCGTCAGCGCTCATCCGAGGCCGGAATCTCCCGTCGTCCAGGCCTGGCGGGCCAGCGCATCGATATCGGGGATCACGCCGAGGCCGTCCGCGAGATCGACATAGCCAAGGGACCAGGGCATGCCGGCATCTTCCCGGGCGGCTGGCAGGTCGGTCACGTCGACGACCCGCGGCGGCCCCAGGCTGGTGAGACCGATAAACGACTCCCGCCCGGCGGACTTCATCGGCCAGAGGACGACGATGCGCTCGTAATTCTCGTCATCCTCCGCCTTGCCGCCGAACAGTTCCGAGGTGCGAAACAGGGGCAGGCGGAATTCGCGCCACTGCACCATGCCGCAGACACCCGTCATCGGCGGTCCGACCGGGTCGGGTTGCATACGCCCGGTGATCTGCGCCACCATGTTGACGGGAAGAAGCAGCTGGAAGCCCGCCGCGGTCACGGTGAGTACCTGCATCAGTGCACCTCGTGGCGCGCCGCCACGGCCTCGCGCATCATCTGGTCGAGCTGACCGATGTCATAGGGCTTGGTGATGTAGCCGTCCGCGCCCAGCTCGAGCGCGCGGTGGCGGTGCTGCTCGCCGGAGCGCGAAGTGATGATGATTACCGGCAACTTCGCGTAACGCGCATCCGCGCGCAGCCGCTGCAGCAGTTCGTAGCCGTTCATGCGCGGCATCTCGATATCCACCAGGGCGATGTCGTAGCTGCTCTTCTCCAGCACTTCGAGGGCATGCACGCCGTCGGTGGCGGTCTCCACCTCGAGCCCGTCGGCCTCGAGGTCCTTCTGCATCACCCGCCGCACCACCAGGGAGTCATCCACCACCAGCACCTTGCGCAGCCCCGCGGGTCCCGTGTCCCCGCCCGCCCTGTCGGGGGTGTAGACCACTTCCCCGAGGCGCTCGACGAATGCCTCGGGATCGAGGATCAGGATGATGGAGGAGTCCGGCAATACCGTCACCCCGGAAAACTCCGGGATACTGAGCAATTGCTGCCCCGCGTTCTTGCTCACGATGTCGATGGAGTCGACGAACTCGTCGACCTCGAAGGCGGCGAGGCGGTCGGCGAGACGCACCAGCACCACGGGAAGGTACTCGATCGCGTTCACCGGTTCCGGGATATCGAGCCGATTGCGAAGAGATATCAACGGCACCCTGGCTTCCTCGACCTGGATCGTGGCCACGCCGTCAGTGTGGTCGATCTCGGATCGTGACAGGCGAAGCAGGCGTTCGATCGAACGCGAACGGAACGCGAACCGCCAGGCGCCGACGCGCACCAGCAGGGCCTGGGTCACCGCGAGGGTTACCGGCAGGCGGAAGTGGAAGCCGACGCCTTCGCCGGGCGTATGGGACATCGACATCGAGCCACCGAGATCGCGCACCGCCTGGTAGACCACGTCCATGCCCACCCCGCGTCCCGCCTCCATGCTGAGGGTTTCGGTGGTGCTGTAACCGGGCTGGGTGATGAGCTGGAGCAGGTCGACGTCGCTCACCGCACCGGAGGCATCCAGCAGGCCGAGTTCCGCGGCACGGTCGTGCAGCTTTTCCAGCGCCAGTCCGCGGCCGTCATCGGAGAAGTTCACCACCAGTTCGGAGCCCTGCTGCGCCATGCCGATGGAAATCACTCCGCCCGGCTTCTTGCCCGCCGCGGTGCGTTCATCCGGCGGTTCGATGCCGTGCACGACCGCGTTGCGAATCATGTGCTCGAAAGGCGCCATCATGGACTCGATGACCTGGCGGTCGACCTGGATATCGCCACCCTGGAAGCGCAGCTCGATCTGCTTGCCCGACTGGCGCGCAGTCTCCCGTAGCAGGTACCTGAGCCGTGGCAGGTATTCACCCACCGCCACCATCCGCGCGCCCATGAGTCCACTCTGCAGGCGATCGCCGAGGTGGAGCTGCTGTTGCAGCGCTCCGCTGATGTCGGATGCCCGGCCACCCAGTTCACGCTCGATCTTGGCGAGCTGCTCGAGGCGTTCCGCGAGTTCGCGCGACTTCGCCTGGAGGCGTGAATAACGATCGAGCTGCAACGGATCGAACTCCTCGTCCACGCCGACGGTCTGCTGCTCCGGACGCGAGCGGATCTGCGCATCCGCCTCGACCTCGATTTCTCTCAGGCCCTCGCGAATGGACTGCATGTTGCTGCGCAGCACGTCAAGGTCCATGCGCGTGGCGTCCAGGGTGTTCTGTAACTGGGTCCTGACCATGCCAAGCTCACCGGAGGCATTGATCAGCTCGGCGAGCTTGGTGGTGTGAATTCTCAGGGAACCAGCGGCAGGGGAATCGGCCAGGTTGCGCTCGCCGATCGCCGCGATTTCTTCCGGCATCCAGGAACGTGGCGCATCTGCCGCGTCAGCTTCCGTATCGGCGAAGGTATCTGCGTGTGAACTTGTCGCCGGGCCCGGTTCCGGATGCGTCCCAGTTTCGGGATCTGCCGTAAGCCCGGCAGCCTGGTCAGGCGATGAAGAATGGTCGGCTTCGTCGATGGCGGACGCGGCATCGCTGAACGACGACACTGCGGGCGGCGCTTCAGTGACACCCGACCGGGCATCCGGTCCGTCGTCGACGGGTTCAGGTTCGGGAGCGGCTGCCGCCTGCGCTTCGTCATCCGCCTCCGACGCATCTTCGGGGGAGTCGGCAGCCTCTTCGCGCGGTGATTCCTTCGCGACCTGGACGTCGGCTTCGCCCGTCGTGAACGCCGTGATCAGGTCCTGCAGGGTCCCGAGGCGCGAAGTCCCGCCGGTATCGAGGAAGCCGAGTTCCGCCGCGAGTCCGTCGTGCATCTCTTCCAGCAGACCGATAAACTCAGCGCTATCCCTGGCTTCATCAAACCGATACTCGTCGAGGAGGGTTTCGAGGCTGTGGCTGACGCGGGAAATGCCGTGAAAGCCCGTGGCCGCGGCGCTCCCCTTCAGGGTATGAAATTCGCGCCGGATCGCGGGCAGACTGCCGCTATCGGATTCGTCCTCGCGCCAGTGCATGAGCGACTGGTTGACACGCGAGAGAATGTCGCGCGCCTCCTCGATGAAGATCTCGCGGATCTCCTCATCGATGGCGGCTTCGGTTTCGTCGGCGGTTTCGTCGGCGGTCGATTCAGATGGATCGTCCGCCTCCGCGACGACATCCACCGGCTCTTCCACAGTGTCGGCCAGGGAAACGTCAGCGCTTTCAGGCGAGTCATGCGGGGCGTCTTCGGGCTGCTCCCGCAGCCAGCGCGCCGGGTCGGCGAGGCCCTCCGCGAGGTCGGCATCATAGGAACCGTCACTCTGAATCTCGTCGCGTGCCCTCGCGAGCAGGAACAGGCCCGCGCGAAGCACGGAACCGGACGCCCCGTCTTCCCGGGTGTTCTCCCCGGAGCGCGCCCATTCAAGGCAGGACTCGGCGCAGTCGGCGGCCTCGTCAAATCCGAGATTGCGGCAATTGCCCGCGAGGGTATGCACGCGTTCATCGAGGCGCTCGATGGCATCGGCGCGGGAATCGGCATCCTCACCATCAGCATCGAGGCGGTCCGCGAGCGCTTCCATCTGCACCAGGTGATGGCTGAATTCGTCGATGAAGATCTGCTTCAGGTCACGATCCAGCCTGTCGAGCTGGCGGCGGGTTTCCGACGCCGCGCCCGCGTTATCGGCATCGGCATCGGCCAGGAGGGAGGACAGATCCTCGATCCCGTCGCCTGGTGCCTCGTCGTCATCGTCGGCAACGTGCACAATCTCCGGCTCCCCCCCGGGGGCTTCCTCAACCGCGCCCGCCTGCGGTAATTCATCGGCCAGCAACCAATTGTCGGACTCCTCGATGACCACCTCGAGCTCGTCCTCAATCGCATCTACATCGCCATCGGCATCGCCAACACCGTCAGCGGAATCCTCATCCGGGTCCGCCACCAGGTCATGGAATCGTTCGCGCCAGCCGGACAGGTCCACCGGCTGCGCGGCGTCCCGGGCCGGGTCCGCGAGATCGCCGAGCTGGCGCAATAACAGGCCCAGGAAGTCGTCCGTCTCCGGCGGAAGCGCCGTGGCCGAACCTTCCCGCCGGGAAAGGAGCAATGCCCCCATGCCCGCAAGCTCGGAAACCTCATCGCCGTGGCGTCCGGCGCGCAGGCCGCACAACCTGCCGAAACCAGCCTCCAGCGAATCGAGATCGCCCGCCTGGCGGGCCTCGCGGATATCCGCCAGCGTGGCCACCAGGCCATCGTCCGCAGCATCGACGCTCCCCTCGGCAGACTCGTGCGGTTGTGCATTCGTGTCCCCCGTCTCCGCGTCGGCGCCGTGCAGTTCCCTGCGTACCGCGGCAAGGCGCTGGATCGCGGTTTCCAGTACGGAGGAGGCTTCCTTGCGTACCTGCAGCAGGTGGTCCGCGGCCACGCCCAGCGCCGCTATGGCGAAGGCCACGCTTTCCGCGTCCACCCGGGCGCCCATGGCCGGCGTTTCGGCGACTTCCGCCAACAGTGCGGCGGCCTGGTGGGCCACCGTCGCCGCCGGCTCGTATTCGACCATGGTCAGGAGATTGCCGACCTGGTAGAGCTCCAGCGCCGCCGGCGCCAGCTCCAGCGCGCGTTCCGGATCCGCCTCGAAACGCGCGAATACCGCTTCGATCTCGGCAAGACAGCGATGGACCTGGCGCGCGCCGGCATGCATCGCGTGACGGTTCTCCATCTCCGCGACCTTGCGCAGGCGGATGGCGCGATCGTTGCTCGCCTCGGTCTGCTCCGCGAGGGCGCGCAGCTCGTCGACATGACTGCCCACCGCGTGAATCCAGCTGAGATCCACCGATTCCGGGTTCGCCACCCCGTCGCGGAGGAACAGGATCGACGACGCGATCTTGATATCCGACGCGGTGCGGGTCACCTCGCCTTCCGACTTGTCCAGTTCCGCCGCGGTCTGGCCGATTTCCCGCGCCAGGGTGGCCACACCGTCGAGCGATTCGGCCTGCGCGCGTTCCGCCAGCCTTTCCAGCTCACGCTCGAGCTCGGCAAAAGACGCCTCGCGGTCTTCCGCCCGGGCTTCGCCGAAATAGCCACTGACCAGGTTCTCGACCCGGTCGAACCAGGCGGTATTCATGGTCCGGCCCAGGTTCCTGAGGCCGGCGCGCAGTTGCAGCACCTCCTCGTCCTCGACGCCGAGCAGACCGAACCAGTCCTTCAGGCCCAGTTGCTCGCGAATGAGCTGAATCCGGTCGGACGACGTGTCCGCCACGGAACCCAGGGTAAACAGCATGCGCCGCAGCAGGTCATCCGGCGGATCCGCCGCGATCCCCGCATTGGATTCCTCCAGCATGCGCGCGATCTCTCGATCGAGGCGCGCAAGTTGGGTCTTCACCGGCACGTCCACCGTCACCTCGCCACTGGCGATGCCTTCAAGGAGGCCACCGGCGACCCACCAGAGCTGGCGCAGGATGTCCAGCGGGCTGATGCCCTGCAGACTGCCGATCAGCGTGCGCATGCGTCGCAACGCCGTCGGATCCGCGTCCTCCCCCGTGGCCGCGAGATAGCTCAACAGGGCACGGCGGTACTTGCGCCTGAGCTGAATCAGCAGGTCAGCGCGTGTCTGTTGCGGGATCTCACGCCGGGCGCCGGTCCCGCCCGAACCGTCCGCGTCCTGGTCGATCAGGTCAAGCGGCGGGGTGAACAGGTCGTAGGCGGTAATCGCGGGTTGCCCCATGATCTCACGCGCCTGGTTGATCTGATCCGTCAGCGTCAGCGGGGACGCCGCGGCCTGGCGGGAAATGGCATCGATGTAACGCTGCAACGCCTCCAGGCCACGGCGCAGCACCTGGATTCCCTGGCTTTGCTCGCGCACGCTGAGGGCGTCCTGCACGTGATTGGTGAGACCCTCGAGCTCCTGCGCCAGGCGGCCGGCGGCATCGAGCTCGATCATCCTGAGCGAGCCCTGGATCTGGTGCAACTCCGGCGGCACCTCGCTCAGGCGACCAAAATTCGACTCCCGCTCGGCCTCGATCACGGTAGACATCACGGCGCTCATGGAGCCGCTGAGGGCCCCCTTGATCCAGCCGAACGCCTGCGGATGGGGTGCGGGAATCGTCACGTCGAATAGCGCTGGTCGATCCGGTCAGTCCAGTTGTCGCGCCTGCGGATCAGCCTGGCAGGCGGAAGCCCGCTACCGAGCGGTCGAGCTTGTCCACCACCTCGCGAATCCGGCCGAGCGCGGTCGCCACCTG
>JAUILZ010000041.1 GCA_030432755.1 Gammaproteobacteria bacterium | reverse complement strand
ACGACGTCCAGCTCGAGGCGGCGATCACCACCATCATGGACTGCGAGGACTCCGTCGCCGCGGTGGATGCCGAGGACAAGGTACGCGTGTATCGCAACTGGAACGGCCTCATGAAGGGCGACCTGACCGAGGAGGTCAGCAAGGGCGACGAGACCATCGACCGCGTCCTCGAGGCCGATCGCGAGTACACCGCGCCCGACGGTTCGACGCTCACCCTGCACGGCCGCAGCCTGATGTTCGTGCGCAACGTCGGTACCCACATGTACACCGACGCCGTGACCCTGGGCGGCGAGGAGATCCCCGAGACCTTCCTCGACGCCATGGTCACCGTCGCCGCCGCCAAGCACGACCTCCTCGGCAACGGCAGCCATCGCAACAGCCGTGAAGGCAGCGTCTACATCGTCAAGCCCAAGATGCACGGCGCGGAAGAGGTGGCAGCCGCGGTGGAACTGTTCGAGCGCGTGGAGGACGCCCTCGGACTCGCGCGCAACACCCTCAAGATCGGTATCATGGACGAGGAACGCCGCACCACGGTGAACCTCAAGGAATGCATCCGCGTCGCCAGCGAGCGCGTGATCTTCATCAACACCGGCTTCCTCGACCGCACCGGCGACGAGATCCACACCTGCATGGAGGCCGGCCCCGTGCTGCCGAAGAACGACATGAAGAACACCCCGTGGCTGCTCGCCTACGAGGACTGGAACGTGGACAAGGGCCTCGCCTGTGGGCTGCCCGGTCACGCCCAGATCGGCAAGGGCATGTGGGCCGCGCCGGACAACATGGCGGCGATGATGGAGCAGAAGGTCGGCCATCCCCGCGCCGGCGCCAACACCGCCTGGGTGCCGTCCCCGGTGGCGGCCACGCTGCACGTCCTCCATTACCATCGCGTCAACGTGCAGGCCCGGCAGAAGAAGCTGGAAGGCGTGCTGACCGCGGACCTGGACGAGATCCTCACCATCCCGCTGCTAGGCAACCGCCAGCTCTCCGATGGCGACATCATCAACGAGCTGCAGAACAATGCCCAGGGCATCCTCGGCTACGTCGTGCGCTGGATCGACCAGGGCGTCGGCTGCTCCAAGGTGCCGGACATCACCGACACCGAGCTGATGGAGGACCGCGCCACCCTGCGGATCTCCAGCCAGCACATCGCCAACTGGCTCCACCACGGCGTGTGCACGGAAGAGCAGGTGATCTCGGTGTTCAAAAAGATGGCCGCGGTCGTCGACCGCCAGAACGCCGGCGACCCCAACTACATCGACATGGCCCCGGACTTCGACGGCCCTGCCTGGCACGCCGCCCTGGACCTCGTGTTCAAGGGCCGGGCGGTGGAAAACGGCTATACCGAGCCCGTCCTCCACGCAAGACGCCGCGAGGCCAAGGCCCTCCGCGGAAGCTGATCGCCCCGCTCCCGGGCCAAAACCCGGGAGCCGCCACCCCCACCGCGGGCGCTACCTCCGCCGACCCCGGTCGGGTAAACTACGCCCTCCCAAAATCCGCGCCCGTAGCTCAGCTGGATAGAGCGCTGCCCTCCGGAGGCAGAGGTCAGAGGTTCGAATCCTCTCGGGCGCGCCAGGACACAAAACAGGCCCCTTGCGGGCCTTTTTTGTGTCCTTGTGTCCGGGAGTTAGCTCGAACCTCTTAAGGTTCGACGAGCGGCGCAGGAGCGCCGCCGAACGCCGCGCAAGCGGCGGCCCGAAGGGCGAGGGACAGGATGTCCCGAGTAATCCTCTCGGGCGCGCCAGAGCAAGAAAAACGGCCCCTTGTGGGCCGTTTTTCTTGCTCCAGTGTCTGGGAGATACTTCGAACCTCTTCAGGTTCGACGGGCGAGCAGGAGCGAGCCCGAACGTCGCGAAGCGACGGCCCGAAGGGCGAGGGGCAGGATGCCCCGAGTAATCCTCTCTGGCGCGCCAGGACACATTCGGTCGTACCGTTGCACTCATGGTGTCCACAGGGGAAATGCCCTGGGAAGAGGCTATGCCCTGCAAGTAAAATCGCCCGTTTTCGATCCCTGCTACAGAGCCCTTCATGGAAACATTCGATCACGTTGTCGTCGGAGGTGGCGTGGTTGGCGCCTCCGTAGCCTTTCACCTGGCGCGTAAGAATGCTGGCAAGATTCTGTTGTTGGAGCGCAACGAGATCGCGAGTGCGGCCTCGAGCCGGGCTGCCGGATTGGTACTGCAAGCGTCGACGAAGTTCTCCAGGACGCCCTTGGCAAAACTTACGGTGGACACCCTGCCGTTGCTCGAAGACGAGCTGGGCGAGCGTTTGGGATACCACCAGGTTGGTAGCCTTCGGCTCGCTGCCTCTGAAGCTCGTGCGGATGAACTGGATAGCATGGCGCGCGATGCATCGCTATGGGGGATACCAGTTCAATGGATGGACACGGCGGAAACTGGCAATCTGGTTCCATGGCTGGATACAGGCGCCGTTCAAAAGGCGCTATATCTGCCCACCGATGGCTATGTCGACCCCTATCTCCTGACCATGTTCTACATCAAGGCGGCACGCGCGCGTGGTGCTGTCGTGAGGTCGCGGATGGAAGTCCGGGATGTGCTGCTTGAGAAGCAAAAAGTTGTAGGCGTCTTGACCGATGGCGGGAAGATCGCCTGTGGTAACGTGGTGGATGCCTGTGGCGCCTGGGCGTCGGTGTTCTCGGAACTGATCGGGTTTCCATTGCCCGCGGCCCCGGTGCGAAGTCACTACTGGATCACCGAAAAATCGAAAGCGTATGGTGGAGAGCATCCGGTCACGATTCTCCCCGATATCGCGGCCTATACGCGTCCCGAAGTTGGTGGATTGATCGTTGGTGTGCAGGAACCTCGATCAGCGACCTTCGATGCTCGTGACATCCCTCACGATCCTGCTGATTTTTCTCCGACCAGGGGAGAAGAGCACTGGGATGTCATTGCCAGTGCTTACGAGGACCTTGCCCGATTTTTTCCGGCAATCGATGCCGCAAAATTCTCCTCTTACATGTGTGGGTTGTCATCCTATACCCCGGACGGAGAAATTATCCTGGGGCGTGTGCCAGGCGTATCCGGCTTTTATGCTGCTACTGGAGACTGCGGTTCGGGGATCACGCTTTCTGCTGGGATGGGGGACGTGATCGCTGATCTTCTACTGGGTCGGCAGCCCGCCTTTACTATCGAGCCGTTTCGACCTGACAGATTTGGAGTGGTTGATCCGTATAGCGAGTCGTTTCGGACAAGTAGCGCCTCCGCCAGGGCTTCGAAATCACGAAAAGTTGCCTGATGCGGTCAACTCACGGGATTCTGGCCCGCTAGGGTTACCCGAATTCAAAGCTACAGCGCTCCGATAGAGCGCTATCCAGAGTGCACCAGGGCCGCACAACCTCGATTCAAAGTGCTAGCATGGGCCGCCCGATTAGCAACTCACCATCAATCCATGAAGCGCCTGCTGTTGCCCGTTATCCTGCTCCTGCTGGGGCCCGTCCTCGTCGCCCAGGCACAGACCCTGGAGCGAATCCAGGAATCCGACAAGATCCGTATCGGCTATCGTACCGACGCGCCGCCGTTTTCCTATACCAATGAACTGGGGGAGCCCGCCGGTTACTCGGTGCAGCTTTGCAAGCTTCTCGCTCTCGGGGTCAAGCTGCAGCTCGAGATGGATCAACTGGAACCGGAATACGTCGCGGTGACCGCCGAGGATCGTTTTGAACAGGTTGCCGCCGGCAACATCGACGTGCTTTGCGGCGCGACTACCCAGACCCTGGCCCGGCGCCAACTGGTCGACTTTTCCATCCCTACCTTTATCGACGGCGCCAGCGTGCTCTATCGGAAGGACGGACCCTCCAACTTCGAGGCGCTGGCCGGCGAGAAGATCGGCGTGCGCACGGGTACGACCACCGAGGAAGCGTTACGCGGAACGTTGGAAGATCTGTCGATCGCGGCCGATATCGTTTCCGTGGGAGACCACAACGAGGGGCTCCGCGCGCTGGAGGAAGGGGAAATCGCCGCCTACTTCGCCGACCAGGCGATCCTCCTGTTCCTCCTCGGAAAGAGCGGGGCGCCGGATCAACTGGTCCTGTCGGAACGGCATTTCACCGTGGAGCCCTACGCGCTGGCCCTGCAGCGCGGCGATTCGGACTTTCGCCTGGCGGTGGATACCGTCCTCAGCCGGGTCTACCGGCGGGGCAAGATCGCCGAGGTCTTCAGCGCCAGTTTTGGCGGCAGGGCCAAGCCCACCGAGATGATCAAGGCGCTTTACCTGGTGAGCCCGTTGCCCGAGTAGTCCGGTCCGACAACCGTCGAGCGCCCGGCAACCGGCGTTCGACACGGATCTACGGTATCACGTCATCTCGAAGTCACGAACTCCGAAAATCCATTGAGGAATTTCGCGATCTGCTCGTTCATCTTCTCGTCGGCGATGGCGCCCTGATCATCGAACACCGATCCCGCGCGCGAGACCAGCAGGCGCGAACCGAACCAGGGGTCGGTACCCAGGGAGCGCAGAACAGGGAGCCAGGCATTCTGGCTGAGGATCGTGCCGAAGCCGCCCGGCGAGGCGCCCATCAGTGCGACGGGCTTGCCGCCAAATACCCTGGGAATATCGCTCCCCGGGCGGGACAGCCAGTCGATGGCATTCTTGAACACGCCCGGGATACCGTTGTTGTATTCGGGCGTCGCGAGTATCAGCGCGTCGGACGCGGCGATCTGTTCCTTCAGTGCGACCACCGCTTCGGGGAGGCCGTGAGCGGATTCCTCGTCCGCGTTAAAGAGGGGTATGCCGTGTACTCCGGTAACCTGCAATTCAACGCTTTCGGGCGCCAGTTGCGTTCCCGCCCGCAGCAGCGCCGTGTTGAACGAATCCTTCCTCAGGCTTCCCGAAATACCAATGATTTGCATCGCCATGTAAGTCTGTCGTTTTCATGGATGGCCACGCTACCGGCCGGCAGCGTGGCCAGGTTGGTCAATGGACCCGGCCGAAACGTCCCCTGCTGAAGTCCTCGTACGCCTTCCGGATCTCGGCTTCCGTGTTCATGACGAATGGCCCCGCGCCGACGATGGGTTCGTCGATGGGCTCGCCGGTCATGATCAGCAACATGGAATCGTCGCCGGCTTCCACCGAAACCCGCGTGCCTTCCCGTTCGAAAAACACGGTCTCTGCCTCGTTGGCCGTCTTGCCGTCGATGGTCACGCTCCCGGTCAGTACCGCGATGATGGCGGTGTGCCCCTCGGGCAGGTCCAGTGTCGTGGCCGCGCCGGCATTCAGTCGCGTATCCCAGAGGTTGATGGGCGTGAAGGTGCGCGCCGGTCCAGCGGCATCCCCAAAAGCGCCGGCGATTACGCGTACCCGTCCCGCGTCGTCCGGCAGGTCGACGGAGGGGATGTCGGCATCGAGGATGGCCTGGTAGCCCGGTTCGGTCAGCTTGTCCCTGGCGGGAAGGTTCACCCAGAGCTGGACCATGCGGAACGGTCCGCCGGTCCGGGTGTATTCCGTCGAGTGAAACTCTTCGTGCAGGATGCCCGCCGCCGCCGTCATCCACTGCACGTCGCCGGGGCCGATGGTGCCGCCCTTGCCGGTGGAATCGCGATGGGAAACCTCGCCGTCGTAGACGATGGTCACGGTTTCAAAACCGCGGTGCGGATGCTCGCCGACGCCCCGTGGACGCGATGCCGGCGCGAAATGGTGCGGCCCGGCATAGTCGAACAGGAGGAACGGGCTGATTGCCTGCCCGTCCTGGTGATAGGAGATCAGGCTGCGAACCGGAAATCCGTCTCCGACCCAGTGGCCGGAGGGCGCCCGGCGTATTCCCGCGATCTGTTTCATGTGGCGTAGTTCCCGAAGTGGTTGAGGGGCAGACTAACGTTGAATCTGCCACTGTTCGAGGCTAATCTAGGGCGGTACGATAGAATTACAAGTACGATCATTCTGGATACCGTCGATCGCATCCGCCACGGCGACGCCAGCAAGAACGGCTGGCTGGTTCTTGCGCATGCCGGGGGTTTTCCATCGTTCACGCGGTCCAGCATCTGAAGGCATTACACAAGGTCAAGGAAACCATCGCTGCCTGACAAGTCATGTGGAAGCCATCCCAAAGAATCAAGTGGAAATCGGGCCCGGGGCGACTGCCCGACCCCATCGAGGTGAAAAATTCCCGGTTGTTCACGCCTCTGCACAATGGCCGGCTGCATCTTCGCAACCGAACATGGGTGCCGGCGATGGTGCCCTGGCGCGCCACCGACGAGGGATTCGTGAATGAGGACGTACTGCAGTGGTATGGCCGGTTTGCCAGGGGTCGCCCGGCTGCGATCGTGGTCGAGGCTACCGGTATCCGCGACGTCCCTTCAGGACCCCTGCTGCGTATTGGCCACGATCGCTACGTTCCGGGAATCCGGCAACTGGTGGAACGCGTCAAACAGGAGAGCCAGGGTGAGACCCGCCTGTTTATCCAGCTGATCGATTTCCTGGCCATCCGCCGCCGTCCGGAACGAGACAAGTTCCTGCGCCGGTTTCTAAAGATCACGCCGGAACTCAAGGATCGGTTATCGGAGTCCTCCGACGACGAGGACCAACTGCGGGAACACCTTTGCACCCTCACCGATGATGCGCTGGAAGGCATACTTGGCGCCCGCGACCTCGAGTCCATGCAACAGGGCTACAGGGAGCGTGTCACCGATACCGACCAGGAGCATATTGCGAATCTGCCAGCAGTTCTGCCGGGCCTGTTTGCCGATGCGGCAAAAAGGGCGGCCGGGGCGGGCATGGATGGCGTAGAACTGCATTTCGCCCATGCGTACACCATGGCTTCATTTCTTTCCGCGACCAATACCCGAACTGATGGATTTGGCGGTTCCCGGGAAAATCGGCTGCGTCTTCCAGTTCAGGTTTTCAGGCAGGTGCGGAACGCGGTGGACGAACGCTTTGTCGTCGGCGCCCGTTTCCTCGCCAACGAAGCGATCGAAGGTGGTAGCACCCTGGAGGATGTCTGCTACTTCGCCACCCAGTTTGCCAAGGCTGGCATGGACTTTGTTTCCCTCTCACGAGGCGGGAAATTCGACGATGCCAAGCAACCAAGGGTTGGACAGGCCGCCTATCCATACACGGGACCAAGCGGTTACGAATGCATGCCGCAGTATCTTTCTGACGAACAGGGTCCATTCGGGCGCAATTTTCGCGACACGCAAGCCGTCCGAAACGCCATCCATCACGCGGGTTTCGATACGCCGGTAGTCGGAGCGGGCGGCATCCACAACTTCGAGATCGCCGAAAAAGTTCTTCAGGAGGGTATTGCAGACGTCGTCGCCACCGCGCGTCAATCCCTGGCCGATCCGGATTGGGTGGTCAAGCTCGAGTCCAACCACGCCTCCCGGGTTCGTATCTGCGAGTACACCAACTACTGCGAAGGTCTGGATCAGAAACACAAGCAGGTGACCTGCCAGCTCTGGGACCGGGTGGCGCTGGACGAGCCGGGAATCCGAAAGAGCAGGGACGGCAAACGCAGACTGGTCGCCCCGGACTGGACGGAACATCGCGACTGATGGGCGATATCGGCCAGGTCGATCGTTGGGCGCATCGGCAACTCCCTCCGAGAGAAGACTGGCCCGAATTGATACTTCCCGCAGAATTGGCGCAAGAGAGGCCGCTCAATTGCGTTGAGTGGTTGCTGGATAGACACATTGCCAACGATCTCGGTGATCGTGTCGCGCTGATCAGCGACCGGGAATCCTGGCGTTACCGGGACCTGTACAGGCGCGTGAACCGGCTTGCCAACCTGATGACGCAGACCTACGGGGTCGAGTCCGGTAACCGTGTGTTGATCAGGGCGCCCAACACGCCAGCAACGGTTGCCGCCTGGTTGGCCATTCAGAAGTGTGGAGCCATAGCAGTCACAACGATGTCCCTGCTTCGCGAGAGGGAGCTTCGCTCGATACTGGATATTTCTGCACCCGCTCTCGCCATTTGTGCGTCTTCCATGACCGGGGCCCTGTACGATGCGCTCGCATCCTGCCGTGACGATGTTCCGGTATATGAACTGGATCTCGATGGTGAAGTTCTCGACGAGGCATTAAGGCATCACCCGGATGCGTTTGAAACCCGTCCGACACTTGCCGAGGACATCGCATTGATTGGATTTACCTCGGGCACCACGGGCAAACCCAAGGGCACGATGCATTTTCACCGCGACGTACTATCCGTTTGCCGAACCATTGCCGACGAGGTCCTTGCAGCGAAATGCGCCGACCGTTTCATCGGCACATCGCCTTTGGCCTTTACTTTCGGCCTGGGTGGTCTGGCCCTGTTCCCGCTGTATGCCGGCGCATCATCCGTTTTGAATCCGGCCTATACGCCAACGCAACTGGTTGAAGCGATTGGACACCACCAGGCCAGCATCTGTTTTACCGTGCCGAGTTTTTATCAGCGCATGTCCCAGGTGATGAATAGACGATCGGTGAGATCACTACGCATGGCGGTATCTTCCGGAGAAGCCCTGCCCGTGAAAACCCGGCAGCAATGGAAAACGGCCAGTGGCCTGGAGCTGACAGAACTGCTCGGATCAACTGAAATGCTGCACGCGTTTATCGGCGCAACGGGCGATGCGATTCGGCCGGGGTTCATCGGCAGGGCATTGCCGGGCTATACGGCCCGCATTCTGGATGACCATGGCAAGCCGGTACCGGCGGGTGAACTCGGGCGTCTGGCCGTAAAAGGGCTTACGGGATGCCGTTACCTCAAGGACGAACGGCAGAAGGACTACGTCCAGAACGGGTGGAACATTACCGGCGACACCTGCTCCATGACCGGGGACGGGTACGTTCGCTACCACGCCAGGCGGGATGACATGATCATCTCTTCCGGTTACAACATTTCCGGACTCGAGGTTGAAGATGTTCTTCTCGAGGCGCCCAACATCCTGGAATGCGCGGTTATCGGGACTCCCGATGCGGAACGGGGGCAGGTCGTGACCGCCTACGTGGTCGTCCGCAATGGTGTTGCCGACGGCCAGGCGTTCAAGGCTGAACTGCAGGCATTCGTCAAAGATCGACTGGCGCCCTACAAGTACCCTCGACGCATCGAACTGCTCGACGCACTACCTCGAAACGAGTCCGGAAAGGTCCAGCGCTTTCGCCTGCAAGATGTCGGGTAGACGTGGAACCGAACCCGTTAACAGGCCGATCCCCGTTGAATCTGCCGCGATTCGCGACGGATCCGGGGCAGCACGCTAGAATTGAAAGTACGCTCATTCTGGGTACCGTAAAAACCGGAAGACATGGCAACGTCAGCAAAAACGGCATCCTGCCCCGTTGAAACCACGCTGGCCGTTATCTCGGGCCGGTGGAAAGTGATGATCATCTATCACCTGCTGGGTGGCCCAATGCGGTTCAACCAGTTGCAGCGCGCGCTGTCCGGCATCACCCATCGCACGCTCGCGCAGCAACTGCGCGAGATGGCGGAAACGGGGCTCGTCATCAGGCGGGACTACCAGGAGATCCCCCCGCGCGTGGAATACAGCCTTTCACCGCTGGGTCACTCGCTCGATGGTGTCCTCTCGGCCATGCACGAGTGGGCGGAGACCCATGGAAAAGCGGTTCGGAAGGATAACCATGCGTAGCGCCCTGCGCAGCAACCCTGTGTTGCCAACGGCCGCTGTGTGTTCCTTTGTCATCGGGTTCAGCGGACCAGTGCGCCGGGCTACACTCTGGACGTTTCATTTGAACAACCACCAGCATGCAATTTCATCTCGACGGATTCAGGGGCGGTAACCCGGAAATCCACGAGGCCGCGCCCGGTCGCGAGGGTCCCCAGGGTGATCTGCCGGCAGAACTCGACGTGCTCGTCGTCGGCGGTGGCCCCGCCGGCCTGACGCTGGCGGCGCAGCTCGCCGCTTATCCGGAGATCCAGGCGCGCGTGGTGGAACGCCGCGATGGACCCATGACGAAGGGGCAGGCGGACGGCGTTTCCTGCCGCACCATGGAGATGTTCGGCGCGTTCGGCTTCGCCCACCGGGTGATGCATGAGGCGTACTGGGTCAACGAGACCTCGTTCTGGAAGCCGGATCCAAACAACCTGGAACACGTCGTTCGCAACGGCCGCATACAGGACGTCGAGGACGGCCTGTCGGAGATGCCCCACGTGATCCTCAACCAGGCGCGGGTGCATGACATGTACCTGGAGGTGATGCGCAATTCTCCGTCGCGGCTGGAGGTGGATTACGGCTGGCAATTCGCCGGCCTGGAAAAGTTGCCGGGGGAGACCCCGTATCCGGTATCCGTCACCCTGCACCGGACCGGCGACGAAGGCCGGACCCGCAACCTGCGCTGTCGCTACGTCGTCGGCTGCGACGGCGCGCGCAGTGCGGTACGGCACTCCATCGGCAGGGAACTGAAGGGCGACTACGCCTACCAGTCCTGGGGCGTGATGGACGTCCTCGCGGTCACCGACTTCCCCGATATTCGTCTCAAGTCCATCATCAAGTCGGCCCGGGATGGCACCGTCCTGGTGATCCCGCGCGAGGGCGGCTACCTGGTGCGCATCTACGTGGAGCTCGACGAGGTCAAGGCGCTGGGAGACAGCAAGGCCATCACCCTGGAACGGCTGATCGAGGTGACCCGGAAGATCTTCCGGCCCTACACCATCGACGTCCGCGAGATCGCCTGGTGGTCGGTGTACGAGGTCGGCCACAGCGTCACCGACAAGTTCGACGAGGTGCCTTCAGAAATCGATGACACGGAGTTGCCCCATGTCTTTATCGCCGGCGACGCCTGCCACACCCACAGCGCGAAGGCGGGGCAGGGGATGAACGTCTCCATGGGGGATACCTTCAACCTCGGCTGGAAGCTGATTTCCGTGCTCACGGGTAGGTCCGCGCCATCGCTCCTCAGGACCTACTCGGCGGAACGCCAGGCAGTGGCACAGGACCTGATCGACTTCGATCACCGCTGGGCGCGGATCATGGGCGCGCCACCAGAGGATCAGGATTCGGACGCCGAAGGCATGCCACTGTTCCAGAAGCATTTCATCGAGCATGGTCGCTTTACCGCGGGGCTGTCGGTGCGATACCAGCCATCGGTGCTCACCGGAGACGGGGACTACCAGCACCTGGCAAAGGGCTTCGAGATCGGCACACGCTTCCACTCGGCCCCGGTGATCCGCCTGGGGGACGCCAGGCCGGTGCACCTGGGTCATAGTGTTCGCGCCGGCATCCGCTGGACTCTGTTCGCCTTTGCCGGACCGGAAGATCCGGCCAGCGGGAATTCACCCATCGCCCGGCTCTGCGACTACCTGGAAAACGATCCCGCGTCGCCGGTGCGAATCCATACCGCGACCGACGACGGTATCGACGCCATGATCAGCGTGCACGGCATCTTCCAGCAGGGTCATCGCGACCTCGACTTCGAATCGATGCCGCCGCTGCTCCGGCCGCTCAAGGGGCGGCTGCGGATCAAGGACTACGAGAAGATGTTCTGTCCCGATCCCAAAGGTGGTGACATCTTTGACATGCGCGGCATCGATCGCGACCAGGGTTGCCTGGTCATCGTGCGCCCGGACCAGTACGTGGCCAATGTCCTGCCGCTCGACGCGCGCGAATCACTGGCCGGTTTCTTCGCGGGCTTCCTGCTGGATCCGCGCGAGACCGCGTCGCCCTGACGCCGTCTCAGAAAAACCATTCCAGCGCTAGGCGGATAAAGTCGCTGTCGCGCAGGTGGTACGCGATGTTGCCGGGAGCGACGTTGGTGAAGAGCTGCAGTTCGAGCGACAGGCGCGCGTCGCCGAATACCCGGCGATTGCCCTCCACGCGGAAGCTCCGTGAATCGTCCTCGAGGTCGTAAAAGACACCCGCGAGCAATTCCGAACTCGCAATGTCGGTGAAGCCGAAGCGGGTCGCGAGGAAGAGGTCGTCCTGGAGCGCCACCTGGCCGCGATCGTCCCGGCTGTCGTAGTTGTACTCCGCCAGCAGGCCGAGATCGAATGCTCCGTCGGCGAGGCCGAAGATGGTGTACTCGAAGCCGCCAACCGCGGCGGTGTAGTCACGATCCTCCTCGTCGAACGTGCGGCGGATGGTCTCGAGCTTCCACAGCCAGGCTTCCATGGTGAGCTGGAGGTCGATACCGAACTGGTCGATCAGCGGGTAAAAGGGCCGCATCTCGCCGTTCGCGCCGGGGACGTAGTCCGGGTCGCGTGAGGTGCCGTGGAACCAGGACAGGCCATAGTCGAGGAAGCCGCGATAACCGCTGAAGCGCAGCGCCGCATCCACATGGTCGTTTCCGTCCGATGATTCGTAGAGCGGATCATTGTCCACCGGGAACGGCAACGCCAGCGGATCCTCCTGGTCGAGGAACTCGCGCTCGCGGAAGCCGGGGAGGACGAACAGCGTCGCCGTACTGCTGTCGAAGGACCGGCTCACGCGCAGCATCGGCTGGCCGAGCTTGTCCTCGCCGTCGAATCCCTCGAGGGCGTCGGTCTGGTTGACGATGTCCACCAGGTGATTGGACTCCGCCTTGCCCCAGAACACCCGGCTGGCGCCGGCGAGGAATTCCCATTCGTTCTCGACGTGGAGCAGGTAGAGTTCACGGATGTCAGCATGGCGGCGCGCTTCGTCGCGACTGCTCCAACGGCCGAACGGGGTGAAGTTGAACTGGCTGTCACCGTCGTTGAAGCGGTGACGGAACTCCGCTTCGACGCCGATGCCCGGATCGCTGTCGATCTTCGACGGGTCGTCGGGATCGCCGATCGTGTGCCGCGCCTCCAGTTCCACCGTCAACCCGGTGTCCAGCGCCAGCGCCGGCGCGCTGGCGAGCAGGGCCACGAGCGCCGCGACGCGGCGCATGTCACGGAGCGGGATCACGGGTTCAGAACAGGCGCTTGAGCGCGTTCTCGTTGAAGTCACCCTCGTCGAGGTCCGTCTCGAAATCGTAATCATGCCAGTTGAGGGTGGTCGACTTACCGGTCTGGTGATTCGTCATCTCGAAGCGGTCGGCGCGCCAGTATCCACCGGCGTATTCCTGGTAGTCCATGAACTCCAGGGTCTTCAGCAGCGAATCCTTGCGATCGTAGTAGTCGACCTTGATGTTGCGGTAGTGCTCCTTGTCGATCCAGGCGACCTGCTTCGTGTAGCCGGAGTCTTCGTACTGCGGATACTGTTCGAGCACGTAGCATTCGTAGCCGTCACCGCAGGCTTCCTCGCCTACCAGCTTGTAGGTGAATTTCTCGATCTCGCGCGAGCCGAGATCCTCGAACGCGAACTCGCTGCCCATGAAGGGGCCGGACTTGTTCTTGGACGAAATACGCTTCACCCGCTTGATCGAGGGCAGGTACAGCCACTGGTCATCGGGGTCGAGGCCATGGGAGAAGGTCAGCATCGCGGTGCCGGCGACGTCTCCCGGCTCTAGGAAAAGCGATAGCGACTTGTCGCCGTCACCCTGCACCTCCAGTTGCCTGTTGGTGATCTTGCGCGTGCTTTCCTTGCCGGCGCGGTTGCGCAGGATCATTTCCATGTCGGCGGTCATGTGCTCCCAGCCACTGTCGCGCTGCTTGGCGGCGGTGGCGATCTCGAGGCCGCGTTCCTCTGGCGTCTGGGCATGGGATGGTGAGATGGCGCCCAGTGTCAGCAGCAGGGCGGTCAGCATTGAGGTCTGTTTCAACATGATGCAATCCGTTGGTTAAGATCGAGTGGGTCAGGCCGGCTGCGAGCGCGCGTCGGCGGGAGCGGTGTCCTCTGCGCTGCGATTGAACCAGCGATCGAACTGGATCAGCAGCGGCGGCAGCAGGAGGAAATCCACTACCAGGGCGAGAACGATCACGGCGGCCACGAGAAGGCCCATTTCCGCGTTGATGACGAAGGCGGAGGTGGAGATCACGAGGAAGCCCGCCGCGAGCGCAATGGTTGTCGTCCACAGCGCGATGCCCACGGTGGAGAAGGCGTAACGCACCGCCGCGATGGCGTCGAGCCCCTGTTCGCGGCGCGCGCGCAGGTACTTGCTCATGAAGTGGATGGTGTCGTCGACGACGATGCCAAGGGTCATTGCCGCCACCACCGACAGGCCGAGGCCGATCTCGCCGTCCACCAGCCCCCAGAGTCCGAAGGCCATGGCCGCCGGTGCGATGTTGGGAATCAGCGTGAGCAGGCCGTAACGCAGCGACTTGAGGGCGAAGATCAGCAGCAGGGAGATCGCCACCAGCGCGATGGCGGTTCCGCCCAGCATGCTGACGATATTGCGCATGCCGATATGGGAGAACATGATGGTCGGACTCGCGCCGGTGGCTCCCGTGGCGGCAAGGTTCGGCGCGTTCGCGTCGATCCAGTCGCTCACCCGTTGCTCGAAGGCCAGGGTGTCGGCGGTGGACAGCGTCTCCAGCGTCACGCTCAGGCGGGTACGCTGTTTGTCGATGTCGATCTGGTTATTGAGGTCGAGACCGTATGGCAGGGACATCTCGTACAGCAGCAGGTACTGCGCCGCCATGTCGCGCTGGTCGGGCAACCGGTACCAGGACTCGTCGTCGCCGTGCATGCTGCGGTTGACGCGCTTGAACACGTCGGTCAGGGTATTGACGTGGATCACCTCGGGTTGAGTACGCAGCCACTGGCTCAGCGCCTCCACCTGGGCGAGATATTCCGGCTCGGAGATGCCGCCTGATTCTCCCGCGTCCAGGGAGTAGTCGATGAAGTACATCCCGGTGAGGTTGTCGACGACGAAGTCGGTGTCGGTACGGAAGGTGATGCGCTCGTCGAAGTAGTTGACGAACACGTCGTTGAGTTCGTTGCGTGGAATCGCCGCCACCAGGCCGACGATGACCAGCGCCATGACCGGCATCAGCATGCGCCGGCTGCGGATCACCCAGTCGGCGAAGCGGGCGATGACCTCGGTGCCCCAGGCGCCGCGCTGCTTCAGCGATACCGGCAGCAGGGTGACGAGCGCGGGCAACAGCGTGACCGAGAAGAACCACGCGAACATCACCCCGAGGGCGGAGATATTGCCGAGATCGCCGAAGGGCGGCACGTCGCCGAAGTTGAGCGAGAGGAAGCCGATGGCGGTGGTCAGGGAGGTGAGGAACACCGGGCTAAAGTTGATCCGCAGGCTTTCCGCCATGGCCTCCCGCTTGTCCATGCCGCCGCGGTATTTCTGCACCCAGTTGGACAGGACGTGCACGCAGTCCGCCACCGCCAGCGTGAGGATGATGGTGGGCGCGGACATCGACGGCGGGGTCAGCCTGATTCCCATCCAGCCGGCGACGCCCATGGCGGCGATGATCGACAGCAGGATGGTGACCAGCGTGCCCACGGTACCCGTGAAGCCGCGGATCTGGAGGAACACCAGCAGCAGGATGATGCCGAGGGCCGCCGGGATGAGATGCGTCATGTCGTACATCGACGCCTCCGGGAAGGCCTGGTTCATCATCATGATGCCGGTCAGGTAGACCTGGATGCCGGGATACGTGGTCTCGACATACTCCTGCATCGCGCGCGCATGTTCCGCGACCTCGGGACCCTCGGTGGCCTCGTTCTCGCCCGGCAGTTCCACGGTGATGTTGATCGCCGCGATATGCCCCTCTGGGGAGACCAGCCGGTGCACCAGGAAAGGTTCATTGACCGCGATCTCCCTGATGCGTTCCAGGTCCGCTGCGTCCAGTGATGCCGCGTCCTCGTACAGTTCCGCGACGATCAGGTCATCGCCGTCCGCCTCGGTGTGCTGGTAGTTGGACAGTGAATCCACGCGGATGGAGTACGGGGTTTCCCAGGCGCGATCAGTCACGTCCGCCAGGGCGCCGAGGAACTCGGGGGTGAATACCTCGCCATCCTCCGGCGCCATCACGAAGAGGACGTTGTCGTTCTTGGTATAGGTGTCCTGCAGGTTCTCGAAGGCGACGAGATGGGGGTCGTCACCGGAGAAGAACACGCGATAATCGTTGGTGAAACTGAGAAACTGACCGCCTGCCGCGGCGCCGAGCGCGACCGCGAGTGACAGCAGCAGGGTCAGTACCCGGTGGCGGGTGACGAAACGCCCCCAGGCGATGGCGAGAGATTCCATGTGGCAGATCCTTCTTGGGTTTGAGGTTGGTGAATCCTGGCGTCAGCGATCGTCCGGCTGTCTTGACGCCGGGCAATCACGCGGTCGTAGCTGTTCGAGGTAGTGGAGTAGGCATTCGCCACATTGCATCAGCGTTTCAAGGCTGCGGGCATTTTTGGCCAGCCCCATGCAGCCTTGCAGCGTGGCCTGGAAAAACAGTGCAATGGACTCCGGGGCAATATCGGTCTTCACGTTACCCGCCGCCTGGCCGCGACGAAAGGCCGCCGCCAGGGCGTCGCGTTTCGACTGGTACAGCGCCTGGATGCGCTCCTGGAAGGCGGCGCCGATGGGCGCCATCTCCTCGGCGAAATGGTCCAGCGGGCAGCCCAGGGCGACGTCCTCCTCCTGCATCTGGCCACCGCTTTGAAGCAGGTGCTCCGTGAGCATGGTGATCGGGTCGTCGACGTCGCGCAATGGCGCGATAAAGGTGCTGTCGATGTAGCGGGTGAACACCTCGTCGAGCAGGGCGAGACCGATCTCGTCCTTGCTGGCGAAGTAGTGATAGAGCGCACCCTTGGTGCAGCCCGCACCGTTGATGATGTCCTGGATGCTGGCCGCCTGGAAGCCGCGCTGGTGGACCTCGCAGAAGGCGGCGAACAGGATCCGCTCGCGCGTGTTGGATGGCGGGTCGCCGTACCAGCTCACCCACCAGCCCTGATCGGAATATTGTTCCGCGGTGCTTTCCATGGTGGAAAGTCTACAAACCGACCGTTCGGTATGTCAAGCCAACTTGCGAAGTTTTTATGGTCGGATCTGCTTCGCGGCGTCAGGCATGCTCACGGATGACATCTACAACCTCCTGGCCGTAGCGTTCCTGCTTGCCCGCGCCGATACCGCTGATGTCGATGAGTTCATCCACTTCCGTGGGGCGGTGCGTGGCGAGTGCCGCCAGGGTGGCGTCATGGAAGATCACGTAGGGCGGCACGCCCTGGCTTTTCGCGAGGTCCGCGCGCCACTGGCGCAGCGCTTCGAACAGGGCGTCGTCTCCGGGTCGCAATTCCAGGGCGGGTTTCTTCGCTGCCGCGCCCCGGCGTGCCCGCTTCGGCTGGCGGCGCATGGAGAACTGCGTTTCGCCGCGCAGCAACGGCCGACAGGCAGGGTCGAGGCGGAGTCCGCCATAGCCCTCTTCATCGAGGGTCAGCATGCCCGCTGCCAGTAGCTGGCGATAGAGATCACGCCAGTTTTGCGTATCGACGTCCGAACCGCTGCCGAACAGCGCAAGCTGGTCATGGCCATTGCGCGCAATGCGCTCATCGCCGGACTTGCCGCGCAATACGTCAATAAGGTAGCCCACGCCGTAACGTTGCCCGGTACGGTAGACGCATGACAGCGCCAGGCGCGCTTCCTCCGTGCTGTCGATCATCTCGGGCGGCCACAGGCAATTGTCGCAGTTGCCGCAGTCGGCTTCCACGCGTTCGTCGAAGTAGGCCAACAACGCGCGCCGGCGGCAGGTGGTGAGTTCGCACCAGCCGAGCAGCGCGCTGAGCTTCTGCTGCATCACCTGCTTGTGGGCGTCGGACGCCTCGGAATCGTCGACGAATTTCGACAGGGTGACCACGTCCCTCAGGCTATAGGCCATCCAGGCGGACGATGGCAGCCCGTCGCGCCCCGCACGACCGGTTTCCTGGTAATAGGACTCGAGGTTCTTCGGCAGGTTGAGATGGGCGACGAAGCGCACGTCGGGCTTGTCGATGCCCATGCCGAAGGCGATGGTGGCCACCATGATGACGCCATCCTCCAGCAGGAAGCGACGCTGGTTGGCGGCGCGTTCCACGTCGGCCATCCCGGCATGGTAGGGCAGCGCAGTCCGCCCCTTCTCGCTCAGCCATTCGGCGATCTTCCCGGTGTCCTTGCGGCTGAGGCAGTAGACGATCCCGGCATCGTCCGGATGCTCCGACTGGAGGAAACGCCACAACGCCTCCTTGCCGTCGCGGGCATCCGCCACGCGATAACAGATGTTCGGCCGGTCGAAGCTGCTGACGAACCGGCGCGCGTTCTCGAGGTGGAGCTGCTCGGCGATCTCCCGCCGCACTCTCTGGTCCGCGGTGGCGGTCAGGGCAATGCGCGGCACGTCCGGGAAGCGTTCCGGCAGGCAGTCGAGCTGGCGATATTCCGGGCGGAAGTCGTGGCCCCACTGGGAAACGCAATGGGCCTCGTCGATGGCGAACAGGCTCACCGGGTGCTGCGCCAGGACATTCAGCGTCTCCGGCATCATCAGCCGCTCGGGCGAAAGATAAAGAAGCTTGAGCCTGCCCTCGGATAGCCGGTTCAGGGTGTCCCAGCGCTGATCGTGGTCCTGGGTGGAATTGAGGAACCCGGCCTCGACACCCAGCTGTTGCAGCGCCTCCACCTGGTCCTGCATCAGCGCGATCAGCGGCGAGATCACCACCGCCGTGCCGTCCATCACCAATGCGGGCACCTGGTAACACAGCGACTTGCCGCCGCCGGTGGGCATCAGAACGAGGCAGTCCCCGCCGCCGATGACGGTCTCGATGATCTCCCGCTGGGAATGGCGGAAACTGTCAAAGCCGAAAACTTCGTGCAGGACCTGTTCGGCGGTAGCAGTCAAGATCAGTCGCTTCAGAAAAGTTGGGGGTGTTGTTCTGGCGCACTACGCCAACGTATGGCGCGGCCCGAACCTGTCGGCGCCGCGAGACCGAGGCATGGGAAAGTCACAAGGTGCGGTGGGCCTGGGCTATCCCAGCCCTCGCGGAATCGAATGTTCCTGCGCGCGTCGCGCGGGAGTTATACCATAGCCGAGTGGTGAGATCAGTGCGTCAGCGCACCCCTGGGTCTACCCCGCGCGGCCTATTGCCAGTGGCTCCGGAGACTGGCAAATTCTCCGCCTTTCGCCTCGAGGGCGACGCCTGCTGTCGCGGATCCAAAGTGACCCGCGGATCACCTTGCTCTGCTTCCCGCAACCATGAACGACGCCTCACCGCACAACATTCGCGCAGCACTGCTGGTGGTGGCGGGCATGAGCATGATCTCCACCAACGATGCGATCATGAAGTTGTCGAGCGCGGAGCTCGGGGTGGGGCAGTTACTGTTCGTGCGCGGCACGCTCGCGGTGCTGATTTTCTCGGCGATCATCCGCTTCGGGGGCAGGCCGATTTTACCGGGCGGGATGTTCACCCGCTGGAACGGCCTGCGCGCGCTGTGTGAATGTTGCGCCACCGCCTGTTTCATCACTGGATTGACGCTACTGCCCATCGCCATCGCCGCGACGCTGGTCTGGATCACGCCGATGCTGCTGACCATCGCCGCGGCGCTGGTGCTCAGGGAGGAGGTACGTTTCGGGCGCTGGATGGCGGTGCTCGTCGGCTTCGGCGGCGTGTTGCTGGTGACGCGGCCCTTCGACGGGCATTTCACCCCGGCGATGCTGCTGCCGCTGGCGGCGGCGTGTTTTGTCACCGTGCGCGACCTCGTCACCCGGCGTATCGACCGAGCGCTGGATTCGCGCTACGTGGTGCTGGCCACCCTCACCATGGTCACGCTCACCGGTTTGGCGTTGTCCATCGGCGACTGGCGACCCGTGTCTGTCGAACGGATCGGCTGGCTCTCCCTGTGCGCTCTGCTGCTCGGACTCGGCTTCCTCAGCCAGATCATCGCGGTGCGGACGGGCGAGCTATCGTTTATCGCGCCGTTCTCCTACACGGGTATCCTGGTGGCGGTGTTCTACGGCTACGTCATCTGGCACGAACTGCCCGACCGACTTACCGTGCTGGGCATCCTCCTCATCGTCGGCGCAGGCATGTACATACTGACAATGACCCGCGTCAGCCGACGGGGAATACGCTAGGTTGGGCCATCACCCGGCCGCAGGAGACAGCGCGCGCCATTTCCTGCGATAGACCGAGGCCGTCATGCCGACGTTGCGGCGGAATGCTCCCCGGAAACTGGAAGGCTCCGAGTAACCGACCTCGGCGGCGATGTCCTCGATCGGGTTGTCCGACGTCTCGAGCATCTGCTTGGCTTCTTCCACCCGCAGCGTCTGGATGTATTCCACGGGGGACTGCCCGGTAGCGCGCCGGAACCGTCGATGAAAGCCGCGCTCCGACAGGCCGCTCCGCGCCGCCATGCTTGCTACGGGTGATGGCAGCATGTAGTTCTCCGCCGCCCAGACCTGGGCCTCCGCGACCAGCTTGTCGTCGTGCTGCCGGCCGGCGGCGAGTGAGGCGTAACTGAGCTGCCCGTCCTCGTGCGGGCTGAGCAACCAGACCTTGGCGGTGCGCCGCGCCGCCTCCAGGCCCGCCAGGCGGGCTATGAGGTAGATCAGCAGATCCGCCCAGGCGGACGCGCCCCCCGCGGTAACCAGGCGATGGCCGTCCCCCGTGGGTACGAGAATGCGTTCCTTGCGCACCCGGACATCGGGAAACCGGTTCGCGAGCGTATCCGCGACACCCCAGTGCGTGGTTGCCTCGTTGCCATCCAGTACGCCCGAGGCGCCGAGCAGTAACGCCCCCGAGCAGACCGAGGTTGTCAGCGCCCCGCTCGCATGGGCATCGCCGATCCATCGCGATATCTCCACGAGTTCTTCTGGTAGCGGTGACTGCAGGTCGACGTGTATGTCGGGCACGATGACGAGTTCCGGCGGCGCGCCCTCCGCCAGCGCCGCATCGGGTGTGATCCGGCGCCCGTTGATGTCCCAGTAGGGCGCCCCTGTCAGTGACCCGAGGCTGGCGCCAAAGGTCACCGCATCCCCGGGTTCCTGTCCGTGCAACAACTCCCAGTCGCGTCCCACGGAGGCAAGGATGTCCAGGATCGTGAAGGCAGTGGCGGAACACACGTGCGGGCTTCCGATAACTACCGTTTTGATCGAATTTATTTGTTCGGATTTCATAAATCTGTCCGTTATTAACCGATTTGGTCTATTCCTATTCTATCCCATTCGAGCTGCCGCGACCATACTGCGCCTCCGTCAGCAGGGAGCCCGGCTCACTGCTCCGTTGCAACCAGCACTGGACAAGGAAATGGACAGGATCAAGCAAAATTCGACACTCAACAACGCGCTGATAATCGGCGCTGGACTCTCCGGCCTGGCCTGTGCCGAGGCCCTCGCGCGGCGCAATATCCCGGTCACCATCCTGGAAGCCCGCGATCGGGTGGCGGTGCCCTGGCGGGAACGCCACCCGGCCCTCAGGCTCAACATTCATCGGCATTTCGTGAGCCTGCCGGGCATGCCGGCACCCGACGGCGACGGGACATTCCTCCGCCGCGACACGGTCGTCGACTACCTGGAACGCTATGCGCGCAGCATTGACGTACCAATCCGGTGCGGGACCGAGGTCAGGTCCGTGAATCGCGATGAAACGGGCTGGACGGTGCGTACCAGTGCGGGTGAGTATCGCGCCAGGCATCTCGTGTTCGCCACCGGGCGCGACCGTCTCCCCTGGATTCCGGACTGGCCGGGTCGCGAATCCTTTGCCGGTCGGATCGTTCACGCGGCCGACTTCGGCGAACCATCGTCATATGACGGCAAGCGCGTTCTGGTCGTGGGCGCCGGCAACTCGGGCGTGGACGTGCTCAATCACCTGGCCCGGCATCGGCC
Organism: Gammaproteobacteria bacterium; assembly: GCA_030432755.1. Lineage (GTDB taxonomy): Bacteria > Pseudomonadota > Gammaproteobacteria > Arenicellales > Poriferihabitantaceae > VYFG01. The sequence goes on along the minus strand of JAUILZ010000041.1, from coordinate 3,301 downwards.
TGCCGAGATGGTCGTCTCGGTGCGTCACGGCCCCGCGGTGGTGCCCGCGCGGGTATTCGGCTTTCCGCTTCACCGTCTCGCGCGCCTGTTCGCCGCGATGCCCACGTTCCTGCTCGACCCGGCATTCCGGCTCACCGAGCGCCTGTTTCTCGGCAACCTCGCGCGTCACGGCCTGCCCAGTCATCCCGATGGCGGGGGTACGAGACTCCTGAGGGACGGCGTTGCCTTCGCGATCGATGACGGCTTCGTCGCGGCGCTCAAGGCAGGCCGCGCCAGGGTGGTGCCGGAGGTGACAGGCTTCGCGGGAAAACACGTCGTCTGCGGCGATGGCGAATCCTGTGCTGCCGACGTCGTGATTGCGGCGACCGGATACCGGACGGGGTTGGAGCCATTGGTCGGAGCGCTCGACGTTCTCGATCCGCACGGCCGGCCGAAGCACCCGATGGGAGAGGAAGACCCGGCCAATCCCGGCCTCTGGTTCACGGGATACCGCGCGGTATTTACCGGCTACTTCGATGCCGCCCGCGTCGCCGCGGAGCGCATCGGTAATGCCATCGCATCGGATTTTCCGGACGTGAACCGCGCCAAGGCGTCGCGTTCGGCGATCATGTCGGCGGCCGACCCGGCCAGGGAGGCGATGCCATGACCAGCATCTCCCTGCCTGCGCGACCGCCAGGATTCCTGAAACGGCCGGCCTTTCGATGGCCGATCCGCGGTGAATCGGGGGCGCTGCTGCGACTCGCCCTGCCGGTCACCGGTCTGGCCCTGGTCAACATGGCCATGAGCGTGACGGATACCGTGATGACCGCGGGCTTTGGTAGCGAGGCGCTGGCGGCGGTCGCCGTCGCCAGCGATTTCTACTCGATACTGTTCTACCTGGCGATCGGCTGCATCGGCGGGATGGCGCCGCTCTACGCTGCCGCCCATGCGCGTGGTGAACTGTCCCGTCTGGCGAGGCTGCGTGGATCCGGCTGGTTTGTCGCCGTGCTGTGCACGGCTCCCATGGTGGGCCTGCTGCTTGCCGCTCCCGCGTTGCTGAATCTGTTCGGTATCGATCGGGAGCTCGTTGAAATGGGTCGCGGGTATTCGCGGGCGATGGCATGGACCTTCGTGCCGATGGTCGCGATCGCGGTCATCAGGACGCGCCTCACGGCCATCGAGCGTCCCGGCGTCATGTTGCGCATCACGTTGGCGGCAGTTCCGCTCAACGCGCTGTTCAATTACCTGTTCATGCACGGTGCGGCCGGTATCCAGGGCCTGGGTATCACCGGCGCGGGCGTCTCGTCCCTGCTGGTCTCCTGGATCATCTTCGCCGCGCTGGCCTTCGAGTCGAGGCGCCTGGGCGATCAGGGGGCCGGGCTGCCGGAATGGCGAACGGTTGGCGAGATACTGCGAATCGGATTGCCCATCGGGATCGCGACGCTCGCGGAAGTCGGCATCTACCTGGGCGCCACGGTCTATGCCGCGACGTTGTCTGCGACGGATGCGGCGGCACACGCCATCGCGATCCGCACGGCCGGGATTACCTACGCGCTCTATGTCGGTCTTGGACAGGCCGCCATGGTGCGGATCGCCCGGTGCGGAGACGCAGTGGATCGCCAGTTGGAAATCGTTCGCGCAGCGCTGCGCATGGGCAGGTTAGCGGGAGTATTCCTGCTGCTGGTCATCCTGGCGGCCACGGGTCCACTGACCACGCTCCTGCTGGATTCGACGGGTAGCGAAACCGCCCGGGTCGCGACCGTGCTGCTGGTTCTGCTTGCGCTTGCCGACGGGGTCGGCCCCTGGGGCGCCGCGGCAGGCGGTTTGTTGCGCGGGCTGAAGGTCACCCGGCCGGTGATGACGATCTCCCTGGTCGGGAACTGGCTGGTTGCCGCGCCCGTTGCCATCGCGTTAACGGTACTCGTCGACGGCGGCGCCATCGGAATCTGGATCGGGCTCATCGCGGGAACCATCGTGTCCTCCGCCATGACGGTACTCTGGCTGAAACGACGGGTACTATCGCCGTCGTCGCATTCCATGGCGGGAAGCCCCGGTTCCCGGATTCAGGTGCCGGCCGGGTGAGCGCCCCCGGCTCACTACCAGGCATCCGCTCGAGCGGAAGCGGCAGCGGAGGTTGGCATCCAGATGGTGAAATACCAGGTCTGGACTAACGTCCGAGCCGCTTCTTCTTTTTGCCCTTTTTTCCCTTGGTATCGATTCCGGTCGCTTTCCTGGCTTCGTTTTTAGCTTTTCGTTTCACGGTGCGAGTTGCGACTTTGGTTGCAATGGGCATGATTCATTCCTCGGGTTGAAAGCTGTTGGCGTGATCTAAAATCACGAACGCCATTCCAGCAACATTTTGGCTCAACTACAAGGAACAGGTTACTCAATGCCATTAGCAGGCCGGGCACCCCGGATCAGCCATGCCCACCGCGTCGGTGAGGAATTGCGGGGCATACTGCTGTTCATCGGCGTGATCTGGCTGGTCTTCCTGCTGGACCGGGTGCTTCCGCTGGAGGTGTTCGCCCTGTGGCCGCGACGGCTGAGCGGCTTGCCCGGCATCCTGGCCTCGCCTTTTCTGCATCTCGACCTTCAGCATATCCTGGCCAATACGATTCCCCTGCTGGTGCTGCTCTGCCTGCTTGCGGGTTCCCGCGCCAACAGCGGTCGCACGGTGGTGATACTGGTCGTCCTGTCCGGGAGCCTGTTATGGCTGTTCGGCCGGCCCGTGCCGGTCATCGGCGCCAGCGGGCTGGTGTTCGCGCTGATAGGATTCCTGATTCTCTCAGGCTTCCTCGAGCGGCGCTTCGTAGCGCTGCTGGTATCCGCGTTCGTGGCTTTCAGTTATGGCGGGACCCTGCTACTCGGTGTTTTGCCCGGTCAGCCGGGTGTCTCCTGGGACGGGCACCTGTTCGGTGCCCTTGGCGGCGCCCTGGCCGCCTGGTTCCTGGCGCGGCAGTCCTGAGGCGTCTCCAATGGCGCTATCATGCTCCACGAATCCCCGACTTAACGCTGTGAGCACAGTGTCTCGTATTGAGCCTCTGGCTTACGGCTTCGACAGTCAACCATTCAACGCTACCCACTTGGCCATCGCATTTGGCTGCCTTTCGTAGTCGGCGCCGGCATTGACATCCTGGACATCATCATAAGCAAGCGAAATTGCGCTAGAAATGGTTTCTAAAACCGAAACGCCAGCAGAGGCTCACTACTGTCCGGAATAATTTTCGGGTAGTCGCGGGAAGCCCCGGCTGGCGTCAGTTTGCGCCGATTCAGCGTGTTGGGGACATGTTTTGGAAAAGGGGCGGGAAAGTGTTGCAGTGCC
>JAUILZ010000040.1 GCA_030432755.1 Gammaproteobacteria bacterium | reverse complement strand
GCAAGGACATTGGTTGGCATCATCACCGCGCCGACGCGTGCGCCCGCAAACCACAACAGGAGGAACGTCGGCGCGTTGGGCAAATGCACGTTGAACACGTCTCCGGGACCGAGACCCAGATCCAGCAGGTAGCGTGCGGTCCGGTTGACGCGCGCATTGAACGCGGCGTAGGTCAATGAATGACTCCACGAAGGTAGTCCCCGTGTAGCGTCCTCCTGGCGCTCGAAAACGAGGAACGGGCGATCGGCATGACGTTCGGCCTGGCGCGCAAGCAATCCGGAAACGGTCAGCAGCGCCTGGTCGGCGATTGTGGCCGCATTCATGTAATTGATTGTTTTTTAGGCATTTCTTCATCTCCCCGAAACAGCGCGCTCCGATCTGATACCAATGGAGGCAGGGTTGCGGGTCGTTCACGAACAAGAAATATACATGGCGAAGGCCTAGAGTCGCACCGATATAGCCACACCAACAGAGGATCAAGCATGAGCGAGAACGAGACGGAATTGCAGACCGATTACGAGATCGGCCAGGACAATATCACGCCATTCGGACTGGACATCCACAACCCGGTCTTCCTGATATCCGGCCTGACCATCGTCGCATTCGTGCTCTACACCCTGATGTTCCAGGAGCAGGCGGGTGAATTCTTCGGCTGGCTGCGGCCTGCGATCACCAGCACCTTCGACTGGTTCTTCCTTTCTGCCGGCAACCTTTTCGTTCTGTTCGGCCTCCTGCTTATCGTGCTGCCCGTGGGGAAGGTGCGGCTCGGCGGCAAGGATGCGACGCCCGACTTCAGCTACCCCGGCTGGTTCGCAATGCTGTTCGCCGCTGGCATGGGCATCGGCCTCATGTTCTTTGGCGTCTCCGAACCGCTCTCGCACTACGCTTCCTCCATGGGCGGGGTCGCCGCGGAAGGGGGCGTTCGCACGGACTGGGCGCCGCTGGGAGCCGCCGCAGGCGACGTGGCCGCCTCCACTGACCTCGCCATGGCCGCCACCATCTTCCACTGGGGCCTGCATCCCTGGGCGATCTACGCGGTGGTGGCGCTGGCACTCGCCTTTTTTGCGTTCAACCACGGCCTGCCGCTGACCCTTCGCTCCGCGTTCTACCCGATCCTCGGCGAGCGGGTCTGGGGGTGGTGGGGACATATCATCGATACCCTGGCGGTATTCGCTACACTGTTCGGACTCGCCACCTCCCTCGGCTTCGGCACCACCCAGGCACTCGCGGGTTTCAACTTCCTTTACGGTTGGGGTACCGGCGCAGGCGCCATCGTGATCCTGATCTCGGTGATCACCGCGATCGCCCTGATCTCGGTGCTGCGTGGCCTCGACGGCGGGGTGAAGGTGCTTTCCGAGATCAACATGGTGCTCGCACTGTTGTTGCTGTTGTTCATCATACTGGTGGGGCCTACCGCCGAGATATTCAGCCTGGCGGTTTCTGGCGGCGTCTCCTATCTCAAGGATCTTGTTCCACTCTCCATGCCATTCGGCCGCGAGGACGTGAACTTCTCCCAGGGCTGGACCTCCTTCTACTGGGCGTGGTGGATTTCCTGGTCGCCTTTCGTCGGCATGTTCATCGCGCGCGTCTCCCGCGGGCGCACGGTGCGCGAATTCGTGATCTGCGTGATCCTGATCCCCACGCTGCTGTGCACGATCTGGATGGCGGCCTTCGGTGGCACTGCGATCACCCAGGTGATCGCCGACGCCGCGGCGCCGGTTGCCTCGGCAGCGCAGGAGCTGAAACTGTTCACCATGGTGGAGGTTTTTCCCATGACCGGACTGCTGTCCATGGTGGGCATCATCCTGGTGCTGGTGTTTTTCGTCACCTCCTCGGACTCCGGGTCTCTCGTTATCGACACCATCACTGCCGGCGGCAAGACCGACGCCCCCAAGGGCCAGCGCGTGTTCTGGTGCACCTTCGAGGGCCTGGTAGCCGCGGTGCTGCTGCTCGTGGGTGGCTCCGAGGCGCTCAGCGCACTGCAGGCGATGACCGTCTCCACCGGCCTGCCCTTCACCATCGTCCTCCTCGCGATGTGCTGGAGCACCTGGAAGGGGCTCAGCGCCGAGAGCAAGAACTACTGAGCCTGACTCTTCCGGCGCCCGCCCCCGGCGGGCGCCGTAGTTGCTCCGAAAGCGCCCGGCAACGGGCGATCAGCCTCGCGCGCCAGACCCTGGCGCATTGGCACCAGTCACCATCCCGATCTGGCCTACCGCGGTAGCCCCCTCTGGTACTACAACCGCGCGCCCCGAGGCACTAATTTCACGCACCCCGCCGGTCGCGCCCACGGGGTGGGCCGGTATTTGTCCAGCTCACCGTCCTATCGAGGTATCCCATGCTCGTCGGCGTCCCCAAGGAAATCAAGAATCACGAATACCGCGTCGGCATGACGCCCACCAGCGTGCGGGAAATGCTGAAGCACGGCCACCAGGTGGTGGTCGAAACCGATGCCGGGATCGGCATCAGCGCGTCGGATGACGAATACCGCAATGCCGGCGCCGAGATCGTCGGCACGGCGAAGGAGGTGTTCGACCGCGCGGACATGATCGTCAAGGTCAAGGAGCCCCAGCCCGTCGAACGCGCCATGCTGCGCGAGGGCCAGATCCTCTACACCTATCTCCACCTCGCGCCGGACCCCGATCAGACACGGGACCTGGTGGCGAGCGGCGCCACCTGCGTGGCCTACGAGACCGTGACCTCTCCCCATGGCGGCCTGCCCCTGCTGGCGCCGATGTCCAAGGTAGCCGGACGGATGTCGATCCAGGCGGGCGCCTACTGCCTCGAACATCCCCACGGCGGTCTCGGCATGCTGCTCGGCGGCGTGCCCGGGGTGGACCCGGCCAAGGTCGTGGTGATCGGCGCCGGCGTGGTCGGCACCCACGCGACCCATATCGCGGTGGGCATGGGCGCGGACGTCTGGGTGCTCGACAACAATGCCGAGGCCCTCGACCGTCACTGGCAGATGTTCCGCCGCTCCACCAACACCGTGTTCTCCACCGCCGACGCGCTCGAGCAGCACGTCCTTTCCGCGGACCTCGTCATCGGCGGCGTGCTGGTGCCCGGCGCCGAGGCGCCGAAGCTGGTGACGAAGGAAATGGTGAAGCAGATGAAGCCCGGCGCGGTGATCGTCGACGTCGCCATCGACCAGGGCGGCTGCTGCGAGACTTCTCGCCCCACCACCCACGCGGAGCCTACCTACACCGTGAACGATGTCGTTCACTACTGCGTCGCCAACATGCCCGGCGGCGTACCGCGGACCTCTACCTACGCGCTCAACAACGTTACCCTGCCCTTTGCCCTCAGGCTGGCGAATCTCGGGGCGAAGCAGGCACTGATGGACGATCCGCACCTGCGCAACGGACTCAACGTGCACGCGGGCAAGGTCACCTACCAGCCGGTGGCGGAAGAACTCGGCTACGACTACGTCCCCGCGGCGGACGCCCTCGGCGCCTGATTGCCCGCGGCATGGCGCCGCGGAACAGGATTCCAGACACGATTCACTACCCAACTTCACCTTTCAAAGTATTTCGAGGAAAACAATGGCTAGAATGACGCCCAGCGAGGCATTCGTCGAAACCCTGGTCGCCAACGGCGTGACCGATATCTTCGGCATCATGGGGTCCGCCTTCATGGACGCCATGGACATCTTCGCCCCCGCCGGTATCCGCCTGGTTCCGGTAGTGCACGAGCAGGGCGCGGCGCACATGGCCGACGGCTATTCCCGCGTGAGCGGCCGCCACGGCGTCTGCATCGGCCAGAACGGCCCCGGCATCAGCAACTGCGTGACCGCCATCGCCGCCGCCTACTGGGCGCATTCGCCGGTGGTCATCATCACCCCGGAAACCGGCACCATGGGCCAGGGCCTGGGCGGCTTCCAGGAGGCCAACCAGCTGCCCATGTTCGAGGAATTCACCAAGTACCAGGGTCACGTCAACAACCCGAAGCGGATGGCCGAATTCACCGCGCGCTGCTTCGACCGCGCGATGTCCGAGATGGGCCCGACCCAGCTCAATATCCCGCGTGACTACTTCTACGGCGACATCGACGTCGAGATCCCGCAGCCCATGCGGGTGGATCGCGGCCCCGGTGGCGACAAGTCGCTGAACGAGGCCGCCGACCTGATCGCGAACGCGAAATTCCCGGTGATCCTCTCCGGCGGCGGCGTAGTCATGGGCGACTCCATCGACGACTGCGTGGCCCTCGCCGAACGCCTCGGCTGCCCGGTGGCCAACAGCTACCTGCACAATGATTCCTTCCCCGCCAGCCATCCCCAATGGAGCGGCCCGCTCGGCTACCAGGGTTCCAAGGCAGCGATGTCGCTGATCAGCAAGGCGGACGTGGTCATCGCCCTCGGCACCCGCCTCGGACCCTTCGGCACCCTGCCCCAGTACGGCATCGACTACTGGCCGAAGGACGCGAAGATCATCCAGATCGACGCCGACCACAAGATGCTCGGCCTGGTGAAGAAGATCTCCGTGGGCATCTGCGGCGACGCCGGCGCCACCGCCCGCGCCCTCCTGGCGCGCCTGGGTGATCGCGAACTCGCCTGTGACGCCAACCGCGCCGAACGCGAGAAGATCACCGCGGACGAGAAGGCGGCCTGGGAAAAGGAGCTGGACGAGTGGCTGCACGAAAAGGACGACTACAGCCTCGAGATGATCGAGGAACAAAAGAAGGAAGCGGGCAACTGGCTGAGCCCGCGCCAGGTGCTGCGCGAGCTCGAAAAGGCAATGCCGAAAGACGTGATGGTGTCCACCGATATCGGCAACATCAACGCGGTGTCCAACAGCTACCTGCGCTTCGAACGCGGTCGCAGCTTCCTCGCGCCCATGAGCTTCGGTAACTGCGGTTATTCCCTGCCCACCATGATCGGCGCCAAGTGCGCCGCGCCGGAGCGCCCGGCGGTAGCCTATGCCGGGGACGGGGCCTGGGCGATGAGCATGGTGGAGATCATGACCGCGGTACGTCACAACATCCCGGTCACCGCGGTGGTATTCCACAACCGCCAGTGGGGCGCGGAGAAGAAGAACCAGGTCGATTTCTACGGCCGCCGCTTCATCGCCGGCGAACTCAACCAGGGCGGCCAGGAGAACTTCTCCGACATCGCGAAAGCCATGGGCGCCGAAGGCGTACGGGTCGACCAGCTCGACGCGGTGGGTCCTGCGTTGAAGGCCGCCATCGACGCGCAGATGAACGAGGGCAAGACCACCGTCATCGAGATCATGTGCACCCGCGAACTCGGCGATCCGTTCCGCCGCGACGCGCTGTCCAAGCCGGTGCGCCACCTGGCGAAGTACAAGGACTACGTCTGATTCCCGACTCTACGGGTTTCACGATAGTGAAGGCCGTGCCGGGAAACCGGCACGGCCTTTTTTGTGAGCATGCAAAGGTTACCCCAGTGCAGGTTGGGGCTATCCATGTGGCAGTTTCGCAGGTTGTTAGATGGATCCCAGCCCCCAGCTTTCGCTGGGGCATGCTTCGCTGGGATTTCGAGAGTCCAGGGGCCAGCGTCCAATCTTCTCCTCTCGAAACGCCAGCGTAGGCTGGCGTCCATGTTGAACTATCCCACCAGTTGGATTGAACTGGGGAAGCAACCATGAATACAAAAAAATGGCGCTGCCTTTCGGACAGCGCCTGCAGGTTTTCCCACTAGAGAAGACTATCTGGATTCTTTCCGCTCAGATGGCGAGGTACTGCTGCCTGAGCTCCGCGTTCTCCAGCACTTCGCTGGCGGAACCGTCGAACACCACCTGGCCCATGTCGAGGATCACCGCGCGGTCCGCGAGGGTGAGCGCGGCCACCGCGTTCTGTTCGACGATGATGGTGGTGATGCCGAGCTGCTTGATGCTTTCGACGATGCGCTCGATCTCCTGGACGATGACCGGCGCCAGGCCTTCGTAGGGTTCGTCGAGGAGCAGCAGCTTGATGTCCCGCGCCAGCGCGCGCGCCACGGAGAGCATCTGCTGCTCGCCACCGGACAGGGTCACACCTTCCTGGGTGCGGCGTTCCGCGAGGCGCGGGAAATGCTCGTAGATGCGTTCGAGTGACCAGCCCACCGGCTCGGCGATCTGCGCGAGATTGAGGTTTTCCTCCACCGTCAGGCCGGGGATGATGCGCCGGTCCTCGGGCACCAGGCCCACTCCCGCACGCGCGGCCTGGAAGGCCTTCATGTTGTGCAGCGGCTGGTGGTCCAGCCAGACCTCGCCGTGCTTGAGTTCCGGCGTGCCCACCTGGGCGATGGCGCGCAGGGTGGAGGTCTTGCCGGCGCCGTTGCGACCCAGCAGGGCGACGATCTCTCCCTCGCGCACGTCGAAGCTGACACCCTGGACGATATAGCTCTCGCCGTAGTAGGCGTGGATATCCCAGCAGGAGAAATATGCCGGGTCGGAGCCAGCGGCCCTGCGGGTATGCTTTTCCGCTTCGCTGATCATTCGTGCGCCCCCCCGAGGTAGGCTTCCTGGACCTTCGGATTACCGCGGATCTCGTCCGGCGGGCCCTCGGCGATGATCGCACCCTGCGCGAGCACGGAGATCTTGTCCGCGAGGCTGAACACCACGTGCATGTCGTGTTCGATGATCACCTTGGTCATGCCGCGTTCCTTGATCCGCTTCAGGGTGTCGATGGTGGAGTTGGTGTCCGCGCGCGACATGCCGGCGGTGGGCTCGTCGAGGAGTAGCAGCCTGGGGTGCTGCACCAGGCCCATGCACAGCTCGAGGCGTCGCTTGTCGCCCCGCGACATGCTACCCGCGTGGTGATCCTTCTGCTCCAGGAGTCCCATGTCCCGCAGCACGGACTCCGCCTCGTCGCGGATATCCGTTTCATCCGCCAGACGGCGGAACGGGTTGAAACGGAACGCGCCGTCGCGTTTTGACAGCGCGGGAATCATCACGTTCTCGAGCAGGCTGAGCTCGGGAAAGATCTCCGGCGTCTGGAAGACCCGCACCACGCCGGCCTGGTTGATTTCATGGGGCGCCTTGCCGGTCAGGATTTCACCGTTGAAGGTGACGCTGCCGCTGGTAGGCTCCAGGCGGCCGATGCAGACATTCAACAAGGTGGATTTTCCCGCGCCGTTGGGGCCGATGATGGCGTGGGTCTTGCCTTCCTCTATCTGCAAATTGACGTGGCTAAGCGCCTTCAGGCCGCCAAACGTCTTGTTCACGTCCTGGATATTGAGGACGATGTTCCTTTCCGCCATCTCAGTTCTCCGCCGTTGCCTGTTTCTCGCCGCCAGTTGCGACACGGGACCCGGCTGCCTCGGAGGACGCCTTCTTCTTGCGGCGCTGGAACAGTCGATTGAAGCCCTCGACCAGTCCGCCCGGGAGGAAGATCACGATGACCATGAACAGCGTTCCCAGCGTCAGGTGCCAGCCTTCGCCGACAAAGGGATGGACGATGGTGACGAAAAAGTTCTCGAGCCAGTCCGGCATGAACGAAAAGACGTCATGCAGCACATCCGTATTGAAGGCCGAGAAGATGTTCTCGAAATACTTGATCAGGACCGCGCCCAGTATGGGACCGAGGAGCGTGCCGACGCCGCCGAGGATCGTCATCAGCACCACCTCGCCCGATGCCGTCCACTGCATCCGTTCCGCACCCGCCAGTGGATCGGTCACCACCATCAGGGTGCCCGCCATGCCCGCGTACATGCCGGAGATCACGAAGGCCAGGAGCAGGTAGGGCCGGGTGTTGAAACCGGTGTACCTCATGCGCGTCTGGTTGGACTTGATGGCGCGGAGCTTGAGCCCGAAAGGAGACCGGAAGATACGCAGCGAGACGTAGAAGCCAATGATGAGCATGGCCGCGCAGAAATAGAACGCGGGGAAACCCTGCATCTGCCAGCCGAAGAAGTCGCCGATCGGCGAGCCCTCCTGGATCACGCCTACCGCCCGGTCGAGCACCATGGGATCGTCACGCAGCACGCGAAGCCCCGTCTCGCCGTTGGTGATCGGCGTGAGTACAGAGTACGCGAGGTTGTAGCACATCTGCGCGAACGCGAGCGTCAGGATCGAGAAGTAGATCCCGGTACGGCGCAGGCTGACAAAACCGATCAGAACGGCGAGCAGCCCGGCGGTCAGGGTGCCGAAGATCACCGCCGGGATGACGTTCATCGACAGCAGCTTGAACGACCACACCGCGGTGTAGGAACCGATGCCGAGGAACGCGGCATGGCCGAAGGACAGGTATCCAGTGAGTCCAAAGAGGATGTTGAAGCCGATGGCGAAGAGGCCGAAGATCGCGAACTTCTGCAGCAGGTCCGGATAGGCCGCGCCAAAGGGCTTGAGCCAGATGGGCGCCAGCAGCACCGCAGCGGCGAAGATCACCATCAGCAATGCGTCACGCGCGGAGAGTTTGAAGAATCCCATGGCTCAGTCCTCCATCACGCCCTTGCGGCCCATGAGACCGCGCGGCCGGACCAGGAGTACCACCACCGCCACCAGGTAGATGATGATCTGGTCGATACCCGGGAAGATGGACTTGATTTCGTTCATCGAGGCAAAGGACTGGAGAATGCCGAGGAGGAAGCCCGCGGCAACCGCGCCGGGCAGCGAACCCATGCCGCCGACCACTACGACGACAAAGGAGAGCACCAGGAAGTCCATCCCGATGTGGTAGTCCGGTGGCAGGATCGGGGTGTACATCACCCCAGCGAGGCCGGCGACGATGGCGGCGATGCCGAACACGATGGTGAAACGGCGCTCCACGTCAATGCCGAGCAGCGTTACCGTTTCCCGGTCCGCCATCCCGGCGCGTACCACCATGCCAAAGGTGGTGAACTGCAAAAACGCGAACACCGAGCCGATAACGATCAGCGCGAACACGAGATAGATCATTCGCCAGTAGGGGTACACCACCGAGTCACCGAGGCCGAACCAGGCACCGACGTTGGCGCTGCCGGCGATGATGTCCGGCGCCGGCGTGGGGATCGGGTTGGCGCCAAAGAATGACTTGACGATCTCCTGCAACACGATGGCGAGACCAAAGGTTACGAGGATCTGTTCCGCGTGACTGCGCTTGTAGAAGTACTGGATCAGCCCGCGTTCCATGATGAGACCGATTACCAGCATCACCGGGATCGCCATGAATATTGACAAAGGCACCGCCCAGTCGATGATGGCCGCGCCGGTGTCGCCGAGCCAGATTTCCAGGTAAGGAATTTCCTTGTAGGCATCGAAGAACGTGATGCTCTCATCCTTGACCTGCTTTGACAGCGTGAGCAGTTTCTGGAAGGTGACCGCGCAGAAGGCGCCCAGCATGAACAGCGCCCCGTGGGCAAAGTTCACCACGCCGAGCGTGCCGAACACCAGCGTCAGGCCGAGGGCGATCAGCGCGTAGGCGCCGCCCTTGTCGAGGCCGTTGAGGATTTGCAGGAATATCGCGTCCACGTACGCTTACCGGGAATGGTCGTAAAGTGGGCTGCCGACAGTTATACGCCAGCAGCCCGAAGACAAAGCAGGGTCGGCGAACCGCCCGCGGGCGGTTCGCCGGGTAGGCCGATCAGGCGGCGCAGGTACCGAGGTCGCCTTCATAGCCCTCCATGGTCGGAGAGTACTCGACCTGTGCGCGCGGCGTAACCTGGACGACTTCCAGCAGGTCGAACTGGCTGGCGGGGTTTTCTTTACCCTGCACCACGAGAACGTCCTTGAAGCACTGATGGTCCGCGGCGCGGTACTCGGTGGGACCATTGCCCATGCCGTCGAACTTGAAGCCCTCGAGCGCCTCGATGACGCCACAGGGGTCGAAGGTGCCGGCGGTTTCCACGGCGTTGGCATACAGCAGAGTCTGCACGTAGCAGGTATGCGCGGCCTGGGAAGGCGGGTTACCGTACTCGGCGCCGAAGGACTTGACGAATGCCTGGGAACCGGCGTCCTGCAGCGACCAGTTCCAGTTGGTGGAACCGTAGATACCCTTGATGTTTTCACCGGCGCCCTGCGCCATCAGGCGTGAGAACAGCGGTACCACGATCTGGAAGTCCTTGCCGTTGACCTGCTTGTCACGCAGGCCGAACTGGACCGCCTGGGTGAGCGAGTTCACCATGTCCTTGCCGTAGTGGTTCAGCACCAGCACATCGGCGCCGGAGTTCAGTACAGGGGTGATGTACTGGGAGAAGTCACCCGCGCCCAGCGGGGTACGCACCGCGGCATTGGTTTGCCAGCCCAGGGCCTCGGTGTACTTCTTGATGGAACCTTCCTGTGACCAGCCCCAGGTGTAGTCGGCGGTCAGGTGGTAGGCCGTGCGATCGTTACCGAAGGACGACTCCAGCACGGGGCCCAGCGCGGCGCCGGACATCTCGGTGTTGAAGAAGTGACGGAAACCGTACTTGCGCCGGTCCTTGCCGGTGGTGTCGTTGGAGTGGGTCAGGCCGGCCATGAAGATGACGCCGGCTTCCTGGCACAGGGACTGCACCGCGATCGCCACGCCGGAGGAAGAACCACCGGTGATCATGATCGCACCGTCCTTTTCGATCATCCGCTTCGCGGATGCGCGCGCGGCGTCGGATTTGGTCTGGGTGTCGCCGGTGGTGAATTCCACCTTCTTGCCCAGGATACCGTTACCCTTGAGGTTGGACGGCTGCATGGTGTTGAGCATGCCGCCGTCGCCTTCACCGTTGAGGTGCTTGACGGCCAACTGGTAGGCGCGCAACTCGTCAGCGCCCTCGTCGGCATAGGCGCCGGTCTGGGGCACGTTGAAGCCGAGGGTCACGCTGCCGGCATCGCCCGGGTCATTGACGAAGGCCTGGGCCTTGCGCACGAAAATCATGGGTGCAGCGCCCGCGAGGCCGAGGGCAGCAGACGACTTGAGAACACCGCGACGGGTGATCGTGGTCTTGGTCACAATAATTCCTCCAGGAAAATCGGATTGAGTGTTGAGTGTTTCGGGGCCCATGGTGTTTCCGCCGCGCTGGCGCGGGGAAATCCGGTCTTGCATTGCCGCAGACCCTCTGGAAAGAGTGTAGCCAACGCCCCTGGCAGGTCACATGCCACAAAGGTCTGATTTTCGCAGGTGCAGCATAAGCTGGATTTTCCGAGGTTTTCACGTTCGTATGGCGTGCATCGCGGAGAGCGACGAACAGCAAGACTATTTGCTCGACTTGCTGTTCGCCCTGGAGACGTCCTCAATGGGAAGTGGGCTCACTCCCATTCCAGTTCCTCGAACACCCTCTGCGCGTTCCTGCCTTTCAATTCCTCGTAACTGTGCAGCAAGGCGTAGGCGGACTGGTCCAATGCGCCCACTTCCATGATATCTCCACCACCGTCCATGTAGGAGCGCACGGTGTCACGGAGGAACACGAGGTAGTCGCGGGTATCCCGCCGAGCGGATTCCAGGTTGGTCACGGGACCGTGTCCCGGCACGATGGCCACCGGCCCGAGCGCAGCCATGCGATCGAACGCCGACAACCAGTTCGCGCTGCTGGATACACCGATCACACCCAGCATTCGACCCACGTAGACCACGTCGCCGGAAAACACCACCCGCTCGTCGGGCAACCAGACCAGGGTGTCCCCGGGAGTGTGGGCGGGCCCCACGTGTCGCAATTCAAAACGGATGCCGCCCGCGTCGAACGCATGGGAATCGGCGAATCGGAGGTCGGCATACACTGCCTCGGTGCCAGCCAGCCCCTCGCTTCCGATCAGGTTGTCGAGGGCGAGCAACTGATCGGTGCGTCGGCTCTTCTGATCCGCCACCGCGTCTTCGCTGGCGACAATCCTGGCGCCTCGTTCGCCGAAGTAACCGTTGCCGAGCCAGCGATGGTCCTGGCCCCCGGTATTGATGACCATGGTAACCGGCTTGTCCGTGATTCCGCGAATGACTTCGTCAATCGCTGCTGCACCCCGGTAGCTGCCGCCGGGATCGATCAGCACCACCTCGTCTTCACCGATCACCAGGCCGAAAGTGGCGTTGTTGCCCAGGTTCTCCGGGGTCCGGTTCCCGAACGGTCCGACGATGGCGTACACCCGGTCGGTGACTTTCTCCAGTGTCAGCGCCGCCTCCTCCGCCCACGTGACCGGCGCCGCGGCACAGAGCATGGTGAGCGCAAGGGCGAAGCCCTGCGACGCACGATTCGTCCTAAGGGATTTCATGAGTGGATTCCTCCGTCGATATGGGTCATGTCACACAGTGGAAAAGCGGCGTCGATACCCTGCACATCCGTTTCGCATGGCCGACAAGGTATTCCGATGGTTCGGGTCGATTGTCGCAGGCCGCGGTTCGTCTCCCAAGGTAAAAAACAGGGGTCGGTTCCCAACGTTTCGTTCAACCGGTCGGCACACCCGTGATTCCACCGGCTGCTGTTGCGTTATATCATCGGGGCCTGTCATTACCACCCGTTCCGCACGCCCGAAGGGCGGCCCATCGTATTGTCCCTGCTCGTCAGCATCGCGCAAAAAGCACGCGCCAACCCTCGGCACATCGTCCTGCCCGAGGCTGAAGACCCGCGCGTGATGACAGCCGCCGCCCAGTTGTCGCGGGACGCGACCGCGCGTGTCAGTCTCGTCGGCGACACGCGGTCATTGCGCAGTCTCGCCGCGGATCGGGGCGTCGATCTCGGCGCCGTGGAGATCGCCGACGCCGCGGACGATGTGACCCGGGACGCCTGCGCGGAGGCGATCTTCGAGGCCCGCCGCCACAAGGGCGTAACGCTCGAATCCGCGCGCGAAATGACGCGCGACCCGCTGATGCTGGGCGCCTCCATGGTGCGCGCCGGCATCGCGGATGGCATGGTCGCAGGCGCCGCGCATCCCACCGCGGACGTGGTGCGCGCGGCGCTGCAACTCGTCGGCATGGCGGAGGGCAGCAGCATCGTCTCCAGTTTTTTTCTCATGGAGCACACCCTGCCCCACCAGGCGTTCCAGGGCACCGCGCTCTACGCCGACTGCGCCATGGTGATCGACCCCGACGCCGATCAGCTGGCGTCCATAGCGATCGATACCGCGGACAGCGCGAAGACGCTGGCGGGAATCTCGCCACGGGTGGCGTTACTCAGTTTCTCCACCGCGGGGAGCGCGGAACATCCTTTCGTCGACAAGGTCCGTAAAGCCGGCGCCATCGTCGCGAAACGGCGGCCGGACATCGATCTCATGACGGAGGTCCAGTTCGACGCCGCCATCATCCCGGAAATTCTCGAGCGCAAGGCGCCGGATATCGGCGTGCCCGCGCCGGCAAACGTGTTTATCTTTCCCGATCTGCAGTCCGCCAATATCGGCTACAAGATCGCCCAGCGCATCGGCGGCGTCCAGGCCACGGGACCGGTATTGCAGGGACTGCGCCTTCCGGTGAATGACCTCTCGCGTGGCTGCAGCGCGGAGGATATCGTCAATCTCGTCGCGGTCACCGCACTCCAGGCGGCGGACCCGAGCAACCAGTAGTTACCGTTCATGCAAGTCGCGTACAAGTCACTCTACCTAAAGAAACGCTTTCCTCTAGCGATCAGCCGCGGCGTCCACGCCGGGCGCGAGAACCTTTTCCTCGCGGTCACGATGCAGGACGTCACCGGTTACGGCGAGCTCTCGCCGGGCGGCACCGAGGGCGCGGACACCGTCGAAGCGGCGCGCTCCGCACTGGAGTCCTTCATTGCCGCAAACGATCTCGACGAACTCTCGGTGGACGCAATTTACGACCTGGCGCGCGACCAGGAGGTGCCGGCCTGCGCCCTCGCGGGCCTCGATATCGCGCTCTGGGACTGGCTCGCCCGGCGCAACGGCCAGCCACTGTACCAGGCGCTCGGCATTCCGAAACCCACGGTGCCCACTTCGGTGACTATCGGCATCAATCCGCCGGAGGTGGTGCGCGAACGTATTCCACTCCTGCTGGATGGCACCGGGATCCGCTCGCTAAAGATCAAACTCGGCTCCCCCGAAGGCATCGACGCGGACCAGGCGATGTACGCCCAGGTGGTTGAAAGCGCACAGCCTTACGATGTGCAGTTGCGTGTCGACGCCAACGGCGGCTGGGACGTGGGACAGGCAAAGACCATGATGCGCTGGATCGCGGATCGCGGCGCGGACTACGTCGAACAACCTCTACGAGAGGGTGACGAGGCCGGTCTGCCGGAGATATTCAGGGATCGCCCCCTGCCCATCTATATCGATGAATCCTGCCGGTTCGCCGATGACGTGGGCAAGTGGGCGCACTGCGTGGACGGCGTGAACATGAAGCTGATGAAGGCCGGTGGCGTCACCGGCGCGCTGCGCATCATGGCCGCGGCGAAGAAGCACGGCCTCAAGACCATGATCGGCTGCATGGGTGAATCCTCGATGTCGATCTCCGCTGCCGCGGCGCTCACCGGCCTCATCGACCACGTCGATCTCGACTCTCATCTCAACCTGGACCCGGACCCCTGTATCGGCGCACGCCTGGTGGATGGCGTGGTAGTGCCTTTGCCCAGGCCCGGTCACGGCGCCGAACTCAAACCCGAATTTGCCTGGTAGTACCGACCCAATGCTGAACAACAACCAGAAACTCGCCATCTACATGGAAGCCAGCCTCGACAGCGACTACGGCAAGATGGGCTATGGCGTGATGCGCTATTCGCCCAATCCCGTGGCCTGCGTGGTGGATTCCACCCAGGCCGGCAAGCGCGTGAACGAGGCCTGTGACCTGCCCTACGATATCCCGGTGGTGGCCACCATCGACGAGGCCCGTGCCACCGGCGCCGATGTGCTGGTGCTCGGCACCGCGCCTTCAGGCGGCAAGGTGCCCGAGGAATGGTTTCCCCGGCTGCGCCACGCGCTCGAACTCGGCATGTCGCTGGTGAACGGTCTTCACGACAGGCTGAACGATCTCATCGGCGACGCCATCACAGACCCGGGCAAGCAATGGATCTGGGACGTGCGCCAGCCGGCATTCACCCCGCCCATCGCCACCGCGCGCGCGGCCGGCCTCGACAACAAGCGCCTGCTGATGATCGGCACCGACATGGCCATCGGCAAGATGACCGCCGGCCTCGAGATCTACCGCTGGCTTCTTCAAAACGAAGTGCGCACCGCCTTCGTCGCCACCGGCCAGATCGGCATCACCGTCACCGGCCACGGCATCCCGCTGGACGCCTTCAAGGTGGACCACGCCTGCGGCGCGGTGGAGTCCGCTGTGATGGACGTGGCGGACAACGATGTCATCATCGTCGAGGGCCAGGGCTCGCTGCTGCATCCCGGCAGCACGGCCACCCTGCCACTGATGCGCGGCAGTTGCGCCAACCGGCTGATCCTCTGTCACCGTGCCGGCATGACCCGCCTGCGCAAGCCGGAGTACGTCGCCATACCACCGATCGGCGACTTCGTGCGTCTGAACGAGGCGGTAGCGTCGGCCTGCGGTTCGCTGACCGCGGCGACCTGCGTCGGCATCGCGCTCAACACCGTGAAGCTGGACGAGGCCGCGGCACGCCGCGCCATCGACGATCTCGCGGCGGAAACGGGACTGCCGGTGGACGACGTGGTCCGCTTTGGCGCCGGTAAGCTCGGACAGGCGCTGCTGGACTCGTGAAGCGATTCCCTACGGTCGCGTGGGGCGGGGCAGAGACCAGTCAGGAATCGATGCTGACCTTGTGCACCCGGCTCTTGCGCGGCTTGCTGCGCGGGATCCGGATGGTCAGGAGTCCGTTTCGGCATTGCGCCGAGATCTTGTCGCCCTGGGCGTCGGCCGGCAGGGCGAAGGAGCGGAAGTATTTCTGGCTGCTGCGCTCACGCAGGTAATAGTTGCGGTCCCTTTGCTCCGAATCCGTCTCCTTCTCTCCACGGATCGTCAGCACCCCGTCCTCCACCGAGACATCGATGTCCGCGGGTTCGAGGCCCGGCAGTTCCACCGTGAACTCGATCACGTCGTCTGATTCGCTGGCGTCTGTCCTGGGCTTGCGCACACCCGGCACCCAGTCCGGCATGTGGCTGGAGATCGTGGACTCGAGTTCGTGCCAGCCCGAACTCAGGCGGTCGAATATCTGCTCCGCCTCGGCGCGGATCTTTTCCAGCGGGTGGGACTTGTCCACCGGCCTGTCTTCGTGGGATGCTGTCATGGCTGCCTCCTGTGACTTCGGGTTGGCGTTGCGTAAATATCGGGCCTGCGGCATGCGCAATTGTTGACCCGGATCAATACCGGGGCACTTGCCCACCAGCACCCTTTGGCGAAAGCCTGCTGACGCCACGATGGTCGTGATATAACAGGCAACTCATCCCAGTGGAGGAAGCATGAACACGTACCGGAAAATTCTCGTCGCAATCGATTTCTCGGAGAGCAGCGCCAAGGCCCTGGCGCGCGCCGCTGACCTCGCGGCCGCGGGTGGCGCGGAACTCGAGGTGCTGCACGTGGTGACCTACGTGCCACCCACCTACGCGGGTGTGGAAATCCCGGCCCCCTACGCCTCGGCGGAATACCTGCAGAAACGCGCCGCGGAACACCTCGCCGAATGGTGCGCCGAGCGGAGCGCGGGTGACTATCGGCGGATCGTCAAGACAGGCCACGCCAAGCGGGTGATCCCGGAATCCGTGGCAGAGACGAAGGCGGACCTGCTGGTGCTGGGCGCCAGCGGCGAGACCGGGCTGACCAGAGTGTTCGGTTCGGTTGCGGGGCACGTCACCCAGCACGCCGAATGCGACGTGCTGCTGGTGCGTTGAGAGCGGGCGCCAGCCAGGCGCCGGGCCGGCGGACCACCCACCGGGCGTAACAGCGGGGAGAACGCTCCCGGCGCGCACGGACACACCCGGAACATCGTGGAAACCCCGCGGCGGCACAGCCACCGCGGGGAACAGTCAATCAACGATAGGGGTAGCCCACCTGCTCCATGGTGTCGGCATACTGGCGGAACGCGTCCACCACCTTGCGCGTGCGCGGGCTGATGGAAGCGAGTTCCTCCCAGAACTCCTTGGCGTCTTCCACCACCTGGTCCCATTCCTCCGTGGGAATCTGGGTGAGTTCCATCTTCTTGCCGTTGACCCGCAGGTCGGCCTCGCCACCCCAGTACCAGACCTGGCGGTAGTAGTGGGAGTCGTTGCAGGACATGCGAAACAGTTCCTGCAGGTTGGGTGGCAGCGCGTTCCAGCTTTTGCTGTTGGCGAAATAGGAACCGCACCAGGCGCCGGTGATGTTGTTGAGCAGGGCGTAGTTGCAGACGTCCGCCCAGCCCACCTCGTAGGCCTCGGTGAAGCCGCACCAGGCCACGCCGTCCAGTTCTCCGGTGCCGATGGCGACCTCGATGTCGTCCCAGGGCAGGGTCACCGGCACCAGTCCGTAGCGTGACAGGAACTTGCCCGCGGTGGGCACGCCGAATACCCGCTTGCCCTTCATGTCGGCGAGGGAGTTGATCGGCTCCTTGGTGAAGATGTGGCAGGGATCCCAGGCGCCGGCACTGATCCATTCCACGTTTTCGACCTCGCCGTATGCTTCCGCCCAGATCGCGTCGAGGCCGTAGTACTTGAACAGCACCGGCAGGTCGAGGCTGAAGCGGGTGGAGAACGGGAAATAGCCGCCGAATACCGAGATGTCCACCGGCGACGCCATGGTGGCGTCGTCGCTCTGCACCGCGTCGATGGTGCCGTTCTGCATGGCGCGGAAGAGCTCGTCGGTGGGCACGAGCTGGTCGGCGTAGTAGAGCTCGATCTCCATCTGGCCGTGGGCGATCTTGTTGAACGACTCGATCTGCGGCAGCACCACGTGGGCGCCGAGGGGCGCGCCGGAATAGGTCTGCAGGCGCCACTTGATGGGATTGCTCTGCGAGAAGGCATAGGGCGCAGTGCCGGCGGCAAGGATGCCCGCGGTGCCGGTACCGACCTTCTTGACGAAGTCGCGGCGGCTGTTGTTCTCCGTCGATGTTGGCTGGGGTTTGTCTGTCATTGTTGAACTCCTCTTTGGTTGGTTTTGCCGAGAGATAGTCGAGTGTATCAATCAGCGGGTGTAGACCTGCTCCGGCAGCCACAGCGCGATCTGCGGGAATGCCATGACCAGTATCAATGCAAGCACCATCACCAGGACGAACGGAATGATCGAGCGGTAGATGTCCATCAGCGTGATTTCCGGCGGCGCCATGGCGCGCATCAGGAACAGGTTGTAGCCGAACGGCGGCGTCATGTAGGCGATCTGGCAGGTGATGGTATAGAGCACGCCATACCAGACCGGGTCGAAGCCCAGGATCTTCACCAGCGGCACGTACAGCGGGGCGACGATCACCAGCATCGCGGTGTCGTCGAGGAACATGCCCATGAACAGGTAGGAAAGCTGCATCATGATGAGCACCTCCCAGGGCGTCAGGTGCCAGTTGGTGATGAACAGGGTCTCGATGGCGCGCGCCGCACCGATGCCGTCGAACACCGCGCCGAAACACAGCGCCGCCAGGATGATCCACATGAACATGCAGGAGATGCCCAGGGTCTTGCGGATGGTTTCCTCCATCACCTTGCGGTTCAGGCGGCCTTTCACCAGCGCGGCGAGGGTGGCGGCAGTGGCGCCCACCGCGGAGCTCTCCACCAGGCTGGTATAGCCCATCACGAACAGCCCGGTCATGAAGAAGAAGATCAGGAATGGAATGATGCCCGCGCGCAGGAGCTTGAGCTTCTCCGCCATGGGCAGGTTTCGATCCTCCTCGCTCACCGTGGGGCCGAGATGGGGCTGCAGGCGGCAGCGAATGACGATGTAGATGATGAACATCGCCGCCATCATCAGGCCGGGGATCGCGCCCGCGAGCCAGAGCTTGCCCACCGACTCGCGCGCGATCATTCCGTAGAGCACCAGCACCACGCTCGGTGGCACCAGGATGCCGAGGGAACTTCCCGCCTGCACCACCCCGGTGATCATGATCTTGTCGTAGCCGCGGCGCAGCATCTCCGGCAATGCGATGGTGGCGCCGATGGCCATGCCCGCCACGCTAAGACCGTTCATTGCCGAGATCACCACCATGAGGCCGATGGTGCCCACGGCGAGGCCGCCCTTGAGGCCGCCGAACCAGACGTGAATCATCCGGTAGAGGTCGTCGGCGATGCCGGACTCGGAGAGCACGTAGCCCATGTAGATGAACAGCGGCAGGGTCAGCAGCGGATACCACTTGAACAGCTTGAACGCCGCGGTGAATGGCATCTCCACCCCACCCTCACCCCACAACAGGAGCGCGGCCACGGTGGAGACGATGCCGATGGCGGCGAACACCCGCTGCCCGGTGAGCAGCATCAGCAGCATCGAGCCGAACATGATGATTGCGATGGCCTCGTAACTCATGACAGCTCCATCCCGCGCGCCTTGGCGATGTCCTTGAACATGGTCGAGACCGCCTGCAGCAGCATCAGCACGATGCCGAACACCATGATGATCTTGATCGGCACCACCGAGGGGTTCCACATCGAGAACAACCGCTGGTTGGTCTCGATGGAGTAGATCGTGCTCGAGATCGAGCCGATCAGCAGCACCACGAGGTAGACCACCAGGAAGATGGCGGTGAAGCTGTCGATGCGCGCCTTGTTGCGGTCAGACAGGTGGTCGTATACCAGGTCCATGCGCACGTGACTGTCGAGTTGCATCGAGTAGGCGCCACCCATGATGTAGTAGGCGGCGAGGGTGAACTGGGCCAGCTCGACGCACCAGAACAGTGGAATATTGAGTACGTTGCGGGTGACGGCGTCGAGCAGCAGGGTACCGATCATGAGAAAGATCAGGTACATCGCGATGCGGCCAAACCGGGTGGACAGGGCGTCCACGACGCGGACGTACTTGACGATAAACGCGGGCATCGTTAGGGGCTTATCTCTTGGTTTTCTGGTCGCGCGGATTCTTATCGGGCGCCGGGAGGCGCCACCGGTCCCGGCATGGCGATGCCGGCCGGAGGCGAAAGCCTAGCAGATGATGCGCACATTTTCCCGCGATTTGGTCAACAATCGGGCTCCAGACCGACCGAGTTTCCACACAGTCACGTGAAGCGCCCATGACCCGCCAGGTTCACGAACCCCCTTTCCCCGATGGACGACTCGCCCGGGACACGGATCCGTCGGTGGATCCAGGCCACCGGTTCGATGTCATCGTCATCGGCGCCGGGGTGGTGGGCTGCGCGGTGGCACGACGGCTCGCGCTCGCGGGGGCGGAAGTGCTGGTGGTGGAAAAAGCCGCGGACATACTCGACGGCGCCAGCAAGGGCAACAGCGCCATCCTGCATACCGGCTTCGATGCGCCGCCGGGCTCCCTGGAGCAGTCCTGTATCGCGGAGGGTTACGCCGAGTTCCTGGACATTCACGAGCGCCTCAATCTCCCCCTGGTGCGAAGCGGCGCGCTGGTCGTGGCCTGGACTCCCGAGCAGGAAGCGCGGCTCGACGGGATCGTCGAGCAGGCGCACCGAAACGACGTGGAGGATGTCGTCCGAATTTCCATCGAAGAGGCGGGAAACCGCGAACCAGGGCTTGGACCGGGCGCCCTCGGAGCGGTCAGCGTACCGGGTGAATCCCTGGTCGACCCCTGGAGCACCCCGTTCGCCTATCTGCTCCAGGCCATGGCGCATGGAACCAGGGTCCTGCGTGGATGCGTTGTCGAAAACGGCAGCTTTGACGGAGGATGCTGGACGTTGCAGACGAACCAGGGAGAATTGACCACTACCCACGTCGTCAACTGCGCCGGCCTGTATGGTGATCTGGTGCACCGGGCCCTTTCGGGAGACGAAGCGGAATTTCATATCCACCCGCGCAAGGGCCAGTTCGTGGTGTACGACAAGTCGGCGTGCGCACTGTCAAGTTCAATCCTGCTGCCGGTTCCCACGGAGACCACCAAGGGCATCGTGGTCTGCCCCACCGTGTTCGGCAACCTGCTGGTGGGTCCGACGGCCGAGGACCAGGAAAGCCGCGACGATGCCTCCGTCGAGGCCGACACGCTGGCCATGCTCAAGCGGGAAGGCGAGCGTATCCTGCCTGCGCTCGCCGGCCATGCCGTCACCGCAATCTATGCCGGGCTGCGTCCCGCCACCGAGCGCAAGGAATATCGCGTCCTCGAGGATGCGGCACGCAATTACCTCTGCCTCGGCGGCATCCGCTCCACCGGACTCAGCGCGGCCCTCGGCCTGGCAAATATCGCCGCGCGCTGGCTTACTGACGGCGGATCAGCTTTCGTCCCCCCGCGGGCGATTGACTGGCCCGCGGCGCCCGCCATCAGCGAGCACGGCGAGCGTGACTGGATGCGTGCCGGTAATGACGGCATGGTCTGTCACTGCGAGCTGG
Source organism: Gammaproteobacteria bacterium (assembly GCA_030432755.1). Taxonomy (GTDB): domain Bacteria; phylum Pseudomonadota; class Gammaproteobacteria; order Arenicellales; family Poriferihabitantaceae; genus VYFG01. The sequence continues at coordinate 3,826 of JAUILZ010000040.1, read as the reverse complement.
TGACCCGCCGGGAGGTCCTCGCCGCGCTGGACGGTCCCCTGCCCGCGCGCAGCCTCGCCGGGCTGAAGCGGCGTACCCGGGTCACCATGGGACGTTGCCAGGGTTTTTATTGCAGCGCGGAACTCGCCGACCTGGCCGCGGACCGGTTCGAGGAACCCCTGGCGCGGGCCCCGGAGGAAGCGACAGGGTGACAGATCCGGTTTCAGACTGCGACGTGGCCGTGATCGGCGGCGGTCCCTCGGGGCTCGCCCTGGCCACCGCGCTTCGTCGAATGGGGGTTGCGCGGGTTGTCGTGCTGGAACGTGAGTCCGAGGCTGGAGGTATTCCACGCCACTGCGGTCATCCCCCGTTCGGCATGCGTGAATTCGGCCGTGTCCTCACCGGCCCGCGCTACGCCGAGCGACTGGTCACTGCGGCGGTGGATGCCGGGGTCACTATCCGCAGCCGCACGACGGTCACCGCCATTTCCCCGGGTCCCCTACTCCAGCTTGCGACGCCTGAAGGTACAGAGCGACTCTCGCCGCGACGGGTAGTCCTGGCGACCGGCGTGCGGGAGACGCCGCGATCGGCGCGCCTCGTTTCCGGAGACCGCGCACTCGGCGTCCTCACCACCGGGGCTTTGCAGTCAACCGTGTACCTCAAATCGCGGGCACCCTGTCGACGACCGGTCATCCTCGGCAGCGAACTGGTGGCGTTCTCCGCCTTGCTGACCTGCCGCCACGCCGGCATCCAACCGGTGGCGATGGTGGAAAGCGAACCGCGCCCGGTTGCCTGGCGCGCCGCCACGGCTTTGCCACGATTGATGGGCGTGCCGTTTTGCGCAGGAAGCACGGTCACCCGCATTCACGGCAATGGCCGCGTGACCGCGGTGACGCTCAGGGACGCGGCGGGCGTGGAAAAAACACTCACCTGCGACGGCGTGGTCTTTTCCGGCCGGTTTACCGCCGAAGCCACGCTCGCCCGCATGGGGCATCTCGAGACCGACCCCGGCACCGGCGGCCCCCGGGTGGATTCACTTGGACGTTGCTCTGACCCTGACTACTTCGCCGTGGGCAACGTGGTTCATCCCGCCGACACGGCCGGACGTTGCTGGCGCGAGGGCAATGCCCTCGCCTCAACCCTGGTGCGAAGCCTCGCGGGCGAGTTGCCCACGGCGGATTCAGCAGTACCGCTCGAGGTAGCAGGGGATATCATTCGCTACGTGTATCCCCAGCGCCTGCCGCTGGCGCGTCCGCCATCGCCCGAGGCAGGCATCCGCATCCGCTTCGCCCGCGCGGCCAGAGGCCGACTGGTGGTTCGCCGAGGCAACGAGAGCGTGCTTGAACGCAGGGCGCGTGTGCTGCCGGAACGGCAAATGCAATGGCGCCTGCCAGCGAGCATCCTGTCCAGCGCCGACGAACCCCTCGTTTTTCATTTCGAACCGGAGTAAACAATCCATGAGCGTACTCGCCATCGACCAGGGCACTACCAGCACCCGGGCCCTGGCCGTGGATCCCGACGGCAACGCGCGCATCGTGTCGGCGCACAAGCATCGACAGTACTATCCTCGCGCCGGCTGGGTCGAGCATGACCCGGAAGAACTCCTGGCCGGCATCCGCGCGGGCCTGGATGCGGCGGAGGTCGTCAGCGCTGTCGGCATCGACAACCAGGGTGAAAGCTGCCTCGCCTGGCATGCCGACACGGGCGAGCCACTGGGCCCGGTGATTGTCTGGCAGGACAACCGTACCAGTGACGTCATCGAGCGCCTTCGCGCTGACGGCGCCGAGGCCGAGGTACTGGCTAGGAGCGGCTTGCCGCTGGATTCCTACTTCTCCGCGAGCAAGCTCGCGTGGCAGTTGAAAAATCTCCCGGATGCCGCGGACCTGCTGGCAAAAGGCGAGCTGCGGCTCGGCACCACCGATGCCTGGTTTCTCCACAAACTCACGGGACGCTGCGTCACCGACGTCACCACCGCATCACGCACCTCGCTCATGCACCTCGAGACCGGACAATGGGATCCGGTGCTGTGCGAACTGTTCGGCGTGCCGATGGTGGCGCTGCCGGAGATCGTTCCCACCACCGGGGATCTTGGCAGCGTAAAAGCGGGCACACGCGATATACCGATCACCGCCAGCGTGGTGGACCAGCAGGCGGCGCTCTACGGCCACGGCTGCCGCGCGCCCGGCGACGTCAAGATCACCTTCGGCACCGGCGCCTTTGCATTGTTGGTAACGGGAACGGAACCGCTGCGCGCGCCTGAGAAAGGATTGCTGCCCACCGTGGCCTGGCAGCATGCGGGTGAATCGCCGGTGTATGCACTGGATGGCGGGGTCTACTCGGCCGGTTCGGCCATCGACTGGGCGCGCGGCCTCGGGCTGTTCAACCACTACGAGGACATCAATGCTTTTAACGGCCCCGCGGCCATCGACCGCGGCCTGGCATTCGTCCCCGCTCTCACCGGCCTCGCCTGCCCACACTGGGACCGTGACGCCGCGGGCATCTGGATCGGTCTTTCCCTCGAAACAGGCCGCGAGGACATGGTGCGCGCGCTGCTCGAAGGCGTGGCATTCCGCGCCGCCGAGGTGATCCGTGCGATGTCCAGCCTTACGACGATCGGGGACACCGTATCCATCGACGGCGGGGTCTCGGTGAACCCGTATTTCTGCCAGTTCCTGGCCGACGCCATGGGCCGAACGGTCGTCGTCCAGGGATCACCCGAACTCACCGCCATCGGCACCGCGCGTCTTGCGGGCGCCGCGGAACTTCGCCCGGGCAAGGGGGAAATACCGCGCAGCTACATGCCCACGCGAGACATGACCAGCCAGGTGGAACGCTTCGGTGAAGCCGTGCGCCGCGCAGGGGCTTGGAGGCGACCAAGCGACGAACAAAAGTCCTTAAATTCAGCCGACTACGATCCTCTCTAGGGAGCGTATAGCTATTTGCATAGATACACGCAATCGTCACACTCCCTGAGATGAATTGTTATACTCTAAATACTTTACATACATTAATACTCATGATACTTTAGCGTACTCAAACATACCCTACTACTCACATGACGCCCACCATTAAAGTATCCCAAGCTACGTTCGAAAGACTTGAAAAACACGCACAAGGCTTTGATTCTCCAGAAAATGTTATTGTAAGGTTGTTGGACAAAGCCGATCTTTCGACAGTGAAAACTACAAATACCGCCCCCAAATCGTTGCCTTCCGATTTCGACTCTGCGCGAGCAAATACAAAAAATACTGCCACATCAATAGAAAGTATTGTTAGTGATTTCTGGGATGAGTATGAAGTAGAACTAAGAAAGATACCTCGAAAACAAATTATGTATGACGGCAGGACGACAAGTGGAAATTCAATAATTGTGGCAATGCCCTACTCAAAAATTCATCCAAGAGGAAATGGGTGGGTTGACCTATCCGAGGTTCAGATCGAATTGCTACGAGAATATTCAGTAGCGATCGTAATTTTCAGGTTGCCTGATGAACTTTCGTACTACGTGGACTTCAGTAGAGTTTTCCCACTACTCACGGAAGCCAATGTGGTCGAAAATGAGGTATTAGGAAGGCATTGGAAATTCGACATTTGGCCTAGGAAGCTGACAATAAAGAAGGGCGGTGCATCTATTGGGATACAGTCGAATGAGAAATCCTTCTTGAATGAAATTCTGTAGACAGCCAGCTATACATGCGGAATTCGCAATCTGGACGCCAGCCTCTGCTCACTACTGTCCGGAACGTTTTCACATCGGTATTTCGACCTGCCTGTCGAGGGCCTGACGATAGCGTAGCTCTCGTCGTTTTCGATGCTCGTATGGGCAGTCTGCACGGTGGAACAACGT
>JAUILZ010000039.1 GCA_030432755.1 Gammaproteobacteria bacterium | reverse complement strand
GGACCGGCCCACCCCTGGCACCCGAATCGGCTGCTGCGGCTGCTTCCTTCCGGACCTGACCGGGTTCACAACGTATCGCCACCAGGGAGACCGGTCTTCACCGCCATAGGTGATCAAGCCTCTGCCCGGATTGTAAATCATCCGCCCTCCGGGCCGAAAGGCACGAGAGCATTTCGGCAGTGGATTGACAGGCCCTGGAGATTTTTCCAGACTCCCCGGCCCACCACCTGAAGCTTCCGCCATGACCGTTCTCGATGTCGACTTCGTCCGTAGCTGTTTCCCCGCCTTCAAAGAGGAACTGCCCAGGCGGACGGCCTTTTTCGAGAACGCCGGCGGCAGCTACGTCGCGGGCCCGGTGCTGGAGCGCTACTTCCACTTCTACACCGCCAACAAGGTGCAGCCCTACGGCGCGAGCGAGATCTGCCGCGTGGCCGGTGAGCAGATGGACGCCGGCAGACAGGCCATGGCCGACCTGCTGGGGGTGGATCCCGGCAGCGTCACCATCGGCCCGTCCACCACCCAGAACATCAATACGCTGGCCCAGGCGGCCGCCAGCCGCATCGGTCCCGGCGACGCCATCATCGTCACCGGCCAGGACCACGAGGCCAATATCGGCGCCTGGGAGCGGCTCTGCCGGCGCAACGGCGCGGAACTCCGTACCTGGCCGGTCAATGCCGGGGGCGAACTGGAGCTGGCCGCGCTGGAGTCGCTGGTGGACGACCGGGTGCGCATCCTCTGCATGACCCACAGTTCCAACATCGTCGGCACCATCAACCCGCTGGAAGAAGTCATCCGCCGGGTGCGCCCGCTGGGCGCCCGGGTGGTGGTGGACGGCGTGTCCTTCGCGCCCCATTCCTGGCCGGACATTCCACTGCTGAAGCCCGATGCCTACTGTTTCAGCACCTACAAGACCTACGCACCGCACCTCGGGATCATGTATGTCGCGCCGGAATTCGCCGCGGAGCTGGACCCGCAGTGCCACTACTTCAACGTCCAGTACCCGGAGAAACGTTTCGATGCCGCCGGCCCGGACCATGCCTCGATCGCCGCGCTCGCGGGGCTCGCAGACTATTTTTCCGCCTCCCACCGGCATCATTTCGGCAACGACGAGGGCAGTCTCTATTCCCGGACCCAGGACGTTTCCGGGCTCATGAATACTCACGAGACCGCGCTCTGCCAGCGCCTTCTGGACGGCATAGCCGACCTGCCGCTCGACGTTCTCGGGCGGCCTCACATGGAGGGCCGGGAGGCGAACATCGCGCTCTACAGCGACCGCGTCAGCTCGGCGTCTCTGTCACAGGCGCTGGGCAAGGCGGATATCGCCGCCGGACACGGTCACTTCTACGCCAGGCGTCTGCTGGAAAACGCGGGCATCCGGGACACCGAGGACGGCGTCCTCAGGGTGAGCTTCGCCCACTACAACACTGTGGACGAAGTGGATCGCGTGGTCACCATCCTGCGGCAACAGTTCTGATATACAGGAGGATAGGAAAAGCAGACTCCTTCTGCCGCTGCATGGTCCCGATGGAGAGACGATCGTGAGCGTGCCTCGGTTGGGGGGGGCGTGCGCCGGTGATGTCCTGAACGACCGGCTACACCACGACCGGGCGGACACGAAGGCGCCCATCCATGCCAGGCCATGCTGAACGTTCGAAATCTGCTGCGTCGCCTGTATTTCATAACCCGCAATCGCTCTCTTCTCGGTCGATACGGGTACAAGGGGTTCCGGGCGCTGAGACAGGGGTTTCTTCCTGACTCGGTGACGCTCTGCGGGATCGAGGGAAAGAATGCCGGACAGTATTTTCGCGACTCCGCTAGAAAGCGTGTGTCACGCAACACCAATATTGGATGTTCGGAGGTGCTCAGCAACAAGCTGACCTTTCATCGCTACTTCGTCGATACCGAGCGGCTGCCAGCGCTACTCGGCGTCATATCCGGCGGCCAGTTCTTCCCGGAGCCTGCAGGCACTGGCGCGCGCTCGCTGCAGCAACTGCTCGATACGCGCACGGATTACGTCGTGAAGCCCGTGCTCGGCAGCCACGGCCGCGGCATTCTGTTCGTGGAGCGGATCAATCAGGACGGCGCGATGGCAGACCGGGGCAGGACACGCCTCAACGGTATCGTCCTGTCGGATGCAGCGCTGCTTGAAAGATTCCGGGCCGCGGGCGACTGCGTGGTATCCGAACGCAGACGCAATCACCCGGACCTCGCCCGGGTGTTCCCTGAAGCGGAAAACTCGACACGCGTCACCACCTTCGTCGATCCGGATTCCGGTCGCCCGGCTGTCGCTCACGCCTATCAGCGGTTTGGCACTCGCCGGTCGAAACCGTACGAACACTTTCACCTCGGTGCTGTGGCGGCGCGCATCGACGTCGAAACGGGCAGGTTGTTTGGTGGGCGGTTGCTGCGCGCAGACAACACCGTCGTGCCCTGCGCCCGCCATCCGGATACCGACGCGCAAGTCGACGGCCTCGTCCTGCCACACTGGCACGACGCGCTGAACCAGGTACTTGCGATCGTCGCCACGCATCCGTGGTTCGACTACGTGGGCTGGGATCTCCTGATCACCGGGGACGGTGCCGTCATTCTGGAAGGCAATCACAACCCGGGCGTACACACCGCCCAGGTCCTCGAGCCGTTGCTCGGCAACGAACGACTGAAATCATTTCTCGCGGGCAGGGGGATATTGGACTGAGGACGTCGCGATATGCAAGCGCAGGAATCGAACGCGTCAGCAATCCAGCGTATTGTCCCGCTCCCACTGGGTGATGGAGCGGGTGAAATCGTTCCACTGGGCCAGTTTCAGCTTGCAGTAGGCGTCCACCAGTTCATGGCCGAGTTCGTCGCGCAGTGACTTCGCCTTCTGCGTCGCGCGGATGGCGTCGAGCAGGTTGAGCGGCAGTTTCTTCAACCCGCGCGCCTTGTGGCCTTCCTCGTACATGTTGATGTCGAGGCGCTTGCCGGGATCGCGCTTGTTGGCGATGCCGTCGAGGCCCGCGGCGAGGATGCCCGCCTGCAGCAGGTAGGGATTGGCGGCGCCGTCCATGAGGCGCAGTTCGAAACGACCGGCGTCCGGGATGCGCACCATGTGGGTCCGGTTGTTGCCGCCGTAGCTCACCGCGTTGGGCGACCAGGTGGCGCCGGACAGGGTGCGCGGCGCGTTGATCCGCTTGTAGCTGTTTACCGTGGGATTGAAGATCGACGCCAGCCCCTCGACGTTGTGCATGATACCGCCGAGGAACTGGTAAGCGAGCGCGGACAGGCCCATCTCGCCCGTCTTGCTGGCGAACAGGTTCTTCTTGCCCGTTTTGTCCCACAGCGAAACATGGGCATGGCAACCGTTGCCGGTGAGATGGGAGAACGGCTTCGGCATGAAGGTCGCGCGCAGGCCGTGATTCTCCGCGATCTGGCGCACCATGTACTTGAAGAACACGTGCCGGTCCGCAGTCTTCAAACAATCGTCGTAGTCCCAGTTCATCTCGAACTGGCCATTGGCGTCCTCGTGGTCGTTCTGGTACGGGCCCCAGCCGAGTTCGATCATCGCATCGCAGATCTGCGTGATGACGTCGAAGCGGCGCATCAGCGCGGACTGGTCGTAGCAGGGTTTGGACTGGGTGTCCTGGGGATCGGAGATCGCGCTGCCGTCGGCGTTCACCAGGAAGTATTCGCATTCCACCCCGGTCTTGAGGCGGTAGCCCTTCTTCTCCGCCTTCTCCACCTGGCGCTTGAGGGCGACGCGCGGCGACGCCTCCACCGCCTTGCCGTCCATGTAGAGATCCGCCGCGAGCCAGCCCACCTCCTTCTTCCACGGCAACTGGATCAGGCTGTCCGGGTCCGGCACTGCGAACATGTCGCTATCCGCCGGGGTCATGTCGAGCCAGGTGGCAAAGCCGGCGAAGCCCGCGCCGTCGCGCTGCATGTCGCCGATCGCGCGCGCCGGGACCAGCTTGGAGCGCAGCACGCCGAACAGGTCGACGAAGCTGATCAGGAAGTACTCGATTTTTTTCTGTTTCGCCACGTTGGCGAGATTGGTGGCCATGGTATTACTCCTGACTTGGAATCGTGGGGTGAATCAAAAAGATTATGGCAAATTTGTCCACGCAGAAAAACGCGCGTCATTATCCATACGGATTCAGAACTTGCTGTGACCGGGAATCCAGTCGGTGCCGGCGAGCGGAATGCGCGCCATGGCCGCGGCCTCGACGGTGAGCGCCGCCATGTCCTCCGGTTCCAGGTTGTGCACGTCGCTTTTGCCGGAAGCACGCGCCAGGGTCTGCAGTTCCAGCGTGAGGCAGCGCAGGTAGTTGGCCACCCGGTGCCCCGCCTTGACCGGATCGAGGCGCGCGCCCAGGTCGGAATCCTGGGTGGAGATGCCCACGGGGTCGCGGCCTTCCTGCCAGTCGTCGTAGTAGCCGGCGCTGCTGCCGAGGGCGTTGTACTCGGCCTCGTACTCGGGGGCGTTGTCGCCCATGGCGATGAGCGCCGCCGTGCCGATGGACACCGCGTCCGCGCCCATGGCGAGGGCCTTGGCCACGTCCGCGCCGGTGCGGATGCCGCCGGATACGATGAGCTGCACCTCGCGGTGCTTGCCGAGATCGCAGAGTGCATCCACTGCCATGCGCGTGGCCGCCAGCGTCGGGATGCCGACGTGCTCGATGAACACGTCCTGGGTGGCGGCGGTGCCGCCCTGCATGCCGTCCACCACCACCACGTCGGCGCCCGCCTTGACCGCGAGCTGCACGTCGTAGAACGGGCGCGCTGCGCCCACCTTGACGTAGATCGGCACCTGCCAGTCGGTGAGTTCGCGCAGCTCCTCGATCTTGATCTCCAGGTCGTCCGGCCCGGTCCAGTCGGGATGGCGGCAGGCGCTGCGCTGGTCGATGCCCTTCGGCAGGTTGCGCATCTCCGCCACCCGGTCGCTGATCTTCTGGCCGAGCAGCATGCCGCCGCCGCCGGGCTTCGCGCCCTGCCCCACCACGACCTCGATGGCGTCGGCCTTCCTGAGGTCCACCGGGTTCATGCCGTAGCGCGACGGCAGGTACTGGTAGACGAGATGCTTCGACTGGCCGCGTTCCTCAGGCGTCATGCCGCCGTCGCCGGTGGTGGTGCTGGTGCCCACCTCGGAGGCGCCGCGGCCGAGTGCCTCCTTGGCCTGGGCTGACAGCGCGCCGAAGCTCATGCCCGCGATGGTGATCGGAATCTTGAGTTCCATCGGCTTCTTCGCGTAACGCGTGCCCAGGGTGACGCTGGTATCGCAGCGCTCGCGGTAGCCCTCGAGCGGATAGCGCGACATGCTCGCGCCGAGGAACACGAGGTCATCGAAGGTGGGAATGGTGCGCTTGGCGCCGCCACCGCGGATATCGTAGATGCCCTCCCGCGCTGCGCGCTGGATCTCGCGGATGACGGGCTTGCTGAAGGTGGCCGACTCGCGCAGCCAGCTCGGATCGATCCTGTTCGTCATCAGTACGCGCCCACGTTGTCTATCTTGAAGTTGTAGAGCTGCCGCGCCGAACCGTAGCGGCGAAACGACGCCGGGTCATGGGACAGGCCCGCCTGCTCCAGCAAACCGGCGAGTTCCGCCAGGTGCTCGTCACGCAGTTCCTTCTCGATGCAGTCGGCGCCCAGGCTCGACACCTTGCCGTGCACGTAGAGCCGCGCCTCGTAGATGGAATCGCCGAGCGAGTCCCCGGCATCACCGCATACCACCAGCGCGCCGCTCTGGGCCATGAAGGCGCTCATGTGGCCGATGGATCCGCCCACCACGATGTCCACGCCTTTCATCGAGATACCACAGCGCGCCGCGGCATTGCCCTCGATCACCAGCAGCCCGCCGTGGGCGGTGGCGCCGCAGTACTGGGAGGCATTGCCCTTCACGCGTACGCTGCCGGACATCATGTTCTCCGCCAGGCCCGGGCCGGCATTGCCGTGGATGGTGATCGCGGCATCCTGGTTCATGCCCGCGCAGTAGTAGCCGACGTGCCCGTGGATATCCACCGCGCTGTCGTACATCGCCCCGGCGGCGACGTTGTGCCGCCCGCCCGGATGGCGCGCGGCCACCGCCTGACCCGCGGATTCCGCCTGGTGGAGGAAAGCGTTCAGCGGCCGGACGCCGCCCTCGCCAAGATCGAATTCGCGCATTCAGTGTTTCTCCCAACTGTAGATCGTCGCCGGCTCCGGCTCCCAGATGCGTGCGTTCTCGCTGCCGGGCAACTGGGCGATGGCGCGGTACTCGGAGGACATCGCGACCCAGTCGTCGGTTTCCGCCAGCACCGCCGGTTTGCAGGCGATGGGATCGCGCAGCACCGCGAAGCCATCACGGGTGCCGATGGCGAAGGTATAAAAGCCGTCGAGGTCGCGGATCGCCGCCTCCAGCGCCTCCTTGAGGCTGGCTCCCTGCCCCAGTCGCCAGGTGAGATAGCCCGCCGCCACCTCGCTGTCGTTATCGGTCTGGAAGCGGATCCCTTCGCGCCGCAGGTCCTCGCGCAGGCGATTGTGATTGGATAGCGAGCCGTTGTGCACGAGGCACAGGTCGCGGCCGGTGGAAAACGGATGGGAATGCTCCGTGGTCACCGCGCTTTCCGTGGCCATTCGGGTGTGGCCGAGGGCATGGGTCCCGGTCAGTTCACGCAGGCGGAACTTGTCAATCACCTTTGCCGGCAGACCCTTTTCCTTGTAGATCTCGATCGCGCTGCCGATGCTGGTGAGACGGATGGAGGGCAGCAGGTCGTCGACCCGCGCTGCCAGCGACATCGCCCCGGTCTGGTCCGCCACATCAGCCACCAGGACCGCGTGGTTGGCGAGGGGGGTCAGCGACCAGTCGCCGTCGAGGGCGTCATCGAGTTCGGCGCGGACGGCCTCCCAGTCGACGTCATCCGGGCCCTGGAGAGTGATCTTGACCCGGGAATCGGCCACCGGGTCGTGGTACACCGCCACGCCGGCGCTGTCCGGTCCCCGGTCCGTCATCTGTACCAGCATGTCCGCGAGCATTCCGCCCAGGCGCGATTCCAGCGCCGGGTTCTTGAAATAGAGCCCAACGATGCCGCACATGGTTACCTCGCAACGGGGATGATGGAAAGTGCCGGGATGTTAGCACCCGCCCCACTGGCGGACAACTGATGTTAAATAATATTTAATTTGAGGAAACAAGTGTCAGCCACCGCCGTGACGCCCGACGATCACCGCGAGCATGCGGATCGGCAGGCGAATCAGTTGTTCCGGCCCGTGGGGCGCGTCGGAATCGAAATAGAGCGAATCCCCGGGATTCATGCGGTAGGTGCGGCTCGCGTGACGGTAAACCATCTCACCTTCCAGCAGGTAGATGAACTCCACGCCGTCGTGCTGGAACAACGGAAACACGTCCGATTCGTCTGTTAGGGTGACGAGATAGGGCTCCACCATGGGCGCCTGCCCGCCGGAATGTCCGAGGAGCTGGTACTGGTGGCCCGCGCGCGTGCCCTGGCGTTCGATCATGAGTCCCTGGCCCGCAGGCACGAAGGTCGCGTCGCGGGTCTCCTCGTACATCCGGAACAGCGCGGTGACGGGGACGTTCAGCGCCGAGGCGATGCCGTTGAGGGTCGCCAGCGAGGGCGAGGTGAGGCCATTCTCCACCTTGGACAGCATTCCCGGAGAAAGCCCGGATACCCGCGCGAGATCCGCCACCGTCATCCCCTGCTCCGTACGGAACGCTCGCACCTGGCGGCCGATGGCCAGTTCCAGCGCATTCTCGGCGACGTAGCGGGAGGGATCCCGTTCGGGCATGGACTTTGACCTCGTTTTCACCATCGGAAAGTATACTCGGCCCGTTACTGATCGCGAATCCATCCCATGAAAGGCACCGTGCTACTGGTTGAAGATCACCGTGACCTCGCGGAAACCATCTCCCTCGCGTTGGAGTCCGCCGGCTACGATATCGACTATGCCGCCGACGGAATCGAGGCCCTGCGCCTTGCCACCAGCGAGACATTTGATTGCATCGTGCTCGACCTGATGCTGCCCGGCATGGACGGCCTCACCGTCTGTAACCGGTTACGCGGCGATCACGCCATCGATACGCCAGTGTTGATGCTGACCGCGCGTGACACCATCGACGACAAGCTCGCGGGTTTCGATCACGGCGCCGATGACTACCTCGTCAAGCCCTTCGTCATCGAGGAACTGAAGGCCAGGGTGAACGCGCTGGTGAATCGCAAGCGCGGGGAAACGGCGAATACACGCATCGCCGCCGGCGGCCTGGTACTGGACACCCGCACGCGGGAAGTCACCCGGCTGGGGAAGCCGCTGGAAATCTCGCCCACGGGATTTCGCATCCTCCGTATCCTGCTCCGCGAGGCGCCCGCGGTGGTGAGCCGGGAAGCCCTCGAGCGCGAGCTGTGGGGAGACGAGGTGCCCGACAGCGACGCGCTACGCAGCCACGTGTACATACTGCGAAAGGCGGTGGACAAGCCGTTTGAGCCGGACCATGGCAGCATCATCCGCACCATCAAGGGGGTCGGCCTCAAGCTGGACACCAGCGTCGCCTGAGTCATTCGGTCCCGCTGGCCCTGCCGTCAGGATACGGCGGCGAACACGACGCGGAAGGTCATTCCGGATTCCTTGTCGTACTGCGCGTCCACCGTCCATCCGTAGAGTTCGCAGAGCCGCCTGACCAGGTCGAGGCCGACGCCGTAGCCTTCGACCTGTGACTCATCCACGCCACGCCGAAACGGCTCGAAGAGATCTTCGTCCGGCGGCGCACTGACGCCCGGCCCGCGATTCGTGACACTCAGCTTACCCGGCCGGAGACGCACCACGATTTCTCCCTCGCGGGTATAGTTGAACGCGTTTCGCAACAGGTTGCCGCAGACTGCCTCGACCAGTTGTCGCGTGGCGCGCACCTGCACCCCGGGATGAAGGTCGAGGATGATCTCGAGACTGTTGCCGGTATTGTGCGTCAGGTGCAGTTGCTCGAGCTGGTGGCGGATCACGTCGTTCAGCGAAACATCACCGGTGCCGGGACCACGCAGGTGGCCCCGGGCGAGGAGCAGCAACGTGGTGACCAGGTCGTTCATGTCGCGGGTGGTCCGGCGGATACGCTCCACGGACCGGCGCTGGCCCGTATCCAGCGGTCTGGAGGCCGCGAGGAGCTCCGCGGATCCCTGGATCACGGAGAGGGGCGTGCGCAGCTCGTGACTGGCGTCCCGGGTGAAACGGCGCTCGCGCTGGATGAGTTCATTGATTTCGCCGGTAAACGCATTCAGGGAATCCACCAGGGCATTGACCTCGTCATCGTCGTTGCCGGACCGAAACCGGTCGAGATCGAGCGCGATCTCCGGCTGGTCGCCGGAATGGAAGTCGCGCAAATGGCCCGCGAGGGACACGATCGGCGACACTGCCTTGCGAGACTGGCGGAACGCCACCCAGGCGGACAGGTAGATCACGATCAGCACCAGGCTGAGGGGAACCACGCCGAAGTAGAACGACAGTCGGGCAACGCTTTCCTCGTCAAAGACCAGGTACAGCATGGCGTTTCCACCCGGGACCTCGGCCTGCTCAACGAGCACCAACACCCTGCGCCCGTCCATTTCCACGCGGCCATAGCCGGGCTCGACGCTCGCCAGTTCCGCCGGCACCGAGGATTCCGAGTCCGGCAGTTGCAGGTAGCCAATCAGGTTGTCGGTGTTGGGCAGCGGATGCGCCGGGTTGCCAAGATAGTGCTCCCAGAAATGCCGCGCCTCACCTTCGAGCGCAGTACGCATCATCACCCCCTCCACCACCTTCGCTGCCACGACCACGCCGAGCGCGGTGATCACGCTGATGAACAGGAGTTGCAAGACCACGACCCTGAGGAGGCGCCGGGTGATGCCGGAGGCGGGGGAACGTTTTCCCTCGAACGGGTTCATTGGATGGTCAGGGAAAGCCTAAGCCGATGGTATCACCGGCACGTCAAGGCAACGTCGCCGTCCATTAGCGACCCGGTTCTCACCGGTCTCCTCGTCTCCATCACGCTTTCACGTTGCATTGATCGCCAGGGCCCTAGCCTTCGCCGGACATTTCAATGATGGCCAGCGCCAGACCAGTGTTCGACCCACGGCAATCAAGTCCCGGACCACGGTGGAAATCTCACTACCCGTCATACCGGCAAAGTAAACCGGCGGTGTTCCCTGGTCGATGCCTACTGGCCCTGCTGGCAATTCTGATCATGATAACAGGCTGCTCGCTCAAGGCGGAAAACCCCGACTACCCCGCGATTTACGAAGATCTCAGTCTGCGATCCGGCGGCGACCCGCCTTCCGGGGCCGAAACCGATATTACGCTGGAGTATCCCGAGCTGGCGGGATTCATCGGCCTGTTCCGCAATATCAAGCGTGACGATGTCGCCGAGCAGGTACGCGAAATCTATGCCGGGTCCCTCTATTTCAGCGACACCCTGAAGACCCTCTACGACAACGAAGCCCTCGCGGCCTATCTCGAAGAAACCGCGCAGAGGATCACGTTCAACCGCGTTACCGTCCACCAGGTGATTCCGGCCGGTGGGGACTACTTCCTGCGTTGGTCGATGAAGACCGGCTTCGACGTGTTTGGTAAATCCATCGAAACCCATTCCATCGGTATGAGCCAGTTGCGCCTCGACGATTCCGGCAAGGTGATCTTCCACCAGGACTTCTGGGACAACACCGAGGGGTTGTTCCGTCACCTCCCGGTGCTTGGCTATTTCATCAGCCGCACTCGCGACCGGTTCTGATCCATGATTCATTTCGCTGATTCCGCCTCGCGCTGATCGGCATTTTGTAACTCCTGATGTCCCATATACCACTGGAAAACCGAACGATCTGGATAACCGGAGCCTCATCGGGCATCGGCAGGTCGCTGGCGGAAAGGCTTGCCGGCCACGGCAACCACCTCGTCCTCACCGCGCGCAACCGGACAGCGCTGGAAGACATGGCCCGGCTGGATGAACGCAACGTCACGGTGCTGGATGCCGACCTTTCCTCGGACGACTGCATCGCGCCACTGTCCGCCGCGCTGGACGCACTGCCGGGCGGCCTGGACACCATGCTGCTCTGCGCCGGCGACTGTGAATACGTCGACGTCGCCCGCTTCGACAGCGGCATTACATACCGCATGGCAAATCTCAACCTCGTTGGCGTGGCGCGTTGCCTCGAGGCCGGGCTGCCGTCGCTGCGCCGCTCGCGCAAGCGCCCGCATATCGCCGGTATCAGCAGCGCCTCCGCGCTCACGGGGCTGCCGCGGGCGGAAGCCTACGGCGCGAGCAAGGCGGCGCTGGTGAACTTCCTTGAATCGCTGGGGCTTGACCTCCGCCATGAAGGCATCGACGTCTCCATCGTGCTGCCGGGATTCGTCGATACACCGCTCACCCGGCGCAACGATTTCCCGATGCCGTTTCTCGTGGACGCGGACACCGCGGCGCGCCGGATCATCGACGGCCTGGAACGACGCCGGATCCGGATCGCCTTTCCGCGCCGGCTGACCATGGCACTGGAGCTGTTCGCCATGTTGCCGGATTCGCTGCGGCTGCGGCTGGGACAGAAACTCGTGCGGACAGCATGAAGATCGCCATTGTCGGCGGCGGCATCAGCGGACTTACCGCCGCCTGGCTGCTCCACCGCCGCCACGAGATCACGCTGATCGAGGCCGCGCCTGGCGTCGGCGGACATACCGCCACCGTGGACTGCACGGTGGACGGCCGGAGCCATGCGGTGGACACCGGATTTATCGTCTTCAACGACCGCACCTATCCGGGTTTCAACCGGCTGCTGGAACGCATCGAGGTGCCGTGGCGCGAGACGGAGATGGGATTCAGCGTCTCCAACCGGCACCACCACCCGGATGGCGCCCCCTGCGCCGGCCTGAACGGACACGATTTTGAGTACTGTGGATCGAGTCTCAACGGCCTGTTCGCCGATCGCCGGCGGCTGGCGGACCGACGCTTCCTCGGCATGCTGGGTGACATCCTTCGTTTCGGCCGGCGCGCCCGGTCGGATCTCGAACGCGGCAGGATACCCGCGGGCAAGTCACTCGACCGCTACCTCGCCGAAGGAGGATATGGGGAATATTTCCTCACCCGCTATGTCGTGCCGATGGCCTCCGCAATCTGGTCTGCTCCGGCCGCCCGGGTACAGGAGTTCGATGCGCTCTTCTTCGTCCGTTTCTTCCGCAACCACGGGTTGCTGGATCTCGCCGGTCGCCCGCGCTGGCGAGTCGTCGAGGGCGGATCGCGCAACTACCTCGAGCCCCTGACCCGGGAGTTTCGCCAGCGGATCTTCACCGGCACCGCGGTGCGCGAAATCCATCGTGGCGCGAAGGGCGTCGATCTGCGTACCGATCGTGGGTCCGACCATTTTGATCACGTGGTGCTGGCATCCCACAGCGACCAGTCCCTCGCGCTTCTCGCCGATGCGTCGGCGGAGGAACGGGAAGTCTTGGGCGCGATCCCCTATCGCGACAACAGCGTGTTGCTCCACACCGACCGTAATCTCCTGCCCCGGCGTGAGCGCGCGTGGGCGAGCTGGAACTACCTGCTCGACGGGACCGAGAACGATCGCCCGGTGCTGACCTACAACATGAACATTCTCCAGGGCATCCTTTCGGATTCCCCGATCTGCGTCAGTGTCAATGCCGACGAACATGTCGATACGGGCAAGGTGTTGAGGCGGTTCCACTATGCACATCCCCAGTTCGGATCCCAAAGCGTCGCCGCACAGGCACGTATCGGCGAGATCAACGGACAGCGCAACACCTGGTTCTGCGGCGCCTGGTGCGGCAACGGCTTCCACGAGGACGGTGTCGCCAGTGGCGCCTCAGTGGCCGCCGCACTCGAGGGGGATGCCCTGTGAGAGGAACCGTTCTCTACCGCGGCGCCATCCGCCATCGCCGTTTCACGCCGGTGCGACATGCGTTTCGATACGGTCTCACCATGCCGTTGATCGACCTTGATACCGTGGACCAGGAACTCAGCACGCCCGGCTTGCTGGGAACCCGCTGGCCAGCCCTGGGCTGGTTCCGCCGGCGTGATTACTTTGGTGATCCAACGCAATCCCTGTGCGACTGTGTCCGCGAGGAAGTGGCCAGGGAAACCGGCTGGCATCCCGACGGATCCATCCTCCTGCTGACACACCTGCGCTACTGGGGATTCGTCATGAATCCGTTGTCGATCTTCTATTGTCTCGATCGCGACGGCGACCTGCGCGCCACTCTGCTGCAGGTTACCAATACGCCCTGGCGGGAGAAGACGTGCTATGTCTTCGGCGTCGATCCCGCGGAACGCAAACCACACCGAAAGTTTGACAAGAGGATGCATGTATCACCGTTCAACCCCATGGAGATGACCTATCACTGTCGCCTGCGCGCACCGGGAGAAAAGTTGTTCTTCCACCTCGAGAATCACCGTGACGGGAGGGCGGAAACGGACGCCACGTTGCTGCTCGAACGCATACCCACGACGCGTGCCCGCTTACTGTCCCTGGTATTGCGACAGCCCGCCATGACCCTGGTTACCGCGTTTGGCATCTACTGGCAGGCCTGGAGACTCTGGCGCAAGGGCACTCCGGTTTACGACCACCCGGGCGCGCGAAAGACCGTCGTCAAATCAACCCCCAGTGGGCAGGAAAGTCCGCAAACATGAAAATCGAGACCGTCCCCACCGAATCAGTCCTGGCGTCCACCGAAACGACGGGGTGGTGGCACCGCCTGGCCCGGCGCCACGTGATCACTCTGCTGTCCTCGCTCAAAGGCGGATCGCTGACCCTCGTGGAAAGCGGATGCATCCAGCGCTTTGGCGATTACGGAGCGTCTGATGGCATCGACGCACGGGTCCGTGTACTGGATGCCCGGCTCTACGGAATGCTTCTCTGCCGGGGATCCATTGGCGCCGGAGAAGCCTTCATGGAAGGTTACTGGACCAGCCCGGACCTGACCGCGGTGATCCGGCTCCTCGGACGCAACCTAGATTCCCTGGCGCGGATGGACGCCGGATTCAGCCGCGCGGGAAACTGGCTGCAACGGCTGCGTCACATGGTGACGCCGAACACCGCGCGCGGCGCGCGGCGCAACATTCACGCGCACTACGATCTCAGCAATGCGCTCTTCGCCACCTTTCTCGACCGCCGCATGATGTACTCATCGGCCATGTTTCCCGATACGCGCGCGGACCTGGAAACGGCCGCCGTTCACAAGCTGCAGCGCGTCGGCGAAAAGCTCGACCTCCGCCCGACCGATCACGTGATCGAGATAGGCACGGGATGGGGCGGCATGGCGGTCTATCTCGCGGAACATTTCGGTTGCCGGGTGACCACCACCACGATCTCCGAGGAACAGTTCCGGCATGCGCGCGCGCTGGTTCGGGAAAGAGGTCTGTGTGATCGGGTCACCGTTCTCGATCAGGATTACCGGGACCTCACCGGGCAGTACGACAAGCTCGTCTCGATCGAGATGATCGAGGCAGTCGGCCAGCGATACCTGCCCCGCTACCTGGCGCAATGCGACGCACTCCTGAAACCGGGAGGATCACTCCTGATCCAGGCAATCACGATACCGGAGCAGCGCTATCGTGACGCACTCGGCAACGTCGACTTCATCCAGAAGTACATCTTTCCCGGAGGCAGCCTGCCGTCGGTGGAGGCCATTCTTCATGCCACCGGCCGCAGCAGCCGGCTGCAGCTCAAGCACCTGGAGGACATCGGCCGTGACTACGCGCTCACGCTGAAACACTGGCGGGATCGGTTCCTGCGCGACCCCGCGCGCATCCGGGCGCTCGGATTCGATGACCGCTTTATCCGCATGTGGCATTTCTACCTCAGTTACTGCGAAGGTGGATTCCTCGAGGAAGCCATCGGCACCGCGCAACTGCTCATGCGCAAGGTCTGAGCCCGGCGCCATGGTCCGGCTCGTCGTCAATGCCGTTATCTTCCAGTCGGGATGGGTCCTGAGCGTGCTCTTCGGCAATCTCACCGCGCTGGCCTGTGGTCTTGTCGCCGCGCTGCTGTATGCGCGCTATTTCAATCCCACCGCGCGGGACGCGCCGCTGTTCGCCGCGGTCGTTACGCTCGGATTTGCAGGCGACAGCCTCCTCGGACTGGCCGGGGTGCTGGTGCATCCCTCGGGACTGCCGTTTCCCCCGCCATGGATGATGGTGCTGTGGCTGCTGTTCGCGATGACGCTGCCCTGGTCACTGCGCCCGCTGACCCGCCATGGCGGAGCCTTTCTCGCCCTGTGCATGGTCGGCGGCACGCTGAGCTACGTGGCCGGAGAGCGGTTGACGACCGTGGATTTCGGGTACGGCATGGCGCTGACAGCGGGGGTACTCGCGATCGCCTGGTTGGCGCACGGGGCCATCTTGCTGGCGATGGTCCGGCGCTGGGAACGAGCGGCCTGACGCGAGCATGCATATGAAACCTGTATTCCTGCTGCTCTGCCTTGCCGGTCCCGCCTGGGGCTGCATACCGCCCGAGCTCGATGGTCCCGCCTACGACGTCAGCGGCGAGGCGGTGGATACGGAAGATCGCCTGCTGTACCGCGAACGCCTGCGACTCGCTCCGGGTGACGATGGTGGCGTCCTGAAGGTCAGCTATACCCGTCCGGATGGCACGCTGCTGGCGAACAAGGTAGTGAACTACCGATGCCAACCGCTGACCCCGTCCTACGAGATGACCGGCGTCGAAGGCGAACTGCTGGAATCCGTCGACTGGAGCGATACCGGCATCGTCGCTACGCGTGGCCAGGCATCCGAACAACTTGCGCCGCCCGACCGACCCGCCATCGTCGATGCGGGTTTCGACAACGCGATCAGGCTCCACTGGAATGAACTTCTGTCGGGCGAAGCCCTGGACTTCGACTACTTTTTCGCCCGCGATGGGCGCTTCGTGCGCCTTCGATTCGCCCGCCACGACAACCCGCCAACCACGTTCGACGCCGACGACCCCGGGCTGGTTCACTTCCGGATCACCGCGGCCAATCCGCTGCTCAGGCTGTTCGCGAGCGCCATCCAGGTCGGTTACACGCAGCCCGACAGGCGGTTGCGCTACTACGCGGGGCCTTCCAACCTGCCCATGATGGACGACGCGGGCCAGGTACTGATCCGCTATACCCATGCCGGAGAATCCTCCGGGTAACCCATCTGGCCGGTTTATAATGCGCCCCAGGTGACCAGAACCCGGGGTGATGGGCGACGAAATCGACAGCCGCTACTTTGATGCCGAGCATTTCAGTGGCTTCCGCGAGCGACTTGACCGGGAGAGCGATCTCCTCCGGCAATACTTCAGTAACGGTGAGTTCAGCCCGCGCGGCGACATGGCCGGCTTCGAGCTCGAGGCCTGGCTGGTGGACGCGGAAGGCAACCCGGCGCCGCGTAACGACGAATTCCTGGAATCGATCAACGACCCCCTCGTCGTGCCAGAGCTGGCGGCATTCAATGTCGAACTGAATGGCAGCCCGTCCTCCCTCGGCGGCCGCGTGTTCAGTCGACTCAATGACGAGCTCGGCGCCACCTGGAATCGCTGCCGCGCCTGTGCCGCGGACCTCGACCTGCAACTGGCCAGCATCGGTATTCTTCCCACGATCACCGAAAAGCTCCTCTGCTCGGACTACATGTCGAGCATGGTGCGCTACCGCTCGCTCAACGACAGAGTGCTGGCATTGCGCGACGGCAAGCCGTTCACGCTCTTTATCGAGGGTGACAGCCACCTGTCGCTCAGCCACAACGACGTCATGCTCGAGGCGGCGGCCACCTCGTTCCAGTTGCATCTGCAATGCCGCCCGGAACACGCGGTGCGGGATTTCAACGCCAGCATCGCCATCTCCGCGCCCATGGTGGCGGCGAGCGCGAATTCCCCCTTCCTGTTCGGTCATGCGCTCTGGGACGAGACGCGGATCCCGCTTTTCGAGCAGGCCGTGGATACCGGTGAACGTTATCCTCCCCGGGTCAGCTTTGGCCACGACTACCTGCACGACTCCATGCTCGAGATCTTCGAGCGCAACCGGCGCGATCATCCGATCCTGCTGCCGGCGGTACGCGATACCCCGGACCACCGCTTCAGCCACGTGCGCTTCCACAACGGAACGCTCTGGCGCTGGAACCGGCCGCTCATCGGTTTCGACCACGACGGCCAGGTCCACCTGCGCATCGAGCACCGGGTGGTGCCCGCCGGTCCCACCATCCGCGACTGCATCGCCAATGCCGCGTTCTACTTCGGCCTGATCTACGGACTGCGTGACTGGTCGAAGCCGGTGAATACCCTGCTGCCTTTCAACAAGGCGCGCGACAATTTCTATACCGCGGCGCGCTACGGGCTCAATGCCCGCACGCTGTGGGTGGACTCCGGGGGTGAGCGGGAACTTTCCGTGCGCGAGCTGATCCTGCGCGACCTGCTGCCGCTGGCGCGCGATGGACTGGCCGGGCGCGGTATTCCCGACAGCGAAATCGATGACTACCTCGGCGTCATCCACGACCGGGTGGAATCTTCCCAGAACGGCGCGGCATGGCAACGCCGCTGGGTCGGCCGTCACGGGCCGGACATGCAGGCATTGACCCTGGCCTACCTGGCGCACCAGGATACCGGCCAGCCCGTCCATACCTGGCCACTGTAGACGTGGCACTCACAATGCTGGAGGGCCTGCCGGCAGGCCTGCTGGAACGTGACGCCACCGAACTGGCATCCCTGCTCGGTGGGCCCACGCTGATACACGTTCCCGGCGACGCAGGTCCGCCATTGTTCGTGTCCGTGCTTCTGCACGGAAACGAGACCAGCGGCTGGAACGGTATGCGCGCGCTGCTGCAGCAATCACCCCGTCTCAGGCGAAGCCTGTTCCTCTTTATCGGTAACGTGCAGGCCGCGGCCGCGGGATTGCGCCTGCTGCCCGGGCAGCAGGACTACAACCGGATCTGGAAGGATGCTGGTGGTCCGGAGGGGCGCCTCGCGGCGGAACTGAAGGAATGGCTGGCGCGCGTCGACCTGTTCGCCGCGGTGGACCTTCACAACAACACCGGCCAGAACCCCCACTACAGCGTGCTGGCCGAACTCGAGCCCGGTAACCTGGGACTCGCGGGCCTGTTCTCCGACAACGCGGTACTGGTGCTCGAACCTGACACCGTGCTGGCCCTGGTATTTCGCGATCATTGCCCCGCGGCGACACTGGAACTCGGTCCGATCGGCGACCCCGCCTGCGACGACCGCGCGATGCGTTACGTCTCCCTGCTGTCATCGCTGGACGCGATACCGCCGGCGCCGGAGTCGCTCACGTTGTATCGCTCCCTGGGTCGGCTGCACGTGGTCGATTCGGTGGAGTTCTCGTTTGCCGAGGAATCCCGCGCCACGCCGCTCGTGCTCGCCGACGGCATGGAAGCGGAGAACTTTCAACACATCCCCGTTGGCACGCCCATCGGCACCACGCGGCTCGACCTGGCGGAGGCCATTCGCGTTCTCGATCCCGCGCATCGCGATGTCACCACCGATTACCTCCAGTGCGAGGACGGCTGGATCACCACGCTACGCCCGCTGGTACCGGCGATGTATACCACCGACCCGCTGGTCATCCGCCAGGACTGCCTGTGTTATTTCATGGAGCCAATTGCACTCTGAGCCGATTCGCAATGGTCATTCACTGATGGCGACATAAAGACAATTTGCAGGCGGTGGACGGGGATTGTGTCTACACTGGGCAGTGACCAGTTTCAGGCAGTGCCAGGAGACCTCATGCCCGGTAAGATCCGCAAGATGCGCGGGATCGGCGTTCCCGTAAACGACTACCACGTACGGGACTTCGTCGACATCCCCGACTATCGCTACAACAAGATCCCCCTCGAGCGCGTTTCCAAGGACAAGGGCGGATTCCACCTCGTTCTCGACGACGACCAGCACCCGGAATATTACATTTCCCGTGAAGTGGTGTCGCCACCCTGTTCCGGGGGTAACACGATGAACGCCTTCCTCGGCCTGGTGGCGCTGTACGCCGCCACCGACCAGAACATACAGTTCAAGATCCTTCTGCCGGAGGACCGGTCTTCCATCGCACAGCAGGAAATCGATCGTCATGTCTACAATGACGCCAGCATCGTCCAGATACATACACCCATCTGGGGTCCGCGGGAGTGCTACAACGGCGTCGCCCATGGTCGCACCTACCTGCTGGTCTCCCCGCATCCGCCCATCGACATGCTGGACGCGGAGATCAAGGCACGCTTCCGTACGGACCAGGACGTACCAATCCTGACCCCTGGCTACCTCAACAGCTACCTCGGACCACAGATCATCATACCCACCGGAATCGGCTTCGATTCGATCAAGCCGCGTATCGGCAACAACGACGTGATAGTCTGCTGCAATGACGACGAACTGCTGGAAAAATTCGGCACCGACGTCTATCCCGACGAGAACTCCGATGACGCGCTTCGCAGGATCGCGGGGCGTTTCACACGCAATCACAATCCGCACATGGATCCCGGCATGACGTTCGCGCTTGGCTTTTCCACCGGCGGATCACTCACCTGCTACCAGTATCGCAACCGCCAATACCTGATACATCTGCCACTGGATGCCGATGATTCACGCCGTATTGCCGACGAGTTCGACGATCCAGCAGTCGACCCGGAATTTGACGGCCGGTACGGCGTGGGCCGTGGCGATGCGCGCATCACCGGTCACCTGTTCTATCCCTACTTCATCGACGTGATGAAGGATGGCTATCGCGCTGCGCTCGCGGCATCCGAACTCGGAGCCGCGCTGTCGGCGTTGATGCACCACTCGCGGTATTCGAACATCACCACGTTCGAGCCCGACGCTCTCAACCGCCTGGTCGCAAGTTGCATCGACAGGGTGGAAGGCGGGGGATCCCGGGCGACCAATCTTTCCGGACCCGGTGAATCGGTGCTGGGTTCCGCGGCGTGACCGGTGTCATGGCGTGGACGGTGGTCCCCTCGATGGCAGCTTCGGATTACTGGCCGCCCTCTGACGCTTCTGCCGCCCCCTGAACCTGCCACCGACCAGGGCGGGGATTGACAGCGGATCGATCCGCGCTAACCTTGCTTCTTTCCCCTTTCACGGAGCGGATCCCATGCCGGAGACCCATCAGCGTTATCGCAAGTTCAATACGCGGGACACCTATCCCAACCAGAAACTGGACAACGACCTCTGCCAGGTCGTCAGGGCACGGGGCACGATGGTGTTCGTCCGTGGCCAGGTCGGCCAGGACATCGACAGTTTCGACAGCATCGCCAGCATGAGCGCCTACGACCAGGCAGACCGGGCGATGCAGAACGTGAAGCAGTTGCTCGAGGAAGCGGGCTCAGACCTGTCCCATATCTGTCGAATCCAGGTGTACATTACCGACCGCGCCTACCGCGACGACGTCTACCAGGCCATCGGCAAGTGGCTCAAGGGCGTCTACCCGGTGTCCACGGGCCTTATCGTCAACGGTCTCGCTCGCCCGGAATGGGTAATGGAGGTCGAGGCCACCGCGGTGATCCCGGACGGGGAGCCGGCATGACCTTCTCCATCGTCGGCCGCTGCGCCGACAGCGGCATGTTCGGCGTCGCCATCACCACCTCCAGCATCTGCGTGGGCGCGCGCTGTCCCCATGCGCGTGCCGGGGTGGGCGCGGTGGCTACCCAGAACGTCACCGATCCGGCGCTCGGCCCCCTGCTGCTCGATGCGCTGGCGAGCGGATTGTGCGCGCGGGACGCCCTCGACAGGGTCACGAAAAACCGTGACTACCTGGACTGGCGCCAATTGACCGTGGTGGACAACAACGGACTGACCGCCGCGTTTACCGGCAAACGCATCCTGGGCACCAACGCGGAGAGCGCCGGCACGGACTGTTATGCCGCGGGCAACCTGCTCGCGACAGACGCGGTGCCGGCAGCGATGACGCGGGCTTTCGCGGACAATGACGGCGAGCACCTCGCCGAGCGACTGCTGCGCGCGCTGGAGGCGGGGCTTTCCGCCGGTGGCGAAGCGGGGGACGTGCATTCAGCGGCGTTGCTGGTGGTGCACGAACAGCCGTTCCCGCTCGTGGACCTGCGGGTGGACTGGGCGGACGTGGACCCGGTGGCGACACTGAGGCGACTCTGGGAGGCCTACCGGCCGCAGATGAACGACTACCTGGCGCGGGCCGTGGATCCTTCGTCCGCGCCTTCCTACGGCGTACCGGGAGACGAATGAGCATCTGGCGCGATGCCATCAGCCTGGTTGGCTGGCTGGCCGCCCTGGTCGCGGCGGTGCTGGTATTGAACCTGGGCGTCAAGCTGTTCTCTCTGCCCGGGGATGGCGCCTTTCTCGTCGCCTGCCTGCCACTGGTGGTGGCCTTCGCGGTGCTCGAAACCCGCGCCGGGGAATCAACCTGGCATCGTATCCTGCGCTACGGCGGATGGTTCTACGGCGGATTCGCCGCCATCCTCGCCACCGCCTTCCTGTTGAGCCGGATGCTGGATTGAATCCAGCCATCGGCCATTGTCGTTCAGCTATTGTTCATATTGAATTCAGCGTCTGGTGGATAACCTGAAGGAAAACTGAAGCGGAGGGTCCGTGAAACCCGCTAGTCCACAAGTGTCAGTGAGTGTCTCCAGGGCAGGGTCTCGTGCATTTCCGGCAAGGATGATCGGTGTGATCGCCGCTATCTGCCTGGCATTCGTGACATCCACGGTCCAGGCCGGAGGCTATCGCGGTCACGGAGGATACGGCGGCTACGGCGGCTACGGAGGGTATGGCGGCTACGGAAGCCACTGGGGCGTGAGTGGCGGCTACTGGGGCTCGGGTGACGATGTACTCGGGGTCGTGCTCGGCGGCCTGGCGCTTGGCGCCCTGCTGAGCTACGCCTTTGCCCCGCCGCGCTACGACTACTACACCGCGTACCCGGTTTACCGCGACTATGGCCGCACCTATCCCGTATCGCGCAGTTATCCCGTGTACAGGACCGTCACCGTGGTGGAGGAACCGGTATACCGGGAAGTGATTACGCGTCGCGTGGTTCGTCGGGTCGAATCATTTCCCCAACGCACACATTTGCATCGTGACCGATACGGTAACTGCTTCGAGGTGAGTTACGACACGCGCGGTAACGAACGCCGCGCGGAACTCCCACGCTCCAGCTGCGACTGGTAAGCGGCCTCAGGTCCGGTAAGATGCCGGCCGCACCACCTCGCGCCGAAAGGGTAAACTGTCACCGATATCCGGCCCGTCCAGCTCGCGCGCGTAGCGATGCCCGGCATAGGTTGCCCAGGCGATGGGCGCCGGGGCGTTGGCGTCGCCGATGACCCTGACTGAACGGATGCCGGCATCCGGCCAACGGTCTTCCAGCGCGGACAGTTCCCGCCACAGGGCATCGTCGCTTTTCTGGGCGGTCACCAGCACCACCGCGTCCGCCGCCAGCTCCCCGGCCGTTCCGGTGTTTGCGCAGGCCGTTTCCACCGTTCCGTTACCAACAACGGTAATTGCCCGGTTCAGTTCGATCCGCACGCCCAGCTCCACCAGCCGGCGATGGATCGCACCCTGCTCCAGGGTGTTGTTGGTCCAGTCGGAGACATAGGCTGACGGCGTCACCAGGGTTACATGCGCGCCCTTCTGCACCAGCAGTTCCGCGAGCACGCCGCCCATGTAGTAGTGATCATCGTCGTATAGCACCACGTTTCCCGCGGGCACGTTTCCCGACATCAGGTCGTCCGGGGTGAACACCGGCATCGCCTCGTCCACGGGTATCGGCGTGACGTGAAAGCGCGCGATACCGTCCCGCCGCCAGGTTGCGCCGGTGGCGATGGCGACGTTTTCAAATCCGAATTCCAGCACCTGGTCGGCGGAAAGCTCGCTGCCGAGGTAGATCTCCACGTTGGCCATCTGGCTGAGCTGGTATTCGCGATAGTCCGCTACCCTTCCCCAGGCTGACAGGCCCGGTAGCAGGCGTTCCCGCGCCACCCTCCCGCCGATGGCGCCGCCCGCCTCGGCGAGGACCACGTCGTAGCCGCGTTCACCCAGTACCCGCGCCGCCTCCATTCCCGCGGGACCCGCGCCGACGACGAGCACCGACTGGCTGTCGCCCCGGGGCGCGAACTTCTCCGGGTGCCAGCCGCGGCGCCATTCCTCCATGAATGTGGCATTCTGGGTGCAGCGCGATACCGACATGGTCATGTCGCCGGTGATGCAGATGTTGCAGCCGATGCACTCGCGGATGTCCTCCACCCTGCCCTCGTCGATCTTGCGCGGCAGGAACGGATCGGCAATGGAAGGCCGGGCGCAGCCGATCAGGTCGAGCACGCCGGAACGGATCTGCTTCACCATGACGTCCGGGGATGTGAAACGACCCACGCCCACCACCGGCTTGCGCGTCAGCTCACGGATGCCCGCGACCAGTTCCTGCTGGGCGGCTTCCTCCTTGAATCGGGACGGCCCGGAGCAGTCTTCCCAGCTGCCGTGGGCGAGATCCCAGAGATCCGGCAGGTCGGCGTGCAGCGCGACGAGTTCGCGCACGTCGTCGTTGGAGAATCCCAGCGAGCCGGTCATCTCGTCGAGCGAGAGGCGGAGCGCGATGGCGCAGTGGTTGCCTACGGCGTCACGGCATTCGTCGATTAACTCGTGCATCAAACGCGCGCGGTTCTCGAGAGAGCCGCCGTATTCGTCCGTACGGTAATTGGTGAGCGTGGAGAGGAAGTGCTGGATCACGCCGAAGCCATGGGCGCCGTACAGGCAGATGATGTCATAGCCAGCGGTCTTCGCCCGCAGGCAGGCGTTGCGATGCCAGCGCCGGAGATCCCGGATATCACGCTTCGTCATTGCGCGCGCCGACACCGGGTCGTTGGTGAAGGTACGGATTGGCAGCGCGGTGGCCGCCATTGGCACCTCCCGGGTGTAGAAATTCGGCCCGTTGATTCCGGAGTACGCCAGCTCGATACCCGCCAGGGCGTCGTATTCGTGGATCGCGTCCGCCATGTTGGCAAGCATCGGCACGTCATCGTCATCCCACAGGCGCAGCTCGATGAACGGGGTGATCTCCGAGGAATGGTGCAATTCCACCTGCTCGGTGAAGATCACGCCCCAGCCGCCCTCCGACTTCACCCGGCGCATCTCCGCCACCGCCGAGGGATCGCGATAGCCGCCACCGTTGCAGTGCGGCACCTGGTAGAAGCGGTTCTTTGCCCGCACCGGGCCGATGTCGACCGGTTCGAAAAGGATGTCGTAGCGTGAGTCCCGTGGCATGGGACGAGGATACCTGATCCAGTGCAAAACTCCCGCCAATGCACTATAGTTTGTTCTCTATTTAGAGAACATTGATTTCTCGCATGCAATGAGAAATATCTATTTTAATTCTGATGGTTATCTGCAGCAGTTCGAGCTGTTCGGAGAATCCGGTGAAATCGGGCCGGCAGAACCGCCGCTACGTTATGTTCCCGGACTGCTACCCGGGCACCGGGAATTGTTTGACATGCTCGCCCGCAAGGTCGACTGGCGCACCCGATATGGCACCAGGGAATCGACCACCTGGGGTGAAAGCTACCACTACCGAAAGAGATCCCGCACGCGCCATCCCTGGCCGGACTTCCTCCTGGATCCCGCGACAGCGATCGGCGAGACCTTCGGCTTCCTGCCGAACAACTGCGTCGCCAATCATTATCCAGACGGCGAGCACACCATCGGCTTTCACTCGGACGAGGGCATGGAAATGCGCGGCGGCACCGGGGTGGTCATCATTTCTCTCGGCGCGCTGCGACACCTGGTGCTGCGCAGGATCGATGATCCGTCCGTGCGGTATCACTACGCACTCGCCCCGGGTTCGGCGCTGCACATGACGGATGCCTCACAGGCCGAGTGGCAGCACGGCATCCTGCGGGAGGCTGGCGCAGGCCGGCGGATCAGTCTGTCTTTCCGCTGCATCCGGGAGGATCAGCGGGCGGAAGTACCCGCCCACTGATCCTCACCGGGAATCGATCCAGGGGCTGCGTGGCAGCGCGCCGCGCCAACTCAATCCACGATCTCGAACAACCTGGTGGTGCCGCTGTATTCAAAGCCCACGGCCAGCAGCGGCTTGCCGTTGGGGCTGTCTTCCGCCGGGATATAGCTCAACCCTTCCGGCGCGATGTCGCCGTGGCTCTCCGCTGTGTTGGTATAGCTGACGAAGAACGGCGCGCGCGGGTCGGTGACGTCATAGACCAGGATACCGCTGACGCGCTCCAGCCCGACAAAGGCATAGGTCCGGCCGTCTATTTCCGCGGTGGTCAGGCCCTCCGGCTCCGGTCCCTTGTCGTCGCTGCGGCTGTCGAAGGAATCCGGCAGGCCCTGTGAATTGAAGCTCCCGGGCAGTATCGCCGCGGTAAGAAATTCGAACTCACCGCCGGTATCGTGAATCATGCGGCCGAAACGGTCGAGCACCGAGAATGAGCGACCACCGAAGGAATACAACGCGTCATAGTCGCCATCGCCATCATTGTCGCCCAGGGTGGTGGTAATCTTCA
>JAUILZ010000038.1 GCA_030432755.1 Gammaproteobacteria bacterium | reverse complement strand
CTTCCGTATATCGCTTTCTCTTCATGTCGGGACCTCCCGTAGGTGACATTATAGGGAAATCCCACATTCGTCATGGCTCGAATTTTGGGGGTACGGTCACGTGCGGACATTATGCGATGAAGAACGGTCGATGCCGCTTCCATGGGGGGAAATCTACGGGTGCGAGAAACCCCCACCGATCATTGAAGCACGGTTACTACACGAATGAGGCGATTGCTGAGCGTAGGTTGTGGCACCGACTATTGGTTGAGTCCAGATCTACAATCGGGCGAGTTGCAGATGAAATCTGAGGAGCAACAACACATCCATGCTGGGCGTGTCGCCACGGCTTGTCAACAACTCAATGTAAAGATTGATTAACCATCAAGGTAATTCTTATGAAGAACGTAGAAAAGGCCATCAACGACAACATCCTGACTATTACCGTGTACCTGAGCAAGGAATACGAGAGCCGTCTGTTCGCTTGACGAGACGGTGCTATCCCATCGAACTCAGACATATGCTCATCGATTATAATGATGCTGCTCTACGTACATTGATTTTGCTTGGTTTCGTTGCGAATGTACCTGTTAAAAGATCTCCACATTCTGTATCTCCTGCTGCAAAATAGTGTTTTAAATAGGTTAAGGGACTAAGGGCATCATTGAGGATACCGCAATTAGATCCTGCGCCATCGTTCCCGTAGGTGTTATTCAAACCAAACTTCAGGCTTGCGCTCTCTTGTATCCAAAATCCCGGCCCCTCATTCTCTGCGGAGCTGTTTTTGGAGATGCTAGACGATGGCGAGTAACCAATGCGGTATCCCCCATCATCGTTAGACATTGAAAGATTGTTTGAAACGAGCGCAGGTTTCCCATATTCCTGTGTAAACAACGCAAATCCCCATCCCATATTCCTCATAGAGATATTTCCCCTCACGATAGCGCGAGACATTGTCTCCAATTGAAAGCCTCCACGCCCAGAGGCATTGTTTAACTCAACAACATTGTTTGAAATTTTGTATGAAAGATTGGGAGGATTTACTGAAGATTCATTGTCAATTTTTATGCCGCTTGTACCGCTACCGGATGTGACATTATTTTGTATTGTAGAACCCCAAGCAGAATAAAGCTGCATTCCATCTGCCCCGGCATCAATTATTTTGTTATCTGAAATCAGAGAGCGTTCACAATAGTCACACGCAATACCAGACCCCTCTAGAATATTGTACCTAACCTGAAACCTGCTCCCCTCGAGGTCGAAGCCTCCACCGCTATTTCCGACTGATCTATTCCCCTCGATCTTGAATCTACTTAATGTCGGATCATCCATTAATATGCCGCGCATACCTGGATATTCATCGGTTCCTTGAAACGTGAATCCCTTTCCTTTTTTTCCAATGTTTACCCGAGATTGTGATATGCGCAAAATAGCTCCCGCCATTACCGGGGTGATTATCGTTGCATATCTGCCAGCGGTTGATTCCAGTTTCAGTCCTTCAAGTGGGCCGTTAGTATTTGTGTCTATAACAATGTTTTCCTCATAAACTCCAGGACCCACGATAACCCTGTCATTTTTCTTTGCCTGATCAATGGCGAACTGAATCGTCAAGCATGGAGAGTTTTTACTACAGGGTGAGATATTGCTCCCCCATTTTTCGACGTAGTGGGTCGCAGCAAATGTTGAGTGGGAACCAAATGTGAATAACACGAAGAAGAGAATCGCGATATGGACAACCGTCATCTGTAACGCCCCCGATTAAAATATTTCGCTTACTATACCAGCTCTAGAATACGCACCAAGGTCAGAACTAGCAAGGGTGAGCGTTGTTTTCTAAGGAGGACGAAGTCCTGAGAGCGGATGGGGGGCTCACCTAGTTTAGTAAAATGGTAGTAGTGATGGTTCCTACCGCGGTTATCGGCGCGATTCTATCTGCAGCCAATCAATCTCCGGATCCTCAGCGGCCCGCTTCAGGCCAGGACTCCGGTCAGCCTATTCCTGGGGTATGAACACGCGACCATTGGATGAACTCTCCGCGTGTTTCATTGCCAAGAAAATGTTCCGGGCGTCCCGCTCGGGGTCGCCGGTATCTTTGAATAGTGGCTCCCCGGTATCGGGGTCTGCGTGCGTGCCGTGTTTCATCACGGGATCCCAGTCAATCATGTCAGGCCTCTACGTGGGCTGGGGTCAGATGTATAGTATCGTAACAAATTATGATTAATTCCGTATCAGGAGATCGATGAATTGGACCACCGAATATGCCGGCTGGAGGACCAAGCACATGTCTGTTAAAACCGCGACTGCGGGGAGCCGAGGGGGAGTCGAGGGGAACTCGGCAGTACAGGAAAGAAAGTTCTGATTGTCGCTGGTATGGTAGCGATTACAAGAAGGCTACGCGCGAGGCCATGGACGAGCTTGGCGTATCCGAGGAAGAGATTGGATTGACCGTTTAGTTAGTCAATTTTGGTGACAACATCCAACTAGAAAAACCATCCACTCATCCCATGAAGAGATGACTAACTGCTTATCTGGGTCTGTTTTCGGGGCAAAGATCATATGAAGAAATGACTAGCTACCTGTCTGGATTCGTTTTCGGGGGGCAAGTCAGCCTAGATTTGGAAATTCGCCAAGAGCCCCGCTTAGCTTTACACCTATTCAGCTGAGGCTAACTTGTCACTATAGTACATGTTAGCTTCGAAGGATCTACAGGAATATGGGGATTAGCAGGTATGCATTTTCGTATATATAGCCATAGCAAATAAAAGCGCAGACAGGAATGTCACCGAAACGTATGGAATTATATTATCGCCCAAGATTCTGAATTGTTTGCGATTATTAAACAGCCATTTTTTTTTGGTGATTGGCTTCCAATTGACTGTAAAATGTTCATTATAAATTGAACGCATTCGCCACCTAACTTCAATTATCCAACGTTGTTTCTGCCATAAGAGGGCGGTAGAGGCCAAGAAAATCACCAAAATTGCAAACCCCCAATAATAAAATTTGTTCACAATTTCGAGCAACTGCCATTCCAATGCGTTGAGAATTCCAAAAACCCCCGCAAACAACGAAACTGTAAAAATCACTGTCTGAAGTTGGATAGATTTAGCGTCGCGAATATCTTGCAGTGATTGTTCTGCGAAAATAAGCACCTCAGCATGCTGTCTTTCATTCAAAGGGATTTTCTCGAACATTCCCCCATCGTCACCTATTCGAACCGTCATTTTATGAACAGACATTTTAATCTCCACAAATTTTAGAGTAGGAATATCAGTATTCTGCTTCGAAGGATAAATTACATTCAGGGGATGACCGCATTCGGCACCACGTAATCTTGTCGGAAAGCATTCAATTTCGGCCCGGCCAGAGTAAGCTCGAGTAGGGCTATAATTCACCAATGTCCGATCGCAGCCGAGAGCCCGCTCACGAGCGAGAATACAAGAACCGGGTTTACTTCGCCCTTCGAAAGGCGTATCCCCAGCTCACCCGTGACGAGTGTAAGACCCTGGCATTCGCCGCCAATGTCCACATGCACCACCCAGAGGGCGTGTACCACTACCCGATTCCCGATGACATCATGCGGGAGATCCGGCTGGTGGGGAAGGCTGTTGAGGTGTACGGGTTTCCGAGGAAAAAGCAGAAGGAGCACTGAGACTAGCTGGAGGGCCGCTCATAAGCCAGTCCCCAGTCCCAGTCCATGGAAACCCACCGCTTTGCGCTAGCGCAATCAGGCAGAGAAAAGCCCGCACAGGACGGGCTTCGATAATGCTGGGCAGGTGCAAGCGCCTACCGCACGAATATCGGCTTACACACTTTATTGAAAAAATCGAGTGCCATTTTGTCAACGGTTACCCCTTGGAGTTGAGCTGCTTGGGCTAAAGCGTTCTCTCCCTCAATTTTTGCCTCTGTCTTTGATATCCCGAAACCCGCCAACACATTCTCAGCAATATGGTCTCGAAGGACTCTATATTGGCCACCCTCGTCTGCCAAAGTATTGGAGGCCGCGTAACACCATTTAGAGTACTTTTTGAAATCTTCTGACTGCGCTATGGAAACTTCTGTTACCAGTGCGGATGCGAGAAAACACAATATTGCCAATTTCATTTCAACCTCCGTTTCTTTGTGGATAGCATCTGGCAGGAATAACTACCGAGCAAAATTCCGTATCGCCGTTAATCGGAATATTCGGACCCGTCCAAACCTTATCATGGCCCACAGGTAGGGTCGTCTAGCGTCCCACCATACACCGCATAGGGACGCGAATTAACGAAAATGACTTACCCCGCGACATCGTGATTTTCTGGGAATTCGTGTACCCTCCGTGTACCCAGATACATCCTGAAAACCTAGAACTATTATAACTTATTGATTTTATGGTGCCGGAAAGAGGAATCGAACCTCCGACCTACTGATTACGAATCAGTTGCTCTACCGACTGAGCTATTCCGGCACGGTGGGGTTTTGCGGGGGCGGATTATAGGGGGACGGCGGGGCCGGGTCCATGGCGAATGGTAAAATGGGCAGCGCGCCCTGCCGGATAAGGCAACCGAAAGGTAATTTCCGCTAATTGCGGCAAAAATCATGTTAAAGTTTGTCAAATTCGGCGAAATTCAATAACGATGCTGGACAGCAACACTCCCATCGACCGCCGCGCCAGGGATCTCGGAAACCTCCTCACGGATGTCTTTCACTACCTCGCGCTGTTTCTCATCGGCAGCATGGTGGTCTGGTCCGCCGGGATGGAGTTTCTGCACCTGCTGGAGAGCAAGCGCGCCGCGTCGATCGAGGACATCCTGCTGCTGTTCATTTACCTCGAGCTGGGCGCCATGGTCGGCATCTATTTCAAGACCAAGCGGATGCCGGTCCGCTTCCTGATCTACGTCGCCATCACCGCCCTTACGCGCATGATGGTGGGCATCATCCAGGCCGATCACCACCTGGTGGAGCAAATCCCCATGGTGGACCTGCCCATTCTGCCGCTGGTCTATATTTCCGCCGCGATCCTGATCCTCGCCCTGGCCACGCTGGTGATCCGCTTCGGTTCCTACCGCTTTCCTTCCGAGCGCATGGGTGGAGATTCCGGCGAGTCGGAGTCCTGACCGCGCCGCAGTACCCCAATTTATACCTCCCGGCAGGAGTTTCCGCGTGGACGCTCGGGTACGCCGCGGGTGTTACAACGCGTGTTACAAACTGAAACCCACCCGGAGCCCGCCATTCGCTAACATCGCGTTATGAAAATGCCCATGGCTCTCCGGGGGGTGAGCGGCATTCCATGGATCGGTAATGACCTGATACCAACCGTATCTATCATCGGGTCGCGCGTTGCAAGGCCGCAGAGTCGCGAATTCCCGAAAGAAACTCGAAATCAGGGGTTCACCCTGATTGAGTTGTTTGTCGTCCTCGCGATCGCGGGCATCCTGGTGAGTTTCGCGCTGCCCGGCTTTTCCAATCTCATGCTCCAGGCCCGCCTCGACGGCGGCGTCGACAAGCTTTCCCAGGCTATCTCGTTCTCACGCAACCTCGCGCTCAACAACATTGGCGACCAGACCATCGTGATCTGCCCGTCAACCAACCCCGAGGCGGACTCACCGACCTGCGCCGCGGCCGCGACCACGGCCTATCACACCGGCTGGCTCGTATTCCTCGACTGCAACAATAACCAGGTCCTGGATGCCGCAGTGACCGTGGACTGTGACGAGGACGGCACGATCGAGACCGCCGCCGGCAACGACGACGACCGTGAGCAGCTCATGCGGGTGCAAAGCGCGTTTGACAGGATCGAGATCGAAAGCGCCGATACCAACCGGATTGTGTTCCAGCGTGCCGGTCGCGCCGTCAGCGCAACGACGTTTGACGTGAGGAAGGACGGCGTGTCCTACGCCACCCTCACCATGAATCTCCTGGGCAACCAGAGCACCGCTTACAATGAATACTTCTACTAGGACGCCGACGACGCGCCGCCAGGACGCCGGCTTCTCCCTGATCGAGGTCATGGTGGCGCTGGTCCTGCTGACGGGAGGATTGCTCGGCGTTGCCTACATGCAGAACTACGCCATGCGTTTCAGCCAGGAGTCCTATCACCGCAGCCAGCTGATGGTCTCCGCGAGCGAAATCATCGACAGCATGCGCAGCTTCCAGATCTCGCCGGACGACGGCACTTCCAACCACACCGCCTATACCAACGCGTTAAGCACCGCGGAAGCGGCGGCCGGCTGCGATCCGTCGGCATCAACGCCACGGGACGACCTGATCTGCTTCCAGCAACTGGTGGCAAACAACCTCCCCTTCGGCACCACCAGCATCACGGTGCAGGCGGTGGACGCCGACACCAGCCTGTTCAATATCAGCGTGTTCTGGTCCGATCGCGGACTCGGGGAACAGGCGGACCTGTCGGACGCCGACCAGAGCGGGACGGAGATCAACCTGGCTACCCAGGCGAGCTGCGAGGCCGCGGAGAACAAGGCCTGGTCCTCCACCCTCACGTTTCCGTTTGACAACGGCCCGGCCAGCGCCCAGTGCATGAACTCCCATACCTGGAGCGTGCAGATACTCAACACGGATACGTTGTAACGATGAACGGGACCCGGAAAATTCACCTGCCCGCATTCCAGCGCGGCATGAACATGATCGAACTGATGGTGTCGATGACCATCAGCCTGATCGTGCTGTCCGGCGCCAGCGTCATCCTGGTTTCGGCCAACAAGTCCTCCCGGCTCCAGGAAGACCTGGTCACCATGCAGGAAAACGCGCGCTTCGCGTTGCAGCAGATTTCCTATGACCTGCAGATGAGCGGCTACTACGGCTGCGTGCAGGATATCGACCCGCTCGACCCGGCTGGCCCGGTAATCAACAATCTCGACGCGGACCTGAGCGATCCCGCCACCAGTATGTTCCTGACCTCTCCGGTTCAGGGGTACGAGCACAGCGTAACGCCCGTCGCCGCGCTCACCGATGACAGCCGCGACGTGCTTGAAATCCAGTACGCCAATCCGGTGGCCGAGCTCAGCGCGGACATGGTCAGCCTGCAATCGCCAATTCCGGTGGATGACGCCAGCGGCTTCGCCGTGAACGACATCCTGATGATCGCCAACTGCGAGTTCGGCGACATCTTCACCATCAGCGGTATCGCCGGCAATACGCTGCTGCATCAGACCAACGCATCGAGCGGCGCCAGCCTGTCGCCGGCCAATACCAGCGACTCCCTCGCCGCGTGGTATCCCCAGCAGAGCTATGCCGGAACCAATACCGGCATCTACACCTTCAACCGGGTGAAGTACTACGTCTCCCGGGACCACAACAGCGATGGCGATACCGACGATCCCGGCGAGGATGTCCCGGCGCTGTTTCGCACCCTGAACAAGGGGCGTGATGCACTGGGCGACGCGGACGAACTGTTCATGCGCGGCGTGGATGCCTTCAAGGTGCTCTACGGCGAGGACACCAACGGCGATTCGCGCCCGGATATCTATCGCGCAGCGGACGCCGTGACCAACTGGGCCAACATCGCCGCGGTGCGCTTCGCCCTCCTGGTGCGCAGCGAACGCGAATACGGCTCGGCTGGGGACCAGGACACCACCGATGGCGAGACCATTGCCGTCCTCGGCTCCGATTTCGTTGCCGGCGACGAGCGCGTGCGCCGCCGTCTCTACCAGTCCACGGTTTTCGTGCGCAACAGCATATGACAACCCAACGCAAACTTCAGCAAGTGAACCTTCCGAGCAACCAGCGCGGCGCGGCGCTGTTGACCACGATGGTGTTCCTGATAATCCTCACGATCGCCGGCGTCTCCGCGCTGCAGGTCAATCGCCTGGAGCAGAAGAAGTCCACCAACTTTCAGGAGATCAACCACGCTTTCCAGTACGCGGAATCCGGGCTGCCCAGGGGGCTGCGTTCAGCGGAGCTGTTCAGCACCACGGATATCGGTGCGCCGGACCACCAGGATCCGGACCTGTGGCTCTGTTCCGACTCGGGAGATCCGGGCACGCCGGAAAACTGTGGCACCGCCAGCAACAATGGCAATGCCTCCATCGAGACCAAGTACCGCGGCAAGGGAAGCCTGCCGCCGGTGAATTACAGCCTGGAAAGCGGCTTTGCCAACCATTTTTTCTATGTCCAGAGCCAGGGCTATGTCAGCCAGAAAGGCGTCGACGATGACGGCCGGATCCGCAGCCGCGCGTTACATGAACACGGGCTCAGCCTGGTGGGACCGAGCGGCGTGGAATAGGACATGGCACAGGTAACAGGATAATCCGTGAACCGGAGTATGAGATGAACACATTGAAACATCTGACGAGACTTACCCTGCTTGCGGGCATTGCCGCAGCAACGAGCCTGGTGACTATGACACTAGTCCCACGGACGACGTTGGCCGAGCCGATCATGCGCGCTATTGAAACTCCCCTGGAGGGCACCAACATCATTTCGATGCGGGTCAATCGCCAGGGCCGTGGGCGTATTCAACTCTGGTGTCACCGCTGCGAGGACAGCAGGATCGAGTTACGGGTGACTCCGGAAAGCTACCTGACGATCAACGGCCTTCGCACCCCGCTCCAGGGTTATTCGCCGATGGAGAGGGACTTCATTACGGGGTTCTACCTGAAGGAAAGCGGCACGCTCAGCCGCCTGCTGGTGACGAGGTAAGACCATGCAAGCACGCAATCGAAAGTATTTATCCTCACCGGTCCGCACCGGTGGTCGTTCCCTGCTGGCCGGACTCGCCTCTGCCCTGCTCGCCGTCGGCGCCAGCGCCGACGACACGGAAATTTACACCAGCACCGATTCGCTGGGAGTTAACCCCAACATCCTTTTCATCATCGACACCTCGGGCAGCATGGAAGCCGAAGTGGAAGTCTCGGTGTATGATCCTGCCGTGGATTACGAAGCCCCTCCGGGGTCCACGGAATGCGCGGATGACAGGATCTACGTGGGCGGAATCAGTACCACCCATCCGGGCTGTGATACCAACTACTGGTTCGAGGAATCCAAGTTCCGCTGCGACGCGGGATGGGAACAGCTGGACATCGATGGAATCGGCGAAGGTACCGGGTTTTTTGTCGACCGGATCGGGCGTTGGAACGGAAACTATGACGGTTGGTATGACCTCCACAATACTTTCTATAACCACCGTAGCGTGTCCCTGCACTACGAGTGTCGGGATGACCATGGTGACCATGGTTTTGACGACAGCTCCACGTACCGTTATATCCGTAACGGTAGCAGTGGTCCCTGGGGCTGGTCGAGCTCTACAGCGCGCGACATCTGGGACGGCATACCGAACAGGACGCTGTATTCGGGCAATTACCTCAACTGGTATCACTACCACGGTGGAGCGACCGGCGCGACCAAATCCCGCCTCGAGATCATAGTGGACGCCGCACAGGACCTGATCCGCTCGGTATCCAGTGTCAATATCGGCCTGATGCGCTTTGACACCACCGGCACCTTCGTCAGCGGCAATACGCTCAACGACTGGGGCAATACCACCAACAACCATGGTGGCC
Organism: Gammaproteobacteria bacterium; assembly: GCA_030432755.1. Lineage (GTDB taxonomy): Bacteria > Pseudomonadota > Gammaproteobacteria > Arenicellales > Poriferihabitantaceae > VYFG01. The sequence goes on along the minus strand of JAUILZ010000038.1, from coordinate 18,331 downwards.
CGGTCAGCTATCCGCCGATCGACGCCGGCATACCCGCCAACAAGACGATTCTGCTGGACATTCTCGAAGACATGAAGGACGAAGGCCCCCAGGGCTCCACCCCGCTCGTGGAGACCGTCACGGAAGGCCTGCGCCTGTTCCGCGGGGAGAACGTCAACTTCGGCGCGCCCTGGACCAACGGTACGCTGGAAAGCCACCCCATCAGCCAGTCGGGGGGCAGCTATATCTCGCCCATCGAGTATGACTGTGGCACCAACTACATGGTGGTGTTCTCCGATGGCGCCCCCACTGCCGACTGGGATGCTGACAGCTACGTCAATGACCTCATCGATGGTACTCCGGGAGGCATGGGCAGTTGTGACCACGACCGCGATAGCTACTACGCCGAAGACAGCTGCCTGGACGAGCTGGCGCATTTCATGTACACCGCGGACCATGCCACCGAGCAGCAGGGCAACGACCTGCCGGGGCGGCAGAACATCATTTCCTACTACATTTCCGGATTTGATGGCGCGGACGACGCACTGATGGAAGCGGCGGCACAGCGAGGCGGCAGTAACCGTGCGTACTCGGCTTCGAATCCCAGCCAGTTCGCTGCCGTATTCGCCGACATTATTTCGGACATTCTCCAGGTCAATGCCTCGTTCACGTCGCCCGCGGTGTCGGTGAATGCACTCAACCGCCTGCGGCATAACAACGACCTGTACTTCGCGCTGTTTGAACCGAATCGCAGTCCACACTGGGCGGGCAACGTCAAGAAGTACCGCCTGGAGACTACCGGGGTGGATGGTGACGACGAGGACGACGAGATCGATGTCTTCATCGGGGATGCCCATGTGCCGCCGATCAACGCGGTGGACCCGGAGACCGGACTCTTTTACGCCCCGGACGATGAACCGCAAAGTAACTGGGCCCTCAGCTACTGGTATCTCGATGAAAATTACCCGGACGGCGATCAGACCTCACTCGGCGGCGCGGCCCATCGCCTGTTCGACTGGACTTCGGCCACCGGCTACGACGCCGACAGCCGCGAGTACAGTGTTTTCACCTACCTTACCGACTACGCCCCGGACTCTGTGGAGTTCGATGGCACCGGCATCGCGCTTACCGTGCTCCACGAGGACAATGCCGATGCCACGGTTATCGGCGAGGACGGCATCCATATCACCAAGGGTACGCTGGGGCTTCTGGATTCTGACCCCGACAGCTATTTCCTGAACCAGGTCAGGTGGGCTCGTGGCGTAGACGTTCTCGACGAGGACAACGACGGCGACACCACCGAGGGCCGGCCGGTCATGGGGGGCGTGCTGCATACGGAACCGATCCTGGTGAACTACGCCATCGACGATCAGGGCACCGCGGATGAATCTGACGACACCCAGACCAACGTGCTGTTCACAACCACCAACGACGGCTACCTGCATATCATCCGCTCGGATGACAGCGGTCTGACGGGCAAGCCACGGCTCGAGCATTCCGCGGTGATGCCCAAACAGACCCTGGGTGAGATTGGTGAAATCTATGAAAATGCCGGCAGCGAAGTGGCCTATCGCCTCGACAGCAATATCGATGTCTGGCGCGTGGACGGCAATAACGACGACGTGATCTCTACCAGCGGTACCGACCATGTCTATGCCTATTTCGGCCAGCGCCGGGGCGGTAACGTGATCTTCGCCTTCGATCTCACCGATCCGGACCTGCCAGAGCTACTCTGGGTCATCGACCCGGATACCGTTACGCCTGGATCCAGCGATCCCGATGTCGGCCCATTCCAGTTCATGGGGCAGTCCTGGTCCAAGCCGCGCAAGCACAGGATCCTCGTGCCCAACAGCGCCAACAACGATCTCGAGGCTCGCGACATCGTGATCTTCGGCGGTGGATATGACAACGAGAGCGATGACCTGGAGGACGTCGCCCGCAACCAGGACGACTACGGCAGCGCGATCTACATCGTAGACGCCACCACCGGCGAACTGATCTGGTGGGCGGGGCACAGCAGTTTCTCCACCACCGTCGCGCCTGACTTCGCGGACAGCGACATGCAGCACGGCTTTGCCGCGGATATCCGTATCGTGGACATCAACGGCGACGGCTTCGCCGACAAGATCTTCGGCTCCGATGCCGGCGGCCAGGTCTGGCGCTTCGACATCGACAACACGCTCAACGTCGGCGATTCCTTCGCCCTGTCGGATCGCATTACCGGCGGAGTGATCGCCGACCTGCAGCTGGCGAACAGCACAGCCACGACCACGGCCGAGACCAATCGTCGGCTGTACTATGCGCCGGACGTTGCCATCGTCCAGGAAAGCGACGACGCGACGCCGTTCCTGACGATTGCCATTGGCAGCGGCTACCGTGCGCATCCGCTCAATGAAACCATCAACGACAAGTTCTTCCTGCTGAAGTACGACGACATTCTCGATCGTCCCGCGGATACGGTCGACACCACCGGCACCGTGACGCAGGATGGCTATGACCGGGTCAAGATATACGTCGACGACCTGCTCGATGTCACCGATCTCAACTTCGCCGGGGACACACCGCCCGTACTGACCGCGGCCGATGCAGAGGACCTGAACGCCCATGGCTGGTTCATCGACCTGACGGATGACGGCGAAAAGGCCCTGTCCGAGTCTGTCACCGTGGACGGCCAGGTGGTGTTCACAACCTACACGCCCCCATCGAGCGACCCGAACAGTAGCGACGAGCAGTCCTGCAGCGGCAACCAGGGCGCGGGCAAGACATACGTGGTCGACGTCCAGGATGGCCGGCCGGTGGCCAACCTGGACGGTATCGGCAGCTCCGACACGCTGGAACTTACCGACCGGGTATACAACCTCAAGGTCACCGGCATCCCCCCGCGGCCCAAGGTCATCTTCCCGGATATCGATGGCGTCACCGGTAAAGTCATCGTCGGCCGCGAATTGTTGCCGGTGAATATCGCGAACGCCCCGGAACTCAGTTACTGGGTGCAGGAATGATTCATTCGGGGATAACCATGGCACGCCTTGCAATGTCCACAAGAAACGCCCGCGCAGGCGGATACACGCTGGTGGAGCTGATGATCGTCCTGGTCATCCTCGGCGTGCTGGCGAGTTGGGCGATACCGCAGTACTTCGGCTACGTGCGCGAGGCGCGCCGCGCGGACGCCATCGGCTCCCTCAACCGGATCCTGGCGCAGCAGGAGCTGTTCTATTCCAACAACGGCTCCACCTACACGGCATTCGTCGCCAGCCTGGGTTACAACACTTACGGCGCTGCGGATACCGCGCTTAGCGAGGATGGTTACTACGCCATCGAGATGGAAGCCTGCGCCGCGCCGAACGATGACCCGCAGACCTGCATCCAGCTCGAGGCGACACCCGTAGCGGGCAGAAGCCAGGCAAAGGATCTCGACTGCGCCCTGATCGCGATCAATACCATGGGCCGGCAGACTGCGGAGAAATCCGATTCGAGCGCCAACAACACGGAGTGCTGGAACTGACCCTCGTCCGGGCGCCTGCGAGCGTGGCAGGCAACTGCCGTCTCAGTCGCCGCGCAGCCTGACCGGCAGGGAAAAAGAGATATTCTCGCGCGGCCCTTCCAGCTCCAGCGCGGACACGCCGTCGCTGCTGAGCTTCTCCACCACCGCCTGTACCAGGGATTCCGGCGCAGACGCGCCGGCGGTGACCCCGGCGCAGGTCTTGCCGGCCAGCCATTCGTCGCGGATCTCGCCGGGACCGTCCACGAGGTAGGCCGGCACGTCGCGGTACTCCGCGATCTCCCGCAGGCGGTTCGAGTTGGAGCTGTTGGGAGAGCCCACCACGAACACCACATCGCATTGACCCACCATCTTCTTCACCGCGTCCTGGCGGTTCTGGGTGGCGTAGCAGATATCGTCCTTGCGCGGCCCGCGAATCCCGGGAAAGCGTTTCCTCAGTGCATCGACGATGCGCGCGGTGTCGTCCATGGACAGGGTCGTCTGGCTGACATAGGCGAGGCGTGACGGGTCGCTGACCTCGAGGTTTTCCACGTCCTCGATGGTCTCCACCAGCAGGATGCCGCCGTCGGCCTGTCCCATGGTGCCCTCCACCTCGGGATGACCTGCGTGGCCGATAAGGATGATCTCGAGCCCCTGCCTGCGATACTGGGTGACTTCCACGTGCACCTTGGTGACCAGCGGACAGGTGGCGTCGAATACATTCAGCTCGCGCTCCTCCGCCTCCTCGCGCACCCGCCGCGACACCCCGTGGGCGCTGAATATCACGGTGGAATGGGCCGGCACCTCGTCGAGGTCATCGACGAACACCGCTCCCTTGCGGCGCAGGTTATCCACCACGAAACGGTTGTGCACCACCTCGTGGCGCACGTAGATCGGCGCGCCGTATTTCTCCAGCGCGCGCTCGACGATCTCGATGGCGCGGTCCACGCCGGCGCAGAATCCGCGCGGATTGGCGAGTACGACTTTCATGGTTGGAGTCTGGCTCATCGGCGGGAAAACAGCAAACTGTCCATGATCAGCATGATCGCGCCAATGGTGATGGCGATGTCCGCCACGTTGAACACGGGGAATGACCAGCTACCGTAGTGAACCAGCAGGAAGTCCACCACGTAGCCATTCCGCAGACGATCGACCAGGTTGCCCACCGCGCCGGAGAGCACCAGGGAAAGCGACACGGCGAGCCAGACATTGCGCGAGCGCTCGCGCCACATCCATACCATCAGGACGATGGAAAACACGGCCGCCAGGGAAACAAAGAAGTAATGTTGCCAACCGCCTGCGTCATTGAGAAATCCGAACGCCGCCCCCTGGTTGTAGACCAGCGCGAGGCTGAACACCGGCAGCAGTTCCAGCGGCGGCTGACCCAGCAGGGTCTCGTGGGCCCATTGCTTGGTGGCCTGGTCGATACCCAGGACGACAAGCGCAACAACGAGCAGAAATCCGTACCGCAGCATGCCCTACACTCCCAGCAGTTCACGCGCGCGCTCACTGTCGCGCAGGATCTGCGCCTTGAGCGCGTCGAAGTCCGGGAACTTGCGTTCCGCGCGGATCTTTTCGATGAACGACACGCAGATCCGCCTGCCATAGACCTCGCGCGCGAAGTCGAACAGGTGCACCTCCAGCAGCGTACGCAGGCCGTCCACCGTGGGACGCGTGCCGAGGTTGGCGACGCCCGGCAGTTCCGTTTCATCGAGGCCGGCGACGCGAACCGCGAACACTCCCGTGAGCGCCGGCTTGTGGCGCACCGCGAGGTTCAGGGTGGGAAATCCCCATTGGCGCCCGAGGCGCTGGCCATGCACCACCCGCCCCGCGAGGGCATAGGGCCGCCCGAGCAGCGCCGCCGCGCCGGCAAGGTCTCCTGCGTCGAGCGCGTTGCGAACCCGCGTACTGCTGACGCGCTCGCCATCCCGGGACAGCGTGTCGGTACGCTCCAGGGTATAGCCGGTGGGCCCTGCCATGCGCGATAGCAGCTCGAAGTCGCCACCGCGATCCTTGCCAAAGCAGAAGTCGTCACCGATCAACAGGTGACGCACGGCGAGTTGCTCGCCGAGCACATCGCGTACGAATTCCTCTGCAGTGGTTCCCGCGAGGCGGCCGTCGAAACGCAGGCACAGCATCACGTCGACGCCATGCTCGCGCAGGGCGAAGTAGCGCGTCGACAGCGTGCTCAACCGGGGAGCGCAGTCGACCCCCCTGAAATACTCCTGTGGATGCGGATCGAATGTCATCACCACCGCAGGCACGCCGCGTTCATCCGCGCGGCGACGCAGGGTGGCGAGAATGCGCTGGTGTCCCAGGTGCACGGCGTCGAAATTGCCGATGGTCAGCGCGCAGCCGGACTCCGACACCCCGGCGGCGTTGGCATGCCGGGCGAGTCTCATTCGTTGTCCCGGCCCACGAGCAGGGTTTTCAGCGGTACGCGCAACACGATCAACAGTATGAAATAGAGGGTTCCCGCCGCCGGCACCAGCCAGGCGAGGCGCAGCACCCGCGCCAGTACCGGCTCGTCCAGCCACCACGTACTCTCGCCCATGCAAAGATGCAGCAATAGCCCCATGGCCAGGGTGGCGATGGCGATGCGCAGGAGGAGGGATGGCCAACCCGCGCCGGGCGACAGGACGCCCGCGCGGCGGAGGCCGGAGTATAGCAAGCCGGCATTGACGACGGCGGCGATGCTGGTGGCCGCGGCCAGCCCGACATGTTGCAGCGGGCCGATCAGGATCACGCTGAAGGCGATGTTGACCGCCACCGCGATCATTCCGATGCGCACCGGCGTCGCGGTGTCCTTGCGGGCGAAGTAACCCGGTGCCAGCACCTTCACCAGTACGATGGGCAGCAGGCCGGCGCTGAACGCCACCAGGCTGGCGGCGGCCATGCCGACGCCATCGCGGGTGAAGTCGCCGTGGAAGAAGATGGCGCTGATGAGAGGCTTCGCCAGCACCACCAGGCCGGCCGTCGCTGGCACGCAGATGAGGAACACCCAGCGCATGCCCCAGTCCAGCGTCTCGGAAAATCGCTCCGGAGAATTCGATGCATTCTGGCGCGACAGGCTGGGCAGGATCACGGTGCCGAGGGCGATGCCGAATACCCCCACCGGGAACTCCATCAGGCGGTCGGAATAGTAAAGCCAGGAGATACTGCCGGTGACGAGGAAGGATGCCAGCAGGGTGTTGATCAGGACGTTGAGCTGCGCCACCGAGGCGCCGAATATCGCCGGCAGCATGAGGCGAAACACCTGGTGGCTGCCCGCCAGCGCCGTGTGGTCAGCCGTGTCGTGCCTGAGCCTTGGCTTCACCAGCAGGGATTCGCGGCGCAGGAACGGGGCCTGGAAGAGGAGCTGGGTCACGCCCGCCAGCAAAACCCCCAGCGAGAGCGCGACGGGACCACTATCGGTAACCGGAATCAGCAGCAGGGCCGACAGGATGAGACAGAGGTTGAGGAGCACAGGGGTGGCCGCGGGTGCGGCGAACCGCCCGCAGGTGTTCAGCATCGCGCCTGCCATCGCCACCAGGGAGATAAAGAACAGGTAGGGGAAGGTCAGCCGGGTCGCGGTCACCGTGAGGGCGAACTTTTCCGGGTCCGCGGTGAAACCCCAGGCGATGGCCTTTACCAGCCATGGCGCCGCGAGCACGCCCACGAGGGACAGGAGCAGCAACGCGAGGGAGAACCGGCCCAGGGTCAGTTCGAGGAACCGCCGCCCCTCGTCGGCGCCGTGGTTCTCGCGGAAATCCGTGAACACCGGAACGAAGGCCGCCGCGAACGCCCCTTCGGCGGTGATCCGGCGGAAGAAGTTCGGGATGCGGAAGGCGACGAAGAACACGTCCGCCGCCGCGCGGTCGCCCAGCAGGTTGGCCAGCACCACGTCCCGCACCAGCCCGCTGACCCGCGAGAGCAGGGTCATTCCGCCGACCACGGAGGTGGATTTGACGATCTTTCCGGACATCAGGTTATTCAGGGAGTTCAGGGGCGTGGGGGCTGAATCCTACTTGACTTTCGGACCGAAATTGACGATATTCCGGCGTCTTTTGCGGCCCCTGGCGGGCCGGATCCGCGGGGCCCTGCCCGCCGGCGGAATCCGGCGCGGGGGGTACCGGCCCAAGCGGATGCAGGGCGGCGCATTATATTCGCGCCGAATGGTCCCGGGAATCCCCGGATCCAGCCAGCAACGTCCCGTGGCGCCGGCATCGCCGGATGATCAAACATTTTCAGGGTACTGGATCTTGGCTAACTCACCACAAGCACGTAAGCGCGCGCGCCAGAACGTCAAGCGGCGCAATCGCAACATGAGCCAGCGTTCTTCGCTGCGCACGTCGATCAAGAAGCTGCTCAAGCTGATCAACGACAACAACGCCGACGAGGCCAACGCGGCCTTCCGCGAAACCGCTGCCCATATCGACCGGGCGGCGAGCAAGGGCCTGCATCACGCCAATCGCGCCGCGCGCCTGAAGCGTCGCCTCAACACCCGCCTGCGCGCCCTCTCCGCCTGATTCTCCGCCGCCGACCGATGATCCGGAACCGGCGGCGCCTTCATGACAGCCGGGGGGACTATATGCTCCCTGCCCTGTCGCCACCGGCTGCATCCACCCCTGGCGCGGGACTCCGGAAAAACTGCGGCAGCCGCATCGCGAACTTGGTGACGAAGTACAGCGGCGTTACCGCGAGCCCCAGGCGTTTCATCGCGGCATAGGATTCGCGGTTTCCCCGCAGGATATTGCCGATGGAGCGGTTGGTGGTCCCCCCCGTTCGCATGCGCACCAGGATCTCCGGGATATGCCGCGTGCGAATACCGTGCATTGCCATGTAGCGCGCGGTGAGTTCGAAATCCGCCTGGTACTTAAGCCTCAGGTTATAGAGTCCGAGCCGCCGATACACCGCGCGGCGAACGTAGAACGTCGGATGCGCCGGCATCCAGCCGCGTTCAAACAACCCCGGTTCATACTCCCGCGAGCGCCAGTAGCGCCGCACCTTGCCGGTATCGTGCTGGTCGACGTAGACCAGGTCCCCGTGGCAGGCATCGACGGCCGGATCTTCGAACACTTCAGCTACCCGCGCCAGAACGCCCGGATGAGCATACACGTCGTCGGCGTTGAGCAGGCCCACGACCTCCCCGGTGGCGCGTGCAATGCCGCGGTTCATCGCGTCGTAGATGCCGCGGTCACGCTCCGATATCCATTCGGTGATGGCGTGCTCGCGCGAGCGAATGACTTCCAGCGTGCCATCCGTGGAGCCGCCGTCCACCACCAGGTGTTCGCGGTCGGTGTGGCTCTGGGCGCTGACCGAGTCGATGGTTTCGGCCAGGGTCGCGGCACTGTTCCGCACCACCGTGACAATGGAGATCTTCACCGCCGGGACCCGCCGCGTCGTGGCTGACGCCGCGGTTTCGTTCCCTTGCGCGCGCGGCCGCCACCCGCATCGCCCGCGTCCAGTCCGGCAGCGGCGCACAGCGCGCTGACGTCCATCGCGCTGAGTTCGGTCCATTCACCCTGGCGCAGGCTGCGTGCCAGCTTCACCGGCCCGTAACGCACCCGCACCAGCCGGCTCACGCGGCAATCCACCGCTTCCCAGAGACGCCTGACCTCGCGGTAGCGGCCCTCGGTCACCACCACCCGGTACCAGGTATTGCGACCCTCGCCACGCTGTCGCTGGATCTCGCGAAAGGCCACCGTCTCACCGCCAAGATCCACCCCGGCAAGCAGGGTCTCGATCGCCGCCGGGCTGACATCGCCGAACACCCGGCAAAGGTATTCGCGCTCGAGCCCGGTTTCAGGGAGCATCAGCCGGTTCGCCAGGTCACCGTTGCTGGTGAACAGCAGAAGCCCCCGGGTATTGATGTCGAGGCGCCCCACCGCCACCCAGCGTGCGCCTTTCAGACGTGGCAGGTGGCGAAATACCGTGGGCCGGTCGGCGGGATCGTCGCGCGTGCAAATTTCCCCTTCCGGCTTGTTGTAAACGAGTACGCGCGTGTTGCGGACACTGCCCTGGCGTCGCTGTACCGGGCGGCCATCGACGGTGATTCGGGCGCCATCGACCACTCGCTGGCCGAGTTCCGCGGGACGACCATTGACACGCACGCGGCCTTCCGCGATCCACTGCTCGATACCGCGGCGCGAGCCGAGGCCGAGATCGGAGAGGTATTTCTGCAGGCGAACGCCAGGGGGCGCGCCGCCGCCCTTGCTGGTCGAAGGCCTGGCCGCGGACCGGCTGCCGCCGGTGGGGTTTTTCCTGCCGGGTCCGCCCCCGCGCCCGGCGGGCGACCTGCGGCGCGTCATCTGCCGGAGAGTTTCATCGCCACGGCATCTTCCGCGGGCAGTATCTCTTCCTCGTCATCATCGTTTTCATCGAGTTCTCCGAACTCCTCGACCTCTTCGTCTTCCGCATCCTGCTCCCCTGCCGCGGTTACCTGCGCATCCGCATCTTCGGCGATGGTGACCACGCCGGAATCCACATCGTCAATGTCATCTTCGCTGTTCCCATCGGCCGAACCAGCTTCTGCGGCTTCTGCGGCTTCTGCGGCTTCCTCATCCTCCGCGCCCTCGACGGCGCCCTGCAATGCCGCCAGCACCTCCTCGGGAAGTGGCGTTTCCATTTCCCCGGCAATGTCCATGAGATCTCGCTGCTCGGCGAGATCCGGCAGGTCACGCAGCGAGGAGAGATTGAAATAGGACAGGAATTCCGGCGTGGTGCCGAACAGCGCCGGCCGGCCGGGCACGTCACGCACCCCCACCTGCTTCACCCAGTCGCGTTCAACCAGGCGCTGGAGGAGATCGGCGCTGACCGCCACGCCACGAATCTCCTCGATGTCGCCGCGGCTGACGGGCTGGCGATAGGCGATGATGGCCAGGGTCTCGAGCAAGGCGCGCGAGAGCTTCGGCGGGCGCGTGGCGTACAGCTTGCGCAGGTAGTCGGCGTATTTTTCCCGCGTCTGGTAGCGATAGCCGCTGCCGATCTTCTTCAGTTCCACCCCGCGATCCGCGCAGTCCGCCGCCAGCGCGTCGATCGCCGCGTGCACGCGTTCCGCCTCCGGGCGCGCATTGTCGTCGAACAGCGCCTGTATCTTCGACACGCCCACCGGACCATCCGCCGCCAGGAGCACGGCCTCGACAATGTTTTTCAGGTCATCGGTCATGGTTACAACTGGTTTCCTCAATGGGCGTCCGATGCGCCGCGGCAGGCCGCGTCACGCTTCCACCCGTTTCAAATGGATCGGCGCGAACGACTCGTTCTGCACCACCACCAGCATGTGGTCGCGGCACAGTTCGAGGATCGCCATGAAACAGACCACGAGGCCGAGGCGGCCCTCTGCCGGGTCGAACAGTTCCTCGAAGCGCAGGAACCCGCCCTGCTGCACCCGGTCGAGGATGCTGGTCATCTTTTCGCGCACGCTGAGCAACTCGTGGCCGACGCCGTAGTGCTGGTTGAGTTCGGAGCGTTCGAGCACCGCGCGAAAGGCCACCACCAGGTCCGACAGGCTCGCCCGCGCCTCCACCGGCGCAGGTGACGGGTCCTCGAACTCCGCGTTCACGAGGTAGAGTTCCCGCTCCAGCCGGGGACGATCGCCCATTTCCCTCGCCGCCTGGCTGAAGCGCTCGTATTCCTGCAGGCGGCGGATCAGGGCGGCACGCGGATCCTCCTCGTCGCCCTCCTCCGCGTCGTTCGGCCGCGGCAGCAACATGCGCGACTTGATCTCGGCGAGCGTGGCGGCCATCACCAGGTATTCCGACGCCAGGTCGAGGCGGAACTGGCGCATGAGCTCGACGTACTCCATGTACTGTCGGGTGATCAGCGCCACCGGGATATCGAGGATATCGAGGTTCTGCTTGCGGATCAGGTAGAGCAGGAGATCGAGCGGTCCCTGGAAGGTCTCGAGAAAGATCTCCAGCGCCTCCGGGGGAATGAAGAGGTCGTCCGGCAGCTTCTCCAGCGGGCGGCCATTGACGAGAATGCCGCCGTTGTCAGGGATGTCCTTTTCAGAATTTCCAGAGTCAGAAACTTCCGCGTCGGGGACTGGTGTCCCTTCCGCGGTTTCGTGCGTCGGAACGGGCTTGCCGGACGCGTCTCCGGGGCTGCTCATCGGGCGATCCCTGGTGGCTGCTGGTGCACTCTGCTATCGATAGATCGTACCGACGGATTCTCGCACAATTGTCATGGTTTCGCTGGCGACTTCGCGTGCGTGTTTGTCTCCGGCGGCGATCACCTCGCGCACCAGGTCGGGACTCGACTCGTAGGGCCGGGCGCGATCGAGAATGACCTCCTGTTCCGCAAGCACCGCGTTGATCAGCGGTTGCTTGCAGTCGAGACAACCGAAGGCCGCTCGCCGGCAGCCATCTTCCACCCATGCGCGGGTTTCGGCATCGCTGTAAACCTTGTGCAGCGACCACACCGGGCACTTTTCCGGCTCGCCGGGATCCGTCTTGCGCACCCGCGCGGGATCGGTGGGCATCACCCGGATCGCCTGCTCCACGCGCTTCGGGTCGTCGCGGAGGAAAATGGTGTTGCCGTAGGACTTCGACATCTTCTGCCCGTCCAGGCCGGGCATCTTCGCCGCCTCCGTGAGGAGCGCCGCGGGCTCCGGCAGTAGCGTGACGCCGCGTCCCTCGAGATGGCCTAGCAGGCCCTCGCGCTGCTCCCGGCTCAGGTTCTGCTGCTCCCGGAGCAGGGTGCGCGCCTCCTCCAGGGCGTCGCGATCACCCTGCTCGGTGAACTGCTGACGCAATCTGCGATAGGTCTTCGACGCCTTCTTGCCCATCTGCCGGATAGCGGCGTCCATGCGCTCCTCGAACTCGCTGCCGCGACCGAAGAAATGGTTGAAGCGGCGCGCGATCTCTCGCGTGAGCTCGACATGCGGCACCTGGTCCTCGCCCACCGGCACATGGGCCGCGCGATAGATCAGAATATCTGCCGACTGTAGCAGTGGATAGCCGAGAAATCCGTAGGTTGCGAGGTCTTTCTCCCGCAGCTTCTCCTGCTGGTCCTTGAAACTCGGCACGCGCTCGAGCCAGCCGAGGGGCGTCACCATCGACAGCAACAGGTGCAGCTCGGCATGCTCCGGCACGTGAGACTGGATGAACAACGTGGCCTTTTCCGGATCCACCCCGGCGGCGAGCCAGTCGATGACCATGTCCCAGACATGTTCGTTCATCGTCTCGGGAGCATCGTAATGCGTCGTCAGCGCATGCCAGTCGGCGATGAAGAAGAAGCATTCGTAGTCTTCCTGCATCCGCACCCAGTTCTTGAGCACACCGTGGTAATGGCCGAGATGGAGTTTGCCCGTGGGACGCATGCCGGACAGTACACGCCGGTTATCCGTGTTGGTATCGATGCTCTCGTTCATACCGGTGTTCGTGAATGCGAATGGTCTGCTGGCCGATAACCAGGAGCGCAGGAAGACATATCCGTGGCTTCAGGCAAAGGCAACCGCTTCGCCCTTGCCCTGGCGCAGGATTTCCGGCACCCCGCCGGTGAGATCCACCACCGTCGTGGGAGCGATGTCACAGGGGCCACCGTCGATGACCATGTCGACCACGTGCTCCAGGGTCTCGCGAATCTCCTCGGCGTCGTTCATCGGCAGGTCGGCGTCCGGGAGGATCAGGGTCGAACTCATGAGTGGCTCGTCGAGCTCAGCGAGCAGCGCGGAGACGATGGGAAAATCCGGCACCCGCAGACCGATGGTACGCCGCCTGGGGTGCTGCAGGCGCCGCGGCACCTCGCGGGTGGCGGGGAGAATAAAGGTGTAGGGACCGGGAGTAAAGCGCTTGAGCAGGCGGTAGGTCTCGTTGTCGATGCGCGCGTAGACCGCGACCTCGGACAGGTCGCGGCAGACCAGGGTGAAGTTGTGATCGTCATCCACCCGGCGGATCCGGCGAATACGGTCCATTGCCTCCTTGTTGCCGATGGCGCAGCCCAGGGCGTAGCTGGAATCGGTGGGATAGGCGATAACTCCACCCTGGCGCAGAATCTGTACCGACTGACGGATCAGGCGCAATTGCGGATTCTGGGGATGGATCTGGAAAAACTGGGCCATCAGCCCGCCCCGCGATCCGCCGCTGGACGCGCGCCCCGGGGGCGGCGTCGCGGCCGACGCCGGCGTCGTTTGGGTCCACCCCCCTCATTGCCACCACCGCCACTCATCTGCTGCACCATTTGCCGCCGGCCATCGGCATCCAGGTCCTGGATCCGGGTCCACCAGTCCACGGTTTCCTGGGGCACCTCGCCGATGCTGGCGCGCAGCGCGAGAAAGTCGTAGGCGGCGCGAAAGCGCTTGCTTGCCAGCAGGGGCTCGATGCTCTTGGGCCGGCGGCGCTCGAGATTGAACTGCATGTGCCAGATCTCGATCGCCGGGCTGGAAACCCGTCGCGGGACCGCCACCTGGCGGCACTGCTCGGCGAACACCGCGTCGCCGGCCTGCCAGATGCGTTCGTTGTGGACGATCTCGTCTCCAGACACGCCCAGGCGGTCCTGGAACGGCCGCCACAGGAGCACCGCGAAGAGATATGCCGGGATCACCGGCTTGTCCTGGCTGATGCGGCGGTCGGTGTTCTCGAGCGCGCTCACGATCATCGATTCCATGGTCTCGCCATCGGGTCCTTCCAGGCAGGCCTCGGTCCGGGGAAACAGGATCGCTGAAAATCCGTTCTCGCGCAGCTCGCGCCAACTGGCCACCCCATGGGCATGGTGGAACAGCTTGAGCACCTCGTCAAAGAGACGCGCGGAGGGCACCCCGGCCAGCAATTCGCGTTGTTTGTGCACCGCCTTCATCAGGCCACGTTCGGGCTCGAGATCGAGCTTGGCCTTGAACCTGAGCACCCGGAGCATGCGCACCGGGTCCTCGGCGAAACGTTCGGCGGGCTTGCCGATCAGGCGTATGCAGCGCGCATCGATGTCGCGCACGCCGCCGAGGAAATCGACAAGCTGCTCCTCGACCGGATCGTAGTAGAGCGCATTGATGGTGAAATCACGGCGCAGCGCATCGTCCTCCAGCGTGCCATAGACGTTGTCGTCCAGCAGGCGCCCGTCCTCGGTGGTCCGCGGCCCAGAGCCACTCTTCTTGCCGCGCCCGTTCCAGGGCAGCCAGCCGTTCTTTTTCGCCCCCTGGGGCGCTGCGCGATAGGTCGCCACCTCGATCACCTCGCGCCCGTAGCGAACATGGACCAGGCGAAAGCGGCGGCCGATGATGCGCGCGCGCCGGAACACCTTGCGCACCTGCTCGGGGGTGGCATTGGTGGTGACGTCGAAGTCCTTGGGCGTCATGCCGAGCAGGAGGTCGCGAACGCAGCCGCCCACCAGGTAGCCGTCGTATCCCGCGTCCTGCAGTCCCTGGGCCACGTCCAGCGCGGCCGCGCTGACCCGGCTCCGGTCAAAACCGAAGTCGGCGGCAGGGTAATAGACGGGTTTCAAGAAATTCCAGGAAAGGGGGCGGCCGGGGCGTCCCGGAGGCGGGCGTATTATAGCGGCAAGCCGCCGGGGAAAGCGGCAAGATCACGGAGAGGATTCGGGGCGGACCGCCCGGGTCCGCCCACTGGTACTGCCCGCCTTCAGCCCGCGAGGCTCTGCTCCGGGATGACGCTGTTCGCCGCCTCCTGGTAGTGGGCGATCTCGTTGAAGTTGAGGTAGCGGTAGACCTCGGCGGCCATGGTGTTGAGTTCCGCCGCGACATCCATGTACTCCGCCACCGTGGGCAGACGCCCCAGCACCGCCGCAACCGCGGACAGTTCCGAGGAGGCGAGGTAGACGTTGGCGCCCTTGCCAAGACGGTTGGGGAAGTTGCGCGTCGAGGTGGATACCACGGTGGCGTTGTCCGCCACCCGCGCCTGGTTGCCCATGCAGAGGGAACAGCCCGGCGGCTCGGTGCGCGCGCCGGCCTTGGCGTAGACCGCGTACCAGCCCTCTTCCACCAGCTGCGCCTGGTCCATCTTGGTGGGCGGCACGACCCACATGCGCGTGGGGATGACCTTGCCCATCTTGTCGAGCAGCTTGCCGGCGGCGCGGAAATGACCGATGTTGGTCATGCAGGAGCCGATGAACACCTCGTCCACGGAATCCCCCGCGACCTCGGACAGCAGGCGCGCGTCGTCCGGGTCGTTGGGCGCGCACAGGATCGGCTCGGTGATCTCGTCGAGGTTGATCTCGATCACCTCGGCATATTGCGCGTCCGCGTCGGCTTCCAGCAGTTCCGGGTTCTCAAGCCAGGCCTCCATCGCCGCGATGCGCCGCTCGATGGTGCGCACGTCGCCGTAGCCCTCGCTGATCATCCAGCGCAGCATGACGATATTGGAGGTGATGTACTCGATGATCGGCGCCCTGTCGAGCTTGATGGTGCAGCCCGAGGCGGAGCGCTCGGCGGAGGCGTCCGCCAGCTCGAAGGCCTGCTCGATCTTGAGATCCGGCAGTCCCTCGATCTCCAGCACGCGGCCGGAGAAGACGTTCTTCTTGCCCTTTTTGTCCACCGTCAGGAGACCCTTCTGGATCGCGGTGTACGGGATCGCGTGCACCAGGTCACGCAGGGTGATTCCAGGCTGCATAGTGCCGGTAAAACGCACCAGCACCGATTCCGGCATGTCGAGGGGCATCACTCCCGTTGCGGCGGCAAAGGCCACCAGGCCCGAGCCCGCGGGAAACGAAATGCCGATGGGGAAGCGGGTATGGGAATCGCCGCCGGTGCCCACGGTGTCGGGCAGCAGCATACGATTCATCCAGGAATGGATGATGCCGTCGCCCGGACGCAGCGAGATGCCGCCGCGATCCATCATGAAGTCCGGCAGCGAGTGATGGGTTTCCACGTCCACCGGCTTCGGATACGCCGAGGTGTGACAGAACGACTGCATCACGAGGTCCGCCTGGAAGCCCAGGCAGGCGAGGTCCTTGAGTTCGTCCCGGGTCATCGGGCCGGTGGTGTCCTGGGAGCCCACGGTGGTCATCTTCGGCTCGCAGTACTGCCCCGGGCGCACTCCGGGCAGGCCGCAGGCCTGGCCCACCATTTTCTGCGCCAGGGTAAATCCACCCTTGCTGTCGGCAGGCGGCTCGGGTTTGCGGAACACCTCGCTCGGCGGCAGGCCCAGGGCCTCCCTCGCACGCGCGGTGAGGCCGCGGCCGATGATCAGGTTGATCCGGCCGCCCGCGCGCACCTCGTCCAGCAGCACCCCGGTCTTGAGCTCGAAGGTGCTAAGGACTTCGTCACTGCCCTCGCGGCAGACCTTGCCCTCGTAGGGATAGACGTCGATCACGTCGCCCATCTCCAGCTCGCTGACATCGAACTCGATGGGCAGCGCGCCGGAATCCTCCATGGTATTGAAGAAGATCGGCGCGATCTTCCCGCCGAAGCAATAGCCGCCCTCGCGCTTGTTGGGAATGCCGGGGATGTCCTCGCCGGTATACCAGAGCACGGAGTTGGTGGCGCTCTTGCGCGAGGAGCCCGTACCCACCACGTCGCCGACGTAGGCGACCGGGTGGCCCAGTTCCTTCAGCTCCGCCAGTTTTTCCAGCGGCTTGTCGGTGAGTCCCTCGCGCGGGTTTTTCAGCATCGCCAGCGCGTGCAGGGGAATGTCGGGGCGTGACCAGGCATCCGGCGCCGGCGACAGGTCGTCGGTATTGGTCTCGCCCGGCACCTTGAACACGGTGACGGTGATCTTCTCGGCCACCGCGGGCGCCTCGAGGAACCACTCGGCGTCCGCCCAGGACTGGATCACTTTCTTTGCATGGGTATTGCCGGCATCCGCCTTTTCCTTGACGTCGTAGAAGGCGTCGAACATCAGCAGGGTGCGCGACAGGGCAGCGGCCGATTCGTCCGCCAGCGCGTCGTCGTCGAGCGCTTCGACCAGCGGCGCGATGTTGTAGCCACCGTGCATCTCGCCCAGCATGACCACCGCGAGTTCGCGATCGATCAGGGACGACTCCGCCTCGCCGCGCATGATGGCGGCGAGAAAGGCGGCCTTGACGTAGGCGGCCTGGTCGACCCCGGCGGGAACGCGGTTGCGGACCAGGTCCAGCAACTGTTCTTCCCGGCCCGAGGGCGGGGACTTGAGGAGTTCCACCAGGGCGGCGGTCTGTTCCGCGTCCAGCGGCTTCGGGACGATGCCGAGCGCGGCGCGCTCGGCGACGTGTTGTTCGTAGGATTCCAGCAACTTGGGCCTCTGCGAGGGAGGTAAAGGCGCCTGATTTTACTGAATATCCGGGTGTTGAACACATCGGACATTGGTGTCATCCGGGACGGCGGAGCGCAGGATGACAAGGTTTCCGGCGAAGGGAGCCGGGATTACAATGCCCGCCAGGAACATCACGGGATCACCGATGAATCGACTGCTGTATTTCCTCCTGCTGTCCATGGCGATGGCGGGCTGCACCCAGGAAACCCAGAACAAGTTCGGCCGCGCGGTGCAGAACTGGACGGGCACCAACGGCGTGCTGGACGTCTACGCCGGCGAGCGCCTGGTCAACCGTTTCATCCGCATCGACAAGCTCTCCACCGCGGTGGCGACCCAGGGCAGCGAGCCGCGCCCGTATCGCTTCGGCTACGGCGTCCTCGACCTGAACCAGAACTTCCAGGTGGATGCCGACGAGAGGAAGGTATACTTCGAATTCAGCGACTATTCAACCAGTTACATCTTCTACGAGAACCCGTTTGTGAAGACGGAGGGATGACAGAAGTCATTTCGCCAAGAGAGATTCTGGCTTACCCGGACGCACAGCACGATACGGCTCCAGCATCCCCTTGAAGCATGGACGCCAGCCTTCGCTCACTACTGTCCGGAATAATTTTCGGGTAGTCGCGGGAAGCCCCGGCTGGCGTCAGTTTGCGCCGATTCAGCGTGTTGGGGACATGTTTTGGAAAAGGGGCGGGAAAGTGTTGCAGTGCCG